>CALRRI020000005.1:0-195152 GCA_943370475.1 Hydrogenophaga intermedia
TGATCGGCCCAATCGCAATAATCTCGTTCATCGTTCGACTCCTTGGTTGAAGGAGCCGAAAGGATCGGCCTTGTTCGAGCTACTCGCTACGCCTGTGTCACCACCTCACCCGTGCCGCCTGCACCAATCCCGCGCAGCGGGTTCGTGCACCGACCCCATTCCAGACGTTGCGCAGCGTTGCTACGGTAGCAAATGGCCACCATTTACATGCCACTATTGAACGAAGGCACCGACGTTTGGCGTCCCGTTGAAGCAACCCATCTAAGGGCTACTACTTATAGGGTCGAAGGCGAAGTGCCGGAGGGAGAAGAATGGATGTTTGCTCCCGGCTTGCTGGTTCGATGCGAACCGAGAACGCTCAGCTTAGGCGAGGTTTTGGTCGCCATTGAAGCTTCCACCTAGCGGCAGCTAACCACCCAATCTCAGACATTCACGCAGATCGAAGCCCCGCCCAAAAGCAGACATCGCGACGGCGCGGCTGGGTGCGGGCCCAAGACAATTGCAGCAGCGGCGCAATCCCGAGGGTTCCCCCCCACCCAACCCTCCCCCATCGAGGGGGAGGGCTTAGAGCCCCTCCCGCATCCGGCAGGGGAATAGTCAGCGCGTCAGCTTCTTGTAGCTCATCCGCGTCGGGCGATCCGCCTCGTCGCCGAGACGACGGCGCTTGTCTTCCTCATAGCTTTCGAAATTGCCTTCGAACCATTCGACATGGCTGTTGCCTTCGAACGCCAGGATGTGCGTGCACAGGCGGTCGAGGAAGAAGCGGTCATGGCTGATGACCACGGCGCACCCGGCGAAGCTTTCCAGCGCCTCTTCGAGCGCGCGCAGCGTTTCGACGTCGAGATCGTTGGTCGGTTCGTCGAGCAGCAGCACATTGCCGCCCTCTTTCAGCATCTTGGCCATGTGGACGCGGTTGCGTTCACCGCCCGAGAGCTGGCCGACCTTCTTCTGCTGGTCCTGGCCCTTGAAGTTGAACGCACCGACATAGGCGCGCGTGGGAATATCGTGCTTGCCGAGCTTGAAGAAATCGAGCCCGTCGGAGATTTCCTCCCATACATTGTGGTTGGGGTCGAGATCGTCGCGGCTCTGGTCGACATAGCCAAGCTTCACCGTATCGCCGATCGCGATCGTGCCGCTGTCGGGCTGTTCCTTGCCGGTAATCAGCTTGAACAGCGTTGACTTGCCCGCGCCGTTGGCTCCGATCACGCCGACGATGCCGCCCGGGGGCAGCATGAACGACAGGTCTTCGAACAGCAATTTGTCGCCATAGGCCTTGGTCAGGCCGTGCGCCTCGATCACCTTGCCGCCAAGGCGCGCGGGCGTCTGGATGACGATCTGCGCCTTGCCAGGGGTGCGGTTTTCCTGCGCCTCGACCAGCTCGTCGAACGCGCGGATACGCGCCTTGGACTTGGTCTGCCGCGCCTTGGGAGTCTGCCGGATCCACGCCAATTCGTCCTGGATCGCCTTCTGGCGACCCTCGTCCTCGCGCGATTCCTGCTCGAGCCGCTTGGCCTTCTTGTCGAGATAGGTCGAGTAATTGCCTTCGTAGACGAAGTATTTTCCGCGATCGAGCTCGAGGATCCAGTTCACGACATTGTCGAGGAAATAGCGGTCATGGGTGACCAGGATGACGTTGCCGGGATAATCGACAAGGTGCTTTTCCAGCCACGATACGCTTTCGGCATCGAGATGGTTGGTCGGTTCGTCGAGCAGCAGGATGCCCGGCTTTTCGAGCAGCAGGCGGCACAAAGCGACGCGGCGCTTTTCACCGCCCGACAGATTGGACACATCGGCATCGCCCGGCGGGCAGCGCAGGGCTTCCATCGCGATTTCGAGCTGGTTGTCGAGCGTCCAGCCATCGACCGCGTCGATCTTTTCCTGCAGCGTGCCCATCTCTTCCATCAGCGCGTCGAAATCGACGTCCTCGGGCGGATCGGCCATCAGCGCGCTGATCTCGTCGAAGCGTTCGACCAGATCGGCCACGGGGCGCACGCCATCCATCACGTTCTGCTTGACGGTCTTGGTCGGGTCGAGCTCGGGCTCCTGCGCCAGATAGCCGACGGTCACGCCTTCGCCCGGCCATGCTTCGCCGGTATATTCCTTGTCGAGCCCCGCCATCACCTTCATCAGCGTCGACTTGCCCGATCCGTTGGGGCCGACGATGCCGATCTTGGCATCCGAATAGAATTGCAGATGGATGCCGTTGAGCACCGGCTTGTTGGCGCCGGGGAAGGTCTTGGTCAGACCCTTCATGACGTAGGAATATTGTGCGGCCATGCGGAGAAACGCCTTTATGCGATGCGGTGGATTTGCCACGCGCCTTAGCGGGGGCGGGGCTGACGGGCAAGACGGCAATGGCCGGGCAAGACGGCATTGGCAAAGGCGCGCGACGTGGTTAAGCCTGCTGATCTATGAAGACACGCACCCTGCTCGCCCTTGCCGCACTCACCCTGCCCTTCCCGCTTGCTGCCCAGACACTCCCGGCACATGATCCGGCTGCTCTCCAGCAGAAGGCGCTGTCCGACGACACCGCTTATGGCATCGTCGAGGACCTGACGACCGAGATCGGCCCGCGCCTGGCCGGAACCGAGCGCGAGGCGGCGGCGCGCGCCTGGGCGGTCGAACGCTTGAAGGCGATGGGCTTTGCCAATGTCCGCATCGAACCGTTCGACATGAAGACCTGGGTCCGCGGAATCGAAACCGCTGAGGTTACCGCGCCTTATACCGGATCGATGCACATCTCGGCCTTGGGCAATTCGGCCAGCACTGGCGAGAAAGGCCTTGAGGCCGAGGTCGTCTATTTCCGCACCATGGCCGATCTCGATGCCGCGCCCGAAGGCAGCCTCAAAGGCAAGATCGCCTTTGTCAGCCACAAGATGACCCGCACCCAGAGCGGGGCGAGCTATGGCCAGTTCGGTGATGTCCGCCGGCGTGGCCCGGCGATCGCCGCGAAAAAGGGCGCTGCTGCCATCGTCATCCGCTCGGTCGGCACCGATTATCACCGCAACCCTCACACCGGCGGCACCAACTTCCCCGAGGGCGTGACGCCGATCCCGGCGGCCGCGCTCTCGATCCCCGATGCGGAAAATCTCGAGCGGATGATCCGCCGCGCGCAGCCTGCGGGCAAGCCAGTCACGATGAAGCTGGTGCTCACCCCGCGCCAGATCGGCATCACGCAGTCGGGCAACGTCATCGCCGAAGTGCCGGGCAGCGATCCTGACGCGGGCATGATCCTGGTCGGCGGGCATCTCGACAGCTGGGATCTGGGCACCGGCGCAATCGACGATGGCGCGGGCGTTGCGATCACCGCAGCGGCGGCCAAGCTGGTGATGGACGCCGGCAAACCCAAACGCACCATCCGCGTCGTGTGGTTCGGCGCAGAGGAAGTCGGCCTGTTCGGCGGCATTGCCTATGCCCAGAAACATGGCGCGGCGAACCACGCGCTGGCGATGGAATCGGACTTTGGCGCAGGCCGCATCTGGCAGGTGGAATTCAAGCTGCCCGAAACCGCCAAGGATCTGCAGACGAAGATCACCAACGCCCTCGCCCCGATGGGCATCGGCAGGGGCGCAGGCGCTGCGGGCGGCGGACCCGATGTCGGTCCCACGGTGGCCCTGGGCGTCAACGCGGTCGATCTGCAGCAGGATGGCACCGACTATTTCGACCTGCACCACACGCCTGACGACACGCTCGACAAGATCGATCCGAAGATGATGCAGCAGAATGTCGCGGCCTGGGCCACGGTGCTGGGCATCGTCGCGAACGACCCGGCGGATCTGTTGCCGAAGGGGAAGTAACTGGCGCTCGTCAGCGGAAAATTCCGCTGCTGTCACTCCATCCGCTCAGCCTGAGCTTGTCGAAGGCCCCGCGCCCACGCAGGCCATATAGCGGGGCCTTCGATAGGCTCAGGCTGAGCGGCTCTGGGGCAAGTGGTTGATTTCAGCCAAACCCTTCAGCCCCGTTACACCTTGCGACAACATTTCATCAGAATGAGCGCGGCATTCGCAACCTATTCAGATAACCAGGCGTAAACCTGAACATGTCCAGAGCGGTTCCCCCAATCGTTCAGGCCATGACAGGAGTACAGACAATGAAGTTTCTTTCGAAGACCCTGATCGGGACCCTGATGCTGGCAACGACCCTGCCGGTCGCTACCGCCCCCGCCTTTGCCCAGTCACGCGGTGAAGTGAATCGTTCCGAGCGCGACGTCCGCCAGGAGCAGCGCGAACTGCAGCGCGAGCGCCGTGATGTCGAGGACGCCCGCCGCTATGGCGACCGCCGCGATGTCCGCGAAGAACAGCGTGATGTCCGCGAACAGCGCCGCGACGTCCAGGATGCCCGCCGCGAATATCGCGAGGATCTGCGCGACTATCGCCAGTATCGCGGTACCAACCGCCAGGCGTTTCGTGGCCCCGCCTTCCGCGCGAACTTCCGCTATCAGCAGTTCCGCCCCGGTGTGCGCATTGCGCCCAACTATTACGGCCAGCGCTTTGTCGTGAACAACTATCGCAACTATCGCCTGCCCAATCCGGGCGTGCGGCAGGTGTGGGTGCGCCACTATAACGACATGCTGCTGGTCAATGCCCGCAATGGCACGGTTATCCGCGTGATCCCCAATTTCTACTGGTAAGTCCTTTCGCCGGTAGAAGCCCCGCCCATCGCTTGCCCGAGCGGTGGGCGGGTTTCTGTCTGGCGATGACGCGTATCGATCAGGGTGCGCCCGCGCCCCAGACCTGGTCCTGCCGCACCCAGCCGGCGCGCTTGTCGACGGCAAATTCGCACCAGCCCTGCTCGCAATCGCCCAGCTCGCCGACCACGCCGGGCTCGGCGCGCCACATCAGCCGCGCGCTGTCCTGCGGGGCGGAGCGGATCGCGAGCACGGGGCCGTTGACGATCGCGGTGCGCTTGCGGCTAAGCATGTTCGAATGCATCCAGCCGGTCCATCCCGAAGGATCGACGATCTGCCGCCACACGCCATAGCGCTTGATCACCTTGACCGGCAGGTTCTTGCGCCGGAACACCCATTCGATCTGATAGGTCGCCATCGGCCCCGCGCGCGCGAAGGCCTCATCGCGCTGGATCGACGCCCAATACGGCGTTGCAACCTCGGCCTGCGCGTTGGCAAGGCTGGCTGCGCCCAGCACCGCGCCTGCGCCGATGCCACCCAGAACGAGTCGCTTGATCCAAGATGTCCGCATATCCCTGTCCCCAGCCGGTCCGCCGACGAACCATCGGCCGACACTCGGCATTGCCTTACCGCTTACGGCAAAAAACGGGCGGCTAGCAAGTGCCGCTGCTTGACCTTTGAGCCGGTTGCGGCATAGCAAAGCCATGCCTGCCAGCTCCCCTTCGCAGCCCTCCGCCCCGCACCACGCCCCTGGCACGCGCCCGCGCGTCATCGTCACGCGCAAGCTGGCGGACTCGGTGGAGGCACGGATGGCCGAGCTGTTCGATGTGGTGCCCAACACCGACGATCATGCCTTTACCCGCGACGAGCTCGCCGCAGCGCTGGCCGATTGCGATGTTCTGGTCCCCACCGTCACTGACGCGCTCGATGCAGAATTGATCGCGCAGGCGGGCGACCGGCTGAAGCTGCTCGCCAATTTCGGCGCCGGCGTCGACCATATCGATCTCAAGGCGGCGCGCGCCAAGGGCATCATCATCACCAACACGCCCGGCGTGTTCACCGACGATACCGCCGACATGACGATGGCGCTGATCCTTTCGGTCCCGCGCCGGCTCGCCGAGGGCGAAAAGCTGGTCCGTTCGGGCCAGTGGGAAGGCTGGAGCCCCTCGGGCATGCTTGGCCACCGCATAGGCGGCAAGCAGCTGGGCATCATCGGCATGGGCCGCATCGGCCAGGCGGTCGCGCACCGCGCGCGCGGCTTCGGCCTCGACGTGCGCTATCACAACCGCCGCCGCCTGCCCGAAAGCCTCGAGCAGATGCTGGGCGCGACCTACGAGCCCGATCTCGACGCGCTGATCGCAGGATCGGACATCATCACCCTGCACTGTCCGCGCAGCCCCGAAACCCGCGGACTGATCGACGCGCGGCGCATCGGCCTGATGAAGCCCAGCGCGTATCTGATCAACAGCGCGCGCGGCGAGCTGGTCGATGAATCCGCGCTGATCGAGGCGCTCGAGGCCGGCCGCATCGCCGGCGCGGGGCTCGATGTCTATACCCGCGAGCCGCTTGTCGATCCGCGCCTGCTCGCGCTGAAGAACGTCGTGCTGCTGCCGCATGTCGGCAGCGCAACCTTCGAGGGGCGCGAGGTTGCCGGCCACAAGGTTATCGCCAATATCCGCTTCTGGTTCGATGGGCATAGACCGCCCGATCAGGTTCTCGAAGGCTGGATGTAACGACATTCAGCGCTGACGGCCTGCAAATGGCGCCTCTGCGCGCTTCCGGTGCTCACGTACTTTAAGTACGCTGCGCTCCGGGTCACGCAAAGGCACCATTTTCGGCTCGTCATCATCTGAAAGTCGAAGGACTGCGCGGCAGAATACTGCGCGCGTTAATCGATTATTTGCCAAGCTGGTGCACATAGCAGCAAATTTGCCGACGCCTGCGGGCGGGGCAGGATTCCTGGGAAAGTCGAAGGCATGATCGCAAGGCTCGCGCGCATTTTCACCTTTGCTGCGGCAACGCTGGCAGCGCCTGCATGGGCTGCGCCCGGCATGGTCGATCCCGCCACGCTCGATGTCTCGAACTCGGGCGATACGGCGTTCATGCTCGTCTGTGCCGCGCTGGTGATGCTGTTTGCGCTGCCCGGCGTGCTGCTCATGCAGGCGGGGCGCGGCACCGCGCGCGCGGCCCAAGGCGTGTTCCTGCAGGGCACCGCGATCGCCGCTCTGGTCTCGCTGCTCTGGGTCGTGGTCGGCTATACCCTGGCGTTTGGCGATCCCAGCGGCGGGCTGATCGGCGGCGGCAACGCCTGGATGCTGCTCGTGCTTGGCGATGTCCGCTTCGGCACAGCAGTTCCCGAAAGCGCGTTCGTGATCTTCCAGATTGCTGCAGCAATGTTGGCCGCCGTGCTGGTCGCAGGCGCCTGGGCCGGACGCGGCCGCTTTGGCTGGGCACTGGCCTTTGGCGGGCTGTGGAGCCTGATCGTCTACGCGCCGATCGCGCACTGGATCTGGGGCGGCGGCTGGCTCTACGGCTTTGGCGTGCTCGATTTTTCCGGCGGTATCGCGCTGCATTTCTGCGCAGGCCTGTCCGCGCTGGTGGCCGCTCTCGTCATCGGACGGCGCACCGGCTGGCCGGGCGAGGCCACGGCCACGCACAACCCGCTGATGGTGCTGGCAGGCGGCGCCCTGCTGTTCGTCGGCAATTTCGCACTGGCGGGCGGCTGGACACTCGCTGCCACCGATGATGCCAGCAGCGCGATCATCAACGCGCATGTCGCTGCATGCGTCAGCGCGCTGGTGTGGATGCTGATCGAGAGGCTGCGCACCGGCGCGGTCACCGCGATGGGCGCGGTATCGGGTCTGGTCGCGGGCCTGGCCGCGATCGCGCCTGCCTCTGGCCTCGTCTCGCCGGGGGCTGCCATCCTGATCGGGCTGATTGCGGGTCCGGCCAGCTATTTTGCGCTGCGGTTTGTCAGCGAAGCGCTGGCGATCGACGACAGCAATCACGCCTTTGCGCTGCACGGCGTCGGCGGCCTCGTCGGCGCACTGCTGGTCGCGGTGTTCATGAGCGCCGATTTTGGCGGTGTCGGCTATCCGCCCGAAGCCGGCATCGGCGGCCAGCTGCTCGCGCAGCTGATCGGCCTTGCCGCCGTCGGCATGTGGTCGATCCTGGGCACCTTGATCATCAGCTATGGCATCGCGATGGCGATCCCGATGCGGATATCCCCTGCGGAAGAGGGAGGCGAAGCCCCTGCCCCTGCCCCTGCGATTGCAACCACTGTTGCGCCGCTGCCGGTCGCCGAGCCTGTCCTCGAAACAGCGCCCGCCGCGACCGAACAGCAGGTCAGCGGCTGATCACTCCTCGCCCATCCTGAGCGCGGCGATGAAGGCTTCCTGCGGGATGCTGACCGAGCCGTACTCGCGCATCCGCTTCTTGCCTTCCTTCTGCTTGTCGAGCAGCTTCTTCTTGCGGCTGATGTCGCCGCCATAGCATTTGGCGGTGACGTCCTTGCGCATCGCGGCGATCGTCTCGCGCGCGATGACCTTGCCGCCGATTGCTGCCTGGATCGGGATCTTGAACAGGTGGCGCGGGATCAGGTCCTTCAGCCGCTCGCACATGCCGCGCCCGCGCGATTCGGCGGTGCCGCGGTGGACGATCATGCTCAGCGCATCGACCGGCTCGGCATTGACCATGATCGACATCTTGACGAGGTCGCCCTCGCGATAGCCGATCTGGTGGTAGTCGAACGAGGCATAGCCGCGGCTGATCGATTTCAGGCGATCGTAGAAATCGAACACCACTTCGTTGAGCGGCAGTTCGTAGGTCACCTGTGCGCGGCCGCCGACATAGGTCAGGTTCTTCTGGATGCCGCGCCGGTCCTGGCACAGCTTGAGGATGCTGCCGAGATACTCGTCGGGGCAATAGATCACCGCCTCGATCCACGGCTCCATGATCTCGTCGATCTTGGTCGGATCGGGCATATCTGCCGGATTGTGCAGCTCGATCTCGCCGCCACCATAGGTCAGCTGGATCTTGTAGACCACCGACGGTGCGGTGGTAATCAGGTCGAGGTCATACTCACGCGTCAACCGCTCCTGAATGATCTCCAGATGCAGCAGGCCCAGGAACCCGCATCGGAAGCCGAAGCCCAGAGCCGCACTCGATTCCATCTCGAAGCTGAACGAGGCATCGTTAAGCCGAAGCTTGCTGATGCTGTCGCGCAGCTTGTCGAAGTCGTTGGCATCGACCGGGAACAATCCGCAGAACACCACCGGCTGCACTTCCTTGAAGCCCGGCAGCGGGTTGGCTGCCGGGTTCTTGACCGTGGTGATGGTGTCGCCGACGCGGGTCTGGCTGATGTCCTTGATCTGCGCGGTGATGAAGCCGATCTCGCCAGCCGCCAGCTCGGGCAGGTTCTCGATCTTGGGCCGCATGCAGCCGACGCGGTCGACCAGATGTTCGGTGCCACCGGCCATGAACTTGATGTTCTGGCCCTTTTTCATCACGCCGTTGACGACGCGGACCAGAATGACGACGCCCAGATACGGGTCATACCAGCTGTCGACCAGCATCGCCTCGAGCGGCGCATCGCGGTCGCCCTTGGGCGGCGGGATCTTCTTGACGATCTGCTCGAGGATTTCCTCGATGCCGATGCCCGACTTGGCGCTGGCCAGCACCGCTTCGGAGGCATCGAGACCGATGATGTCCTCGATCTCCTTCTTCACCTTTTCCGGCTCGGCAGCGGGCAGATCGATCTTGTTGATCACGGGCAGGATCTCGTGGTCATGCTCGATCGACTGATAGACGTTCGCCAGCGTCTGCGCCTCGACGCCTTGTGCGGCATCGACGACCAGCAGCGCGCCTTCGCACGCGGCGAGCGAACGCGAGACTTCATAGGCGAAATCGACATGGCCCGGCGTGTCCATCAGGTTCAGCTCATAGAGCTGGCCGTCTTTCGCGGTATAATTGAGCCGGACGGTCTGCGCCTTGATGGTGATCCCGCGCTCTTTCTCGATATCCATGTTGTCGAGCACCTGGGCGGACATTTCGCGTTCGGAAAGGCCGCCGGTTTGCTGGATCAGCCGGTCCGCCAGGGTCGATTTGCCATGGTCGATATGCGCGATGATGGAGAAATTGCGGATGTGCTTGAGTTCGGTCATGGCGCGCGATTAGCAGGGGTGCGGAGCGCTGTCAGCAGGGAATGCGCATCGGCATTGCGGGCGATATATTTGCCCTGCCCGCTGGCACCAATCGCCCGATGGCGCGTTGACCGCGCATGACATGCACATGGCTTATCGTGAACGAGGCGAGCGGCAGCTATGATGCTGCGGTGATCGCCGATATCGTGACCTGGTTCGCTGCCAGCGACCAACCGGTCGACTGCATCGTGCGCTGCCCCGAAGAGGACCTGCCGACGGCCGGAAAGCTGCGCACGTCGGGGGTCCAGACGCTCGCGATCTATGCGGGCGACGGCACCACCAACAGCGCATTGAAGGCGTCGGCAGGCTGGGATGGCGGGGTGCTGATCCTGCCCGGCGGGACAATGAACCTGCTCGCCCGCGCGCTCCACGGCGAACAATCGTGCGAGGCGATCATTGCTGAGGCCGCGCGCGATCGCCGTACGCGGCAGCTGAATACCGTCGAAATCGGCGACAATATTGCTTATGTTGGCGTGATCGCGGGGCCGACGACCAGCTGGGCTCAGGTGCGCGAGGACGCACGCCATCGAGAGGTCGCCGATCTGGTATTCAACACCATCCCCGCCGCCATCTCCGAAAGCCTGGGCGGGCCGCAGGTCGGTATCGAAGGACATCCAGAGAGCTTCCCCGCCATTTTTGCCGCCCCGCGTGACACCACGATGGCGCTCTGCGGCTTTACCGCATCGAGCATCGGCGACGTGTTCAGCCATGCCAGCGCCTGGCTGAACGGCGACTTTCGCGAAGGGCCGCGCGTCGACCTGGGCAGCGCGGTCCGCGCGACGCTGACCAGCGAGGCCGAGACCATCGGCCTGCTGATCGATGGCGAACCCGCCGAGTGCCGCCCCGGCGATACGCTGAAGCTGGGCCACGCCCCGCACCATTTCATCACCACGCGCGCCAGCGACGATCGATCGTCCCCGGCCCCATGACCGTTCTGTTCCACGCCAGCGACCTGCATTTCGGCGCCGAGGACAGCGCGGCGCTGGACTGGTTTGCAGGCGCGGTCGAGCGCGACCGGCCCGATGCGGTGATCATCACCGGCGACCTCACCATGCGCGCACGCTCCGCCGAGTTCGCCGCTGCGCAGGACTGGCTCGCCGCGCTGGGTCGCCCGGTGCTGATCGAGCCGGGCAACCATGACCTGCCCTATTTCAACCCCGTCCGGCGCATCTGGCGACCTTATGGCCGGGTGATGCGGTTGCAGCAGGAACTGCACGATGGCGTGACGCTGGATCACGTGCATCTCGTGTCGTTGCGGACGACGGCACGCGTCCAGCTGCGGCTCAACTGGTCGAAGGGGCGCGTGAGCGGCCGCGCGCTGCACGAAGCGCTGCACGCGCTGCACAGCGATGCGCAGGCGCAGCTGCGCATCGTTCTGACCCATCATCCGCTGATCGAGGCGGACACGCAGAGCAGCGGGCGCACCACCGGCGGCCGTGCCGCGCTCGAGGCGATCGCCGCCGCCGGAGCCGATGCCGTGCTGTCGGGCCATGTCCATGATCCGTTCGATCTGGAAGTGCCGACCGGCGCAGGCCCGATCCGGATGATCGGCGCAGGCACCTTGTCCGAACGCGTCCGCGCCACCCGCCCCTCGTTCAACCGGCTGGAAGTGACCGACGGCACGCTTGATGCCTGTGTCTGCGCGATGGACTGAAACGGCGATTAACGCGCTTTAATCTGGCGAAATCTTACAATTCCTGATGGCCCTGCTAGCCTATCCTCCGGGTAAGGGGGATTCGCGACATGATGAGGAAGCCATTCAATCCGTTCGAGGCGGCAATCTGGAAACGGCTGGCGGAAACATTGTTCGTCGAGCCTGCGCAGCTGGCGATCAGCCCCGCGCAGGTGGTCGCCAATCTCCAGCGGCTTTTCGGGAATATCGAGGGCGATACGCCGCGCAACACCGCGCTGTCGGTGATCGCGACCTGGGTGGTGCTGGGCGGCCCCTTCTGGCATTTCGCGCCGCGATCGTTCCGCATCTGGCGGATCGAGCGGCGGCTGCGCAACAGCCGGGTCGATATCTTTCAGGACATGGCCCGCATCCGTGGCATCGTCTATGCTGGCTATTACGGCCACTGGCTCGACCAGGACGATGCCAATGCCTCCGATGCGGCGGCAGAAGATGCCAACCGCGCCAACCCGGTGTTCCAGTCGATGGGCTTCACCCTGCCCCGCCACCGGGAGCGCGCGGGCACGCCCGATGACCCGCTGATCACCGAGCACACCGGCAACGACCTGCCCTACACCGTGTTCGTCGGCGAGGATGCGATCCCCGACAGTGTCGAGGTGGTGGTGATCGGATCGGGCGCGGGCGGCGCGGTCGCGGCATCGAACCTCGCCGACCAAGGCTATGAGGTGCTGGTGATCGAGGCCGGGCCGTATATGCCCAGCGCGCGGATGACCCCCAACGAGGCGCATATGTCGTCGACCCTGTTCAAGGACGGCGCGATCCAGACGACGCGCAACCGCGACATCATCGTCTTCCAGGGGCGCACCGTCGGCGGCTCGACCGTGGTCAACAACGGCATCTGCCTGCGGTTGGCGCGCGAGGGCGAGACTCACCCCGATGCCAATGACGTGCTGCACAGCTGGCGCGAACTGGGCGCACCGGTCAATCCGGATGCGCTCGAGGACAGCTATGCCCGGGTCGAATGCCGGCTGGGCGTGCACGAGATCGACCGGCGGCTGGGGCGCAACAACGGCACGCGGCTGCTCAGCGGCTGGGACGCCTATCGCGCAGGCTCGGACGACCCGCTAGATCAGCGCGCAGTCTCGGGCTGGTTCCGCAAGAACTGGGGACAGAAGACCGAAGCAAACGCCTGTGTTTCCTGCGGATATTGCAACACCGGCTGCCCCTATGGCCGCAAGCGCGCGATGCCCGAAAGCTTCCTGCGCCATGCCACGCTCAGTGCACCGCGCAAGGCGCGGATCCTGGCGCATGCCGAGGTCGCGCACATTGGCTGGGACGGGACCGACGAACAGGGGCGCAAGCGCGCTTCGTCCGTGCAGGTGATGCTGCCCGATGGCCGCGCCAAGACGATCCGCGTGACCAAGGGCGTCGTCGTCGCCGCCGGCACGATCGCATCGAGCAACATCCTCTCGGCGAGCGGCATCGAGGGCACCGGCAAAGGCATATCGCTCAACATCGCCTGCCCCGTCCCCGCGCTGATGCCAGATCCGGTGAATGCCTGGGACGAGGACCAGATGGCGACCTTCATCGATCGCGGCGATTTCCTGATCGAGAGCCACTTCCAGCCGCCGATGAGCATGGCCTCGCTGGTGCCGGGCTGGTTCGACGAGCATTTCCGCCGAATGCGGCACTACAACCGGCTGGCGTCGGCAGGCGTGCTGTTCCCCGCCGACCGGCTGGGCAACATCAGGAAGGGCAGACTCGATTTCGTGCTGCAGCCCACCGATCTGGCCGTGCTGCGCCGCGCGCTGTCGACGCTCACCAAGGTGCATTTCCGCGGCGGCGCGCAAGAGGTCTACCCTGCGCTGCTGCATGGCGAGACGATGCACGCCGGGATGAGCGATGAGGAGATCGACCGCTTCTACTGGGAGCATATCGAGGAGCCCGACGATGTCGTTCTCTCGTCGAGCCACCCGCACGGCGGCAACGCGATCAACGTGGATCCTGCGAAGGGCGTGGTCGATCTCGACCAGCGCGTCCACGGCACCGCCAATGTGCTGGTCACCGATGCCAGCGTGATGCCGAGCTGCATCCGCGTCAACGCGCAGCTGACCACGATGGCGATGGCCGACCGTGTCACGCACGGGCGGCGGGTGTTCGGATAGGGCGAGGCTGTCAAAAAGGATCGGAGTTCGCCTGACCTGCCAATATCCCGGCTTATCCATCACTGGCGAGCGAGCATATTGGAACAATCGACCTTGCGAGGGGCTGCCGAACTCCAGGCAAGCGGACCGGCTCCTATCGCTTGAACGAGGCCAAAAGCGGAAATTCTTTTAGCGACCTCATTCAGGCCGTTGAGGTATTTTCTGCTCTCAGGCTAAGATCGTAGCTCTATAGGGGCGCGGGAGCAATTTATGAACGACTTTATCAATGACAGCTTTCCCGTCATCAAGGTGTCTAGGCCTCAAGCACTCGAAATTGTCGAGAAGGTCATAAAGTTGCTTCCGAAACAAATTCGATGCGACGAAAAGAAAGTCGGCCCGGATCGATATATGTGTCGAAGTTTAGCGTCCATTTCAAGGCAGATGCGAGACGATTTCGAAGATTTAAATTGGGGGCAGGACATAGACTTCGCTGGCGTAGCAATGGACTTCGTAGGGTTAGCCATAAAATCTTCCTCGAAGTATCTATTGACCATTAGGACAGCGGATTTCGATCGCGCAATGATCCTCTCCAACATTGAAGCGAGGGAAGACATCGAAATTACTCCTTAGCAGTTTCACACCGGCAGCTTCCCACCCAATTTCGGCCATTCGGGCTGCTCGAAGCTTTCTCAATAGCGGACATCGCCCAACGTCCCGGAAAACCCCGGTTTCTAACTGCGTGGGTCCTGTAACACGCTTGCGAACCGGGCGGTGCCGACGTTTACTCCCCCCGCGCCTTGCGCACCATCAGCCCGCCGCGCTTGCGGATCGAGCCGGGCATCCACTTCGCTGCGAACGCCAGCCGCTTTGCGGTCGGCCCGACATAGCTGTGGACGTTCTTGGGATCGTGCACAGCCGCCCAGGCGGCCTCGGCGACCATCAGCACAGGCGAGATTTCCAGCCCGGCGGCGGTCACGCTCTGGCCGATCGACTGGTTGCTGTTGGCAGGCGCGCCATCGAGCAAGGGCGTATCGATGAAGCTGGGCAGCAGTGCGCGCACGCGGATGCCATCGACCGACCATTCGATGTCGAGCGCTTCGCTGAGCCCGCGCACCGCGAACTTGGTCGCCGAATAGACCGACAGCCCCGCCGAGCCATAGATGCCAGAGGCCGACGAGGTATTGAGCAGGCACGATCCGGGCGTCGCCTTCAGATATTTGTGGCCGATATGCGCGCCATAGACGACGCCCTTGAAGTTGATATCGACCAGCTTCTCGATATCGGTCTCGCTATGGTCTTCGAGCGGCCCGCCGATGCCGACACCTGCATTGTTGAACAGCACGTGCAGCTTGCCGCCATGGGGCTCGGTGAACGCTTCGAGCGCGGTGGTCCATTGCTCGCGGCTGCGCACATCGAGCGGATGGATCGACGCCATGCCCGCCGGCAGCATCGCGGCGGTTTCCTCCATGCCCTTGATGTTGACATCGGCGAGCCCGACGAACCAGCCCTTCGCGGCAAAGAACCGCGCAACTTCGCGCCCGATGCCCGATGCGCCGCCGGTGATGAAGATGGTCTTGGTGTCGTTCATGTCGTGTCCCTCATCCTGCCCCCCCATTTTTCCGAGTTCCCGAGCCCTTCAACTGGCTGGCAAGCCAGCCGCTCAGGGTAAACTTCTCGGCTTTGCCGAGAAGTCGAGGGACGTGTACGCAAACGGTAGCGTATACGTCCCTCGACTTCGCTCGGGACAAACGGATATGGGTGTTTGTCGCCCAACGCTAAGCCGCCCCCTGCCCCCACGCAAGTGGCTAGCCAGCTTGGGTTTCCGCCGCCTATAAGCGGGTCTGCATGGCGACCTCACCCTCTTTCTCCCGGCCCGCCACCGCGCGCGGCCCTGCCGTAGCGTTCGAGGGCGTCGGCAAAACCTATGGCAGCACGGTCGCCATCGCTGGCGTCGATGCGACAATTTCACCCGGCACCTTCGTCGCGATCGTCGGAAGCTCGGGATCGGGCAAATCGACGCTGCTGAAGACGGTCAACCGGCTGATCGAGCCTGATTCCGGCAGCGTGCGAATCGATGGCGCAGATGTGGCCGAGCGCGAACTCCACCAGCTGCGCCGCTCGATCGGCTATGTGTTCCAGAACATCGGCCTGTTCCCGCACATGACGGTCGCG
This sequence comes from Hydrogenophaga intermedia, assembly GCA_943370475.1. Lineage (GTDB taxonomy): Bacteria > Pseudomonadota > Alphaproteobacteria > Sphingomonadales > Sphingomonadaceae > Blastomonas. Next base: position 15,775 of record CALRRI020000005.1, read on the forward strand.
CAGAACATCGGCATCGGTTCGCGGCTGGCCTCGGGCAAACCGTTGCCGGGCGACCGCGTTACCGCGCTGCTCGATCTGGTCGATCTGCCGCGCGACTTCGCCACGCGGCTGCCCGAGCAGCTGTCGGGCGGGCAGAAGCAGCGTGTCGGCGTCGCGCGCGCGCTGGCGGGCGAGCCGGGGCTGATGCTGATGGACGAACCCTTCGGCGCGCTCGATCCGGTCACCCGCGAAGCATTGGGCGAGCAATATCGCGCGCTGCACGAACGGCTGGGGCTGACCACGATCATGGTCACCCACGACATGGCCGAGGCCCTGCTGTTCGCCGACCGCATCTGGGTGATGGCGGCGGGACGGATCGTCGCCGATGCAACACCATCGCAGCTGATCGCGGGCGGCTGCGGCGCGGAAGCCGAGGCTCTGGTTGCGGTGCCTCGTCTGCAGGCGGAAAGGATCACCGCGATGCGGGCTGCGGGGGGCGAACGTGGTGCGTAGGTCCCTCGACTTCGCTCGGGAACTCGGAGAAGTGTGCTCTGTGGTGGATCAGGGAGACCAAAGCCTTCCCTCCCGTTTGTCCCGAGCGAAGTCGAGCGACGTATGCGCCGGGGTGAGTCAGCGAGACCGGTTCACCCTCGCCGAGCTCCCGAGCGAAGTCGAGGGACGTGTGCGCCTCACGGTAGCGAGCAAAACAGATGACGCTTGACTGGCCGCGCATCCTCGATCTGCTCGCGCAGCATGTGCAGCTGAGCTTTGCCGCTTTGGGCCTCGCATTGGTCATCGCGCTGCCGCTCGCAATCTGGTCGGTGCGCAGCCGCACGGTGGCCGGTGTCACCCTGGGCTTTGCCAGCCTCGTCCAGACCATTCCCGCGCTGGCGCTGCTCGCGCTGTTCTTCCCACTGCTGCTCGCGCTGTCGGCGATCTTCGGCGATGTCATCTCGCCCTTGGGCTTCCTGCCCTCGCTGCTCGCGCTGACGCTCTATGCTCTGCTGCCGATCCTGCGCAACGCGGTGACCGGGCTGCGCTCGGTCGAACCCGCGATGGTCGAGGCGGCCGATGGCGTCGGCATGACAGGCCTGCAGAAGCTGTGGCTGGTCGAGGCCCCGCTCGCCTCCCCCACCATCATGGCGGGCGTGCGCACTGCAGCGGTGTGGACCATTGGCGCGGCGACGCTGTCGACCACCGTCGGCCAACCGAGCCTGGGTGACCTGATCTTTGCCGGATTGCAGACGCAGAACTGGTCGCTCGTGCTCGCCGGATGCCTCGTTGCTGCGGGTCTCGCGATCAGCGTCGACCTGCTGCTCGGACTGATCGAAAGCGGTATCCGCTGGCGCAAGCACAGGCGCATCTGGGGGGCGGGTTTCGCGCTGGCGGCAGGGCTCGCCATCGCGCTGTGGCCTGCACCACCAAGTGACCGTCCGGTGGTAACTATCGGTGCCAAGCGTTTCTCGGAACAGTATATTCTGGCGCGGCTGATCGGCCAGCGGCTGGAGGCTGCGGGCTATGCCGTGCGCTATCGCGAGGGTCTGGGGAGCGCGGTCGTGTTCCGCGCGCTGGCGAGCGACGAGGTGCAGGTCTATGTCGATTATGCCGGCACGATCTGGACCAACGAGATGCAGCGGCAGGACCCCGAGCCCCGCGCCGACATGATCGCCGAGATCACCCGATGGGCCAAGGTGCAGCATGGCGTGCGGCTGATCGGTCCCTTGGGGTTCGAGAACACCTATGCCTTTGCCGTGCGGACCGATGATGCAAAACGGCTGCGGCTGAAAACGCTCGACGATGTCGTCCGCGTCGCGCCGCAATTCGTCTTCGGTACTGATGTCGAGTTTCTGGAGCGGCCCGAGTGGCAGATGGTGCAGGCCGCCTATCCGCTGCGCTTCAAGGGTCGCCGCGCGTTCGAGCCCACCTTCATGTACCGCGCGCTGCAGCTGGGCGAGGCGGACATCATATCCGCCTTCTCGTCCGACGGCCGCATCGCCGCCAATGGCTTTGTTATCCTGGAAGACCCCAAGGGCGCGGTCCCATCATATGACGCGATCCTGATGGTCAGCCGCTCGGCGGCTGCCGACACGCGGCTCGTCGCGGCGCTCAAGCCTCTGGTCGGCGCAATCCCGGTGGAAAAAATGCGCGAGGCCAATTATCGCGTCGACAGGGACGACAACAAGCAAAGCCCGGTCGATTCGGCGCGGTGGCTCGACACAGCCATATCCGCGAACCCAACTTCACCCAGGTCCAAGGGGAAATAATCCATGATGATCAAGCGCCTGTTGCTGACCTTTCTCATCGCTCCGATGATGTTCTGGGCGAATGCCGCGCATGCCGCCGTCACCATCACCTTCTACAGCCACGAGCTGGGCAGCCAGTTTCCGCACGCGTTCGCGACACTCAAGGGCAAGGTCGATTCGACCGGCGAAATGGTCGATACCAACATCGGCTTCACCGCCGTCAGCACCGGCCCCAGCATCCTGTTCGGGGCGGTCGAGGGCAAGACCAGCGTGCTCAAGCCCAAGTACATCGCCGACAGCGCAGCCCATTTCACCTATGAGCTGACCGATGCCGAATATCGCGCAGTCATGGCGGTGCACGAGAAGTGGCGCACAAAGAAGCAGAAGAGCTACAATCTGAACTCGGCCAACTGCGTCCACTTCATCGCTGATGTTGCTACTGCAGCGGGCCTGAAGATCAACCCCAAGAGCAAGTTCTTCAAGAAGCCGACCAGCTTCCTCAAGGAAGTCACCACGCTCAGCCGCGGCCGGCTGGCCAGCGGCCGCATCCTCTACAAGAGTTGAGCCCTGAAAGGGGGCTGATCGGGTTACAGCGCGGCGTTGTTGTAGCAATGCCAGGTGAGGATCGCGATCGCGCCGCGGTGCGGTGACCAGGGATCGGCGAGCACGCGCGTCTCCTTTTCCGAAGGGCGCGCCTCAAGCCCCAGAATCCGCCCGATCCCGACCTGTACCGCCAGATCGCCCGCCGGCCAGATGTCGGGGCGGCCCTCGGCGAACAGCAGATAGATTTCCGCCGACCAGCGACCGATGCCCTTGATGCGGATCAGCTCGGCGATGGCGGCTTCGTCATCCTCGGGCAGGTTTTCCAGATCGAGCGCGCCTGTCATCACCAGCTCGGCCAGCGAACGGGCATAGCCCTGTTTCTGGCGGGACATGCCGCAGGCGCGCAGGGCGTCGAAATCCGCCGCGATCAGCGCATCGGGGGCACATCCCTGCCCCAAAGCGGCTTCGAGCTTGTTCCAGACCGACGCTGCCGATGCGACGCTGACCTGCTGGCCGACGATCGTGCGCAACAGTGTCGTGTAGCCGCGTTCGCGAATGCGCGGTTCAGGATAGCCGGCGATGCTGAGCGCGCGGGCGATCGCCGGCTCGCGGCCTGCCACGGCGTCGAGACCCTGAGTCAGCTGCGCCTCGGTGATTCCCATAACTTGGTCCCTTGTCCTATCCGCCGCTTGCATTCGAGCGCGGCGTTGATCATAGCAGCGGCGTTTGCGGGGACCAGCCGTTCCCGCCATCTAGTGGGGAGTTTCCATGCCAAAGCTGACCGTCATCAATCGCGCGGGCGAAGAGAGCACCATCGAGGCCGATACCGGCCTGTCCGTGATGGAAGCGATCCGCGACAATGGATTCGACGAACTGCTGGCGCTGTGCGGCGGATGCTGCTCGTGCGCGACCTGCCATATTCATGTCGATGCTGCATGGACCGACAAGCTGCCCCCGATCAGCGCCGATGAGGACGACCTGCTCGACAGCTCCGATCACCGCAATGCGACCTCGCGCCTGTCGTGCCAGATCCAGATGACCGCCGCGCTCGACGGCCTGAAGGTTGCCATCGCACCTGAAGATTGATCAGATCCCGCCGGGCGTGACCTCGCGCCCGGTGGCTTCCAGCGCGGATGCCAGCGCAGCGACGCAGCCATCGAGCTGCGCCTGATCGACCGAGCGAATGACGAAATTCGCGCCGACCCGGCCTTCGCGGAAGAACGGATAGCTGCCGATCTGGCAGCCTTCATGCGCGCGCTCAGTCGCGCCCAGCATGTCGGCGACCTCGCTTTCTGCCACCCAGCAGCCCAATGTGGCTGACAGCACCGGCAATCCGCCTTCGAGCGTGCCGGTAAGCGCATCGAGCATGCCCGCGGTGATGTGCGGCACGCCGGCCATCAGGAACAGGTTGCCGACGCGGATGCCGGGCGCACCCGACATGCGGTTTTCGATCAGCTCTGCGCCATCGGGAACCCGCGCCATGCGCAGCCGTCCCTCGTTGAGGCCGCCGCGCGTCTCATAATACCGCTCCAATATGGCGCGAGCCGTCGGGTGAATCACGACCTCGACGCCCAGAGCCTGGGCAATCGCATCGACGGTGATGTCATCATGCGTCGGGCCGATGCCGCCGGTGGTGAACAGATAGTCGTTGCGCGCGCGCAGCAGGTTCACCGCCTCGACAATCGCATCCATGTCATCGGCAACGACGCGCACCTCTTTCAGGCGGATTCCCTGCACATTCAGCCAGGTCGCGACCTGCGCGACATTCTTGTCCTGGGTGCGGCCAGAAAGGATTTCATCGCCGATCACGATCAGCGCGGCGGTCCAGATGCGGGGGTTTTGGGTGGGGGGCATAAGCTGATTGCAATAGCCACTTTGCCCGGTGGCGCAAGACCAGAAGCAGGCTGCAGCGCCCCATCGGGCCAGCACCCTGGCCCGCTTTCATCGGAAATGAACCCAATTGCGCGCGCCCGGCAGCATCGGCCGATCCTAGGCTTGAGCGGCTCACCATTCCCGTGTTCGAGTCGGAGGCACAACCCATGTCAGCGAAATCCAACGTCATCCTCGTTCAGCAGAAACTCGCCGCCAAGGGGTTCGACCCCGGTGTCATCGATGGCATCTGGGGCAAGCGCACCGACGCCGCCGTGCGCGCGTTCCAGGCAGCACGCGGATTGCAGGCCGATGGCATTGTGGGGCCGCTGACCAAGGCTGCGCTCGGGCTCGACGGTTCGGCACCGGCCGCAGCGCTGTCGGCAGATACCATCGACGACCCGGCCATCCCGTGGTTGCTGGAGGCCAGAAGGCTGCTTGGCGTCCGCGAAAAGCCGGGTTCCGACAACAATTTCGTCATTCTCGATTGGGCGACCGATCTGGGCATTCCCTACAAGTCGGACGATATCGCCTGGTGCGGCCTGTTCGTCGCGCACTGCATTGGAACGACATTGAACAGCGAACCGCTCCCGGCCAATCCGCTCGGCGCGCAGAACTGGAAACGCTTTGGTGGTCCATGCACGCCGCAGCCGGGCGCCGTTCTGGTGTTCTGGCGCGAGAAACCGACCAGCTGGAAAGGCCATGTCGGCTTTTACGTCGGTGAAGACGCCAAGGGATATTACGTGCTGGGCGGCAACCAGGGCGACAAGGTCTCGGTGGTCCGCATCGCCAAGGACCGCCTGCTGCCCAATGGCATCCGCTGGCCTGCCACGGTTCCGGTCGGCACGGCAGCACCGCGCCAGATGGCACTGGGCAAGGGCTTTTCGACCTACGAAGCCTGACGACGGCGCGGGGGCGTCATTCCCAGAAGGTGGCGCACCCCAGAGCGGCGAGCGAGGGATCGCGCGTGATGACGACAAGGTCATCATGAATCGCCTGCGCCGCGATCATTCGGTCGAACGGATCGCGGTGCTCGCCGGGCAAGGATCCCGCGAGCAGACCGTTGGATACCGATACACCCATTTCAATAAATCCGTCGGCGCCGGCAAGCTCTTCAAAGTTTTCATAGACAGGGACGGCCGCCTGCCATTTGCCGATGCGACATTTGGTGGCGATTTCCCAAGCTGAAACCGCGCTGACGAAGATCGTGTTTCGCTCGTCACTGACTTCCTGGGCGACCTTGGCCGGCAATGCCTTATCGCCGGTCCACCACCAGACGAGAGCATGTGTATCGAACAGATAATCCGTCATTCCCAAGCCTTGAGCTCTTCTTCGGGGAGTGGATCGAAAAAGAAACCATCGGGAATGGGCGTCTTCAGCTTCAGACGCCCGGGCCTCCGCTCCATCTTGGGCTTTTCCAGCGGCACCAACCGCGCATAGGGCTTGCCTGCCTTGGCCAGGATGATCTCCTCGCCAGCGTGCGCGCGGTCGAGCAGCTTGGAAAAATGCGTTTTCGCGTCGTGGACATTGACGATGCTGGTCATGCGGCCAAGTTAGTCCATTGACTGGACTAAGTCAACGGACTAAGTCCACCATAATCCCGGGGTCGCAAAAGCCGCCCCTCTTCCCTATATGGAATCACCATGAACCAGTATGTCACCGTCACCAACGCCGATACGCCGATGCGCGATGGCACCATCAAGCTGCATGGCCAGGAGGGCTTTGACGGCATGCGCAAGGCAGGGCAGCTTGCCGCGCGGGTGCTGGACGAACTGACGGCATTCGTCACCGAAGGCGTGACCACAGCAGAGATCGACGCCAAAGCGCGCGAACTGATGCTGGCAGGTGGCGGCATTCCGGCGACCTTGGGCTATCGCGGCTTTACCCACAGTTGCTGCACCTCGATCAACCATGTCGTGTGTCACGGCATCCCCGCCGACCGGAAGCTGAAGGACGGCGACATCCTCAATATCGACGTCACCCCGATCGTCGACGGCTGGCACGGCGATACCAGCCGCATGTTCCTGATCGGCGATGTCGGCGTGAAGGCGCGTCGCCTGGTCGATGTCACCTATGAGTGCCTGATGCTGGGCATCGAACAGGCACGGCCGGGCAACACCATGGGCGATGTCGCGCACGCGATCCAGTTCTATGCCGAACGGCACCGTTATGGCGTGGTCCGCGATTTCTGCGGCCATGGTCTGGGCCGCCTGTTCCACGACGCACCCGAGGTCGTCCATGCCGGCCGCCCCGGCACCGGACCCGAACTTCGCCCCGGCATGTTCTTCACGATCGAGCCGATGATCAATATCGGCAAGTCGGCGGTGAAGATGCTCGAGGACGGCTGGACGGCGGTTACCCGCGACCGCTCGCTCTCGGCGCAGTTCGAACACTCGATCGGCATCACCGAGACGGGCTGCGAGATTTTCACCAAGAGCCCGGCTGGGCTGGACCATCCGCCCTATTGACCAGAGCAGGCTGGCTGCCCGCTGGCCTGCTTGCGATAGCGGCTGCGGCAGGCGTTTAGCCGCACGCCGGGATCAATCCGCTATTGCGGCACGTCATCGCTCATCGGCGGCAGCTGGATATTTGCGTTCGTCGGCGAAATCGAAAGAATGCCAGGCAGTTCAAGCGCCTGTGGCACATCGCTCAGTTGACCGGTGACACCGATCATCTTGAACCGGTCATACACCCGCTCAATGTGAAACCCCTGACTTTGAAGGCTTTCGCAAGTAATATCCAAGGGTGCCTCAGCATCCACTTCGACCATGAACTCGACCGGGCGTGACATGTTTCTGTCTGACATACTGCTCAGTATAGGGGCTTATGGTGCGACAACCAAGCCTGATCCGATATCACGCGCCCGCAGGGGCGGGAGAGCTTGCCCCGAATTGACCAGCGCGCGCCAGAGCTTGCTTCCGCGCAGCGCGGGATCGGATTGCGCCATCAGGGCAGCCACCCCCGCGACATGAGGGCAAGCCATGCTGGTTCCGTTCAGACTGCTGTAGAATCTTGGCGGCGGCACCGAACTCATCACCGCCACGCCCGGGCCGCAGACATCGATCTTGCCGGTCCCTGTTCCGCCACACGAAAAGCTGGCGATGCCACCATCCGACCCGATCGCGGCCACCGCCATGATCGAGGGGCAATTGGCCGGCGAACTGACCGGCGCGACATAGTTGAACCGGCGGTCGCTTTCGTTCCCTGACGCCGCGATCACGAGACTGCCCTGCGACAGGCCATGCGCGGCTGCCACCTCGTACGGCTGCTCGAAAGACTCGCCTGGCGTGACCGCCCGCCCCAGCGACATCGAGATGACATGGCATCCTTCGGCAATCGCCCAATCCATCCCGTCGATGATATCGAACGTGCGACCCGAACCATTGTTGCCCAGAACCTTGCCGACATACAGATCGACACCCGGCGCAACGCCATAGCCCGGCCGATTGCCGTTACCGGTTCTTGGTCCTGCAATCGTCCCGGCACAATGGGTGCCATGGCCCTGCATGTCATCGACCGTCTCATTGGGCACAAAGCTGCGGGTGATGATCTTCCGACCGAGAAAGTCGGGATGCGACAAGGCAAACCCGGTATCCAGCACCGCGACCTTGATGCCCGAACCGTCATAGACGGATTGAACCGCACCAACGGCATGCAAGCCCCAAGTCGCTGCCGCCGTACCAGGCCAGGGCGGCCCGCCTGCTGTGGCATGCATCCAGAACTCTGGCACCACATCAACCACGTTTGCCTGCGATGCCAGAATATTCATCGCGGTGGAAACCTGGGCCGTGTTTCCTTCGATCACCGCCATGGGCATGGAGTTCAGCACACGGGCCGCGACCGCAATCCCTTGATTTGCCGACATCATTTCGAATTCTTCCATCGAAGATGTCGTGTGACCGTTCGTGGCTTGATCAAGTTCGTTTTGAATTTCTGAGCGGTCCACCGAGTCCCTGAACATTACGATCTTTCGCCCCGTTACATGAGGCTCAGGTACGAATGTCTCATAACCCTCGGGAATCCCAGAACTTTTGGGCAATTCTATTGTCACCGTGATTCTCCCCTCCGCTATTTCTTATATATGTTATTTAACATATACTCAGAATAGTCTCAAAAGGAAAATTCGACCAGCGCCACTCGGCGCATGCCGGTCTGCCCATTTATTAGGCAAACCCATGCCGAATTGCCCGGATTTCCATCATGCCCCGCAACAAAATTGCACACAGACCAAGCTTTTGTGGCGGATTGCGTCTTGGCACGTTAATTGTTTGGTAGCAGTCCACGGGGGACTCGGGCGACGTGCTGCGCACAGGCCCGGATACCTTTGCGGCCATATCAAAACGGTCCGGCACGCCCGCACCGTGTTTTCCCATAACCGCCCTGCCCCACCCGGGCGCGGCGGCCGATGACAGGATGATCAGGGACTTATGAAGAAGATCGAGGCGATCATCAAACCGTTCAAGCTCGACGAGGTGAAGGAGGCGCTGCATGAAGTCGGCGTTTCGGGCATCACCGTGACCGAGGCCAAGGGCTTCGGGCGGCAGAAGGGCCATACCGAGCTGTACCGGGGCGCCGAATATATCGTCGACTTCCTGCCCAAGGTGAAGCTTGAAGTGGTGGTTGACGATGCTCTGGCCGATCGCGTCGTGGAGGCCATCGCGGCTGCCGCGCAGACCGGCCGCATCGGCGACGGCAAGATTTTCGTGATCCCGGTGGAAACCGCTCTGCGAATCCGCACGGGAGAGCGTGACAACGACGCGGTCTGATTCAACGGGCGCGCGCACATCCAGGAGAGGCCTGCCCCGGCAAGGCCGCAACAACAATATCAGTTCCAATCGAAGGGGGGGCCGCAAGGCCCTGATCGCGATTACATGAAGAGGGAAAGCTAACATGGCAAAAACCGCCAAAGACATTCTGGCAATGATCAAGGAAAACGAGATCGAGTGGGTGGACGTCCGCTTCACCGATCCCAAGGGCAAGTGGCAGCACCTGACCATGTGCGCCGGTGTCATCGGCGAGGACGAGCTGGAAGACGGCCTGATGTTCGACGGTTCGTCGATCGAAGGCTGGAAGGCGATCAACGAGTCCGACATGATCCTGCGCCCCGACATGGACGCAGCCTATATCGATCCGTTCTCGGCTGACCCGATGCTGATCCTGTTCTGCGACATCGTCGAGCCCGGCACCGGCGAGCTCTATGCTCGCGATCCGCGCAGCACGGCCAAGCGCGCCGAAGCCTATCTGCAGTCGACCGGCATCGGTGACACCGTGTATGTCGGCCCCGAAGCCGAATTCTTCATGTTCGACGATGTGCGCTTCTCGGACGGCTATGCCGGATCGATGTTCTCGATCGACGATATCGAGCTGCCCACCAACTCGGGCCGTGCGTACGAAAGCGGTAACCTCGCCCACCGTCCGCGCGCCAAGGGCGGCTATTTCCCGGTCGCTCCGGTCGACAGCGTTGTCGATGTCCGCGCCGAGATGGTCAGCACCATGCTGGAAATGGGCCTGCCCTGCGACAAGCATCACCATGAAGTCGCCGCCGCGCAGCACGAGCTGGGCCTGACCTTCGGCACGCTGACCGAAACCGCCGACCGCATGCAGATCTACAAGTATGTCGTCCACATGGTCGCGCAGGCTTATGGCAAGACCGCCACGTTCATGCCCAAGCCGATCAAGCAGGACAATGGATCGGGCATGCACACCCACATCTCGATCTGGAAGGAAGGCAAGCCGCTGTTCGCGGGCAATGGCTATGCCGGCCTGTCGGACATGTGCCTGTACTTCATCGGCGGCGTCATCAAGCACGCCAAGGCGCTCAATGCGTTCACCAACCCGACCACCAACAGCTACAAGCGTCTGGTGCCGGGCTTCGAAGCACCGGTGCTGCTGGCCTATTCCAGCCGCAACCGTTCGGCATCGTGCCGCATCCCTTATGGCACCGGCGAGAAGGCCAAGCGCGTCGAATTCCGTTTCCCCGACGCGATGGCCAACCCGTATCTGTGCTATTCGGCGCTGCTGATGGCGGGCCTCGACGGCATCCAGAACAAGATCCATCCTGGCGAAGCGATGGACAAGAACCTGTACGACCTGCCGCCCGAAGAGCTGAAGGAAGTGCCGACCGTCTGCGCATCCTTGCGCGAAGCGCTCGACTCGCTGATCGCCGACCACGACTTCCTGCTGAAGGGCGACGTGTTCCTCAAGGATCAGATCGAAGCCTATATCGAGATGAAGTGGGCCGAAGTAACGCGTTGGGAAACGACCCCCTCGCCGGTCGAATTCGACATGTATTACAGCTGGTAATCAGCGACAGTTGATACATGCACAAAAGGCGCCTCGGGGAGACCCGGGGCGCCTTTTTCGTGTCTGAATACCCGGGCTCAGCGGCAGCGGGCACCGTTGCGATCGATGGCTTGGCCAGCGACAGCCCCGCCGATTGCCCCCAGGATCGTGCCCAGGGTGTCCGATCCGCCCGGCGCGATGACGTTGCCGAGCACGCCGCCTGCAATTCCGCCGACGATCAGCCCGGTCGTGCCATCCGAACGGCGGCAGTAATAGCGCCCGTCCTGCCCGCGATAGACGCGGTCATTGCGGCTCAGGCGACGCTCGCGATAGCGCCGGTCGTCACGGTAATAGCGACCCGCATCATAGCCACCATAAGACGGGTCGGGGCGGTTGTAGTCATACTGACGGTACGACGAGAAGCCTCGGTCGCCATAGCCTGATCCCGCGCATCCGCTGACGAGAGTCGCGGCGATCAATGCCGCGCCCAGCGACCCGGTTTTCCTGCTGAACATGATGTTGCTCTTCCTTGTGCCTTCTCGTCTTGAGGACGCACGGGCGGCGCGAACCGTTCCGCAAAAAGGCGGCTCAAGCCCGGAATGACCCTTCCGCGCGGCCGCGATCCGGGGCATGAATCAGGATAATGCTGCGTCTGCTGCCCCTGTTGTTCGTCCTGCTGCTTGTCGCCTGTTCGGGCACGCCTGCGTCGCCGGTCGCCGCGCCGGGTCCGGACCGGCTGGTGCGGCTGGCCGATTCCGAGATCCGGGGGCTCGACCCGCAGGTCTATTCCGATCTGGCCTCGCTGCGGGTCGCTGCCGACCAGTTCGAGGGGTTGACCCGCTTCGATGGCGCCGGCCAACCGGTGCCGGGTCTGGCGCACGGATGGACGATCGCGCCCGATGGCCGCAGCTGGACATTCAGCCTGCGGCCCGATCTGCGCTTTTCCGACGGCACTCCGCTGCGCGCCGAGGTCTTTGCGCGCGGATGGCAGCGATTGAACAATCCTGCGACGGGATCACCGCATACCGCGCTGTTCGCAGCGATCGCCGATATCACAGCCCCCGATGCGGGCACCGTGCTCGTCCGGCTGGGCGCCCCCTTCCCCCAGCTCCCTGCGCTGCTCGCGCATCCGGCGATGGCGGCGCTGCCACTGCACCGGGCTGCGAAAGACTGGACCGCAGAGCGCCCCCTGGTGACCTCCGGCCCGTATCGCACCCGCGACTGGCGGCTGAACGACCGGCTGATGCTGGAGCGCAACCCGCGCTGGCATGGCGGCCAGGCGGCCATCGCCACCGTCATCTGGAAACCGGTCGACGATGCGCTGGCGGGGATGCGGCTGTTCCTGGCGGGTGAGGCCGATGTTTCGGGCGACTATCCGCAAAGCCGCCATGCTTGGCTGGCGCAGCAAAGACCCGATGCGGTTCGCACCGGCGACTATCTGGGCAGCTATTATTTCACGCTCAACACGCGCAAGCCGCCGTTCGACGATGTGCGGGTGCGCCGGGCGCTCGGCATCGCCGTCGATCGCGCCTGGATCGCGCGCGCGCTGCTGCCAATGGGCAATACGCCCGCGCTCGGCATCGTTCCGCCTGCGCTTCATGACGGCCACGCAGTCAAACCCGGCTGGGCCGAATGGCCGCTGACACGCCGCCAGCGCGAGGCCAGACGGCTGCTGGCTCAGGCTGGTTACACGGCAAAAAAGCCGCTGCGTTTTGAAATCCGCATCAATTCATCGGCCGAACACCGGCGGATGGCGGTGGCGCTGGCCGCGATGTGGAAACCGCTGGGCGTCGAAGCGAGCATCCTCAACAGCGAGCCCGCACTCCATTTTGCCGCGATGCGCCGAGGCGATTTCCAGATGGCGCGATCGGGCTGGATCGCCGATCTGCCCGCGCCGGAAAACTTCCTTGCCGTCCACCGCTCGGATGCAGGCGAGGTCAATTATTCGGGCCATGCCGATCCCCGGTTCGACGCGTTGCTCGACGCTGCCATGGCGCAGGGCGATTCTGCGCTGCGGATCGCGGCGATGCGCCGCGCGGAGGCCCGGCTGATCGACACGATGCCGGTGATCCCCCTGTGGTTCTATCGCAGCGGCGCGCTGGTTGCGCCACGCGTTGCGGGCTGGACCGCCAATCCGGGCAACATCCACCCCAGCGCGGCATTGTCGCTTCGGCGCACCCCTGCTATCGCGGTCGGGGGCGCACAGGCGAGACGAGGCGGAACATGACCAGCGCATGGAAACGGGCCGCAACGGGCCTTGCGAGCGCCGCGGTGTTGGCGCTGGGGCTCGCACTGGGCGGATGCTCAGGCTCGGACAGCTCGCCGCTCGGCATTTCGATCATCGATCCCGCCGCGCAGGACAAGCTCGATGCCGCCACGCTCGACCCCGGCGCCGAGTATTTGCGCGCGGCCACCTCGCAGGGGCTGGTTCGGCTCGATGCCTTGGGCAATATCGTGCCCGGTCTCGCCGAGCGCTGGATCGTTACCGATGATGGCCTGAGCTATATCTTCCGCCTGCGCAATGCCCGCTGGGAAAACGGCGATCCGGTGACCTCCGAGCATGTCGCCGCCGCGCTGGAGCGCCGGCTGACGATCGAGGGTCGCACCGCGATCGGATCGGACACCGCCGAAGTGCGCGACATCCGCTCGATGACCGGGCGGGTGATCGAAATCCGCCTGCTTGCCCCGCAGCCCGAGCTTCTGCGCGTGCTCGCCCTGCCCGAGCTGGGCATCCGCCGCAATGGGCGCGGCACCGGGCCGCTGGTTGCCAACCGGCAGGAATACTGGACCTTGCTGACCGAGCGGATCGACGACACGGCGGACCCCGATGCGCCCCGCCGTGTCCGCCCCTTGCAGATCCGGACCGAAAGAGCGGCCAGCGCCATCGCGCGCTTTTCGCTGGGCGAAAGCACCCTGGTGCTGGGCGGCCGGTTCGAGCACCTGCCCTATCTGAGCGCGGCGGGCATTGCCGACAATGATGTCCGCGCCGATCCCGTGACCGGCCTGTTCGGGCTGCTGGTGGTCAACGGCAAGGGCTTTCTGGGGGATCCGGCCAACCGCGAGGCGATTGCGCTGGCGATCGATCGTGGTTCGCTGATGACGCCGCTGGGTATCGGCCAGTGGCAGACGATGACCCGCATCGTGCCATTGGGGCTCGACCGCTATCAGCCGCTGATCGGCGATCGCTGGAGCGACCTCTCGCTCGACCAGCGGCGCGATCTGGCGCGCGGACGCGTCGCTCGCTGGCGGCAGGGCAGCCAGAGCCTGCCCGAACTGCGGATCGCCATGCCGCGCGGCCCCGGCAGCCGGCTGGTGTTCAGCCGCATCCGCCGCGATCTGGCGACGATCGGCCTGAAAAGCCGGATGGTCGGACCCGATGCCAAGGCAGACCTGAAGCTGATCGACGAGGTGGCGAATTACCGCCAGCCCGGCTGGTTCCTCAACCAGCTCGCCTGCGCGGTGCGCCCGCTGTGCAACGAACAGGCGGATGTGTTGCTGGCACAGGCGCGGCGCGCGGTCGATCCAGCGGTGCGGATGACACGCATGGCGGAAGCCGAAGTCGCGGTGACATCGGCCAATATCTACATCCCGCTGGGAACGCCGGTGCGCTTTTCGCTGGTCAAGGGCAACGTACCGGGCTTCGCGATCACGGCCGATGGCTGGCACGCCTTGCCGGACCTCGTCGCCATCCCCAGATAATATTCGGTGCAGGGGCACGGGAGTGAACCATGAAGACGATCCGGCCTGAACAGATGGAACAGATCCGGGCAGCGATGCCGGCCCTGTCGAACGACCCTGCGGCGATCCGCCAGCGGGTGGAGATGATGGAGCAACTGCTCGAACGCAGCTTCACCCTGCCCGGCGTGGGCCGCAAGGTGGGGCTCGACTTCGTGCTGGGGCTGGTCCCGGTGCTGGGCGATGTCATCACCGGCGCGATGGGGCTCTATGTCGTGTGGGAAGCCCGCAACCTTGGCATGTCGAAATTCCAGCTGGCGCGCATGGCCGCCAATGTCGGCTTCGACAGCCTGGTCGGCGCGGTGCCGCTGGTGGGCGATGCGTTCGATTTCTTTTGGCGCTCGAATTCGCGCAACCTGAAGATTATCCGCAAGCATCTCGACAAGCATCATCCGGCGACTCGCACCATCACCTTGTGATTCGCAGAACGAATCGCTCGCAACGGTTAGCGCTACCATCAATCTGATGACACCGCTTACCCTTCCGTCCGCAATCCTTTGCAGGCCAAATGACGGGCAGAGTGGCCAAATACCCCCGGAATCAAAGGATTTGCCAAGTCTGCAGACTTGCTTTACGCGCTGCGGCCACAGGCCATCCAGCAAACAAAAAAAAGGGCCAGCCCGAAGGCTGACCCGATAAAGTTTTTAGGAGAGGATGCCTGAAAGGCATGATCAATATGGGTCAGCATCCCTTATTGTGCAAGTGCGAAATGATTGAATTGAGTTGCAAAGAACGCAACTAAAACCGCGCAAAACCGTACTCTGACGCGATTTGCAATTGCACATTTCCGCTGCAGTGCAATAATAGCGGTGAACATGGCCATGCGACGTCTCCCCCCTTTGCGATCCCTTGAAGCGTTTTTGCGCGTCGCCCGGCTTGGCTCTGCCAAGGCGGCGGCCAGCGAATTGGCGCTCTCTCCTTCCGCGCTCAGCCGGCGAATCGGCGGGCTGGAAGATTTTGTCGGCAAAAAACTGTTCAAGCGGCACAACCAGCAGCTCAAGCTCAACGAAGCGGGTGAAGCGCTGTTTGCCAGCGTCGCCCCCGCCATCGATGCGCTTGCCGATGCCGTCGCTGCGCATATGGACGACAGCCGCATCCTGCGCCTGCGCCTGGGCATGCTGCCGCTGTTCGGCAGTCAGCGGCTTGTCCCCCGGCTGGGCGAGCTGCGCAGGCTCTATCCGATGCTGCATATCGATGTCGACACATCGGGCCATGGCGAGGCGCGGCTGGGCGATACCCTCGATGCCGCAATCGTGCTGGCGGAAAATCCCGATCCGGCGCTGCATTCGGTGCGGCTGGACCGCAACTATGTCTATGCCATCGCCTCGCGCGAGCTGGTCGAGAGCCTCGGCCCCACGCCCGATCTCGAACAGCTCAACCGCCAGACGATCCTGATCCACAACGACATGCCGCAGTCGTTCGAGGCGTGGAAGGATGCGCTCAGCCTGGCCGATCTGCATCCGGCGTCGATCGACCATATCGACAGCGGGCCCTTGATGCTGGAAGCCGCAGCCCAAGGTCTGGGCATCGCGATCATGCACGACGATCATCTCACCCGATCGGGCGATGCGCGGCTGGCCAAGCTGTTCGATGTGCGCGTCGAAAGCCCGTACAGCTATTGGTTCGTCTGCAAGCCGCGCGCACTGGAGACCCGCGCCGTGCGGCTGTTCCACGACTGGCTGGTCGAAGCGGGGATCTGAGTGATCAAATCCTCCCCTTCTGGGGAGGGGGACCGCCCGCGAAGCGGGTGGTGGTGGGGAAGCGGGATTGTTTTTCCACTCGGGCGATGCACCCGATCGCTTCCCCTCCGTCAGCGCTGCGCGCTGCCACCTCCCCCGAGGGGGAGGATTTTTCTAGCAGCCGATCAGGCCACGGTCGCCGATGCGATCACGCCAGGCTTTGCCGGCGGCTCGCCCTTGGGCAGCGCGTGGACATGTTCCATGCCTTCGATCACCTGGCCCCAGACGGTGTACTGGCGATCGAGGAAGCGCGCATCGTCGAGGCAGATGAAGAACTGGCTGTTGGCGCTGTTGGGGTCCATCGTGCGCGCCATCGAGCATACGCCCTCGACATGCGGCTCGTCGTTGAACTCCTGCTTCAGGTCGGGCTTCTTCGATCCGCCGGTGCCGGTGCCGTTGGGGCAACCGCCCTGCGCCATGAAGCCGGCGATCACGCGGTGGAACTTCACGCCGTTGTAAAAGCCTTCGCCGGCCAGCTCGACGATGCGCTCGACATGGCCAGGCGCGAGGTCGGGACGCAGCTTGATGACGACATCGCCGCCGTCCTGAATGTGAAAGGTAAGCGTTTCGGCGGTCATGGTCTGTCCTTCTTTCGGTAAGCAAATGGTGCCGCCGATATAGCGTCGGACAGGCGAATGTCACCCCCGCGCAGGGACAGCTCGTCAAGCCTCTCCCGGGGCAGCCGATCGGGATTGCTTTTGCAGGTGCGAAGGGCCAAACACTGCGGTCGCGGCCTGCCGCGCACCCCCCATCACCCCGCCAGACAGGAGCAGGCCTTGACCGAGACGACCAACGCTCCGCTTCGCGACTCCGCGTCCCACGACATGCAGCCGCATGACAGCGGCGATGCGAGCATCAGTCTGGACGAGGACAACCGCCTGCTGCCGGGCTTTGTCGCCGATGTCTGCGCAGCGCTGGACCGCGATGACGACGAGGCGGTGTACGACTTTGTCGAGCCGCTGCATCCGGCCGACATCGCCGACCTTTTCGAGCTGGTGGAGCGCGAGTATCGCGGACCGCTGGCGCGCGCGATCACCGATCTGCTCGGCGCCGACGTGCTCACCGAGCTCAACGATTACGTCCGCGATGACGTGATCGATGCGCTGCCCGCAGCGCAGGTGGCCGAGCTCGCCGGGCAGTTGGAAACCGACGACGCCGTCGCGATCATCGAGGAAATGGAGGAGGCCGACCAGCGCGCGGTCCTCGCTGAACTGGAACCGGCGGACCGCGCCGCGATCGTCGATGCGCTCTCCTTCCCCGAGGAATCCGCCGGACGCCTGATGCAGCGCGATCTGGTCGCCGTGCCCGAACACATGAATGTCGGCCAGCTGATCGATTACCTGCGCGAACATGCGGACCTCACGACCGAATTCTGGGAAATCTTCATCGTCGATGCCAAGCACCGCCCCGTCGGCACCTGCCAGCTCAGCTGGATCCTGCGCACCCCGCGTCACATCGCGCTCGCCGATGTGATGAAGCGCGACCAGACGCTGATTCCCACCGACATGGATCAGGAAGAGGTTGCCCTGCGTTTCCAGAAGTACGGGCTGATCTCGGCGGCGGTGACCGATCCGGGCGGACGGCTTGTCGGGCAGATCACGGTCGATGACATCATCCACATCGTCCAGGAAGAGGCGGGCGAGGACATGTTCCGCCTCTCGGGCGCAGGCGATGGCGACATCAACGAACCGCTGCGCGAGACCTACAAGAGCCGGGTGCGCTGGCTGATCGCCAATCTGGGCACGGCGTTGCTCGCCTCCAGCGTCATCGGATTTTTTGGCGGCGCGATCGAGCAGATGGTCGCGCTGGCGGTGCTGATGCCGATCGTCGCGGGCGTCGGCGGCAATGCCGGCACGCAGACGCTTGCGGTGACGGTGCGCGCGCTGGCAACCAACCAGCTCACCGAATCGAACACCCGCCGCGCGATCATCCGCGAGATGCGCATCGCGCTGATGAATGGCGCGACCATCGCGGTGATCGCCGGGGTGGCGACGACCTTGTGGTTCCAGAACCCGCATCTGGGGCTGGTGATCGCGGCGGCGATGCAGTGCAACATCCTGCTCGCCGGGTTCGCAGGCGTGTTCATCCCGGTGGTGCTCGAACATTACGATCAGGACCCGGCGGTCTCCAGCTCGATCTTCGTCACCATGACCACCGATTCGATGGGCTTTTTCGCGTTTCTGGGGCTCGCGGTGCTGAGCGGACTGGTCACACTGTAATGCCGCTCAGCATGACCAAGATCGCGTTCGGCGCGCAGAGCGTCGGTTCGCTGCGGGCGTGGATCGAAAGCCATGCCCCGCTGGGCGAGGCGCGGCTGACCACGCGCTACATGCCCAAGCGGCATGAAGAGATGGCGGGCGGATCGCTCTACTGGATCTTCAACAAGGCGATCGTCGGCCGCAGCCCGCTGCTGGGCTTCATGGACAATGGCCAGGGCCGCATCTGGATCCGCATCGAACCGCGGCTGATCGCGGTGCAATCGATCGCCCGCCGCGCGCATCAGGGCTGGCGCTATCTCGAAGCCGCCGATGCCCCGGCGGACCTGGGCGAAAGCCTCAGCGAAGCGGACCAGATGCCGGCGGAACTGCTCGGCGAATTGTCGCGGCTGGGGCTGGTCTAGGGGGGCTGGCGGCCGCCCGTTTCCCGCCACTCACCGCACATCCTACATCCGCTCAGCCTGAGCTTGTCGAAGGCCCCGCGAAGACGGTAGCCTATGGGCCATAGCCTTTTACGCATACCTTTTGCGATGCAGCGACGGCAGCTATTATGCTGGGCACACTGAAGATCTCGAGCATCGGCTAGCGCAGCATCAATGCGGCGCTCTGGGCGGATACACCGCAAGGCGGCTGCCGGTGATGCTGGTTTGGTCAGAGGACTTTGAGTCGCGCGACGACGCCTTCTGGGTCGAGCAGCAGCTCAAGGGCTGGTCGCGCGCGAAAAAGGAAGCCTTGATCGCGGGCGACTGGGAAGCGATCTCAAGACTTGCCCTAAGCCAGTCTTAATCCAGATAGGATGGTTACGGGGCCTTCGACAAGCTCAGGCTGAGCGGAGCTTTGCATGACCTCGCCGCAATAAGCCGCGGGGCCTTCGACAGGCTCAGGCTGAGCGGATGTGGGGTTAGACCCGCAGCAACACGACCCGACCTACGCCCTCAAGCCAGCGCCTTTTCGCGCACCTTGCGGATCACGTTGACGAAGGTCTCCGCTTCCTGAGCGCCGGGGACGAGGTATTTGCCGTCGA
Organism: Hydrogenophaga intermedia; assembly: GCA_943370475.1. GTDB lineage: Bacteria > Pseudomonadota > Alphaproteobacteria > Sphingomonadales > Sphingomonadaceae > Blastomonas. The sequence goes on from CALRRI020000005.1 coordinate 35,405, forward strand.
AGATGATCGCAGGCACGCCGCTGATGCCCTGCTCGATCCAGTGGTCGAGATGCGCGCGGACGGCGGCTTCGTTGTCGGGATCGTTGAGCACCTCGCGCCCGTCCTCGGGGTCGAGCCCGGTCTGGCCGACGATGTCGAGCAGCACCTCCTCATCGCTGACATCGCGGTTATCCTGGAAATAGGCGGTGAACAAAGCGAGCTTGAGCCGCGTCTGCGCCTCGCTGCCCTGCGTCTCGCCCGCCCAGGTCAGCAATTGGTGCGCCTTGAACGTGTTGTAGATGCGCATGCCGGGGCCGTACTCAAACGCAAAGCCCAGCCGCTCGCCGGTATCCTTCAGCCGCTGCCGGTTGGCCGCGCTCTGCTCGGCGCTGGCGCCGTACTTGCGCGCGACATGCTCGGAAATCGCCTCGCCCTCGGGCACCATCTTGGGGTTGAGCTCGAACGGATGCCAGGTGATCTCGGGAACGACATCATCGCCGACCATCTCCAGCGCCTTTTGCAGCTGCTTGTAGCCGATGATACACCACGGACAGACGACGTCCGACACGATATCAATCTTCAACGCATGCGCGGTCATCATCGCTCTCCGAACTGGTGGTTGCCATGTGCGCCCCGGCAGGCCCGAGTGTATCGCAATCTGCCGGGGCTGTCAGCCCGCGATGGATTTCAGCGCGTCGGCACCGGGGTTTCGCCCGCATAGTCATAGAAACCGCGCTTGGTCTTGCGGCCCAGCCAGCCGGCCTCGACATATTTCACCAGCAGCGGCGCGGGGCGGAACTTGGGGTCGCCGGTGGTGCTGTGCAGCACCTGCGTGATGCTCAGACACGTGTCGAGCCCGATGAAATCGGCGAGCGTCAGCGGACCCATCGGGTGGTTGAGTCCGAGCTGGACCGCCGCATCGATATCCTCGATCGTCGCCACGCCCTCGCCCAGCGCGAAGCACGCCTCGTTGAGCATCGGCAGCAGGATGCGGTTGACGATGAAGCCGGGCGCGTCATTCGCCTGAACCACGCGCTTGCCGATCCGCTCTGCGTACGCGCGGACGAAATCGACCGTGGCATCCGAGGTGGCGAGGCCGCGGATCAGCTCGATCAGCCCCATGACAGGCACGGGGTTGAAGAAGTGCACGCCGACGAAGCGCGACGCATCCGTGGTGGCAGCGGCCATCCGGGTGATCGGAATCGACGAGGTGTTGCTCGCCAGAATCGCGTCCTTGTGGAGCACCTTGCCGACATTCTCGAAGATCGCGCGCTTGATCTCTTCGCGCTCGGTTGCCGCCTCGATGATCAGGCCTGCGTCGGCCATCCTGGCATAATCGCCCACCGGCTCGATCCGCGCCAGCGCCGCCTCGGCATCGGCAGCGCCGAGCTTGCCTTTGCCGACCGCGCGCGCCAGCTGCTTGGCGATGCCCGCCTTGCCCTTTTCGGCGAGCTCCACCGACACGTCGGAGAGGAACACATGGATGCCCGCCTGCGCGCTGACCTGCGCAATGCCTGCGCCCATCTGGCCTGCGCCGATAACTGCCATTTTGTCCATGAAGAGCCTCTTTCTGGTACAGCTGGAATAGGATAGGTCCGCCGCATAACGGATCAATTCCTCTCTGGCTAGGATCGAACATCGCGATGATCACCGCATTTCTGCTTGCTGCTGCCGCCACCGCTGCCCCTGCTCCGGGGAGTGTTCCGGGCGAAGTGAAGACCTTCAAGGACTGGTATGTCGCGTGCGACAATGTGTGGTCGTGCGAGGCCGGAACGCTGTCGGACGAGGGCGGCGAGCTGTTCACCGCACAGGCTGTGCGCATCGCACGCCGGGGCGGACCCAATGCCCCGATGAGCATCGCGCTACGCCCGGCTGAAGAGGCCGCCAAGGGCGCGGCCCGGCTGAAGATCGACGCGCGCCCGGCGCTCACCGGCAAGCTGGATGCAGAAGGTGATACACTTCTCGATCCGGCCCAGGCGCTGGCCGTCGCGCGCGCGATCGCCAATGGCAGTCAGGCTGCCATGGTCCTTGCCGACGGCAGTTCGGTGCCGCTGTCGCTCGCCGGATCGTCGGCGGCGTTGCGCTACATGGATGCCGTGCAGCAGCGCGCGGGCACCAGCGGCGCGATCATCGCCACCGGGGCCAAGGCGGACACCGCCCTGCCCCCGCCCGCACCCCGGCTGATTGCGCGCGCCGCCACCAAGCTTACCGAACTGCCCGACATGAAGGAGTATCCCAAGGTCGTCGCCGAAACGGGCTGCGAGTTCCGCATGGAAGGCGCCGAAGACTCGGTCCACCCGCTCGGCCAGCGCGAAGGCAAGGACGTCGCTTTGGTGCTGATCGCGTGCGATTCGGGCGCGTACAATTTCGGATCGGCGGTGATGATTGCCGAACGGCCGATGGAAGACGCCAACGCCCGCTGGACGTTCAAGCCTGCGAAGTTCGACAGCGCGACCGGCTGGGGCGGCGACGATCAGGTGGCCCAAGTGGTCAACGCCAGCTTTGCGCCGGAGACCGGCGAGCTCTCCGAATTTGCCAAGGGCCGGGGCCTCGGCGATTGCGGCGTGGCCAGCAGCTATGCCTGGGACGGCGAGCAGTTCAGCCTGAGCGAGCGCAGCGAGATGGGCGAATGCCGCGGTGCCTGGGACTGGCCGCGCGTGTTCGTCGCCGATGTCGCAGTCGTGCGCTGAACCGCGTTACAGCGTGCGCGTCATGCACATGCTGAACGGGTCTTCGGTGTAATCGCTAAAGGGCGCACAGCGTTCGAAGCCGTGCTTGGCGTACAAAGCGTGCGCCGGATGGAACGGCTCGGGCAATCCGGTCTCCAGGCTGAGGCGGGTGTAGCCTCGTATGCGCGCCTCGGCGATCAGGTGCACCAGCATCGCCTCGCCCAGCCCGCGCCGCAGGAACGCAGGATCGGTGCGCATCGACTTGAGCTCGCCATGCCCGGCATCGATCTGCTTGAGCGCGCCGCACCCGGCGAGCTTGCCATCGATGCGCAGCGCGTAGAAGGTGACATCGGGCGCGCGCAGCCGCTCGACCGGAAAGGCATGGACCGAGCAGATCGGCGAATGCGTGCGCATCTGGTCGAGATGATAGCGCAGCAGCGCGACGATATCCTCGCCGGTCAGGTCGTCTTCTTCGATAGTCATCGTCTGCTGCATGCCCAAGCCCCCTGGAACCTTTCTCCACGCCCGGACATTGCGATGGAAGCGGCGCGCAATCCACACAAAGTTTGCGTGGCACAGCAAACGCGCCTAATCGCCGCACCCACATTTCCTGCCTGATCCGGAGCTTATCCCCATGTCGCACCCCTCGCCCGACACCACCGGCCCAAGCGGCTGGTCCCTGGTCATCCACGGCGGATCGGGCCAGTTCGAGCGCGGCCGCATCAGCGCCGAGGCCGATGCTGGCGCGCGCGCCGGGCTGGAGCGTGCGCTCGCCGCCGGGTCGGAAGTGCTCAGCGCGGGCGGCAGCGCGACCGACGCGGTGCAGGCGGCGATCGTCGTGCTCGAGGACGACCCGCATTTCAACGCCGGGCACGGATCGGTCTATACCTATGAGGGCAAGATCGAGCTCGACGCGGCGGTGATGGACGGTGCCAACCGCGCCGCCGGTGCGATCGCGCGCGCGCACCATACGAAGAACCCGATCCTGCTCGCGCGCAAGGTGATGGAAGACAGCCCGCATGTGCTGCTCTCGGGCGAAGGGGCGGACCGCTTCTCGGCGGAAATGGGTCTTACCCAAGTCGACAACGCCTATTTCGGCACCCCCGAGCGCCTGCGCCAGCTTGAGGAATTAAAGGCTAACAGCACGGGCTGGTTCGATGTCGACATGAAATACGGCACGGTCGGCGCCGTTGCGCGCGACATCGACGGCCATGTCGCCGCGGGCACCTCGACCGGCGGACTGACCGGCAAGCGCTATGGCCGCATCGGCGATTCGCCGCTGATCGGCGCGGGCACCTATGCCGACGACCGCGCCTGCGCGATCTCTGCCACAGGCGCGGGCGAATTTTTCATCCGCGTCGGCGTGGCGCATGAAATCTGCACGCGCATCCGCCTGAAGGCCGAGGCACGCGCCGAGTTTCTGGCGCAGGAGGCCGAGCGCAGCGGCGCACCGCTCGACGAGGCGGCGCGCGCAAGGCTGCTCCACACGGCACTCAACGCAGCCGAAGTGCAGGAGATCGTCGATGCGGTGATGGCCGAGATGGTCGATCTGGGTGGTACCGGCGGGGTCATCTATCTCACCCCCTGGGGCCATCAGGGCTATGCTTTCCGCACGCCCGGCATGTATCGTGGCATGGCCAGCAGCGATGGCGCGCACAGCGTCGCGGTCTATGGCGACGAATAAGCAACGATAACAGGCGAGGACGTTTGATGACTGGCATTTTCCCCCGCACCGGCGGCCGCATCCTGGTCGACCAGCTCGTCGCGCAAGGCTGTGACCGCATCTTCACCGTGCCGGGCGAGAGCTTTCTCGCGGTGCTCGATGCGCTGCACGATGTGCCGCAGATCGAGACCGTGGTCTGCCGTCAGGAAGGCGGCGTCACCTTCATGGCGTGCGCCGATGGTGCGATGACCGGGCGGCCGGGCGTCGCCTTCGTCACCCGCGGCCCCGGCGCAACCAATGCCAGCATCGGCGTGCACGTGGCGATGCAGGACAGCAAGCCGATGATCCTGTTCATCGGCGATGTCGACCGGGGCATGAGGGACCGCGAGGGCTTTCAGGAGGTCGATTTCCAGGCGATGTTCACCCCGCTCGCCAAATGGGCGACGCGGATCGACGATGCCGCGCGTATCCCCGAATATGTCGCGCGCGCCTATTCGGTGGCGATCTCGGGCCGCCCGGGTCCCGTGGTGCTCGCCTTGCCCGAAGACATGCTCAAGGACATGGTCGAGGTCGCCGACCGGCCGCGCGTCACCCGCCCCGTCCAGCCCGTGTGCCACAACGGCTTTGCGGTGCTGATGGAGATGCTCGAAGGCGCAAAAGCCCCGATCGCGATCATCGGCGGGGCCGATTGGAGCCCATCGGCGCGGTCGAACTTCCAGATCTTTGCCGAGCGCATCGGACTTCCGGTGGCCTGCGCGTTTCGCCAGCAGGATGCGTTCGATAATGGCTCGCCGGTCTGGGCGGGCAACCTGGGCTATGGCCCGAACCCCAAGCTGGTCGCGCGGGTCAATTCCGCCGATCTGATCCTTGCGGTGGGTGCGCGGCTCGGCGAGGCGACGACCGATGGCTATACGCTGATCACGCCGGAGCATCCGGGCCAGCTGCTCGCGCATGTTCATCCCGACCCCAATGAACTGGGCCGCGTCTATCGCACCGATCTGCCCTTGTGCGCCGACATGGACGAATTCGCCGAAGCGGCTGCGCTGTGGGATGACGTCTCGGTGCATTTCGAGACCGGGGCGCAGGCGCATGCCGAATGGCTCGCATTCTCCGATCCGCAGCCGACCGGCGTGACGCTGGACCTTGGCCAGTGCGTCAAGGCGATGCGCGAGGCGATGCCCGCCGATACGGTGATCTGCAACGGCGCGGGCAATTTTTCGGGCTGGTGGCACCGCTATTGGCCTTATGGCGAAAAGCCCTCGCAACTGGCTCCGACTGCAGGGGCGATGGGCTATGGCGTGCCCGCAGCGGTGGCCGCTGCGCTGCGCCTGCCCGACCGCAAGGTCGTGGCGCTGGCGGGCGATGGCGATTTTCTGATGAACGGTCAGGAACTGGCAACCGCGGTGCAATATAGCGCGGACCTGCTGGTGATCGTGATCGACAATGCCGCATACGGCACCATCCGCATGCACCAGGAGCGCGAATATCCCGCGCGCCTGTCTGCGACCAGCCTGCGCAACCCGGATTTCGCCGCGCTCGCCCGCGCGTATGGCGGCTGGGCAGCAACGGTCGAGCGGACCGAGGAATTCGCCCCGGCGCTGGCCGAGGCTCTGACGCAGCCGGGGCTCAAGCTGCTGCACCTGAAGACCGAGATCGAGAATATCGCGGCGAGTGGTGCGACGGTGTCGGGGCTGCGTGCCAGGTAGGTAAATTGGTCCCCTGCGAAGGCAGGGGCCCATCTCCAGCTGTCAGACACAGTGCACATCCTTGCCAAAAGGGCGCACAAAAAAGGGCCGAGGAAACCCTCGACCCTTTGAAGTTGGACCCCTGCCTGCGCAGGGGACCATGATCCTGTCGATCGTTAATCGATCAGATCTTGTCGCCGAGCGCGCCCTTGACGTCGCCCTTGAGCTTCTGGGCATCGCCCTTCAGCTGCTGGGCTTCGCCTTCGGCGACCAGCTCGGGGTTGTCGGTTGCGCGGCCAATGCCTTCCTTGACCTTGCCGGCCAGATCATTGCCAACGCCTGCGGCTTTGTCCTTGAATTCACCCATGATTTTGCTCCTTCACAAACGCGGGGCCGCGTGCCCCGCTTCAGGAACACTTACGCCGGGTGCGCAGGGGCGTTCCCTGCCATGACCAGAATTTCCGCCCACTCGTCCGCGCTCAGCGCCGCCACCGACAGCCGCGACTGGCGCAGCATCGCCATGTCGGCGAGCGCCGGCCGCAGCTTCATCGCCTTCAGCGACACCGGCTTTTTGAGCAGTGCCACCGGCGTGACCCGCACCGCCACCCAGCGCCCGGTCTCGTCCTTGGGGTCGGCAAACGCCGTCTGGCTGATGCGCATGATGCCCACCGCCTCCAGCCCGGTGCGCGAATGATAGAACAGCGCCAGATCGCCCTCGCGCATGGCCTTGAGGTTGTTCGACGCCTGCGCGTTGCGCACGCCATCCCATGTGCCTTCGCCGTCGCGGACCAGGTCGTGCCAGCCATATTCTTCGGGTTCGGACTTCATCAGCCAATATTGGGTCATGATTTTTCCTGCCAGCATGCCTAGATGGGCGCATCGCTCGATCTTCGAGACTCAGCTATTGCGGACCGCATCATGATACAACTGCCCATTCTCTCGCTTACCGATGAACCTGCCGAACTGGCGCAGAAGCTGGGGGACAGCTTTTCGACCTACGGCTTTGCGATGATCAAGGATCATGGCCTCGATCCCGCGCTGGTGCGCCAGGGTTGGGAACAGACGGCGGAATTCTTCGCGCTGCCGACCGAGGAGAAGCGCCGCTATTACAACGCGGAGGCCGGGGGTCAGCGAGGCTATACCCCGTTCGGCACCGAGATCGCCAAGGATGCCAAGGCGCACGACCTCAAGGAATTCTGGCATGTCGGGCGCGAGATCGACCCCGCCAGCCCGATCGCACACACCATGCCCGCCAACGTCTGGCCCGAGCGGCCGGAAGGGTTTCGCGACACGTTCGAGCCGCTGTTCGCCGAGTTCGACCGCGTCGGCAATATCATCCTCTCGCGAATCGCGGTCTATCTGGGGCTGGACAAGGACTGGTTCGAGCCTGCGGCGCACGAGGGCAATTCGATCCTGCGGCTGCTGCATTATCCGCCGATGGACGCATCGCAGGGCGCAGAAGGCGCGATTCGTGCCGGCGCGCACGAGGACATCAACCTGATCACCCTTCTGCTCGGCGCGGAAGAAGGCGGGCTGGAAGTGCTGGCGCGCGACGGCTCGTGGATCGACATGCGACCGCCCGAAGGCGCTTTGGTGGTCAATGTCGGCGACATGCTGCAGCGGCTGACCAACCATGTGCTGCCCTCGACCACGCACCGCGTGCGCAACCCTGCGGGCGACCGGGCCAAGTTCAGCCGTTATTCGATGCCGTATTTCCTGCACCTGCGATCGGACTTCCCGATTGCGACGCTCGAAGGCTGCATCAGCGAAGACCTGCCGAACCGGTATCCCGAACCGATCCTGGCCGACGATTATCTGCACGAGCGGCTGGTGGAAATCGGGCTGGTCAAGGCCTGAGGGCGCTTTCGGTCGCCGCCTGACCACCCCCGCTCATCCCTGAATCGAGTTCAGGGCAGGCTCTGAGCCGCGGGCGCAGCCCGCGTAATCGAAGGACCCGCGCCCACGTTGGCGGCACAGCGTGGCCTTCGACAGGCTGAGGCTGAGCGGGCTTTATGGACCTGATGTTTCCTCAGCGGCGTGCGGCGATCTGCGTTCCGGCGGGCTTGGCAACCGCACGGGCGATGATGCACTCACCGCCGCCCGAGCGGACCTGCGCGCACATTGCGCGGGCGCTTTTTTCATCACCGAAGCCATTGGCGGTCAGGCGGTGCAGCTTGCGGCTGCCAACCGCCGTGGGCACGGCAACCTTCGAGAAAGCGGCCAGATCCTTGTGCTTGGCGCTGTACCCGGCCCAGGCGCGGTTGGCGTTTTCCGCGCTCGAGAATATTCCGAGCTGGACGGCAAAGGCACCGCCGCTGACCGGCGAGAAGCTGGCCTTCTGGAACACAGCCGGAGCTGCAGCGGGCTTGGCCGCCGGAGCAGGCTTTGCCGCCGCAGCAAGCTTGGGGGCGACGGGCACGGGCTTGCTAACGACGGCCTGCTGCTCGACAATCGGCGCGCGCGAGGCAACCTGCACCGGCCGGACCTTGCGGATGGGCTTGGCGCGGTAGTTGCCGGGCAACGGCTGCACGATCTCGCGTGCGGTCATCAACGGCGTGACAATCGCGCCTGAAGTTTCGACGACCGCAGCGGGCGCGGCCTCAGCGTAAAGCGGGGCCTCAGCCTGGACGGGCGCGGTTTCGACACCGGCCAGTTCCATCGGCGCATCTTCGACCGGCGGAAGCTCGATCGGTCCTGCCACGGGCCTGGCTTCGGCCATCGCCTGCTGGCCGATCTCGGTCGCGGCCTGCGCCATCGACGGGCTGTTGGCGAGCGCCAGCATCACCGGCTGGCCGGGATCATAGCTTGTCGGAGACACGCCCAGCACCGATGCGACACGCTGCGCATGGGCATCGGGGTGCGCCAGCCGCGCCCATTCGGCGATGCGCGCTTGCGCCACCTGCGGGTCGAGATCCTGCCCCACCATGATCTGTGCTTCGCGCCAGCGGCCATCGAGCGCATAGGCAAAAGCGAGGTTCTGCCGTACCTTGGCGGAGTTTTCTCCATTGCGGATGAGGTCTGTGAGGACATCGACGCCCTGCGACGTCTCGCCGCTGAGCGCCAGCGCCAGCCCGTAATCGGCGGCGGGAATGGTTTCGCGATGTTCGCGCAGCAGCGATTGTGCGGCGGCGTTGCGACCATCGGCGACGTGCATCAGCGCCAGGCTGATCACGGTGCGCGCACTGGTATCGCCCAGCGCCAGCGCATCATCGAGGCTCTGACGGGCGGAAGCAAAACGGCCGTTGGCGAGATAGGTCTGGGCCAGCATCTTGCGCAGCTCTGCATTGCGCGGATCGAGCGCCACGGCAGCCTCGGCCTTTTCCAGTGCCTTTTCCGGCTTGCCGGCGGCGAGCGCCTTTTGCGCCGTGCCCGACAAGGACTGCGGACGGCCGCCGCTCGAATGCGCCGAGCAGCTGACCAGCACGCTGCCGACCAGAATGGTGGACGCCGCGAGCTTGAGCGCCAGTGCCCCGTTCATCTTCGATCCGCTTGCCATAGCCCTGTATTCCCTCTTCGTCCGGCCCCGACCTGCCTTGTATGCCTCAGCAATGCTTCAGCGCGTCGCCGATCGCGGAACGCGACCAGCCAGGTCTTCTATTTCGGGTATTTTGGTTAACAATTCGTCAAGCGCCGCCGTCACCAGCTGTTGCGCCGACTGCCCGGTGACCGCGCTGGCCAGCCTGAGCTTGAGATGACGGTCGGCATCAAGCCGCAAGGTGAAGGCCGCGCGGCGACCCTGTGGCGCGGCAACAGCAGCGACGACCTCGGCCAGTTCAGCCTGCTTGCGCTTGCGAACCGCGAGCACCGGCGCGGCCGCTTCCAGCGGGGCGGCGGGCATGGGTGCCTCAGGCTCGGCGACGGGCGCAGCCACAGGAGCCGGCAGTTCGGCAACGGGCGAAGCGGGAGCAAGCTCGGCGACGGGTTCGGCCAGCCGCTCGGCGATCTCGGCCTGCTGACGCACGACATCGGGTATAACAGGCGCGGGGATGGCGGGCGCGGAAATGACGGGCGCAGGCTCGGCAACCGGCGGAGCAGGCTCGGGCATCGGAGTCAGCGTCTCGGGGATCGCTCCGGCCAGCAGGTTGCCATATTGGGGCGCGCCTTCCTCATGCGCGGGATCGACATCATAGCCCATGTCGTTCCAGCCGAGGTCTTCGGCCAGGCCGTCATCGGGCAACGGGTGCGACATCATGCCACCCATGCCCAGCCCCTGGCGGCGCATCGCGGGGCGTGCGGCCCCCTTGCGCGCGAGCAGCCCGGACGACAGCGAGGCAATCGGTTTGGGTTCGGCCATAAAGCTCATCCTTGCCCCCCGCGCTGCGTCACGATCCGGCCACGCGGCGGCCGAAGCCACCCATCGGGCGGATGGCACCGGGCGCGACAGGCGCGTTGGGCACGGTGAACACGGTGCGGCGGAAATTCTTTTCGAGCCGGTCGGAAATATAGGTCCACAAGGCGCGCACTTCGCCGGCCGACTTTCCGTTGGGGTCGACCTCCATCACCGTGCGGCCGTCGATCATCGATGCGGCAAAATCGGTGCGGTGGTGCAAGGTGGTGGGCGCAACCGTACCGTGCTGCGACAGCGCGACTGCGGCTTCGGAGGTGATCCGCGCCTTGGGCGTGGCGGCGTTGACGACGAAGATCAGTGGCTTGCCGGCGCGCTCGCACAGGTCGACAGTGGCGCCTACGGCACGCAGATCGTGCGGGCTGGGCCGGGTCGGCACCACGATCAGTTCGGCGACCGAGATTACCGACTGGATCGCCATGGTGATCGCAGGCGGCGTATCGATCACCGCCAGCTTGAAGCCCTGCTGGCGCAGGATCGACAGATCGGCGGGCAGCCGGGCGACGGTGGTCTGGGCAAAGGCGGGATATTCGGGCTCGCGCTCGTTCCACCAATCGGCGAGCGAGCCTTGCGGATCGATGTCGATCAGCACCACCGGGCCGTCTCCGGCCAGCTGCGCCTGCACGGCCAGATGACCCGAAAGGGTCGTCTTGCCCGATCCTCCTTTTTGAGATGCCAAAGCGAGTACGCGCACTCAAACCCCCTTTACCGTCCATTCGGTCGGAATGAAAAATGCGCCGGGGCAGCTAATTTTGAGTTAACGCTGGCCGCAGTGGCACAGCGCAGGGCGGCAATTGCGGGCTTTCTGGATAGTCCTGCAGCGCTATTGAACCGTCTATCAACGCTTTGCTAATAGGTCGTTAGCTATAGCGCTTTACGCATGTAACGACCGGTAAGCCCGGCTTGCCGCGCCAATTCGGTCTGATAGGATCGGCATGAGACTTTACCATATGCGACGGAGAAAGACCCGCATGGCACGTTCGACAAAATTTTCGCGTAGTTTCGGTCTTTTAGGCGCTGCACTTGTCGCCCTGGGGGCGGCAAGCCCGGCGCTTGCCGATGTGAAGGCGGGAGTCGACGCCTGGGAGCGGGGCGAATTCGACCGCGCCGTGACCGAATGGCGCGATCCTGCGGCCAAGGGTGATCCCGATGCGCAGTTCAATCTGGGCCAGGCCTACAAGCTGGGCCGCGGCGTGCCGATGGACCTCAAGCAGGCCGAAAGCTGGTACAAGAAGGCCGCCGATCGTGGCCATGTCCAAGCCTCCGACAATTACGGGCTGGTGCTGTTCCAGGACAACCGCCGCGAAGAGGCGATGCCTTTCATCCGCGCTTCTTCCGCGCGGGGCGAGCCGCGCGCGCAATATGTGCTGGGCACCGCGATGTTCAACGGCGACATTGCCGAAAAGGACTGGGTGCGCGCTTATGCGCTGATGACCCGCGCTTCGGCGCAGGGCCTGCCGCAGGCCTCGCGCAGCCTGGCGACGATGGACAAGTACATTCCGCTGGCGGATCGCACCAAGGGCACGCAGCTCGCAGCGCAGCTCGAGCGTGACGCCATTGCCGAGCGCAAGCGGCTTGCAGGGGCCGCTGCGGGCCTCAATGTCGATCCGGCGACCGGCGCTGCGGGCGGTTCGCGACCCGCGATGGCCTCTGCCAGCCCCGCCCCGGCTGCTGCCCCCATCGTCCGCAAGCCTGCGCCGACCTCGACCATCCAGACCACCAGCCTGCCGCCTTCGAACGCCAACGGCACGGTGATCCCGACGATTCCGTCCAGCCCGACCGGCACGGCCGCCAGCGCCGGGGTGGATTTCGCGACGATGGGTTCGCCGTCGGCCTCTGTGGCGGCCTCAGGACCGCCTGCATCGCGCGCGCCTGCCCCTGCCCCCGTCGTGGCAGCCACCGCGGCGCCCGTCGCTGCAGCGCCGATCATGGCCTCCAGCGGCGACTGGCGCATCCAGCTCGGCGCGTTCAGCGAGGAAGGCCGTGCCCGCACCTTGTGGTCCGGTCTGGAACGCCAGAACGCCGCGCTCACCGGACTGCAGCCCTATCTGGTCAAGGCAGGCGCGGTGACCAAGCTGCAAGCCGGCCCCTTCGCCACCCAGGCCGCCGCGCGCCAGGCCTGCGACAGCGTGGTGCGCACCGGCCAGGCCTGCTTTGCGGTGAAGAAATAGACACCATTCTATCCCCTCCCGCCTGCGGGAGGGGTGGCTGAGCCGAAGGCGAAGACGGAGTGGGCCTGATCAGCCCGTTGTGCCCCTGCCCACCCCGGCCCGGGAAGCCGGGCCTGCCCCTCCCGCGTGCGGGAGGGGAAAGCTTCAAATCAAGCCGCCATCGCTCGCTCCACGTCCACCATGTCGCTTTCCAGCGCGTATTCCTGCGCCATGGCTGCATAGCCGCGTCCAGCGCTGAAGCGCGGGCGGGTGATGCCGGTGGGCTTGAAGCCCAGGCGGCGCAGCACCGCGCCCGAGGCCGGGTTGTCGATATAGTGGCTGGCGACCAGCCGGCGGTGGCCGATCATCCACGCGTTGGCGATCACCGCGCGCGCGGCTTCGGTGGCATAGCCCCTACCCCAGTGTTGGCGCGCGATCCAATAGCCCAGTTCCGCCTCGCCATCGGTTTCCCCCAGACCGCAGCTGCCGACCAGCGTCTGTCCGGCATCACCCGGTAGCGTCAGCAGGAAATGGGGGAAGCGCGGGTCCTGCGCGCGCCGGGCAAAGGCCTGTGCATCATCGCGACCATAGGGCCAGGGTGCACGCGCCAGGTTGCACACGATGCCCGCGTCGTTGATCGCAGCGAACAAGCCTTCTGCATCTTCCGGCCAGACCGGCCGCAGCAACAATCTTTGCGTTCTTGCAAACATTATGTCTCTCCTGTGTTACCGCGCCCTTGCCAGCCAAACGTGACAGGCCTGAGTCAAAGCGGTGACAGGGAGACAAAAAGAAAGGGAGATGGGACGGACCCCATCTCCCTGTCATTTGGTCCGGTGCCTTCGCACTGGCCGGGGTCATCCCTGTGAAGGACGACCCGTCATCGATCGTCCGTTATTCGGCAGCCATCGCCATGGCTTCGGCCACGACCGATACGTATTTGCGGCCGAGGCGTCCTTCGTGAAACTTCACGCGGCCTTCGGTGAGCGCAAACAGCGTATGGTCCTTGCCCATGCCGACATTGGCACCGGCATAGACCTTGGTTCCGCGCTGGCGGATGATAATGTTGCCGCCGATGACGGGCTCGCCACCGAACTTCTTCACGCCAAGACGGCGACCTGCGGAATCACGACCGTTGCGCGACGAACCGCCTGCTTTCTTATGTGCCATTTTTCAAAACTCCTTGTGCGCGCGCTATCAGGCGTTGTCGGCCGACGAATCGGCTTCGGGCTTGGCGGCGGCCTTCTTCGGCGCTGCCTTCTTGGCCGGAGCCTTCTTCGGAGCAGCTTCAGCGGCGGGTGCTTCTGCAGCGGCTTCCACCGGTGCTTCGGTCTTGGCGGCAGCCTTGGCAGGCGCAGCCTTCACTGCTTCACCCACGCCCAGAATGCGCAGGATCGTGTGCTGCTGGCGATGGCCAAGCTTGCGGCGATAGTTGTGGCGACGCTTCTTCTTGAAGATCACGACCTTTTCGGCCTTCGCCTGCGCGATGATCTCGGCAGAAACGACCACACCGGCCAGATCCTTCGATTCGCCACCGTCACCGGCGAGCAGAATGTCGTTCAGCGCGATGACGTCGCCAGCCTCTCCGGCCAGCTTTTCCACTGCGATTTTATCTCCGGCTGCAACGCGATACTGCTTGCCGCCTGTGCGCACGATAGCGAACATGGGTTGTCTCGTTTCTGTTTGCTTCAATCGGTTCCGGGCACGCAAACGGCGAGTTCCGCTCTCAAACATCGCCCTGTTGCCAGAACCGAATCATCAGAGTGAAAAACGCTGTCCTGCGACGGGATGTCCCGCGCCGGAAAGCCATGCCCGTTAGGTGAATGTGCCGGGGCTGTCAACCGTTGCCGCCGCTTTTTTGGCGGTTCTGGCTGACTGGACTCCGACCGAAGAGGTCTGTTGAAAGCGCCCCGACCGGCTCGCCGGTTGCCGATGCGCTCTGCCTGCCCTAGAGCCTTGTTTCATGAAAGTCACTGCCGCAAAACTCGTGCCCCTGTTCTCCCTTGCAGCGTCGCTGCCGCTTGCGGCCTGCCTCGAGCCCATGGCCGATCGCCCGTCGCTGGCGCGGCGCGATGTCGAGCTGCGCGATCGCCAGGCCGAGGCCAAGGCCCCGCCGCCGCCGATCGAATCGATCGCCGATCCTGCCCTTGCGCGCGACCTGACGGCGATCCTGGCGCGCGCCGACAAGGCGGAGGCCGATTTCGCCATCGCCCGGTCCGCTGCGCAGCAGAACGCGGGCGCAGCGCGCGGCAAGGCCACCGGATCGGAAGCCTGGTCGGTCGCGCAGATCAGCATCAGCGCGCTCGATGCCCCCCGCCGCGATCTGGCAGAGCTGCTGGGCGATCTGGAAGAGCTGTATGTCGCCCGCCTGGCCAAGGAGGCTGCAGGCGAGCTGCAACCAGGCGGCAGCGACCAGATCGATCAGGCGCGCAGGCACGTGCTGGCGCTGGTCGAAAGCCAGGATCAGGTGATCGGCACGCTGAAGGGCAGCCTCTCCAACTGATCCATCCGGTCGCGGGCGCGGCTCGGTTCAACGCAACCCTCGGCGGCGATGCACGTACTGTGGGCATCGTTCACCGAGGAATTACCGAAAATGAAGTCACTTTATACCGCCACTGCTGCCGCCGCCCTGCTGCTGAGCGGAACCAGCGCATTCGCCCAGACCGACACCAGCACCCAGCAGCCATCGCGGCAGCAGGAGCGGCTGAACTCGATCTTTGGCGCGCTGTTTGGCGACCGTACCGGATCGACTCAGTCGATCGAAGCACAGTGGTCGCTCGGCCGCACGCCGCTGGCCACCCAGCGCGCGCAGTTCGAACAGCGTATCGATGCCGATGTCCGCTCGGGCAGCATGGACCAGCGCACCGCCGCGCGGCTGAAGTCGGATTATTACGATCTGGTGCAGCTCGAGGCCCGCTATGGCGCCGACCGCCGCTTCACGATCCAGGAACGCGAGGATCTGGCCGATCGTTATGGCCAGCTGACCCAGGTCATGTCCGACGGCGGCTATGGCGATGACGGTCAGAATGACATCGGCATCTCGATCGCCGACGGCCAGACCGAATTCAACCAGCGCGTCGATGCGTCGGTTACTGCGCGACGCATCACCCGTGTCGCAGGCGCCCGTCTGAAGACCGATTACGCAACGCTGGTGCGCACCGAAGCGACCTATCTGCGCGATGGCCGCGTCACCGATCAGGAGCGCGACGACCTCTATACCCGTCTGGAAGCGCTCGATGCGCGCGTCGGCGACATGGCCTCGACCGGCGGCAATGGCGCAACGCCGATGCTGACCCCGCGCGAGCGTCTCGATGGCATTGCCCGCGCGCTGCCCTCGAGCGGCCTTTCCGCCAGCGCGCAGGCGCAGCTTCGGGTCGAGCATGAAGACCTTGCCCGGCTGGACGCGGCTTATGCCCGGATGAACGCCAGCGCCGACGACCGCGCCTATCTCGATCGCCGCCTGGGCGATCTGGAAACGCGGACGCGCATGCGCCGCTAACTCGACCAATCTTTCAAGCCATGCATCGGGAGTATCCGCGCACAGCGGATGCTCCCGATCTGGTTTTACATTGGCGATTGCCCATCGGGGAATGACTCGATAGCCTTGCATCCACCAAAACGGCGGGAGGGCGGTGATGGTCGATGATCCGATATGGCGGGCGCTTGCCGATATGCGCATCGAGCCCGATGGTGCTGCGCTGAGCTTCACCCGGCGGCTTGCCCGCGAAAACGGCTGGTCACGCGGCCATGCCGAAGCGGTGATGAACGAATACCGCCGCTTTCTCTATCTCGCCGCCACCGGGACCGAGCCGGTCACGCCGTCCGATCAGATCGATCAGGCTTGGCATCTGCATCTGGCCTATACCCGGCATTATTGGGAAGACCTGTGCGCGCGGATCATCGGGCGGCCGCTGCACCACGGCCCCACCGCCGGTGGCAGCGCCGAGGGCCGCAAATACCGCAGCCTCTATGCTGCGACGCTGCAGCGCTATCGCGACACCTTTGGCAGCGAACCGCCGTCAGACATCTGGCCGCCCAGCGATGTGCGTTTTGGCGTGCGATACCAATGGGTTGACCGGTCGCATCATTATCTCCTCCCGCGCCGTTACGTCTCGATCGCAGGCATGGCGGGCGGCGCAGTGCTGCTGGCGGCCTGCACCGCGCTCGCCGCCGATACCGCCACCGCGCAAACCGTGCCGGGGTTCAAGCGCTTCTGGGAATTCTTGTTCGGGAGCAGCACAGGGTTTGTCCTGTTCATTGTCGGCCTCGGCCTTGCACTTTTTCTGCTGGGCCTGCTGATCGATCGGCGGCGCAATGCGCACAGAACACAGGCCGCAAACCGCCGACGGCGCGCGCGTGACACTGGTGACAGTTCGGGCAGCAGCGATTCATCGTTCGATGGCTGGTCCGGATCGGGCGCGGCCGGCACGGCAGCTGCCGGCGGCGCGGCCTTTGCTGCAGGCGGCGGCGACTTTGGCGGCAGCGGCGCGGATGGCGACTGGAGCGATTCGGGAGGCAGCAGCGATTCGGGCGGCGACAGCGGCTGCAGCAGCGGTTGCGGCGGAGGCTGTGGCGGCGGCGATTGATGCATTGCGGTGTTTGCGCGGGGCCTTCGACAGGCTCAGGCTGAGCGGGCTTGGCCAAAATCTCCCCTCCCGCAGGCGGGAAGGGTGGCCGAAGGCCGGGGTGGGTTTGAGCAGGCATGCTTGGGCAGTAGCCTACCCCGGTTCAGCAAGCTGAACCTGCCCCTCCCGCAGGCGGGAGGGGAAAGCGATCCACTACCAACCGTTCGTCCTCAATCGCTCGCCATCGTCGCAGGCTTGCGGCCATCGCCCTGAGTGATCACCACCACCAGATCGCCCGCTTGCAGGCTGGCGGTTTCATCGTCCCAGAAACCATAAGGCTTGCCATCGCGGTAGATCCGCACCCCGACCCCGTCCTTGATGTCCTTGAGCGGCACGCCGATTTCCTCGTCGCGCACCGCGCGCTCGATCAGCACGACGCGTCCGCTCGACGAGGCAAGATCGGCGAGATAGGCGCTGATATGCGGACCATGGCAGGAGCCTGCGAGCAGCAGCCCTGCAAAGCTGACCGGATTGATCACGGTGTTCGCGCCCGCCTGCCGCGCCAGCAGTTCGTTGTCCGCCGCGCGCACCACCACGCTGATCGGCACCTCGGGCGCGAGATGGCGGATGGTGAGCACGATCAGGATCGAGGTGTCATCGCGCCCCGCCGACACGATCGCCGAACATGCCCTGTCGATGTGCACTTCCTTCAGCGTCTCGTCGCGCGTCGCATCGGCGTTGAGCACGTTGCAGCCCATCGCCTCGGCGCGGGCGAGCGATTCTTCCGACTGGTCGACCACGACGATGCCCGAGGGGTCGCTGCCGCGCGCGACCAGTTCGCGCACCGCCTCGGTGCCGCTGGTGCCAAAGCCCAGCACCACGATATGCCCTGTCAGGCGCTGCTGGATCCTGCTCATCTGCCATTTTTCCCATGTGCGCTTGATGACGAAACTGTAGGCGGTGCCGACGAAGATGAAAATCACCGCGATCCGCACCGGGGTCACCAGCACCGATTCGATCAGCCGCGATCGGTCCGACACCGGCGCGATATCGCCAAAGCCGGTGGTGGTGACCGAGATCATCGTGAAATAGACGACATCGAGAAAGCTGATCTCGTTGTCGTAATTGTCCTTGAGGCCCGCCCGGTCGAGCCAGTGGATTAGGATCACCAGCCCGATCAGCGCGAACGCCACGCTCAGCCGCAGCATTACATCGGCCCAGACCGGCAGCCGCGCCGCCCGTTTCAGCAGCGCCTTGGGCTTGAAGTCGGGATCGGCCATGCGCTCAGTCAGTTCTTGGGAAGGTACAGCATCGGGTCGACCGGCTTGCGGTCCTTGCGCAGCTCGAAGTGCAGCTTGGGCGCTTCAGCAAAGCCGCTCTGCCCCGCCGCGCCGAGCACTTGGCCAGCCTTGACCGCTTGGCCGCGGGTCACATCGATCCGTTCGGCATGGCCATAGGCACTGACCCAGCCGCCGCCATGACTGACCAGGATCAGCCCGCCATAGATCGCCACCTCGCTGCCGGCATACGAGACGACGCCATCGGCAGCAGCGCGAAACGGCTGGCCGCGGCTGGCGGTAATGTCGATACCGTTGCTGATCTGCCCCTTGCCCACCGGACCGAAGCGGGTGAGCAAAGGCCCGGTCAGCGGCCAGGTAAACCGGCCGGCAAAGGCGCTGGGCACGTTGACCGGAACGCTGGCGGCGACCGGCGCGCGCGCAGGCTTGGCGCTCGGCACGGCAGAGCCTTCGGCAATCGCAGGCTGGCTGCCGGTGACGACGTCATCGATGTTGACCACCAAGGCGCCGATGCGCCCGGGCTTCGCGCCGTTGGCCACCCCGTTGGTCGCGCTGGGGGCCGGTGTCGGGGCCGCCGTAGCCGGGACAGCCGCGGCCATCTGCGCGCCTTGCGGGAGTTTCAATTTCTGCCCGACGCGCAGGATATAGGGCTCCGACAGCGCATTGAGCGCGACGATATCGCTCCATGATACGCGATAGGCATAAGCGATCGCGATGCCCGTCTCGCCCTGCGCGACGGTGTGATAGCGGCCACCGGGAACAGTGAGTTGCTGGCCGGGGCGCAGCATGTAGGGCGCGCTGAGGCCATTGGCCGCAGCAATCGCCTCTGATCCCGCGCCGGTGCTGTTGCCGATCCCGCGCAGCGTATCGCCGGGCTTCACGACATAGATCGTGCCGATCACATCGGATGCATTGGCCGCAACGCTGCGGCTTTCCCAGACCGGCGCATCGCTGCCCGTCACCACTTCCTGCGGAAGTTCGGCGGCCACGCCGGCCTCGCTGATCTCGGGCTGCAGACCCTGCTCGCTGACCCCGCCGGGTATGCAGCCTGTTGCCAGCAAAGCGGCCGCGACGGCCAGCCCTGTGTAATGTCGGTTGTTTCCCCACGCCATGGCGTCAACGTCTAGCATGGATTGTCCGCTTTGCCACCGTTTTGGGCAGGATTTACAACGCGTTTGCCGCTCACGCCTGATCGAATGTTGCGGCGAGTGCTGCCACCGATTCATAATGGGTGAGATCCAGATGCAGCGGCGTCACCGCGATATAGCCATCGATCACAGCCTCCAGATCGGTGCTGTGCGCCGGGGTCTGCACGGCGCCGCCCAGGCCGAACCAGTGATATTCGAACCCGCGCGGATCGGTGTTGGTGACGATCTTCAACCGGCCATAATCGCGAAACCCCTGCGCGACGACGCGCACGCCGCGCACATCGGCGGCAGCGCGCGCGGGGAAGTTGATGTTGACCAGCGTCCGGCGCGCCATCGGCTGCGATATCACCTTGCGCACCACCTGCTCGCCCCAATGGGCCGCGGCATCGAACGAGACGTCGAGCCCTGCGCCTTCGCGGGCATAGACCTGGCTGAGCGCGATCGAGGGGATGCCCGCCAGCGCCCCTTCCATCGCCGCCGAGACGGTGCCCGAATAGGTGACATCCTCGGCAAGGTTCGCGCCGCGATTGACGCCGGACAGGATCAGATCGGGCGGGCAGTCCTTCATCAGCCGGGCGACCGCCATCATCACCGCGTCGGTCGGCGTGCCGGTGACCGAATAATGCTTCTCGCCATGTTGCTGGACGCGCAACGGCCGGGTGATGGTGAGCGAATGGCCCGCGCCCGACTGCTCCTCGGACGGGGCAACGATCCACACATCGTCGGACAATGCGCGGGCGATATCGGCCAGCACGGCCAGGCCCGGCGCATGAACGCCATCGTCATTGGTCAGCAGGATGCGCATGAAGGTCCCTTTTGCTTGATGGTCTGGCCGCCCCCGTACCGCGAAGCCCGGCACCACGCCACCACCGGCTTCACCTCATTGCAACATAGGCGAAAAAACTGGAGCCGCCTTCCCGTTGCGACTCGACGCGCCCGCCCTGACAGGATAATGTTGATGGTGCAGCGCAACAAAAACATGGCACCCCGGCTGAGCAACCAGCCGGGTTTCACGTCTAAAAAGCCGGGAAAACGCCAAAAAACCGGGCGCGTAATCGCAGTAGGGAGACTCACCAAGATGGATTCGCTGGTTTCAACCGAGTGGCTCGCCAATGAAATGGGCGCCTCCGATCTCCGCATCGTCGATGCGAGCAAGTTTCTGGCAGACACCGGCCGCAATGCTCTGGCCGAATACGAGGCCGGCCACATTCCCGGCGCCGTGTTCATGGACCTGGAAGAGCTGGTCGACAGCAACTCTGCGATCGAGAACACGCTTCCCCCTGCGGAAAAGTTCGCCAGCCGCATGCAGTCGCTGGGCCTCGGCGATGGCAGCCGCATCGTACTGTACGATGACAGTCCGCTGAAGTCTTCTGCCCGCGCCTGGTTCATGCTGACCATGTTCGGCGCGCACGCGGTCGCCATTCTCGATGGCGGCATCGCCAAGTGGAAGGCCGAAGGCCGCCCGATCAAGACCGGCAAGGAAACGCTGCGTCACCGCCATTTCACCGTCTGGGAAGACAAGAAGAACGTCCGTTCCAAGGCCGACATGCTGGGCAACCTGCACAGCAAGGCCGAACAGGTCGTCGACGCGCGCCCGGCGGCACGCTTCACAGGCGCCGAGGCCGATCCGCGCCCCGGCATCGCATCGGGGCATATTCCCGGCGCGGTCAACCTGCCGCACAGCAGCCTGTTCAACGCCGATGGCACCTGGAAGACCGGTGACGACCTCAAGGCCGCCTTCGTGGCAGCCGGCGTCGATATCGAACAGCCGATGGTCACCACCTGCGGTTCGGGCATGACCGCCAGCGTCGTCGCCTTTGGCGCGCACCTGCTCGGCAAGACCGACGTCTCGCTCTATGACGGCAGTTGGACCGAATGGGGTGCCGACGCCGACACCCCCAAGGCGATGGGCTGACCTTGCTTTCCCCTCTCCCTCAGGGGAGAGGGACAGCTTCGCTTCAGCGAAGCAGGGAGAGGGACTAGAGCGATAACGCGCCGCCCTCTTCCAACTTCGCCTGGTCAGGCAAGCTGACAAGGCTTCGTATCCTCTCCCCTGAGGGAGAGGAGTAGGTGACACCCATGGCCAAGCCCCCCTCCACCCCGCAATCGCCCGCCACCCGGGTCATCACCGGCGGCAGGCGGCCCGAGTGGACGGGGACCGCCGATCAGCCCGGCGCGGTGGTCAACCCGCCGGTCTGGCGCGCCAGCACGCATCTCTATGCGGATACAGCCGCTCTCAAGTCCGGCCCGCAAACCAATGAAGACGGACGCTTTTTCTACGGCCGCCGCGGATCACCCACGCAATGGGCGCTGGCCGAGGCGCTGACCGCGCTCGAACCGGGCGCGCATGGCACGATGCTCTATCCCTCGGGCGTCGCGGCGATCACTGGCGCGCTGCTCGCGGTGCTCTCGCCGGGCGATGTGCTGCTGATGACCGACAGCGCCTATGACCCGTCGCGCAGTTTTGCCGATGGCTTCCTCAAGCGCTTCGGGGTTGAGACACGCTATTACGATCCGCAGATAGGCGGCGGAATTTCCGAGCTAATCTGTGAGCGCACACGCGCCATCCTGATGGAAAGCCCGGGCAGCCTGACCTTCGAGGTGCAGGATGTGCCCGCGATCTGCCAGGCGGCGCGCGCGGCCAATCCCGACATCGCGCTGCTGATCGACAACACTTGGGCAACCGGGCTGTTCCTGCCCGCGCTCGCCCTGGGCGCGGACATGAGCATCATGGCGTGCACCAAGTACATCGTCGGTCATTCGGACGTGATGCTGGGATCGGTCACCGCGACAGAAGCCTTCTATCCGCGCCTTCGCCACACCGCGCAGGCGTTGGGCCATGTCGTCTCGCCCGATGATGCCTGGCTCGCCTTGCGCGGCCTGCGGACGCTCGATGTGCGGTTGCGCCAGCATCAGGCCTCGGCGCTCAAGATCGCGCACTGGCTGGCCGAGCAGCCGCAGGTCGCGCGCGTGCTGCATCCTGCGCTCCCCACCTGCCCCGGCCATGACCTGTGGCAGCGCGACTTCACCGGATCGAGCGGGCTGTTCTCCTTCGTGGTCAACGGCGGGTCGGATGCGGCACGCGCGGCGCTGATCGATGCGCTCACGCTGTTCGGCATCGGCTACAGCTGGGGCGGGTTCGAAAGCCTGGCGATTCCCGTCGATCCCGCCCGCTGCCGCAGCGCGACGTCCTGGCCGCCACCGGGCGATGCCAATCCGTATGTGGTGCGGCTGCATATCGGGCTGGAAGACACCGACGATCTCATCGCCGACCTTGCCAAGGGGCTGGACGCGTTTACCATGCACGCATGAACGCAGGTATCTCGGCACTTTTCACGCGATGGGGGTGGATCGACCGCCCAGACGACCTGCAATATGTCGAAGGCATGCTGGCCGCGCTGGTCGCCACCGCCGCGCTCGTCATCGGCTGGGGGCTGAGCCGCCTCATCTACCTGCGCCTCGCCGCGATCTGGGAACGTCGCGCAGGGCATGAAAGCCAACTGGCGCGCCGCCGCATCCGCGACATGGTGCGCCGCTTCACCACCGCGATGCTGATCGGCATGGCGCTCAACCTCTATGACTGGAGCCTGATCGCCTCGGTCATCTTCGGCATCACGCTGGCCATCTCGCTGGCCCTGTTCGTCAACGATCTGGTGCGCGGTGTGCGCATGCCCGACTGGCTGGGCACGTTCCTGGGCTTGGCGACGCTGATATCGATCCTGGCGAGCATGTTCGGCGGATTGGACCCGATCACCACCGCGATGGACCGCGTGGGCTTCAACCTCGGCGAAAAGCGCTTCTCGCTGTTGTGGGTGGTGACAATCGCAATCACCATCCTGGTGCTCTATACCGCCGCCCGCGTCGTCAACCGCATCGCCGGGCACATCATCGGCAGCAGCGACGGGCTCGATCCCACGCAAAAGCTGCTGGGACAGAAGATCGCGGGCGTCGTCGTCATCGTGCTCGCCTTCTTCATCGGCATCGATACTTTGGGCATCGATCTCACCGCACTCAGCTTCTTTTCGGGCGCGTTCGGGCTTGCGATCGGCTTCGGGCTGCAGAAAACCATCGGCAACCTGTTCGCCGGCATCATCCTGCTGCTCGACCGGTCGATCAAGCCGGGCGATGTCATCGCGGTGGGCGACAGCTTCGGCTGGGTCAACAAGATCGGCGTGCGCGCGGTCTCGGTGATCACCCGCGACGGCAAGGAGCATCTGATCCCCAACGAGGACCTGATGACCACGCCGGTGGAAAACTGGTCCTATTCCGACCGCAACGTGCGCATGCGCATCCCGCTGGGCGTCGGCTATGGCAGCGACATGCAGCTGGTGCAGGAACTGCTCTACCGCGCGGTCGACGAAACCCCGCGCGTGCTGAAGGACCCCGCCCCGCGAATCTGGATGACCGATTTCGGCGACAATTCGGTCAACTGGGAAATCCGCGCGTGGATCTCCGATCCCGAAGGCGGCATGGGCAACATCCGCGGCGATGTGCTGATGCGCGTGTGGGTTCTGTTCAAGGCCCACGACATCGAGATCCCGTTCCCGCAGCGCGATATCTATATCAAGGAAATGCCGGGGATGGGGGTGGCTGCGGTATCAGGAGATGCTGTCAGCCCCTGATCTGCCAGGGCGCGCATATAAGAATCCTCCCCGAGCTTGTCTCGGGGAGGGGGACCGCTGACCGAAGGTCAGGGGTGGAGGGGAAGCGGGATAGCACGGCGCTGGCCGATTTCACGACCTCGCTGCCCCTCCACCACCCGCTGCGCGGGCGGTCCCCCTCCCCCAGCAAGCTGTGGGAGGATTTAATGTGCGCCTGGAAGATTGTGGATCGCATATCCCTATCCCCTCCCGCAGGCGGGAGGGGTGCCCGCAGGGCGGGGTGGGCCTACGCAACCGCTGGGCCCCAGCCCACCCAGGTCCGGCAGGCCGGACCTGCCCCTCCCTGAAGGGAGGGGAGAGATTGGTTCAAGGCTGCTCGGTCACCGTCGGCGTCGAGGCGACGGCTTCGGCGGACAGCACCGGCTTGGCAGCAGCCTTGTCGATCGCAGCGAGCAGGCGGCCGGCTTCGGTGCAGCCGCTGGTGCACAGCGCCTCGATGCGCACCAGGTTGCGGCGTGCCTTTTCGACTGCGCCGCGCTGGATCATCGCCTCGCCCTGCCCGGCGAGCGCCGCGACATCATTGGGGTCAAGCCGCAAAGCCTCGCGATAGAAGCGGATCGCCTTGCCCGGCAGGCCTTGCGCGCTCGCGACCTGCGCCAGCGCGATATAGGCCGAACGGTTGCCCGGATCGATCGCCAGCGCCGCCTCGAACAGGCCGTTCGCGTCATCGAGCTTGCCATCGGCCTGCACCTTGGCGCCTTCGTCCATCAGATATTGCGACGAGGGATTGACGGCGAAACGCACCGGCTGGCTGATTCCGGTGCTCGAAACGGTGGCAAGCAGCAATGACAAGGCAACGGCGGCAGGCGCAAAACGCATGATATTCTCCCAGGCTGAGCGCAAGGCTATCATGACCGGCAAGCTCTTGTGAAGAAAAAGCCGTCGGTGCCGTCGTGATGCGGCGTCAGGAGCCTTCCGACGGGGGTGTCGGCGCCCTGCGGCGCATCGCACAGCCCGCCATCGGCCCCGATCAGGCGGCCAATGTCCATATCTGCCAACGATATATGCCAGCCCGCCTGGTTGCACAAGGCGCGCGCGATCTGGCGTGGGCCCTCGTCGGGGAGCAGCGAGCAGACCGCATAGACCAACGCGCCGCCCGGGCGCACCAGCCGCATCGCAATCTCGATCAGCCGCGCCTGTTCGCCCACCAGCCGCTCGAGCCGCCCGGGTGTCAGCCGCCAGCGGGTTTCGGGGTTGCGCCGCCAGGTCCCTGCGCCGCTGCACGGCGCATCGACCAGCACGACATCGGCCTGAGCCTCGAACGGCGCGAGCTTCTCCCATTCGCGCTTCGGATCGAGCAGCAGCGTCTCGATGCGGTCGGCCCCGGCGCGCCTGCGCCTGGGCTCCATCGCCGCCAGCCGGTCGCGGCTGGTGTCCGATGCGATGATCCGCGTGCCCGGCAGCATCGCCGACAGCGCCAGCGTCTTGCCGCCCGCGCCCGCGCACAGATCGATCACCAGCGAAGGTGGCTCGGCACCAATGCACGCCTGGACGATCGCCTGGCTGCCCCAGTCCTGCACGTCGATCGCGCCCTGCTGCCACGGTGCGCTGTCCTCGATCGCGGTGCCATTGGGCAGCCGCGCGGCGCGCTGGAGGTGATCGCTGAACTGGATATCGGGCCAGACCGCGCGCAGCGCAGCGGGATCGGTGCGGGTCGGATCGAACCGCAGGTCGAGCGCGGCACGGTCGAGCAGCGCGGTTTTCTCCGCCTCGTCGAACAGCGCGGGCAGCAGCGCCGAGATCCAGCCGGGGATGACTCCGCCGGTCGCGGCCGGCTCATCGTCCGCCAGCAGCGCCGGGCCATATTGCGACCCATCGAACAGCTCGGCCAGCGCCGCATCCTCGCGCGCGAGCCCCGCCATCGCGAGGCGGCCGTTCGCCGGGATCTCGCCAAAGCGGCGCACCGCGCGATAGGCCAGATCGCGCACCGCGCGGCGATCGCCCGAACCCATATAGCGCCGTTCGCGGAAGAAATTGCGCGCCAGCGTATCCGCGCTGGCCCCCTGCCCGCGCGCGGCATTGAGGATCGCATCGACCAGATCGATCGCCGCCTGGACGCGGGCTGAAGGCGTCACTTGCGCGCCTCACGGGCATCCAGCTCGGCAAACAGCCGGTCGAATTCCTCGCGCGCCGGAATCGCCAGGCACTTGTGAGTCACGCCTTCACGCCGCGCCGCAGCGACATAGGCCGGCGCGGCCTTCTCGCACGCGTCCTGGCTGGCGAACACCTCAGCGACCCGATCGATCTCGACCCCGCGCGGTTGACCGGGCGCTGCCCAGGCCAGCATCAGCATATAGGGGACCAGTTCGATCATCTGCGGTCAGCGTGTCGGATAGTTCGGGGCCTCGCGGGTGATCGTCACATCATGGACATGGCTTTCGCGCAGGCCCGCATTGGTGATCCGCACGAATTCGGCGTTGCGGCGCAGTGAGTCGATGGTCGCAGAGCCGGTATAGCCCATCGCCGCCTTGATGCCACCGACCAGCTGGTGGACGACGTCGCGCGCCGGGCCCTTGAACGGCACCTGGCCCTCGATGCCTTCGGGGACGAGCTTGAGCTGATCCTTGATATCCTGCTGGAAGTAGCGGTCGGCACTGCCGCGCGCCATCGCGCCGACGCTGCCCATGCCGCGATAGCTCTTGTACGCCCGGCCCTGGAACAGGAAGGTATCGCCCGGTGCCTCTTCGGTGCCTGCCAGCATCGATCCGATCATGATGGTCGACGCGCCGGCGGCCAGCGCCTTGGCAGCATCACCCGAGGTGCGCAGGCCGCCATCGGCGATGACGGGGATGCCCGACTTTTCCGCCTCTTCTGCCGATTCCATGATCGCGGTCAGCTGCGGCACGCCGACACCGGCAACGACGCGGGTGGTGCAGATCGAGCCGGGGCCGATGCCGACCTTGACGCCATCGGCGCCCGCATTGATCAGCGCGCGCGTGGCTGCGGCGGTCGCGACATTGCCGGCGATCACCTGGACATGGTTGCTGTACTTCTTGATCGCCTCGACCGCGACCGCGACCATCTTGCTGTGGCCATGCGCGGTATCGACGACGATGACATCGCACTCTGCATCGATCAGCGCCTTGCTGCGCTCCAGCCCGGCCTCGCCCACGGTGGAGGCGGCCGCGACACGCAGGCGTCCAGCCGCATCCTTGGTCGCATCGGGGTGCATCACCGCCTTTTCGATATCCTTGACCGTGATCAGGCCGATGCAGTGATAGTTGTTGTCGACCACCAGCAGCTTCTCGATCCGCCGCTGGTGCAGCAGACGGCGCGCATCCTCCTGCCCGACATCGGCGGGCACGGTCGCCAGATTGTCCCGCGTCATCAGCTCGCGCACCGGCTGGTTCGGGTTTTCGGCAAAGCGCACGTCGCGGTTGGTGAGGATGCCCGCAAGCTTGCCCGAGGCCTCGACCACCGGAATGCCAGAAATCGAATGCAGCCGCATCAGCGCCTGCGCTTCGGCGAGCGGCGCATCGGGGGTGATGGTGATGGGATTGACCACCATGCCGCTTTCGAAGCGCTTGACCTGGCGCACCGCGGCGATCTGTTCCTCGATGCTGAGGTTGCGATGGAGCACGCCGATGCCGCCCAGCTGCGCCATGACGATCGCCATGCTCGCCTCGGTCACGGTATCCATCGCCGACGACAGCACCGGGATGTTGAGCCGGATCGATTTGGTCAGCTGGGTGGTGGTGTCCGCCTGGCTGGGCACGATTTCCGACGCGGCAGGGCGCAGCAGGACATCATCAAAGGTAAGGCCGAGGGGGATGTCCATGCGGAGTGCCACTTTCTTGATCCGAATCTGTTTTCTGGTGGCGGCCCATGTAACCAAGCTGCGCGTCAATCGCCAGTGGTTGCGGGCTTATATTTCGCTTCATCGGCAAAATGGCGTGTCAGATTGACATGCAGGTTGGCATCATCCGCCGCGCCGCCCAGCGGCGTCGCATCGGTCAGCTCGTCATCGGGCTGGTGATAGACGGTGGTAAGAAACGCCTGCAGCAGCTTCATGTCGCTGAACGAGCCGCCCGCCATGATCGATTTGACGCCCTTGGCCCCCAGAGCCCAGCCATCCTGGCGGCGGATGAAGGCATTGGCCTCGGTGTCGGAATCGACCGTGCGGCCCATGTCGAGCGCGATCTGATCGACGATGGCATCGAGCCCGTTCTCGCCGCGTCCCACCAGCGCCACCGGAGCCCCGGCAGGCGCGATCGCGACAGTATCGACATTGAGCGCAACGACGATGTCCTTGAGCGGCACCACCGGATTGTCGGCGAAATGATACGCGCCCAACAGGCCGCGCTCTTCGGCCGTGGTGCCCATGAAATAGACATCGCGCTCCATTGGCGCACCCCGCCCCAGCCGCTCGGCGACCGTCAGCAGCACCGCCATGCCGCTGGCGTTATCCACCGCGCCGTTGCAGATGCGGTCCTCGGCCTCCTCGCTGCGGCAGATGCCGAAATGGTCCCAATGGCCCAGCAGTACCACCGCACCCGATCCGGGCCTGGTGCCGGGGATCTTGCCGATGACATTGTGGCTGTCGAACTTGCGCACGGAGGTGCTGGTCGCCAGATCCAACGTGACCGGAAGCGTGACCGGCGCAAAGCCCCGCTTGGCCGCACTGGCGCTGGCATCGGCGGGCGAGAGCCGCGCGGTGCGCATCAGTGCCTGAGTCACGTCACCGCGCAGCACACCGCCGATCGGCGCGCCCTTGTCGTCGCTGGCGAGGCGCATCGCGCCATTGCCCAGCTGCGCGCGCAGCGCCGCCCAGGGCGCGCCTTCGGGGGCGGTGATCAGCACCGCCGCAGCGCCGGCATCGGCCAGCATCTTCTGGCGATCGCGCAGGCCAGGCAGCTTGGCAGCGCCTTCGAACTTGGGATCGGCCGACAGCATCAGCACGATACGGCCCTTCACATCGGCGTTGAGCGTGCCATCGGCCTTGACGCCATAGCCGATGAACAGCGGCTCGCCAGTGACGCGATCGGTGGGGTTGCGCCCGGCGAGCATCACGCCATCGTCGGGCAGCGCCAGCGCCTTGCCGCGCGCCATCGCGCTCACCGCCTGCGCATAGGGCTTGCGCTCGACCAGCGGCACCGGCTGGAACCAGGGCTTGGACGCATCATTGGTGCCAGAGACCAGGCCATAGGATGCCCAGGTCTTTGCGAGATAATCGAGCGTCTTGGTCTCGCCCGCCGATCCGGGGCCGCGGCCTTCGAATGCGTCGCTCGCCAGTGTCGCGATATGGCCGCGCACTTCGGCCTCGCTGATCGGGGCGGGCTTGTCCTGCGCCTGCGCGGCAAAGGGCAGAATCGAGGCCGCAAGGGCCAGGGCGGAAAGGGCGCGACGCCGGAAGGTCTGTGTCATCTGCAAGTCATGGCGCAAAGCCCTGCCTGCGTGCAATATGGCCGCCACCTGCCGCCGCATAATCCGAAAGGCTGTTGCAAAAATGCCCCGCACCCGTCTTTCGGTCTGCCAGCGCAAGCAACGCTTCGCCAGCCAACAGGAAGCGCTGGCGGCGGCATTGGCGGCACAGATCGACCTGCGCCCCTATGCCTGCGACCGTTGCGGCAAATATCATCTGACGAGCCGGATCAAGGGCAAGAGACGGCTGCCCGCGTCGTGAGCCTGGGGGCGGCCGCGCGCGACCACCCCCTGCCCCGCCTGTGTCACTCGCCGGTGATCTTCAGGCCCGTGAAGTGCGCGAGAAACGCATAGATGTCCGAGGACTCCTCGATGATCTTGTCGGTCGGCTTGCCCGAACCATGGCCTGCGCGGGTTTCGATGCGGATGAGGTGCGGCTTGTCGCCGGCCTCGGTCGCCTGCAGCCGCGCGGTGTACTTGAAGCTGTGGCCAGGGACCACGCGGTCATCGGTATCGGCGGTAGAGACCATGATCGCGGGATAATCGGCTTTGCGGATCGTGTGATAGGGCGAATATGTGAGCAACGTCCTGAAGTCGGCCTCCTTGTTCGGATAGCCATAATCATCGACCCAATAGCGACCGGCAGTGAAGCGGTCGAAGCGCAGCATGTCCATCACGCCCACGGCCGCATTGGCCGCCGCGAACAGATCGGGCCGCTGGTTGACCACCGCGCCGACCAGCAGGCCGCCGTTCGATCCGCCCTGGATGGCGAGCTGATCCTTGCCGGTCACGCCTTCCTTGATCAGATACTCGCCCGCACCGATGAAATCGTCGAACACGTTCTGCTTGTTGGCGAGCCGCCCGGCATCGTGCCACGCCTTGCCATATTCGCCGCCGCCGCGAATGTTCGCCTGGACGAACACCCCGCCCTGCTCCAGCCAGGCGAGCCGCGTCGGCGAGAAGCCCGGGGTGAGCGAGATGTTGAAGCCGCCATAGCCATAAAGCAGCGTCGGCGCGGGGCCGGTGACCGACTTCTTGCGGACGATGAACATCGGCACCTTGGTGCCATCCTTGCTGGCAAAGAACCGCTGCTCGACCTTGTAGTCATCGGGGTTGAACGCCAGCTTGGGCTCGGCCCAGGGCGTCACCGCACCCGAGCTGATGTCATAGCGATAGATCGTCGTCGGGCGGTTGAAGCTCGAATAGGAGAAGAAGGTCTCCTTAGAGTCGAGATCGCCCTTGAAGCCGCCGACCGATCCGATCCCGGGCAAGGGCAGATCGCCCATCGGCTTGCCGGCAAGGTCGAACAACCGCACGACATCGTGCGCATCTTCCAGATAATTGACCACCAGCTTGCCGCCGAGCACCGACGCGCCGTCGATCACCGCCTTGCCTTCGGGAACCACGGTCTGGATGCTGGTCTCGTCTCCTGTGGTCGCCATCGACACGAGCTTGAGCCGCGGGGCATCCTTGTTGGTGACGAAATAGATCCGGCCCTTGGCCATGCCGACCATCTGCCAGTCGTTCTTGAGCTCAGGCACCAGCACGCGGCGCTTGGCCGGGTCCTTCAGGTCGATCATCGTCAGGCGATAGCGCTCGTCGGTCCCCGAGGACGAGGTGACCAGCAGGAAGCTGCCATCGTCGGACACCTGCGCGCTATGGTTGAGCTGCGGCTCTTGCGGCGTCGCATAGATCAGGGGATCGCTGCCCTGCGGCGTGCCGAGCGCGTGATAGCGGATTTCCTGGTTGGTGTTGAGCGACTGGAACTCGCCCGCCTTGTCCGGCTCGGGGAAGCGCGAGTAATAGAAGCCCTTGCCCGCCTTGTCCCATTCGAGCGCGGAGAACTTGACCCATTTCACGTCGTCTTCGAGCACCTTGCCGGTCGCGACATCAAGCACCTTGACCGTCCGCCAGTCGCTGCCGCCGTCCTGGATCGAATAGATGAGCCTGGTGCCATCCTCGCTGGGCACCCAGGCATCCAGCGCCGTCGCGCCATCCTTGGCCCAGGCATTGGGGTCGATCAGAACCCGCTCGGCCCCGTCATTGCCGTCCTTCACATACAGCACCGCCTGGTTCTGCAGGCCCGAGTTGCGCGTGAAGAAATAGCGGCCACCCGCGGCATCGGGCACGCCGGTGCGCGCATAATTGTACAGCCCGCGCATCCGGTTGGCGAGCGCGGCGCGGCCGGCCAGCGTTTCGAGGAACGCATCGGTGACCTTGTTCTGCGCTTCCACCCAGGCGGCGACCTTGGGATCGACGCGGACGTCGTTTTCCAGCCAGCGATAGGGGTCGGCCACCTTCACGCCGAACTGCTCTTCGACCGTGTCGACCGTCTCGGTCACCGGATAGGCAATGCGTGCATCCTTCGCGGCGAGAGGGGCGGCTAAAGTCATGGCGACGGTTCCCAGCAAAGCGGCAAGAATGGCGCGTGAGCGCATCGGCGATCCCCTATGATATTGATTGTTTGAACGAAAGCAGGCGCCAAATGTGCACATTCGCGGTCGCGCTGGCAATCGGTTATCGACGCATCCAGCCACGGAACACAGCCATGCTCGACAGCCACAGCCACACACCTGTCACGGCCAACGCCATGACGAACACCAGCAGGACGGACAACGGCACGCCCTTTGTCATCAAGGATTCAGAAAACAGCGCGAACAAGCTGCTGAAGAATAGAACCGGAAAGGCGACAAAATAGGCAAACATCGCCCAAAAGCTGCGGACCAGGAGGGCCACGGCGCCCAGAAGACACAATTGCGCCCAGATGATGTAGAATGACCGCTCGACAATCCCGGCAGCGGCTCTGACCGCCGACAACTGGCCATAGAACGTTCTCTGATCGGCCGGTGGATCTGACGACACGAGAAAATATGTCGCGCAGGCGCACACCCCCCACAGCAGGGCCAATCCCGACAGGGGCCAATACCACCAAGGCGCATAACGCGAAGAACCCATGGCATTTCCTTTTCAGGAGACGCCATGGGCTAGCATTTCATAGGGAATGTCGCAATCGGCCTAGGCCAAGCGCGGATCAGGCGCCTTCGTACTCGTCTTCTTCAACCATCACCGGGCCCGAATCCTTGCCCTTGGCGCTGGTGTCGCGATCGACCAGTTCGATGATGCCCATCGGCGCCGCGTCCGAAGCGCGGAAACCGGCCTTGAGCACGCGGGTGTAGCCACCAGCGCGGTCGGCATAGCGGGGTGCGAGCGTGTCGAACAGCTTGACCAGCTGAGCGTCGTCCATAAGACGCGCCATCGCCAGACGACGGTTCGAAAGACCGCCGCGCTTGGCCAAAGTGATCAGCTTTTCGACATAAGGACGCAGTTCGCGGGCCTTGGGCAAAGTGGTGGTGATCTGCTCGTGCTTGATCAGCGAGGCTGCCATGTTGCGCAGCATCGCGATACGGTGCGAGCTGGTCCGCTGCAGCTTGCGCTTGCCAATTCCGTGACGCATTTTTCAGTACTCCGTTCGTAAGGGGTCCGTTTCAGGTAACCCGGTCCAGGCGGTGTTGACGGCCACCGCCGATGCCGTCTTTGAAATCCTCCCCCAGCAACGCCGGGGGAGGATCGATATCTTAACCCAGCAGTTCCTGCTCGAGCTTCTTGGCCATTTCCTCGATGTTCTCGGGCGGCCAGCCGGGGATGTCCATGCCGAGGCGCAGACCCATGCTGGAGAGCACTTCCTTGATTTCGTTCAAGGACTTGCGGCCAAAGTTCGGCGTACGCAGCATCTCGGCTTCGGTCTTCTGGACCAGATCGCCGATGTAGATGATGTTGTCGTTCTTCAGGCAGTTGGCCGAGCGCACCGACAGTTCCAGCTCGTCGACCTTCTTGAGGAGGTAACGGTTGATCTGGTTGGCATCGCCCTCGTCCGGAGCAGCCTGGCTCACCGCACCCGGGGTGCTGGTGGTCATGCTGTCTTCGAAGTGGACGAACAGCTGCAGCTGGTCCTGAAGGATGCGTGCCGAATAGGCGACGGCATCTTCCGGGGTCACGGTGCCATCGGTTTCGATGGTCAGCGACAGACGGTCATAGTCCAGTTCCTGGCCGACGCGGGTGTTTTCCACCTTGTACGACACCTGACGGATCGGCGAGAACAGCGAGTCCACGGGGATCAGGCCGATCGGCGCATCGATCGGACGGTTGGCGACGGCGGGGACATAGCCCTTGCCGGTGTCGCAGGTCAGTTCGATGTTCAGCGTCGCACCGTCATCAAGATGACAGATCACGAGATCCTTGTTCATCACTTCGATATCGCCAGACACGGCGATGTCGCCGGCCTTCACCTGCGCGGGGCCGGTGGCGGAAAGCTGCAGGCGCTTGGGGCCTTCGCCTTCCATCTTCAGCGCGATCTGCTTCACGTTGAGGACGATGTCGGTCACGTCTTCGCGCACGCCAGCGAGCGAGGAAAACTCGTGCAGTGCGTTCTCGATCTTGATCGAGGTAATGGCTGCGCCCTGGAGCGACGACAGCAGCACCCGGCGAAGGGCGTTGCCGAGCGTCAGGCCGAAGCCCCGCTCCAGCGGTTCTGCAACAAAGGTTGCCTTGCGCTTGGGATCGCCGCCGCTCTTGACCTCAAGACCGTTCGGCTTCTTCAGTTCCTGCCAGTTCTTGATGTTGACAGTCATAGACTTCCCCTGAGTGTTGGGCGAGGGCGACGCGTGGACATTGCGCTTGGGAGCCCCGGCCGGAAATTTTGAGGTGGCGCGTCCGCCAACCCCGGAGTGAACAGCCTGGGTGTCAGACGCGACGCCGCTTGGACGGACGAACCCCGTTATGGGGGATCGGCGTCACGTCGCGGATCGAGGTGATGGTGAAGCCCACCGCCTGCAGTGCACGAAGAGCCGATTCACGACCCGAACCCGGGCCCTTGACTTCGACTTCCAGCGTGCGGACGCCATGTTCGGCGGCCTTGCGGCCCGCGTCTTCCGCGCAAACCTGCGCAGCATACGGGGTCGACTTGCGGCTGCCCTTGAAGCCCATCATGCCAGCGGACGACCAGCTGATCGCATTGCCCTGAGCATCGGTGATGGTGATCATGGTGTTGTTGAAGCTGGCATTGACGTGGGCAATGCCGGCCGAGATGTTCTTGCGCTCGCGCTTTTTGAGCCTTTGCGGTTCGCGTGCCATAATTCGTTATCCTGGAATAAGGGGATTGCTGAAAAAGAATACAAGGGCGGGACGCTGCAACGCGCCCCGTCGTCCTTACTTCTTCTTGCCGGCGATCGGCTTGGCCTTGCCCTTGCGGGTGCGCGCATTGGTGTGCGTGCGCTGGCCACGGACCGGAAGGCCCTTGCGATGACGCAGGCCGCGATAGCAGGCGAGGTCCATCAGACGCTTGATGTTCATCGCGGTCTGGCGACGAAGGTCACCTTCCACGGTGTGGTCGGCATCGATGGTTTCGCGGATCTGCAGCACTTCCGCGTCGCTCAGGTCCTGAACGCGACGGGTGTGATCGATGCCCAGCTTGTCGGCAATTTCCAGCGCCTTGGTGCGCCCGATTCCATGGATGTAGGTCAGCGCGATGATAACGCGCTTGTTGGTGGGGATATTGACCCCGGCGATACGTGCCACTTAATACTTCTCCTGCTCCACAGGGTGCGGCACCCGCCGCAACCCCATCTCAACGCTTCACGGTCATAAAGCGCAAAATTCAGGCCTTCGCATGGCATGATGCGTAGGCCTGTTTTTAAGCCGCTCGATGAAAATGAATGCCGCGCATAAGCGGAGTCGCCCACACTGTCAAGCGTGGCACAAGACAAAAGCCGACGAGTTGCGCGACATTTATGGATTGCGCGTGTCGTGTTGCAAAGATCATACTCTCCCCCTGCCCCGCGCGCAAGACGACGCATGACGATCAGGGGCCAGGGGGGCCTGATGACCGACGACACGACTGCGACACCCGCTGCCAATCCCGCCGCCACGCCGCCAGGGCCGAAGCACCTGGAGGCAGCGCAGCCGTTCACGATCGCCGGCGTCACGATCGATCCGGGGGCCAGCGCGACGATCGCGATCCCCGTCAGCAACACCGCGACCGGGCTGCCCGCCAGCCTGCATGTCCGCGTGCTGCACGGGGCGCGGTCTGGCCCGTGCATCTTCGTCTCCGCCGCGATCCATGGCGACGAGATCGTCGGCACCGCGGTCATCCAGCGGCTGCTCGCCAAGCTCGATGCCGAGAGCATGGCCGGCACCGTGCTGTTCCTGCCAGTGGTCAACATCTTCGGCTTTCAGGCGCACAGCCGCTATCTGCCCGACCGGCGCGATCTCAACCGCTCCTTCCCCGGCAGCGCCAAAGGCTCGCTCGCGGGCCAACTTGCCAACAAATTCCTGAAAGAGGTGATCTGCCACTGTTCGCTGGGCATCGACATCCACTCCGCCGCGGTCCACCGCTACAACCTGCCGCAGATCCGCATCGCGCCCGATAACGAGCCGTTGCGCGAGCTCGCGATGCTGTTCGGCGCGCATGCGGTGATCGAGAGCCCGTTGCGCCCCGGCTCCCTACGCGACATCGCGCGCGGCGAAGGGGTGGACATGCTGCTGATGGAGGCGGGCGAGGCCTTGCGCTTCGACGAGCTGTCGGTGCGCTGCGGCGTCAACGGCGTGCTCAACGTGATGGCGCACCTGCAGATGATCCAGCCGCACCCCGAGGCGACGCAGGTCACCATCCCCGCCCTCTCCCGGCGCGCCGTCTGGGTCCGCGCACCGCGCGGCGGCCTGTGCACGCTGCAGCAGAAGTCGGGCGATGCGGTGAAGAAGGGCGAAGTCATCGGCCGCGTCGCAGGCATCTTCGGCGACGACGCGATAGAGTTCCGCGCCCCCATCGAAGGCATCATCATCGGCCACGCCGTGCTCCCCGTCGTCAACCAGGGCGACGCGCTGGTCCACATCGCCGAGGTGGTGCGGTTCGGGGATGTCGAGGAGCGGGTGGATCAGATTACCGAAGCGCTGCTGAACGACCGGCTGCTGGATGAGGATGAGTTGATTTGAGGGGCCCTTCGCTTTCTTAGTATTACAGCAAAGTCTAAGTGTGGTATAAGCAGATCCAATTCGACCCATAAGCATCCGACACCCAAGCTTTACGACGGAGCTCGATAGTCCGATTAAAGGAAAAAACATGGCTAAACGCCATCATTACGTTCCAGTTACCTACCTCAAGGGCTTCACTGATAATGACGGAAAGCTATTGGTTTACCGAAAGGAAGAGCCTGACAAACCTTTTCGGCAACAACCAAAGGCCACAGGGTTTGAGCGCTATTATTACTCGCAAATTGCAGAGAATGGGACGCGGGATGACGATCGGTTGGAACAACTGTTCAGCGAGGTTGAAAGCCGATATCCGAGGATTGTCGCGGCATTGGAGCGGCGCGAAGCCACGTTTCCTGATGCGCCACATTTGATAACTTTTGTCTCACTGATGCGGGTGCGCGGGCCAGGGTTTAGGGACATGGTGGAGTTGGAACGAGCTAACACAGTCAAGTCAACATTGCGCGTGATGATGGAAAGAGGTAATATCGACCCTCCCCCGTGTGAACTCTCACTTGATGACATTGCCGTCTCGATCGATCCACATCAATCTTTAATGGCAATGGCGGCAGGGCTCTCAGCGACCGCCGAGTTGCTGCAAGGTCTACATTTCGATGTCCTTCATAACGCAACAACTATGCCGTTTATTACAAGCGATAATCCTGTTATATACTTTAATCCAGCCAAGCCCGAGCCGCAGATACAGCCTTACAATTTGGATCAAGAAGGGCGTTTGGAGTTAATTTTTCCGATATCGCCTAGCATGCTATTACGCGGAAGAAGAAAGCCGGTGAGAACCGACATAGGTCACCGAAAAATTTCGGATTTGAAATTTATTAAACGCGCGAACAGGCTTATCTGCCGGTTTGGGTATAAAACTATATTTGCGTCTCGGCCGGGTTCAGATCATTTGATCTCATCAAATGCCGCTCACTCTCCAGTTCCTCGGTTTGATGAGGTACCGGATGGAAACGGCGGCGTAATAAACTCCATTCAAATGATTTTCGGACCGAGACCAGACAAAGCAAAGTGGACCATCCGTTAGTCACCTCCCGCTCGCAGTTCCCGTACCAAATTTACGCAATGAAGGCCAAAAGCAAAGGCTTCTCGTGTTCACAAATGGGGGGGGGCACCGTACCAGAGAAGATTTTTATGCAGACACCTTTGCAATGTATATAGGCCCGCCATATCGCGAGCGCGCTTGGAGTCCGGCATGTCGAAACTAGCCCAACACGTAGTGCCCTCTGAACGAGGATGGAGTGTCCGCAAGGCAGGTTCCTCGCGCGCCAGCAGCCTGCATGCGACGCAGCAGGAGGCGATTGACGCCGCCACCGTACTGGCCCGCAAGCAGCGGACTGAGCTGTATATCCACGGACGCGACGGACGCATTCGCGAGCGCAGTTCCTATGGCAACGATCGTCACCCGCCCAAGGGATGAGCGCCGCGCCGCCGTTTGAACGATCGGTTTTCGTCAACTGCCCGTTTGACGCTGCATTTGCTCCTCTGCTTCAAGCTCTGGCCTTCTGCATCACTGATCTGGGCTTTTACCCTCGGATCGCACCGGAAAATGCAAACACCGCCGCCAACCGTCTCGACCGGATCATCGAACTGATCCGTGGCTCGAAATACGGCGTGCATGATCTCAGCCGGTGCAAATCAACCGCTGCCGGAGAATATGCCCGGCTCAATATGCCGTTCGAACTCGGGCTAGACCACGCTTGCGCCCGGTTTGGCCCTTCCCCGCTGGATACCAAATCCATCCTAATCCTCGAACAAACCCGCTATGATTATCAAAAAGGCCTGTCCGACATTTCCGGCTGGGATATCGAGCCGCATGATGGCGATTACATCAAGGTCGTGCGGGTCATGCGCGACTGGCTGGTACGTCATGCGAATGCCAATCCGGTTGGACCTTCAAAAATCCAGGGCAATTATGTCGCATTCCAGGAATGGTATTGGAAACGCGAGCAGGCCCTTGGAGCCTCGGACGATGATATTCGCGCCTATCCCACCATCAGTGTTGTGATGGCCATGCGCGAGTGGATAGATGCGGGTAAACCAAACTAACCCCATATTGACATATTTATCCAAATAGGTTAATATAATCTTCGCCGCCGTACCAATCTGCCCGGTACAGAACCACGGCAAAGGCCTCCGTACTCACCGGGGGTGGCGGGTTGGGTTGGCGGGGGGCTTTCGCGAGAGCCGGGATCCGTCGGGAGCCGAACCATGCAGGCAGACGGTCAGCCGCGCGGATCAAGACGCCTTCCTCACCGCGCAGGCCCGATTTTGGGCCGACAGCCACCGCAAGCACCAGATGGAAAGGCGCAACCGGCCCTTGGCGGACTGAGGCTTTGACCCAATCATCCGCTGCATGCCGCCGCCCGCCATCCGGCCCAGCCGGATCGCCCCGGCCCGCCACCTTGCGCTCGGTTGCCCGCGAACGATGTGGTGCGTGCGGAAATCAAACAGGTTTGCGGATGTTTGCGCGGGGCCTTCGACTTCGCTCAGGCTGGGCGGAGGTGGGTCGTGGGGCAATACGCCTCTCCCCTCCCTTCAGGGAGGGGCAGGTTCAGCTTGCTGAACCGGGGTGGGATGGGAGCACGAACGGCAGTACAGGCCCACCCCGGCCTGCGGCCACCCCTCCCGCAAGCGGGATGGGATAGTTATCCGCTGTCGCGCCTTGCCCTGTCGTTTTCATCATCCCGCTGCCCCTCCACCATTCGCTGCGCGAATGGTCCCCCTCCCCCAGCAAGCTGGGGGAGGATTTGAGTGGCGCGCGATCCGCCGACGGCGAGCTGGGGAAGAATTGGCGCGCCGTCAATCGAGGCTGTCTTCCTCGTCGTCATCGTTGCGCTCGCCGTCGAACGCGCTGTTATCGATGGTGCCGGAATTGACCATCTGGTTCATGTGATCGACCAGGTCCTGCTCGTCCTCGGGCACGACCGAGATTCCGCCGGTGTCGACCTTCTCGCTGTCCTCGCTGGGATCGTCCTGGCGGTGGAGCGCATCTTCGGCGACGTCGTTCGCCTGGCCCTCGTCGCGCTGCTCCTGGTTGTCCATGGCGTCTGCATCTTTGGTGTCTTCGGGGGTCGCTTCGGGGGCGTCTTCGAGGGTCTTGTCGGGGGTATCGGCCATGTTGTGGGTCCTTGTGCGAAGGGTTGCGTCTGCCGCATACTACCCGCAGCATGGCCCGGGCGTTCCGGCGATGCCCCTCTCCCCTCCCTTCAGGGAGGGGCAGGCCCGGCTTGTCGGGCCGGGGTGGGCTGGGAGCACGAATGGCAGCGCAGGCCCACCCCGGCCTTTGGCCACCCCTCCCGCGTGCGGGAGGGGATACGATTATCCGATCAGCGGAACGTGCGGGGCGCAGTCGCGCGGGATGACGCCGGTGAGCCGGGGATCGGGCAGCATCTCGATCTCGCGCCCCGTCGGCACAAAGCCTTGCGCAATATAGAAGCCAAGCGCGCGCGGATCGTCGAGCGTGCAGGTGTGCACCCAGACACGGGCGATGCCGCCGCGCCAGGCCAGGCTGAGCGCCTGCCCCATCAGCCAGCCGCCCATGCCCTGCCCGGTGAGCTGCGGGATCAGGCCGAAGAACGCGATCTCGCATTGGCCGGGCTCGCGGAAATCGAGCTCGAGCAGCCCGACCTCGATGCCCTGCGGGTCGAGCACCGCGAAGATCTTCACCGCCGGATCGGTCAGTATCGCGCAGAGCGCATCATCCGCCATCACCAGCCTGGAGAACCACAACCAGGGTTCGCCCACCCGCCGATACAGCAGCCGGTATTTCTCGTTGGACGGCGCAGCCCAGCGCTTCAGCCGCAGCGGCGAAGGCTTGAGCGGACGCGGCCGTGGCCGGTCCAGCATCTCCAGATGCGTGACCACGGTGGCGATCTCGCCCAGCGCCACCGGGATGAAGCGCGAGGTCATGCCCGGCCCGCCAGCAACGCCAGCGGGCCGGAAAAACGATCAGGCTTCGGGTTCGTCATCGCCGCCCGAATCATCGTCACCGCCTGAGTCATCGTCGCCACCGGAATCGTCCTCTTCAGGCTCATCGGCTTCCTCTTCCTCGGGTTCGTCGGCTTCCTCTTCCTCGGCCTCATCCGCCTCGTCAGCCTCGTCCTCGCCTTCGTCTGCTTCTTCGGATTCCTCCTCGGCAGATTCCTCTTCCGACGATTCTTCTTCCGAAGACTCTTCCGACGTTTCCTCGGTCGTCTCTTCCGAGCTTTCCTCGGTCACTTCTTCGGTTGTTTCCGTGGTTTCTTCGTAGGTCGATTCCTCGGAGGTGATTTCGCTCTCGAAGCTCGACGAGGTCACGGTTTCCTCGATGACCGTCGAGCTGTAGCTGTATTCCTCGACGATGACCGTGCTGTATTCGGTGTAATAGCTCGAATAGCTGAAGCTGGGCGTCGAATAGGCGCTCCACGATCCGATGGTGGCAAGGTCGATCACCGCCTCGAACAGCGCCAGCGTGATCTCTGCGGCAGAGCTGTAGCGCTGGCCACCGCGATTGCCGCCGAACTGGAACGCGCTGTCACCCTTTTTCAGCCAGTAGAGCACATGCGTGTCGACATCGATCGGCCGGAGCACGCGCTTGC
This sequence comes from Hydrogenophaga intermedia, assembly GCA_943370475.1. Lineage (GTDB taxonomy): Bacteria > Pseudomonadota > Alphaproteobacteria > Sphingomonadales > Sphingomonadaceae > Blastomonas. The sequence goes on from CALRRI020000005.1 coordinate 76,547, forward strand.
CGCGAACGTCGGTGATGACATCGCCGGGCACGATCTTGTTCTGGGCGGCAATGCCGCGGGGGTCGGTCGAGATGACCAGCACGCCGTTCACCTTGGGCTTGATGCCGAACTGCGAGCGGACCGCAGGCGTGATCTCCATCAGCGTCGCGTCGATCGCGCGCGAGACATAGGGCTTGGGCAGCTTTGCGGACTGCGCGGTGGCGGTCGGGGCGAAGGCCACCGATGCCATCGGCACGCCTAACGCCATCACTGCCAGACCGACGCCAGCCAGCAGCGATTTGCGCGACGCAGAGCGCGCGCGAACAACAGATTTATGCATGAATTTCCCCAACCACGCCGAACCATGCGGGGGATAGTTGATCCGAACCCGCAGCCCCCTGCGAGTCGGCCCCGCGCCGGCAGCCCTTTTCCTGCAACAAGCTGCAGGAAAAGGCCAGCGCCAGCGGCCGCCGGATCAAACTTAATTGACATCAATGTCAGCGAAAGACGCAGTTCACGCCCGACCACAGGTTGGTCACCCGCGCCTTGCCGCCGGTGCCATCGAGAATGCCCGAAAGCCCTGCGGCGTTGAACTCGGTGCCCAGGCTCGTCTGCTCGATCTTGGCGTCATAGACATCGAGCAACTGTGCGCGGGTCGATCCGATGCCGATGCCGCTGATCGTGGTGAGCTTCGGCGCGGGCTTCCCCTTGGCAGCAGGCGCCGCACCGGGCGCGCCGGTCTCGTCGAGCGACCAGCCGGCAAACAGCCCGTCGAGCGAATACAGCGTCAGGCCATCGTTCCAGCTCAGATAGCTGAGCGGCCCGGCCCCGCACTCTTCGGCGCGGCCGACCTCTGCTGGACCTTTGAGCTTTTCGGCGACCAGCTTGAGCTGATCTTCGGGCACGCCAAAGCCCAAAGGCCGCGTCGCCCCGCTCTTGGGATCGACCAGCCGCAGGCCTTCGCCGTCCAGGCTGACCACCGGCGGATGCCCCGATGCCCCGCCCTCGGCGGCGACTGCGTCACCCGGCAGAACGGCCGGATGACCGGGCGGCAGGTCGATGCCGGCATGCGGATCGGCCTCTGCGCCTGCTTCCCCCTCGCCCCGTTTCTCTGCTGCGGGCTGACACGCACACAGCAAGACGAGCGCCATCAAGGCAGGCGCGGGACGAAGCGGGAATAGGTTGATCATGCCGCCTTGATTACGCGCACGTGGCGCAACTGCAAAGCGGCTTTTGTCGCCGCTACCGGGCGATCAGTTGCCCGACAGCATCAGCGCCGGGCGATCGTCGCCCGCGATCTGGCTGGTGGCAGCGATCACCTTGCTCTTGTGGCGGAACTGGCCGTCGACATGGCCGCCCTGCTCGATGGTGATCGTCTCATAGCTGATGTCGCCGGTCACCTGCGCGCTGGCGGTGATGACCAGGTCACGCGCATCGACCGATCCGTTGACCGTGCCCGAAAGCCGCGCCGTTTCCGCAATGATCGCGCCGAGGATCGTGCTCGATTCCCCCTGCACCAAGGATGCGCAGGTAATGTCGCCTTCCACCCGGCCATCGACATGCAGATCGACCTTGGCAGAGATATTGCCGGTGATCACGACATCGCCGCCGATCACAGAGAAGGTGGAATTGCCGACCATGTTGGATCCTGACCTGGAGGAACGGGGACTAGCGGGCGGTGTCGTCGGTCCGCTGTTCGGCGACGGCTTGGATCTTGAGAACATCTCTATTGGCCTCCAGGAACGGACGGGGGTTCATCGCGCGGTCGTTGTGCCGCACTTCAAAGTGCAGGTGCGTTCCGGTCGAACGGCCGGTGCTGCCCATGCCGCCCAGCCGCTCGCCCTTGTCGACCTTCTGGCCGGGGCGCACGCCGATCGACGACAGATGCGCATAGCGGGTGACGAGGCCGTTGCCGTGCGCCACTTCGACGCAATTGCCATAGCCCGATTTCACGCCGGCATAGACGACCTTGCCCTGCGCGGCGGCGAGGATCGCCGATCCGTGCGCGCCCTTGAAATCGATGCCGCTGTGCAGCGCCGCTGCGCCGGTGAACGGGTCACGGCGATAGCCAAAGCCGCTGGTGATGGCAGGCGCGAGCGCAGGCGCGCCCGAGGGAATGGCGACCAGGCCACGCTCCAGCGCGTCCATCCGCGCGAGCGTCTGCCCCAGAGTGGTGAAACGCGGGTCGAGCCGCGCATTGCGCGAACCCTTGAAGGGGATGAAGGGACCACCCTGGGCAGAGGCGCTTGCGAGCGCAACGCTGTCAGGGTTGAGGCCGAACTTGCGGATCGCGGTTTCGGCATTGCTGGCGCGGAGCGCAGCGGCGCGGGTGAGCTGCTCGACAAACGCGATCTGGCGCGCTTCCATCCGGGCGAGGCCAGCGGCTTCGGGCACCATCGCGCTGATCTTGCGGGCGGTCTGCGCGGCTTCGTCGCTGCTGCCCTTTTCGGCTTCACCGACCTTGTCTGATCCGACAACGGCGCTGGCATCATCGCTGGCGGCCTGTTCGCCGATATAGCTGGTGACGATGTCTTCGAGGAACGCCTGACGCTTTTCCAGATCGGCAGCGACATCATTGACCGAGGAGCGGTACGCCTTCACCCGGCTGGCCGAACTTTCGACCTCTGCCTGCTTGCGAACCAGCGCGAGACGCTCTGCGCTGATGCTGTATTGGCTGGCCAGCATCGCCAGGGTGACGATCAGCCACAGCAGCAGCGCTGCGGCGACGGCACCGGCAATTGTCATCTGCAGGCGCGACGACACTTTCACGAATTTGATCTGTCCCTGCGATCGCATGAAAAATTCGCGATCAGGGAACCATTGCGCAAGCGCGTCCGTAGCACGCTTGCGCACAGTTAAATTGCGCACGACCCGTTCGACCCTAAAATTAACCCCGACGGGCGGCTAGCAAAGCGTTTGCGGATAAGCGAATCGACTCGCCGGGCTTTGCCACGAGTCGAACGAGTCGTGCGATGAGCCGCAGTTTGAAGTGAATTTTTCGCAATTCTTGCGGCATTCCGAGTGTCAAAACCGCGCCGCAAACGGTTGCGAGTCGTTTTTATCCTATATCCGGCTACCGCCGAGTCGCGGGTTGGAACCGCTGCCCTGCGCTGATATGGGCGGGCTCATGAACCAGACGCTGCCTCTTTCGCCTGCCCTGCTGTCCGCCGCTTCGCCTGCCGAGGTCATCGCGCATTGCTGCACGGCGGCACGGCGCGCCTCGCATGCTCTCAAGCGGATGGACGATGCCGCCAAGGCAGGCGCGTTGCGCGGAGCGGCGGCAGCGTTGCGCGAGGATGCGGGCACAATCCTGGCAGCCAATGCCCGCGATGTCGCCGCCGGCCAAGCGCGCGGACTGTCGGGCGCGATGCTCGACCGGCTGCGGCTGGATGCCACTCGGCTGGAGGCGATTGCCGCGAGCGTCGAGGCGGTGGCGGCCCTGCCCGACCCCGTCGGCGAAGAGATCGACCGCCGCACCGCACCTGCCGGCATGATGCTGCGCCGGGTGCGCGTGCCGATCGGCGTGATCGGCATCATCTATGAAAGCCGCCCCAACGTCACCGTGGATGCGGCTGCCCTGTGCGTCCGCTCGGGCAATGCGGTCATCCTGCGCGGCGGCAGCGAGGCGCAGCATTCCAACCGCGCCCTGCACGCCAGCCTGGCGCGCGGGCTGGCGTCTGCCGGGATGGACGCGGATGCGGTGCAGCTGGTGCCGACGCAGGACCGCGAAGCAGTCGGCGCGATGCTGGCGGCGAGTGGCGGCATCGACCTCATCATCCCGCGCGGCGGCAAGTCGCTGGTCGCGCGCGTCCAGGCCGATGCGCGCGTCCCCGTGCTCGCGCATCTCGACGGCATCTGCCACAGCTTCGTCCACGCGGCCGCCGATCCGGCGATGGCGCAGGCGATCGTGGTCAACGCCAAGCTGCGCCGCACCGGCATCTGCGGCGCGATGGAGACGCTGCTGATCGACCGCGATTACCCGCACGCGCAAGCCCTGATCGCCGCGCTCGCCGACGCCGGGTGCGAGCTGCGTGGCGACGACATGGCGCTGGAGCTCGAACCGCGCGCGGTCTCGGCCAGCGCCGAAGACTGGGACACCGAATATCTCGATGCCATCGCCACCGTCGGCTTTGTCGATGGCCTCGACGGCGCGCTCGAGCATATCGCGCGGCACAGCTCGGGCCATACCGATGCGATCATCACCGCCAATGCGGCCGCCTCCGCGCGCTTCCAGGCCGAAGTCGACAGCGCGATCGTGATGGTCAACGCGTCGAGCCAGTTCGCCGATGGTGGCGAATTCGGGCTGGGCGCGGAGATCGGCATTGCCACGGGGCGGCTGCATGCGCGCGGTCCGGTCGCGCTGGAGGGGCTCACCACCTACAAGTGGCTGGTCGATGGCGAGGGCCAGATTCGCGCCTGAACCTTCGGCCGCGCACCCGTTGCGCGGGCGACGTATACAATGTATACATGCGTCATGAGCAAGTCCCAGGTCATCACCGCCCGCATCGATCCCGAAGTCATGGAACTGGTCGACCGCGTCGCCAAGGCACAGGGCCGCAGCCGCAGCTGGCTCGCCGCCCGCGCGATCGAGAAGATGGCCCGCGCCGAGACCGCGTTCATGGATTTCGTGCAGGAGGGCGAGGATGACATCGCCGCCGGGCGGTATCTCACCCAGGAAGAGATGGAAGAGTGGGTGGAACAGCGGGTCCGCGATCGTCAGGCCGTGCGGCAAGCTGCTGAATGAAACGACTGATCTGGTCCCCCACAGCGCAGGCGGACCTCGCCGCTATAGATGGCCAGCTTTACGATGAGGATCCTGACTTTGCAGACAGGGTGGCCATATCGTCTGTCCGATCTGCCCGCTTCCTGCTGGACTGGCCTTATGCAGGATCAACAGTGGGCGATACCGGCCGGCGCAAATGGCCGATCAAGAGGACGCCCTACATTCTGATCTATCAACCGGCAGACGATGCCATTCACATCCTGCGCGTCTACCACGAACGCCAGGACTGGGGCATCGAACCATGAGCGGGCGCGTTGTCCGCACCGGGCTGATGGGCGGATCGTTCAACCCCGCGCATCGTGGCCACCGCGCGATCAGCCTGTTCGCGATGGAGGCGCTGGGACTCGACGAGATCTGGTGGATGGTAACACCCGGCAATCCGCTCAAGGCCGGTGCACGCGACATGGCACCGCTCAAGGCGCGGCTGATCTCGGCCCGGCGCATGGCGCGGCGCAGCCGCATCCGCGCCACCGCCATCGAGTCGCAACTGGGCACGCGCTATACTGTCGACACGCTCGCTGCCTTGCGCAAACGCTTCCCCAAACGGTCGTTCATCTGGCTGATGGGGGCCGACAATCTGGCGGGTTTTCACCATTGGCACCGGTGGCGGGACATAGCGCGGCAAATGCCGATTGCAGTCATCGCCCGGCCGGGATATGATGGAGCTGCCATTTCGGGCCCCGCGATGGCCTGGTTCGGGCATCGTGTCCGTCCCCGAAGCCAGGCAAGTGACTGGACACGATGGAGTATGCCGGCGCTTGTGCAGCTGCGCTTTCGTCCTGATCCGCGATCTGCCACTGCCTTGCGCAGGGGCGATCCCGACTGGTTTCTGGATTACGCCGATATGATCGTGCGCGATGCAGTCACTCGGCAGTTCCTTGCGTGACAGTCTGGCCAGCCACTCCGTCCGTCCTTCGGGACATGCCTTCCAACCTGCCCATTTTGTTCAGCGCGCCGCCGCACCGTTTGCGGCCCGCGCGATTTTCTCAAGCGAATATCTGCAAGGAGCTCCATTGACCAATCTTTCCCAAGCCCAGCCCCAGGCTCAGCCCGTGCCCGGCGGCCCCGCCCCGCGCACCGCCGAAAGCCAGCTGGCTGAAGCCACCGAACTGCACGCCATGGTGTTGCAGTCGCTCGATGACGATCAGGCGCAGGAGGTGATCTCGATCCCGCTCGCCGGCAAGAGCAACATTGCCGATTTCATGGTCATCGCATCGGGCCGCTCCACCCGGCAGGTCGCGTCAATGGCGCAGAAGCTGGCCGAGAAGATCAAGCAGTCGGGCGGCAGCGCGCGCATCGAGGGCCTGACCAACGCCGACTGGGTGCTGATCGATGCCGGCGATGTCATCGTCCACCTGTTCCGGCCCGAAGTGCGGACCTTCTACAACCTGGAACGCATGTGGGCCTTCGGCGACGCGCCTGAGGCTCCCAACGCCTGATCCGGCCCGGCGGGCCCCACAAGGACCACCACGAGGACCAGCGCCGATGCGCCTGCACATCATTGCCCGCGGCAAGATCGGCCGGTCGCCCGAGGCCGAGCTGGTGCAGCGCTATGTCAAGCGCATCCAGTGGCCGTTGGCGATCACCGAGCTGCCCGATCGCGGCGGCACCGTCCCGCCTGCAGCGCAGGGCAGCCGCACGGTCATGCTCGATGAACTCGGCAAGCAGTTGACATCGATGGAAATCGCGCAGGCGCTGGAACGTTGGCGCGACGATGGCGTGCGCGAAACACGTTTCCTGATCGGCGCCGCCGACGGCTTTGACGATGCAGAGCGCGCCAATGCCGATCTGCTGATCGCGTTCGGCAAGGCCACCTGGCCGCACATGATGGCGCGCGCGATGCTCGCCGAACAGCTCTACCGCGCCACCAGCATCCTGGCAGGCCATCCCTATCATCGCGAAGGCTAGGGCTGTGCGGCGCTTTCCCCTGATACTGGCGGCAATCGCGGGGCTGGCCGCAACCACCGCGCTGCCAGGCAGTGCCGCCGCCCCTGCCCGCGCGGTCAACCTGCTAGACCAGGAACGCGCCGCGCTGGCCCGCGCGCTCACTGATGCCCGCGCCGCCGCCAGGCGCAGCGACACGCTCGAACGTCAGGCGCTCAGCGCCACGCAAGAGGCCGACAAGGCGCGGGCGCAGGCGCGCGTGCTGGCGTCGCGCGTGCAGGAGGCCGAAGCCGATATCGCCGCCGCCGAGGCGCGGGTGAAGATCATCGCGACGCTGCAGCGCGCGCAGAAGGCGCGGCTGGTCAAGCGCCAGCAGCCGCTTGCCCGGCTGACCGCGGCGCTGCAGTCCATGGCGCGGCGGCCCACGATGCTCGCCTTGGTCCAGCCCGGATCGATCGACGACATGGTGCGGGTGCGCGCCGTGCTCGCCACCACCATTCCGCGCGTCGAGGCTGAGACCGCGGTGCTGCGCAAGGATATCGCCCGGTCGCGCGATCTGGCCCGGCAAGCGCAGCGCGCGGCGCTGTTGCAGCGCGAAGGCCGCAAGGAGCTGGCGCTGCGCCGGTCCGCGCTCGCCCGGCTGGAGGCGCGCTCGCGCACGCGTTCGCGCGACCTCGCCAGCACATCGCGGCTCGAGGAAGAGCGGGCATTGGGCCTGAGCGAGCGGGCGCGCGATCTCAACGCGCTGGTCGGCACGATCGAGGCGAGCGGAAATTTGCGCCAGCAGCTTGCCGCGCTCGACGGCCCGGTGCTGCGACCACCCCGCCCGCAGGCATCGCAGGTGGTCGAAAATGATCCGCTGCCTTCGCGCGCGGCACGCCCCGCCTATCGCTTGCCGACACCTGGCGCGATCGTCGCCGGCTTCGGCGAGGTCTCCGCGACCGGAGTCCGCTCGCGCGGGCTGACGTTGGCCCCCCGCCCCGGTGCGCAGCTGATCGCACCCGCCGATGGCCGGATCGGTTTTGCCGGGCCCTATCGCGGCTTTGGCCAGATTGTCATCATCGAGCATGTCGGCGGCTGGACCAGCCTGATCACCGGGCTGGCGCGCACCAACCTGAAGGTCGGCGAGCGGATCGCGCAGGGCGATCCCATCGGCCGCGCGGCAGAAATCCGCCCCCGGATCACGGTGGAGCTGCGCCGCGGCGGCCGCCCGATCGACATCGCCGCGCTCATCCGCTGAACGCGCACGTTCACCGGGCAGCAAGCTGTACCCGTTAGCATTGCAACGCTGGTCGAAACCGATTGCAGCTTGATGGCAAAGCATCTGGCAATTGGCCGCCCGGACGACTAGATTGAGACATACGCGTTTGGGGTATGCGCGATGAACAATGCCTGGGGACCGTTTCTGCCATGACCGATGGCGGAGAAAGGCGATCCGCAGGCCTGGTTTCAAGCCGGTTCAACAACAAGGTTGCCATTCGATGATGAAGTCCCGCCTCGCCCGCGCCTCTGCAATCGCCCTGGCGGTTGCGCTGGTCCCGATAACCACCTCGGCCGTTTCGCAGGTCGAATCGGATACGCAGGCAGAGATCGCGAAATTTGTCGACATCTTCGAGCGGGTAAAGACCGACTATGTCGAGCCGGTTGACGACGACAAGCTGGTGCGCGGTGCCATTGATGGCATGCTCGCCGCACTCGATCCGCACAGCAGCTATCTCGACGCACGCGATTTCGCCAACCTGCGCACCCAGACCGAGGGCCTTTACGGCGGCCTCGGCTTGTCGGTGACGATGCAGGACGGCGCGGTCAAGGTGATCGCCCCCACGCGCGAAACCCCCGCCGACAAGGCCGGGATCAAGGCCGGCGACTATATCACCCATCTCGACGGCAAGTTGATCTATGGCGGCACGCTCGACGATGCGGTCGACCAGATGCGCGGCGAACCGGGCACGTCGATCAAGCTGACGATCGTGCGCGAAGGCCGCGACAAGCCGTTCGATGTCGACATCACCCGCGCGATCATCGACCTGAAGCCCGTCACCTGGGAGGTGAAGGACAATATCGGCATCATCACCATCGCCAGCTTCACCGCCAGCGTGGGTGACGATGTCAACGAGGCGATCCAGGCGATCGAGACCAAGCTGGGCCGAAAGCCGGTCGGCTATGTGCTCGACATGCGCTCGAACCCCGGCGGACTGCTCGACGAAGCCGTCGCGGTCTCCGACGTGTTCCTGCAGAAGGGCGAGATCGTCTCGCAGCGCGGACGCCACAAGGGCGATATCGAGCGTTACTACGCCCGCCCCGGCGATACCACCGGCGGTGCGCCGCTGATCGTGCTGGTCGATTCCGGCTCCGCCTCGGCCTCCGAGATCGTCGCAGGCGCGCTGCAGGACCATCGCCGCGCGCTGGTGATGGGCGAACGCAGCTTCGGCAAGGGATCGGTGCAGACGTTGCTCCCGCTCTCGCGGACCTCGGCGCTCAAGCTCACCACTGCGCGCTATTTCACGCCCTCGGGCAATTCGGTGCAGGAAGGCGGGATCGAGCCCGACATCGCCGTGCCGCAGCTGTCCGACCCCGATTACAAGACGCGCATGAAGCTGCGCGAATCCGATCTGCGCGGCCATCTGATCAACGAGATCGGCCTGGACGACAAGGATCTGGAGGTCGACAAGCTCGCCGATCCGCGCTTCACGATGACCACCGAGCAGCTCAAGGAAAAGGGCATCGAGGACTTCCAGTTGTATTACGCGCTGGCGACGCTGCAGCGTACGACTTTGGCCAGCGCGCGGCTGGCGGCAACCCGCACGACGCCTGTGCGTTCTGCTGTTGCGGGGCGTCCGGTGACGCGCCGCAACTGACGCATATCCAGCGTCGCCAACCATTCAAGCCGGGGGCTGATCTGACATGACTTCGCGCGCGCCGCGTATCGCCGCCTGGCTAGCGTTTCTTCTGCCGGCCTTCATGCTGGGCGGGGCTCTCGTCAGCCAATACGTCTTTGGCCTGTACCCATGCGAGATGTGCTATTGGCAACGCTGGCCGCACTGGGCGGCATTGGCGCTGGGCGGCATCGCCGTACTCTCGGTGCGCCGGGTGCAAGGGCTGGGCGTGGCCATGGCCGCGCTCGCCGCGATCGCAATTGCCGCCAGCGGACTGATCGGCGGATTTCATGCCGGGGTCGAATATGGCTGGTGGGAAGGCCTGACCCGCTGCGCCACCGCGATGCCCGCCGGGAACACCACCGACGACGTGCTCAATTCGATCATGGCAGCCCCTCTGGTGCGCTGCGATACCGCGCCTTGGTCGATGTTCGGCATCTCGCTGGCGGGCTATAATTTCCTCTTGTCGCTGGGCGGGGCGGTCGCCATCTATGGCCTGCTGCGCCGCAAGAACACCGGGACAATTGTCGCATGATGCACGAAAACGAACCTCTCCAGCCTGTCGCCAAGCAGATCAACCTGGCAGAGATGATCCGCGTCAACCAGGCGGGTGAATATGGCGCCACGCGGATCTATGCCGGCCAGCGCGCCGTGATGGGCGATCATGTGCCGGAATCGCGCGTGATCGCGGGCATGGCCGAGCAGGAAGAGGTTCACCGCGCGTTTTTCGACAAGCTGATGGCCGAGCGCGGCGTTCGTCCGACCGCCTTGCAGCCCTTCTGGAACATTGCAGGCTTTGGCCTTGGCGCGGTCACCGCGCTGATCGGTCCCAAGGCTGCGATGGCCTGCACCGTGGCGGTGGAGACCGAGATCGACCGGCATTATGCCGAACAACTCGAAGAGCTCGGCGATGATCATCCCGAACTCAGCAGCGCCATTGCCAAGTTTCGTGATGAAGAGCTCGAGCACAAGGACCGCGCTTTGGCCGAGGGTGCCGAACAGGCGATCGGCTATCCGGTGATGAGCACGGTGATCCGCATGGGCTGCCGCGCCGCGATCGCGCTATCGAAGCGCATCTGATCGGAGGGGCGATCACGCCCTGTTCATCCTCGCGCGGGTAGGCGCACCAAGACAAGAACACCGACTGGAGGATCAAGACGATGAAGACCGGATCGCTGGCAGCCCTGCTGCTGATAGGAACGGCCTTCGCCGCCCCCGCCGCAGCGCAGAGTTCCGCCGGTGACAAGGTGGTGCAGAAGATCGTCTATGGCGACGACGCCTGCGAACCTTCCAATGATCCCAATGAGATCGTGGTGTGCATGCGAATGGACGAGCAGGAGCGTTATCGCATCCCCGAGAACCTGCGCAGCGACCCCAATTCCATCGCCAACACCGCCTGGACCGAGCGCGTCCGCTCGATGGAGACCGTCGGCAATTTCGGTACCGACAGCTGCTCGCCGGTCGGTGCGGGTGGCTTCACCGGCTGCACCCAGTCGCTGGTCCAGGCTGCACGGCTTGAAAAGAAGTCGGGCGAAGAGGCGGTTGCCGGTCGCCTGATCGAGGAAGAGCGCCAGCGCCGCCTTGCCAATATCGATCGCGATGCAGCGGCCGTGGAAGCGCGCCAGCTTGAGGTCGAAGCCCAGCTCGATTCGCGCAAGGCCGAACGCGAAGCCGCCGCTGCTGCCATGCGCGCGCAGGCCGACGGTCTGGAACCCGAGCGCAAGCCCGAGCCGGAAGCGCCCGAACCCGAGTAAGTTTCGGACCCGAGTATGTCCAGGGCGGCGCGATTACCCGCCTTGCACGACTAACACACCTGCCCCATATAGGATGGGCTGCTATCGGCTGGCGGCGATGCGGGAGTGTGCGCGCGAATGTCGTCATCATCGGCTGAACTCTTCGTTCCGGCAGAACCGCAACGGCATGCGCTGGATGACGGCCTGCAGCCTGTCGAGCGCAGCTACATCCAGGTCATCCGCATTTCGACCGCCCTGATCCTGCTACCCGTGCTGATCGGCGCGGGCGTGCTCGAATTTGCGCTCGTCTCCAAGGGACATATCGAACACGGCGCGATCCTGGCACCAGTGCTCGCTCTCGCCGCCTTCATACTCGTTTTCCTGCCGCAGCGCCGCTGGCGTCGCTGGGGCTATGCCCATGCCGACGAGCAGCTGCGCGTCGCGCGCGGCTGGATGTTCCGCACCGATACCATCGTGCCTTTCCGCCGCATCCAGCATATCGACGTCGCGCAAGGCCCGATCGAACGGCTGTTCGCGCTGGCCAGCCTGACCGTCCATACAGCCGGCACGCACAATTCCATCGTCACCCTGCCCGGCCTGACCCGCAGCGATGCCGAGGCGCTGCGCGACATGATGCGGCTGCACATCCGCCGCGAGGCCGAATGAGCGAGACGCTCAGCGCCCTTCCCCCTGCTCCGGCGGAAATGGAGGCGTCCGCACCGACCGAGCGGCGGCTGCATCCGCTCACCCTGCTGCTCAACCTTTCCAGACAGGTGCCGCAGGCAGTGCTGGGGCTGATCGCGTTGCGGTTCAGCGGACCGGAAGAATTGCGCGGCTGGGTCGGGGTGTTCGCCCTGCTGGCCATCCTCACGATGTTCGGCACCGAATTCTACAAATGGTGGCGCTTTTCCTACCGGCTCGACGCAGAAGAGCTGCGCATTGCCAGCGGCATCTTCAGCCGCAATGTCCGATCGATCCCTTACGAACGCATCCAGGACGTCAATCTGGAACAGGGCCCGCTCGCGCGGATGCTCGGCCTCGCCAGGGTCCGGCTGGAAACCGGCAGTAGCGGCAGCGGCGATGAAGGCGCGCTCGATTCGGTCGATCTGGCCGAAGCCTCGCGGCTGCGCGACGTCATCAGGCTGCGCAAGGCGGCGCAGGCGGAAGGCACCGCGCCAGAGGCAGACGCTGCCGCCGCGACCGTGACCACGCAGGCCGAGGCCCCGGTGCTGTTCACCATGGACATGCAGCGGGTGCTGACCGCCGGGGTGTTCAATTTCTCCCTGGTCTTCTTCGCGCTCGTCGGCGCGCTGGTCAACAATCTCGATTTCCTGATCCCCGGCGATTTCTGGAACCCGCGCCGGGTCCTCGATTTCCTCGGCCTCGAAGACTTTTTCGCGACGCTCGACATGGCGGCGCGCGTCGCCTCGATCATCGCCGCGCTGTTCAGCCTGGTGATCATCGGGCTGGTGGGCGGCGTCATCCGCACCACCCTGCGCGAATATGGCTTTCGGCTCGAACGGACCGAGACCGGCCTGCGCCGCCGACGCGGACTGCTGACTTTGACCGATGTCGTGATGCCGCTGCACCGCATCCAGGCCGCCGTGATTGAGACCGGACCGATCCGGCGGCGCTTCGGCTGGTTTGCGTTGAAGGTACAGAGCCTGGCCAGCGACAGTGACAAGGAAAGCGACCACGCCATCGCCCCGTTTGCAACGGAAGACGAACTGCGCGCCGTCCTCAGCGAAACCCGCATTGCCTGGGCTACCGACCCTGACGCGATGCGCAACGTCGACCCGGCGATGTGGTGGCTGCCTTTGGTCTTTGCGTTGCCCGTACCGATGGTCGGCCTGGGTGTCTCGGCCGCACTGGCCAGCCCGTGGATTGCGCTCGCCTATCTGCTGCTGCCGATCGTGCCGGTGATCAGCTGGCTGCACTGGCGCGCGCACCGTTATGCGCTGACCGGCGACCAGCTTTATGTGCACGACGGCTTCTGGGCGCAGCGGCTCACGCTATTGCCCATCCGCAGGGTGCAGAGCGTCGATATCCGCCAGAGCGCCGTCAGCCGGTTCATCGGTCTTGCCGAACTCGCCATCGGCGTGGCGGGTCGCCCTTCTGCCGTCACGATCCATGCGATCCCGCTCGAGGACGCGATCCGGCTGCGGGCACAGCTGATCGCGTCCTGATTTCAGCGAATCGTCAAAAGCCGATGCGCAGCGATACGCGGCCGTGCATCGCCAGCCGGTCATATTGCTCTTCGGCGCCGAGCTCCCCTGCTACCGAGAAGCCGTCCTGCCCCCCGACCAGCCGCAGGCCGCCGATCCAGCCATCGCACCGCGCATCGGGCACCAGCGTGAACGCCTCGCCGCCCTTGAAGCGCGCGGTGGTATTGCCCAGCGAACCGCCGACGATCTGTCGGCGACCGCCCTCGATTTCCGCGCGGATCCAGACATTGCCTGCGGTCAGGCTGCCAAGATCATAGCCTGCCACCAGGGTGGCGTTGACCGCGATCTCGTCGCTGCTGCGCTTGTCCACGGTCAGGTTGAACGCATCGCCGCCGCCGGTCTCGGCATAGCCATCCTCGTCGAGCCGGTAGTAATCGATCGACGCTGCAGGGCGCAGCACCAGCCGGTTGCCGAGCCGCGCCTCATAGGCGAGGCCCGCAGACGCGCTGTAGAGCTGCCCCGACCAGCTGCCCTCGGCGATCCGCTCGACGGCAGCCCCCGACAATATGCTGGCGAACCGGCGCGTGCCATCGAACTCGATCTGCGCCGCAGACCCGCGCACGAACGCCCGCAACGGCCCCCAATCGCCACGCCAGTGCGCCGCAAGTTCGTATTGGCTCGACCGCACCTCGTTACCGGTGTCGGTGTCATCGTTCTTGCCGCGCAGATAGGCGAGCGACAGGCCGAACGCACCAGCGTCTCCCGCCTTGATCTCGGCCCCGCCGGTCGCGCCCCAGCCGCTGGTGTCGAAGGCGGCGGTGCCGTCGCGGTCCTTGGCGCTGCCCCATACGGTCTGCTGCAGCCAGAAGCCCCAGTTGCCCTCGTTCTGGTAGGGCGCGGCGGTGTCGGTGAGGAACCGCGCGGTGGCGCGCGAGCCCTGCGTCACGGTGGCGAAGGTGCCGCCGGCATGGTCGGGCAGCATCTGCTGGACTGCGGCGCTGGCCTGCGCGGCACTGGCGATCCCGAGGAAGCTGCTTGCCACCGCAGCGTCGCTGTCGAGCGCATTGAACACCGCACCATAGGCGCGCGCCTGCGAGCCCGACAGCGCCAGCTCGGTCGCCGACTTGCGCTTGATGTCGACCGTCACCGTGCCTGCCGCATCGCTGCCCGTGAGCGTCGATTTGAACAGGAACGGCAGCGCGATGCTCGAGGCGACGATATTGGCGCTGCCGGTCAGCGAGCCTGCGCTGAGGATCTGGTAGGATCCTTCCGAGCGGCTGACATTGGCCAGCGTGACCGAGAGCTTCGAACCTGCGGCAAAGCTGGCCGCGCCTGCCACCACAAGCCGGGTGAAGGTGCCGGCCTTGCCATCGATCGCCACGCCGATGGCGCCCTGCTCGGTCACCGCAAGCGAGCCGAGCGCCACTGTCCCCGGGCTGGTGATGGCGAGCGTTCCGCCAGCCACCGTCACCGCTGCCTGTCCTGCCCCCACAAGCGTTCCGCGCAGCTGCGCAGTGCCCGAGAGCGACAGCGTGTCAGCGCCGCCGCCCAGGTCCATCCGGCCCGCAAACGCCGCCTTGCCCGAGAGCTGCACGGTATCGGCCCCCGCGCCGAAGGTCGCATCGCCAGAAAGGCTGGTCTCGCCGCTCGCCGACAGCCGGTTGGAACCAGCGCCAAAGCGCAGCGCGCCGGTGACACTGCCAGCGGAGACCTCCAGCACGTCATTGCCCGATCCGAAGCGGATATCGCCGGTGATCGCGGGCTTCGCGGTCGCCGTCGCGCCGGTCTGGCGAACCACCACCCCGCTGGTATTGGCGGACAGGTCGATCGCGGTTGCGCGGTCGGCAGCGGGCTTGGCGCTGGTCGCGCTGATCGTGCCGCTGTTCTCGACCGTGCGCAACGTGCCGGACAGGTCGACGATCGCACCCGCCGCGCCATCGGTGGCTGCGGTCGCGGCGATCCTGCCGCTGTTCGTCAGGCTGGGCAGCGATGCGCCGGCATCGATGACGACGGCGCGCACCTGGCTGGTCGCGGCACTGCCGCCCGCCGCCTCGATCGTGCCGGTGTTGCGTAGCGCTGGCACGCTGGCGAGGTTGCCGACGCGGATGGCGGTGGCATTGCCGCCGTTCGATAACGCTCCGATCGAACCGGTGTTGAGCAGGCCGCCGGTGATGGTGGTCGCGCCGCCCAGCCCGCCGACCAGCATGCCCGTGGCCGCAACATCCTTGTAGACGCCGCTCCCCAGGATGCGGCCATTGTTGACGATGCCATTGCCCGCCGCAGCGGTGCCTGCCACCGCGCCGATCGTCACCACACCGGTGGCCGCGCCGATCTGTACCGCAGGCGCAGCGCCAAAGCTGGTGATCGATGCCGTGCCCTCGGCCGCATCGTCGAGGCCGTCCTTGTCCTCGTCCTTGTCATCGGGCTTGAGGTTGGGCGGCGGCGCATCGAACAGGATTCCGCCTGCCACCGATCCTGCCACCTGCAACGCCGGGCCGCCCTGCAGCAGATCGTCGGCATCGAGCTTGCTGGGGTCAGCGGGCGATGTCGTGCTGCGATAGCCGGTCGAGGTGATGCTGCCCTGCACGGTGAGCGCCCCGCCCACCGGACCGATGAGCGCAACGCCTGTGGCATTGGCCCCGGTTGCGCTGATCGATCCGGTGAGCGCGACATTGCCGGAAACCGCGCCGGCGCGGATGCCGACAGAATTGTTGCCGAGCACCGAGACCCCGCCGCTGCTGGTCAGCGATCCGGTGAGCGGGCCTTCCAGGCTGATAGCGGCGCTGTCATGGCCCTCGATGGTGATAGCGCCGCTGTTGAGCACCGAGCCGGTGAGCGCGCCGAGAGTGCGGATGCCGAACCGGCCCTGACCCTGCGCGAGCGGCCCGTCGATATCGCCATCCTTGTCGGTATCGGTCGGCGCATAGGTCTCGTCGAGGGTGATCGTGCCTCTGTTGGTGATCGTCGCGGTTACGCCCGCTTGTGCCACGATCCCCGCCGAATTGCTGGCATCGGTGGTCTGGATCGTGCCTTCGTTGGTGACATCGTGGTTGCTGTTGACGGTCACCGCGACGCCCGCTGTCGGTTTGACCGAGCCCGTGCTGGTGATGCGGATGCTGTCAGCCGCGCCGTTGTTGGCGCTTGCAGTGGTGATCGCGGTGGTGCGCGCGGTGGTGACGGTCGTTTCGGCCAGCGCGGCGGCATGGGGCAGCAGCAGGAAAACGGGAGTCAGGCAGGTACAGGCCATCAGCAGGCGCATGAAACGTCCTTTCAGGATCTTGGGGGGAGGAAGCGCTGTTCAGCTTCACTCACCAAGACGCTGCGGAGGAGTCAGACCCGTATTGGAGTTGCGGAATTTCGCTCGAAGGCTGCGGTAAAGTGCTGCCAGACAACGCAAAAAATCATCAGAAGCTGAAGTCTGCGCCGATCCGGATGGTGCGCGGGCGCAGCGGCGTGATCTGATCGCCAAGCGGCAGCGTGAACGGTGAGCCCAAGGCGAAGCGGTTGCCGCGCGTGTCGAGCAGGTTGCTCGCCTGGAGCCAGACGGTGCGCCCGCCGCGCGTCAGGCTGGCCGACAGCGCGGTGTCGAGCACGTCGCCCTGTTCCATCCCCAGCACCGGCCCGATGCCGAGACGCGAGCGCCCGATGTAGCGCAGCGTGGCACCCACCATCAGGTCGCCTGTATCGCCCAGGCTGGCGCGATAGCTCGCGGCCATCCGCCCGGACAGCCGCGCGACATTGGGCAGGTCGTTGCTCTCGGCCACCACCGCGCCCGTCGGAATGCTCGCAAAGTCGAAGCCGGTGCGGTTCTGCGGCAGCACGAAGATTCCCGCCGAGGGATCGACCAGCCGGCTGTCCGCCCACACGGCCGAGGCCTCGATCGAAAAGGCGGGGACAGGCTGCCAGCCCAAAGTCGCATCCAGCGTGACGATGCGGCCGTGCCCGATATTCTCGGTCGCAGGAAGCCCGTCGCTGTCGATCAGATCGGCCTGGATATTGCGCCAGCGCGTGTAGGCCAGCGTGACATCACCGCTCAAGGTACCGCCGGAGAACGCGAGACCCGCCTCCACCGCCGCAACATTGTCCGGGCGATAGCGCCGTACCATGTCGTCACGCACGCCGAGGCCTCCGGGCCGAAACCCCTCCTGATAACGCGCATGGCCCGACACGCCGTCGGAAAAGCGATAGCGCAGGCCCGCCGATGGCAGGAACGCGGTCTGCTGACGCCGCGCGCTGCTGCGCGCGAGCACCGAGATCGCCGCGAACGGCGTATCGAGCGCCTCGCCCGACAGCCGGACATGGCTGATCCTGCCGCCGAGATCGAGGAACAGGCGCTCGGTTGCCGGGATCGTCAGATCGGCAAAGGCGGTGGCCTCGTCGACCTGGTTCTCGATCCCGGTGATCGCCGACGATCGCTCGACTGATCCGCGCGCGCGGCGGATGCGGTAGCGGTTGTGCAGCAGGCTGGTGCCCGCGAGCCAGCCGATCCCGCCCGAAGTCTCTCCGGACAGCCGCGTCTCGTTGGTAATCAACCGCGTCTCTCCGCGCTGGCGAAACAGGCTGGGCTCGGCCCCGGGCTGGCTGGTGTCGAAGGTCTCGGTCAGGTCGAGCCCGGTCACCGTGCTGGTCGAAAGCAGCTCGAAACTGCCCCATGTCTTGCCGATCGCCAACTGCCCCAGCCGGAACCGGTTGCGGAACGACTGCGCGAACGGGCTCGCACGGTCGAGCCGGTCGCCCAGCCGGTCGGCATATTGGCTGTCGCGCCCGTCGATGCTCTGCGCCGCGCCCATCAGGTCGATTGTCCAGCCGTTGCCCGGCTCGATCCGCCCGGTGATGCGTCCGCCCAGGGTATCGACGCGGTTGACGTCGTCGCGCCCGCGCAGCCGATCGTCGATATAGCCGCCGTCGCGCCCGCCATAGACCACCGCGCGAACAGCAACCACGCCCGGCACCAGCGGCGCGTTGAGCATCGCACTGGCATCGGCCGAAGGGTCGCCATGCTGGGTGGCGGCGAGCGAAACCGAATGGCCTGCCTGCCAGTTCTCGATATCGGGCATGTTGGGGACCAGCCGGATCACGCCGCCAAGAGTCCCTGCACCGTACAGCGTGCCTTGCGGCCCCTGGCGCACCTCGATGCTGCCTAGATCGACCAGCCTGAGGTCCGGATCGGGCGCGTTATAGTTGAGCCGTGCGGTACCGAGATACTGGCCGACCACCGCCTGAGTCGGGCCGTTGAAGCTCGAATCGGCGATGGCGCGCAGAAACAGGCGGTTGCGGCCCGGACCAAGCTGGGTCGAACCCAGGCTGGGTAATCGCTCGACCAGCGCATCGGAGCCGCGCCCCTGCCCGCCCAGCGCGAAATCACCATTAAGTCGAAGATGGCCCAGGGCATCCCTGGCCAGATCATCGCGGCTGCGGGGGCGCGCGGTGACGACGATCTCTTCGACCGGTTGCGGCACCGCAACCGGCATCGCTACAGCGAGGCGGATCGGCGCGCCGCTGCGCCGGAAGGTTGGCGTCGCGCGAACGATCCGCCAGTGCCCGCTCGCCAGCCGCACCGGGCGCGCATCGCTATCGCTCAGCAACCGCTCCAGCGCGCGCTCGGGTGTCATCACCCCGCGCAGCCGCCGGACCCGGTGCGTCCCCAGCCGGGCATCGCTGATCCCGATAGTGATCCCGGCCTGCTGGCCCAGCGCGATGATCGCGCTGTCGAGCCGTCCCGCCGCGATATCGATCGACACCGGTGCCTGTGCCAGCGCCGGTGCGGATGCCATCAGCAGGGGGAGCGCCAGCAGGGCGCTGCTATGGGGTCGCATCAGCGGTAATCAATTGCCAGCCATCGCCGCGCCGCACTGCGCGTGTTCCCAGCACCGGGGCGATTCCGGCAAGATCGGCGCCGCTGCGACCCCGGATCTGGATGACCCCGCTGAACGGTCGCTCGGCCATTGCCGGGGCCACCGCAATCCGAACGCCCAGGCTGCGCTCGAGTGCGGCAGCAACATCGGCCAGCGGGGTGGCGGCAAAGCTCAACTGCCCCGAACGCCAGCTGCCGACCTGACCGAAGGCGACATCGGACACCGTGATCTGCTCGGTCGCCCCATCGACCCGCGCGCGACGACCGGCGGGCAGCCGGACATTCTCGGCATCGGGATTGACGATGACCACGCCTTCGGACACCGCGACATCAAGCGCGGCATCACTGCGGACCACGTTGAACGCGGTGCCGGCATCGACCAGCCGGACATCGCCGGTTTCGACAACGAAGGGATTGTCGGCATCATGGCGGATTTCGAACAAAGCTTCGCCGGAATCGAGTCTGGCAAAGCGGTTGTTGCCCCGGTCGAGCGTGATTTGCGTTCCGCCATTGAGCAGGATGCGGCTGCCATCGGCGAGCGATATACTCTCGGTCTCGCCGAGCGCCGTCTCGACCGTATAGGGCTGGGTGCGCATCTGCCAGAACGGTACGGCGACGATGGCGAGCACCGAGGCGGCGATCGCGCCAAAGATCCATCCGCGCCGACGAACCGTGCGCGCCGGGGCCGGACTATTGTCATTGGCCGGACGCCACCTCACCGGTGCCGCCAGCGCATGCAGTTCTGCCATGACATTGCCCGCAGCCAGCGCCCGGTCATAGGCAAAACTGTGGCGCGGGTCAGCCTCCAGCCAGTTCGCCAGACCATCCCAGCCGGCAAAATCCGCCTCCTGCGTCGCCAGCGCCCATTCGAGCGCCTGCTGATCAATCATGTCATCCGTGCTCATCATGGTTCCGTCCTGCTGCATAGACGTCGCGCCGCGGGTCAATCCGCATCCTGGGTCTCCCGCCATCGGATGAGCGCGCGATACGCCTTTTGCAGATCCTTCTCGACCGCGCTGAGGCTGAGGCCCAGGTCGCGCGCGATCTGGCGCTGGCCGATACCCTCGATCCGGAACATCCGGAAGATCTGCAACACCCGCTCGCCTTCGGCGCGCAGCATCGCTTCGGCCTGGTCGAGCGCAGCGCGGGCGATCAGCTGCCGGTCGGGCAGCGGCGCATCCGATGCCTCGCCAGACCCGCCGTGCATCGCGATCCAGTCGGAATCGCGTTGCCGCGCGCGCTGGGCCGAGCGATAGCGATCGTGCATGACATTGTTGGCCGCACGGAACAGGTAGCCGCGCGGATCGGCGATCGGGCCGGTATCCAGCGCCGACAGCCGCAGCCACAGATCCTGCAGAATGTCCTCCGCCGCCTCGCCAGCGCCGCGCGCGCGCAGAAACCGCAGCAGCGGCTCGCGCTCGGCAATCAACACGGCTTCAAGTCCCTGGCTAGGCATCGGTATGAGGTTCAGACTTCTCGGAAGAAAATGGGGCAGGGCCATGATGGTAGACGTCGTCGCTGCCAGAAAACCGTATGCAAAAAGGACCCTGCCAAAATTTTTTTTGTTCCCCGATGCGGAATCGATCTGCCGGTGGCGTCTCTAGGGCAAAGCCAGCCTCACCCCCGGCTGGTTTGAACCGGTCCATGTTGCCCCCCCAACGGACCGGCGGTGCCTTGAGGGGAAGGTTGCGACCAGCCTTTCCCTCAGGGTATCCAAAGCAGCCAGGGGAAGCAGGAGCGCCCCGCTTATGTCCCATCTGCTGACGTCGTTGAGCGCCCTGACCCTGCTGGCCGCTGCCACCGTGACCGCAGAGCCCGCTGAACCGACGGCCGGCAACCTGCTGTTCGTGCCCCCCGTCAGCGAAGAGATGGCGCAACAGATGGGGGCCATTCAGCATAACGCCACCGCCACCAACTGCATCGCCTTGCACCGCGTGCGCTCCACCCGCATCATCGCAGGCGAGGGTATCGTCTATCAGATGAGCGGGCAGAAGGCGTTGATCAACCGCCCGCGCCATGGGGGTGCTCGGCTGGCGCGCCACCAGATCCTGATCACCCGGACATCGGGCAGCTTGCTGTGCGCAGGCGATATCGTCCATCTGGCCGACAGCCTGCCGGGAATGACCACGGGCATTGTCGCTCTCGGGCAGTTCGAGGCCTATCCACCCGAATACAGGCCCTGACAGGCGAACCCTCACCATCGGCGTCACCATCACCAGGCAGGACGGGCGGCGCCGAAATTGTGCAGGCATTGCAGGCCGATCTCATCGATGGTCCGACAACCGGTCAGCGCCATCGCCAGCTCGAATTCGGCCCGCAGCACGCGGATGGCGTGCGCCACGCCCAGCGCGCCTGCCGTCGCCAGCGCATGCAGCACCGGCCTGCCGATAAGCACCGCACTCGCCCCCAGCGCCAGCGCGCGCAGCACATCGTTGCCGCGCCGGATACCGCCATCCATCAGAACCGGCACCCATCCATCGACAGCATCGATCACCGCCGGAAGCAGGTCGATGCTCGCGGGCACGCCGTCTAGCACCCTGCCGCCATGGTTCGACACAATGATGCCATCGACGCCGGATTCCATGGCGAGAGCAGCATCGTCGGGATCCGTGATGCCCTTGACGATCACCGGCAGGCGGGTCTGCGCGCGCAGCCAGGCAATATCGTCCCACACCGCCGCATGATCCATGACCGCCGTACCGAACAGCAGCGCGTTACCCGGGGCCTCGTGCGCCGGCATCTGCATCCCGGCGAGGTTCACCGGGCGGATATCGTCGGGCAACGCAAATCCTGCCCGCGCCTCGGCATTGCGCAGACCGTTGACCGGAGCATCGATCGTCACCACCAAAGCGCGGTATCCGGCGGCTTCGGCTCGCTCGACGAGTGCGCGGGTAAACTCGCGGTCGGGCTGGATATAGAGCTGGAACCACAAATGCCCCGTCGCCGCTGCCGCAATGTCCTCGATCGGCAGGCTGGCCTGGGTGCTCACCACCATGCAGGTGTTGGTCGCCCCGGCAGCCAGCACGGTCGCCATCTCGCCATCGGGATGCGCGAGACGATGATAGGCGGTGGGAGCAATCAGGATCGGGGCTTCCAGATCCAGATTGAGCAGCCGGGTCGCGGTCGTCGCCCCGCGCATGCTGCGCAGCATTCTGCGACCCAACGGCAGTCGGGCAAAGGCTGCCACGTTCTCGCGCATCGTCCATTCGTCGCCTGCCCCGGCATTCAGATACGCCCATGCGGTGGGGTCGACGCGCGCCTGGGCAAGGGCCTCGTAATCGCCGAGTGACGCGATCTCGCGCGGGATATGATCAAGCGGCGGCAGCATCGGCATAGACCATTTCTTCAAGTGCGGGGCTGAGCCATTCACTGCCATCGCGCAACACGATCCGCGCGATCAGCCGCTGCCTGCTCGCCATCTGCTGGGCGGCAGCATCGTCGAGCACGCTGAGCGCGGTTGCCCAGCCATCGGCGATCATGCAGCGGGGGTGCACCACGGTTACGGCGGTCGTCTTGTGGATCGCGGGCCAGCCGGTGCGCGGATCGATCGTGTGGCCACCGCGCAGGTAGTCGCCCGAGGTTGCCACCGAAAGCTGGTGCAGCGCAATGCGCAGCGGTGGCAACTGCACGCCAGGCGGATTTTCGATATCGACCCACCATGGATCGCCATCAGGACGAAGCCCACGCCCGGTACATTCACCGCCGATTTCGACCAACGCATGATAAAGGCCCTGCCCCGCCAGCAGGGCCGCCACCGCATCGGCGGCATAGCCCTTGGCGATGCCCGAAAGGTCCAGCCACACGCCGCCGGGCTGGCACAAGGTGCAGCTGGGTTGATCAAACTTCAGCCGCTGCCATCCAGCATGACCCAATGTCACATCGATCTGGCCTTGACCGGGATCGATCGCCCTTTGCCGCGGACCCAGGCCCCACAGATCGGTGATCCGCCCCAGCGCCGGATCGAACGCCCCGTTCGAGGCAGACGCGATTTCAAGCGCAGCCGCCATCACCGCTGCGAAGTCTTCCGACAGCGGTACCCGGGTGCCGCCATCCGCATGGTTGAACCGCGACAGCTTCGACTCCGGTTCCCAATGGCTCATATCGGCGACAATGCCGTCGAGCCGCGCCTGCACCAGCGCCTGCAATTGCGGCGCATCCAGCCCCGCCGTCCGCGGAACGGCTGCGCGGACATTCCAGCGTGTTCCCATCGTATCGCCCGCGAGATTCACGACGGGCGCGCCGGGATCAAAGCTGCGGAAGGCCGCCAGATCGAGGGCCTCCGGCACCGCGATCCGCAGTGCCGGATCCGGCTGGTTCATGGGGCAAGGACTTCCAGCGTCGCGGTGTAGCTCATCCGGCGCTTGCCGGCCTTGGGGTGGCTGGGCTTGGCGTCGGTCAGGCTGGCGTTGATCCAGTACAGGCCCGCCATCGGCCACTGCACGGTGAGCATGCCCTCGTCATCGGTCTTGAGCTTCTGCGTGCCATCACTGTCACGATAGCGGCGACCACCGGGGATCACTTCGACCTCCAGCCCGGCAGCAGGCTTGCCATCCACCAGAAAGCGGAACTGGCCGGGCTCATTCGAGACCAAGTCGGTCGGCAGGGTCACCGGCACGAACTCCAGTCCCTTGCCCGTCGGCTTGAACAGGCCATCGCTGGGCTCGCCTGCGCTGACGAAGAATTCGTTGCGACCCATGGTCTCGGTGAGGTCGAGATCGGTGGCGTTCGCCGGAATGTCGTCGACGCTGGCAACGATATGGCTGGGATCGATCTGCTGCCTGCCGCCAGGACCACCAGCGCCCGGAGCACCCGCTGCGCCGGGACCGCCAGCACCGGGCGCACCTGTACCGGGAGGCGGGCCACGGCGGCGGCCGACCATCCATGGCTCGCCATCCACCTTGAAGCTACCTGAGACTCCGGCATTTTCCATGCCGATACGCCAGGTACCCGGCTTGTCGATCCGCACATCGAAGGTCGAGCGATATTTGCTTCTGGCAGCATTCTCGATGGCCCCCATCGACCCATCGGGTGCCCAGACCTTCACGCCATCGACGTTGAGCGCATTGTGATTGGCCTCGAACGGCGCGGTCGAGGCACCGGCATCCACAGTGACGCTCTGTTGCGTATCGGACAGCACGGTCGTCGACGGCAGCAGCCACTGGTTATGCGCCAGGGCAGGCGCTGCCAGACTGAGCGCGGCGGCGGTGAAGAACAGGGATTTGCGGATCATGGCACGGCCTTTCTGGTGAAACATCAACGGGGTTTGACGACAATCGCGCCGAGCTCGGTCTTGCCTGCGGCCCTGGCGGCGCGCACCGGCACGTCGAGCGGCATCGATACGAGCTCGCGTCCGCCATCCTCGCGCGCGGCCTCGACGAACAGGGTGTAGCTGCCGGGCTTGACGTTGGCAGGGATGGCGATGCGGTGCGCACCGGGGGCGCGGGTCGCGCCGCTGACGGCATCGGCAGGCAGCTTCAGGCTGCGGCCGCCCTTGCGCCACCAGGTGCGCAGGTCGGCGAGCCATTTGGTGCCCGGTTCCGCGCCACGCTTGTCGACATCATACCACACGGCCAGCGTGCGCGCAGCGCCGCCTGCCTTGGGCTCGATCCACACCGCGACATAGGGCACGTGATATTCGGCGACATCGATGCGCGGGATGGTGACCGTGACCGTTCCGGCGGATGCCGGGGTCGCGATCACGCTCACTGCAATGGCCAGGCTCTTCTTCATCTGGGATGGCTCCTCGATTGATCTGTCAGAAATGCATGAAAAGCAGGATGATGGCGGCCGGGATCAAAGTCCCCAGCCCCACCAGTGGCCAGGTCGACGGGCGGTGTCGCGCATGCAGTTGCAGCAGCAGCAGGCCGGTGAAGGTGAAGATGACGCACGCCACCGCGAGCACATCGATCAGCCAGAACCAGGCTGTCCCGGTGTTGCGCCCCTTGTGCAGGTCGTTGAAGAACGACACCCAGCCCCGGTCGGTCCGTTCGGCCTGGATTGCGCCCGTGCCACGATCGATGCTGACCCAGGCGTCGCTGCCCGGCCCCGGCACCGCGACATAGACCTCGTCGTCGCTCCATTCGGCCGCGGCCGCGCCGACATCGACCCCCACAAGAGCGCGCACATCGTCGCGGACAGTCGCGGGCAAAGGTGCGTTTTCGGCGGGCGGCGTGCGCGCGAGCAATCCGGTGGTCGATGCCGGCAGCGTGGCAGTGGCGGAAACGATCCGCGGCTCGGCAGAAATCGTGGCAGCATGGTTCAGCGTGATGCCGGTTACCGAAAAGACGAACATCCCCGCCAGCGAAACCGCCGCGCTGACCCAGTGCCAGCTGTGCAGCTGCTTCATCCAGAACTGGCGGGAGGAGCGCGGCTTGCGCTTGGGCAGAGGTTTCGTGCTCGCCGCACGCTGGCGATGCACTGCGGGCGCGTCGGTAGCTTTCGCGCTCGCGCCATCATCGCGCACACCGGACCCGGTGTGCGGCGATAGATCTTCGGAAGGTGAACAAGATGGCTGCAACGACAATGCGATGCCCCCGCTGCTGAAATGACCGTGAATCGGGTTTTGTAACTTCGCACCTGCGCAAACTGGCAGCCTGTGTCAAACACTTTAATGCGAATGCGAATCAATTGATACAAATCTGCAAAGATTGTTACAAAGCAATTGACTCTGCGAACGAGTCGCAATAGCGGCCCGCTGTCCAATCCATTTCCTCGG
Organism: Hydrogenophaga intermedia; assembly: GCA_943370475.1. Taxonomy (GTDB): domain Bacteria; phylum Pseudomonadota; class Alphaproteobacteria; order Sphingomonadales; family Sphingomonadaceae; genus Blastomonas. Next base: position 102,536 of record CALRRI020000005.1, read on the forward strand.
GGGAGAACCCAGTGACTGTTGCCAAGACCACACCACCCTTGCTTGCTCTCAGCTGCGTCGGCGCCATTGCCTTCACCAGCCCGGCATGGGCCCAGGATGCGCAGCCCAGCCAGCGCCTGGGCGGCATGACCGTCACCGACAGCGCGATCGAAGAGAGCGAGGTCAAGGTCGAGGAGGCAGCGTCGCCCAAATACACCGCCCCATTGCTCGATACGCCGCAGACGATCACCGTCATCTCGGCCAAAAGCATCCAGCAGCAGAACCTGCTGACATTGCGCGATGTGCTGCAGAACGTCGCGGGCGTGACCTTCGGCGCGGGCGAAGGCGGTTTCGGCTATGGCGACCGCATCATCCTGCGCGGCCAGGATGCCAAGAACGACGTCACCATCGATGGTGTGCGCAGCAGCGCGTTCCAGAACCGCAACGAAACCTATAATATCGAGCAGGTCGAGGTTACCAACGGCGCCAACTCGGTGTTCAGCGGCGGCGGTTCGGTGGCGGGCAACATCAACCTGGTGACCAAGAAGCCGCTCGCCAATGACCAGAGCGTCATCACCGGCGGCATCGGCACCGACAATTACTATCGCGGCACCGTCGACATCAACCAGCGCGTATCGGACCTGATCGCGGTGCGCCTCAACGCCGTCTACCACGAGAACGACGTTCCGGGCCGCGATGTCGAATTCTACAACCGCTGGGGCGTTGCGCCTGCAATCACCATCGGCATCGACAACCCGACCAATCTGACTCTGCAGTTCGAGCATCTCGACGACAAGGCGATGCCGCAATATGGCCTGCGCTATTATGCCAACCTCGGCGGTTTTCTCAACGATTTCGACCGCAAGGGCTATTACGGCTTTGCCAATCTCGATCAGCAGAATTCGAAGACCACCGCGCTTCAGGCGATCTTCAACCATGCGCTGAGCGACAGCGTGTCGGTCAGGAACCTGACGCGGTACGAACATATCGCGCAGAACACCGTGACCAGCCAGCCGACCGGCACCTTCTGCCTCGCCTCCACCGGACGCCAACCCGGCACCTTTGCCGTCCCGTCAGTGCAGACAGCATGCCCTGCAACCGTGCCTGCAGGCTTTTACCTGCCCACCGGAGGCCGCGGCGTGCAGCGGCTGATTACCAACGACACCTTCTACAACCAGCTGGATCTGACGGCCGAGTTCACCACCGCCGGCATCGAGCATTCGCTGGTCATCGGCACATCGTATCTGCAGGAGGATTATCGGCAGACGTCGGGCAACCTGCCGCGCAACGCCGATGGCACCACCCCCGCCTTCGCCCTTGTCAGCATCGCCAATCCCGGCGAGGTCGTCCAGGGCCCGGCAGGGTTCGTCTACGGCAGCAATATCTACACCGGCCCGGTCAACTTCATCCTGGGCAGCAAGGCCCTTGGCGACCGCCGCGTGATCGCCGGATATCTGTTCGACACAGTCAAGTTCAGCGACAATTTCGAGATCAACGGCGGCGTGCGATACGAAAACGCGCGCGGATCGAACAGCACCTTCACCTATGCCACCACCGGCGCCACATTGGGCCAGTTGAGCGCGCTCGCAGGCCCGTTCGACAACGAGGACAATCTGTTCTCATACCGCGTCGGCGCGGTGTTCAAGCCCAGCGAAAACACCAGCCTCTATATCGCGACAGGGACATCGAAGAACCCGTCGCAGGCTGCTGTCGATGGCGCGTGTACGGCCGCCAATTGCAACCTGGCCCCCGAGACCACGACCAATTACGAGATCGGCGCCAAGGCTGATCTGTTCGGCAAACGGCTGCTGGTCAATGTCGCCCTGTTCCGCAACGATCGCGACAGCATCCGGCTGAATTCGAACGATCCGATCTTCCCGGAACAGCGGCTGGACGGGAAGCAGCGGGTCGAGGGCGTGTCGTTCGGCGCATCGGGCAACATCACCGACAACTGGACGATCTCGGCCAACTACATGTACCTCGATTCCAAGGTGCAGCGCGGCGTGTCGGACTTCTGCCTGGCCAATCCCGGCGCGACCAACTGCGGCAACAGCGCGGCATTTCCCGATCCGACCGCAGGCTCGCAGCTGCAGAACACGCCGCGCCAGTCGGGCAGCCTGTTCACCAGCTACCGCTTCGATTTCGGGCTCGAGCTGGGTTATGGCATCAACCATCAGGGCAAGTTCCTGCTGAACTTCCCGACGGTCGCAGAGCTGACAGCGGGATCCTACACGCCCTATTTCGTGCCGAGCTACACGATCCACCGATTGATGGCATCTTACCCCATCACCGACCGGCTGCTCGCGCAGGTCAACGTGCAGAACTTCACCAACGAGAAATACGTCACCACCGTCCGCAATGCGCTCGGCGGAAGCTGGGCCCAGCCTGGCCTTGCCCGCCAGGCGGTATTCAGCCTGAGCTATACCTTCTGATCCTGCTCGGCAGGCTGCCTGGTCGAACCCGGGCAACCTGCCGTATCTCCAGAATTCGGGATGGCAGACCGATCCAAAATATTATATTGCGAGTCAGTTGCGATAAATCACTGACAACGACTCGCAAATTGGGGCGATATGGTGCTGGATTTCGACAATGTCTCGTCGGTAGCTTTCCACGGCGGTTGCGATGCGCAAGCGTTCGGCGGTGATCCGCGCGCTGTCGCCCTTCCTGCCAGACGAGGTGCCTCGCATGTCGCAGCGGGCCGTTATGGTGAGGGTGGAAGGTCGCGCTTGCCCGCGATGGGCCTCGCAGTCGCCATCCACCTGGCACTCGCGCCCGCGCTACTCAGCTTCGGCTATCAGGCGGTCAAAAAGCACGAGGCCAGCCTGACGGCCGTGAACCTGAGTCCACCCCCTCCGCCTCCGGCAACACCGCCTGCAGAGCCCAAAGCCCAGACGCTGCAGACGAATGTCCAGCCCGTGCCGGAAACCACAGCTGTTGCCATTCCCCGCCCGGTGATCGCGCTGGTGCCGACCGCAGCGCCGCAAATTCCGGTGGCTTCCGTTGCGCCGCCCAAGCCGATTGTTTCGGCACCCGCCTCCGCTCCGCCTGCTCCATCCTCAATGGTGACGTCCGACGCGCTGGGGACGCGGATGATCGCTGGCAAACCGCCGGCTTATCCGGTTGAAAGCCGCCGCAAGAAGGAACAGGGCACGGTAGAACTGTTGCTGATCCTGGCGGCCGATGGCCGGGTCGAGACTATTTCGGTCTCGAGAAGCAGCGGGTTTGCGCGGCTCGATGATGCGGCATTGAGCGCGGTGCGCCGCTGGCGCTGGGCCCCGACCCTGCGCGATGGTGCCCCGATCAAGGTGCGCGGTGTCGTCGAAATCCCGTTCGTGCTGACCACCTGAGCCAGCACGATGCTTTTGCCCCTGCATGACCTGCTGACGCCAGACGACCTTGCCGCACTGCGGGCCTTGATCGATCCGGCAGACTGGATCGACGGCAACGCCACCAGCGGCCATCAGGCGCGGCTGGTGAAGCACAATCTGCAACTGCCCGAAACCGGCGACGTCGCACGGCAAGCCGGGCAGGTCGTGCTGGCGGCGCTCGCGCGCAGTCCGGTGTTCATCGCCGCAGCACTCCCGGCGAAAATCTTTCCGCCAATGTTCAACAGCTATGCGGGCGGCCAGAATTACGGGCTGCATGTCGACAATGCCGTGCGCGTCCTCCCCGATGGCGATGGCTCAGTCCGTGCGGACCTTTCCATCACCGTGTTTCTCGAAGACCCTGAAGCTTATGATGGTGGCGAACTGACCATCGAGACGGCCTTTGGCGCGCAGCGGGTGAAGCTGCCCGCTGGAGACGCGGTACTCTACCCCTCAGGTTCGCTCCACAGGGTCGAACCTGTCACGCGCGGACGCAGGCTGGCGAGCTTCTTCTGGGTGCAGTCGATGGTGCGCGACGAAGGGGCGCGATCATCGCTGTTCGATCTCGATCAGTCGATACAGGCGCTGGCGAGCGAAGTCGGCGCGGGCAATCCGGCGCTGGTTCGCCTGACAGGCGTCTACCACAACCTGCTGCGCCGCTGGGCCGACGGCTGATCACCGCACAGCCTGCACGCGCCTGCATTGCGGCCGCTGCCCGCGATTTGGCCTGATGTCACGCCTCGCCAGCGCAGACCATCGCACCGACGCGATAGCCATGACCCTCGCTGCCGCTGCCGCGTTCCAGCGAGGCCCCCAGCACCGCGCTTAGCCGGTCGAGCAAAGGGCTGCCCTGGTTGACCGGGCAGTCGGAGGCAAAATCGACCCCGTCATTCTCCACCACCAGCGACAATCCGGTATCGCCATTCCTGAGGATGACGCGAATGGTGCCGCCGGCGTTCAAGGGATAGCCGTATTTCAGCGCATTGATGATGAGCTCGCTGCACATCAGGATCAGTGCGCGGCGCATGTCCGGCACCAGCAGCACATTGTCCGCATCGATGGAGACCGCGATGTCGCGCGCCGACCCGAAAATCTCTGCCAGGCCGACAGCGATGGCCGCCAGCAGTGGAACACACGGCACCGCTTCGGCTATCCCGCAATCGGTGCCCAGCTCGTCATAGGCCCGGGCAAGCCGACGCGTCTTGGCCACCACCTCGTCGGGGAGCCAGCGGCGGGTCGGGTGTTCGGCGATATTGGCCAGCGATGATGTCATCTGTGCCATGTTTCTGGCGCGATGGATGGCATCCTCCCGCCACAGCGAGGCGTGCGCCACCGGCGCAGAAAACGCCTTGCCGGGAAACGTCGGCGCGGGGGAGAACAGTTGCAGGATCATCTCTTCCGTCGCGATCCGGGCCGAACGTTCGGCGGCATTGGCCGCGAGGTTTATGGTGGTCATCATCATGTGAAGTCTCCAACCGTGTATGGACGTCAGGTGTTGGCAGATGTTTTCAGCAAGCATGCTGACCTGCATCAGCGGGGCGGTGATTGTTCGCGGAATTCTGCATCGACGGCAAAGCTGGCGGCGATGGCCTGGAGCAACGCAAGCGATTCCTGCATGCGGCCAGGCGATTCGCCAGCCTGTTCGGCAACCTCGACCTTGACCTCGCAGGTCGTCTCGATGACCGAAAGCGCACCTTCGACCGTCAGGGTCTGCGTCTCGACAAGCGCATGGAGGATGCTTTCTGCCAGCAGCAATGCCGCCTGGCCGTGCGCATCGGGTTCGGGCTTGCCGGCACGCGGTGCGCCGGGCGCGGCATCTATGGGATCGTGGGTCATGGTCGGGCCGATATGAAGCCAGGCGGGAGCGACACGGGTGCTCTCTGCTATCGGCGCCTGGGATAGCGTACCGACAGTGACCACGGCGTAGCCCGTATCGCCAATGGCAAACACAACCGAGGTTAATGCAGCTAAAGAACAATTGGTGCATAGGATGGGCGGGAGCACAATATGGCCAATGCCTTCATCAATCGCCTCAGTGGCTACGCTCCGCTTGGTGACGCAGACATAAGTCTGCTCGCCAAGGCATGCCGGAACGTTCGCGACATACCTGCCGGGCATCACCTGATCATGGAGGGCGACAGGCCCGATCCTGTGTTCGTCATGCTGGATGGTTGGGCCTGCGGGTACAAGATCCTCCCCGATGGAGGCAGGCAGATCCTGGCGTTCATGCTGCCGGGCGATTTTTGCGATGTCCATATCGCGGTGCTCAAGGCCATCGATCACAGCATCGTCACCATCACTGCCGCCAAGGTCGCGATGCTGCCGCGTGCGCAGATGGAGGCGCTGGTCGAAGCCGGGCCGACGATCACTCGCGCGTTCTGGTGGTCCCAGCTGGTCGACCAGAGCGTGCTGCGCGCATGGATCGTCAGCATGGGACGACGCACGGCCAAGGAGCGGATCGCCCATCTGATGTGCGAGTTGTACATCCGCATGCTCAACATCGGCCTTGCCACCGATGACCAATGCGAAATGCCGCTGACCCAGCTGGTCATCGCCGATGCGGTCGGACTGACCCCCGTCCACGTCAATCGCGTGCTCAAGGCGTTGCGGCTGAGCAAGGTGATGGAACTGAGCTCGGGATCGCTGACAATCATCGATCCGGTGCGATTGGCCGAGATTGCCGGGTTTGACGGAAGCTATCTGCATGGCCGGCTCAAGCAGGCGGGCTGAGATCAGGGCCAATGCAGCTGGGCGGTGACAATTTTCATCTCAAGCAGCAACGATAGTCGCAACATCTGGATCAATGATCATCTAGATAGACCTTCCACCTGCCGCAAAGGTTTCTCGTCATGAGCAGACTGCCCGATCATTCCGAACGTCATCTGGTCGCGCGCATCGGCTGGCTCCGCGCCGCCGTGATGGGCGCCAATGACGGCATCGTGTCGACCGCCAGCCTGATCATCGGCGTGGCAGCAGCCTCGGCCAATCCTGGTGACGTATTGATCGCCGGAAGCGCGGGTCTGGTGGCAGGCGCGATGTCGATGGCGGCAGGCGAATATGTCTCGGTCAGTTCGCAGCAGGATACCGAAACCGCTGATATCGAGCGCGAACGCACCGAGCTCGCGACCGACGTTGATGGCGAGATCGCGGAGCTGGCGGGAATCTACCGGGCTCGCGGGCTCGATGCCGAGACTGCCGAAACAGTTGCCCGGCAGCTGATGGCGCATGATGCCCTGGGGGCGCATGCCCGCGACGAACTGGGCATTTCGGCATTCACCACCGCGCGCCCGGTCCAGGCGGCGCTGACATCTGCCGCGACCTTTTCGGTCGGCGCGGCCTTGCCGTTGATCACGGTGCTGCTGGCGCCGCAGGCCAGCCTGCCGCTGGTCGTCGCGATCGCCTCGCTGCTGTTTCTCGCGGTGCTCGGCGCTGTAGGTGCCAGCGCAGGCGGTGCGTCGCTGTGGCGCGCCAGCGTCAGGGTCACCGTCTGGGGGGCGTTGGCAATGGCGCTGACTGCAGGAATCGGCAAGGCTCTCGGCACAGCGATCTGAACGCACCGTTGCAGCAGGCAGCGATGCTGCCAGCCTGATCGGGTGCGCTTTGTACAATATCCGTGGCGGCTCGAAAGGCATGGTCGCTCCATCAACAGGAGCCCATGCCCATGACCCCCTTGACGCGTCGCCAGGCGTTGGCCGGTGCGGCCGGGACGGTGCTGTTCCACGCCCCGGAGAGTTTTGCCATGACCGCAGCCGCCACCGTGATCGTCAACGCAAAGGTGACGACGCTCGATCGCGCCAACCCGGTGGCAGAGGCCGTGGCCATGCGCGACGGCCGTTTTGTAGCTGTGGGCCAGGAAGCCGAAGTGCGCGCCGCTGCCGGACCGGATGCGACGGTGATCGACGCGAGAGGACGCCGCCTGATCCCGGGACTGATCGACAGCCACATCCATGTCATCCGCGGCGGGCTGAACTACAATATGGAACTGCGCTGGGATAGCGTGCCGAGCCTCGCCGATGCAATGGCGATGCTCAAGCGGCAGGCACAGAACACGCCGCCGCCGCAATGGGTGCGCGTGGTCGGCGGCTTTACCGAACATCAGTTCGCAGAAAAACGCCTGCCAACCCTGGCCGAGATCAATGCCGCCGCGCCTGATACGCCGGTGTTCATCCTGCACCTGTATGATCGCGCTTTGCTCAACGCCGCCGCGCTGCGCGTCGTGGGTTACACCAAGGACACGCCCGATCCGCCGGGCGGAGAAATCGTCCGCGATGCCGCCGGCAACCCCACCGGGCTGCTGCTGGCACAGCCTAATGCGACGATCCTCTATTCCACGCTCGCCAAGGGGCCCAAGCTGCCTGAGGACTATCAGCTCAACTCCACCCGGCATTTCATGCGCGAACTCAACAGCCTGGGCGTGACCAGCGTCATCGATGCCGGTGGCGGCTTCCAGACCTATCCCGACGACTATCGGATCATCGAGAAGCTGCATGCCGATGGCGAGATGACGCTGCGCATCGCCTACAACCTGTTCACGCAAAAGCCCAAGGAAGAGCTCAGGGACTTTGCCAGCTGGTCGACCCAGGTAAAGCCCGGCGATGGCGACGACACCTATCGCCACAATGGCGCGGGCGAGATGCTGGTCTATTCCGCCGCCGATTTCGAGGATTTCCGCGTCGAACGCCCCGACATGCCGGCGAACATGGAAAGTGATCTGGAGCCGGTGGTGCGGCTGCTGGCCGAGCGGCGCTGGCCGTGGCGGCTGCACGCGACCTATGACCAGACCATTAGCCGTGCGCTGGATGTGTTCGAAAAGGTCAATCGCGATATCCCGCTCGCCGGACTCAACTGGTTCTTCGACCATGCCGAGACGATCAGCGAGCGCAACATCGACCGCATTGCAGCGCTTGGCGGGGGCATCGCGGTACAGCACCGGATGATGTTCCAGGGCGAGTATTTCGTCGAGCGCTACGGACCGAAAGCCGCCGAGACGACCCCGCCGATCAAGCGCATGCTCGATGCGGGCCTGCCCGTCGGAGCGGGCACCGACGCAACCCGGGTGGCGAGCTACAACCCCTGGGTCTCGCTGTCGTGGCTGGTCACTGGCAGGACGCTGGGCGGCACGACGCTTTACCCGGTGCGCAACCGGCTGGACCGCGAGACCGCGCTGAGGCTGTGGACCGAGCGCAACACCTGGTTTTCCAGCGAGGTCGGCAAGAAGGGTCAGATCGTCGCGGGCCAACTGGCGGATTGCGTTCTACTCTCGGACGACTATTTTTCCGTTCCCGAAGCCGACATCGTCCATCTCCGCTCAGTGCTCACCGTGCTCGGCGGCAAGGTGGTGCATGGTGAAGGCGATTATGCACTGCTCGCCCCTGCCCTGCCGCGCCCGATGCCCGACTGGTCGCCGGTGGCGGCATTCGGCGGCTATCATCGTAGCGCTGAAGCAGGCGCGAAGCTGGCGGCGGCGTGCGGGTGCAGCAGCGCCTTCGCGGTGCACGGGCACGATCATGCATCGGCGCTCGGCACCGAGGTCGCCACGGCCGATGTGCAAAGCTTCTGGGGCGTGTTCGGTTGCGGTTGCTGGGCGGTGTGAGCACACAGCCGACCGAACCGGCCAGTCCCCTCGCCAGCCCCGTCTTCCGGGCATTGTGGATCGCGACGGTCGTGTCGAACATCGGCACGTGGATGCACGATGTCGGCGCAGGGTGGTTGATGACCTCGCTCTCGCCAAACCCGCTGATGGTCGCGCTGGTGCAGGCGGCGACCACCTTCCCGATGTTCTTCCTGGCGCTGCCCGCCGGGGCGTTGGCCGATATCGTCGATCGGCGGCGGCTGCTGATTGCAGCGCAGGTCTTTGGACTGCTCGCGGCAGCAGGGCTGGCGCTGGCGACCTTTGCCGGGGTCACCAATGCCGGGCTGCTGCTGATGTTCACCGCGCTCATTGCCAGCGGCGCGGCCTGTTCCGCGCCCGCCTTTCAGGCCATCGTGCCCGAACTGGTGCCGGCATCGTCGTTGCAGCAAGCGGTGGCGCTCAATGCCCTCGGGGTCAACATCGCGCGCGCCATCGGGCCGGCGCTGGGCGGCCTGATCATTGCCGCATCAGGCCCCGGCGCGGTGTTCGCGGCCAATGCCGTCTCGGTGCTGGGGGTGCTGATCGTGCTGACCCGCTGGAGGCGAGAGGCTGCAGAGCGCCACCTGCCTGCCGAACATATGCTCGGCGCGATGCGCGCCGGGCTGCGCTATGCGCTGCGCTCCCACGAGCTGAGGATCGTTCTGATCCGCGCGGCAGGGTTTTTCATGTTCGCGAGTTGCCTGTGGGCGTTGCTGCCGATCATTGCCCGGCGCGATCTGGGCCTCGGTCCCCTGGGCTATGGCGGCCTGCTGACCTTCATGGGGCTGGGGGCGGTGACCGGTGCGGTGCTGATGCCCAGGTTGCGCGGACGGCTCGGTGCCAATGCGCTCACCTGCACGGCATCGCTCCTGTTGGCGGGCGCGATGGCGGGGCTGTCGCAGAGCGGACAGTTTGCCAGTGCCGCCGCCATGATCTTCATGGCAGGTCTGGCATGGATCGCGATGATGGCCTCGCTCAACGGCGGCACGCAGGCCAGTTCGCCGGGCTGGGTCAAGGCGCGAGCGCTCGCGGTGTACCTGCTCGTGTTCCAGGGATCGATGGCTTTGGGCGCGACAGCCTGGGGAGCGCTGGCCTCGTTCATCGGCGTGCCTTCCGCGCTGCTGGCAGCGGCGACCCTCCTCGCCATCGCCAGCCTCGGGCTGGCCGCGCGCTTTCCGCTCGATGTCGCAAGCCAGCTTGATCTGACGCCCTCGGCGCACTGGCCATCGCCGATGGTCGATGCTTCGGTGCGCCATGACAGCGGCCCGGTGCTGGTGACGATCGAATACCAGATCGACCCGGAGGGAACAGCCGCATTCTTCGACGCGATCCAGACGATGCGCCGGATCCGCCGCCGCGATGGCGCGATCCATTGGGGGGTGTATGAAGACACTGCGGCACCCGGCGCGGTGATCGAGACCTTCACCGTGGAAAGCTGGCTGGAGCATCTGCGTCAGCATGACCGGGTGACCAACGCTGACCGCGAGCAGCAGGACATCCTGCGCGCATTCCACATCGGCGACACCCCGCCGCTGGTGCGGCATTTCGTCACCCGCCGGTAATGCACAGGGCGCTGTGCCTTGCCATGCTGCTTCCCGTCGCGGCGTATGCGCAAGAGGTCGAACAGACGAATGTGCGCTACGACGAGGACTGGTCGGTACTCCGGCAAGGCGCGCCCAGCGGATGGCGGCGGGCAAAGTATCTGCCGATCGAGCCCGATGGCACCGCCTATCTGACGCTGGGCGGCGAGGCTCGCGCCCGGTTCGAGGGCTTCGACAACGCTCTGTGGGGCGATCCGCCTGCTCCCGATGACGGCTATCTGTGGCTGCGCGCAATGCCGAGTGCCGACCTGCACGCCGGCCCGACGCGCGTCTTCGTTCAGGGGATCGCCGCCTATGCGCGCGGCGTGGGCGCGGGCGAGGGTCCGGTCGACGAAACCGGCATCGATCTGCTGCAGGGCTTTGGCGAAGTGCGGCTGGACCTCGCCAAGGGCACGCGGCTCACGCTGCGCGGTGGGCGCATGCTGATCGGCCTGGGCTCCGAGCGGTTGGTGGGGACGCGCTATGGCCCCAACATCCAGCAGCCGTTCGACGGGGGACAGATCATCGCGCAGATCGGCCCATACCGGATAACGGCGTTCGCGATGCGACCGGTGGCGATCGGCGCGAACGACTTTGATGATGCGACTTCGCAAACCCGGCGGCTTTCGGGGATATACGCAACGGTCGCGCTGGCAACCGGCATCGGGCTCGACGCCTATTGGCTGAGCCTTGCCGACGAGAGTGCGCGCTATGGCGGCGGCATCGGCCGTGAACGCCGCGACACCTTTGGCGCGCGCGCATATGGCAGCCGTGGACGACTGCGCTGGAACTGGGAGGCGATGGTGCAGCGCGGGCGCTTTGCCGATCAGCCGATCCGCGCCTGGTCGATCGCCACCGAAACCATCTGGAGCCTGGACCCGGCCCGCTTTGCGCCACAGTTGCGGCTGCGCGCCAACATCGCGAGCGGGGACCGCGACGCGCAGGATGCCCGGCTTGGCACCTTCAACGCATTGTTCCCCAAGGGCCGCTATTTCGGCGAGCTTTCACCGATCGGCCCGCGCAACATCGCCAATCTCAACCCGGCGATCACGCTGGACATCGGATCGGACGTCAGCCTCGAGATTGCCGCCGCCGCGTTCTGGCGCGCCAGCCGAGGCGATGGAATCTATGACCTGCCGGGCCAGATCATCCGCCCCGTCGGTACCAGCACCGCGCGCCATATCGGCAATCAGATCGAACTGGTCGCGGAATGGGAGGCGAGTTCGCTGCTGTCGTTCACTGCATCGCTTTCGGCCTTCCGCCCCGGTGCTTTCATCCGGCAGACCGGCCCATCGCGGACGATCGGCATGGTCGCGCTCGAAGCGAGGTTCAGACTCTAGAGCACTAGCGAAACGCAATCCGCGCGGGCAGCGACAGGTGCACCCGGGTCCCCTTGCCGCCGGGGCTCTCGATCGTCAGCGCGGCCCCGATCAGCGCGCCCCGTTCGTGCATGCCCTGCAGCCCGAAATGCTGGTGCCGCCCATGCGTGAGAATGTCGGGCAGAATGCCGACCCCGTCATCATTGACCCAGATATCGACCCGGTCGCGTGCAAATTCGATGGTCAGCGTAATGCTGGTCGCCTGGGCATGGCGGACAGCATTGCCCAGCGCCTCGCTGACGATCAGCCCGGCCTCGTCGGCGACTGGCGCGCACAGCGGCTTTGGCGCGCCCCGCACGATGATCGCGTTCGCATCCACGCCATCGACCCTTTCGGCGATAGCATGCAGCAGCGCGACCATGTCCTTGGGCGTGGCATCCTCGCGCAGCTGCTGCACCCGCTCGCGCCCCTCAAGCAATACGTCGTCCGAGCGCTCGAGTGCCTCTTCGATCATCGGGCGCGCCGGGCTGTCAGCGGGCAGCAGGTGAAGCGCCGACTGGAAGCGCAGCACCAGCCCCTGGATCGCCTGCAGCAAGGTGTCGTGCAGTTCGCGTGCGATCCGTTCGCGCTCGGCCACGCGGTCCTCGATCCGCGCACGGGTGATCTGGGTCGCGACATGCAGCCGCCAGCGCACGAACAAACCCAATCCGACGGCGGCCAGCGCAACCAAAACCAGGCGGAACCACAGGGTCTGCCAGAAATAGGGGGCAATGCTGAACCGGACGATGGCCGCTTCCCGGCTCCATACGCCATCGGCATTGGATCCCATCACGCGGAACACGTAATCGCCCGGTCCCAGCCCGACAAAATCGGCACGCCTGCGGGTGCCGCCTTCGACCCAGTCCTTATCGACGCCGTCCAACCGATAGCGGAACCGGTTGCGCCCCGGATCGACCAGGCTCAGCGCGGCAAACTCGATGCCGATGCGGTCGCTGCCGGCAGGCAGCAGATAGCGACCCTTGTCGCGGGTGAGCTTCGGCGCATCGACCCGCGAGATCGCCATCGGCGGCGGCAAGCGGTTGCGCGGTTGGCGGTCGGGCAGCAGCTTGATCAGCCCCTGCGAGGTGGCGAGCCACACCGTCCCTTGATTGTCGATCGCCACGTCGTTGGCGACATAGGCAGGGTCGCGCGCGGAAAACCCCTCATGCGCGCCAAACTGCTCGGCGGCGATGGGGGTGCCTGGCTCCGCAAAGGCGCGGTCAAGGTCTCGCGCCGATATCCGGAAAATGCCCGCGCCGCTGATCAGCCAGACGGCATCACCCTGTACCGCAATTCCAGTGAGCCCACGCAGCATCGGGTAGCGCCCCGCATCGATCGTCTGCACGCGATCACCGCGAAGCCGCGACAGCCCGTTGTCGCCGCCGACATAAACCGTATCGCCCATGCGCTTGAGCAGCCGGGTGAAGCCGATCGGAATGTCATCCGCTTCCCAGATCGGGGTGAACCTGCCGCGCGCCAGCTTCGACAGGCTGCGCATCGTCATGCTGATCAGGAACGTGTCTTTCCCGGTCGCGACCATCTGACCGGTCAGAGGCCAGCCCTTTTCGAGCACCCAGCCCGACCCGGCGGCACGATAGACTTCGTCGGGATAGACGACGACCCTCAGCGTTCCTGCTGGATCGAACGCGCAATGCGTGGCTGCGGTCTTTTCAGCCATCCAGGGGCCAAGAGGATAGGATGGCTTGCCATTCCTGATCCACAGATCGGTCTGTCCAGCCGTGACGCCATAGACCTGGCCATCATCGCTGGTGCAGATATCCAGCGAATGCCGGTTGACCGAGACCTTGCGGGTCTTGCCATCGATGATGCGGAAGACGCCATCCTCGGTGCCGAAATATATCCCCCGGTCAGGCCCGCCGCCGCTGGCGATCTGCGTGCTCGGCACGCCGGCAATCCCTGATGGTACCAGCGCTGAGCGCACATAGCGGTGGAGGCCATCGACGCCGCCGCCCCAGATCGTGCCCTCGCGGTCGCGGAACAGAACCGAGATTTGAGAGGGGGTATATTCCACCGCATCCTTGCGCAAACGATTGGTCGGCAGACGCATCAGACCCTTCTGCCCGCCGGCAATCCAGAACGCACCGTCTTCGGTCAACAGCGACCATCGGCCCTCCACCCCACCGCGCAGCGCCTCGAACTGGAGGCCGGGATCGAGTATCGGGCTGGACACCCGCAACAGACCTGCACTGCTGTACAACCACAACCGGTCGGCGGCATCGCGCGCAAAAGCCGGTGCCATGTTGACCTCGCCGAAACCCGCCACCCGGATCGGCCTTTTGTCGCCCGGAGCAAGCCGGTACAGGTTCGGAAACATCGCGATGAGCAGCGACCCGTCGCGCTGCGGATAGAGCGTCTGGATCGGTTCGGGGGGCAGACCCGACTTTTCCTCCATCACCGACCATTTTCCATTCCTGAACGCGCGCAGCTGGTTGCCAAGCCCGCTATGCACCGCCACCCATACGGTGCCATCGCGCGCCACCACGATGCTGGAAACGATACCGCGCGGCTTTGAAGGATTGGCGGATCGCAACCTGCCGCCGCGATAGACCGTCAGCCCGCCATAATCATAGCCCACCCAGACATCGCCATTGGGCGCTGCGGCCAGTGCGGTCACACGCGACGAGCGGAATCGGTCGAACGTGTCTGGCCGGACAGCCTCGAAGGCGATCCCGTCGAACCGGTACAGCCCGCTTGCCGTCCCCAGCCACAGATAGCCATCGGGTGACTGCGCGATCGCATTGATGCCGGCGGGCGCGCCATCCGCGCCTGACCATTGCCGGTGAACATAACCAGCTATGCTCTGGGCGGTGGCAGGCGACGCCGATGTCACGAGCAGCAGGACGAACGTCAGCCAGCCCAAAAGCCACGGGCAGTGTCGGGCATTCCGCAAGGGCAAGGGGCCGGGTCGCATAGCCAATCCTGCCATGCACGCGGCTCTCATGCGACACAAAAGACGCAAGCGCACGGGGTACTGGGCATGGCGGTGTCTCCGGCTGCACAAGGCGGGATCGGACTGCATCGGGCGCACCATTAAGACGGATGTGCGCGCCAAAGGCTTGTCGAAACTGCGCTCGATTTGCACGCAACGGCGGCCGATCGGACTGCACGAGATATCTGGCGCGCTGGCGCAATCGGGGGGCGAGCGTGCCACCCGAATGAGGGTGTTGCAATGGCTCCACCGGGGCTGGGCCTCGCGCGCCGGCTCTGCGACCTTCGTCCACGGATCGCCGGGTTGCACAGGCCGCACCCGGGAAAGATGGACTGGAGATTCCCCCATGCTGCAGGCTTCCCCCTTGTCCCCGCCCGCCGCCGTGCCGCTGGCGGCTTCCGCTGCCCCCCAGGCAATGGCCCTGCTGGCCGATGCACGGGCATCGCTCGATCGCGATATCGGCCTCGCCCGTCTCTATCTCGACCGGCTGTCGGCGTTGCTGATCGTCGGCCAGAACCCAGAGGGCCATGACAGCCTGCTGATCCCCGAACGGCCCATCGAGTGCAGCGCGGCAAAACACAATGAGGCGATGCGCGGCGGGCTTGCCGGGTGGCAGAAGCGCCGCGTCATCGAACATATCGAGCGCTATCTGGACACGTCGCTGCTCACCGATGACCTCGCTGCGATCGCGCGGCTCAGCAACGGGCATTTCAGCCGCGCTTTCAAGATCAGCATAGGCGAAACTCCGCACAGCTTCATCATCCGCTGCCGCATTCGCCGCGCGCAGATGCTGATGCTCGAGACGCCCGACACGCTATCGCAGATCGCCTGTGCCTGCGGGCTGACCGACCAGGCCCACCTCACCCGCCTGTTCCGGCGCATCGTCGGCACAACGCCGATGATCTGGCGACGCACATGGCAGCAGCCGGTTTGAGGAGCGTCCGTTCGCCAGCCCCGCCGCGACCGATCAGCACTGGATTGTCCAAATCGCACCGCAAACAGACAGGACGCAAACCCATCGGCGTCCGATCAACCGCAGCAGGATTGCCGCGTGCCAGTGCACACAGCCACGGGTCGAAACATGATCAGCAGCATGCCGCGCAGGATCGGTCGTCGGCACAATGTCGTCTTCCAGGTGGCGCAGATCGATGTCGTTGCCGCGCAGGTCGATCTGCTGGTGGTCGGCATGTTCGAACAGAACGGCATTGATCCTGCCCGCGGCGGCGCGAGCCAGGTCGATCATGCGCTGCACGGCACGCTGACGCGGCTGCGCGCGGGCGGGATCTTCAAGGGCCATATCGGCGAGACACTGATGCTCTCCACGCCGCCACTGCCGATGCAGGCCGCATCGGTGATGCTGATCGGCATGGGACCTGCTGTAGAGTCATGCCTCGATGCGCTGGGCGAGCTGACCGAGCTGGCCATGCGCACCGCGTTGCGCATGGAGGCCCACAGCGCAGCCTGCCTGCTGGCATGGTCCGAATGCGTGCTGCCGGCAGAAAACGTGGAGGCGAGTGCAGCCGCCATGATGCACGGCGCATTGGCAGCGATCGAGGCGCAACAATCCGGCCAATCGGCCCTGCGCCTGCAATGGACCTTCGACATCCGCAACGGCCATGCGCGCCGGACGACGGCGGGATTGCGCCGGGCACTGCGTTCAAAATGAACAACTTGGGGGTGCGAAAAGCAGCGCCATGCGGTATGCCATGCTGGCAACCGGGGATACGGGTACATTCATGCAGCAGCGAGGTTCCAGCGGGGCGGGCAAGCCCGGTCCGGCGCGACCGATTTCGGTGATGATCGTCGATGATCACGCCCTGCTGCGCGAAGGCGTGCGCGCGGTCATCTCGACCCAGCCCGACATCACGGTCGCAGGCGAGGCAGCGTGCGGCAGAGATGCCATTGCCGAGTACCAGCGGCTGCGTCCGGACATTGTGCTGATGGACATGCAGATGCCCGACATGTCGGGCGTCGATGTCATCACCCAGATTCGCGCGCTCTCGCCCGATGCCAGGATCATCGTGCTGACCACCTATTCTGGCGACGGACGCGCGATCAAGGCGCTGCGCGCAGGTGCGATGGGCTATCTGCTCAAGGGCAGCCTGCGCAACGACCTTTTGGGTGCGATCCGATCGGTTCATGATGGCGGCAAGCATCTCGATGCGACGGTGGCCACGGCCATTGCGCTGCACGTGCTGGACGAGGACCTGTCGGAACGCGAGGTCGCGGTGCTGTCGCTGGCGGCCTGGGGCAATTCGAACAAACAGATCGCAGCCAAGCTCCTTATTTCGGAAGAGACCGTCAAGGGTCACATGAAGGTCGTCTTTGCCAAGCTTGGCGCGACCGACCGCACGCATGCGGTGACGCTGGCGGCAAAGCGCGGCCTGATCGAGCTGTAAGGCGGACGCCTCTGCGCGCGCAACGCACCAAAAGGCTGGCTCTGCGGCAAAGCGCGTCAGCCCTGTGCAAGACCTCTTCGATTGATCGGGCCTATGACCTGTGGGTGCCCGCCGCTTTCTGTTCGAAACGGGCAAGCAATGCGCGGCTGACCACCTTTGTCTTTACGCGACCCCAGGCAGCCGTTGCTGCCTGCCCCTAGGAGCCTGTCATGACCCCCATCGCCACCACCACCCCCGGCAAAGCGCTGATCACGCCCGACGATCACACGCTGATCCTGATCGATTTCCAGTCGCAGATGGCGTTTGCGACCAAGTCGATTGCTACCGAATTGCTGCGCAACAACGCAGCGCTGATCAGCCGCGCAGCCAAGTCGTTCGATGTGTCGACCATCCTCACCACCGTGGCCGAAAAGAGCTTCTCCGGGCCGATGTTCAGCGAGATTGCCGATGCATTCCCGGGTCAGGCGATGCTCGACCGGACATCGATGAACAGCTGGGAAGATGACGCGGTGGTCGCCGAGGTCAACCAGATCGGCAAGCCGCGCATCGTCCTTGCCGGCCTTTGGACCAGCGTGTGCATCGTAGGACCCGCGTTGTCCGCGCTCGACCAGGGTTTCGAGGTCTATTTCATCGCCGATGCCTGCGGCGACATTTCGGCAGAGGCGCATGAGCGCGCCTGCGAACGGATGATCCAGATGGGGGCGCGGCCGATGACGGCACTGCAGTATCTGCTGGAACTGCAGCGCGACTGGGCCCGCAGCGACACCTATGACAGCACCACCGGCATCGCCCAGGTCTGGGGCGGCGGCTATGGACTTGGCATCGGCTACGCGCGGATGATGTTTGGTGCAACCGAAGGCGGCCACTGAACGTCAAGGGACCGGCGGCATGCAGCCCCTCCCTCCAGTGCACGCCGGTCCCGCCCCGAACCTTCCACCTCACCAAAAGGAACCGAACATGAGCTTTGTGACCGCCAAGGATGGCACCCGCATCCACTACCGTGAATTTGGCGAAGGCCAGCCTTTCGTGTTCTCGCACGGATGGCCGCTGAACGCCGACGCCTGGGACGGGCAGATGCTGTTCCTCGCCAACAACGGCTTTCGCGTTATCGCGCACGATCGGCGCGGCCATGGCCGATCGGACCAGCCCGCTACGGGCAACGACATGGACCAGTATGCCGACGACCTTGCCGCCGTGATGGACGCACTCGATCTCAAGGATGCGATCCTGGTTGGCCACTCGACCGGCGGTGGAGAGATCACCCGCTATGTCGGCCGCCACGGGACCAGCCGGGTCGCCAAGATGGTGCTGATCGGCGCGGTGACGCCGGTGATGGCCAAGGGACCGAACAATCCCGATGGCGTGCCGATGGAGGTGTTCGACGGCATCCGCAAGGCCGTGCTCGATAACCGCTCGGGCTTCTACATGACCTTCCCCGACACGTTCTTCGGCTGGGATCAGGGCCGGGCCGAGGAGGACGGGCTGCGCATGGCATTCTGGTCTCAGGGAATGGTCGGCAGCGCCTATGCGCAATATCTGTGCGTCAAGCAGTTCTCGGAAAGCGACTTTACTGAGGACCTCAAGCGCATCGACGTGCCGACGCTCATCATCCACGGCGATGACGACCAGGTCGTGCCGATCGACATCACCGCGCGGAAGGCTGCAGAGATCGTCGCCGATGCCACGCTGTCGGTCTATGAAGGCGCGACCCATGCGATCCCGGTGCAGGAACAGGATCGCCTCAACCAGGACCTGCTGGCCTTCGCGCGCAGCTGACAAAACGCGCCGCCGGGGAGACGCATGATGAAGCCTTACATCCTGTCACTGGCAGCCGGTCTGCTGGTCGGCTTTCTCTACAGTCTCCTCGGCGTCCGCTCGCCCGCGCCCCCCGTCGTGGCACTGCTCGGCCTTCTCGGCATGCTGCTGGGCGAGCAGATCGCGCCGATCGCCAAACGGCTCTACGCACGGCAGGAGGTTGCCAGTTTCGTCAGGACCGATTGCGCCGAGCATGTGCTGGGCCACCCGATAGAGACTCGCCAAGACGACGCCTGAGGATCGCGGACAGACCCTCAGACGCGCGTCACGACGCCAGCGGAGTTCGGGTCAGGCCGCCAGTCCCCGCGCGGCGCAGGCCCGGCCTTCCGAATCGACCTCTTCCCACGCCAGATTGCCGGCATAGCGCCACGCCAGTTGCCCGGCTTCGTCGAGGGCCAACAGATGCAACCAGCGGTTGTCGAACAGCGCGCGCACATTGGCGTGCTTCTCGAGGATGGCGGTCATCGCCTCCACCGGGGCCTCGATGCAGACGGACAGCCGCAGCGGTTCGTGCACCAGGGCGCTGCCATCGTGCACCGATTGCCACGGCAGCCCCGCACGCAATGTTCCGCCATTGCCTTCGACCACGCCGATGCCGCCGATGACATTGTGCAGCAGCTTGTTGCCGCCACCGAACAGGTCGGGAGCCACCGACGATCCGTAATATTGCAGGCTGATCCAGCTTGCGACCACCACCGGCGCGGTCATGATCAGCTCGAGCACGCCAAAGCCCTCATCCCTGCGCCACTGATAATCGTGCAAAAACGCACGGCCCTCCAGGCTCCTGCCCGCCGTGCGCTCGCGCGGCGCGGCGATGAATGCCTTGCATCCTGCCAGCGCCCATTCGGGGCGGACCTCCGCCCAGTCACGGCTGCGGCGCGGCACATCGCCGCCCTTGGCCGCGCGCGGCAGCCGCAGCGCGCGTTCCGAGCGCGAAAGCACCGCAGCGCTCGCCAGCCATTGGCGCGCCCGCTTCAGATCCTCGGCATGCGGCGGCGACGGGTGATCCTGATCGTAGATCAGCACCTGATCAGTCGTCGTGTCGTGCAGCGCCGCCAGGAACAATGTACCCGTCGGAACCGCGATGCCAGCGCCTGCCAGCCCGCCGCGCACCGCAGGGTCGTTCAGCAGGTCGGCCAGCAGCCGCGCATTGACCTCGCCCGAATAGCCGCCGCAAGCCCCGCAATGCAGCCCGCTGGCGTGGGGATTGTTGACGACGTTTGCGCCATGACCGACCAGCAGAACCAGGGGTGCAAAGCCTTGCGTCAGCGACATCGCGCGAAGCACGGCAGTCGCAGTGGCAATCCTGGCATCGAGGTCGAGCGCGGGCTCGGCCAGCGGCATCGGATCGTTGGGAAGTGGCTTGTGCTTCAGGCCCAGCCCGTCACGCACCAGCTTGCCCAGATACACGGGCCCCGCTGCCTCGACAAAGGCGAAAGACGACACCGCGGCCAGCTTGAACCGGCCCCAGGCCCGCTTGGCCCGCGCCCGGTAGCGCGCGGACCGGTCGGCCTGCGCATCCTCTGGCCCGCCCGCGCGGCTGGTCATCCCGGGGTTGAGCAGCACCGGCAGCCGGTGCTCGTCGACATCAGAGGCAAAGCGCCGGTGCGATGCGCCCAGACCGAAAAAGCCTGCAAAGCCCAGCGTCTGGATGCGCGGGTCGAGGCTTTCGATCGCCCTGCGGAACACTTCAGAGCGGACATCGATGCAGAACGCCGCCTGCAGCAGCGGGGCGTCGCGACCAGTTGCAGGCGCAGCTGTACTCAACGTGCGACCCAGGTCGCGCTGCGCGGCCCGCTCTGCCGCTTCCTGCAGGATGGCATCGGCAACCAGATCGGCATCCGGACTGGCGGGCGCACTGTGATTGGCCACAATATTGGCCCAGGCATCGGCGATCCTGTCATGATAGCGGGTGTGGAGCGCATCCTCCCACATCAGCCGGATGCAGAGGAAATCGGTGACCGTCGTATCGGCCTCCCCCTTGAGCTCGGCCTGCCACAAGCGGTAGCGCGCCACTTGCGCCCACCCGCCCAGGCTGACCAGCAGGCTGTGGAAATAGGTCTGCAGCGCCTCGTCCGGCAGGCCGAGCCGCGCAACGCTCGCTGCCATCGCATCGGTGGCGCTATCGGGAAGATCGGCGACAAAGCGCGCGAACCCGTCGAGCCCTACAATCTCGGGTGTCAGGTCATGCGTGGCGACATCCTGCCAGGCGCGGTAGGCACATTTGCCCCGCGGCGCTGCCCACAAGGCCTGACCCTCGTCGAAATAGGCCCCGGCCCAGCCCCCAAGCCGTTCGGTGATCACAGCTGGCCAATCGATCCCGGACACCTTCGCCGCCAAATCGGCGATCGTCGGCAGCGGATCGCGGCGGATATGCGGCCGCTGCGCCGCCAGCTTCAGCTCGCCCAGCGTTGCGGGACGCAACGGCCCGGTTGCCGCCGCCAGCGCTGCTGCCAGATCATCATCCGAAATCGCGCCCGATTCGATCCGCTCGCGATACCAGCGGCGCGGCATCAGCGTGGCCGCATCGCTGACCCGTGCCAGCACCGCAGCGGTATGCGCCAGGTCAAGGCCGGCCTGGCCCAGATAAGGGTTGACTGCGACGCTGGAGGCCAGCGGCCAGACCGGCGGAATGGCGCGCGCAGCGGCATCAGCGATCAAGGCGATATGCGGGGTCGGTTGGGAAGCCATGGGTCTCTTCTCCTGGATGCCTGAAAAGGGGTGTCAGATGCGGGGCCGCACGGCCCAGCCGCGCAGCAGGCGGTCGAACAGCGCATTGACGTAAAGCCCGTTGGAAAGGTGGACGCGCAGGCCCGCGGCTGCCGGATGATAGGCCCACAGCGGGAACATCGACTGGGCCACCGCGACCAATGCGAAGCTGACCACCGCGACCGCGATCAGCACCCATTCGAGTGCTCCAGGCGCAGGCGCGGGCGGCAACGTGCCTGCGGTCAGCGTATCGGCCAGCATGTGCAGCACGAAATAGCCAAGCGACGCAAAGACCGAATAGGCCACCATCCGCCGCATCAACGCCACCGGAGCAGCGCCTGCCAGACCCTGTGCCAGCAGATAGGCGACACCAAAGATCAGGATTGCGCCCAGCGCATTGGACTGCGGCGATTTGTCCTGAAAGCCGAGTGCCCAGCCAAAGACCACATAGATGCCGAGCGCGGCGAGAAAGGCCGTCAGCACGGCGCGCGCGTTGGGAATGGCAACCGGCCCCGGGCGACGCAGCGCGGCGATCCGTTCCACTGCGCCGCCCGATGCGAGGAAGCTGTGCGCCTTGTAGAGCGAGTGCGCGATGATGTGCAGCAAGGCGAGCGGGAACAGCGCGAGGCCGCACTGCATGATCATGAACCCCATCTGCGCGACGGTCGACCACGCGAGCGAGGTCTTCACCGCCGGCTGGGTCAGCATCACCAATCCGCCAAACATCGCGGTAAACCCGCCGATCATCACCAGCCCTGCCATCACTCCCGAAGAGAGCAGCATGACATCGGCAAAGCGGATGAGCAGGAAGCCACCTGCGTTGATCACGCCAGCGTGCAGCAGCGCGGAGACCGGCGTCGGCGCTTCCATCACCTCGGTCAGCCAGCCATGCAGAGGGAACTGTGCCGACTTGAGCACCGCGGCCAGCGCCAGCAACAAGGCCGCGAAGGTGGTCACCGGCGAGATCTCACCCAGCCGCGCGGTCTCCAGGATCGTGGCGATGTCGAAGCTGCGATAATGGATGGCGAGCAGCGCCGCCGCACCCAACAGCGCGGCATCGGCCAGGCGGGCGGTGATGAACTTCTTGCGTGCGGCACGCTGGGCAGCGGGGCGATCTGGATAGAACAGCAGCAGCTTGTGCAGGCACAGGCTGGTCGCAATCCATGCCAGCACCAGCTGGACCAGATTGCCTGCGCAGGTGAAGGCGAGAACGCTCGCCAGCGTGAAGGCCATCCAGCCCTGAAACGCCGCGCGGCGGGGCTCTTCAGCCAGATAGGTGCGCGAATAGCGCAGCACGACCCAGCCAATGAACGCCACCAGAATGCACACCGGCAGGCTCACCGCGTCGAGCCGGACCGCAAGGCCGATGCCGTTCCAGCCCAGCAGCCCGGAGGTCAGCGGTCCGGCGGTCGCGACCGGATAAATCGCGGCCACCGCGGCGGCAAGACACGCGAGCATACCCGCCTCCAGTGCCGCGCCAGTCACACGGGTACGCCCGTCTCCAGCCCAGGCAGCGGCGAGCCCCAAGACCACGATCGCTGCGATACAAAAGCCCAGGACAGGGAACATAGCCATGGTTCACGCCTCCGTGCAGCCCCGTTGCGGGGCAGCTTCGCATGGGGCGGTAACGCGGCGAGACTGTTACATAAAATTCAATGAATGGATTTAATCATTCCATTTAACTGAACTAGGCTTCAGGCCGCCTTGGCGATGTCCAGCAAATGGTCGACCAGAGGATGCGGAAAGCGACGCGACGGAGACATGGCGTAGAAGCTCTCTGTCAGGCCGGGAATGACCATGATTTCGTGCAGCACCGCGGTGCTCAACTCGTCGCGCACCACGATCGGCGGAACGACGCCGATGCCGGTGCCAGCGCGCAGCAAGAGCCGCAGCATCGCCATGTCGTCGGCTTCCGCAACAATGTTCGGCAGCACACCCAGGCGGTCGGTCAGCAGGTCGAAATCGGCCCGGACTCCGCTGTCCTTGGCAGGAACCACCAGCCGCATTGTGGTGAGCAGATCGCGCAGCGTCTGGCGCGAGACATCGACCCGCTGCGGGCCGATCAGGCTGACCGGGGCCTGATCGACCAGATGCGCCACCCAGTTGGTGCCACTATCACGGAACGGCAGCCGGTTGGTCAGCAGAACATCGAGTTCATGGGCTTCAAGCGCCCTCACCAGATCGCGCAGCGAGCCGGAGTGGATGACCAGATGCACGTCGTCCCGGCCCACCATCGGCGCCAGGAAGCGCATCTGGAAATTGCGCGAAAGCGTGGACAAGGCCCCCACCCGCAGGTGCCGCCGGGCGTTGGCCGAACCGCCGGCAAAGGTTGCCATCATCTCGTTGGCGGTCTCGAACATGCTGTCGGCATAGTTCAGCGCGACACGCCCTGCCTCGGTCAGTTCCAGCCGCCGTCCGCGCCGTTCGAACAGCGCATGCCCGACGCTTTCCTCGAGCATCTTGATCTGGGTCGAGAGCGCGGATTGCGAGACGTTGAGCCGCCGCGCCGCGTTGGTCAGATTGCCGTCATGCGCCACCGCATGGAAATAGCGCAGGTGCTTGAAGTTGAGATGCATGAAAGCCTCGGCAGATAGTAAGGTTCGTATAAATCGAACGTTACAGACTGTTTATTGAATTTTCGCGATCGCTGCAATGCGGATAGGCGCTGTCGGCATCTCGAACCCTCAATGAGGTTGGCTGATATGGAAACGCGTCCGGAACTGTCTGAATTCGATCCTGCTATGGCAAAGGCGGAGTGCGCAATTCCCCAACACCGCATCGCCGAAGACGCGCACGCCAGCCGCAAGCCCGGCCTCACCGTCATCACCGGATCTGCGCTGACTCTCGGCTATCCCGCCGCCGATGGTGCGCCCGACGCGTGGACGAAGGCGGTCGCGCAGCTGGCGCGCTGGCTGGACATGACGATCGAGCAGGAGCCGCAGCGTGCGGCATCGGGCCTGCGCCATGTCAAGGCGTGGGCGGCGGCAGCAAGATCGGCCGCGCCTGCGCCTGCAGCGCCGATGTTTGCACCTTGGCTGCGCTGGTCACCGGTGGGATTGCAGCAGCCCGGCGCTGCCGCGCTGCCGCGCGCCAGCTGGGTGGGCAGCTATCTCCATGACTACGGCACCGGCATAGCGAGCAGAAGCTCGGCCATCGATATCCAGCTGCTCTCGCCTCTGCCTGCAGCCTGCACGCCCGAAGATGGCGACGGCGCGCTGCTCCCCTGCCCTGCTGTCCTGCAGGCGATGATCGAAGCGGCCCGGCGCGAAGGGCGCGAGACAATCGCCATCGTCACCGATGCCCGCCGCCGCAATGCGATGATCCGGCAGATGCTGCTGCTTGACCGCTCTATTGTGCGCGACGCTCCGGGGATCGAGATCATGACGATCGAGGACACCCTGTGCGAGCTCGTTCGCCATCCCGCGCGATGGGACGCGATCGTCGTGCTGCCCGACCTGCGCAGTCTGGTGTTCGCATTGCTGGCCGAGGTCACCGGCAACAAGACGCCATGGCCTATGGTGTGGCATCATCGTGCTGCAGTGATGATCGCCAGCGAGACGCTCCATGATTGCGCGTCCAGCCTGCCATTGGACGCGCCGCTGCTGATCGCCACGCTCGCGCTTGCTGCCGAGCAAGCCGGTTTCAGTCTGGCCGCTCAAAGGCTGGCACAGGGTGCTGCGCGGCTGCGGGATCGCGGCATCGTCACCCAGGGCCGAGGATCGGCTGCCCCCTATGTCACCGAGGTCAGCGATGCGGACTTCATCGACCAGCTCTGCCGCAGCACCGAAAGAGCCCAACGCGCGCTGCCGCGCTGGCGCGCCCTGACAGCCGAGGTTCGCCCGCTGGCACAACGCCGCCCCACCCGACTGCGCGTCGTCGCATCGAACTGAGCATCATCATCCCGAACCGGGTATCAAGAGGAATTGAAGCGTGCCGAGCCGAACTATCGTTGCCAACGAACTGGCCACCGTCCTGCGCCAGATATCACACCCCGACCGGATCCGGTTGATCCAGAAACTGCGCGCCGGCGACCAGACGGTCAACGAACTTGCGCT
The DNA here is from genome assembly GCA_943370475.1 of Hydrogenophaga intermedia. Classification (GTDB taxonomy): domain Bacteria; phylum Pseudomonadota; class Alphaproteobacteria; order Sphingomonadales; family Sphingomonadaceae; genus Blastomonas. Next base: position 128,357 of record CALRRI020000005.1, read on the forward strand.
GGATCTGGATATCTCGCCCACCCGGCTGTCGCAGCACCTCGCAGTGCTGCGGACGCTGGGGCTGGTCGAGCTGCAATCGATCGCCCAGAAGCGCGTCTACCGGCTGGCGCAGCCGCAGTTCGCTTTGTGGCTGATCGACGGCATTGATTTCATCGCGCACCGGATCGGCCGCGTCAGCGCGAGCGATGTCCAGCACGCCAAGCAGCTTTGGGCCACGGATACCATCGGCAGGTCCTGATCGCCCGATCAACCTTCCGTGTCGCTCACTGCGCAGGCTCTTCCACCCGCAATATGGCCAGCGCCGCCAGCGCCAGCACGCCTGCGGCAAAGGCCATGGTCCAGATCGGCTCGGTGGGGAAAAACGCCTTGAGCACGCTGCCCATCACCGTGGCCACCAGAAGCTGGGGCAGCACCACGAACACGTTGAACAGCCCCATGAAGATGCCGAGCTTGGCCTGCGGCAGGCTGGAGGCCAGGATCGCATAGGGCATCGCGAGGATCGAGGCCCAGGCGATGCCGATACCGATTTCGCTCGCGATCAGCCATTGCGGGTCGCGGATGACCAGGAAGCTGGCGAAACCCGCCGCGCCGCACAGCAGGCACAGCGCATGGGTCCGCACCTTGCCGAAGCGGGCGGCGAGCCAGGGCAGCAGCGTCAGCGCCGCAATCGCCGCGACGCCATTGTACACCGCGAACAGGACACCGACCCAGTTGCCGGCCTCGTTATAGGCGGTGCTGGTTGGATCGATGGTACCAAAGGCGGCCTGCGCCACGACCGGGGTGGTGTAGATCCACATCACGAACAGCGCCGACCAGCTGAAGAACTGGACCAGCGACAGGCGCTTCATGATCGGCGGCATGCCTGCAAAATCGCCGACGATATGGCTGAGCAGATTGTTGTCGCGCCCTGTGCGCGCCAGATGCATCGCAGCCAGGCTGGCAAGACCATAGACCGCCAGCAGCGCGCCGAGCAGATAGACCTCCTTCTCCAGCGCGAACTGCCAGACCGATGCGATGATGACGCATCCCGCAGCAAGCCAGGCAAGCGCCACGCCCGGTCCACGCACCGCCAGTGCCCGCATCGGCACAGCGGGCGTCTCCGCCGCGTCGGCATCGGCAAAGGCCCGCATTTCGTCGGGGCTGTATTCGCGGGTGGTGACGATGGTCCATAAAACGGCGAGGAACAACGCTCCGCCCCCGAACCAGAAGCTGTAGCGCACCGTATCGGGTACGCTCCCAGCATCCGCGACATTGGCAACACCCGCGGCAGTCAGCAGATAAGGAAAGAGCGACCCCGCAACCGCACCCGCACCGATGAACGCGGTCTGGATGCCATAGCCGATCGTGTGCTGGTCCTTGCGCAGATTGTCGCCGACGAATGCGCGGAACGGCTCCATCGAGATGTTGAGCGAGGCATCGAGGATCCACAATGTCATCGCGGCGAGCAGCAGGGACTGCGCCAGCGGCATGACCACCAAAGACAGCGCCGCGAGTACGGCACCGGCGAGAAAATAGGGACGCCGCCTGCCCAGCCGGGTCCAGGTGCGGTCCGAATAATGGCCGACGATAGGCTGGACGAGCAGCCCGGTCAGCGGCGCTGCCACCCACAAAGCGGGCAGGTTGTCGAGGCTTTCACCCAGCGACTGGAAGATACGGCTCATGTTGGCGTTCTGCAGCGCAAACCCGATCTGGATGCCGAAGAATCCGAAGCTCAGGTTGAACAGCTGTAAAAAGCTCTTGCGCGGTTTTTCCGCGGTCATGCGCCTCTCCCCGGGATTGTCCCAACCACCCCGCCCTTTTGTGTTCTCGGCAGGAGTGCAGGCCGAACCGTGGCAGAGCCATCCGGGCCGCACAACCGCACCGCATACGTATACTTGGACCCGCGAGGCTTAGCCGCTGGACCCGCGCACCACCAGCTGGGTGGGCAGCGTATAGGGTTCGACCTGTTGCCCGCGGATCTTGCGCAGCAGCGTATCGACCAGCGCCTCGCCCGCCGCCTTCACGTCCTGGCTGACGGTGGTCAGCGGCGGGCTGGTGAAGCTGGCGGCGGGAATGTCGTCGAAGCCGACGATGGCAACATCGCCGGGAATGGTCAGGCCGCGTTCGGCCAGCACCCGCATGGCACCGATGGCAATCAGGTCCGATGCGGCGAAGATGGCATCGAAGGTCGTTCCCGCATCGAGCAATGACTGCACCGCCTCGCGCCCCGATTCCTCGGATGTCTCGGCGTTGCGCTGCAGCGCCGGATCGGCTTGCAGCCCGGCTTCGGCCAGCGCATCGCAATAGCCGCGCCAGCGGTCCTCGAACTCGGGCGCGTGGCTGGATGCCGTGCCGATGAAAGCGATCTGTCGCCGTCCGCGCTCGATCAGGTGCCGGGTCGCCGCATGGCCACCCCGGCGATTCTCCGACCCCAGGGTGATCCCCGGCTCATTGGCCATCGGTGAGCCCCAGCGGACGAAATGCGTGCCCTGCTCGACCAGATGGGTCAGCCGCGCGCGATAATCCTCATAGTCGCCATAGCCCAGCAGGATGATGCCGTCGGCCTTGTGGCTGTCCTGATAATCGACATGCCAGTCGCTCGAGAGCTGCTGAAACGAGATCAGCAGGTCGAATCCGGCGCGCGAGGCGGTGCGGGTGATCGATCCCAGCATCGCCAGGAAGAAAGGATTGATCATCGAATCGTCGGGCGTCGGGTCCTCGAAGAACAGCAGTGCCAGCGTGTTCGCCTGCTGCCTGCGCAGCGATGAGGCGTTCTTGTCGACCGAGTAATTGAGCTGCGCCGCGATCGCCTGGATGCGCCGCCGGGTCTGTTCGTTGACCGACGGGTTTCCGCTGAGCGCGCGCGACACCGTCGGCTGGGAAACCCCCGCCAGCTGCGCGATATCAAATGAGGTTGGCCTGCGTCCCATCCTGCCCCTGCGACCCCTTGGTTCCTTGCAGAACCGGCATTTTGCGCGGTTCTTGCGACCGGTCAGGCTGAATACGTATGCGTATGCCTTTTGCAATCGGGGTGCAAAGGTTATTCATCCTGCCGACCGGTTCACCTGAAAACCGGCGGCTCTGGGATCCTCCAGACGCCATGAATTCATCCCCGCCATATGCTGGACGGGGCCCCTGGGGAGAGTGATCATGAAAGCGATTTTTCGCGCCCGTCTCGTGCGCCTTGCATCTGGCCGCGCCAGCCTTGCCGCCCTGTCCACCGCACTGATGATCGGTGCCGCAGGCCCTGCGCTCGCGCAATCGACTGATGCCGAGCAGGCTCAGGGCAGCGCCGAGATCGACGAAGATGCGGGCGTCATCATCGTGACCGGTTTCCGCGCCAGCGTGGAGAACTCGATCGCCGCCAAGCGCGAGAGCAACTTCATCGTCGATGTGGTGACGGCAGACGATATCGCCGGCCTTCCCGACGTCTCGATCGCGGAATCCCTGGCGCGTCTGCCCGGCGTCACTTCGCAGCGCACCGGCGGCCAGGCGAGCGCGATCAACATTCGCGGCCTGTCACAGGATCTCGTCTCGGCCACGCTCAATGGCCGTGAACAGGTCGCCACCAGCGGCAACCGCGTCATCGAATTCGACCAGTATCCCTCCGAGCTGATCAGCCAGGCCGCAGTCTACAAGACCCCGCTCGCGAGCCATATCGAAGGCGGCGTCGCGGGCAAGGTCGAGCTGAAGACCGTGCGTCCGCTCGACAATGCCGACAGCTTCAAGGGTACGTTGAACCTGCGCGGTCTGTACAACGACCGCGCGAGCGAGAGCCCCGACGTCTCGTCCTACGGCTATCGCGTCTCGGGCTCGGTCCAGGCCAAGCTGCTCGACGACACCCTGGGTATCGCGGTCGGCTATGCGCGGCTGTATCAGCCCAATGTCGCCACGCGCTTCGTGCAGTTCGACTTCCCGATCCCGGGCACCAACGGATCGCCCAGCCGCGACCTCAACGGCGACGGCACGGTGGACTCGCTCAATTTCGGCTTCGAGGGCATCCAGTTCGGCGGACGCGAAACCCGCGATGCGGCGATCGGCGTGATCCAGTGGGAGCCGGTCAGTAACCTTCGCGTGCTGATCGACGGCTATTATTCGCGCTTCAAGTCGGACGTGCAGCGCCGCGGTATTCGTGTCGTCTCGCCGCAGTCGGGCGACAACCAGTTCATCAGCCCGGTGATCTCGAACAACGCACTGATTGGTGGCCGCATCGTCAACCAGGTGGGCAGCAACGGATTTGGTTTCGGTCTGGGCACTGAACTGGTCAACCAGGACGAAGGCCGCCGCGACGAACTGTACACCATCGGCGGCAACGTCGCCTATGACTTCAGCGACCGTGTCACTTTGGCGGTCGATGTCGGCTATTCGAAGGGCACCAGCTTCTTCAACAACGCAGGGATCAACCTGCGCCCCTATGTCAGCACGCCCGCTGGCCTGCGCCGCGCAGACTCGATCCCCGGGCTGGTCTCGGTCGACTATCAGCTCAACGGCACCAGCCTGCCGACCATCCGCTCGATCGGGTCGAACTTCACCGATCTCGATCCCGCTGGCGGCGGCTTCCTGCTCGACGGCCAGTTCCTGGTACCGCAGTCGGACAGCGACGAGCTGTTCGCGGCGGCTGCCGATCTGGTGGTCAACTTCGACGAGGCCAATTTCCTCGACGCGCTGCGCTTCGGCTTCCGCTATTCGGACCGGCGCGGCGACCGCCGGGTGACCTCGTTCAACACCTTCGGCATTCCGGGTGGCCCGCTCGCGCTGCCCGGCAACCTTGTCACGCAGAGCGGCTTTTCGGGTGGATATGCCGCAGCCGGTCTGCCCAATTTCACCGCGGTCGACATTGGCGGCGCGTTCAATCTAGCGTTCGGCAACACTTTGGGCGTGCGCCAGCCGACAGACCAGATCGCGTTCGACTTCACCATCGACCAGAGCTTCCGTATCGATGAAGAGGTCTATGCCGGCTATGCGCAGATGGACTTCGATACCGACCTTGGCGGCCTGCGCTTCCACGGCAATATCGGTGGCCGCTATGTCCGCACCGACCAGAGCTCGACCGTCAACTTTGCCGACCCCAATCTGGTCGACAACCCGGCAACTCCGCCGCCGGCGCGCGAAAACCGGCGCCCGGTGACGCGTGGCCGCACGTTCAACGACTTCCTGCCTTCGGTGAATCTGATCCTCGACCTGTCGGACCGTGACATCCTGCGCGCCAGCTACAGCCGCCAGATCTCGCGCCCCCGCTTCTTCGAACTGCGCGGATCGATCAGCGTCAATACAGGGTCAGACGGCAACACCAGCGGTGGTGGCGGCAATCCCGAACTGTCGCCTTATCGCGCCAACCAGTTCGATCTGGCTTATGAGCATTATTTCGGCAACTCGGGCGTGCTGGCGATCGGCGCGTTCTACAAGGACCTGGAATCGTACATCATCAATGGCACGATCCCGCAGTTCAACTATGTCGAAAACGGCATCACCCCGCCGCCGATCCCGGGCACCAACGTGCCGGGCAACGCGGTCGGCAGCTTCTCCTCGCCGATCAACGGTGATGGCGGCTATGTCTATGGTTTCGAATTCCAATTCTCCAAGACCTTCGTCGAACTGCCCGCTCCGTTCGATGGTCTTGGGGTCCAGATCAACTATGCCTATAGCAAAAGTGATCTGGAATTCCCCAGCGCGACCAGCGGCGCGACGATCAACCTGCCGCTGCCGGGCCTGTCCGAGCATGTCTTCAACCCGACGGTGTTCTACGAAAAGGCAGGCTTCGGCGCGCGTCTCAGCACCCGTCACCGCTCCAGCTTCGTCAGCCCGCAGATCGGCATCAGCGAACTGATCCTGACCAGCGCCAAGGAAACGGTGATGGATGCGCAGCTGTCCTACCAGTTCCAGGAAGGCAGCGTGCTGCACGGGCTCAAGCTGCTTGCGCAGGTCAACAACCTGACCGATGAACCGACCCGGACCTATTGGAGCAATGTCGCTCAGACCGGCACGATCCAGAATTTCGGCCGCACCTTCTTCCTGGGTGCGACCTACGAATTCTGACCCCCAGCGGTGCAGGGGGCGGGCTTCCCCACCCGCCCCCTTTTTTTGACGAGGTATCCCGCATGGCGCGACACTGGTTGATGGCGACGGTTGCGACCGCTCTGGCGGCCTCCGCTCCGCTGGCGGCGCAGAGCCCGGACTATTCCGCGGCCACCGTGCGGACCCGCGCGTCGCAGGACGAGATCATCTATTTCGTGCTGCCCGACCGCTTCGCCAACGGCGATGCCAGCAACGATCGCGGCGGGTTGAAGGGCGACCGGCTGAAAACCGGGTTCGATCCGGCACACAAGGGCTTTTTCCACGGCGGCGACCTTGCCGGGCTGACAGCTAGGCTCGATTACATCCAGGGCCTCGGAGTCACCGCGATCTGGTTTGCGCCGATCTTCCAGAACAAGCCGGTGCAGGGCGAGCCGGGCCAGGAAAGCGCGGGCTATCATGGCTATTGGGTCACCGATTTCACCCGGGTGGACAGCCATTTCGGCACCAATGACGAATTCAAGGCCTTTGTCGACGCAGCGCACGCGCGCGGCATCAAGGTCTATATGGACATCATCACCAACCACACCGCCGATGTCATCTATTTCCAGGAATGCGTGGGCCAGCCGACCTGCGCCTATCGCTCCAAGGCGGATTATCCCTACTGGACCAAGGGCGGCCTCAAGGGCTCGCGGATCAATGGCGGGTTCGAGGGCGATACCGTTCGCACCGCCGAAAACTTCGCGCGGCTGACTGACCCGACCTACGCCTACACGCCGCAGCTGCCCAAGGGCGAGGAACAGATCAAGGTCCCGGCCTGGCTCAACGATCCGATCCACTACCACAATCGCGGCAACACCAGCTTTTATGGCGAGGATTCGCGCTATGGCGATTTCGTCGGGCTCGATGACCTGATGACCGAAAGCCCGCGCGTGGTCGAAGGGTTCATCGATATCTACGGCAGCTGGATCGACCGCTTCGGCATCGACGGCTTCCGCATCGACACCGCGCGCCACGTGAACCCCGAATTCTGGGCCAGCTTTGCACCCGCCATGCTGGCGCGCGCCAAGGCCAAGGGCATCCCCCATTTCCACATTTTCGGCGAGGTCGCCAATGATGCGATGGACCCGGGCTTCCTCGCGCAGCACACCCGGCGCGACAAGCTGCCCGCCGTGCTCGATTTCGCCTTTCAGGCGGCTGTGCGCGACATGCTCACCGGCAAGGCGGGGACAGACCTGTTCGCCAGTCTGATCGCAGGCGATGTGCTCTACCAGGGCGGCGATGCCACTGCGCTGACCTTACCCACGTTCCTGGGCAATCACGATATGGGCCGCTTGGGCCACATGCTCGACAGGGCCTATCCGCAAGCCAGCGAGGCCGAGCGGCTCGACCGGCTGAAGCTGGCGCATGTGTTGCTGATGACCGCACGCGGCGTGCCGACGATCTACTATGGCGACGAGCAGGGCTTCACCGGAGACGGCAACGATCAGGACTCGCGCGAGGACATGTTCGCCAGCTGCGTCGCCAGCTATAACGACAACCGGCTGGTGGGATCGGCGGCGACCACAGCGGCCGAGAATTTCGATCCCGCACACCCGCTCTACACGCTGATCGCCGAGCTGTCTTCGATCCGCCGCGAGCACCCCCGGCTGCGCGAGGGCCGAACCGTTCTGCGCCATTATGGCCCCAAGCCCGGCCTGCTCGCCTTCTCCCGCGGCGAGGATGACGGCGAGGAAATCCTTGTCGCGGTCAACACCTCGAAAGAGCCGGTCAGCATGAACGTCGAGGTCGGCTACCGCTCGCGCGCGTTCATCGGCCTTGCGGGCAATTGCCCCACCACCGCCAGCGCGCCGGGCTCAGTCGCGATTGCGCTGCCGCCGCTCGGCTATGCGGTCTGCCGCGCCACCCCGATCGACTGAAAGCCCGATTGAATGACCAAGCCGAACTGCGACACCCGGCCCGCATCGACGACCGAACCGGATCGCCCCTGGTGGAAAGGCGCGAGCATCTATCAGGTCTATCCGCGTAGCTTTGCCGATGCGAACGGCGACGGCATCGGCGATCTGGCGGGGATCACTGCGCGGCTCGATCATATCGCCGCGCTGGGCGTGGATGCGGTCTGGCTTTCCCCCTTCTTCCCATCGCCGATGAAGGACTTCGGCTATGACGTCGCCGATTACTGCAATGTCGACCCGATCTTCGGGACGCTGAACGACTTCGATGCCTTGGTCGCGCGCGCCCACGAGCTGGGCCTCAAGGTGCTGATCGATCAGGTGTTCTCGCACAGTTCGGATGAGCACCCGTGGTTTGTCGACAGCCGTTCGAGCGCTTCTGCCGACAAGGCCGACTGGTACGTCTGGGCAGACGCCAAGGCAGATGGCAGCCCGCCGAGCAATTGGCAGTCGGTGTTCGGCGGCCCGGCCTGGACCTGGGACGCGCGGCGCGGCCAGTATTACATGCACAATTTCCTGAAGGAGCAGCCGCAGCTCAACGTGCACAACCCAGCGGTGCAGGCGGCGCTGCTCGAAGTGCTGCGCTTCTGGCTCGACCGCGGCGTCGATGGCTTCCGCATGGATGCGGTCAATTTCGCGATGCACGATCCGCAATTGCGCGACAATCCGCCCGCGCCCGACACGGGCAAGCCGCGGACGCGGCCGTTCGATTTCCAGCTCAAGGTGCACAACCAGTCGCATGCCGACATCCCCGGCTTTATCGAGCGGATGCGTGCGCTGATCGACAGCTATGGCGCCAGGTTCACCGTCGCCGAAGTGGGCGGCGACGATGCCGAGCGCGAGATGAAGCTGTTCACTGCCGGCGGCACGCGGTTCGACAGCGCTTATGGTTTCGACTTTCTCTATGCCGAAAAGCTGAGCCCGCAGTTGATCGCCGACGCGCTGCTGGGATGGCCCGACACCCCGGGCACCGGCTGGCCGAGCTGGGCGTTCGAGAACCACGATGCGCCGCGCGCGCTCTCTCGCTGGGCCGCGCCCGAGCATCGCGATGCGTTTGCACGGCTGAAGATCCTGCTTCTGGTCGCGCTGCGCGGCAATATCTTCCTCTATCAGGGGGAAGAGCTGGGCCTGCCGCAGGTCGACATCCCTTTCGACCGGCTGCAGGATCCCGAAGCGATCGCCAACTGGCCGCTGACATTGAGCCGCGATGGCGCGCGCACGCCGATGCCCTGGCGGCAGAATGCCAATGATCTGGGCTTTGGCAGCGGCGACCCGTGGCTGCCCTTTGGCGACGACCACGCTGCGCTGTCGGTCGATGCCCAGAGCGCCGACCCGCATTCGCTGCTCAACCTGACGCGCGCTGCGCTGGCTCTGCGCAAGGCGCATCCTGCGCTGGCAGTAGGCAGCATCGCGATCGTGCATTGCGATGCACAGTTGCTCGCGTTCGAGCGCGTTCACGATGACGAACGCATCATCGTGCTGTTCAACCTGGGATGCGATGAGGTCGCGTGGCCTGCAGATCTGCCGACCACCGGCACCGTGCTGATGGCGGCCAACGATGCTGCCCCCGGCACCCTGCCGGGCTTTGGCGCGCTGCTGTTCGCGCCCGATTGACCCTTTGACTGGAGACCTGCCATGCGTGCGTTGCTGATAGCCCTGATCACCTGGATGGCAGCGCTCGCAGCCCCGGCGCTGGCCCAGTCGGACGCGGCGGTCGCCAGCGTTGCCTCGCCCGATGGCCGGGTGCGGATCGACATCACGATCGATGGCGAGGGCTGGGCGCATTATGCGGTCAGCCGCGATGGCAAACCGCTGATCGCGCCCTCACGGCTGGGCTTCCAGTTCACCGATCAGGACGCGATCGGACGCAACAGCCGCATCACCGGGACCGAGACCGCCAAGGTCGACACGCGCTGGGACCTGCCCTGGGGCGAACGCAAGACGGTGACCGACCGGCACAACGAGTTGCTCGTAAGCCTCGTGTCGCCCGGCGCGAGCGATGCCCTCCAGGACAACCACGCCGACCGCCCGATCGCCATCCGCTTCCGCGCCTTCGACAACGGCATCGGCTTTCGCTACGAATTTTCCGCGCGCGCCGACGGCAAGCCCTGGCGCATTGCCGACGAGCTCACCGAGTTCGTGATCGCAGCCTCCGGCGAGGCATGGTGGATCCAGGCGGGCGACTGGAACCGCTATGAATATCTCTATCACAACACGCAGATCGATCAGGTGTCCGCCGCGCACACGCCGATGACGGTCAGGCTTGCCGATGGGACGCATCTTGCGTTCCACGAAGCGGCGTTGGTCGATTATGCCGCAATGTGGTTGAAACGCGTTGACGGCCAGCGGTTCCGCGCGACGCTGTCGCCCTCCAGCCGAGGTGCAAAGGTCGAGCGCACAGGCGCGTTCACCACGCCCTGGCGCACCATCCGCATCGCCGATAGCGCAGGCGGGCTCTATGACAACGACCTCGAGCTCAACCTCAACGAGCCCAACGCGCTCGGCGATGTCAGCTGGTTCACCCCGCACAAATATGTCGGCGTGTGGTGGGAAATGCACCTCGAGGCCAAAAGCTGGGCAAGCGGCGCGACCCATGGCGCGACCAATGCCAATGTCCGCCGCCATATCGACTTTGCTGCCAAGAACGGCTTTCGCGGGGTGCTGGTCGAAGGCTGGAACAAGGGCTGGGATGGCAACTGGTTCGGCAATGGCCGCGATTTCGACTTCGTAGAGAGCTATGCCGATTTCGACCTGCCCGATCTGGCCGCCTATGCGCGCCGCAAGGGCGTGCGGCTGATCGGCCATCACGAAACCGGCGGCAATATCGCGAAATATGAAAGCCAGCTGGGCGCGGCGCTCGACCTTTATGCGCTGCACGGCGTCGATGCGGTGAAGACCGGCTATGTCGCCGATGCAGGCGGCATCATCGCGCCGGGCGATGCTGCGGGCGAGCAAAGGATGGAATGGCACGACGGTCAGCGCATGGCGCAGCATCACCTGAAAGTGGTGCAGGAGGCCGCCGCGCGGCGCATCGCGGTCAACCCGCACGAGCCGATCAAGGATACCGGCCTCCGCCGCACCTACCCCAATTGGGTGAGCCGTGAAGGCGCACGCGGGGGCGAATATCAGGCCTGGGGCACGCCGGGCAACGGCCCGAAGCACGCGCCGACCCTGGTGTTTACGCGGATGCTCGCAGGACCGATGGACTATACCCCGGGCATCCTGTCGTTGAAGGGCCGCGGCGGGCGCGACCTGGAATCGACGCTGGCACGCGAGCTGGCGCTGTATGTCGTGCTCTATTCACCAATCCAGATGGTCGCCGATCTGCCCGAAAATCTGGACGCTCATCCGCGCGAAATGGCGTTCATCCACCAGGTTCCGACCGATTGGGAGGAGAGCCGCACGTTGCTGGGAGACGTCGGCAAGCTCGCGGTGATCGCGCGCAAGGACCGCAACGGGCTGGACTGGTACATCGGCGGCGTCACCGACGACACCGCGCGCGAAGCCACGATCGATCTGGCGTTCCTTCCCAAGGGCACGCGCTGGCGCGCGCATATCTGGCGTGATGGCGACAAGGCCGATTATCGCACTGAAGATCGGCATGCGATCATCATCGAGCGCAAGGCCGTTGCCGCAGGAGATAGTTTCACCATCCGCATGGCTGCAGGCGGCGGCTTTGCGATGCGGCTGGAGAAGATCGACTAGAACCGGGATCGCACCGACCCGGCGTTTCCCTGGTCAAGCGGTCGGCAGGCTCTCGCGGAGCCGTTCCAGCGCCTGCCGGTCGAGGGCGAGCCTGACGCCGAGCTTTCCGGTTTCGGCGAGGACGGGCGACTTATAGACCATCAGCTCGACGCCTTCGATCTGGCTGTAGCGCGCGCAAGCCCTGACGATCCGGGTCATCAGCCATTCCTGCGTCTGGTAATGGCCATCTCTGGCAAGACCATCGATCTCGCGCACCAGCGGATCGTAATCGAAGACGAGCGGCATTGCGTCCTGCCCGATGAGCACAAGCGACGCATCGATCGTCAGGGTCAGATCGAGCCAATGCGCATCGGGAACGATATCGCCGGGCCCATAGGTTCCAAGGTCGACCGGCAGTTGCAGTCCGGTCAGCTCAACAGTGCTGTGCATGGTCATGAGATACCTTGTTCGCTTGCGTTCAGACCAATGCGGCCAGCTTGACGATCACGATGCCGGCGCCAGCGATGTGCGCCAGCGTGATCACCACCGAGACGGTGTGGAGCGTCTTGAACCGGCGGGTGGCCCCTGCATCGGTGGCGGCATTGACGGCGGGCATGATCACCTGCCGCGCCACCACCGTGGTCGCCGCAATTGCCGCCAGGATGAGCGCACTGGTCTGGTCGCCCATCGCTGACACCGCCGCCGCGAGAGCCGATGTCGCCAGAACGAACAGATAGAAATGCGGAAAGGCCCGGCGGGTGAGCGGTCCGGCGGTTTCGGCAGGCAGCGCGGTGAACACGAATGCGGCGAACCCGAAGGCGTAGAGAATGGTTCCGCCAAACAGCAGCGCGGTCAGCAGCAAGGCCGTCGTGATCATCGGGCGTCACCCAGCTGCAAGGCGGCACCCGTCGAGATGGCCGCGCTGAACCGCGAGTTGGAAGCCGTTGCAGTCCTATTTTTTTCCTCAGGCATTCCTGTTTCCGTCCATCGCCCAGCATCATGGGCCCCATGCCATGGCGCGTGACGCGCCAAGGCGGGTTCGTCGAAACTACGAAATTTCAATCGTGCTGGATGCAGACAACGCACCTCTTTGCTGATGCCGTGCGCCTGAGCGAGCAAGCCAGGGTCTTGTGGGACACAAAAAGGGTGGCGCATTTGCATGGCCACCCTTTTCGATAATGACGTTCGGCGGTGCCGGTCTGTGCAGGCAGGACTATTCCCACCCGTTGCTACAGCCGATCAGGAATACGGAAGCTTGCGCGCCTGCTTCTTGTCGCGACGGCGCTTGAGCAGATAGCCGCCGGCACCGATCACCAGCATGGACGGCACGCTCATCCGCGACACGATGAACGGGATGGCCGATGCGGCCAGTGCGCCCGTCGTTGCTCCGGCTGCGCTGTCTGCCTTGGGGGACTTGCCCGCCAGCTTGGCGCCAATGACCGCGCCGATAATGTTCTTGATCATTCGAATTCTCCTTCGCCCGGGATTACCACGCACGGCCGATTTGGTTCCGCAGCCATGACACCGCGATCCGACCAACTGACGGTCCGGTATCGCTCGTCATCCTATGCCCCTCTCCTTGTGCGTCACCGGGGATTGTGCTGTGATCTGCGCCATGCAATCCCCGTGCAACCAGACGTGCAAGATCGACGACCGAACCGGCTATTGCATGGGCTGCGCTCGCAATCTGGCCGAAATTGCCGAATGGCCCGGCGCTTCCGACTTGAGGCAGCAGCAAATTCTATCGGCGCTGCCGCCAAGAATGGCGGCGATGACCGCAGCGTGCGTTGCAGAGCTCGATCCAGCCGATTGAGCGGCTACGACAGTATGTCGAAGGTAAGCCCGGCATGGGCCCGAAGCCTCTCGATCAGCCTGTCACCCAGGATCGTGGCTGGGGTCCAGAAGCCGCCCGGTACGTCGTCGGGCACATCCCTGGCGAGGCACGCTGCCGCCTGCGACAGCATCTTGGCGGTGGATCCATAGCCCGGGTCACGGTCGCCGGTGACCCGGCACCTGATCGTGTCGCCCCTGGCGGTCGATCCGATGAAAAGCAGATCAAACCCACCTTCCAGCTGTGCCTTTTCGCTGGGTCCCTCGCCCGGCTTTGGCAGGACCGCGGTTTCGAGCAGCCAGCGCACCGGAGGGACTGCGAGGCCGACCATCAGCGCGTTGACACCCCAGGTCGCGGCCCGGGCCATGCCTTTGCCTTTGGCCACCACGGCCTCTTCGTAGCGGAAATGGGCACCATAGCCGTTGCCGCTGAGTGCGTTCGAGCGATGCACCACGCGCGTGTTGATGCCTGCCATGATAAAGGGCGCAATCCAGCCACCGGAAGCCTTGTCATATTCGATTGGCACATCGCGCTGATGCACGGTGAAGGCGTGCCCCGGCGGGCACAGGCTATAGGGGTCTTTCAGCTCGCGGCGCAGCTCTGCATCGCTCACCGCTTCCTTGACCATGTTGACCATGCTGGCGATGGTCCCGCCCGACGCGCCACCCTTCATGCTGACAACCCGCATCGCAACCTGCGCGCACGGCTGCCCGAACTTTTCGACCGACTGGCGCTGCAGGAAATGGACGCCCAGATCGGACGGGATAGAATCGAAACCACAGCAATGCACGATCCGCGCGCCGCTCTTCTGTGCATCGGCCCCGTGGCGCGATTGCATCTGGCGGATCCATTGCGGCTCGCCTGTCAGATCGCAGTAATGCGTGCCCGTCCTCGCGCAGACCTGCACCAGCAGATCGCCGTACAGCGCATAGGGGCCGACGGTGGACATCACCACCTTGGTCCGGGCGCACATCTGCGTGAGCGCAGCTTCATCTTCGGCATCGGCGACGATCAGTTCCACACCCGTCAGCCCGATGGCATCGCGGACAGACTGCAGCTTGCTGAGCGACCGCCCGGCGATCGCCCATGTGATGGACCCGTCGGCAAAGTGCTGATGCATGTAGCGCGTGATGATCTGGCCGACGAAACTGGTCGCCCCATAAACGATGATGTCGAATGTCTTGTCGGTCATGGCTGGCTCCGGCGTGGGGGGATGACGACGGCGGTGACATGGCCGACAGATCATGGTGGAACTAGGGCCCGTGCATTGCCTGACGGACACCCAAAGGTGCAAAACTCCGTCACACAGCTCCGCTGCATGACGGCGGAAGCATAGCCAGTTTTTCGCAGGTTCCGCCACAGGCAAGATGCATCCGCGCAAGAGGCGGCGGCGATGGATGGGATATCAAACCCGCTCGATCACGATCCTGTTGCCTTCAGGCCCTGCGGCATTGGCTCGTCGCCTGCGCGCGCGCAAACCGCGTGAAGGGAGGCGATCGGCATGGGGCGGCCGAACAGGAAGCCCTGCAGCTTGTTGCATCCGGCGGCGCGCAGCAACGCGGCCTGTTCCTGCGTTTCGACACCCTCGGCGGTGACTTCCATGTCCAGACCGCGCGCCAGGTTGATCGCCCCGGCTACGAGCAGCGACGCCTTGCTGTTCGGGCTGAGATTGGCCAGCAGCGACTTGTCGATCTTTACATGGCTAAAGCCATAGGTCCGCAGATAGTGGATGCTCGTGAAGCCGGTGCCAAAGTCATCGAGCGCAATCGACAGCCCCATCGCCTTGAACGACTTGATCGTCCGGATCGCGGTTTCAGGCTGCGAAAGGAGATAGCCTTCGGCGATCTCGAGCTGCAGCCGCTGTGGCGCAAACCGGGTCTGTTCCAGCACATGGGCAACCTGACGCAGAAAACCTGGGTCGCGAAACTGCGCAGGCGACACATTGACGCTCAATGTGATGTCGCGCAGCGGCCCGACATCACGGCAGGCGCGTTCCAGCACGAACATTCCCAGCGGATGGATCTGGCCCGTCGCTTCGGCAATTTCGATGAACTGCTGCGGCAACAGCATGCCGGCTGGCCGACGTGGCCAGCGGATCAGAGCTTCCGTCGCGACGATCAGCCCGGAATGCGCATCGACGACCGGCTGATAGACGACATCGAACTCGCCGTTGCTCAGCCCCGTTCCGATTTCCGCTTCGATCGCCAGACGACGCAGGCGTCCGCGATCCATCGTCGAGGTGTAGACGGCAATCTTGCCCTTCGTGCCGGTCTTGACGTGATACATCGCCGTATCCGCGCGCCGCAGCAGTTCGTGCGAAGAGCAGGCGCCATCCGCGTTGGTGGCAATGCCGATGCTGGCGCCGACCTGCAGGACATGCCGATCGACCAGCACCGGAAGCCCGATCTCGTCGCTGATGCGCTCCGCCAATGTGGAAGCGACGGCGGACGCATCAGGGCTTTCGATCAGGATGACGAACTCGTCGCCACCCACCCGTGCGAGCATGCTGTGCGGCGGGCAGATCTGGCCGATACGCCCGCTCAGGCTGCGGATCAGGCTATCGCCCGCCTGGTGCCCGTGCGTGTCGTTGATGTCCTTGAAGCCATCGAGATCGATGAACAGCACCGCCAATCCATCAAGCGCCTCGCCCTGCCGGTCGTCGATGCGATCAAGGTTGACCAGCAGCTGGCGGCGGTTGGGCAAGCCGCTCAGTGCATCGGTCAGCGCAATCTGGCGGTTTTCCTCACTCAGCTTCTCCGTTTCCGCCTGCCGGTTGCGCAGATCGCGCTGCGAACAGATCAGCATGGAAAAATCGAGGTTATAGCGATGGGTGACGATCATCATGCCCACGCCGACACACGCCAGCACGATGGCCTCCACCAGCATCTTGCCCTGGTCGACGGTGCTGAAAAACAGGATGAATACCAGTGTACTGGTCGCGGCAACCCGCATGGCAGCCGCGCGCATGGTCATCAGGCAGAAGACCGTGCTGACCTGCGTCAGCCCCAGAAAGAAGGTCAGATGCCCGCGCGAATAGGCAGTGCCGCTGCTATAGATCCACATGCACCACAGCTCGAACGCCAGGGTCATGATCACCGCCAGCTTGCACGTTCGCTCGATCTGCAAGGCAATTTCAGCATCTGTGAACGACTGCGCGCCATCCTGGCGCCACCACCAGACGGCCCGCGTCATGGCGACCGAACAGATGATCACCGGGATGACGAGTGTTTCGACCAGCATCGTCGGCTTGAAGAAAGCCACGGTTACCGCTGTCGCGTTGCAGATCAGGATGAAATACAACAGCGGCATTTGCTTGGCGAAAGACCGGAACTGCGCGCGAGCGAGTTCGGCATCGTCAGTCTGGAGCGCAAACAGGTCCCGATAGGCGCAACGCACCTTCTCCCAGACTGAAAGTTGCACCACATGTGACATAATACCGACGGTGCATATTCCCAACTGCTTACCGAAACCTGAAGGGTGTGACCTGCGCCAATGACCCGCTGGGCCTTGCGACCAGCGCATGAGATTGAGGCATGGGGGCAGCGACGGCACGCGCACCGTTCATCGAACGTCGCATGGGCCGTGTCCGTCCAGATCTTGCTCGCGATAGCCTTCGGATTAACCCGAAATACAAGCTTGTGTGCCAGTGCCCTGGGTCGGCTCCAAATCCTCCAAGCCTGCCACGCGCCCGCGCGACGACCGACGGCAGGCCAATGAGAGAATGTCGGAACATCGTAAGGCAGATGGGCATGAACGAACTCAAGGTTTCCAACGATACATCCCTGTTTGAAGTCGCTGCTGTCCTCGATCCGCAAGGCAGGCTGACCGATCAGTGCGTCCGACAGGCTCTGACGATGATGGATACGCATGGCCTGGTCATGTTGACCAACCTGCTGTCGGATGACGAAGCGGACGCTGGCCTGGAGCTGATCCGTCAAACCATCGACGATCCTGATCGCAACCAATGCGCTTTCGCCAGCGAGACGGACAATCGTTACCGGCGCCGCGACTTCTGCTCCCTCCCCTCGACACCGCCTGCAACGGCCTTTGCTGCCAGGCTGTGTCAGCGTCTCGAGGGCGTGTTCGCTCCGTATTGCGATCGGTCGCACCCGCTGCTCGAAGTCACGACGCTGACCAGCTATTTTGGCGCATCGCATCAGTATATCCACCGGGACCCAAGCGGTGTGATCAGCCTTTTTGCTGCTGTGGACACTGTGACCGAGCAGCAGGGTGGCACCGTATTCGTTCCCGGCACGCACATGTACGATGGTGCCGAACTGCGGCATGGCGGCAAGGCCTATGAGCTGATGGAGCTGTTCCGGATAAAGGCCAACTGTCGCATCCTTCTCTACAACCTAAAAAAGCTGTGGGCCATGCGCACCGCCGACGAGGCGCGTCTGGCACCGGGTGAGTTTCTCGACCGGGTGTTTTCGCGCAAATGGGACGAGCATCAGCCCAATTTGATGCGTTTTGTGCTGGGCAAAAATCCCCAGTTCAGTCTGCGCATGTTCGGCCCCAGGACGGTGTGGAAGCTGTATCGCCATCGCAAGGCGATCGGCAGCCTGTTCCGTCTGGTGCAGACGGCACCGCGCAAGGGCACGGTCATTCTCTATCGCAGTGACCTGCTCCATGCTGGACCCGACAACCGGTCGTTCCACCCCAGGCGGCTCTTCAGCATGAGCATCGCCCGCGACTTCATCGAGCCCAAACAGTGGCATGCTGGCTATTCGCCACACCCCACATTGATGGCGCACCCGATGTCCTTTGGCGACCTCCTCGATGTCCCCCTGGCGGCGGCGTCCCCAGGGATACGATCTAAATCCAGCCGGTCATTGGGCCCAGTCCCAACCCTGACCGACGCGGACATGCAACGCGAGCAGTGATCATCTGGCGTTGCCTATAGACCAATGATGACCTTCGGGTCGGTCCATGCCATGATCGTCAGGCTCGCCGGGCGTTTCCAGGAGAAGACCGCTGAACAACCGATCCGCGATCATGGCATTGGGAGCGATCTGTCTGGCAGCAGCGCCCGCTTCCGGGCAAAATGCGGACTGGCAGCTGGATCCGTTGCCCCTTCTGCAGGGCGAATGGGAATATTGGGGACCGGAGGATAACGCCAGCTGGGGCGGCTACGCGAAAATCCGCATCGAAGGGCGCAACGTCATCATGGTCGATCCGCTGCGTCCAGACTATTTTGGATCGCCCTGGACGAAGGTGCCCGCAGGCGCACTGATGATGACCATCGAAAAGTGGACTCAGGACAACACGACCGGCGACCATCAGGTCATTATCCGAGGGACCTGTTACGACTATTCCAACAGCACTGGCCGGCCAGGATCCTGCTGGCATGTCATCACCAAGTACAGTCCTGGAAAACGGAACCGCCAGAGCAAGGAGATCAGCTGGGGTTTCTCGATTTTTGAGCGCCTGAGGGATGGCGCAAAAGGCGTGGATGGTGCGGCCCGCAAAGACACTATCAGCCCGAGCACACCGGCAACGGCTGCAACAACGCTTCCTTCGCAGCGTCCACCCGATGCGGATTTGGCAGAGGAACACCGCCGCCAGGAGCTGAACCGGCTCCAGCAGCTGCAGGGCGCGGCCCAGAATGCGGAAAATCTGCGGCGGCAGCAGACGTATGACGCTGAAATGGCCGTACACAAGCAGAAGGTGGCAGAGGCCGCCGCAGCAAAACGCGCTTATGACGCACAGGTCCAGCAAGCAAATGCGGAACGGGCGCAATATGCCCGGGAATTGGCTGCTTACCGCGAGCAGATCAAAGCGCTGGAGACGCAAAACGAAAGGGGCAAGGCCTCAGGCCGGAAGCAGTCTACGCCACCGCCGATGCAACGCTGAGGGGTCGGGGCCACGGGATCTCGATAACTGTTCGTGGAAACAAATCCGGGGGGCGCATTACGTCGTTGGTGCGGTATCGGGACGATCAAGCCTCCCCCTGCTGTCGATCGCAGCCGGATGGCAGTGACGAAGTCGCGCATTTCCTCCTGATCGGGATACCCGCCTTGCCAACCTCTATCTTTGCCCGTTAGGTCTGGCGGGTGCCCACACAGTCCGGAAAACGAATTCTGCTGCTTCACAATGCCAAATCGCGGCAAGGCGAAGCCGCGTTGGCACCTGTGTCGGCCCGGTTCGAGGCTGGCGGCTTCAGTGTCATCGTCGAGCCGTTCGAAAATCTGCCCGAGATTGCGCGAGACATCACCCGCCTGCATCAATCGGTTGATACCATTGTGGTGTGCGGCGGGGATGGCTCGATCTCGTCGGCGGCACCGGCGGTGATCGAAAGTGGCCTGCCGCTGGCCATCATTCCGGCGGGAACCGCCAATGATCTTGCGCGGACGCTGTCGATACCGCTTGATTTTGCGGCCGCTGCAGATGTGGTGATGGCAGGTCACAAGCGCGTGATCGATGTGGGCATGGTGAACGGACATGCCTTTTTCAACGTCGCCAGCATCGGTCTCAGCAGCGATCTGGCGCAGAAGCTTGACCCGACGATCAAGAAGCGGTTCGGTCGGGTCGGCTATGCCGTGGCTGCCCTGCGCATCATGACCAGCGCCAAGCGTTTCAGCGCGTGGATCATTGAGAAGGGCAGCGGAACGCGCGTGAAAACCTACCAGATCGCGATCGGCAATGGACGCCTGTATGGCGGAGGCAATATCGTCGAGCAAACCGCCGCCATCGATGATGGATCGCTCGATCTCTACAGCCTCGAAACCCGAAACATGTGGAAGCTGGTGCTGATGGCGCGGGCTTTCAGAACCGGCACGCATGGCGCATGGAAAGAGGTTCGCACCGCGCGTTGTGTTGAGTTCAGCATCGAGACACGGCGTCCCATGCCGATCAACACCGACGGTGAGATCGTGACCTCAACGCCGGGCCACTTTCAAGTGCTGCCGGGCGCAATATCGGTCTTTGCTCCGCCCCAGGCGCCCGCGCCGCGCAGTGCTTTTCAGTTCTATCACCGCTGAAGCGGCCATGCCGTCGGGGAGCAGAACCCGCAGGTCCATGGTCCAGAACCGCCGCCTTTCTGCGAGCGCCAATGTACAAGTCGATGGCCGACAGAAATGCGTTTCCCAAGGCAGGGCCGACGCTATAGGATTTGGTTAACCATATTCTGGTTAAGGAAGTGACCATCGCGGTTTTGTAAAAACCAATCTCGCGCCTGCTGGAATCATGGAGCAATGATGGCTGCCCTCAATTCGCGCGCTGTTTTCTTCGCGACCATCGTCACCGGCAGTTTCCTGCTGTTTCTCGTTCAACCGATGGTGGCCAGACTGGCGTTGCCGCTTGTCGGCGGCGCGCCCAGCGTCTGGAACAGCGCGATGCTGAGTTACCAGACCCTGCTGCTGGGGGGTTATGGTTACGCACTGTGGCTGTCGAGCCAGCCTTTGAAGCGCCAGGCGATCATTCATATCGGGCTGTTGCTGCTGGCCGTGCTCACCTTGCCCATTACGCTGCGCGAATGGGTTCCCACGCAGCAGGGGCTTGAAGCCCTGTTCATCCCGCTGCTGCTGCTGGTATCGATTGGCCCGGTCTTCGGACTGGTCTCGGCTCAGGCACCGCTGATGCAGCGCTGGTATGTGGCAGACCCCAAGGCCGGCGAGCCTTGGTGGCTCTATTCGATATCCAATTTTGGCAGCCTGGCGGGGCTGCTTGCCTATCCGCTCTTGGTCGAACCGCTGTTCAGCACCAGCGCTCAGGTCTGGGCCTGGTCTGTTGGCTATTGCGCTCTCATCGTCCTGGTCTGTCTTGCGGCATGGACACGACGTCATGTCGCTGTCGCGCCGGTTGCGCCGCTGCCGGACAGCCGCGACGAGACATCGCTGCCCATTCCGCGCACCCGGATCGCCATGTGGCTGGTCCTTGCTGCCGTGCCCTCGGGCCTGATGCTGTCGACGACAACGCATCTGACCACCGATATCGTCGCGATGCCGCTTTTGTGGGTCATCCCGCTGGCGCTCTATCTGCTCAGCTTCATGGTCGCCTTTGCCAGCCGCCAGGCCCTGGCGCAGCTGCTGCTCATCGCGACGCCGATCATCATGCTGTTGAGCGGACGCGTGATGATGAGTTCGACCCAGCAGGCGTCGATCTTCCTCCTCGTGTTGACGCTGATCCTGTTTTTCGCGGTCTGCACGGCATTGCACAGCCGCCTCTTCAGCCTGAGGCCGCACCACAGCGAGCTGACGAAATACTATTTCATCATGTCGCTGGGGGGCGTTCTGGGCGGGGCGTTTACCGCGCTTGTTGCGCCACTGGTCTTCAGCTGGACGTGGGAACACCCCCTGCTGCTTGTGACGGCGGCTCTTCTGATACCGCTGCCGGTGCTGTTTGACTGGCCTGCGCGTTTCGGCATTGAACCGGGCCGTGCGCTCAGGTGGGCGATCGTTCTTGCGGCGGTCGGCTTGATCCTGGCGTTTGGCGTATTGAGCAACGCGATCCGCGATGACCATGCCTTGCTGGCAGCCGCGTCGCTGGTCGCGATCATCCTGATCGGGATAGCCTGTATGGCATGGCGGGCGCTGTTCGTCGTCTTGATGTGCGGACTGATGCTGGCGCAGGGCGGGTTCGACACGATCGCCTCGATGGCGCGGTCGGATACGCAGCGGAGCTATTTCGGGGTCTACCGCATCCGGGATGACGCTGCCGGCAAGACACGCTACCTGCTGCACGGCACGACGATCCATGGCGTGCAGTCGCTCGATCCCCGCCAGCGCCGGACGCCGCTGTCTTACTACGGTGCCAAATCGGGTGCGGGGCTGGTCCTCGCGCAGACCGAGGCGATGTTTGGTCAGAATGCCCGCGTCGGTGTTGTCGGCCTGGGCGGCGGCACCCTGGCCTGTTACGGTCGTCCCGGACAGAGCTGGACGTTCTTCGAGATCGATCCGGTCGTGTGGAATTACTCGCGCGATGGCGCGTTCACATTCCTGCGCGATTGCACGCCGGACGCCAAAGTCATCATCGGCGATGCTCGGCTTGAGCTGGCAAAACGGCCGAAGGCAGGCTTCGATGTCCTGGCGGTGGACGCCTTTTCGTCGGATTCGATTCCCCTGCATCTGCTGACCGATGAGGCGATTGGCATCTACATGGGGTCACTTGCCGAAGATGGCGTGCTGCTGATCCACATCAGCAACAGCTTCATGAAGCTGGAACCCGCCATATCCGCGCTGGCGAAAAAACGCGGCCTGTCTGCGCTCCAGCTGTTTGACGACCCCCCGAACAGCGCGAAGACCATCGCATCGGACTGGATCGTTCTCGCCCGAGACGGCGCCACGCTCGACAAACTGCGGACGAAAATGGGCGATAAGCGGTGGGAACCCCTGATGCAGCCTCAGGGCCCGGCGTGGACCGACGACCATGCATCGGTCTTGCCCTATATCCTGTGGAAGCAGCTCTTGGTGCTGTAGAATTTGGGTGTCGCGGCAGGACCTGACGCTGGGCCAGTCGTTGATGGCTTGGCGCGCGCCTCCAGGCTTAACGGAAGCGCCCAGGCTTGAGGCCATATCTGGTCAGCTTGTCGTAGATCGTCTTGCGGGGGGTCTGCAGCATCTCCTGCAACGCGACCATGTCACCGCGACACTGGCGCAACGCGTTTTCGAGCACCGTACGCTCAAAATCGGCAACGATCTGCTGGAGCGGGCGCTGACCGGCCATCGTCGCGGTCACGGGATCGATGTCCGCCAGGCCCAGTACAAAGGCACGGGCATAACCATTGAGCTCATGGAGGTTTCCCGGCCAGTCGTGCGACTGCACATGACGCCATTGCGCCTCGCCGATGGCGGGGACGGAAATGTCGAGGTCTTGCGCCTGGCGACCCACGAACAGGCGAAAAATCTCGGCAATGTCCTCGCGCCGCCCGGCGAGCGGAGGAAAGCCGATCTGGACTGCGCCAAGCCGGTGCCAGAGCGGATCACGTCCACCTGCGGCCTCGCCTGCCAGGGGATCGTCCAGCCGGGCGATGATGATCCGGATGTTGAGCCGCCGGGCCCGGTCCGCTCCAATCGGCAGCACCTGCCGCTTCTCCACCAGCGATAGCAGCCGCGCCGTGAGCACATCGCTCGCAGCCTCGATCTCGTCCAGAAACAGCGTGCCTCCATTGGCGCGCTCGACAAGGCCGGTGCGCGACAGCCGCGCGCCCGGATCCCGCCCGAACAGCAGCAATTCGGCGTCCTCATGCGCAAATATCCCGGCATCGACGGTTACGAAAGGTCGGCTGCGGCGCGGGCTGAGATCATGGATCAGGCGTGCAGCATAGCTTTTTCCGGTGCCGGCCTGCCCGGTCAGCACCACGTCGATCTCGGACGGGGCAACCCCCTCGATCAAGGAACGCAACCGTTGCGCGGCAGGCGAATCACCCGGAATCGCCCGACCAGCGCTGCGTCCCGCCTCCTCCCGCAGCCTGCGGTTCTCGAGTGCCAGGGTGCGACGTTCGCCCGCAACGCGGACCGCACGGATCAGTTCGACCGACGAATAGGGCTTGGTCAGGAAATCCGCCGCACCGTTCTTCATCGCCTCGACCGCCATCGCCATATCGCCATGGCCGGTGGTGAGAATGACCGGCAGATCACGATCAATCTCGCGCAGCCGTGCGAAGAACGCGATCCCGTCGATCCCCGGCATCCGCACATCGCTGACCACCACGCCAGGGTAATCGGCGCTGAGCCACGCAAGCGCAGCGCGGGCATCGGCAAAAGCGACGACCTCGGCGCCTTCGAGCGCAAGCGCCTGCAACATGGCATCCCGCAAGGATGGATCATCCTCGACCAGCGCGACCTGAAGGGACGGAACAGCCGTCATGACGCAGCCGGCATGATCATCACGAAGCGGGCGCCCTTCGCGGTCGGTTCAAGGACCAGATCACCGCCGATCTTGCGCATGATGTCGCGCGCGATCGGAAGACCGAGACCGATGCCGTCGCTCCTCGCTGTGACAAAGGGCTGGAACAACGTGTCGTGGACCGCAGCGGACACGCCAAGTCCGTCGTCGCTGACGCTGAGAGATAGCGTCTGCGGACCTGCGGCAATGGCCAGCGCGATATGACCGCCCGTGTCGCAGGCCTGGATTGCGTTCTGCAGCAGATTGACCAGAACCTGTTCCAGCTGGACATGCCGGGCCCGCACGGTCGCGGCCGCCGCCTCTGGTCCCGGCAACGCCACCGCGACACCCTTTTGCCGTATCTGATCGCTGAGCAGCAAGAGCGACCCATCGATCACCCTGGAGAGCGCAATGTCCTGGGGCTCTTCGACAGTCCGGCGGCTAAAATGCAGCTGTTCCTCGGTGATTTCGCCAATCCGTCCCGCCAGCCCGGCGATCTTGGCAAAATTCTCGGACGCCTCGGCATGGCGCTGGGCCTGGATGAGCCGCCCGCCGTTCTCGGCATAGACCTGCATGGCCGCGAGTGGCTGGCGAATCTCGTGGCCAAGGCCTGCGGTGATCTGACCCAGGGTCGCAAGACGGTTGGCCTGCTGCAGCTGTTGGCGCAAGGCCGAGGTCTGCGAGGCGATATGGGCCTCCGCGCGAGCCTGGCGCTGCCGTCGCCAGAAGAAGGCGACGGCAGCAATCAGGCCGAGCAGCGCCAGTCCGATCACACCCGCGAGCCGGCCATTGGCGATCGCAACCGAAAGGCGCGGGGCGGGATCGGTCAACAGATGCAACTGCCATCCGACCGGAGCGATCGGCTGAAATGTCTCGATCATCCGCACCGGTGAGGCGGCGGTCCCGGATGCCGGCAAATCGAACGGCACGGGGGCGGTTGGTGCCGCGCCTGGCGCACTGCGCCTTGGCTTGGATCGGCTGCCGCGCGCTGCAGAGCGGAACCGCCAGGCGGGATTGCTGCTGAGCAACACGATGCCGCGAGCGTCTGTGACAAACACCCCGTCCTCGGCATCCCGCCATTTGCGCTCGAGGCTGTCGAACTCGACCTTGACCGCGACCACCCCGAGCGGTCGGGCGGCCGTGCCGACCCGCTCGGCCAGATAGAGCCCGGGGCGGTGACTGACAGTG
The DNA here is from genome assembly GCA_943370475.1 of Hydrogenophaga intermedia. Classification (GTDB taxonomy): domain Bacteria; phylum Pseudomonadota; class Alphaproteobacteria; order Sphingomonadales; family Sphingomonadaceae; genus Blastomonas. Next base: position 153,827 of record CALRRI020000005.1, read on the forward strand.
CCGAGTGCGAACTGATTGTGCGTGCCATCGCGCAACGCCCGGGCGAAATAGTCGCGGAAACCGTAATTGGCGCCAACAAAGCTGTCGGCCCGGTCCCAGTTGCTCGCCGCCAGCGTCAGCCCGCGAGCGTCCATCAGATAGATCGCCGCAGCGTTGGTCTGCCGCGCCAACGCGGCGAGGCGGCGGTTGAGGACTGCGGACTGGCCGCGATCGCCGTCCAGCAGCGCGGCGACTTCCGGATCGATGGCCAGCACCCGCGGGACGAGGGTGAACTTGTTGAGCTCGCTTTCCAGTCCTGCCGCGAGGATGGCCGACTGGCTCGTTGCTGCGGAACGGGTATCATCGAGCGCGCGTACGCGAACCGCCCGCTCGAGCCCCAGCATCGCGAGCGCAGCGATCAGCGCCACCCCGACCAGCGCAACCACCAACAGATCCCAGCGCCCTCGCTTCACCCGCAACCTGCCTGCTCGCTGCCTTGTGCCACACGCAAGCCTGTGCGGCTTTCCGCACTCGAAACAAGAAAATTGTGCGGATTTTCGCACAAATTGGCGAGCTTTATCCGCTAAGACCATGATATTATGTGAGGAAGAGCCATTCTGGCTTTTTCTTGCTGATGGCCAGCTTTCGCACGATCCTGTGGCCCAAGAAAAAGCAGATCAGGGGGGCGGCCGCACATGGCCTTGCGCAGAGCCGAAACACCGGGGGCCATGGCCCAACCGGCGCGCAAGCCGCTGTACCGCCAGCTTTATGCGCAGGTGCTGGTGGCGATCGCGCTGGGTGCGCTGATCGGGCACCTCGTCCCGGATTTCGGCAGCGCGCTGAAGCCACTGGGCGACGGCTTCATCAAGCTGGTCAAGATGATCATCGCGCCCGTCATCTTCCTCACCGTAGCCACCGGCATCGCGGGGATGAGCGACATGAAGGCGGTCGGCTCGGTGGCGGGCAAGGCCTTTGCCTATTTTCTGTTCTTCTCCACGCTCGCGCTGATCATCGGGCTTGTCGTCGCCAACGTCGTTCGCCCCGGCGAAGGTCTCAACATCGATCCGGCCACGCTCGATCCCGGCGCGGTCGCAGACTATGCCAAGACCGCCGAGGCGCAGAGCATCAGCGGCTTTCTGCTCAACATCATCCCCGAAACGCTGTTCAGCGCGGTGACCGATGGCAACATCCTGCAGGTGTTGCTGGTCGCGATCCTGGCGGGCATAGCGATCGCATCGACCCGCCCGCACAGCGATCTGGTCATGGACGTGCTCGCATCGTTCAGCGAGGTGGTGTTCAAGCTGGTGCATATGCTGATGAAGCTGGCACCCATCGGCGCCTTCGGGGCGATCGCGTTCACCATCGGAGAATTCGGGCTCGGCTCGCTTGCCAGTCTCGCGACGCTGGTCGCCACCTTCTACATCACGTCGCTGCTGTTCGTGCTCGTGGTGCTGGGCATGGTTGGCTATCTCGGCGGATTCTCGATCTTCGCGCTGATCCGTTACCTGCGTGAGGAACTGCTGCTGGTGCTCGCCACCTCCTCGTCCGAGGCCGCGCTGCCAAGCCTCATGGAGAAGATGGAAATCGCCGGCTGCCGCAAGGCGGTCGTCGGCATGGTGGTGCCCACCGGCTATTCCTTCAATCTCGACGGGACCAACATCTATATGACGCTGGCCTCGCTGTTCATTGCGCAGGCGCTGGGTATCGATCTGTCGCTGGGCGAACAGCTCACTCTGGTGCTGGTGGCGATGGTCAGCTCGAAAGGCGCGGCGGGGGTGACCGGCGCTGGCTTCGTGATCCTGGCCGCCACGCTTTCGGTGCTACCGAATGTGCCGGTAGCGGGCATGGCGCTGATCCTGGGCATCGACCGCTTCATGAGCGAATGCCGCGCGCTGACCAATTTCATCGGCAATGCCGTTGCCACCATCATCGTGGCCAACTGGGAAAACGCGCTCGACCGGGAACGCCTGACGGCGGCGCTCGCGGGAATGCCAATGCCGCTTCCGCAAGAGGATATCGAGCGCCATGAACGCAGCGGCCCGGTGAGCGCGAAGGTTGCAGGCCTGCTGGAGCAGACGCCATGATCGCGCGGCGCAGATTGCTGGAAGGCGGCGTGCTGATGGCACTGCTGGCCGGATCGGGACGGTTCATCGCCCGGGCGGCAGAGCATTCTGCCCCCGAAGAGATCGTGCTGTGGCCAGGCCGTCCACCCGGCAATGGCAGCGTGACGGGCCCGGAGAAAATCGGCGCTTCGGGCACGGGCTATGGCGCGGTCTCGAATATCGCCACACCCCGCATGCGGGTCTACAGGCCCGCCAGCCCGAACGGGGTTGCCGTGCTGGTGTGTGGCGGGGGGGGCTATTTCCGCATCCAGCTCTGGAAGGAGAGCACGCCCGCCGCCGAGTGGCTGCGAGCGCACGGCTTTACCGTGTTCGAATTGGTGTACCGTCTGCCCAATGACGGCTGGGATGCGACCGCGCCGTTCATGGACGCGCAGCGCGCGATGAAGATCATCCGCACCCGGGCCGGCGAATTCGGGCTCGATCCGGCACGGATCGGGATCATGGGCTTTTCTGCTGGCGGGCATCTTGCCGGCTTCACCGCCCTGCAGCCCGAACGCGCGCTTTATGCCGGTACCGATTCCGTCGAAACAGCATCGGCGCGTCCCGATTTCGCGGTGCTGCTGTTCCCGGTGGTTTCGCTGCGAAAACCTTTCGACACCACCCGCACCCGGCGCGAAATCATTGGGGAGACCCCCGATGCCAGGGCCGAGGCGGAGTGGTCGCTCGACACCTATGCCAGCGCCGAGGCACCACCCACCATCATCTTCGCCGCCGCCGATGACCCGACCACACCGCCCGGTCACGGCATCTTGCTGTTCGAAAAACTGATCGCTGCCGGGGGCAATGCGGAACTGCACATGTTCCGCAACGGTGGCCATGGCTGGGGCTTGGGCAAGCCTGGCGAGGTGATCAGCCAATGGCCTGCATTGTTCATGCAATGGGCCGCATCGCTTGGAATAATTGAGAAACGGGGAGAATAAAGATGTCGACACGGTTTTTGGGCAGGCTTGCCCTGATGTGCGGCGGCAGTCTGATCGCCGCTACCGCTGCCTATGCGCAAGACGCCAATGCGCCCGCTCCGGCGGACGTGACCCAGCCCGAACGCGAGATCATCGTCACCGGCACCCAGATCCAGGGCGCCAAGATCAACGATGTGCTGCCCGTCACCGTCGTCGATGAAGTCGATATCGCGAACGTCGCGGCCACATCGGGTGATGAACTGTTCCGCGCAATCCCCCAGGCCGGCGCGGTGGCTTTCAACGAACAGAACGACGTCAGTTCGAACAACGCGCGCGGCGATGCAGCCTCGATCAACCTACGTGATCTGGGCACCGGCAACACGCTGCTGCTGATCAACGGACGGCGCATGGTGCTCAACCCCGGCTTCCAGACCGAATTGCTGGTTCCGGTGGTCAGCCCCGATACCAACGAAATCGCGCCGGGCAGCGTGCGCCGGATCGAGGTGCTGCGCGACGGCGCGTCGGCGATCTATGGCGCGGACGCGGTCGCAGGTGTGGTCAACACGGTGCTGCGCGGCAACCGCAAGGGCGGTTATATCGAGGGCGAATGGCGCGGGTCGGATGGCACCAGCCTCTACAGCACCCAGGTCAACGCTGGCTATGGCTTTGATTTTGCCGGCGGGCGGGCCAATCTCACCATTTATGGAGGCTATTTCCACGAGAACGGACTCCCGGCCTCGGCACGCGCCTATTCAGCCGATGATGACAAGCGCGAACTGCTGGTCGGTACCCCGTTCGAAGGCGACACCCAGTTCAACAATCGCAACACGTTCGGGCCCTTCGGCCAGTTCGACATCCAGATCACGAACAACAACCTCACCCCGATCCGCGACGATGACTTCTATCTTCAGCCTTCGTCGATCGCCGGGTGCCGCCTTCAGCTCGGCAACGGCCTGTGCGCCCGCAACGGCGAGACCCCGGCGGTCGAGGTGCGCTACAACCGCGCCTTCGGCACCACCTTGATCAGCGAAAAGACCCGCTACAACGCCGCCCTGTTGTTCAACTACGAGTTCAGCGACAGCGTCGAGGGCTATTTCGAAGGCACGTTCTTCCGCTCCGAAAGCAGCCGCAACATCACACCAGCGGCGAACCTCAGCGCCGTCCCAGTAGGGATTTCGCGCAATGCCTACTGGAACCCGTTCGGGCCGGTGACCTTCCCCGGCGGCGCCGCCAACCCCAACCGCGTGCCGGGCACCACGCTCCCGGCGGCTGGTGCCGACGTCATCATGGAGCGTTACCGCTTCGTCGATGTTGGCAACCGCACGGTCGATGTCGAAAAGGATTCCTTCCGCCTTGTCGCAGGCTTGCGCGGCAATTTCGGAGCGTGGGATTTCGATACGGGCTTTGTCTATTCCGAGGCCAAGAGCATCGACCTTGAAGGCAATCGTGTTTCGCTGACGCAGTTCCAGCGGGCGGTCAACCGCTCCACGCCCGATGCCTATAACCCGTTCAACGGCGGCTGCGTCACCGGCGATCCGGGCGAAGGCGATTGCACCGTCAATCCGCAGAGTGCGATCGATCCGTTTGTGATCGACGTGTTCCGCAAGAACGGCACCACCCTTGCGCTGGCGGACTTCAAGGTCAGCAACAGCACCCTGTTCGGCCTGCCTGGCGGCGATGTCGGCGTAGCTGCTGGGATCGAGTGGCGGCGTGAAACCTTCTTCGATGATCGCGATCCGCGGATTGATGGCACCATCACATGGACCGACAGCGTTACCGGCGTGTTCGATGGCAGCGATGTCGCCGGCACCAGCGCCTCGCCCGACACCCGTGGCGCGCGCGAGGTCTATTCAGCGTTCATCGAGACCTTTGTCCCGCTGGTGAGCGAGGACATGGACATTCCGCTGGTCCATGCGCTCAACCTGCAGCTGGCCGGGCGAATGGAGCATTTCAAGGATATCGATCAGACCGCCATCGTGCCGCGCGCCGCTGCATCCTGGACGGTGGTGCCCGGCGTAACTGTCCGCGGCGCATGGTCGCAGGGTTTCCGCGCGCCGAACCTGGTTCAGGTCAACGATGAAGGCACCACCCGCTCCAACACCCGCGACGATTTCGTGATCTGCCAGGCGCAGGTGGAAAAGCGCGTGATCACCGGGCTCGGCGTCTGCCCGGGCGAGGGCGTGATCAGCTTCCGTTCGGGCACCGACCAGCTGCAGCCGGAAGACAGCGAGAGCATCAATCTTGGCATCGTGCTGGAACCCCGGTTCATTCCCGGGCTGACACTGACGGCAGATTACTGGCGCGTGAAGCAGACCGGGCTGGTCGGCACCTTCGGCGATGACAACGCCATCGCGCTCGACCTGCTGCTCCGCCTCAACGGCAGCAGCAACCCGAACGTTATTCGCGCGACGCCGACGCCGGAACAGGCCGCTCTGTTTGCCGGCACCCGGCTTGCTGCAGCCGGCGAGATCATCCGGGTGCTCGACCCCTATCTCAATCTCGACAGCCGCGTCTCGAAGGGCTGGGATTTCGGCCTTGCCTATAACGTCCCCGATTTCGGCATCGGCAGGTTCCGCCTGCGCTTCAACGCGGCGCGACTGGAGAGCTTTGTCCAGTCCGCCGGTCCCGACGGCCAGACGCTGCTCGACGGAATCGCTGGCGGTGTGCTGCCACCCGAAGTGGTGGTGGCAGGCCTGGGCGAGCTGCTCGAGATCGACGGGCGGCCCAAGTGGCGCTTCAGCGGCTCGGTCAACTGGGAAAGCGGACCGGTCGACGTGTCACTTTTCGCGAGCTACGTCGGCGAAGTGTGGAACTCCAGCGTGACCCGTGACACTCCGATTGTCTCGGATGATCCGAACGCCAACTTCTATCGTGTCGGCGATTTCCTGACCGTCAACGCCGCGATCGCCTATACCATCGAAAACGACACGGCGCTGGATGGCACCCGGCTGCGTTTCGGAATCAACAACCTGTTTGACAAGGATCCGCCACTGGCTGACGAGACCTATGGTTTCTTCAGCGCACTCCACTCGCCGCGCGGGCGGGTGTTCCGGGTGGAACTGCGCAAGGCGTTCTGACGGGGCCCGGCCCAAGGGAGTGCAAATGCGACGACTATGGGCAGGGCTGGCCTTGGGTTTGGGGGCGTGCGTGCAAGCGCAGCCCCCGCTTGCCGTCGTTCACGCCGCCCCGCCGGCCAGCACATGCCGCACCGCATCGGCGATGATCGCCCTTGATTTCGAGGGGTCTGCGGCGTCTGCCTGCAGCATCACCGGTGAGCGGGAATTTACGTTGCTGGTGACGCCGGAACACGCGCCGCCGATCAATCCTAGCCCCTGGTATGCCTTCCGCTACGAGGTGGCTGGAGACGCACCGGTGACGGTGACCCTGCGCTATATTGGGGGTGAGCACCGCTACGCCCCCAAGTGGAGCGACGGCAACGGGGCGTGGCGCGCTCTGCCCGTCGAACCTGCCGATGATGGCAAGGGAGCCACCGTCCGCCTGCCTGCGGGCAAGGGCATGATTTCCGCGCAGGAAATCGTCACCCCTGCCGATGCCCATGCCGACCTGCTGCGCTGGGGCGCAGCCAGCGGCGCGCGGCCCTTTGCCCTTGGCCAGTCACATGACGGACGATCCGTGGAGGCGATCCGGCTGGGTCGCACCGATGCACCGCGGCTCGTGATCCTGCTCGGCCGCCAGCACCCGCCCGAGGTGAGCGGGGCGATTGCGATGCAAGCGTTTGTCGATGCCCTGGTCGAGCAATCGCTTCGCGATCCTCAAGCCTTTGCAGATCTTCAGTTCCTGATCGTGCCGATGGTCAATCCCGACGGAACAGCGCGCGGTCACTGGCGCGCCAACCGTGGCGGTGTCGATCTCAACCGCGACTGGGGGAACTTTTCCCAACCCGAAACCCGCGCGATCAAGGCCTGGCTCGAAACTTTGCCCACGGGGGTGCGCCCGGTGCTCATGATCGACTTCCATTCGACGCAACGCAATCTGTTCTACGTGCAGGGCGATGAAGCGACGGTAGCGCAGCAGCGGTTTTTGGCGGCGTGGCTGGCGGGCAAGGAAACCGCATTTCCCGGCTATGCCTTCACCCTGGAACCGCGCAATGCGACCCCCGGCAGTGGCACGGCGAAGAACTGGTTTCATGCCACGTTTTCGGTTCCGTCCTATACCTTCGAAGTTGCTGACGATGCCGATCGCGCTGCCACCCGCACCGCAGCCAAAGAGCTTGCTGCCAGCCTCGCTGCTGCGCTCGAAACGCTCGAGGACTGAAGGCGTCAGCCGGCAGGCTGTCCGCTGCGAGCGCAAGGCAACACAGGGGCGCACCTTCCTGCACAGGACCGGGGAAGCCTCCTGACGATCGCGGTCAGAGCAAGGCTCATCTCCTCCGCACCTGGACTTGGCAGCAAGCGCGATTCAGCATTGTTACAGATTCTTTACGTCAGCCTCGATTTCTTCGCCAATTAGCCTATATGCCCCCCTTCAGTGCGCGGGGGAAAGGCACCGATTTGCCAAGGATTTTCAGATGACGTTACCCAAATCCCCTGCAACTCGGCCATCTGCTGTACGGTGGCGGCCATGACAGGCGTCAACCGGATACAGGGCAACATGCTCGCGGCGGCGGAACGGCGACTGCTCAACTGGTTGTGCGCGCGCCTGCCGGCATGGGTATCGCCTGACGGCCTGACCTTGATGGGCTTTTGCGGCGCGCTCACAATTTTTGCTGGCTATGGGCTCAGCCTGTACCAGATCCAGTGGCTATGGCTGGCGATCGCCGGCTATTGCATCAACTGGTTCGGCGACTCGCTGGATGGCAGCCTGGCACGCTACCGCAAGATCGAGCGGCCGAATTATGGCTATTTCATCGATCACAGCATGGATGCGTTGTCCAATCTCATCATCGTCGTGGGTCTGGGCCTCACCGCCTTCATTCGAATGGATGTCGCGATGTTCGCGCTGGGCAGCTATCTGTTGCTCTCGATTCACACATTTCTGGCGGCCCGTGTCACAGGCGAGTTCAGATTGTCGTACCTCGCTGCCGGCCCCACCGAGTTGCGGCTGATCCTGATCGCCATGAGCCTGGCGATGTTCGCCACACCGCCGACGACAGTGATGGGCACGGGCCTGTCCCCTTTTGATCTGTTTATCATTGCCCTTGGCGCTGGGATGATGGTGCTGTTCATCGTCCAGACCGCCGTCACAGGTCGCAAGCTTCATGCGATCAGCAAGTAAGTCCGGCCAGAAACCTGCAGGTCACTTCGCATCGCAATGGCCGATATCGTCGCGAGACCCGCACCTTGAAGGCGTCTGGAGCTAGCACAGCGCCAGCATCGCAATGGGCTGCGCTGGCGTGCAAGTGACGATCGACTGGAAGCCGAAGCGCATCTGCCGTTCGCCTGAGCCGTGTATTGGGAATGATGCGACCGGTGCGACCGGTGCGGTCGTTATCTGGGCTGAGGGGCGTCACCAAGGCTGAGCGCCACGGCTTCGGCAACCTTGATCCCATCGACCGCTGCCGAAAGGATGCCACCGGCATAGCCGGCACCTTCGCCGGCAGGAAACAGCCCCGCCGTGTTGAGGCTCTGAAGATTGTCGCACCGGGTGAAACGGACCGGCGAAGACGTCCGGGTCTCGACACCGGTCATCAACACATCGGGGTGATCGTAGCCCGGAATCTGGCGGCCGAATACGGGAAGTGCCTCGCGCATCGCGGCCACCACGTAATCGGGCAGGCACTGCGCCAGATCGGTCATGTGCACCCCGGGCTTGTAGGAGTTAACGACCGACCCGAGCGCCTCAGAGGGACGTCCCGCCAGGAAGTCGCCCAGTTTTTGCGCCGGGGCCTTGTAGCTCGAACCACCCGCGACATAGGCCATCGATTCCCAGTGGCGCTGCAGCGCGATCCCCGCGAGCGCATCGCCCGGGAAATCCCGCGCCGGGTCGATCGCGACCACCAGCCCGGAGTTCGCGTTGCGCTCGTTGCGCGAATACTGGCTCATGCCGTTGGTGGCGACGCGGCCTTCCTCGGACGTTGCCGCGACCACGGTCCCGCCCGGGCACATGCAGAAGCTGTAGACCGTGCGATCATTACTGCAGTGGTGCGAGATGTGATACTCGGCCGCTCCCAGGATCGGATGGCCCGCATTCACGCCGAACCGCGCCTTGTCGATCCACGATTGCGGGTGTTCGATCCTGACGCCGATCGAAAACGGCTTGGCCTCGACATGGACGCCGGCAGCCTGCAGCATCGCAAATGTATCGCGCGCGCTGTGCCCGACAGCAAGCACGACATGATCGGCTTCCAGATACTCGCCGGTGCTCAAATGGACACCCCGCACGCGGCGATCGCCGCGGGCGTCGGTCGTGATATCGATGCCATCGACGCGGTTCGAAAAGCGGTATTCGCCGCCGAGCTCCTCGATGCTCTTGCGCATGCTCTCGACCATCGTCACCAGCCGGAATGTTCCGATATGGGGATGGGCCTCGGTGAGGATCTCGGCCGGCGCCCCCGCCTTGACGAATTCGGTCAGCACCCTGCGGTCGCGATTGCACGGATCCTTGATCCGGCTGTAGAGCTTTCCATCGGAAAAGGTGCCAGCCCCGCCCTCCCCGAACTGGGCGTTCGATTCCGGATTAAGCACCCCGCGCCGCCAAAGCCCCCAGGTGTCCTTGGTCCGCTCGCGAACCACCTTCCCCCGGTCGAGGATGATTGGGCGAAACCCCATCTGCGCCAGAATTAGCCCGGCAAAAAGCCCGCACGGTCCCGCGCCGATGACGATCGGTCGCTTTGCCGCGCCACTTTCCGGTGCTTTGGCGACCAGATGGTAACGGGGGTCCGGGCTGCGCTGGACGTGGACATCCTTGCGAAAGCGCGCGAGCACCGCCGCCTCGTCCTTGACGTTCACATCGACCGAATAGACCAGTTGGATGTTCGTCTTGTTGCGGGCATCATGGCCGCGACGCGCGACGACATGGCGAACCAGTTCGCGCGGGGCGATCCGCAGCCGCTTGCAGATGGCCGCAGGCAGGGCCTCGTCGGGATGATGGAGAGGCAGGGTGAGTTCGGTGATGCGCAGCATTGTGCAGCTTTAGTAGAGTGATAGAACGGAAAGCCAATCGCTCATGTGCGGTCTTCTTCCATCTCGCGCAAGAAAACCGGATCAGCCACCGGCAGGCGTTCCTTTCACAAACACGAAAGAAAATTTCAGTGTCGAAAATCGTCAATGGTGCCAGCCTGAAACCGCGAACCGGAGCCCGGCCCAGGAACATCGTGCTGCTGCTTCACGGCTTTGGTTCGAGCGGTACGGACATGATTGCGCTGGCGCCCCTATGGCAGGACGCGCTTCCCGATACCCTGTTCCTCGCCCCGCACGCCCCCCAGCGCTGCGGGATGATGGGGGCGGGCTATCAATGGTGGGGATTGTCAGGCTTCGCACCCGCGGCGCTGGCAGCGGGCGCAGCATCGGCCGCTCCTGCGATTGACGCCTTTATCGATCGCAAGCTGGCCGAGTATGAACTGACCGAGGCGGACTTGGCGCTAATCGGTTTTAGCCAGGGCACGATGATGGCGCTTCACATAGGGTTGCGCCGACCGCGCGCAGTCGCTGCCGTCGTCGGCTATTCGGGGATGCTGACTGGCACGGCAGGGCTTGCGCATTCCGACTTCGCAAAGCCGCCGGTGCTGCTGGTGCATGGCACGGCCGATCCGGTTGTGCCGATCGCAGCGCTGCATATGGCAGAGGGCGAGCTCAAGCGGCTTGGCGTCGCGGTCACGACGCACATATCCTACGGCGTCGCGCACACCGTCGATCCTGTTGGCCTGCGGCTTGGGCGGGATTTTATCAGCAACGCCTTTGTTCAGACGTCCTGACCACGTCACATGACCAGCGGCGCGGCATATCCTGTCAGCTCGAGATACCCCCTGCCCCCTTCGGTGCGAACCAGCCCTTCCCAATAGACCGGCAGACCACTTGAACGCGCATCGAGTTCCTGGTCGGCAAACATCGGGGTCAGGGTCATGCGCTTCTGGCCCTCGGGCAGCTTGATCGTCAGAATTTGCGCCACCGGATAGGTGGCGCCGGTACGCTTCGATCGCCAGGTGCGCGTTGGCGTGAAGGTGATATCGCCAGGTTTGAGCGTCACGCTCGTGCCGTTTGCACGGCGAAATGTGCCACCTGCCCAAAGGCTGCGGCCCTTTTTGCCACGAATGCGGAACGCCATCAGCGCAGCGCCATCATCGAAGTTGAGCCCCGTCCAGTCCCAGCCGACCGCCGCTCCGCCCAGGTAGCGCGACGACCACTCCCGGTCGAGCCAACTGCGCCCCGTAACGGTCTGGGTGGATGTGCCGCGCGTCACCGTTCCGGTCGTCACCAGCTGCGGCAACGAGTAGTAATAGCTGGCAGATCGCGGTTCGGGGCCCTTGCGACTGTAGCCGCCAGACCCTTGCAGAAGCGGTCGCTGTGCGGGCGCAAACAGCAATTTCAGCGCAAATCCGCGCGCGACAATCCTTGCCGAAAAGCGACCATCGGCCAATCGGACCAATCGCCAATCCCTGATACGAACATCCGCGTCACCGACCCTGGCCTCGGCAATGCCGAACCCACTGCGCGCCGCGCGCTGGTCATGCAGCAGTTTGCCAATGGCAGGATCAGACACGGCGGCATGGGCAAAGAGCACCTGTCGCGCAGCAAACTTGCTGGGGTTGCGCGGATCGACCCGGGGCCGGGTGCGAAAGAACGTGATCTGGAACCCCAGATCCTCGCCCGCCGCCGTTTTGACCGTCCCGGTTACATACCACCATTCGGTGCGGAATTCCGGGTGCGCACCATGATCGGCTGGAAAGGAAAATGCGCGGCCCGGCGTGACGTCCGGATAGGAAAACCCCGGCGTCTGCGCGACACTGGCGCTGGTGAGAGCCCAAGCGGCCAGACCGAGGGATACCGTGCGGATCACCAGTCGGCCCTCACCGCGCGAACCGCATCGATGGACACCGCCCTTCGCCCGGCGAGCATCGCCGTGATCGCCGATGCGACAATCAGTGCAGCGATGACCGAAAGCATCAGCGTCACCGGCAGCCGTGTCGTCATCGTCCAGTTGAACGATTGCGGATTGATCACGTGAATCAGCACCTGGCTGATGGCAACACCCAGCGTCACGCCGACCAGGCCGCCGACCGCGCCGAGCAAGCCGCCCTCGACGCCCAGCATCGCGACAATCTGACCGCGACCAACGCCAATATGGCGCAGCATGCCAAACTCGCGGGTTCGCGCGCTCGCCTGCGCCGATGCGGTGGTTGCAACGCCAGCCAATCCGACGATGATGGCGATCGCCTCCAGCACATAAGTGATCGCAAAGCTCCGATCAAAAATCGAGAGCGCCAAGGTGCGCAAGCTGGCAGGTTCAGCCATTGTCAGTCGCGACCTCAATGATGGTGGCGCTGCAGCCCTGATCTGGCGCTGTACAGCCGAGATATCCGTGCCAGGGTCGAGCAGCACCATGGCATCATCGCGCACGCTGTCACCCGTAAGCCGATTGTAATCCCTGGAATCGATCACCACCGCGCCTTGCTGCCGGGAATAGTCACGCCAGATGCCCGCCACCGCAAAGCGGGCGTTGCGCCCAATCGGCAAACGGATGGCATCGCCGGGTTTGCGCCGAAGGATCCGCGCCGCGGGTTCGGAAAGCCAAACCGCGACGGTGCCAGGCGGCGGGAGCACAGCCTTTCCAAGCAATTCGAACGTCGTACCTGCCGGCATAACCGGACGCGCGATCAGGCTCATCGGCGGCTCGCGGGGATCGAGTACAACGGCTACCTGCCGACTGAACACAATCGATTGGACACCGGGGATCGCTGCCATCCGGGCTTGCGACGCTGGATCGAACCCGCCCCAGCCCGGTTCCGACCGAACGTAAAGATCACCCGACAGAATGTCCCCAAGCCATTCATCGACCGCGCCGCGAAAACTCGTCACCATCACCGCCATCGCGATCATCAGGGCGGTACTCGCCACGATACCGCACAGCGCGGTTGCGGCGGCGCTCGGTGCCCCGTGAAGATGCTGGATCGCCAGATCCATCGGCACATTGCGGTGCGATGCACGGGCTAATGGAGCGAGCAGCGTACGCGCCAGCCATGGCATCGCTGTGATGCCCGCAGCAAGGAGCAGCGCTACCGAAAGGTAGCCGAAGAGCGGCAGCCGCCCAACCGCAGGCGCAAATGCGGCACCAAGTCCTGCAAGCAGCAAACTGAGCGGCAACCATCCCGCGAGACGATCACGCGGATCGACGCTATCGCCTGCGTTCTTCAATGCGACAGCGGGAGCAGCGCGTGCGCCCTGCAACGCCGGGATCAGACTCCCCCCGATCGCTGCCGCAACGCCCAGCGCAAAAAACCCGCCAGCTGCCAGGGGTGCAAAGATGAGCGCAGGCGGCGCACCATCGAAAATCCCGCTGCCAAGGTCTCCGCCAAGAATTGCTAGCGCTGCTGAGGCAAGTCCAAACCCGATGAGCAGACCAAAGGTGGCGCCGATCAGACCAGCCAGCGCGCCTTCGATCGTCACCAGCGCGACAATCCCGCCGCGTTGCATTCCCAGCGTGCGAAGCAGGGCGAAACTCTGCAGGCGGCGGGTCACCGACAGGGACTGTGTCGAATACACGAGGAATGTGCCGGTAAACAGCGCGACCAGCGCCAGCATCGTCAGGTTGACGCGGTAGGCGCGCGAGAGCCCATCGCTCTGTTGCGCGTCGTCATCTTGGTCACTGACAACTGCATCTGGCGGCATCAGTGGCATCAGACGCGAACGAACGTCGCTTGCCTGCACATCGGGAGCCAGTTTGAGGTCGATCCGGTCAATCTTGCCAAGCCGCCCGAACAGCCATTGCGCTGCGGCTATGTCGATCATCCCGACGCGTCGCCCCTCGGCGATACCAGGCAAAAGACCGCGCACGGTCATTGGCTGCACCTGCCCATTGGCATTGATCGTCACACGATCACCAATCCGCAAATTGCCAGCGATCAGCGCAGCTTGCGACAGAAACAGCGAGTCACTGGCAAACACATCATCGCCGTTGCCGCCAGGGCCGCGTGCGGGTGCACCGATCAGATTGGGCGTCACCTGGGCCGCACGGATGATGTCCAGCCCGAGCAATGTGAAAGACTGGCCGCGCGCCGTTACGGCCTTGAGCACCACGACCGGGCTTGCATCCGCAACACCTTCAACGTTCAAGACCTCTGCATAAAGCGCCTCGTCAAAGCCGAGACGGCTGGCGGCCTCGATTTTCAGGTCGGCGGCGCCGTTGACCGTGTTCACCGCCTGGCCGAACGCCGCGAGTGCCGATCCGTTGATCAGATGCACCGCAAAGCCCAGCGCGACCCCGATGGCGATGGCAAGCACGGCAATAGCGATGCGTCCGGGATGCTGCCGCGCCTCGCCTGCGATCAGCCACGCAAGCGCCCGGGCCGGACTGTCAGCCATCGGCGGGAACGAGTCCGTTCGGGGTGAGGACAAGCGTCCGGTCAGCCATGGCAGCGGCCGCAGGCGAGTGTGTGACCAGCAAGCCTGCCGATCCCGACTTGCGGGTCGAATCGGCAAACAGTTGCAAGATGCGTGTGGCCGTTTCGCTATCAAGATTGCCCGTCGGCTCGTCGGCCAGGATCAGCGCCGGTCGGTGGATCAGGGCGCGGGCAATCGCGATCCGCTGCAATTCCCCGCCGGATAGATCGCGCGCATAATCACCGCCCCGGTTCCCAAGGCCCACCGCGTCCAGCATCGCTTCGGCGCGCGCTGCGATCTCATGCTTGTCACCGCGCGCCAGCGCGAGCGGCAGCGCCACGTTTCGGCGCAAGGTCAGATATGGCAGGATATGAAAGGCCTGGAATACGAAGCCGATCCGTCGGCGGCGCAAATCAGTGAGCCCGCCATCATCCAGCAGGCCCAAGTCTTCGCCGCCGATCAGGATCTGACCTGCATCATGGACATCGAGCCCCGCAGCAATGTTGAGCAATGTCGATTTGCCCGACCCTGACTCGCCAACGATGGCGACAAGTTCGCCTGCCGCAACGCTCAACGAGAGGTTGCGAAACAAGACGCGACCACCAGGAACGGTTTTGGTGAGCCCGCGCAATTCAAGTTGTGGGGTCAACGCATTTCTTTCGGCTCTGTCGGGCAGGAACGCACGATAGCGCACGACCGTCCAGACACGTCTTCTGGCATCAAAGCCGTCCTCTGGCTAGAACGCCTTTGTGCGACCTTGTCCAGATTGTCACGGGCAATGTATGGGCGATGACGAAACCACACGAGTTTCCCTCGACGAACGCTGATCGCCTGGCCTGATGAAACCACCCACGATCGCCCCAAGCCGGACGGCCTTTCCGCTGGGAACCGCTGATCTGCCTGGTGGAAGGGTGGTGCCGCTTACGTGACTCGAACACGTGACCCCATCATTACGAATGATGTGCTCTACCAACTGAGCTAAAGCGGCGCGGGCCTGGGTTTGGCCGGTGCGAGCGGAGCCGTTATCAGCAGCGCGGGTCGGATGCAAGACGCCTTGCGCGTGTCTGTGCGCGAAGTTGGGGATCGTGCCGCATTGCGGATAGCTCGATCTGGCTAATGCTTTCGGGTGCTGGAATTAACCCTAGTTTTACCTCCTTGCGAGACATTGTCCGAGTTAAACACGGATTGGGACCAAGGCATGGATACTCTGCGCGGATATCGCGATGGCGCGAACGGCCATGACGACGCAGACGATGCCCAGCTGACATCGGCTGTGGCAGAGAGCGATGACGAAGCACTGATGGACCCGCCGCAGTCCTTCGGCAGCGACGAGCGACGCATGCATGTGCGCGCCTACAACTATTGGGCCAAGCTGCTGGGAAGCCGCGTATTTCCGTCGATCGAGGACCTTGATCCGGAGAACATCGAGGACTTCGGACCGCACAGCGTGCTGCTCGATTTCACCTCGGGCATCGAAAACCCCGCCATTCCGTTCATCGGCAAGGCGCTGCGCGAGGAGAGCGATCTTCCCGAAGCCATCGCCTATCTGGACGAGGTGCCGGGCCGGTCCCTGCTGTCGCGAATCACCGACCACTACATGCAGATCCTGGCCAACCAGGCGCCGATCGGTTTCGAGGCCGAATATACCAACGACCGCGGATCGACGATCATGTACCGCGGCATCCTGCTGCCCTTTTCCACCGACGATGACACCATTGATTTTGTCTACGGCGTCATAAACTGGAAGGAACTGGCGGACCGTGCGCTGACCGAAGAGCTGATCCTGCAGATCGACGAGGCCGTCAAACAGGCCCCGCGCAAGCCCGCCCTGCCGGTGTGGGAAGACGATCCTGCGCAGATGCTGGCACCCGGCGAAATCGGCTCCGACCCGTTCGACGAGCCGCTGGCGCTCGATGGCTATGCGATGTTCGACGATATCGCAGACGGTCTGGTCGAGATCGGCTTTGGCGGCGACGACAGCGATCCTGCGGTCAACGCCTTCCCCGCTGTCGTGCTGCCCGGCGGTGACACCGCGCTGGCCGATCTTCTCGACTTTGCGCGGGCCCATGTGGAAGCCGCGCTGGCGAGCGACGAACGCTCGCGCATTGCCCTGTATGCCGCGATCGGCCGCGCCTATGATTTTGCCCTGGCGGCGCGCGGGCGTCCCGATGATTATGCGGCGCTGCTCAGCGAGAGCGGCATCACCGCCCAGGCGCGCGCGCCGATGACGCCGCTGGTCAAGCTGGTCTTCGGGGCAAGCTATGACAAGACGCGGCTCGCCGAATATGCCTGCGTGCTGAGCCACGCGATGCGGCGCGATGTGCCGCGCGGCGGCCTGGCCGATGTGCTGATGCAGCAGGTCGGCGGGCTCAAGGCCATCGTCCAGATCGAACGCCGCGCCAAGCGCGCTCGCGAGGAAGGGGCAGACGCGCTCTGCCGCAAGCACGAAACCCGGCAGAAACTGCGCACCAGCCCCTCCACGCCGATGGGCTCGGTTGATATCGGCGATGCCGAATTTGCCGTGCTGGTCGCGCGCCGCAATCCCGATGGCGTGCTGGGCGTGATCGGGATGATGGATGAAAGCGATCCGCTGGCCGATCGCATCCTGCGCAAGCTGGCCGGCTAGGTCGATTGAACGGGTCGCAAGCCCGTAACATTTAATCGATCAGTTGAAAGAAAATTACGCGTTTCTGCCGTCACCCCCGGCTGTGCGCTTGAGATGCTGCGCCCGATGGCGCATAAGCCGGGGCAGCAGACCCCATAGAGATGCGCCAATTCAGCGCGCACAAGGGGCAAGAGGAACAGATGGCCGACACCCCGAATGCAGCGTCTGATGCAGACGCCCCTTCCAGCGTAAATCCCTCCTCCACCCCCTTTGCCGACCCGCAGCAGCACGACCGCTTGCGCGCCGTGCTGAGCGACGCCTTTTTCAAGGGTGCGCTTCCCGGCGAGAATGAGGGTTTTGACGAAACGGCCCGCACCGACGCGGCGGAGTTTGCGCTGAAGGCCATGGCCCGTCGTCCTTCGGTCGATACCGTGCTGCTGATCGAATCCATCCCAGGCCAGGCGGGTCACCGGCACATGCGGCTGGCGATCATCAACGATGACATGCCGTTTCTGGTCGACTCGATTGCCGCGACCATATCGCGCTTCGGGCTCGCCATCGACCGCGTGATCCATCCTGTGGTGGCGCTGCGCCGCGATGCCGACGGATTGCTTAACGAGATCTACACCGACGAGGCCCCTGGCGAGCGCAGGGAGTCGGTTGTGTATCTGGAGGTCGAGCGTGCCGATGCGCGCCAGCGCAAGGCGCTGGAGGCAGCGCTGCTGGCGGCGATGGCCGACGTGCGTGCGGCAGTGACCGACTGGCCGATGCTGCAGGCGGCGATGCGGGCCGATGCCGCCGCGATGACCGATGGCGAAGGCGCGGCGCTGCTGCGCTGGTTCCTCGACCGCAACATGACGCAGCTGGCCTATCTGCGCTATCGCCGCGATGGCGCCACCGAGGGCCCGCTCGGACTGGCGCGGATGGGTGGCGGTGACCGCCAGCTGCTCGCAGCGCATTCATTCGAACAGGCCTTTGCCTGGTTCGAAAGCGGCAAGGCCGCGCCGCTGATCATCAAGTCCAATTTCATCTCGACCGTGCACCGCCGTGCACCGCTGGACCTCGTGATCCTGCCGATCTGGGAGGATGGCCGCGTCGCCGCACTCTCCGTGCATGGCGGCATCTGGACCAGTGCCGCACTGGCTGCCGCGCCCGAACGCGTTCCGGTGCTGCGCGCGCACCTCAAGATCCTGATGGACAAGTTCGGCTTTGCCCCCAACGGCCATGCCGGGAAGGCGCTGTCGCACGCGCTGACCGCGCTACCGCACGATCTGCTGATTGCCTTCAGCCTGAAAAATCTGGAACGCGTCGCGTTGACCGCGATGTCGCTCGCCGACCGCCCTCGGTCGAAACTGGTCACGGTCCAGTCCTCGCTGAAACGCCACCTGTTCGTCTTTGCCTGGCTGCCGCGCGACGAGGTTTCGACCGGACGCCGCGAGGCGATCGAACGGATGCTGATCGAAGCATCCGGCGGCAAGACGCTGAGCTGGTCGATCTCGCTGGAAGACGGTGAGATCGCACTGCTGCGCTATGTGCTCGATCTGCGCGACGGCGGCAGCATGGTCGACGATGCCGCGCTCGATGCGGCGCTGCGCGCGATGGTCCGCGGCTGGGAACCTTCGGTCGAGGAGGCGCTGATCGCGCTGGGCGAAGACAGCCGCGCCGCCGCGATGGCTGGCCGCTACGCCCCGCAATTCCCGATGGCCTATCGCAGCGATTGCGGCCCGCGCGAGGCGGCGCTCGACATCCTGCGGTTGCGCGATCTCGACAGCCCCGATCGCCACGCTGCGCGGCTTTATCGGCGCGCGGATGACGATGCGCAGCATCTGCGGCTGAAGCTCTACAGCCTCACCGGTGCGATTCCCTTGTCCGAAACGGTGCCCGCGCTCGAGAATTTCGGGTTCGATGTCCTGGAAGAGGTTCCGACCCAGCTGGGCAAGGACGATAGCGGTCATATCCACGATTTCCTGCTGCACCTGCGCGGCCAGGGCGATACCGAGGCGCTGATGCTGCGTGCAGGCGCGATCGAGGCGGCGATCTCGGGCACGCTCGAAGGCATGGCGGAGAACGACCCGTTCAACCGACTGATCGCGGCGACCGGGCTTGAGCAGCGCGCAGTGATCTGGCTGCGGGCCTGGTATCGCTATTTGCGCCAGGCCGGTCTGCCCTATGGCATCGGCACGGTTGTCGATGCGCTGCACGACGCACCGGGTATCGCGCATGCTCTAGTCGCCCTGTTCATCGCACGGCATGACTCGGAGTTTACCGGCGACCGCGCGGCGGCGACCGAGGCGAACCTTGCCGCGATCAACACCGGGCTGACCCAGGTGTCGGCGATCGATGATGACCGCCTGCTGCGTATGTTCCGCGCGCTCATCATGGCGATCCTGCGCACCAACGCCTTTGCGCCCGCCGCCAGCCTGGCGATGGTGATGAAGATCGACAGCGCGAAGGTTCCCGGCCTGCCCGCGCCTCTGCCCTGGCGCGAAATGTTCGTCTATTCGCCGCAGGTTGAGGGCATCCATCTGCGCGCCGGCCCTGTCGCGCGCGGCGGCCTGCGCTGGTCGGACCGGCGTGACGACTTCCGCACCGAGGTGCTCGGCCTGATGAAGGCGCAGCGGGTGAAGAACGCGGTGATCGTGCCGACCGGCGCGAAGGGTGGTTTTTTCCCCAAGCAGCTCCCCGATCCTGCGACCGACCGTGAGGGCTGGCTGACCGGCGGCAAGGATGCCTACAAGACCTTCATCCGCACCCTGCTGTCGATCACCGACAACATCTTGGATGGCAAGGTCGTCCACCCGGACAGCGTCGTTGTGCATGATGGCGAGGACCCGTATTTCGTGGTCGCTGCCGACAAGGGCACTGCCACCTTCTCTGATACCGCCAATGGCATCGCCGCCGAGTTCAACTTCTGGCTCGGCGATGCGTTCGCCTCGGGTGGCAGCCAGGGCTATGACCACAAGGCGATGGGCATCACCGCCAAGGGCGGCTGGGTCTCGGTGCAGCGCCACTTCGCCGAAATGGGCGTCGATGTGCAGTCCGATCCGGTGCGCGTTGCAGGCTGCGGCGACATGTCGGGCGATGTGTTCGGCAACGGCATGCTGCTGTCGCGCTCGATCAAGCTGGTCGCCGCATTCGACCACCGCCACATCTTCCTCGATCCCGATCCCGATGGCGCGAAAAGCTGGGAAGAGCGCAGCCGCATGTTCGCCCTGCCCCGCTCCAGCTGGGACGATTACGACAAGGCGCTGATCTCCAAGGGCGGCGGCGTGTTCGCGCGCTCGATGAAGGCGATCCCGCTGTCGGCCGAGGTCAAGGCGATGCTCGGCATCGATCTGGACGAGATCGAACCTGCAGCGCTCATCTCCGCGATCCTGCGCGCAGAGGTCGACCTGATGTGGTTCGGAGGCATCGGCACGTACATCAAGGCTGCATCCGAGAACAATATCGATGTCGGCGACCCGTCCAACGATCCGTTGCGCATCAACGCCGAACAGCTGCGCTGCAAGGTGGTGGGCGAAGGCGCAAACCTGGGCGTGACCCAGGCCGCGCGCATCGCCTTCTCGATGCTCGGCGGGCGGATCAACACCGATTTCATCGACAATTCCGCCGGCGTCGATTGCTCGGATAACGAGGTCAACATCAAGATCGGGCTCGATGCGGTGATGCGCGCAGGCCTGCTCGACGAACCGTCGCGCAACGCGCTGCTCGCCTCGATGACCGATGACGTGTCGATGCTGGTGCTTGAAGACAACCGCCTTCAGGCGCTGGGTCTTTCCATCGCCGAACGCGCGGGCGTCGCTGCCCTGCCCTCGTACATCCGGCTGATCGAGAATTTCGAGGAGCAAGCCAGGCTCGACCGCAAGGTCGAGGGGCTGGCCGACAACGCCACGTTCAAGCGTCGCGCGCAGGAAGGTCATGGCCTCACCCGGCCCGAGCTCGCCGTCCTGCTGTCGACCGCCAAGCTGACGCTCCAGGATGCTATCGAGCGGATTCCGCTCGCCGACGATCCGACGATGCGGCCCGAACTGCTCGCCGCCTTCCCGCCGCAGATGCGCGAGGCCTATGGCGACGTGCTGATGCAGCACCAGCTGCGCGGCGAGATCATCGCCACCAAGCTGGCCAACCGCATGATCAACCGGCTGGGCCTGATCCATCCGTTCGAGCTGGCGGAAGAGGAAGGCTGCACCCTGGGCGATGTCGCCTGCGCCTTCATCGCGGCCGAGCGGCTGTTTGCGCTGCCCGCGATCTGGGCGGAGTTCGACCATGCCCCGATGGACGAGCGGGTCCGGCTGATGCTGTTCGATGCCACCGCGAACATCGTGCGCGTCCACATCGCCGACGTGCTGCGCGCCAGTGCCGATGGCCTGATGCCCGGCGCAATCGTCGCCGCGCTCAAGCCGGGTGTCGATGCGCTGATCGCGGGCATGGACGATCTGCTCAACGCCGAGGCCCGGCTGCAGGCCGCGCGCCAGGCGCAGGATCTGACCGCTCAGGGCGCACAGCCGACCCACGCCGCGCATATCGTGCGGCTGACCGGGCTCGACGGTGCGGCAGGCCTTGCCAACCTTGCCAGCCACAGCGGCACCGGCCCGCTGCCGCTGACCCAGGCGTTTGCCGATCTGGGCGCGACCCTGGGCCTCGACTGGACGCAAATGACTGCCGCGCGCATGTCACCCAGCGACCCGTGGGAACGGCTGCTCGTCTCGGGCCTGGCTCGCGATTTCCAGCAGATGCGGCTCGATTTTCTGCAGCGCGCACAGGGCGGCGATCCGCAGGAATTCGTCACCCATTGGACCGAGGCCAACCTGCCCCGGATCAAGCAGTTCCGCACGTTGGTGAACCGCGCCCGTCTGGACGCTGCGCCAAGCGTCGCCATGCTGGCGCAGATCGCCAGCCAGGCGCGGATCTTGCTGGCGCGCTAATGCCCAACGCCGGGGCTGCACACATCGGTGCAGCCCCGCGCCCTCGGTTCAGACCGGGTTGTGCTTGGCGAGGAAGGCTTCGAGCTTCTTGAGCCAGTCGGCGAGATTGGCCGGGTCATCGAACCCATGGCCTTCGGTTTCGTAGCGAATGTATTCGTGCGGCTTGCCCGCAGCTTCCAGCGCACTGACATAGCTTGCCGCCTGTTGCTGCGGCACCACGGTATCTTCCTGCCCCTGCGCGATCAGGACCGGGCGCGTCAGCGCCTTGACCTGCTTCAAGGGTGATACGCTGTCGAGGTCGAAGCCCTCTTCGCCGCGAATGGTGTTGCGCCAACGCCGCAGGCCGCTGCGGCTGAAGAAGCGCGCATCATATTTGAGGATGCGGTCCCAGTCGGTCACGCCGGCAAAGCTGGCAGCACAGCGGTAACGCTCAGGGTTGCGCGTCACGGCCCAGAGCGCGGCATAGCCGCCGTATGAGGCCCCCACGACACAGACGCGGCCTGCATCGACCATGCCCTGCTGCACCAGCCAGTCCATGCCGTCGTCGAGATCGTCCTGCATCTTGCGCCCGATCGCGCCTTCACCCGCCTTGGAATGCGCCTCGCCATAGCCGCCCGATCCGCGGAAATTGGGTTGCAGCACCGCATAGCCCCGGCTCGCCAGAAACTGCACCTCGGCATCGTAGCGCAAATCGTCACGCACACCATAAGGCCCGCCATGCGGGAGGATGATCAATGGCAGGCCCTTGGCCTCCTTGCCCTTGGGTAAGGTGAGATTGGCATGGATCGTCAGCCCATCACGCGCCTTGTAGCTGACATACTGGCTGGGACTGAGCCTGGCCGGGCTCAGCGCCTCGTTGGTGCGGGCAAAGACGTCCATCTTGCCCAGCGCCTCGTCGAACAGATAATAGCTGCCCGGATCGTTGGGCCCGCCGACATGGATGATCTTCACCCGGCCATCGCGGCTGCGCGAGACGAGCGAACCATGCCGGGCGCCCAACGCCGTGTCGATGGCCTGCTGCACCTGTTGCTGTACCGGATCGAACCAGTGTACCCTCGGCCGCTCATCGGTGTAATAGGCCGCCGAAGGGGTCCCGTCCTCGTTGAGGTCATAGTCCTGGATGTCATGGTCGGGATTGCCGAAAACCATCTCGCCAATCGTCTGCGTGGCATAATTGTAGCGGTACAGCGCATAGCGCCCGGTCGCCTTGGCAGAGAGCACATAGCCCTGGTCCGATCCGCTGATCACCCGGATCGCATCGAGCAGCCCTTGCTGTTCCTTGTCATCATAGCGGATGGTGGCGAGCTTGCGGAAATCCCCGTTGTCGCCTTCGCGGTAATGCAGCGTCCAGCTATCGCGGCTGAAGCTCATGCCCATGCGCACCACCCCGCGATTGTCGGAAAACCACTCCCAGATATCGCCATAGGCGTTCTGCTCCGATTCCATCTTGCCGCTGGCCAGCATCACCCGATAGACGCTTGGCCCGACGTAGGGAGTCCGTTGGAGCGACAGCAGCGCCCATTCCCCGGTGGGATCGACGTAGAGCACATCGTCCCCCTCAAGCCCCTGATAATCCCGACCGACAAAAACCGGCTTCATGTCCGCCGTATCGACGGTCAGCAGATAGGACCGGCGCGCCTCTGAATCGAACCAGCGCACGGACTGCGACACGCTGATCAGCAGACGGTTGTTCCCTGCCCAGCGGTACCAGTTGAGGTCCAGCCTTTCGGGCAACGGAACGGACTTGAGCTTGCCATCGCTGACGGTGCGGGTGGCGACAAAGGTCCGCCCGCCGGTTTGCGTGGAAAACAGGATGTTCTGGCCATCGGGCGACAGCTTGGGCCCGTTGATCAACGGCAGCTTGGCAAAGACTTCGGCCGAATAGGGAGCGGAAGGATTGCTTGCCGGCGCAGGTGGCGCAGCCTCGCCAGACTGGGCGACAGACGCAGAACAATGGGCTGCCAGAGCAACCGCAAAGGCCATTCGAATATAACGCAATGTGGAAGCTCCCCAGCCTTAACCTCTTGGGCAAGGCTAGGAAATTCTACCCCATAAGCGCAAGCAGACATTCATCCAAAATGAATGGACCGCGAGGTTACGCCGCTTCCTTCTTCCGGCTCTGCTTCTTGCGCTCGTTCGGGTCGAGGAAGCGCTTGCGCAGGCGGATGTTCTTGGGCGTCACTTCGACCATTTCATCGTCGTCGATGTACGCGATGGCCTGTTCCAGGCTCATCAGACGCGGCGGGGTGAGGCGGATGGCGTCGTCCTTGCCGGTCGAACGGAAGTTCGTCAGCTGCTTCGACTTCATCGGGTTGACTTCAAGGTCATCGGGCTTGGCGTTCTCGCCGATGATCATGCCTTCATAGACCGGCACGCCCGAGCCGAGGAACAGCACGCCGCGATCTTCCAGCGCGTTGAGCGCATAGCCCACGGTGTCGCCGGTGCCGTTCGAGATCAGCACGCCGAGCTGGCGACCTGTGATCTGGCCCTTGTAGGGACCGTACTTTTCGAACAGCCGGTTCATGATGCCGGTGCCGCGCGTGTCCGACAGGAACTCGCCGTGATAGCCTATCAGGCCGCGCGACGGTGCGCTGAAGGTGATGCGGGTCTTGCCGCCGCCCGAGGGACGCATGTCGGTCATCTCGGCCTTGCGCTGCGCCATCTTCTCGACAACCGTGCCCGAATGCTCGTCATCCACATCGATGACCACGGTTTCATAAGGCTCGGTGCGCGCACCCTTTTCGTCTTCGCCAAACAGCACGCGCGGACGCGAGATGCCCAGTTCAAAGCCTTCGCGGCGCATCGTTTCGATCAGCACGCCCAGCTGCAATTCGCCGCGACCGGCGACTTCGAAGCTGTCCTTGTCGGCCGATTCGGTGATCTTGATCGCGACGTTCGATTCGGCTTCGCGCATCAGGCGATCACGGATCATGCGGCTGGTCACCTTGGTGCCTTCGCGGCCCGCAAACGGGCTGTCGTTCACCGCAAAGCGCATCGACAGCGTCGGCGGATCGATCGGCTGCGCGTGCAGCGGCTCGGTCACGCTCGTCTCGCAGATGGTGTTGGCGACGGTCGCGGTAGTGAGGCCCGCGATCGAGATGATGTCGCCGGCGTTGGCGACGTCCACCGGAACGCGCTCGAGACCGCGGAACGCCATGATCTTGGAGGCACGGCCCGTTTCGACGATCGCGCCTTCGGGGTCGAGCGCATGGATCGCCTGGTTGGTCTTGACCGAACCCGAGAACACCAGACCGGTCAGGATGCGGCCCAGGAAGTTGTCGCGGTCGAGCAGCGTTACGAGGAACTTGAACGGACCATCGGGGTCAGCCGACGGCGCCGGCACATGCTCGACGATCTTCTTGAATAGCGGCTCCAGCGTGCCATCGCGCACGTCAGGGTTATCGCCGCAATAGCCGTTGCGGCCCGAGGCGAACAGCACGGGAAAATCGAGCTGCTCGTCATTGGCTTCAAGGCTGACGAACAGGTCGAACACCTCGTCGAGCACTTCCTGCGGGCGGCCATCGGGACGGTCGATCTTGTTGACGACGACGATGGGCTTCAGGCCCAGAGCCAGCGCCTTGCCGGTGACGAACTTGGTCTGCGGCATCGCGCCTTCGGCAGCGTCGACGAGCAGGATCACGCCGTCGACCATCGAGAGGATGCGTTCCACTTCGCCGCCGAAGTCGGCGTGGCCCGGGGTGTCGACGATGTTGACGCGGGTCAGGTTGCCCTGCTGGTCGTCCCATTCGATCGAGGTGCACTTGGCCAGAATGGTGATGCCGCGCTCTTTTTCGAGATCGTTCGAATCCATCGCGCGCTCTTCGACGCGCTGGTTGTCGCGGAAGGTGCCCGACTGGCGGAAAAGCTGGTCAACAAGGGTGGTCTTGCCATGATCGACGTGCGCGATGATGGCGATATTGCGAAGGGACATGAAAGAAAGCCTGTGTCAGGGGATTGCCGGGGCGCGCCGTCCGGCACGCCACTCTCGCCGCGCCCATAGCTGATGCCTTGCTGCGGCGCAACAACTAGCGCGTGGGGGGTGTGAGCGGGGGAGACACAGCGCAACGTCTCTCCCCTCCCGCAGGCGGGAGGGGTGGCCGAAGGCCGGGGTGGGCCTGCAACCGCTCGTGCGCCTAGACCACCCCGGTCCGGCAAGCCGGGGGCAGCTACAGGCCCACCCCGGTCCGGCAAGCCGGACCTGCCCCTCCCGTAAGCGGGAGGGGAGACAGAAGCGCGTCTGCCCCACCTCCGCTCAATCTGACCCGCGGGCTTCAGCCTGCGAAGTCGAAGGACCCGCGCCCACGCTGGCCGTATAGCGGGGCCTTCGACAAGCTCAGGCTGAGCGGGGGGGGGGGGTGCTAGCTTTTGATCCGCTCAGGAAAAAACCTGCCGTTTCCGCAAACGACGCCATTGCGGACACCGGGTCACGCTGCCAGCATACTTCCCAATCTAATCGCGGGAGCGGGTAACATGATCACGGTGCTACTTTTCCTGGCAACGCCAGCGTACACTGCTCCGCCCGGATTGGCCGGAGTGGCGGGTTTGAAAGGTTGCTGGCGAGTGAGCGGGAAAACGCTCGGCGAAGACACGTCCGCGATTGCGCGGGGTCAGTGGCATTTGGGCGGGCGCTATTTCAATCTGCAACTTCGCACCAACGGATCAGACCCCTATGAAGCATCGATAACTTATGGCGCTGGCGAGGAGCCCCGGGCCATTGGATCGGTTTTTCTCGATACCACAGGTTGCCTTTACGAACCCTCGCTGGGTCTGGGTGAGCTTGAACAAGACGGTTTCGTTCAACGCTACCGGTTCTCAGACGCAGTTTATGTCAATCGTTTCACCCGTTCTGACTATGGCTGGCGCTGGACCATAACAGAGCAGACCAAGGGCAAGGCCGATTCTGTGTTTTCAGATTACCAACTGCGCGCCGCTTCATGCCGTGGAATGCAATTCGACTATTAAGAGCGTCGTGGCAGGACAAGGAGGCGTCTCAGCGTCCGCTCTCGACACAGTCACCGCCATCAGCGCCGACACACTCGTCAGCCATTAGCAGACGGCTTCCCCCTATTCCGCACACTCCCCCATCCACATGTCGCGCGGCATCTCGACGCGGATCGGCGGGCCGCCCTTGGGGTCTGCGATGCCGTCGTACCACAGCGAGCGCGCCAGATCGGGCATGAACACGCCCAAAGGTGCGGGGCTGTCGAGCATCGGCGGGGTGGAGATGTATTTCATCCCGTTCGGTTCGCCGATGAAGGCGTGGAAATACAGGCTTTCCTCGCCCTCTTCCTCGGGCAGCATCTGCGGCGGGTTCTCGGCATCGCCCAGCCCATCGACCGGGATCAGCGTCGTCGAGCCGAAGCCGTTGGAGCCCGCGAAGCTGAAATACCTGCGAAAGATCAGCTTGTCGTCCTCGTCGGTCTGCTCGAGCACCGCGACCATCTCCGACTGCGCGCTGGGCGGCAGAGCGGGCTTTTCGAAGTGCAGCGTGAAACGCGTCGGAAAGGGCGAGCGGAAGCTGGCCTTGAGGATCGGGCACGACAACGGCTTGACCTGCACCGCCGGGTCGGGGGTAAAATCGAGCGTATCGATGCGCAGCCGGTCATCGACGATCTTGAACACCGCATAGGCATTGCCGCCGGTGGCGCAGCAATTGGCGTCGCTGTCGCGCCAGATCGGGAAGTAGCTGCTGAGGCCGTAATAGTCGTAATCAACGCCCTTCCACAGCCCCATGCCCTCGGGCAGGCGGGTGTGCAGCTCGTCCTTCCAGCTGTTCATGCCGATATTGACCCACGCGCCGGTGCGATAGAGGAACAGGCTGTCTGCATTGCCCTCGCCCGTGCCGGCGGTGCGGGCGGGCAGATGCAGGATGATGTCCTCGCCATTGTCAACCAGCCGTGGCGGCTCGGCCTCGCCCTCGGTGCTGGTATAGCCGATCAGCACCGGCTTCGCCCCGCTGATGTCCCAGGCGATGGTCATGCGCAGCGGGATACCGCCGCCCTGGTCCAGCCCGCTGACATATTGCCACGCGATCTGCCGCGTGACGCGATCATCGCCCCCATTGAGGAAACCCGCAGATTGGACCACGCAGGCCTCGACAGCGCCGACCATGCAGGTCTTCGCAAGCGACCGGCCCAGGTCCTTGGGCACGCGGATCGAGGCGGCGATCCTGGTCAGCCCGTCAATCTCGGCCTTCACATAGCCCAGGCTCTCGATGATGACATCGGGATTGGCCTGTTGCGGCGTATCGTCGGGCGAATATTCGAAACCTCGGCGCAGGTCGGCCAGCGCCTCGTCGCGGCGCTCGGCGATCGTCGCCTTGCGCGGATCAACCTTCTCCCACGCCTTGAGCGCCACCTCGACATCGGCCCAGCGCGCCGCGATCTCGCTATTGGCGCACAGCGCAGCGGCGTTGAGGGTGCGGTCGGGACAGGGCGGCGGAAGCGGGGTGGTCAGCAGCAGCGCGGGCAGAAGCATCATCGATGCACAACTCCAGTCAGGTGCGACCCTGACGGTGTTGTGCGCCGATTTTCCGCAATTGCAAGTTGGCCTTCAAGCTCAGACGTTTATTTGCCGGTCCAGTTCGGCGCACGCTTCTGGGCGAAGGCGGCCGCGCCCTCGCGCGCATCCTGCGAGGTCATCACGGGCCCCACGATTTCCTGCTGCTTGGCCCACATCTCCTCGTCACTCCAATTGCGCGATTCGACGAGGACCTGCTTGGAGACGCGCACCGCGAGCGGGCCGTTGGCGCTGATCTTGTGCGCCAGTTCGAGCGCGCCCTCGATCGCAGGTCCTTCGACCACGCGGTTGACGAAGCCGATTTCGTAGCCGCGCTGCGCCGAGATGAAATCGCCGGTGAGCGCCAGTTCCATCGCGATGCGCGGCGGGATCTGGCGCGGCAGGCGGATCAGCCCGCCCGCAGCCGCCGCGAGGCCGCGCTTGGTTTCGGGGATGCCGAACTGCGCCTTGGAGTTAGCGACGAGCAGGTCGCAGGTGATCGCGACTTCCATGCCGCCTGCCAGCGCATAACCATCGACCGCAGCGATCAGCGGCTTCTTGGGCGGAGATTCGACAAAACCGGCGAAACCCTTGCCCTTCACCATCGGCAGTTCGCCGGTGAGAAAGGCCTTGAGGTCCATTCCCGAGCAGAACGTACCGCCCGCCCCCTTGATGATCCCGACGCGCAGCGCGTCATTGGCGTCGAGCTCTTCCAGCGCCGCCGCCATGCCTTCGGCCACCGCACGATTGACCGCATTCTTGGCCTCGGGCCGGTTGATGGTGATGATGAGGACGCCATCGTCCGCCAGGGTTTGCACTTCAGACATATCGAATTCCTTGTGAAGGGTCAGAACAACAGATCGGCGAGCTTGGCGCGGTGCCAGGCGGCATCGCCATACTGGCTGGCGTGCCAGATCGCGCTGCGGCGATAGAGGCCCGCGTCGCAATCGTGGGTAAAGCCAAAGCCGCCATGGAACTGCACCGCGCGGTCGGCGGCAAAGCTGTACGCCTTGTCAGCGCTCGCCTTGGCCATGCGCGCCGCGATCTCGCCCACGCCCTGCTGGCCGAAATTGTGGGCCGCGCTGAGCATGTGCGAGCGCGCCTTCTCGTACCCGACATAGGCGTTGGTGATCGGGTGCTTGAGCGCCTGATACTCGCCGATCAGCTTGCCGAACTGCTTGCGGGTCTTGAGATACTCGATCGTGTAATCGATCGCGCTCTGCGTCCCGCCGCACATTTCGGCGGCCTGCAGCAAGGCGCTTGCGAGCTCGATCTGGCCGAGCGCGCTGCCCGAGCGCCCGGCATCGAGCAGCGCGGACGCGGGCACGGTGATCCCGTCGAGCGTCAGTTCGTAGCTGCGCTTGGTCTCGTCAATGATGATCTCGCGGCGCAGCGCGCCATCGGGGATCGCCGAGCGCTCGATCAGCACCAGCCGCACCGCGCCCTCGACGGTGACCGATGCGATCACCAAAGCGGCGTCCTTGGCATAGGTCACGAACTGCTTGGTGCCGCTGAGCATATAGCCCTCGCCCTGCGCCTTCGCGGTCGCCTCGACATGGCCAAGGTTCCAGTCGCCATGCGGTTCGGTGAGTGCCAAAGTCGCGACTTCACCGGCGACGATGCGCGGCAGCCATTGACCGCACTGTGCCTCGTCGCCCGCCGCCAGCAGCGCCTGCGCGGCTATGGTGCAGGTGGCAAAGGGCGTGGCGAGCAAACGCCGCCCCATCTGCTCGGCAATCGGAGCCACCTCGGCCATCGACAGGCCGACACCGCCCTGCGCTTCGGGCACCGCGATGCCCAGCCAGCCCAGGTCGACGATCTCCTGCCAGACGGCGGGGTCATAGCCGCGCTCGTCTGCGATCAGCTTGCGCACCTTGTCGATCGGCGACTTGTCGCGGCAGAAGCTGGTCGCGACATCCATCAGCTCGATCTGCTCTTCGCTGTAGCTGAGGCCGCCCAGATGGTCGGCGAGATTTCCTTCACTGAATGCCACAGATTATCGCCCCTTCGGCAGGCCAAGCACATGCTCGGCGATGATGTTGCGCTGGATCTCCGAGGTGCCGCCGCCAATCGTGGCGGAGAAGCTGTTGAGATAGCTGCGGTGCCAATAACCGTTGTCGACCGCGCACGGATCATCGACATAATAGCCGCCGCGCGTCCCCTGGAAGCCCAGTGAAAACTCGGTCAGTTCGCGGATCATCTCGGTGCGCGCGAGCTTGTTCATCAGCGCAAGCCCCATCGGGCGATCCTGCACCAACGGCCCCATACGGCGGCGCTGGTTGTTGAGGTTGAGCGCCTGGATATCCATCATGAAATCGACCATCCGGTCCTTCATCACCGGATCGTCGAGCAGCGGCTTGCCGCCGCGCTGCGATTCGCGCGCCAGCTCGACCACGCCCATCGCATCGAGCTCTTTCAGGAAATAGCCGCCCGCCAGGTTCACCTTGGCGCCGCGCTCGTATTCCAGCGTCTTCATCGCGATCTGCCAGCCGTCGCCCTCGTTGCCCATCAGGCATTCGGCGGAGATGCGCGCATCAGTGAAGAAGCACTGGACGAAGCCATATTCGCCGGTGAGCTTCTTGATCCGCCGCGTTTCGATCCCCGGCGCGTGCATCGGCGAGAGGAAGAAGCTGAGGCCCGCATACTTGTTCGGCCCCTCGTTCGAGGTGCGCGCGAGCAGGATCATGTACTTGGCGCGGTCACCCAGCGAGGTCCAGATCTTGGACCCGTTGAGCACATACTCATCGCCATCGCGCACGGCCTTGAGCTGGGCATTGCCGAGGTCGGAGCCATTCTCGGGCTCGGAGAAACCCTGACACCAGATATCCTCTGCGTTCAGCATCCCCTTGATATACTTCTTTTTCTCTTCCTCGCTGCCAATGTCCATGATCAGCGGCCCGGCCCAGCCGATGCCGATGGCGTTGAGCATGATCGGGCCGTCGTATTTCTTCATCACCTTGGTAGCGATGCGCTGGAAATCGGGATGAAGCCCGCCGCCGCCATATGCGGTGGGCCAGCTCGCGCCAAGATAGCCCGCCTCATAGACCTTGCGCTGCCAGGCGCAGAGGAACTCGAACTGCTGATCGGTGCTGACCTCCATGAAGGTCAGCGGCAGCATGAAGCCGGGGTCCTTGGGGGTGTTCTCGCGAAACCAGGCGTCGGCCTGGGCTTCATATTCTGCCAGCTCGGCAGCGCTTGGGCGGGATGACATCGTTTCTCTCCTGCATGGACGGACGGTGAGGCGCGGCTGGTTTCGCGCTCGTTTAATCGTCCGGTTAAATGCAGATATGCAGGGGTCCGCGGCGCTTGTCCAGAGGCATCGCGGCACGCCCGCCAAATCGATCAGACTATCTGGATGGCTTCAAAGGCCGGCAGAAGGATTTCTTCCGGAAGGCATCCACCGCCGTGATCTCGCCCCGGTTCTTGAGCAGCACGCGGATCAGCGCAACGCCCTTGGCATCGGGCATGATCACCTTGCGAACGCCCTTGGCGACGGGCTGGTCAGCGGTGGCCAGCACGATCCGGATCGGCGCGCCCTTGCTGTCGCGGTCGCTCTCGACAAAGGCGACATTGGTGACGCTGTCGAACACGGTCAGCGACCAGTAATGGTCGGGTACGGGGTTGGCCATCACCTCGAGCGGTCCCTTGGTCAGATCAAACGAGCAGATGGAATAGGCAAGGTCTGGGCTGGGGCGAACGATGGCCTGGCGCTCTGCCACCACCAGCGGGGTGTGCGCAATGCGATTATAGCCTGCCTCTGCGGCCAGCCGTTCCCACGCCAAGTCCATGATCACCGTGGGCGTTGCCGCCAGAGTGGCATACCAGCTCGCCAGGGCGGCGAGCACGGCAAGGGCGAGCGGTCCGATCCAGCGGCTCATGTCCGGCACTCCCCACGCGTGATCCGGGGCAACGGAACGCTCCCCCGCCGGCTCAGCAGATCGCGCGAGGGATGATAGGCGCGCAGAGTCAGCTCGAACCTCTGGTCATCGGGCATGGCAATCCAGTGCGCGCCCGTTCTTGTGCGGGCGATTTCGACCGTCCAGCGATTGATTTCCTGCGGCGGGATCGCCGCGCTGCCCACCGAATAGACGCTTGCCGGGTTCGGGATCAGATAGCCCTTGGCGTCATACAGCGTCAGGCTCCACCAGCGCGCATCAATCGCGCCGCCGGTGACACGATAGGAACAGCGCCCGTCGAGCGTGCGTCCGGCGCTGTCGGTCGTCGCATTGAAATAGATCGCCTCGCGCTCGGGCAGTGCAAGAAGTCCGCGCAGCGCAACGGTGGCGCGGGTCGCAACGCTGGCGTCGGCAGTGCCGACATTGGTGCCGGTGTGCCAGGGGCCGTTCTCGATGCCGAGCGCGGCAAAGCTCTGGCGCAGTTGCACCACAGCAGTGCCAACCCCGATCGCCAGTCCTGCGACCAGCATCAACCCATAGCGAAAACCGCTGCGCATCCTGCTCCCCCCTTATATTTTGGCAGTGCCTATGCCGGAAGATGGCAGGCGATGGCAAGGGGGAAGCGCGGGGGTTTGTTGGAGGCAGCAGCGTGCGCTAGCGGGTCCCCTGCGAAGGCAGGGGCCCATCTTCGAACATTTGCGAGATGCCGCGCCGTTGCATCAACCGGATAGACAAGGAGATGGCCCCCTGCCTGCGCAGGGGACCGGATTTTGATCGGAGAGGCGAGCGTCAGTTCAACCCTTTTTCAGCGCCGCTTGTGCTGCGGCCAATCGCGCGATCGGGACGCGATAGGGCGAGGCGCTGACATAATCCAAGCCGGTGGCTTCGCAGAACGCAATGCTGGCCGGATCGCCGCCATGTTCGCCGCAGATGCCCAGCTTGATGTCCGGACGGGTCTTGCGGCCCTTGGCGACCGCGATCTCGATCAGCTGGCCGACGCCTTCGATATCGAGGCTGACGAAAGGATCGCGCGCGAAAATGCCCTTGTCGACATACTGCGTGAGGAACCGTCCGGCATCGTCGCGGCTGACGCCGAGCGTCGTCTGCGTGAGGTCGTTGGTGCCGAAGCTAAAGAATTCGCCGACTTCGGCGATTTCATCGGCCATCAGCGCAGCGCGCGGCAGTTCGATCATCGTGCCGACCAGATATTCGATCCGCATGCCCTTTTCCGCGAAGACCATCTCGGCCGCGACATCGACGACCTTCTTCATCAGCTCGAGCTCGCGCTTGGTCGCGACCAGCGGGATCATCACCTCGGGGATCGGAGCCGCGCCGCTCTTGGCCGCGACATCGCACGCCGCCTCGAAGATCGCGCGCGCCTGCATCTCGTAGATTTCCGGATAGGTCACGCCCAGGCGGCAGCCGCGATGGCCGAGCATGGGATTGAACTCGTGCAGCTCGTTGGCACGGCGCTTCAAGACCTCGACCCCGACGCCCGCGGCCTCGGCAACTTCGGCAAACTCGTTCTCGCTGTGCGGCAGGAACTCGTGCAGCGGCGGATCGAGCAGGCGGATGGTGACCGGCAGCCCCGCCATCACCTCGAAGATGCTGTGGAAGTCGGCGCGCTGTTCGGGGAGCAGCTTCTCGAGCGCGGCCCGCCTGCCCGCTTCGTCCTCGGCGAGGATCATCTGGCGCACGTTGGTGATGCGGCTCGCTTCGAAGAACATGTGCTCGGTACGACAAAGACCAATGCCTTCGGCGCCGAAATCGCGCGCGACGCGGCAATCCTCGGGTGTCTCCGCATTGGTGCGCACCTTGAGGCGGCGGACCTTGTCAGCCCAGCCCATCAGCACGCCGAAGTCACCGACCAGCTCGGGCTGCACGGTGGGCACTTCGCCCAGCATCACCTCGCCGGTGGTGCCATCGATGGTGATCGTATCGCCCTCGCGCAGCTCGCGCTTGCCGATGCGCAGCACGCGCTCCTTGTTGTCGATCGACAGGCTGCCCGCACCCGAGACGCAGGGACGGCCCATGCCGCGTGCGACCACGGCAGCGTGGCTGGTCATGCCGCCGCGCGCGGTCAGAATGCCCTTGGCGGCATGCATGCCATGAATGTCCTCGGGGCTGGTCTCTATGCGTACCAGGATCACCGAATCGCCCATTTCGTTGCGCCGCTCGGCGGTGTCGGCGTCGAACACGATCAAGCCGCTGGCCGCACCCGGAGACGCCGGCAGGCCCTTGGTCAGCACATCGCGCGCCGCATCGGGATCGAGCGAGGGGTGGAGCAGCTGGTCGAGCGCCATAGGGTCGACGCGGGCGATCGCTTCCTGCTCGGTGATCAGGCCTTCATTGGCCATATCGACCGCAATGCGCAACGCCGCCTTGGCGGTGCGCTTGCCCGATCGGGTCTGCAGCATCCACAATTTGCCGCGCTCGACGGTGAACTCGATGTCCTGCATGTCGCGGTAATGCTTTTCGAGGATGTCGAACACCCGCGCCAGCTCGGCATAGGTTTCGGGCATCGCCTCTTCCATGCTCGCCGGCTTGGCGTTGGCTTCCTCACGCGCCTGGCGGGTCAGGTACTGCGGGGTACGGATCCCTGCGACCACGTCCTCGCCCTGCGCGTTGATCAGGAACTCGCCGTAATACAGGTTCTCGCCGGTCGAGGGGTTGCGCGTGAACGCCACGCCCGTCGCCGAGGTATCGCCCATGTTGCCGAAAACCATCGCCTGCACGTTGACCGCAGTGCCCCATTCGGCGGGAATGTCGTTGAGACGGCGATAGACCTTGGCGCGTTCCGACTGCCACGATCCGAACACGGCAGCGACCGCGCCCCACAGCTGGTCGTTCACATCCTGCGGGAACGGCTTGCCCCACTGGTCCTGCACCAGGCCCATGTACTCGGCGACCAGCGCCTTCCAGTGCTTGGCTTCCATCTCGGTATCGCTGAAGAAGCCATTGTCTTCCTTCATGATTTCGAGAGCTTCCTCGAACGCATCATGGTCGAGGCCGAGCACCACGTCCGAATACATCTGGACGAAGCGGCGATAGCTGTCCCAGGCGAAGCGTTCGTCGCCCGAAACCTTGGCCAGCCCCTCGACGGTCGCATCGTTGAGGCCGAGGTTGAGCACCGTATCCATCATGCCGGGCATCGACACGCGCGCACCCGAGCGGACCGAGACCAAAAGCGGGTCGGCGGCATCGCCGAACATCTTGCCGGTGATTGCTTCGATATGCTTGAGGCCGTCTGCGACTTCCGCCTTCAGGCTGTCGGGGAACACCTCGCCATCCTGATAATAGCGCGTGCACATTTCGGTGCTGATGGTGAAGCCCGGGGGCACCGGCAGGCCGATCGAGGCCATGCCATCAAGGTTTGCGCCCTTGCCGCCCAGCAGGAACTTGTCACCGGCGCCGCCATCATTGGCATCGCCACCGAACCGGTACACATATTTGGTCATCGCAATACTGCCTGTCCGTCTTGAAATGTTGGTGAAGGGTGTCGAGGCTATCCCTCGATCTTCGAAAAATCGGCGACCCGGTGAACCGCAGCACGAAACCGGGCGAGCAGCCCCAGCCG
Source organism: Hydrogenophaga intermedia (assembly GCA_943370475.1). Classification (GTDB taxonomy): domain Bacteria; phylum Pseudomonadota; class Alphaproteobacteria; order Sphingomonadales; family Sphingomonadaceae; genus Blastomonas. The sequence goes on from CALRRI020000005.1 coordinate 189,824, forward strand.
CGCAGCGCGCTTGGCTTGGTCGGCATCGTTGACGGTCACGTCATCGAAAAACGCATCGATTGGCGCGCGGAGCACCGCAAGTGCGGCCATCGCGCCTTCGAAATCCTCGGCGTCGATCGCGGCAATCGCGCGCGGTTCGGCGTCATCGAGCGCGGCGATCAGCGCGGCTTCGGCGGGTTCCAGCCCCTCGCCCGGAGGGACGGGGGTGAACTCTTCCTTCTTCAGGATATTCGCGGCGCGCTTGTACCCGGCGAGCAGATTGCCCCCCTCGCCCGTCTCGACAAAGGCTTGGAGCGCATGAACGCGCGCGAGCAACCGCACGAGATCGTCCTCGCCGCCAAGCGCGAAGACCGCGTCGATCAGATCGTGCCGGACGCCGGCTTCGCGTTGCTGGACCTTGAGGCGGTCGGCGAAGAATGGCACAACTTCAAATGCTGCACCGACCAAAGCGTCCGTAAGCTCTGTTGGAGCTAGCTTCGATTTAATCTGGGTTACATACTGCGCCATATCGAAATTATCTGGCACGAAATTCGTACGTTCGAATGCTTCGAAATCTCGCCGCACTTCAGTTTCAGTATCGACCAACAGTCGTGGGCGGATTAATGCAGACAAGTAACCTGAAGCCAATAAAACGAATAGAGGCAATCGTATTTGATTAATTTGAACAATACTAAGGATAGATAGAGCTGCTCGCCTGAGAGCAAATGGATCTTTGGATCCAGTCGGAGCCATTCCAAAAGTAAAAAAGCTAACGATCGTATCCAGCTTATCCGCCAAACTCACCGCCACCGTCACCGGCGCAGTCGGCACGTCATCGCCCTGCCCGACCGGCTTGTAATGATCGCGGATCGCGGCGGAAACTTGCGGGTCGAGACCTTCCATCGCCGCGTAATAACCGCCCATAAGCCCCTGAAGTTCAGGGAATTCGCCGACCATCTCGGTCACGAGATCAGCCTTGCACAGCTTGGCCGCTTGTTCGGCGAGCGCCGGGTCGCCCTTGACGATACCCTCTTCGCACAGCCAGCGTGCGAGCTTGGCGACGCGCTCGACCTTGTCGGCGACGGTGCCCAGCTTTTCGTGGAAGACGATGTTCGCGAGCTTCTCCGAATGCTGCTCGAGCGTCTTCTTCTGGTCGAGTTCCCAGAAGAACCGCGCATCGCTCAACCGTGCTGCCAGCACCTTCTCGTTGCCCGCGACGATCGCCTTGCCGCCATCGTGCGCCGCAATGTTCGCGGTGCAGATGAACGCCGGAGCCAGTGCCCCTGCAGCATCCCGCACGACGAAATATTTCTGGTTGATCCGGGTGGTTAGCTGGATGACCTCAGGCGGAACCTCCAGAAACGCGGGGTCGTAACGGCCGAGCAGTGGCACCGGCCATTCGGTAAGCCCGGCGTTCTCGATCACCAGACCTTCGTCCTCGACGAGGACAAAACCGGCGTCGCTTGCGGCCTTTGCTGCGCCGTCGCGGATGATCGCGGCGCGCTCGTCATGGTCGACGATGACATGCGCGGCGCGCAGCGCGCTGGCGTAATCCTCGACGCCCGAAATCGTGACCGCGCCCTTGTGGTGGAAGCGGTGGCCGACGGTGGTGTTGCCCGCGACCAGCCCATCGATCTCGCACGGCACGACATAGCCGCCGAGCAATGCGATGATGCCCTGCAGCGGACGCACCCAGCGCAAGGATTCGGTGGTCTGGCTGGCAACGCCCCAGCGCATCGATTTCGGCCAGGGGAAGGCGCGGATGATCGCGGGGATCGCGTCGGCCAGCACATCGGCGGTGGCGCGGCCCGGCTTGTTGATCACCGCGAACAGCGTCGCACGGCCCTTGACGTCACGTGTTTCGAGCGCGTCACGGGTCAGCCCGGCCTTGCGCAGGAAGCCGTCGACCGCCGCATCAGGCGCATCGGCGGGGGGACCTTTCAGCTCTTCCGATACCGCTTGCGTCGTCTCAGGCAGCCCGCGCGCGATAAGCGCCAGACGGCGCGGGGTCGAGAAGGTCTGCAGGCTCTCGGCCTTCAGGCCGGCAGCGGCGAACTGGTCAGCGAACAGCTTCTCGAGATCGGCGCGCGCCTTGCCCTGCATCCGCGCAGGGATTTCCTCGGACAGCAGCTCGAGCAGAAAGTCGGTCATGCGCCAATCCTCGCGGTGGCAGTGCAAACCCCGTCACCCTGAACTCGTTTCAGGGCCCATCGGGCACCATGCGCCTTCACCCTATCGACACCCAGACGATGGATGGGTGCTGAAACAAGTTCAGCATGACGGAAATTGGCGGGTCCCATCATCACGCGGCCCACCCGTTCTTTTCCATCCACGCCTCGCAACTGCCCTTCGCGAGGTCGCGGACGCGGCCCATATAGGCCTGACGTTCGGCGACCGAGATCACGCCGCGCGCCTGCAACAGGTTGAAGACATGGCTCGCCTGGATCGCCTGCTCGTACGCCGGGATCGGCAGCTTGGCGTCGAGGCAGTTCTCGCACTCGGCGACCGCCTTGCGGAACGCGTCGAACAGGCTCTCGGTGTTTGCCACCTCGAAGTTCCAGGCGCTCATCTGCTTTTCGTTTTCCAGGAAAACGTCGCCATAGGTCACGCCGTTGCCGTTGAAATCGAGGTCGTAGACGCTGTCCTTGCCCTGGATGTACATCGCGAGGCGCTCGAGCCCGTAGGTCAGCTCGCCCGCGACGGGCTTGCAGTCGAAGCCGCCCATCTGCTGGAAATAGGTGAACTGCGTCACCTCCATGCCGTCGCACCACACCTCCCAGCCCAGCCCCCAGGCGCCCAGCGTGGGGCTTTCCCAGTCGTCCTCGACAAAACGGATGTCGTGCAGCAAGGGATCGACGCCGATCGCGGTCAGGCTGTCGAGATAGAGCTGCTGGATGTCGCCGGGCGAGGGCTTCAGGATGACCTGATACTGGTAATAATGCTGCAGCCGGTTGGGGTTTTCGCCATAGCGGCCATCGGTCGGACGGCGGCACGGCTGGACGAACGCGGCGTTCCATGGATCGGGGCCCAAAGCGCGCAATGTCGTCGCGGTGTGGAACGTGCCCGCCCCCATCGGCATGTCATAGGGCTGCAGAATCAGGCAGCCATGCCGGCTCCAGAAGCTGTGCAGGGTCAGGATCATGTCCTGGAATGACAGGCTTTGCTCGCTCAAACGTCCGGGCCTTCGCAGATGCAATATGAATGGGCCGCGCTTTGGCCGATGGCGGCGCTGCGGTCAAGGGAGAGGTGCCACCCCCCTGTCCCGCAAGGACAACAGATCGCTCGCCCGGCAAACCGACACTCTAACCCCCGCGACCGGCCCTGAACTTGCCGACGACAAGGCCTGCAACAAGGCCCAGCGCCAGCCCCATGGTGAGATTGTCGGTGGCAATACCGAGGGCGACCCCGATCGCGATGCCTGCACCCAGAAACTTCTTGTCCATGATGCCTCCCCGCTTGCTGCTCATTCAGGCCGTCATGCTACACCAAGGCTTCGCGGCGGCAACTATTCCGCCGCCACCGCCTCACGCACCCGCTCCAGCGTCACCGGTGTTCCGTTGAGCACCGCATTGCCCGAAATCGGGTCCATGGCCTGCGGGTCGGTGAGGTCGTTGAGCGAGACGCCTGGGCGACGTCCTGCCACAGAAAGCTTGGTTCCCGGCTTGTCGTGCCCGAAGCCGTGCGGGATCGAGACGACGCCCGGCATCACGTCCTCGCTGATCTGTGCCGCCAGCTCGACCGAACCGACGCGGCTGGTGACTCGCACCGGGTCGCCATCACCGATGCCGCGCGCGGCTGCATCATCGGGATGAACCATTGCGGTGCAGCGGTCCGGCCCCTTCGCAAGCCGGGGGGAATTGTGCATCCAGCTGTTGTTGTTGCGCACATGCCGCCGCCCGATCAGCAGCAAGGCATCTTCGGGGGTGTCGGCGAGGGCAGCGCGCCAGCTTTCCAGCGCCTCCAGGCACAGGCTGGGCGCGCAGGCGATCTGCTTGTCGGGCGTCTGCAACCGTTCGGGCAGCCGCTGGATATGCGGGCCGAAGTCCTTGCCGTTGGCGTTCGCCTCCAGCTCTTCCAGCGTTACGTCATAATCGGATCGCGCCAGCATCGAGGCGAGCACGGTACGCGGCGGCACGATATTGGGCACCGCCTCGCCGCGCGCATGCAGGATCGCGCGTGCCAGTTCGGCGACGATCTCCCAATCGGCCTTGCTGCCCTCTTCCATCGGCAGCGTCGGAGCCGAGTAATCGGCGTAATTGCGGATCGCGATGGGGCCCAGCAGCAGCGGATAATGGTCCTTCTCCAGCGGACCGCACGGGGGCAATATGTAGTGCGCGTGTGCGCTGGTGGCGGTCACGAACATGTCGACCGAGACCATCAGGTCGAGCTGCGGCAGCGCCTCGCTCCAGGCCCCCGGCGATGACAGTGCAGGATTGCCCGACAGCACCACCAAAGCCTTGATCTGCCCCTCGCCAGGGGTTGCGATCTCGTCCGGCAGCAGCGCGGACGGGAATTCGCTGATCACCTCGGGCCGGTTGCCGATCCGCGAGCGGAAGCGGTCATAGGTGCCGGGGCCTGCGCCGGCGACCAGATCGACCACGGGCGAGGAGAACATCACCCCGCCCTCGCGGTCGAGATTGCCGGTGGCGATGTTGAGCAGCTGGATCAGCCACAGGTTGAGCGTGCCGGCTTCGGTGACAGAAACGCCCATGCGGCCGTAGACGATAGCAGGTTCGCCATTGCCAAGAGTGGCGGCCAGATTGCGGATCACGGCTTCGGCAATGCCGCAGTGTGCGCTGAGCGTGGCGACATCGAAGCCACGGATCGCATCCCAGGCCGCGGCCCAGCCAGAGTCGAGCATCGGCTCCAGCCTGCCCGGCTGAACCAGCCCCGCCTCGTCGAGCGCCTTGAGCAGGCCGAGCAGCAGCGCTGTATCGGTGCCTGGGCGGATGAAATGGTGCGCGTCGGCGATCTTTGCGGTCTCGGTGCGGCGCGGATCGATCACCACCACCTGGCCACCGCGCTTCTGCACCGCCTTCAGCCGCTTCTTCACATCGGGCACGGTCCACACGCTGCCATTGCTGGCGAGCGGATTGCCGCCGATGATCAGCATGAACTGCGTCCGGTCCACATCGGGGATCGGGAACAGCGCGTTGTGCCCGTACATCCACATCTGGATCAGCTGGTGCGGGATCTGGTCGAGCGTCGAGGCCGAATAGAGCGTGCGCAGCTTCATCGCCTTGCGCAGCGCCCCGGTCTGCGTGCCGGTGGCATAATTGTGCGCATTGGGGTTGCCCATATAGAGCGCGGGCTGGCCGCCGGTTTCCATGATCCCGGCCATGCGCGCGCC
>CALRRI020000006.1:0-174838 GCA_943370475.1 Hydrogenophaga intermedia
GCTTCATTGCTTGGTGGCCATAGCGTCAGTGACCCACCCGATCCCATCTCGAACTCGGCCGTGAAACCTGACTGCGCCGATGGTACTACCGCTTAAGCGTTGGAAGAGTAGGGCGTCGCCAGGCATTGAAGCCGGTGCACATGGATAAAACCCATTCATAATCGTCGAACAACCGCCCTGGTGCATCACCACGGGCGGTTTTCGGCCCTCTAGGGCCCGCGCCCCCAAAGGGCGCACACGTTGGTGGCGCGGGATGGAGCAGCCCGGTAGCTCGTCAGGCTCATAACCTGAAGGTCGCAGGTTCAAATCCTGCTCCCGCAACCAACATTTTCTTTTCAAACCCTGACTGACCGTAAGGCTGACAGCTAGAGCGCGTGAATCCTGCCCGTCGAATGGCTGCGGGTTGATACGATCCGTCACATGACGCGAGCGACCGCACGTCGCCTTTATCGGGTCCGGTGTGCGGACCTTGGTTGTCGTTAAATGCTACGAGCGCATCTCAACAGTGATGCTTACCAAGCTAGTGCCCGAACATGCTAATGCGTGACACTAGCGATAAATTCTGACTGTGTGTCGCGGAGCCGTGCAGTGCTGGTTTTGCAACTCAGTCTACTCTGACAGGTAAATGGAGTGGGGCGGCGTCGCAGCTGTCGAAACGATGCCCAAGGCGATGTCGGTTCGCGACTGTGTGTTCATCCCCAACGCCAAATGCACCCATTGCATCAGTAGCCGCGCCCTGCTGGCGGTTCCAACTCTAATTCGCTCCATCACCGATCAGCGAGAACGGGGCCCATGCACTGGGATGCGCCCAGGTATCGGTCTGGCTGTCGACGCTGGTGTCTTCGCGAATTTCGCGCATCGCCTGCTGAAAGGCTTCCGCCCGGGACAGGCCGGGGTTTTCCCTGGCGATGGCGATCGTGCGTACCGTGAGCTTTGCGGCGACATCGTCCCGCACCGGCCAGTGCGATGCCAGCAGGTTGCGCGCCCCAGCATAGAAGAACGAGCGCGCCAGGCCCGACAGCCCCGGTGCACCCTCGCTTCCGTCGCCGGCAGCGGTGTTGCAGGCAGACAGGATCACCCAGTCCGCATTCAGCTTGAGCGCGGCGATCTCCGATGTGCTGAGATAGCCGTCATTGGCCTCGCTGCCCTCCGATGGCGGGGTCAACACCAGTCCGGGTTCTGCCGTCCCGCCGATTTCGCCGGCCAGCAGTCCATGCGTGGCAAAGGCAATGATCGAGGCGTTCAGGTTGCCAGGGGCCCGGACAAAACCCTCAGTCGCCCGCTCCGCCAAATGGAGCGCGTTGCCGGGCTTGCCGAACTGCTCCCACATCGCGGTCAGCTCGGTCGCCGTGCCGGGTAGCCGCGCCATGGTTTTCAGCCCCGAGATATTCGCGATGCCTCCGCCGCTGCGGGTTTGTGATCCGGCGAAAACGCGTTTGAACGCGCCGTTGCCACTCGTCCTCGCCACCCGCGCGCCGCGACCACCGCGCTGCTCGGCCTTACCATCGAGCACTGGGTCGCCCACGCCCAGGAAAGGCAATGCAGCTGCATCGCTGCGCTGCGTGCGATATTTGCGCAGGAACTCGAGCGACTGGAGCGAGGGGATCTGGACGAGCACATGCGCGTCGGCAAACCATTTGGCGGAGCGCAACACGACCGGGTCGCCACTGGCACCGGCAGGCACCTCGCTGACGAGCAGCCCGAACGGAAGGCTGGACAGCGATCCGCTCGCCGAGATGAAGAGATGGCGCTTGCCCTTCAATCCATCGGCCACGGGTGCGATCAGTTCCCGATACAGCGAGTGCGCCGTATCGAAGGCAAAAGGATAGGCCCCGGCGCCTTCGTTTTCCCAGGTGGCAGCCTCGACGCTGTCGACATCGACATTGCCGCCGACATCCCACAACAGGCGTTTGACGGCGGCGTCTATCCTGTCGGTCGCCCAATCGGAGCGCATCCAGCGCAGTCCCTCATCCGATACCAGCATCACGTGCGTGCCGTATTCGGTGGGAACGACCATCAGGGCTGCCTCGTCAGGGGCGAGCAGCGCCTGTGCCTCGCCGAGCCGAAGAGCATCGGGGCGGGTCAACGCGAAATAATCGGGCGCTTCATTGCGCAACCTGGCGTCGATCGTCTTCATCCGAGCATCCAGCGCCGATAGCTGGGTACGCAAGGCATCACGATGGCTGTCTGACGCAGCATCGTTGCCGCCCAATGCTGCAACCAGTGCCCTTTCGGTCCCGATCCATTGTTCCGACAGGACTTCCCGCTCAATCGCCAGCGGCTCGAGCGGACCTGCCGCCTTGCGCGCAATGCTTGCAGCAATGGCCTTGCCAGCGGCCCCTGCCAGCACATCCTGCAGCGCGGTGAAAACTTCTTCCCGCAATGCCGCCTGCTGCCTCGTGCCGAGAGGCTTTGCGCCAGCGGTTCGCGCTTCGGGACTCAAGCCTGGCCCACGCAACCAGGCGGCGATGACGAACAGCCGGAAGTCGTCCGACTGGCTTGCATCTCTGCGGCCTTGTTGCGCCTCCTCGGCTGGGGAATATCCTGCCTTGAGCCGCATTGCGCGGATGCCGGAAATCAACGACCGTGCCGGATCGATCGCCAGATGCGATGCGGCGGGCAAACCGATACGGGTAAACGTCAGGTTGTTCATGCTGGTCAGCGTGTCGGGATGATGATCGCCCAGCACCGTACGCCTCAGATCGAGCACCTGTGCATTCAGCGTTTCGGCTTCCGCTATCCGTTCCAATGCCCGCAGTGCAAAGGCATGATTGCTCATGCTGTTCAGCGTCTCGGGGTGATTGGGACCCAGCTGCGCTCGCCTCAGACGCAATGCTTCGGCATAGAGCGGTTCTGCCTCGGCGGGCTTGCCCAACGTCTGCAAAATCGACGCATAATTGTTGAGGCTGGCCAAGGTGTCAGGATGCGTATCGCCCAGAACTTCTCGCCTCGTCTTCAGGGCTGCGGCAAGCAAAGTTTCGGCGTCGTCCGCCCGCCCCAACTGCTCCAGGACATGGGCGTAATTGTTGAAGCTGGTCAGGGTATCGGGGTGCTTCGTGCCCAGAACTTCGACAGTGCGCACCATGGCTTCTGCATAAATCGGCGCGGCTTCGGCAGGACGGCCCAGCGAATCCAGGACGGACGCATAGTTGCCAAGGCTCGATAGCGTATCGGGATGCTCCATGCCGAGCACCTCCCGCCGCGACCTCAAGGCTTCGGCATAATATGGCTCGGCCTCTTCGGGGCGGCCCAGCGCCTCCAGCACGAACGCATAATTGTTGATGCTGTTCAGCGTATCCGGATGCCTGTCGCCCAGTTCTTCACGCCGCAGCCGCAAAGCTTCGGCATAAAGCGGCTCGGCTTCAGCCGATCGCCCCAGAGTCTGCAGCAAGCCGCCGTAGTTGTTGATGCTGGTCAGCGTATCCGGATGCCTCTCGCCCAGCACTGTCCGTCGTGAGCCAAGGGCCTCGGCGAACAACGGTGCGGCTGCATCGGCGCGGCCCAGAGCATCCAGCACGAAGGCGTAATTGTTGATGCTGGTCAGGGTATCTGGATGCTTGTCGCCCAGCACCTCCCGCCGCATTCGCAGTGCCTCGGCATAAAGCGGCTCTGCGTCAGTCGTGCGGCCCAGTGCCACCAACACCGCCGCATAATTGTTCATACCGCTCAGCGTGTCTGGATGCGTGCCGCCCAGCACCTTGCGTTTGCGCATGAGAGCTTCGGCGTACAGCGGCTCGGCCTCCGCTGCGCGGCCCAGCGCGTCCAGCACGAAGGCATAATTGTTGAGGCTGGACAGAGTGTCAGGGTGCTCCTCGCCCAGAATCTCACGGTAAAGTCGCAGGGCCTCGGCAAATTTCGGTTCGGCCTCTTTCAACTGGCCACCCTGATAAAGCTCGACTGCCTGCTGTGCCGACCTGTCTGCCCGTTCGCGCTTTACCGAGGATGAGAGCGTTGTCTCTGCTCCGGAAGCCTTCTCCTGTGCCGTCGTTTGTTCGACCTCCACCTGCGCCGTCGCCGTGATCGGCCGCAGCATCAGTGAGCTGGTCAACACCACGGGGAGGCCGATCAAGCAGGCCCCGCGCGCAATCGACGCCAACCTTCCCAAGCGAGGCAAGTGCGGGAGCGCGGCGGTTGGGCCGCGCTCCCTATCGATCGCATTGCACGGGTCGCAAGAGTGCAATGCCATCAATATCCGTATCTCTTCATGCTCCCTGGCCCGCCCGCGCGATCACTTGAGCGCGGCGAGTTGGGCGGCGAACAGGTCGTTGGCGCGGGTGCTGGCAGAAATGGCGCCATCGCGATACCCTGCGGCATCGGCGGTAAAGGTGAACTGCTTGCGGCTGCTGGTGCCCACGCCGCCCAGGATGCCGATGACATTGCCCAGCGCCTGGTCGATCTTCTGACCGCGCGTGGTGCTGTCTGCCAGTTCGCCGAAATCGCCCTCGACCGCGATCGGCTGGGCCAATGTCATCGTGCCTTGGCCGGCCAGTCCCTGCAGCGTGACGCTGGACAGCGCGCCGACAATGGCAAGCTGAGCCTTGAGCTTGATCGATGAGGACATGGCGAAGGCGCCGCCGTAATGCTTGGTGCCGGCGAAATCGACGACATAGCGCACGTTCAGAACCGGCTGCTTGGCTTTCTGGACATAGGCACCACGCGCCATCAACGGACCCATATTGCCGAAGCTGCCGAATGTTCCACCGGCGATCTCGCCCGATGAAATGGCCATCGGACCGAATGCCGTGGGGGCATAATAGACGGCTTTGGCCTTCGAATCCTTGCCGAAGATCACGGTGGCATCCGCGCCGGAGGGAACATATTTCTGCTTGGCCACGCCCGGATCGGCCATCAGCGCTGACCGGTCGCCGATGCGATAGCCTGCCGCGGTCATCTTGGCGAGAAAGTCGGCATAGGCGGCATCGGTGATCGCCTGGTATTCGGCGTCGGTCACTCCGGCGAGCAGAGCCTTGGATTCGGAGCTTCCGCCAAACTGGCGGCCCATGCCTGCGAAAGCCTTGTCCTTTTTCTCGACCACGAAGGCAACGTTGAAGCTGCCGATGACGATGTCCTGCGTACCCTTGAACGTCTTGGCATACTCTACCTTGACAGGCCTGCTGTCCTTCGCGCCGATTTCGCTCATCGGCGCTGTCGCCAGACCGACCGTCGCAATGGCCGTCGCCAATATCATTACCGTAACGCGCATGTTCATTCCTCGCACCATAGTCTGCCGAATTGCGGCGATCTGCTGCGGGGAGGGGGGCGCTCCTGCGATCAGATGCGCAGGGAGTACAGAGGGCGTTTCGGGCGGTCTTGGACGAAATCTACGATGTCGCGTCCGGGGCGCCATGCAATCCCTGCAAAGGCTGGCCAAACATGGCCGCCCGTGCAGCTGCGGCGGCTGCCAATATGGGTCTTGGCATGTTGAAATACGCACGGGGGCTCATGCCGACAAAATACTGGAAATCGCGCACCAGATGGCTCTGGTCGGAATATTGCGGGTCGATGAAGTCGCGCCATTCGGCATAGGGTCGCCCGTGCATGATCCCTAACATCCGCAGGAAACGCTGACGCCTCAGCAACAGCTTGGGCGTGAAGCCAAGCGTTCTTTTGGACAGCCGCGCCAGCTGCGCCTGGGTGATGCCCAGGTGCGCCGTAAGATGCTCCACGGTGGAGTTTTCGGGGTCGGCAAGCAAGGCCAGCAATTCCGGAATGAGCCGAGACGCACGATCGGCGCGGCTGGCGCTGATCCGTTCCCACAGGAACCGGTCGGCAACGGCCTTGCGGCCATCAAGGTCGGGGGCGGCGTGCATGCCATCAATGAAGGCCGCGCCCGGCGTGTCGTCCAGCATGGATGCGAGCGGAACGATCCGGTCGGCAAAGCTGCTGGCATCAGCCTTGAACAACCTGTTCCAACCCAGCGGCAGAATGCCGATCCCGAAGCTGCTGCCGCTGCCCCGCACATAGGTCGGCCTGCTGGTGGGCCCATGCAGAATGGAGGGAGCCCCCGAATACTGGTACGCGCCGTCGGCATCTCGGCCGATGATCCAGGGATTGTCGAGGGCGACACGGATGTTGCCCCATTCGGGGTGAAGGTAATCCTCCACCTCGCCGTTGCCCTGCACCTGGAACTGGTAATAGCTTGAAATATAGGGGGCTAGCTCAGGCCGAGGGGCGCGAAAGGCGATAGTGACCGGAGCATTCATTTGTCCTGCGACGATGGCGGGCCGTTGCGATGTTGGCAATCTGCAATTTCGCCGGATCGGCACAAAATCCGCCTGCGTATCCGCCAATCCCGCGGCCCTCCGATGATATGGTACCATTGTGCATGGGATATCGGGTCCCCCATCGATGCCATATCACGCCCCCCAAGGGTTGCCCCAGTCCTGGGTGGCCGGACCGTCTTGGGGGAATAATTATGAAAAGCAACCTGGCCGCCACATCGCAGGCCTTCGCACATCTGGCCCTGGCTGCCGCAATGGCTACGGCGACAACCGCTGTGCCCGCTCATGCCCAGAGCGGCCTGAGCCCGGTGGCGAGCGAAGGGGCCTCGTGCCCGGCAGGCTGGTCCTATCCTCCGGCGGTGGGCGGGCGGTTCAGCACCGAAACCTGCTACCCGACCGGATCGAGCGCGCGCGAAGTCTATCGGCGCAAGGGGGGCGAGGCCTGCCGCGCCGGTTATAACACCAGCACGTCGTGGTGCGAAAAGGCACCGCCTGTCTATGTGCAGAAAGGCACGACCGATCCGCTGACCAAGCAGAGCAAGGCCGACCGCTGCCCGACCGGCTGGTTCACCACCGGCGATGGACTGACCTGTGTCACGACGCTGGCGCAGCCAACGTCGTCGCGTGCCAAGACCGGCAAGGCCTGTGCGGCGGGCGAGGTGGATGAATGGGGCAAATGGTGCACCTCCAACTTCGAAGCGATCGATGCCGGACGCATCCGCGGCGCGGCGCTGCGCGACTACAACACCATGTATGCGCACAATCGCGGCGTGGTGGTGGAGGCGTTCGCCGGCAATGATCTCGATGAAAAACTGCTGACCCCGGTACACCGCAAATTGTTTGGTGACGCGCCAGTCAAGGACGAACCTGAAGCTGCTGTGGCAGCCACCGCGAGCAATGCCGGCCAGCCGCAGAAGTCGTGCGATACCGAAGTGGCGCAGGGGGCGGCAATCGGCGGCGCGGTGGCCGGGCGCAAGGGCCAGGCTATGGGCGCGCTGGCCGGAGCTGCCTTGGGTGCGGCCAAGAAGAAAAAGGGATGCTGAGTTTCCGGATGCTGAGTTCGATGCGACCGTGAACTCATCATGCGGGTGGTGGTCGAATGAAGCTAGCCGGCCATCATCTTGCCTCACCGTGCACCGCATTGCCCTGGCAGTGCGGTGCACGGTGGATTTTGCCCGGCTGGGGCCAGAGGGGGATGATCATCCATGACCAGAGGAAAACGCCTGATCCGGGCAGGGCTATCCATTGCACTGGCGGCGGCCGCCACGAGCCCTGCAGCTGCGGAACTTCCCGCGCCGGTTCTCGTCAGTGTCTCTCCGGCGGAGAACGCGGCAGCAACCGTTCCGGTGACCGAACTGCGCTTCGCGTTTCAGGACGACGTTCACCTGTTCAACGTCCAGATGGTCAAGATTTTCGAGGAGCGCGAGGAACGGCACGTCCTGTTCCAGACCGATGGCGCCTATATTCGCGGACGCAGCTTCGTATTTCCGCTCCAGCAGCCGATTACCCGCGATGGCACCTATCGCCTTCAGGTCATGGCGCAGCCGATTGATAATGGTCTCTCGCTGTCCACCGTCTATGAATTCACCGTAGGCGAGCCTGCACCTGCCGATCAAGCCGAGGAGTGACACCGATGACGCGACATTTTTCGCTGGCGCTGGCCAGCCTGTGTGCGCTGCTGACGCTCGCTCCCGCCGTGGCCAACGATACCGTGGCCTCGATCAACCTGGGCGGGCTGGAACTGTCTCCGTCTGCTGCAGTGACGATGGAAAGCGAGGATCTGTTCCTGTCCGAAGAGCGCATCCGGGTGCGCTATGTCTATGCGAACGACACGTCAGCCGCCGAACATCTGATGATTTCCTTCCCGTTGCCGGTTCAGACGGACCGTGAGCGGGAAGAGGCGTACGACAGCGGCATGTATCAGGAATGGGACCAGCTCGATTTCCAGACGCTGATCGATGGCGTGCCGGCGCCGCTCACCAGGCATGATGTGCCGATGGTCGGGGAAAAGTCGGTCGAGGCACGGCTGAAGCAGCTGGGCCTTCCGGTGCTCCACTGGCGCGATGAAGGCCTGTCTGACCGGCTCAATGCGCTGCCCGACGACATCGCCAGCGCATTGGTGGCCGAAGGGATCTTGATCGACGATGCCGATAGCGGCGGCGGCGCGGTGCGCAATCTGCGGCCCGGCTGGGTGGTACAGACGCACGTCACCCGCTTCCAGACCTTCCTGCCGGGCGAAAAGGTGGTGGTGGAGCACAGCTATCGCCCGATGGTCGGCGGCAGCGCCAGCGGCTCGCTCAACCGCGATTACCGCGACATGGCGCTCAACGGCCCCGATGGACTGGCCGCTCCGTACTGCATCGATGCGCCATTGCTGGCGGCGTACGATCGCCGGGTTTATGGTGGTAAGCCCAGTGGCGAGCCCAATCCTGGCCTCACCGTCGTGCAGACCTGGTTTGGCTATGTGCTGAAAACCGGGGCAAATTGGCTGGGGCCGATCAAGAACTTTCGCCTGGTGGTCGACAAGGGGCGTCCGGAAAATCTGGTCAGTTTCTGCATGGACGGGGTGAAGAAGATCAGCCCCACCCAGTTCGAGGTGACGCGGACCAACTTCGAACCGACGCGCGATCTGGATGTGTTCCTGGTCGAATTCATCGTCGATGGCGAAGGCCGCTGATCGCCGCGTTCCATTTTGCCGAGACAATGGATGCGGGTTGGGGCGCCTTGTAGAGCCGTGACCTTGCAGCCGACCACCGCACGCAATGCGTTAGCAATCGCTCACGACAAGCAGAGCATGCCGTTCAGCGGATCCGTAGATGGTGCGGCCAGATCTGGTGTCTTTACCGTGGCTACGCCGATGTTCTGCCCATGTGACGGATGAGGAAGCAGCAGTCCCGCCTGTTTGTGCGCCTGGGCGGGACTGCTGCATCTGTCAGAACGAAAACCTCAGACCTGCCTGGGCTCCATAGCGGGTGTCGGCATCGCCGCTCTCCAGGCTGGCAGCGCCGAACAGCACCATGTTCGGGGACAATACGACATCGGCGCCCAATGCTGCGGTTGCGCGCAGCGGTGTGCGGCTTGCGCCCTCTGACACCAGCCGCAATCCCAGGCCCTGGCCTGAACCGGCAAAGCCCGCCAATGCGGCGGTATCGTCGCCCTCTACCTGATAGCGCACACCCAGCGACAGATAGGGTTTGATCACCGACTCCGGCTCGGCTCCCCCACGGAAGCTCAATCCGGCATCGACGAACACCGCGTTCTGCCTGTCTCCTGCGACATTGAGCGCATAAGGCGTTCCGCCTGCCTCGGTCAGACGCCCGCGGGTGGAGCGGATCGCGGTCATGCCGATGCTCGGCTGAACGGTCCAGTTCTCGTCCATGGCGACGTTGTGATGCGCGCTCACATCGGCGATCCAGCCTTCGAGATCGAAGCGTGCATCGGCGCGGCCACTGGGCACGAGCCGCCGGGTGACGCCGTTGCTGCCGTTATAGGCAATCGTCGCCTTCAGCCCGAAACTGCCGCTGTTCAGCCGACCATGGACACCCGCGACGAAACCGTCCGCTTCCGTCCTGGCGCCGATCTGGCCGATCTGCTGGGTGCTGTCGACATAGCCGCCGAACACGCCGACCGAACTCGCTGCGCTGCCATAGCCGATGCCGCCCAGGAAGCCGAAGCCGGTCGTGCGCGCAGCCGCCGTGCTGCGCGTGGCTTGCGCCTCCAGATTGCCATAGCTGGTCAGGCCGCTGGCAAAGGTGAACAGGCCCGGCGCCGTGCGGTCTGTCGCAAACGCCTGTCCACGCCCGGCATCGGCGACCGACAGCCCCTGATCGATGCCGATATGCTGCGCGCTGGCATAGGCTTCGGCCGACACCAGACTGAAGCCGGTGGTGCTGGCGACGCCTTGCGCGTTGATCAGCTGCGGCAGCGCGGCGCGCAGGGCGGCCGACGACTGGCCGCTGACCAGCACCGCGTTGACATAGTCGATGCTGCGCTGGACCTGCGGCGAGAAGGCGGTGTCGTTGAGGAATTGACCGAGCAGTTGCACCGATCCACCCCGCACGGCAACGAAGCCGAACAGCGTCGATGGCTTGATGATGGTGGCAAACGTGCCGGTGACCCCGCCGGTCGTGGTGATCAGATCGATGGTCAGGCCCGGCTCGATGACCTGGTCGGCCGTCAGCTGCAATGTGGCATTGGGCGCGATGCTCAGGCTGCCATTGACAACCAGCCTGTCGGAGATCGTAGGCGAGATTTCGAATACCGACAGCGATCCGCTGCCCAGGATGACATTGCCGTTGACCGTCATCGTTCCGGGTGAAGCACCCGGGCTCAAAATGCCGGACACCGACAGATTGCCATTCACCGTACCGGCAGAGCCGAAGATGGCATTGCTACCGACGGTGATGCGGCTGGCATCGATGGTCGAACCGGCCAGGCCGATCAGCCGTCCCCGGACCAGCTCCACCGTTCCAAGCGACGCGGTGTTGGCGATGGTCGCAAGACCGTCGTTCATCGTGAATGCTTCGACCCGCGCGATCGAACCGAACATCACGGGCGCGCTGGCGCTGCCGCCAGAGACCGTGATCCGGTCGGTACCCGCACCGCCATCAACCGACCCGATGAAGCCTCCGTCGATGGTCAGCTGATTGTCGCCCTGATTGAAAACGAGATCGCGCGTCAGCAGCGATGCCTGCCGCGCGATGCTGAGGGCTCCCGTCGCATCGACCCGCTCATAGACAAAGCTGCCGCTGGCCAGTGCCAGCGTGCCCATGCCTTCGGTCTGCAGTCGCTCGAACCCGGTGAACTGATCGGCCAAGATCGATCGCGTGCCAGCCTGCTCGAAGATGATCGTATCGATGCCTGCTCCGCCGCGCGCGGTGCTGGCCAGCACGCCGGTCTCCGCCAGACGCAAACGGTCGTTGCCATTGCCCAAATCGATCGTGCCGGTGACACGGCCGCCCGCTGCGATGGCCAGGAGCTTGTTGCCATCGGCAAACGCGATCGTCTCGCTGGTGCCGCCAAGCGACCCTGCAACGGTCAGGCTGCCGCCCGCAAGGCCGATCTGCTCGAAGCCGGTGACGCTGCCCGCCAGGGTGACCGGCGTGGTCGCCGTGAACATCAGCGAATCCAGCCCGGTGCCGCCCGCGTACATGCCGGCCGCCCGAGCAGCCCCCAGCATCAGCAGGTCATCGCCGCCACCCAGTGCGACATTGGTCAAATCCCCATCGGTCGCGACGCGTTCGACCGCGCCGGTGCCGTTGACCGCTCCGACAGTGAACCCGCCCATGGCGAGGTTGAGACCGACACCAGCCAGGCTGACGGTTTCGAAGCTTTGCGTCAACGCCAGCCCCAGCACGCCATCGCCATCGAGCGAGAGCCGCTCGAAGCCGGTCAGCTGGCCGATGCCGCTGCGGTTGCCGGCCAACGTCAGAGCAATGGTATCGACGCCATTTCCGCCTGCGATGCTGCCGCCCAGGCGCGCGCCTGCTGCGATCCGCAGGAGGTCGTTGCCATCCCCGAGGTCGGTCTGTCCAAACAGGATGCCGCTGCCCGCAATGCTGATCTGCTGATCGCCTGCGCCGAAATCGATCACGCCATCATTGGCGAGCGTACCGGTCACGGTGAGGGCATTGCCACCCAGAATGATCCGCTCGAAACCATCCACCACGCCGCTCAGCGTGACCGGGCCATTGGCGGTGAACTGGAGCACGTCCGCGCCGGCTCCGCCCAGATATTGCCCTGCCAGGCTCGTTGCACCGAGGGCAAGCAGATCATTGCCGCCCGCCAGCGATACCGCGCCCACGCCGCCATCGATCCGCAAGGTTTCCGAGGCATCCGATCCGATCAGCGTACCGACCGAGAACCCGCCAAGCGTGAGGTTGAGGCCCGTTCCGGCGAGGAAGATCGCCGCGAAATTCTGGTCGAGCGTCAGCGTCAGCGTGCCGGTGCCATCGACCGCCAATTGCTCGAACCCGCTGCGCGCGCCGATGCCGGTGCGATCGCCCGAAAGGCCGAGCGAATACAGATCGGTGCCCGCGCCGCCGTTGACGGTGCCGCGCTGGGTCGCACCAGCGTCCAGGCGGAAGGCATCGTCGCCGTCGCCCAGGTCGATGGCGCCTGCCACGGTTCCGCCCGTCGCCACCAGCAGTTGCTGCGCGCCTGCACCAAAGGCCAGCCTGTCATCGGCCGCACCCAGCGTTCCGGCCACGACCAGCCTGTTGCCGCCAAGGGCAATCTGCTCGAAACCGGTGGCGGACCCTGTCAGCACAACCGGGTTGGTTGAGGTGAAGGCAAGCGCATCAGTGCCCATGCCGCCGGAATAGCTTCCGGCTGCGACCGAGCTGCCGAGCGTCAGGCTGTCATTGCCCGCGCCCAGCGATGCCAGCGCGATATCGCCGTCGAGCGTGAATCCCTCGTTGGCATCAGACCCGAACACCGCGCCGATCCCGAAGCCTGCGAGCCGCGCATTCAGCGATGTTCCGAACAGTTGGACGACATCGAAATTCTGGTCGAGCGTCAGTGTCAGCGTACCGTTGCCATCGATCGCCAGTTGCTCGAACCCGCTGCGCGCGCCGATGCCAGTGCGGTCACCATTGAGGTTGATCGAATACAGGTCGGTGCCCGCGCCACCGCTGACGCTGGCCTGGTTATTGGCACCGGCCAGCAGGTGGAAGACATCGTCGCCGTCGCCCAGATCGATGGCACCGGCAACCGTTCCGCCCGATGCAACGACAAGCCGCTGCGCGCCCGAGCCGAAGCTGTAGGCATCGCCTGCGGCACCCAATGTGCCTGCGACCACCAGGGTATCGCCGCGCAGCGCAATCTGTTCGAAACCGACGGCCGATCCTGTCAGCACAATCGGTTCTGCTGCGGTAAAGCGCAGCGCGTCAATGCCCGCGCCGCCCGCATAGCTGCCCGCTGCGGTGACAGTGCCCAGCGAAAGCAGGTCGTTGCCGCCGCCCATCAATGCAAAGGCGATATCGCCGTCGAGCGTCAATGCCTCATGGCCGTCCGACCCGAAGACCGCACCGATCGAGAAACCCGCGAGCTGCGCATTCAGCGATGTGCCGAGCAGCTGGACGACATCGAAGCTCTGGTCGAGCCTGAGATCGAGCAACCCGCTGCCGGTGAGCGCGAGCTGTTCAAAGCCCGTGCGCGCGCCGATCCCGGCGCGGTTTCCGGCGAGCACGACCTGATACAGGTCGTTCCCCGCGCCGCCATCCACGATGGCGGTTGCCGAGCTTCCAGTGATCTCGACAAATGTGTCATCGCCATCGCCCAGCAGCACGTTGCCGCCGATCGTGCCTGCGTTGATCACCACGTCCGCTCCGCCAAGCAGCGAGAGGCCGCCGGCGATCGTGCCGTTGTTGAAGATGCTCTCGTTTGCGGCGCTGCCGGTGATCGTCACCGAGCCATTGGCGCGCAGGGTCTGGCCGGCAAGCACCGTTGCGCTGCCGCTGGAGATGCCGATGGTATCGAACCGGAACAGGCCCGAATAGGTGACATCGCCCGAACCCGTCTGGGTGAAGCTTTCAAAGTTGATGAACTGATCGCCGTTGACCGTGCCGCCGCCATTGGCGTCGAGCACGAACGCATCGGTGCCGGTGCCCGCATCGACGGTGCCAATCAGGCTGGCGCTCGCGCGCTGGACGAACAGGTCATCGCCCGCGCCGAGGAACACATTGCCGTCGATCAGACCGGTGTTGACGACGGTGTCTGCGCCCTCGGCCAGATTGATCGATCCGGTGATGCGGCCCGTGTTGACGATGGTGTCGGTGAATTCACCGAACGTCTGGATGGCAGTGGCGTAGGTTGGTGAAGCATCGGCAGCGCGCGGCGCATTGTCAGCCGCACCTGTGATGGAACCATCGTTTCGCAGCGTCAGGCCATGGAAAAGCGAGGCAATGGCAATCGCCTTAGACCCGGTCGCCTCGATGATACCGGATGCGGTGTTGGTGATGGCCGAACTGGGCGAGAGGCCGCCAAAGACCAGCAGACCGATGGTCTGGCCGACCAGCTCGATCGGCCTGTTCGAGAACACCGCGTTGCCGTTGGCATTGGCCCTGATCGTGCCGCTGTTGACCAGCGAGAGCGCCAGTTGCTTCTGGATGTCGGAAATCACATAGACACCGGTTCCACCTTGGCCCAGCGTCTCGATGACGCCGCTGTTGTTCAGCGTCAGGCTGGCGTTGCTTGGCGCAAATGACGTGATGCCCAGGGCAACCGAGTTCGCAGCGGAGCTGTTGATGGTGCCCGAGTTGGTGAACGTCGCCGACGCATTCGCCGCGTCAGCGCCGAACGACAACACGGCGCTGACGCCCCCGTTGGTAATCGAACCCGAGTTCACAAAATTGAACGATGACAGCTCCCTGCCAAACAGTTCGACAGTCGTTACCCTGCCTCCGGTCGTGATCGTTCCGCTGTTGGCGAACGTCGCGTTGCCAGTGGTGCTGAACAAGACAGCAGATTGCGTTGTCAGGTTCGCCGAGCCGATGCTGGCTGTGTTGGTGAACGACGACAGTTCCTGGACCGAAGACGGGTTCAGCGGGTTCTGAGTGGGACGCACCGCCACGCGGCCACTGGTCGATGCATTGTTTACGATCGCCCCGCCGCCGCCGACGAAGATATCTGTGGTCAATGGTGCATTGGCCGCGATGGTGACGGTGGTTCCGGTGCCTTGCGCTTCGACCAGCCAAGCCTCGAAATTGCGGCCCGGCAGCACGCCAAGGGTGACAGTGTCGGAGAAGGTTCGCGCATAGCCGTAAAGATCGAAGCCCAAGCCACCATCGATCGTTCCCGTGACTCCTCGGATGCCGTCAGTTTCGACGTACGTGTCGCTCCCCGATCCGAACAGCAAGTTGCCGTTCAGCGTCCCGCCGCGCGAGATGTAGGTCCCGGACAATGGCGAGGGTCTGCCTGGGGCGAAGCCCATGTCGACATCGCCGGTGATCTGCCCGGAGTTGACGATCAATCCGCCGCCCATCTGGATCGCCGCGCGTCCTGCGGCGCCTGCGATCGTGCCGCCTGCAAGATTGTTGATCCGCGCCGAGTTCGTTGCCACCACGGCAGTGCCGCCGGAGCTGATGATTGATCCGGAGTTGGTCAGTACACCGGCAAACGGGAGCTCGACCGCAGTACCCCCGACATTGATCGTGCCCGAGTTGGTCACCGACGCAACGTTCAGCACACCTTGCGCGGTGCGCCCGCCAGCGATCTGGGTTAGCGAGCCGGTGTTGGTGAACGACTTCGCATCGCGCACGCCGATGCCGCCGCTCAGCGAAATGGTGCCCGCATTGGTGACGGCATCTCCGCCGCCAATCGCGACCATCGGGCTGAACACATTGGCCGCCAATTCGCGCAAGGTGAGGGTGCCGAGATTTGTGAACGAATCTGTCGATCCCAGCGAGACAGCGCCGAACACGAAACTGTTCTGGTCAGACCTGCTGAGCGAGAGGTTGCCACGACTTGTAATCGCCAGCTGGGACGGAGCGTTGGCAAATGCTCCGGGAGCAAGCAGGCTCTGGATCCGGATGGCCGGCGTGGAGGTTGTGGCGATATCGACATTGATATCAACCGTTCCGCTGCCAGCAAGGCTCAGGCCAGTGCTGGCCACGCCGCTGCGGGTCAGAACCAGCCTGGCGTTGTTGTACAGTTCGTAGCCGATATCATCGAAGCCGGCGACCGTGTCGAACGATGCAGAGCCGTCAGCCCGGACGCGGTAGCGCAAGACCGATTGGTTGGCTGTCACCGTCCCGTTGATCCCGGCAAAGCGCCCGGTCCCCGGATTAACCAGCTCCGTGATCAGGGCATCGCTGCGGCCGAGCGTCAGATTACCGTTCAATACGCCGCCGACTTCGGCAAAATACCGCCCGAAGCTGGTTGCGCTGGGGAGTTGCCCTGCCAGGCTCACATTGCCGTTGATGACGCCGGCGTTGGTGATCGATGCGTTGAAGATTCCGAACGAAGGCGCAATTGCTGCCGTCCCGCCGGATATCACCGCGCCTGCCCTGTTCTCGAGCCTACCGCTGGACCCCAGGCTCACCCCGGTGACCGTCCCGCTGATCGTGCCGGTGTTGACGAAGACGCTGTTGGCAAACACCAGCCCGGTGGTCGCGCCGGCAATCGTGCCGCTATTGGTCCAGTCGGAGCCAAATGATCCCGACAGGTCAACCGCCGTAGCGCCTGTCGAACGGATCGTGCCGCTGTTGCTGAAACGGGGCCCGAACAGTCGCAGCGCATTGCCGGCAGCGGTAATCGTGCTTGAATTGGCGAAAGCGCCTTGGGACAGCGATATGCCGTCCCCGGCGAGAGTGATCGTGCCCGAATTGGTGAAGCTGCTGACAGACGAAAGCTGGATACCGAACTGGTTCGGTATCGCGGTCGTTGTGCGAAGCGTGCCTTCATTGACGATCGCGGGGCTCAGAACCGACCCGCCGGTTACCAGAACCTGCCCAGCCGCGGCGATGGTGCCACGGTTGACCAACGTGCCGCCGCCGCCGATCACGATCGTGGCGCTATCGGTATAGGTCGGAGCGAGCGTGATGGTCGCGCCGGTGTCGGTGGTGATGCCGAGGCGCTCAAACCCGGTGGGCAGCGTAAAGCGGGTGCCGACGGTGTGGCTTCCGGCAAAGACCACTTCCAGCGTGTCGGTGCCTCCGCCGCCGTTGATCGTGCCACTGATTCCGGTCGTGAAGCCGGAATTTCCGGCATAGCGGGCAACCAGCAGGTCGTTGGTGCCGCCGAAAGTGACATTGCCTTGAATGGACCCGCCACGGCTGTCGATGCTGCTATTGGATTGCAGGCCGAGAGCCGCGTTGACGATGATGTTTCCGGTGATCGTGCCGTTGTTGGTCAGGTTCAGTTGCTCGCTTGCGACAATTGCCGCGTTGCTGCTGCTGGAAATGACGCCGCCGGCAGCATTGGCAATCTGAACCCGCACAGCGTTTACCGCGGTGCCGGTCCCTGTGTTGAGCAGCGATCCGCTGTTGGTGATCTGATAGGAAGCGGGGGGATTGGCCAATGTGGACACGGCATTGGTGGACCGAATGGTCCCCGAGTTGGTCAATGCCGGAAAGAACGCAGAACTGCCCTGGGCCTGCTGGAAATTGATGGCGGCGTTGCTGCCACCGTTGATCGTGCCGGCATTGTCGAGCCGCAAGACCATGCCGCCGATGGCGCCGATGGAGCCCGTGCTGCGGTTGGTGACGGATTCGAAATAGGCGAGATTGGAATTCTGCGACGCCAGCGCAATTCCGCTGGTGCCCGTGATCGTTCCGGCATTGTCGACGGTCGCGGTCGCCCGCCCGAAAATGTTTCCGCTCGAGGTGCCGAGCAGCACGCCGGTCTGTCCGGTCACGCTGGCACCGCGCGAAACGTTCAGTGCCAACCTGAGTTCGTTTGCGGAGAAGGTCGGGCTGGACACCGGCGTGCCCGAAAAACCTGCGATGCCCGCCTGCGATCCACCGAATACGTTGCCATTGACGGTGATGGTCGATGTCCGGAACGCCGGTTGCGACAACGGTATATCGATCAGAATGGCCGGGCGAACCGTGGCGGCAACCGTTGCCCCTGCATCGACGCGAACGGTCGAGGTATTGGTGTTGACCACGATACCGTTGGCGTCCGTGCCAGCGCACACTGTTGTTTCATTCGGCCGGGTCGGATCAGGCGCGCATTGCGCGAAAGCGGGGGAGCACAGGCCGGCGCTGACAGCTGCCAGGCTGACGCCATAAAAAACGTATGGCCCGCCCCGTTTGCAAGGGGGACTGTCAGGATTTCCGTGTGTGGGCGGGCGGTTGAACATTACGCCGCCATGGCTTTGATGAAGCGCTCACCGAAGATGACGGCGAACTGGGCTTTGGCCATGGACCACTCACGCGGTGGCATTTTCCACTCTTTCTCCGATCGGTTCAAGATCAGATAGAGCAGTTTTGTTGCCGCCTCGTCGCTCGGGAAGTGTCCTCTGGCCCTGACAGCCCGGCGGAGCTTGGAGTTGAGTGCCTCGATGGCGTTGGTGGTGTAGACGATCCGACGGACCTCGTCAGGGAAGGCGAAGAAGGGGATCACTTCGCTCCAGGCACGTCGCCAGCTCTGGCCGATGGCGGGATAGCGCTGGCCCCAGGACCCAGCCTCGAACGCCGTCAGGGCCTTTTCGGCAGCTTCGGCGCTAGGCGCGCGGTAGATCTCCTTGAGCGCTGTCGCCAGACCCTTGCGGTCCTTCCAGGACACAAAGTCCATGGAGTTGCGCAGCAGATGGACGATGCATGTCTGGACGATCGCGTCGGGGAACACGGCCGTAATCGCCTCCGGGAAGCCCTTGAGGCCATCCACGACGGCGAGCAGGATATCCTCTGTGCCGCGGTTCCTGAGCTCGTTCATAACCCGCAGCCAGAACTTGGCGCCTTCATTCTGCTCCAGCCACAGACCGAGCACTTCCTTGGCGCCATCGGCGCGAACACCCAGGGCAATATGGATCGCCTTATTGCGGACCATGCCTTCGTCTCGGATTTTCACCCGCAGGGCATCAAAGAAGACAAGCGGGTAGATCGCATCAAGTGGCCGCTGCTGCCAGGTCGCGACCTCATCGAGCACCGCATCAGTCACCGTGCTGATCAGGTCTGGGGATACGTCGATACCGTATAAATCGCGCAGATGTCCGGTAATCTCCCGGGTGCTCATCCCCCGCGCGTACATCGATATGATCTTGTCATCGAACCCTGGAAAGCGTCGCTGGTACTTGGCGATCAGCTGAGGATCGAAACTCGACTGACGATCGCGCGGAACATCAATCTCCAGTTTGCCGGTCTCGGTAGTCACGGTCTTCCGGCCATAGCCGTTGCGCGTGTTTCCAGCACCGGCATCGCCAGCGAGATGGTGATCCATCTCCGCGTTCAGCGCGCGTTCGGTCAATGCCTTCTTCAGCGAATCGAGCAGCCCGCCCTGGTCAAATGCGGCACTGGCAGCGCCGCCAGCCAGCAGCTGATCGAGAAGCTCGTTCGGGATTACAGGTTCTTTGCGTCGAGACATACTGGGACTCCTTTTTACCCATTATGCCCGCTCACACACGGAAATCCTGACAGTCCCGATAGAAGACGCTGCGCCAGTCTCCCCCGCCGAGCAGCGCGCTGACCCCAAGTCCGCCGAAGAACGCGCCCAAAGGATAGCCGATCACCATCAGCGGAAGCACCAGGTTGCGGTAGCGGGCGTTGGAGAACTCAGCCACCGAGGCATTGAGCGCGGCCAACATGCCGCCAATGCCGAGCCCCGTGAACAGCCGCCATATCGAAAGTTGCACGACATCGGTCGATTGCGGGGCGAGCAGCATGCCGCCCGCCATCACGACAAGGCAGCCGATGATCGTCGGCTTGCGACCGATCCTGTCAGCCAGCCCGCCCAGCAGCAGCGAGCCTGCCGCCATGCCTATCAGCTCCATCGACAGCACCCAGCCCAGCACATCGCGCGCCACGCCCCATTCCTTTGCGATGCCGGGGGCGGCAAAGCTGATCGACATGACATCGAAACCGTCGAGGGCGTTGAGCAGGATTGTCATGGCGATCGCGGCAATCTGCCACCCGCCCAGTCGCCCGGAATCGATGATCTTCTGCGGGGTGGGCAATTCGGCTCTTTCAGCCACTTGCGGCAAAGGATGTTCGTGATCAGTCATCGCCGAACCACCGGCCAAGAGCCCCGCCCCATCGTAGTCAATCCTGCTTCTGGTCGACCGGGGTCATGTTGCGCATGAAGGCATAGAAGTCAGGGCCAAGTTCAGGCAGGTCCATGCCAAGCCGTTCGGCAAGATACAGCGTCATGAAATTGGCATTCAACGATTTGTTGTCCGCTTGAATGTTGCCGATGCCGACTTGGCGATCAAACGCCCCGACCACCACCAGCGCCATGCGCAGCGCGACCACGACGTCATAATACGCCATATGTTGCGCGGTGCGTCCGACCGCCGCTTCCCAGCTGGCGATGCTTTCCTCGCGCGTCGGCAGGCCTTCCAGACGGGCCACGCCAAAGCGGCGACTGAACAGGTCGTCGAAATAGAGCCACCAGGCAAGGTCAAGCTCAGACGGGCCGAGCGCCGCCAGTTCCCAGTCGATCAGCGCATTGACCCGGCCGTCGCCCGAAAACATCACGTTCGATGGCGTGCTGTCGCCCCACAGGACGTTCACGGTCGTATCTGCCGGCTGGTGATCGCGGATATAGGTCATCGCCGCGTCGACATAGGGCAGCACCCGGTCCTTGCGGCATCCATGATACCAGGCCTCCAGATGGCCCAGATACTGGTCGAGCCCGGGGGCGCCCCACTCCGAACGGGCCAGAAAGGCGAACCCGTCTTTCTGCCAGTCGATCTGGCTCATCTGGGCAAAGGCGTGGATTGCGTTCTGCCAGGTTGAGGCCCGTTGCTGTGGTGGCATATCGACCAGCCAACCGGTCGTGTTGTAGTTAGGCCGCTGGGTCGCCGACTGGCCATCGACGCGGCCCATCACCAGGAAAGGCATTCCGAGCACCTCGGGGTCGAGCTCCATGCCGATCCACTCAGGCACCGGGGTCACCTTCAGCCGATCCAGCGCAGCCATCATGTTGCCCTGCAGTGCAAGGCTCGATCCCAGCACGACCTCGAAGCTGGTCGGCTGCCGGCGTACCACAAGGGTCCTTGCCTGTGCGCCCGAGGCTGTTTCGAACTCGACGTCCACAAAGAATATCTCGGCGGAAAAGCCCGAACCGAGCGACACCTCAAGCGGACGGAGCCTGACGTTCTGCCAGCCCGCGACATGCGACTCGAGCCAGTCGCGAAGCCGCGCCTGCACCTGTGCCGTCGACAGTGCCACGGCTTATAGCCCCTTTGCAGCCAGCGCGCGCCGAAGCTCTTGCGTCAGCGGACCCATGTCGTTGGGTGACGCGCCGTGCAGCAGGATTTCATCAGCGCCCGCATCCAGATAGGCCATCAGCTGATCGGCGCACTGCGCCGCGGTCCCGACCGCCGCGCCATCATCGATCCAGTGCTGCGGCAGCAAGGCGCCGACATCGACCAGTTCCTGCCGAGTATAGGCCTGGTCGGCGGGTTTGCCGTTAAGGGCGGCGATCTTCGGGTGCGCGCGGATGAGGTCGAGCACCGATTTGTCCCATTCGTTGATCTCGACGATCAGATCGCCAAAGCCGGGCAGCTCGAAATAAGTGATGGCGCGACCGCGCACCACCGCATCCTCTTCATCCTTGGGGAGGTCGGGCGCCACGATGATGTTGTGATAGATGCGCACCGACATCGGGTCGCGCCCTGCCTTTTCGGCGGCATCTCGGACAATCTTTGTGCTGTTCCGCACCCCTGTGGTGGACACGAACGGGTGCAGCAGCACGCCGTCACAATGCGTGCCAGCGAACTCGAGCGATTTTGGGCCGATCGCGGTAAAGATCACCGGGGGCTTTTTGCCCTTATGCATGTCGGTGAGTTTCAGCATCGGGAATTTGCCGAGCACACCTTCGTAGCTGACCGTCTCGCCATCCCAGAGCCGCCGCATGATCGAGATATAGTCGGCAAGCCGTTCCATGGTGATGGCAGGCGCGCCGAGCATCTGCATATAGGCGGGCACCGCGCGCGCGAACATGATGCTGAACCGGTCCGCACTCATCGCCTGCATCAGGTTTGCCACGCTGGCGGTCACGATGGGGTGCCGCATCGTGGCATAGAACGTACCGTTGATCCTGATTCTGGACGTCGCCTGGCTCAAGGCCCCTGCCAGCACGGCAGGCTC
Organism: Hydrogenophaga intermedia; assembly: GCA_943370475.1. Classification (GTDB taxonomy): domain Bacteria; phylum Pseudomonadota; class Alphaproteobacteria; order Sphingomonadales; family Sphingomonadaceae; genus Blastomonas. Next base: position 21,974 of record CALRRI020000006.1, read on the forward strand.
TTTCAGTGCAAAACGCTCGGATATCCAGATCGCCCCCAGACCGATGCGCTCGGCCTCCTGCGCCTCCTCGATGCCCCGCCGGGGCTCGTCCACCCGGCCCGGGAGGATGTAGGTGCCGAATTTGTCGAACAATGCCTGTGCACCGGGTTCCTGCGCCATCATCCAGCTCCTTGATTTTTCTGTGATCGTCCTGGGCCAGACATTGTCGCAACGTCCGAGCTGTCAACCTGTCGCAAGGCAGGACTGCACCCGTCTTTTGCCGCGATGATGTCAGGTCTGAAGGAGATTGTCATGGACGCATTGGCCCGCCTGCTCGACACCGAAGCGATCAAGCTGGTCAAGGCGCGCTATTGCCGGCTCCTCGACACCAAGGACTGGGATGGACTTGGCGCCTTGTTCACCGACGACGCGGTGATGGACGTGGAGCAGGATACCGGCAACCCGCCCATGACGGGCGTTGCCGCCATCATCGACCAGATCAGGTTCGCGGTGGACCATGCCGCCACCAGCCATCAGGTGCACTCGCCCGAGATCATCCTGACCGATGCCGACGCCGCCACCGGGCTATGGGCGATGCAGGACCGTGTTGTCTGGCAACCGGGCACGTCCCCGGTTCCCGGGGTCGGCTCGATCACCGGCTATGGCCAGTATCACGAGCGGTACCGGCGCGAAGGCGGCGACTGGAAGATCGCCGCGCTCAAGCTCACCCGTTTCCACGTCGACATGCACGCGGATTGACCATCAGTCCCATTGCAGTTCGAGCGCGGGGACGAAGGTGATGTTGCCGACGAAATAGCCCAGATCGAAGCCGTCGCGGACCCGGAACAGCGGCACAGCCTTGAGCATTTCCTCCAAGGCGACCTGCATTTCCAGCCGGGCAAGATGCATGCCCAGGCATTTGTGAATGCCCCCGCCCAGCGCAATATGCGCGGCCTTGCGGTCGAAACGCACCTGCGAGGGGTGATCATGCATCTTGGGGTCCTGATTGGCCACCGGCGTGCAGACGGATACATATTCGCCCGGCATGATTTTCTGGCCGTGGATCTCGATCTCGCGCGTAGCGATGCGGAACGCGGTGACGGGGCCGAAGATGCGCAGGAACTCCTCGACCGCCAGCACGATGCGATCGGGGTTTTCGCGCAGTTCCTGCTGCTGCTCGGGATGCCGGGCCAGCCAGGCAAAGCTGTTGCCCAGCATCGTCGTCACCGTATCCAGCCCGCCCAGATACAGGTTGAAGCAGTGGCCCAGCACCTCCTGGTCATTCCACTTGCGGCCGTCTTCTGCCTCGAAATCGAAGATGCGGGTGATGTAATCATCCTGCGGGTTTTCCCGCCGGGCGGCGATCTCTTCGACCAGATAGTTCTTCACCGCACGCACGGCGTTGCTTCGCACCTCCCAATCATTGGTGTGCAGCATCTCCTTTTCCCATTTCAGGAACTCGGCCATTCGATCCTGTGGCAGCCCCAGCAGATCAAGCACGATGTAGATCGGGTAGCGCTCGGAGAACTCGTTGACGAAATCACAGCTGCCACGAGCCTGGAACTTTTCGATCAGATCGCGCGCGCGCTTGCGCAGGTCGTCCTTCATCGCAGCCATCTTCTGCGGCGAAAAATGCGGGTTCAGCGCCTTGCGATACGCGGTGTGCATCGGCGGATCGACCTCAGTGGGGATGACCAGCCAGTCTTCGCCGATGCCTTGTGCCCATTGGCCCATGCCGTTCTTGGTGAAGTCATCGGCATTGCGCAGCATCGCCATGGTGTCTTCATAGCCGGTGAGCAGCCAGCCCGGCTTGTCGCCAGGGAAGATGTTGGTGACATAGGTGATCGGACCCAGGCTGCTGTGCATCTGCGGGATCAGCGTTTCCTGGGGGCAATCCTTGACGACTTCGCGGGCGAAGAAAGGCAGCCGCATGGCCTTGTCGGCGGGGACATGCGCCGGAAGCGTGGCTGGAGGCGGGAGAGTGGTGGTCACAGTTCGGTTCCTTTACCAGATGGTGCGCATGTGCGCGGCCAGCCTGCGTTGCCGCAAAGCCTCGGCGCGTTCTGCGCGTGAAACAAGGGTCGTGTCGCCCGGCAAGGCAGATCGGACATCGGCCAGCTTCACCTTGCGCAGGGTCGGCATCGGCTTTTCATCCGCCTCGAACCAGCGGCCCTGCAAGGCACCGCTGCGATAGCCCGAGGTATCGAGCCAGTTGTGAACGCCGGGATCCCGCGCCGAGATCACCGTGCGGAACACGCCATCGCTGTCCACCACGGCCTGCGCGTCGTTCAGGCTCGACTGATTGTTGTACCAGTCGGTCGTTTCATACAGATCGTTCGTGAGGATGATCGACCAGTACCGGCAGCGCGACGGCACCTTGACCTCGGTGATAAGGGCTTCGTCGTCCGCAAGTTCGTAAGCGCCTTCGTAATAGAACTGCCCGGCCAGACCCGACATCTGCGAGACATCAAACACCTTCAGGCGGTTGAGATACCCCTCGTCGCGCAGTTCCTGAACATGGGTTGGGAACGCCAGCGCGCACACGGCGGTGATGTCGGGCATTTCGGCAAACCTGCGGTGCAACTCTTCGGTCGCAGGCCGCCCCCTGCCCTCATCCACATCCAGCCGGACAATACCGAAACGCGGCTCGCGCTCTGCGCCCCAGTCGCATGCGACGATTCGGACCATCAGCTTTTCACATTGCGGGTCCAGTGCGAACCAGTCGCCAGCATGATCAGCGGGCCGCTCAGGCGACAGCAGCAACTCGAAATGCCCGTGACTATCCAGCGTAAGGCTGTCGAAATCGATCTGGCCGAGCAACGGATGGTGCTTCCCGGTGCGCAATGTGTCTGGCCCCATCTGCGCCAGGATGATCATGCGCACGCTGCCGCGGTCGCCCTTGAGCAGATAGCTGCCACCTCTTTCGATCAGGCAGCTTTTGTAGATCGTGTCCGCATTCGGCTGGAAGATGTTCTGCGCGATATTGAGCTCCGGCACGAACATCGGGTGCCGGCGGTCGCCCACCAGCGCGTCCGAACTGGCCCGCGCCAGTCCGGCGAGCAGCAAGCGCATCGATTCGGCCATCACCTGCGGGTCGTTCCGCAACCGCTCAGGCACCCGCGCGCGCATGGCCTGCCCCAAGGGTCGGAGCCCGTCGATCAGCGCCTCCCATGCCAGGCCGTCGTCTTCCATCCATCCTGCTCCAAGCCGTGTGTCGTTGTGGTCTTTGCCAAGCAGCCCGCCAAGCAACCTTTCGCCCGGTAGGTGAAGAGTGATGGGTGTCGCACAGACTGCAAGCCTCAACAGCGATCGGCGGTCCATGAAATCGACAGACATGATGCTCGATGTAACCTCGGCTGCGGGACTGGGTGAACCGACCCTGATCGCTGCCACATTGCACCTGCCCGATGATATGCCGACCGGCCAACTGCACCTGATCTTCGCCATCCATGGCGGCGGTTACCGACGGCTTTACTGGCATCTCCCATTCGCTGGTGAAAGCTACAGCTTTGCCCACTGGTTCACAGACCGGGGGAAGGCCTTGCTCGCCATCGACATGCTGGGCATGGGCGACAGCAGCACCCCCGAGCCCGAGCAGCGTCTGAGCACACAGATCATCGCTGCAGCGCATGCCGATGCATTGGCACAGGTCGTGGCAATGCTCGACCGGCCTTTGAGCATCACCGGTGTCGGCCATTCGATGGGGGGCATGATGATCATCGCCCAGGCCGCTGCATTTCCAGCCTTTGAGCGGGTCGCGGTCCTGGGCTGGGCCAACGAGCCGATGACGCTGGGCGATACTGACGTCGCAACACTGACCGCAGGGCTCGTTCCCGGCGGCTATCTGGCGACACCGCGAGAACCGATGCGCGCGCTCTTCTATGCGCCTGATGTGCCCGCAAGCCTGATCGCTGCCGATGAAGCGCATGGATCGACAACGCCAGCCTGCCTTGGCCGGGCGGCGCTGACGCCGGGCATCGTTCATGCAGCAGCAGCGAAGATCGCGGTTCCGGTGCTGGTCGTACAGAGCGAAGTCGACACCAGCCCGTCGCCCGAGCGCGAACCGGGCTATTTCAGCGCGTCACCCGAAACAGAGCTGCAGATCTTAGCTGATGCTGCACATTGCCAGAACTTTGCCGGCACACGGCACCTGCACTGGGCAGCGCTGGACGCATGGATCGACCGGAACCGCTAGAATTGTGTGCCGCGGAGCGCCGCTGCGGCACCGCCATCGACCCTGAGGTCGCATCCGGTGATGTAGGAGGCGGCATCCGACAGCAGGAACTGCGCCGCGGTGGCGATGTCCATCGCGGTGCCCCAGCGTCCGCACGGAGTCGCATCCACCATCGCCTGCGCCCGGTGGCCGCTCGCGGCTTCGCGGCGTCCCATCGGCGTCCAGACCACGCCAGGGGACAGCGAGACGATTCTCGCCCCACGCCTGCCCCAGCCGGGAGCGATCTTCTCGCAAAGGCGAATGATGGCGCGCTTGGAGAGCGAATAGGCCTGGCCTTCGAGCGTCCCGCCATGCGCCGCTACCACTGCGGCAATGTGCGGATGCAGGCTGTCGTACAAGTCGGGCTGAAGCGGATCATCGAGTAAAGTCTGTACCGCTGCATCCTGCGGCCCCAGATGCCCGGCGACCGACGCGATGAGGACGCACGCCGATCCCGGTGCCAGCAACGGTTCGAGCGCTGCAAGCAGTCGCATCGGCCCGATGCTGTTGGCGCGGATGATCGCCCGCCAATCGGCCTGCACCGGCGAGAGGCCTGCTGCGTTGACGATCGACCGGATCGACCCGGTGCGGGCGCAAAGCTCAGCCAGTGCCTGCGCGGTATCGGCATCGGCCAGATCTCCGGGCAGGCAATCGGCGCGATGGCCCTCATCGGCCAGAATGGTATGCAGCGCGTGCAGCCGGTCACTGTCCGCGTCGGTCAGCACCAGACGGTGGGTATGCCCGAGCAGCCGCGCGGTGGCCGCTCCGATCCCGCCCGCTGCCCCGGTGATCACCGCGACCGGCCGTAACTCAGGTCCGGCCTGATGGGGATCGAATGCGTTCATTCTGGCTTGTCCTCAAGCGCCGAGATTTCCCCGGCAATTGACTTTGCTGCAAACCAGTAGCTGGCGATCGCGAGCAACAGGAACACCCCCAGCACCAGCAGCGCCTGCTGCAGCCCGGTTCCGGATGCCGCAGCACAGGCCGCAGGCGGCGGGCCAGGCTGGATGCCGATACAATCCGCCGCATAGCCCGGCCCGTAAAGACCGCTCGCCAGCCGATCGCTCATCCAGCCGAGGAAGACCGAGCCAAGACCGAGCCCAAACACCGTCTGGCCGAACGCGTGGATCGCCGCTGCGGTGGCGCGCATCCTGGGTTCGACCAGCCTTTGAGTCACCGTCATGATTGTCGGCAGAAACGCATAGAGACAGAAGGTCGCGGCAAACAGCAGCACCGCCATGATCCGCCAGTCATCCTGATAGATCGCCGTCAGAAACAGCGGGAGTGCCAGAGTTGATGACAGCACTGGGAGCAGCCCATAGCGGCGGTGATCGTCCTTGGCATAGCGGTCTGCCAGAATGCCGCCGACAACACCGCCCAGCGCCGTTGCCGCACTGAACGTCAGCGCAAAGGTGATCGCCGCCTCCTTGAGGTCGAAACCGAACCGCCGGACCAGCAAGGGGATCAGAAACAGATTCAGCCCGAACCCGACCAGGGCCACGATGCCGCTGCCGAACGTGAAGGTGACAAAGGCGCGCGAGCCCGATACTCGGCGCAGCACCACGGCGAACCCGGGTGCGCGTGCTTCGGCGTTCTGTCGGACAGGTTCCCGGATCGTCAGCCACAGCAGCAGCGCGAGCAGCAATCCCGGAGCACCCATCACCAGGAACGCCGCACGCCAGCCATGGTTCTGCGCGATCCAGCCACCGCCCAGTGCACCGACCGCGCCGCCCACCGAAACCCCTACCGCGATCAGCGAGAACACCGTGGCGCGCTTTTCAGGAATGAACCTGTCGGCGATCAGCGACACGACCGGCGGTGTGAAGCCGGCCTCGCCGATGCCCACCCCCATCCGCGCCAGCAGCAGATGCGTGTAGTTTCCCGCAACACCGGACAGCATTGTCATGACCGACCACACCGCGGTCGCAGTGGCAACGATCCCGACCCGGCTGATGCGTTCTGCCAGCCGCGCCAGCGGGATGCCGACGCCGCCGTAGAACAGCGCAAACGCCACTCCGCCCATGATGCCAAGCTGCAGGTCGGACAATCCGAACTCACGGCGGATCGGCTCCCCGACCACCGAGATGATCATGCGGTCGATGAAGTTGAACATGTAGATCGTGCCGAACAGGAGGATGAACCACCAGTCACGCCCGGAAAAGCGGTTCATGCGTCTGCCTTTGTTGTTCAAGCCTTGTCTATGCGCGATAGCACGGCTGGACTGTCCGGCCAGCACAATCGCTGAAGGTCCTGCACCCCTGATCGCGCTTGCATGGTTCGGGCGCAGGCACCACAGCATCACAACCCGGTCATACAGACAGGGTTCGTCCACCAACCTGCCCTCGGGCAGGTTGAGCGACCGCATTTGTGTGGCTGGCCATCGTTCCAAGATTACCAAGAAAAGCGCACTCCGGAGGGTTTCATGGCAGGCAGGCTTCAAGATCGCATCGCAATCGTCACCGGCGCAGCGGGCGGAATCGGGGCTGCCACCGCAGCGCGTCTCGCTGCAGATGGCGCGACAGTGGTGATGGCCGATATCGATAAGAGCCGCGTTTCGCAGGAGGCCGCAAAAGTGCCCGGTGCTGTGCCGATGGCGATCGACCTCACCAGCGAGGCCGATGTGCAGGCTATGGTCGAGAGCATCGCCGCGCAATTCGGCCGTATCGACATCCTCCACAACAACGCTGCCATCCAGAGCGAGGCGCAACGCCAGCAGGATCTCGATGTCGTCAATCTCGACACTGCCGCCTGGGACATGGCGATGTCCGTCAATGTGCGCGGAGCGATGCTGATGTGCAAATACGCGATCCCGCACATGATCGCTTCCGGCGGCGGGTCGATCATCCACAGCGCATCGGGCTTCGGGGTTGCGGGCGAAGCGACGCTGACCGCTTATGGCGCGTCCAAAGCGGCGCTGATCCAGCTCAACCGCATGGTTGCAACCCAGTACGGACGCCAGAACATCCGCTCGAACTGCGTGGTGATCGGCTTCGTGCTCACCGAAATGGCAATCGAATCGACTCCCGATATCGTCAAGGACATCCTGGCATCGCACCATCTGACGCCAGAGCTCGGCCGCCCGGAAGATGTGGCCAATGTCGTCGCCTTCCTTGCCTCCGACGAAAGCCGATTCATCACCGGCGCGGCGATCCCGGTGGACGGCGGCTTTACCGCGCACCAGGCAAGCTATGCGGATTTCCAGAAGTTGTTCGCGCAGATGGGAAGCGGCAAGCTTTAAAGGGACATTTCGGCAAGCCGGTCCATGCCGCGCACTGGATCGGTCATCCCATCCCATTCCACGTGCGCCTTGTGCATCAGCGCCAGCGAACCAAGCATGGCGGGCGACAGCTCCATCAGTTCGGTATAGGCTCCGTTTGCAGCGCGCGTGTCGAACAGGCAGAAGCGCTCGCCCGAAGGCATCGTGCCGCTAAAGGCGATTTGATGCCCGGCCGCCGATAGCCTGGCGTGGCCCACATCGAAATCGCAACGCGGCATGACATGGTGGAGGCCCTCGCCCCGCTCGGCCAGAAAATCGCGGAAAGGCGAAGCACCGTCGTTGGTCTGCTCAAGCAGTTCGATCAGCAGGCCGCCCGAGAACCCGAAGCCGACACGCATCGAGACGGCGGTCGGCGCGCCATAATAGAGCTGAGCGGGCAACACCGGTACATCGAAGACGAAGAACGGCCCCGCGCCCAGATCGCGCGTCCAGTGGCGCAATGCCGCGTCCAGATCACGGGTGACATGACACAGCTCGATGATCGCGCCTTCAGCCTGCATTGGCCCATCCTTGAGGATCTGTTCGCTCTGCAAACCCCTTTGCCCGCGCGGCGACTTGTGCCCGGCGACCGGAAAGGTCGATCCTCGGAACATGGGGAGGAATGCGGTCTAGCGCCACCAGCGTCACCTCGCGGATCATGCCGTCCAGCGGCGCATCCGCCGGTACACCTTGCCAACGCGCCATCATCCAGCCTTCATGCAGTCCGCAGCAGTCGATCCAGTTGGCAATTCCCGGGTCGGCCAACGCAATTGCATAAGTGACGGTGCCATCAGCGTTGGCGCATGTCTGGCTTTTGTTCAGGCTAGCCAGTCGCAGCATCGGGTCGGGCGCGATCGTCCAGGGGTCGGTAATCTGGAAACCGGTGTAATAGCTGCCCACCGGGTCGAGCGTCACCAGCAGCGCCTCACCGTCGGCAACGTGGAAGCGGCCCCCGGCCAGATACCCCCAGTTGCCATCGCGGCCATTGGGGCCGACCAGCCGGTTGGGCTCGGGATAACCTAGAAAATCGTCCTTGAAACCGCTCCAGAAGGCGACCCAGGCGGGCATGTGCTCGATGATCGCCGCGGCTATGGCATCCTCGCTGCGCGGCTGCCATCCGGCCGGAGGATTCAGCCGCCGCACGGCAACCTCTGCCGGGCGCTGGTTCCAGTCGACCTGGCTGTCGCGGGTATAGATCTGGATACGACCCGGCTGGCTTTGCAAATGCAGCGGCCCGCCCGGCTGCGGCCCGACCGTCAGCGTCACCGCATTGTGTGGATCGCAGTGCGGCAGCAGCTGCTGCAGGGTCAGCGCACCGATATTGTGTCCAAGGCCGGCATGATGCTCGGGCTCCATCTCGATCACGATGCTGAACTGCGGCGGATCAGCCGAAAAGCGGATGTAGATCTGGTACTGTCCACTGCCGTCGATCGGAATTTCACGGTTGAAATTGTCCGGATTGTCCACCGCGACCGCCGCGCCGTGATAGACATGTCCGAACCAGTGGCGCGGCGGATTGGAGACGTTCCACACGACGCGCGGGTCGGCGGTATCGCCATTGGCCTCACGCATCGCCAGCGCCAGCACCCATTGATCGAGCGCGTTGTCCAGCCGAAGCGCACCATCGCCGGTCCGGCTGACCGGATCGGCCAACATGTGCCGCCTTGCAGCCTCACGCGCGGCGCGGACATCGGCGCGTTCAATCAGGCGCAGTGCCAGCATCTCGGCGGCCTGCTGGTCGCGGGTATACAGCGGGTTGGTCATGCGATCGTCCCGACGCGGCCACCTTCGACGAAGACCGTGCTTCCGGTGGTATAGCTCGACGCGTCGGAGGCCAGCAGGATCGCTGCCCCCACCGCCTCGTCGGCAGCGCCGAAGCGCTTGATCGCGTTGCGTTCCGCCAGGCCCAGTCCCTTGTGGATGTCGGCCTCCTGGCCATCGGGGCTCATCGAGCCGACACACAGGCAGTTGACGCGCGTATGGGGCGCCTGTGTCTTGGCCAGCTCGCGCACCAGAAACAGCAGCGCCGCCTTGCTCACGCCATAGGCCACCGCAGGCGGAATCGGGGTGAACCCGCCGCAGCTCTGCACCGAGATAATCGAGCCACGACCGTGCGCCTGCATGTCTGCTTCGGTCAATTGGATCAGCCACCAGGTCGCCATGACATTGACATCCATCGCGGTTTTCCAGACCGCGTCGGTATTTGCCCAAAGCCCGCCATCATGGGCGTAGACCACGCCGGCGGCGGCATTGTTGAACACGATGTGGATCGAACCGAACTCGGCACGGGCGCGGGTGACGAGCCGGTCGAGGTCCGCCCTGCTGCCTGCGTCAGCGACAACCGCTAGCGCCCGTCCGCCACCCAGCGCGTTGATCTCGCCAGCGATGCGGTCAAGCCGATCCTGCGATCGTGCCGAGATGACAACATTGGCACCGAGTTCGGCGTATGCCTTGGCGACGTGCTCACCAACGCCGGGGCCGACTCCGGTCAGCACCGCAGTGCGCCCATCGAGGCGGAAGCGATCGAGAACGCTCATTGCGGCCTCCCCAGCAGATCGCCGAAGCGGTCGTAGTAATCCTTCATCCGTACGCGGACTTCGGCAACATCGATGCCATATTGTTCGGGCGTATGCTGATGCCTGCCGATGCGCTTGGCTGCAGGATTGTCGGCAAGAAACCGTTCGATCCGCAGCTGGTGGGCCTCGCTGAAATCCAGCCCGAAGCGCGTGTGGATCCGCCGGATCGCGCCCATCGGATCGGCAACGACATCCTTGTGTGCCAGATCGATAATGCGGCTTTCGATGGCCGGATCGGCGCGTGCGGCGAGCGCGCGGTTCATTCCCGAAATCCATGTGTCCACGACATCGCGGCCGATGGCCGCCTTGTCCTTGTCTCCGCCGAACGCCGCCAGAAAACCGGCGATAAAGCTGGAGAGCGACGAGAATGTCAGTGCCGGGTCGCGGTGTGTCCATACCATCATGGCGCCAGGATAGGCTTCGAGCAGGGCAGGAAGATCGAACAGGTGCTGCGGCGATTTGAGCGTCCAGCGGCCTTTGGGTCCCTTCCACTGGAAATTCTGCAGCAACCGTCGGTGCGAGACATACTGCCCCTCCACCCGGCCTTCGCGCAGCCAGCGCGCATAATCGGGCACACCAAGTTCGGCCGGAAAATTGGTGCTGCCGAAGTGGAATTGCATGCCGTGGTTGCATTCGCCTGGCTGGGTGCAATCGAAACGCTGGATGTCGAGAAGTTGCGGCGCGTGCTGCAGCCAGTTTTCGTACATCACAGTGACCTCAGCGATGCGCGGGTCGGTATCGAAACTTGCCGTCTCGGTCGGCGGCCAGGGAATGTACCATTCCCATTCGCGCGGCGCGCGCGCCGCAGGGTCGAGGCACAGCAGATCATAGCTGATGGTGGTTCCGGTGCGTGGCAGGCCAACAACGATGAGCGGCGGATCGATCGGTTGCGCGGCAATCTCGGGGTGGAGGCGGTCATCCTCGACGAACCGCAGCCGGGTGCTGAGCTGCCCGACGATGTTGTGCGTCGCCAGATGGCGCAGCTGGTCATTGGGCTCCATCGCCTCGACCGCCACGACGAGCCGCTGGAAGCCCTCGCGCCAGCCGGTATCCGGACCGAAATCGGTCAGTCCGGTAGCCTGACGAGCCGCAGCTTCCAGCCCGGCGACGGTCAGCGGCGCACTCACCCCATCGCCTTTGCCATCATGTCCATCAGATCGGCGTAGTGCGGCTGGTGGATCAGCCCGCCACCCGAAATCGAAATGTTCTCGCCGGTGATATAGCGGCTTTCGTCCGAGGCCAGAAAGGCGACCAGCGCCGCGATATCATCGGGAGTCCCGAACTCGGGCGTCAGGACATGACGCTTGATGATTTCCTTGAGCCCGGGCGCCGTCTTCTCGAGCGCCGCGGTCAGCACGACACCGGGCGCGACCGAGTTGCACCGGATGTTCTGGTGGCCGTGCTGGGTCGCTACGTACTTGGTCATGGTGATGATCGCGCCTTTGGACGCGCCATAGGCGATACGTGCCAGATCACCGGCCGAGCCGCTGTTTGACGCCGTGTTGATGATCGAACCGCCGCCGCCGCGGATCATGTGCGGGATCGCGTATTTGCAGCCGAGCAGATAGCCGCGCAGGTTGATGTCGATGATCTCGTCCCAGATATCGACCGGAATGTTGACCGCATCGGTATCGAGCGGATGCTTCGCCGGATCGGTCATCGCGGCGTTGTTGTGGAGGATGTCGAGCCGGCCAAAGTGGCTGACGCTGCGCTCGACCATCGCCTCGATCGAGGCGGGATCAAGGGCATCGAACTGGATCGCAATCGCGGCATCGCCCAGCGGCTCGGCAGCAGCCTGCGCGGAATCTAAGATGACGTCGGTGATCGCCACCTGTGCGCCTTCGCTCACCATCCGCCGCGCAACCGCCGACCCGATGCCGCCGCCACCGCCGGTCACAATGGCAACCTTGCCCTCCAAACGCTTCATGCCCCTGATCCTTCGGTAAACATCTTGTTGAATTCGACGAACCCCTGCAGCCGCGCCTTGCGGTCCGCCTCGACCTGCGGCTGGCTTTCCTTGCCCGGACCGTCGGGAACAATCTGCAGCGGCTCGCCTGCGAGCAGCCCTGCGAGCGCATTGTGCACGACATCGGCAGGATCGAACGCTGCCGACAGGTCAAAGCCTTGAGGCACGGTGCGCAGCAGCATCGGTGTTTTCATCAGCGGGGCCGCGATGCCGATGACGTCGATTCCGCGCTCGTTATACTCTGCCCACAGGGATTCGGCGAAGTTGATCTCGAACGCCTTGGTCGCCGAATACAACGCAAGGTTGGGCTGGCCGCCCAGCCCCGCGCCCGATGCCATCACGATGATCCCGCCGCTGCCGCGGGCCAGAAAGCCCCGACCAAAGCCATGGGCAGCATCGATCAAAGTGGAGATGTTCATTCGCACCAGCCGATGTGCGCCTTCAGTCTCATCCTCGAAGAAACGGGCAAAATTGTCGGCACCAGCGTTGGAGACATAAAGGCCGACATCCAGACCGGCTGCAGCCTCCACGATCTTGAGCCCTGCATCCGGCTCCGCCAGGTCCAACGCCAGCGGGTGGACGGTGACACCGTGTTCGGCAGTCAGCTCGGCCCCCAGCGCCTTCAGCGCATGAAGGCGTCGCGAGACGAGCAAGAGGTTGAACCCCATCGCGGCGAGCGCCCGCGCATAGCAGGCACCCGTTCCTTCGGATGCCCCCGCAATCACTGCCCAGGGTCCGTATCGCCGGGCGAATGCATCGGCATCAAGCGGCAGCCGGGCGAGCGACTGCACCGTCAATCTGCCTTCTTCATGGCCGCCACTCGCGCCCGCGCCGCCTCGATCCCGCGGAACAGTGCGGTGCAATTGCCCGCACCGGCATAAAACAGCATGAAAAGCGGGATCTGTTCGAGCTGCTCGTCGGTGAACTCTCCGTTGACCAGCGCCCCGGTCATCTGGATTTCGACCAGATCCTGCCGCCCCAGCATCGCCGTTGCCCCCAGCACCATCAGCCGCTTCTCGCGGATGGTGAAGGCTTCATTGCCCCACAGATTGGCAAACTGGTTGCCGACGATTTCCTGGTTGAACGGCGAATCCTTGAACGGCTTGACCATTTCCGACGCACCCGGCCCATAGACCGCGTCGAACACGTCCAACCCTTTTTCCCAGTTCTTTTCTGTCATGGCTTCGTCCTTTGTTGGCCCGGGTAAATCACAGCGGCTGGCCGAGTGGATGTTCCAGCCCGGATGTGGACCGCGCATTGGCGCAGATCATCTCGACCATTGGCAGCCGCGCCCCAAATTTGGCAGCCTCCTCGATCGCAACTTCAAGGTCCTTGACCATCAGCGACATGAAGTAGTTGCGGATGCCGGTTTCCTGCGCATCGCCCTCCGGATCGGGCCGCAGAACCATCGACAGTGCGCCTTCCAGCCCGCCGCCGGCATTCGGGTCACCGGCCAGCGCCATGCGCAGCTGGGTCAGATCGACGCCGTAGTTGCGGGCAATGACCGCGCCCTCGTATCCGGCGCGCATGCATCCGAAATAGGTGGTGTTGCGCGCGATCTTGGCTGCCATGCCGGTGCCCGGACCGCCCATGTGGATGACCGATCCGGCAAAACCATCGAAGATCGGCTTGGCAGCAGCCAGGTCTGCATCGCTTCCGCCGGCAAGGCAGATAAGGCCGTTCTGGCCCGACTTGGGCCCGTTGGTAACACCGCAATCGAGCAGGGTCACGCCGGCATCGGCACACATTTGCTGTGACGTCGCCAGGTCGGTCATCGATATCGTGGACAGCAGGATCACCATCTGCCCCCGCTTGCCAGCCGCAAGAACACCGTCCGGCCCGGAGAGCACCGCGACCGTCTGTGCACCGTTGAGCACCGCGATCAGCACGCAGTCCGACGCTGCCGCCAGATCCCGTGGGGTGGCCGACATTGCAGGTGCGCCCGGTACAGCATCTGCTGCTTCTGCCCGGACATCATAGATTGCCGCCAGCTGCCCGGCGCGCTGCAGGCATTGCGCCACGCCGCCGCCGATGCCGCCCAGCCCGATTACACCACCCGTTTTCATCTGCTTGTCACCCTTCATGCCACAAGGGCTGCGCGCAGCGCAGATTGCGCTTTGCCGTCCAGCCCGGCTTCTTCAAAATACGCGCCCATGCCATTCCATCGCCGATCAACCTCCAACCAGGCTGCTTCAAGATAATCCGGCCGGACACCGACAAGAGCATCGATCTGTCCGCGGCTTGGCAAAAAACCATAGCTTCCCATGAACCCTGGCTCGATCGTCCCATCGCGCCACATGGTCTCGCCAAAGACGCGCGAAAGCAGATAGTCCTGCATGATTACCTCGCGCGGCACCTCCGCCAGTTCGAGCAGGAAGGCAATGGCAACCCCGGTGCGGTCCTTGCCTGCAGTGCAGTTGACCATCATCGGCGCACCGTCGCCGAGCAGCGGCTCGGCAATGCGCGTCCAGTGGCGGGCGAGCGCTGCGGGAATCGAGCGGTAGGTTTCCTTCATCGTCTCGATCGCGATCTCCGGCTCGGGCCCCTGGCGCAACCGCTCGCGGCCCTCATCGCCGAACACGCGCAGATCGGCATCGACCTCGAGACCCAGCCAGGTGCACTGTGCGCCATGCCAGTCATGCGGCGCTTCGGCACGCTCCCCTGCCGAACGAAGATCGACGATCGTGCGAATACCGAGCCCTGCAAGATAGCTGCAATCTGCCGAGGTGAAGTTGCGTGGCCCCTCGCTGCGGTAGACAAGGCCAGAGCGCACTTGGCCGCCCGCCGCGGGGAGGTCCCCCAGGTCGCGAAAATTGAGGCTGATGGCCGGGCGCGTCATTCAGGCGGCCGGGTAGACTGGTATAGCACCGGCCATCTGCGTGTAGAAACCAGGATCAAACCAGACGTGCTCGACGTAGTGCCCCAGCGTTGCTCGCTCGTCGGTATAGGCAAAGCGCATCACCTCGCCCATGCCGCCGCGGTAGACCACCGGATGACGCTCCGGGTCGATCGACGCCATATGCGCATCGAAGTCCGCGAGCAAACCTTCGACACGGATGCAGACATGGTGAAACTGCATGGCAAAGCTGCCGTCGGCCGGCAGGCTTTCGGCATACATGGCATTGCCGTCCAATGGCTCGATCAGCTCGATCTCGGTGCCACCGACACTCGCCAGCGCAATCCGCAGGCGATAGGGGTGCGAGCACTCCATGCCCGGCGCATCGTTGGCGAAGACAAAGAAGGCGGGCACGTCGAACGCATCGCGCCACAGCGCCATCGCCTCGTCAAGATCGCTGGTGACATAGGCAATCTGGCTATGCCGGGCATCGGGGCGCGCGAACACCGTCCATTCCTCCTAGTTGCTGATGATCTTGCCGCCATCGATGACCAGCGTATCGCCGGTATGATAGCGTGAAAGATCGCTGGCGAGATAGACGACGGCGCCCCACAGATCGTCGGGATTGCCGGCCCGGCCGAGCGGGGCCTTGGCCGCCACAATCTCGGCGATCATGTTGCCGATCGCCGGATCGGCCATTGTCATTTCTGTGATGATGAACCCCGGCGCAATGACGTTGCAGCGGATGCCGTGCGGGCCAAGTTCTGCGGCGATCCCCTTCGCCAAGGCAGCAAGCGCGCCCTTGGCCGCGCCGTAATGCGTCATCGTCGGCACGCCCTGGAAGATAGAGCCGCTGCCGCAGACGATCATTGATCCGCCACCCCCGCGTTCGACCATGTGCCGGGCCACCTCGCGCAGGGTAAACACCACCCCATGCTGGTTGACGTTGATCAACTGGTGATAGGTATCGGCATCCATATCGATGAACGGCTTCTGGCTCGCGATGCCTGCATTTGCGACCACCGTGTCGATCCTGCCCATGACTCGGATCGCCGATTCGACACCCGCCACGATAGCAGCCTCGTCGGTGACATCGATGCAAGCTGCATGCACCCGCACGCCCAGTGCGCGCAGCTTTTCCATGGCACGCGCGTTGGCATCGGCGCGGCGACCCCAAAGCACGATGTCGCTGCCGGCGCGGGCAAGGCCTTCGGCAAATCCGAAGCCCAGGCCCGAATTGGCACCCGTCACCAGCGCCACCTTGCCGGTCAGATCGAACAGATTTTCGGCCATGCCGCGCCTGCATCCTCACACATGTCTTATGGCACCGGGCTACGCCTGTCGCAGCATCAGGCGGCATATCTTTTGGTAGGCCAACACCAGAATTTATCCCTGTCTAGGCTGGGCAGGCTGAGGGAAGGAACAAGGCATGGGCGAGAGTGCACGGCTAGGAGAGGTGTTCGACATCGTCGACATGCACGCACCCGTGCTCAGCGAGGCGCAGCAGGCGGCGCTGACGCAGGCGGCGCAGATGCAGTTCGACTTCACGTCGGAAGCGATATTGGACGCTGCCCGGACCGGGACCGGCCTTTCCGATTTCGGCGCCATGGATTTCGTCGAGCGTCTCGACCTGTGGTGCCAATGCGTCAAGGACGATGCCTTTCTGTCGCCGGTGTCGCATGCGGCGCTGTGGATGATGTTCGTGCGCTATGCGTCGGACCGGTTGCGGGTCGAGGATATCTGCAGGCGCCATCCCGAAATTCTGGACATCGAAATCGACCGCCCGATCATCGTCGCCGGGCCGCCGCGCTCGGGAACGACCCATCTGCTCGGCCTGCTGTCGGCGGACACCCGGCTGCGCTCGCTGCCATGGTGGGAGGCGATCGCGCCTGTACCTACCGAAGCGGATGCGCCCAACCCTGCAGATGCCAACCCCCGCCGCTCCCGCGCCGATGCCGGATGGCAGCAGCAGGACGCGATGATGCCGCTGTTCAAATACATGCACGAATTCTCGCCCGATCACATCAGCGAGGATATCGAACTGCAGGCGCTCGATTTTTCATCCTATCTGATCGAATGGATGGTGCTCGCGCCGAGATGGCGCGATTTTTATCTGAGCCACGACCAGACCGGCACCTACGCCTATCTGAAAAAAGGCCTGCAGGTCCTTACGTTCCTCAAAGGCCCGAACCGCTGGGTCATCAAGTGCCCGCAGCACATGGAACAGCTGCCGGTGCTGCAAAAGACCTTTCCCGATGCGACCTATGTCATCACCCACCGCGATCCGGTGGGCTCGATCCGCTCGACGCTGTCGATGTGGCTTTATGCTGCACGAATCCTGCGCACAAAAACCGATCCGCAAGAGCCCAAGGCATATTGGATTGATCGCTACAAAACCCTGCTATCACGGTGCGTGCGCGACCATGATTGCCTGCCCCCTGCGCAGACGATCGATGTCTATTTCCACGAATGGATCAAGAATCCCGATGCTATCCTGCACGAGATCTATCGTAAGGCCGGGATTACGCTCGACGATGCGACGCTGGCGACGCTGCATGCATACCATGCCGACCACGACCCGGCCGTGAAAGGCCGCGTGGTCTTCAACCTCGAGCGGGACTTTGCGATCACCGCCGACAAGATACGACAGGACTTCCAGTTCTACTTCGACCGGTTCCCGGTAGAACGCGAAGTCCGCTAACTTTGCCCAAGGAGCAAGATTTCATGCCCAAAATCAATCTGGTCACGCGCGACGGCACGGCATCGATCATCGAGGCAGGCACCGACCTGACGCTGATGGAAGCGATCCGCGACAATGGCTGCGACGAATTGCTGGCGTTGTGCGGCGGCTGCTGTTCCTGTGCCACGTGCCATGTCCATATCGATGACGCCTTCCTCGCCCGGATCCCGGCGATGAGCGAGGACGAAAACGATCTGCTCGACAGTTCCGAGCATCGCAACGCCAACAGTCGGCTCTCGTGCCAGATCGCGCTGACTGAAGCGCTCGACGGCATCACCGTGACGCTGGCCAAGGAAGACTGATCATGTCCGATGCGCTGGCCGAGGTTCAGGCGTTCTTCACCGAATGGCGACCGACGCTGGCAGATATGTTGGCAGCGATGGATCGCCGCTTCACGAACGAGACAGTCTGGGAGAATGTTGGTCTCTCAAAAACCGTCGGATTTGCCGAGGCCAAGGCGTTCATGGACGGATTTGCACAAATGTATCCGATCGAAAGCGCCGAGGTGATCGTCCACCACATCGCTGCGCACGGTAATATCGTGCTGACCGAACGTACCGACAATTTCTTTGATGCCATGGGGCGGCAGATCGTCTCGGTCAAGCTGATGGGGGTATTCGAAATGGACGGGCCCAAAATCGTCGCCTGGCGTGACTATTTCGACACCGCCAAGGGCTTCTGAACGTGAACGCACCCCTTCCTGTCTGGGCCGAATTGCCCGTCCTGCCGGCACGCGAATTGGTGCCTTTGGTGCAGGCCTGGGAGGACGCTGGCGTGGAAGGGCTGTGGGCACCCCAGATCTTCGGTGCTCCCTTTGCCACGCTTGCCGCTGCTGCAGCGGTGACCCGGCGCATCAAGCTGGGAACCGGGATCGCGCTCGCCTTTACCCGCAGTCCGCTTGAGACCGCCTGCAGCGCCATCGATCTGGACCATATCAGCGACGGGCGAGTCCTTCTCGGGCTCGGCTCCAGCGCAGAAAGCCAGATCGAGGGCAGCTTCGGCATGGTCTATGGCAAGCCGCTCGCGCATATGCGCGAGGTCGTATCCCAGGTGCGTGCGGTCATTGCGCAGGGGCACACAGGGCAGCTCCAGCGGCTGGAGGGAGACTATCACACGCTCGATCTGTCGCATTTCCGGCTTATCGCGCCGCCGCGCCGCTCAGCCATTCCGGTGTATCTGCCCGCGATCTTCGAAAAGGCCTGCGAACAGGCCGGCGCAATTGCCGATGGCTTGCTGGGGCATCCTTTATGGACCACCCAATGGATTGCAGAGAAGGTTATCCCCCATCTCGAGGCCGGTCTGGCCAATGCGGGGCGCCCGCGATCAGCGGTCACGGTCAACCTGATGATCTTCACCGTGATCAACGAGAACCGCGCCGAGGCCATTGCCGATGCGCGGGCCAATCTGGCATTCTACACCCAGTCCCCGCAGTATCTTCGATATTTCGAGGGCATCGGTTTCGGCAAGGAAGCCAGGGCCATCCAGGCAGCTTTTGCCGTGCAGGACTTTGACGCAATGACAAGAGCCTGTCCCGACGAGATGGTCAGCGCCATCAATATTCTGGGCAGCGCTGACGAGGTCCGCGAGTTGGTCGCGGAACGGGCAGTTTCGGTCGATGCCATTACCCCTGTGGTTCCCCAGTTCGGCATGCCGCTCGAAAAGGCAGCCGTCTATCGCCAGCGCATCGCGGATCTGTTCTATGGTTGACGACAGCTCCCCTGATCAACCGGCGTTGTGGTGGGCGGTCGCGCGGTCGGAAGAATTGTCGCAGACCAAGCCTATCAATGTCGATCTCGGCAATCAGCCGGTGGTGTTGTGGCGCGATGCGCAAGGCACAGCACGGGCGCTGGAAGATCGCTGCCCGCACCGCAGGGCTCCGTTGTCGCTGGGGTGCATTCTGGGAAGCGGGATGATCCAGTGCGGCTATCATGGCTGGACATTCGATGGCGCCACCGGCCATCTCAAAGACATTCCCAACCTCAAGAGCCAGCAGAAATTCCCGCCCTTATACCGCGCGGTGGCCTTTGCTGTTGCTGAAGGCGGGGGCTTTGTCCGGATCAGCTCTAATCCTGAGGCCACCGCTCCGGACCTTGTCAAAAGCACCGATCTGCCGCTCGGCGGCACAAGCCAGCTTTCACTACCGCATACCGAGTTCCTCAACGCGCTTTACGACGATCCTTCGCTGGTCATCGCCATTCGTGGTATCCGCTTTACCCCATATCTCGCCACCGAATTGATGGAACAGAACGGCCTGTTGGTGATGGAACGCAACTGCCAGTGGGCCGGACCACGCTGGCCGGCACCGTTCGTGCCTGAATTTCCCGCATCACTGCGGATCGCGACCCAACCCGACACCGGCGAGAGCGAGCTTGTGCTGCGCGATGCCGAATACAACGAACTGCTGCGCGTGATTGTCGCGCCGGTCCCTGCCGGACGAGGGGTGACGCAGGTTCGCTGGCGCGCAAGGCTTTCATCATCGCGCTCGGGCGTGATGGCCCGCCTGATGGGAGCAGGAGCCCCGTTTTCGATCCGCCCGGCGGTTGATGGAGCCGCCTTGCGCGTGCTGCGGCCATCGGTCTCGGTACATGCCGAAGCCTTGCGACAAGAAATCCTTCAGCGGCGCTCCGCCGCAGTATTGCAGACTGATCCGGGAGATTGACCATGCTCGATACAGACCAGAATGCCGCCAGTGCCCATGATGGCCTGACCGAAGCCATGCAGCCAGCCGCTTTCCAGAAGGCGGTCAACAGCTGGGTCCCGCATGACATTGTACTGAAGGACGCCTGGTTCCCGCTCGCCCACAGCTTTGCCGTCACCGCAAAGCCTGTCCGGCGCTCTGTCTATTCTCAGCCGTTTTTCCTGTGGCGCGAAGACGGGAAAGCGGTTGCAGCCGAATGTCACCCCCATGATGCCGACCGGGCCGATAGCAGTGCGTTCAGCGATGCGCACGGCCGCTATCCCGTGCTTGAACACTACGGCTATGTCTGGGGATGGTATGGCAACCCTGCCAATGCCGACCCGGCGCACTTGCCCAGCATTCCCTATCTGCCCGATGACGGCAATCTCCCGCGGCATATGCTGGGCACCGTGCGCTTCGATTGCTGCGCGCCGCTCAGCCTCGAAAACCTGATCGACCTCACCCACTCGGATTTCCTGCATGCCGATGTGGTCGGAGACGAGAAGATGGACAAGGAAGTGGTCGAAGTGTTCTACGACACCGAGACGATCACCATGGTGCGGACGTGCACCAACAAATCTGTTGCCCCGATCATGAAATGGTTCGGCGGGGTGAAGGACGATGTGCAGCAGGTTCGCCAGGTCATCCGCATCTATCTGCGCAGCCATGCCGCGATCGCCTATGGACGCTTCAGCCCGGGCGACAATGTGCAGCTGTTCCACCCGTGCGTGCCCGAAACCCGCGACCGCACCCGGCTGGATTATGCGATGAACACGTCGAACGTCAAAAAGACGAACCCGTTCCGCTACATGATGCCCAAGGCCAGCTACAAGGTATCGCGGCAGGACAGCTCGATGACCAGCCCGCAAAGCCCGCGCTACATGCACCCGGAAAGCCGCAGGGACCTGCACTCGCCGCTTGACGAGGCCGGGCAGAAATACCGCGTGCTGATGCTGGCACTGGCGGAAAGGCAGGCGCGCGGCGACTTTGCCTATCGCGACAATGTCAGCGCCGATTGCAGCGCCATCATCGGGTACGACGGCAAGTGAGCGGCCTGACAAACGCCACCGGCGGCGAACGCAAATGGTGGGGCGTCATGCCCGTGCTGCCCGCGCCGGTGATGGGCGGCATGGCACAGCAGATGGAAGCCGCTGGGTTCGAAGGTTGCTTTTCACTGCAGATCTACGGCCCGCCGTTCGTGCCGATGGCCGCCGTCGCAGCGATGACCGAGACGCTCAAGGTCTCGACCGGAATCGCGGTTGCCGGCACGCGCAGCCCGGTGGAAACCGCCTATGCCGCGATCGAGCTCGACACCATCAGCCAGGGCCGCTTTGTCCTCGGGCTTGGCACGTCACTGCACAGCGCCCTGTCCGGCATCTATGGCGAACCCAAGCGCAAGCTGCTCACCCATCTGCGCGAGGTCGTCAAGGTGGTGCGCTATGTCAACGCCAACGCGCACAAGGGCATGGAGCCGGTCCATGGCGAATATTTTAACGCCGAATGGACCGAAATGATGCTGACCGCACCCCCGGTGCGCGAGCATATTCCGATCTGGATTGCCGCGCTGAAGGACAAGCTGACCAGCATGGCACTGGAGATCGGCGATGGGCTGATGGTGCATGCGCTGTGGACGGTGGATTACACCGTGGGCAAGAAGCCGTTCATCGAGGGCGAGTTAGCGCGCTTTGGCCGCAAGCGGTCCGATGTCGAGGTCAACGCCTGGCCCTGGGTGGCGATCAACGACGACAAGCAGCAGGCGATCGATGACAGCCGTGCTACCGTGGCGGGCTATGCCGGCTACAAGGAATACGAGCCGTTCTTCGATGCGATCGGCTTTGGTGATCTTGCGCGTGCATGCCAACTGGCGGCGGGCGAGCATGGCGATGTCGCAGGCGTGATCGACAACGTCTCCGACGAGATGGTGCAGGCCTTCGTGAAATGCGGCCCGGTCGATGAGGTGCTCGACCAGATCGAACCTTTCTGGGACGTGGTCGATTCGCTGTGCCCGATGACGCCGTATCGCAACCTGACAATGGACCAACTCACCGCCTACAATATGGGAATATATGCGATGGTGGCCGAAGCGCGGCGGCGCCAAGCGACCGGGTAACGCGTCAACCGGCAGGACAGCTCAGGCCGCGCCAGCCACCGATTTGCCTGCAATATAGCCGGTGACCATCGCCGGGCCGATGTTGCAGCCATGCGCCGGCGATTTGCCCTGCCAGATCGAATTGGCGTCGAGCCCTGCGGCCCAAAGACCGGCAATGGGCATGCCATCGTGGCCGATCACGCGGCACTGGACGTCGATCTTGACTCCCACGGTGGTAGACCCGTCGCCGGGGAAGATTTCGATGGCATAGAAAGGACCGTCGCCCACTGGGCCGAAGCAGGCATTGGGCTTGTGCTTGGGATCGCCGATCTCGATGTCGATCTGGGTCTCGCCCTTGCCGAACTGCGTGTCCCTGCCGGTGGCCGCATCAGCATTGACCTTCGCGACTGTCGCGGCCAGCCCCGCTGCGTCAATCCCGATCTTGCCTGCGAGTTCGGCCAGTGTGGCGCCGGTTTTCATGTATCCGCAGGCGACCATCTGCTTGATCTTGCCGCCGCCGGGTAGCACCAGCCCCATCCCGTATTTCTTCACGAACGCCGCATTGGCGATGATGTGTGCCGGCACCGTGCCGGTCGCGTGCATCGCCTCGACAAAATGGACACTGGCCTCGTTACCGAATCGTTGCCCGGCGGCATTGACCGCAATGCAGCCGGGTTTGGACATGTCGATCAGATGCGCATAGCGCTCGACATAGCCATCGTCGCGGGTGCGCTTGGATACCACCGCCCAGACGGCGTTGACGTGGTTTTCCGCTCCCATCGCCGCGCCCGATGCGGTTGCCGCATTGATCCCGTCGCCCGTGTTTTCATAAGGCAGGATCGAGACGTGCTGTTCGGCAAACGGGATATACGCCTTGCGCATCGCGGCATTGGCGGAGAACCCGCCCGAGGCCAGAACCACGCCTTGCCGGGCAGTGATTTCGGTCAGCACCCCCTTGATCTTGGCGCGAACGCCCGTCACCCGGCCATCCGATGTCAGGAGGTCCTCCACCGGGCTCGCCTCGAACAGGTCTATTCCTGCATCGAGGCACGAATGCAGAAGCCGACCTGCCAGCGCGTTGCCCATCGTGAGCCTCGAGCCGCGGCCAAGTTTGCGCTTGTCGAGCGCAAAGCGCACCGCGATCTTGGCCATGTACCACAGTGCCCCTGGAGATGGCAGCCTTGCGATATACTCGAGATCGAACAGGTCGATCATCATCCCGCCAGGGGCATTGAACTCCTCGCGCGGCTTTTGCAGCCTTTCGAAATCCTCGCCAAGACGGGTACCGTTGTATTCCGCCGGCGCCAGCAACCGGCCAAAGTCGACCGCGCCGGGAACATCGGGATACCAGTCGCTAGAAGGTGGAGAAATTTGAAAATCGACATGGCTGCTGCTGGCCAGCCACGCGACCATCTCAGGGCCATTGGCGAGATAGGCGTCGATGAGGTCGCGTTCCGCACGATTGCCGACCACGCCCAGCACATATTCGCGGGCCTTCTCGATGCTGTCGTCAACGCCCTCGGCCATGGCCTGCGGGCTGCCGGGAATCCAGATGCCGCCTCCGGAGATCGCGGTTGTGCCACCGAAATGCGGTGCCTTTTCCAGGACCGCGACCGAATGGCCCGCCTTGGCGGCAACCAGGGCTGCGGTCAGTCCGGCCGCGCCCGATCCCATGACGACGACATCATACTGCATCCCGCTACCTCTCACGCGCACATCATCGCGCGCATCGCGCGATCATCGATGCCAAGCTGGCCCGCGCAATCGAGCGCATCCCAATATTCACGCCACCACGCAATCTTGCCGTCGCCATCGAGATCGAACACCCCCACGACGTGCGTGGTCGTCGCCTGACCGTTGGCGAGTTGCCTGACGGTGTCGACCCGTTCGGTAAACACCGTATCGCCGGTGACCGCGACGTGAAGTATATCGCAGGCACAGTCGGCATAGAGCTTATACTGCCGCTCCATTTCCGCGCAGATGGCATCCGCGCCAGTCCGCACCGGCGCGATCGGCACGATCGGCTGGTAACGGGCATCGGGTGCCAGCATCGATCGCAACGCCGCGCCATTCAGGTTGCTGGTATGAAACAGCGCCAGAAACGCGCGCACCGTCTGTTCATGCTGCATGGATCAACCTTCCTGCGCGCCGAAGAAGGCCGCAACCTTGCTGGTGTCGAAATATTCGCGCCCGTGAACAATCTGCCCGTCGCGCAGGACGAAGAGGTCATGATATTCGTTGGCGTAGATGCGATCGCCGAAATGCATTTCGGATCGCACCTCGGCGGCCACAGTGTCGCCTTCTGCCACCATGCCGATGATGGTGACGCGGCGCACGGAAGCGGTCAGCAGCATGCCCTTGACCGCTTCGGTATAGGCAGCGCGGCTCATGTCACCGCCGCCGACGACCCACCATGTGCAGTCAGAAGCCTGCAAAGCTTCGATCGTTGCAAGATCTCCGGCCTCGACCGCACCCAGAAACTGGCGAACGATCGCCTTGTTGGTATCTGCCTGTCCCATCGCCTGCCTCTCCCTTCTGGGCAGTGTCCTGCAGCGGGGCCGCTTTCGCGCCTTTCCTCTGGCAGGTTGCCTGCAGCAGACCTGTGCAATGTTCGGCGGACAATAGTCGGTGGGAGCAGGATAGAATGACGTGACGACGGCCAGCGCGCCGCCAGGCATTTATCGCTGGTATGTGCTCGCGGTCCTGACGCTGGCGCAGACCTGCCATGGCATCGACCGGGCGATCATCGGGCTGGTCCTCAAGCCGCTGGGCACTGAGTTCTCGATGTCAGGCGCGCAGCTAGGATTGCTCGCCGGGGTGGCCTATGGCGTGCCGTTCGCGATTGCGGCCATCCCGTTCGGCTATGCGGTCGACCGCATGAACCGCACCGCGCTGATGACCTTTGCGCTGGCGGCGTGGAGCGGCGCAACGGCGCTGTGCGGCGCTGCGACCGGCTTTTGGACCTTGGCCGCCGGGCGTGCGGCGGTCGGCGTGGCCGAGGCGGGTGGCTCACCAACCGGCATGTCGCTGCTCTCGGACTATTTCGGTACCGACCGGCGCGCGACCGCGATCGGCATCTGGTACCTCAGCGCGGGCGTAGGCTTTGCGCTCGCCTTTTTTGCCGGCGGCTGGATCGTTGCCGAACATGGCTGGCGCTGGGCCTTTGTCGCAGCCGGAGTACCTGGCCTTCTATTGGCCCCGCTGCTCTACTTCACCGTTCGAGAGCCGGTACGCGGACGACAGGATGCTCCGCAGGAGCATGGCGATCACGCGCTGCGCGCGCGGCTGGGCATGCTTTTCGCCCGCCCGGGCATGACCTATGCCATTGCCGCGATCACCTGCATCGCCACCGGCATTTACGGGATGAGCACCTGGCTTGCGACGTTCCTGGTGGACAGCCATGGCTTTGGCTTACCGCAGGCGGGCCTGGTGGTTGCGATCGCCTATGGCATTCTTGGGTCGGTTGGCGGACTGACCGTAGGCTGGGGAAGTGACCGGATCAATGCGCGCCGCGGCGGCTTCGATCCCGCGCACACCGCCTTGCTGGCATCGGCGATCCCCGTGCTCACCGCCATCGCCGGTCTGCTCGCAGTCAGTGCGGGCAGCGCGACAGTCGCGGTGGCCTGTCTGATGGCGGCGGGAATGTTCAGCGCTTCCTACAACGGCCCGGTCTACGCCGTGATCGTGACGATTGCCGGGCCGCATCTGCGCGGCCTTGCGGTGTCTGCCGTGCAGATGAGCGCCAACCTGATCGGCGTCGGCCTCGGCGCCTGGCTGATCGGCATGGTCAGTGACCAGGTTGGCGGGAAGGACGGCGTAGCCTGGGGCATTGGCACTGCCATGCTGTTCTGTATCGCCGGAGGGGTACTGCTGCTGCTCGCCAGCCGCGCCATCCGCCGCCACGACGCCACCCACCATCACGCTTGAACCAAGGACGAATTGATGAACGATCCCCAAGCAGCGCCGCAATATCATAACCCGGTCGTCGATCCGAACTGCGTGCCGCGCCCCTATCCTGCGCGCACCGATCATATCCCGACGACGATGGACCAGATCGATGCGGCCTGGCTCAGCCGGATGATGGGCTACAAATATCCCGGCGTGGTCGCGCGCAGCATGGAAACGGTCGAACTGCTCAACAGCCACACCACAAAATGGCGGATAAGGGTGGACTGGAACGATGCGGGAATCGCCGCTGGCCTGCCTGCCAATCTGTGCATGAAGGCCAACTGGTCCGGATCCTTCGACAATGTCGATATCCATGCCCTCGAAGCGCGGTTCTATCACTTCATGGTGCATGAAATGAAGGTGCCGACCGCGCGCTGCTATTATGCGGACTGGGATGACGACGGCAAGGCGCATGGCTTTATCGTGCTCGAAGACCTGCATGATCGCGGCGGCAGGTTCGGCCACAGCACGCACGCCAACGGCGTCGAGATGATCATTGAGAATCTCGAGGGTCTCGCCAAGCTCCATGGCAGCCTGTGGGGCAGCGACAAGATCAGCCCGGTCAACGCGCCATGGCTGCAGACCCAGATGGATACGCCTGTCGACAGCGATCAGGTGCGCATCATGTGGCAATGGATCGCGCTCAATCTGGAAGATCCCGCTTTTCGCGACATCGCGCCGCAGCATTATCTGGACGATCCTAAAAAGGTCGAACGCGCTTTCGACCGGCTGGGCGAAATCGAGCGCGCCAACCGCTCGCCGCACTGCATCGTGCTGGGCGACTGCCATCAGGGCAACACCTACATCCTGCCCGGCGGCGAGCGGCTGTGGCTCGACTGGCAGCTGGTCCGCCGCGGGCGTCCCTGGCGGGATCTCACCTATTTCATCATCGGCGCGCTCTCGATCGAGGAGCGCCGCAAGCACCACAAGGACATGGTCAAACAGTATCGCGAGTATCTGATCGCCACCGGCGCGCAAGGCGTGCCCGATTTCGAGGAAGCTTGGGAGCAGACCCGGTTGTTCGTGATGTACGGCCTGCAGGCGTGGGTCGCCAATCTTGACGCCTGGGGGCAGAACGGAGTGCCGATGAACGAGCGCTTCTTCACCGCTGCCGAGGATTACGGAACGTGGAAGCTGCTGGGAGAATGAGCATGGGGCTGGTTGAAGGAAAAATCGCGATCGTCACGGGCGGCGGCGCCAATATCGGCGAGGCCTGTGCCAGGATGCTGGCAGCGCATGGGGCGCAGGTCGTCATTGCCGATGTCAACGCCGATGGCGCGAGCCAGGTGGCGAACGACATTCGCTCGGGCGGGGGCAAGGCGGTAGCGCAGTCTGTGGATATTGCAGACGAAGACAGCATTGCGACGCTGATTCAAACGGTGACCAGCCAATTCGGCCGGATCGACATTCTGCACAACAATGCCGCCAACACGGCAGCGGCGCAGATGATGCGCGACGGGGCGATCACGGCGATGGAAAGCGCGGTCTGGGATGCTGCCTTCGACGTCAATGTGCGCGGCACCATGCTGATGACAAAGCACGCGGTGCCGGCGATGATCGCTGCTGGCGGTGGGTCGATCATCAACACCGGCTCAGGGGTCTCGCTGCTCGGCGACGTACTCAACCCGGCCTACAGCGCTTCCAAGGCGGCCGTGAATGCGCTTACCCGCAATACGGCGGCGCAGTTCGGGCGGCTGGGCATCCGCTGCAATGCCGTGCTGCCCGGGCTGGTGCTCAGCCCTGTCGCCCGCGCGCAGATGAGCGAGGCCCAGCTTGGAATGATCCAGCGGCATGTACTGCTGCCGCGCGAGAGCGTCGCCGATGACATTGCAGGCGCGGTCCTGTGGTTGGCGTCAGACCTTGCCGGCTTTGTCACCGGCCAGATCATCTCTGTCGATGGCGGCATCTGCCACCATCAGCCGCATTATGCCGAGATGATCGACATGATGGGCTCGGCGTAGATCAGGCAGGATCATGCCGCAGGTTCACACCAGCGGCATGATCTCCTCGGCCACCCATTGCTGGCGGTCGAGCCAAGCCTGGCTGTCCTGGATGCCGGGGGGCAACGGCACGATGGTCTCGGTAATGCCCAGCTGGGCCAGCCAGCCGATCTGATCGAGGATCTTCTGCTTGTCGGCCGTTCCAGGTGCCCGGGGATCGTCGAGAATCTCGTGATGCGCGCCCACGTTGAGCATTTCTAGCGCAAAGAATACGTCGATCGGGCGCCCGTCATATTCGGGCTGCGACTTGATGAAATCGATACACGCGGGAAAAGTCTCCGGCGGGGTGCGAAACGGCGACCAGCCATTGCCGAACTTGGCCACCCGCTTTTGTACCGCCGGAGCATCGCCGCCGAACCAGATCGGCACGGCCGGCTTCTGGACGGGCTTGGGCGCAAAGCCGCAGTTGCTGAAATTGACGAATTCGCCTTCGAATTCCGGCTCATCCATGGTCCACAGCGCGATCATCGCTGCGATATACTCATCCGCCATCTTGCCGCGCCTGTGGAAATCCACGCCAAGCATGTCGAACTCCTCTTTCAGCCAACCGACGCCGAACAAAGCCTCGGCGCGGCCGCCGGTCAGCCAGTCGAGTGTCGACCAGCCCTTTGCCTGCACGATGGGGTTCTGGAGCGGCAGGATCGTGACGGAGGAAGACAGCCGCAGGTTGCGCGTCTGCCCGCCGATATACCCCAGCGCCACGACGGTGTGGAAATACCAGTCGCCCGACAGCGCGATATGCTCTTTGGGGATGATGAAATGCTCGCCGAGCATGCATTTGTTGAACCCCAGCGCGTCTGCCGCCGCCATCAGCCGCCCGACGTCAGCTCCGGTCAACGCACCCTCCCAGGGCTGGACCATGGCGGCAACCTTCATGCTGTTTGGCACACCGATGTTCAGCTTCATTGCCAGCTTTCCCCTGTTCGAGATGACGACCGGCTTGTGCGGGCTGCGCCGCCGGATCGAACCTTCCCAAGGGCAGGACGATCAGACGGCAAATCCGCGCGCACGGATGTATCGGGCATCATCGGGGGTATCAAGATCGGCCATCAGGCCTTCTCGCTCGATCACGTTGATGTCGGGATATTGGGCGCAATGCCGGGCACGGCTGCGGGCGCCGAAGCGCATGTCGAACGGCCGGCCATCGGCAATGGCAAGCGCATTGCTGCCCTGCCCTGCCCGGTCGGTGGCCAGCGCAACGCCTCCGGCAGCCAACGCAAGCAAGGCATCGATATCCTCTACGTCCAGCAACGGCAGATCGGCATGCAGAATTAGAACCGGCGTATCACCCTGTGCGGCCCGCCAGGCGCCCAGCTCGGGATTGAGGCCGCGCCCCTGATCGCGCATCCATCCGTGCGCCCAGCCTTCGGGCCGTGTCAGTGAAAGAATAGTGATCTGTTCGGACTCGAAACGGTCCTGCAGCACGGCCAGCACATGCCCCGCCATCCGTCGCGCCAGCCCAGTGCGTGCCGTTTCGTCAAGCACGCCACCCAGACGCGATTTGCAGTCGAGACCCTGCTTGATCGGCACACATATGCGCCATGCTGTCATTCGGAGCATCCTTCGGCCAGCGCCAGCGCGGCGCGGGCCACGCGGATGCGGTCATCGGCGGTATGCATCAGCGTATCGGTGCGCGCATGTGCGACACCGGCGGGGGCATCGTCATCGCCGTGGATGAGCAGCGCGTCGAGCCAACTGCCATAATGCCCAGCGATCGCGTCGTTGGTGATAGCAAGCCCGAGTTCGGCCATCAGCTTGGCGGTCGGCCCCTTGACCGCCGTACCACCGACCAGCGGCGAAACCGCCACGACCGGCGCCGGGGTTGCTACCAGCGCCGCGCGGATCGCCGGGATGGCCAGCAGGGGATCGACGCTGAGCCAAGGGTTGGACGGTGCAACCAGCACCGCATCGCTGGTCATGATCGCCTCGACCACCCCCGGTGCGGCAGCAGCTGCTTGCGCGCCATCGAACTGGACCGAGAGCAGCCTGGGTTCGCATCGCCGCTCGACAAAATATCGCTGAAACGGCAGCAGACCTTCATCGGTATCGACGAAGGTGGCAACGGCATCGTCGGTCATTGGCAGGATGGTCAGCGCCAGATTCCATGCTGCTGCGAAGCTGGCGATGATGGACGTCAGCGTTTCCCCTGATGCCAGCGCGTGTCCGCGCAGCACATGCAGCGCCAGATCACCATCGCCAAGGTTGAACCAGTTCTCGCCGCCCAGCGAAGTCAGCGCTGCCATGAAGTTCCACGTCTCGCCCTCGCGGCCCCAGCCCAGAGTCTGGTTTGACCGCCCAGAAAGCGTGTAGAGCAGCGTATCGATATCGGGCGATACCGGCAGGCCGTAATGTCGGAAATCGTCGCCAGTGTTGACGATCGCCGTCAAGCTGTGCGGCGGGAGTATGCGATACAGGCCATCGACCAGCTTCGCGCCCCCCACTCCCCCCGTCAGCACAGTGTAGCGCGCGCTCATTGGAACAGGTCCTCGGCTTGCGGACGCAGGATCGTATTGCTCCCGCGCGCATCGTGTGGAACCTTCAGTCCGCGCACGATGCAGGCCGGGATGCCTTCTGCGCCCTCGCCCATCGCCAGACCCGCAGACGCCGCCACTGCGTCGGCAAAGGCGATATGGGTCACCTCCATGGTCCGCCCATCGCGATCGGGTGTGCCGCGCATGTCGAGCATCGCAGCCATTCCGGCGACCCCGATCGCGACGTTGACGGTGCCCAGTCGCCAGGGTCGCCCGAAGCTGTCTGAAATGATGACGCCGGGAGCAAATCCGAAAACATCCTGGCAGGCATCCGATATCCGCTGAGCGCTAGCATCCGGATCGACCGGCAGAAGCAGGACCTTGCTGCTGTTGCCGCTGCCGATGTTGGAGGCATCGATCCCGGCATTGGCCATAACATGTCCCAGCCGGTGCCGAGTGATCAGCACATTGGGTGCCTTGCGGACGATGGCGGACGATTCGCTCAGCACCACCTCGACCAGCGCGGCAGGCTTGTTGACCTCAAGCCCCAGCGTGATCGCCTCTGATGAAGGGCTGATGCCAGCCAGATCGACGAAACGGTCTTCCGCCTTGGAGACGATTTTCTGCGTCACGACCAGCATGTCATCCGGCAGCAGATGCACTGGACCTGCATGCAGCAGCGCCGCCAGCCGCCGGGACAGATCATCGCCCGCCGCGATTTCAGGCAGGCCTTCCAGCGGTAGGATCTGGATCATCGCTGGCTCATGCGAACGGCTGAAGCTCGCCGGTGATGCGGATGCCGGCGCCATCGACGCGATAGTTCTTGTTGATGAAGATCAGCAGCGAGGTCATCGCCTCGGCCGCCGCCGCGTTGACCAATGCTCCGGCGTGGATACCGCGCAGGCCGATGGCATCTGCCAACGCAACCACTTCGGCCCGGGCGGCCTTGTCGTCACCGAACACCAGAATGTCGCAAGCTACGTCGATGTCCTGCGCCAGCTTATGCGCGGCGACATTGTGAAATCCCGACACCAGGCGCACGCCGTCGCCCAGCATCGCCGCTGCGCAGGCAGCTGCCGATCCTTCGGCGGGCAACTGAACGCGCATGACCTTTGGCGGCATCAGGGGCACGGTGGTATCGACCACGATCTTGCCGACAACATTCGGCGCGATTTCGGCAAGCGTCTGCGCCTGCGCGGCAAAGGGCACCGTCACCATTACGATCCCGGCAGCGGCAGCGGCATCGGCATTGCTCATTCCGCGCAGGCCATGGCCAAGCTCTGCGGCCTTGTCAGCCGCAGATTGCGCGGTGCGCGAGCCTATCACGACGTCCTTGCCGGCGCGGGCCAGTCGCCATGCGAGTGCGCTGCCGAGATTTCCTGTTCCGCCGATAATGGCGATGGTCGTGTTCATGCTGCTGTCCTGTCGTTAGTCTGCATAGGCCATCTGCCCAATGGGCTGGCCATAAATCGTTTCGCGCTGGCGAAGGGGGCGTCCGAGCCGGGCTGCCAGTGCCTGCATCTGCGGGACATCGAAGATCTGGCCGTTTTGTCCTCCGGCGGCGCGCGTGATCGATTCGTCCATCAGCGTCCCGCCCAGATCATTGGCACCCGATTGCAGCATCGCAGCCGCGCCATCGGGACCCAGCTTCACCCAGCTCGTCTGGATATTGGGAATCGCCCCATCGAGCGCGATCCGTGCCACCGCATGCATCAGCACCGCCTCGCGCCAGGTCGGACCTGATCGGGTTTCGCCGCGCCGCCAGTTGGGCGCTTCCATGTGCACGAACGGCAGCGGGACAAACTCGGTAAACCCGCTGGTTTCGCGCTGCAAGGTCCTCACCTGCAACAGGTGCTCGGCCCAGTGCTCATAGGTTTCGACATGCCCGAACATGATCGTCGCGGTGGACTTGAGGCCCACCGCGTGCGCTGCACGCATTACGCCAAGCCACTGGGCGGTATCCACCTTGTCGGCACAAATGATCGCGCGGACGTCGTCAGAGAGTATTTCCGCCGCGGTTCCTGGCAACGTCGCCAGCCCTGCTGCCTTGAGATCCGCGAGATACGCCTTGTAGCTCATCCCGAGAGTCGTGGCACCATGGTGGACCTCGAGTGGTGAAAACGCATGGACATGCATTTGCGGCACGGCCGCCTTCACCGCCTCGACGATGCCACGATAGGTGTTGCCGTCATAGCTGGGATGGATTCCGCCCTGCAGGCACACCTCGGTGGCACCGCGATCCCACGCCTCGCGGGTGCGCCGTGCGATCTCTGCATGGTCTATGTTGTAGGCTGGTCCGCGCTCGCGCCGGGTGCTGCCCTTCGAAAAGGCGCAGAAGCCGCAGCGATAGAGGCAGATATTGGTGTAGTTGATGTTGCGGTTGACGACATGGGTGATTGTATCACCGACCCGGTCCCTGCGCAGTTCATCGGCAAAGCTACGCACATGGTCGAAATCGCGGCCTTCGGCGGTGAACAGCCGGGCGATCTGCACCTTGTCCAGCTCCTCGCCCTGTTCCACCCGGCCCAGCGCCACGACGATCTTGGGGTCGCGCCCGGTGACCAAAGATGGCATCGCATCGGGGACTTCGTCGCCGGTTCCCGCGTGCCATTGCGTCTCGCGCACCAGCCCGCGCGTATCCACCGCACGGCGGATCGCGGTCTGCAGCGCTGGGTCCACCCACCGCGTCAGATCGCGCACATGGCTAGGTCCGATCGCCAGCCGCTGGCGCAGGTGGCGGCCTGCCGCTTCGGTTTGCGTCTCTAGCTTCTCGAGATGTGGCCATGGGGCTTCGGGATTGACATGGTCCGGCGTGACGGGAGAGACCCCGCCCCAGTCGTTGACGCCCGCACCGATCAGATCGGATAGTTCGCCCGCACGCAGATTGGGCGGCGCCTGGATTGTCATCTGCGGCCCCAGCAACAGCCGCGCGGCAGCAATCGTCCAACGGTGATCATCCAGCGATGGCTCGGCAGCCCCGACCATCCGCGTCCCTGGCTTGGCGCGGAAGTTCTGGATGATGACCTCCTGAATATGGCCATAGCGCGCATCCAGGTCGCGGATCGCAAGCAGTGCCTCGATGCGCTCTTGCCGGGTTTCACCGATGCCGATCAGCAGGCCGGTGGTAAACGGAACGCTCGCCTCTCCGGCAAGCCGGATCGACTGCAACCGCGCCGCCGGACGTTTGTCGGGCGAACCGAAATGCGCCATGCCCTTGCTGCACAGTCTGTCGGATGCGCTTTCCAGCATCAGCCCCATCGACGCCGAAAGTGGTCGCAGGACCGCATAGTCCTGCGCCGCCATCAGCCCTGGGTTGAGATGCGGCAGCAGGCTGGTCTCCTTCAGCACCAGTGCCGCTGCATCGGCAAGATACTCAAGCGTGGTGGCGTAACCGCGATCCGCCAGCCAGCGTCGCGCCACAGCGAAGCGGGCTTCGGGCCGGTCGCCAAGCGTGAACAGCGCCTCGAGGCACCCGGCAGCCTCACCCGCGCGAGCGATGTCCAGCACCTGTGAAAGGTCCAGAAAAGGGGCTGCCACCTGCGAAGGGCGCTGCGCAAACGTGCAGTAATGACAGACATCCCGGCACAATTTGGTGAGCGGAATGAAGACCTTGCGCGAATAGGTGCACACGGTGCCGTGCCCCGCCAGCGTCATCGCCTCGGCCCGGTTGAACAGTTCGCCCGGCGGCATCGCCTGCAGCCAGGCCATCCATTCGCGGGCTTCGTCGGGGTTCCATGCGGAGGTCATCTTCGTT
Organism: Hydrogenophaga intermedia; assembly: GCA_943370475.1. Lineage (GTDB taxonomy): Bacteria > Pseudomonadota > Alphaproteobacteria > Sphingomonadales > Sphingomonadaceae > Blastomonas. The sequence continues at coordinate 56,479 of CALRRI020000006.1, forward strand.
CAAACTGCCTTTCCGGCGGCCAGCGGGTCGTGATTGGTAACCGTAAACTGCTCGCGCATGCGCACGAGGGTCAAATCGCCGTGCGGTCGGCGCCCTTGAGATGCAATATTGTGCGCGCTTCGTCGGGGGTGGCCACTGAAAGACCCATATTCTCGATGATCTCGCGCGCCATCCTGACCTGCTGCGCGTTGGTCTCGGCCAGCTTGCCACGCCCGGCCCAGAGCGAATCTTCAAGCCCGACGCGGACATTGCCGCCCATCGATGCCGCCATTGCCACGATGCTCATCTGCCGTGCACCGGCCCCCAGCACCGACCACTCGTACTGGTCGCCAAACAGCCGGTCGGCGGTCCGCTTCATGTGCATCACATCGTCGGGATGCGATCCGATTCCGCCCAGGATGCCGAAGCAGGTCTGGATGAACAACGGTGCCTTGACCAGCCCGCGGTCCAGAAAATGGGCCAGATTGTAGAGATGACTGGTATCGTAGCATTCGAATTCGAACCGGGTGCCATTCGGCGAAAGCAGGTTCAGAAGATCCTCGATATCCTTGAAGGTGTTCTTGAAAACCAGATCGCGCGAACCTTCAAGCGTCGCAGGCTCCCAATCGTGCTTCCAGTCCTTGTACCGATCCAGCATGGGAAACAGCCCAAAGCCCATCGTTCCCATGTTGAGCGAAGCGACCTCCGGCTCGAAGCGGGTAGCGGGGCGTAGCCGCTCCTGCAGCGTCATCGCAGGGTGGCCCCCGGTCGTCAGATTGATGACCGCATCACACCGCTGCTTGATGACCTTGAGAAAGGGTTCGAACAGATCGGGGTCCTGGTCGGGACGGCCATCAACCGGATTGCGCGCGTGAAGATGAATGATTGCAGCCCCGGCCTCGGCTGCGCCGATCGATGCTTCGGCGATTTCCTCTGCAGTTATCGGCAAGAATGGCGACATTGAGGGGGTATGGATCGCCCCTGTCACGGCACAACTGATGATCACCTTGCCTTTTGCCACATGCTTCTCCCGCTATCGCTTTGGCTTTGAGGCTTTTCTAGCGGGCAAGCCCGCTGCACCAATCTTCCCTTCGATAGGTTGGCGCAGCAGTTCGCCGATTGGTGTCAGGGCAGAATTCCCAGTTGGCGTGCCCGGATTGCCGCCTGCGGACGACGCCTTACGCCCAATTTGTCGTAGATTTGCTGCATATACCATTTGACCGTGCCTTCGGTCAGGCCGAGCCTGTCGCCGATTTCGCGGTTGCGCAGACCGCCGCTGACCATCGTCAGGATTTCCACCTCGCGCAGCGACAGGCCGCTGCCCATGCCGAAGTCATCGTGCTCAGCGTCGTCCTCGCTGATATGCGGCGTGCCGCGCAAAACCGACACCAGCCGCGCCGCAAACCGATCGACTGGAGTGTCGAGCACCGGCCCGTTGGCGTAGGATTCGATCAGCAGCGATGCAATGGCCTCGCCTTCGTCAACAAACGGGCGCAGCCACCCGCCAGGCTCTGCAAGTTCCACCGCTGACCGAACCGAACGCCGCGCTTCCGAGCGATTGCCCGAAAGAACCGCTATCTCCGCGAGAAGCAGTTCGAATGTCACGGCGGACCGAACCGCCCCGCGCTTGCGGACGAATTCGAGCCAGCGTTTGGCAATCTTGCGCGATCGGACCAGCCGAAACCGTTGCATCTCGAGCCGCAGCCAGGCGATGGCCATCCATTCGTTGAGCCGCGTCGGATTGAGGGTCGGCACGGGTTCGCCCTCTCCGCTCAGATCGCTGGAGTGAAACAATTGCTCGGCCTGTTCCAGCTGCCCGGCCTTGACCAGCATCCGCACCTGTTCGGACAGAACCAGCGCGCGCAAGCGGTCGAGCCCGCATTCGATAGCAACCAGCTGCGCCTCTTCGAGCCCCGAAAGCGCGCTGGCGAGGTCACCGTGTGCAGCGGCCAGACGCGCGCGGACCAGAAAGCCCGACGCCAGCTGATCAACGAAGCCCCATTGCCGGATCGATGGCAGATGATCCTCGACCAGACGCGCTGCCGATTCCAGCTCGCCACATTCGTAATGCAATTCAGCAAGCGGCAATGCCGGGAGCGCAGCGAGCCCAGAGATATGGCCGTCCATCCCGGTAGCCAGACTGTGGGCCTCGGTCAGGAACTGGCGCGCCATCTGCGTCTTGCCCTGTGCCACCAATGTCGGTGCGACCGATGATTTCAGTGCGATGGAGGCAAAATCCGATCCTGGTCGTCCCAGCGCCTTGCGCAGTTCCGCTTCAAGCCGCAGCATATCGTGGAAATGATAGAGCTCCCGGCGCGCGGACAGCAGCTGTGCCAGCAACGTGCAGCTCAGATAGGGGTGATCATCCCCCAGATCATCGAGCAAGGCCTCGGACTCCCGCTCGACATAGTGCATGTTGTCGCGGGCGGCCTCGAGCATGATTTTGCGGTGCCTGACCCGGCAGCCCATCTGCCTGGCAGCATAATCGTCCATCTCGCCGCGCTCGACCTTGGTCGCAATCGCTGCTTCGGCGGCCTCAATCAGGCGCTCCGACGATTTGAACGCCAGCCGCCGGCTGCGACGCCACGACATGGCAAGCAGCAGGGAGGGGCAATTCTGCACCACTTCCCAAGGCAAATCGCTGGCAAGTTCATCGACCCTGTACAGCAAGCCGCCATAGGTCATCGGCTCGGCCAGCTGGTCCAGCTGCGCGCCCAGAAACGCTGGGTCCTTGCTCTGCATCGCATGGTCGACCGCCCGCTCGTAATTGTCGATGGAGACGTAATAGCGGCTGGCCCGGCGATGCAGTTCGGCCGCGCGTTCCGGGGCACGCATCATCAACCGGCCCTGCACCATCTCCCTGAACATGGTATAGTAGCGGTAGCGGCTTTGCTCTCGGTCGAGATCGGCCAGAAATAGTCCGCGCTCGAAAACCTCTTCGAGCATGGTCCGTGCATTGTCCTTGTTAACCACCGCGGCACACGCCGAAGGGCTGAGTTCTTCCAGGATTGACGTATCAACGATAAAGTCGCGCAATCCCTGGGGCAGGCCTTCGATCACCTCCTCGTGGAAGTAGCTCGCAAACTCGTTGCGAAGCCCGGTTGTACTGCGCTGTGCACTGTAATCCTCTTCCTGGTCTCGCCGCCATGCGTTGACGGCGAGCACCAGCCCAGCCGCCCACCCTTGGCTGTCCGCGATCATCCGTTGCATTTCACCTGCCGGAATGGCCGTCTCGCACTCCTGCTGGATCAGCCGCATAGCCTCATCATGGTCCAGGCTGAGGTGGCGAACGGTGACTTCGGCAAGGTGACCGAGCGAGCGCATTCTGGCGAGATTGATCCTGCTTTCACCGCGCGAGGCAATCACTGTCGTAAGGGAATCTCGCGCGCTCGAAATCAATTGGCCAATAAAGTCGCGCACATCACCGGTGAGCAACTGCGCGTCGTCGATAAAAAGCACCGGCCGGGGGCCCGATTGAACCGACAGCATCGCCAGCCAGCTTCGCGGGGTCAGTCCGGCGTTGAATTTTTCCGCGTCCAGCCCGGCACCAATACAGGCCATCTGCAGCGCCTCGAGAAAGGTGTCGAGCGAATCCACACCGGCTCGCGCCGCAATCCAGAGAACCGGTCGCCCTTCTTCTTTCAGAATGTCCGCCCAGCGCAGCATGGCTGTGGTCTTTCCGAACCCTGCCGGGCTGCTGACCGTCACGACCCGCGCATTCGCGACACTTTGAGACAGCGTTTCGATCGTCCCGCGCTCGACATAGCGGTGGGCCGCGCGCGGCGGCATGATCGTGGTCAATACCACACCCATTACAGACATCCTCTTTGCCTAGGGGACCGGGAAGTTTGCAAACTGCTCTCGTGTCCAATGCCTTGTTTATCGGCCACTAAAAGCACGAGTGCAAGCATCAATTCCTACCCGTAGATAGGTGGCTAGCGCCAATCCCCTATCCAATCCATCGTGGCAACGCAGGCGCAATATCGACCTGAGCGGATGTGAGGGTGCCCGAGAATGGATTTTGAACTGCCCGAAGAGCACCGCGCATTTCGCGACATGGTTCGCCGTTGGGTCGATACAGAATGCCCGAAGGCCTGGGCGCGTCAGCTTGAAGCCGACGAACACAATTATCCCCATGCCTTGTGGGATAAGTTCAGCGATGCCGGCTTTCACGGGGTCGGAATTTCCGAGGACTTTGGGGGCCAGGGCGGCGATGTGCTGATGCAGATGCTGCTGGCGCGCGAACTTGCGCGTTCGCTCGGTGGTCTCGCATGGATATGGGGCATCACCTCGTTTGCCGGATCAAAGTCGATCGGGCTTTACGGTACGCCCGAGCAACAGGCGAAGTATCTTCCCGAAATCGCGGCTGGCAGGCTGAAAGCTGCGATCTCGTTCACCGAACCAGGCGGCGGCACCGATCTGCTCGGCGGCATGACGACCAAGGCAGAAAAAGCCGATGGCGGCTGGGTGCTCAACGGTGAAAAGATCTGGAGCAGTTCTGCGCATGTCGCAGACTACCTGCTGTGTATCGCGCGGACCGACAGCAACGTCGAGAAAAAGCACCAGGGCCTGACCCTCTTCTGGGTGCCGGCAAAAAGCGAGGGGATCAAGATCACCCCGCTGGCAAAACTCGGCATGCGCTCGATGGGCAGTTGCACGGTTGTTTACGACAACGTGTTCGTCGCCGATGCCGATGTTCTGGCGGAACCGAACCGGGCCTGGCACACGCTGTTGCCGACGCTCAACAACGAGCGCATCATGGTCGGCGCATTTTGCCTGGGGGTGATCGACGGCATTCTGGAAGATGCGCTTGCCTATGTCATGCAGCGCAAGGCGTTCGGCAAATACATCGGCCAGTTCCAGATTCTGCAGCACTACATCGCTGACATCGCCACGATGCAGCAGACCACCGAGTTGCTGCTCCACCATTGCGCCGCGAAACAGGTGCGCGGCGAGAACGTCGGCAACGAGGCGAACATGCTCAAGCTGTTTGCCTCTGAAAACGCCAACAAGGCCGCCGACATGGGCATCCAGATCCTGGGCGGCATGGGCTATTCGGCCGAGACCGACATGCAGCGGTACTGGCGCGACAGCCGGTTGTGGCGGATCGGCCCGGTCACCAACGAAATGGTCAGAAACGGAATCGCCGAGGCACTCGGCCTTCCGCGATCGTTCTGAATCTCCAGGAAAGAAAAACAGATGAAAGCCCTTTTGCAGGAAACCACCGAAGGCACACAGGCTGTGCGGGTCGCCGATGTCGAAACACCGCTGCCCGGAACCGGCGAGGTCCGAGTCGCTATCAAGGCGGCTTCGATCAACCATCGCGAGATGTGGATCGCGCGCGGTTTGTACCCGGGTATGAGCCTGCCATGCACGATGGGCTGTGATGGTGCCGGTGTGGTCGACATGCTTGGAGAAGGGGTGTCGAACGTAGCCATCGGCGACGAAGTCGTCATCTATCCGGGCATGGATTGGGGCACAAACCGTCATGCGCCGAGCCCAGCCTTCGGACTGCTCGGCATGCCCCATGCCGGCACCATCGCCGAATATGTCTGCGTGCCTGCCGCGCACGTAGCCCCCAAACCTGCGTTCATGACCTGGCAGCAGGCCGCAGCGACCGTGCTGACCGGCCTGACCGCGTGGCGCGCGCTGATGTTCAAGGGCCAGTTGACTGCCGGAGAAACCGTGCTGATCAGCGGCATCGGCGGCGGGGTTGCCACCTTCGGGCTCGCATTTGCCGTAGCGCTGGGGGCCAAGGCCTATGTCACCGGCGAGAGCGAAGCGGTGCTGGCAAGGGCGATGGAAATGGGGGCGGCGGGCGGACTGCTCTACACCGATCCGGAATGGCGCAAGCAGATCGGCAAGCTCACCGGCGGCATCGACGTGGTGCTCGATGGTGCGCCGGCACCCAGCTATGCCAATTATGTCCGCGCCATCAATCCCGGCGCGCGGATCGTGATCTACGGATCGACAGCGGGCGACAAGTTCGAGGTTACCGCAACGGGCATCTTCCTGAAAAGCGCCAGCATCGTGGGCAGCCAGGTCGGCGATCTGCAGGATTTTGGCGAGATGCTGTCCTTTGTCGGCGAACACCGGATCACCCCGGTTATCGAACAAACTTTCCCGCTAGCGCAAGCGCGCGAGGCGTTGCTCTACCTTGAAGAGCAGCACAGCTTCGGCAAGGTCGTGGTGACGGTATGAGCGAATTGTTCGAACTCACCGGCCACTGGGCGCTGGTCACCGGCGGCGCGCAGGGACTGGGGCGGATGATTGCCGAGGGCCTGTTGCGGGCCGGTGCCAGTGTGATCATTACATCGCGAAAGCCGGATATCTGCGCCGCAGCCGAAGCCGAGATGGCGGCGCTTGGGCATTGCAATGCCCTGCCGGCCGATCTGACCTCGCCCGAGGCTGCGGTTGATCTTGCGGCAAAGGTCCGTGCGCTGACGGGTGGAAAACTCCATATTCTGGTCAACAATGCCGGCAAGACTTGGGGTGCGCCGATCGATTCCTTCCCCGACAAGGCGTGGCCCGGAGTGCTGGCGGTCAACGTCCAGGCGCCGTTTACGCTGGTCCGCGAGCTTCTGCCCGAGTTGACCGCATCGGCCAGCGCCGACGATCCAGCCCGCGTCATCAACATAGGCTCGGTGGCCGGGAAGGCAGCGCAGGGGCTGAGCGCCTACAGCTATGCGGCAAGCAAGGCGGCCATCCACATGCTCACGCGCGACCTTGCAGGCGACCTCGCCGATCGGCACATCACGGTCAATGCGGTGCTGCCAGGCTATTTCCCTACCAGCATGACCGCGCACATGCGCGACGAGGATGCTGTCGACCCCGGACTGCTCGCCAAGATACCGATGCGGCGCATGGGCCGCGCCGACGAGATCGCAGGCATCATCGTGTTCCTGTCCTCGCGCGCGGGCGGCTATGTCACCGGAACCGAAATCCCTGTCGACGGGGGTATCATCGGGTGCGGCTGAAGCCCGAAAAACCAAAGCCACCTATCGTCTGAAAGGATGAACGCTTCTGGCAAATCGCCAGACATGAACAGACAACAGCCTGCCAACTGATATCCGACGGAAAGACACAGCTTGACTGCGACCAGCGAAAACCCTGCCTTGATGCGCATCTCCGTCAGTCCGCTGGCGGACATGCTGCTCAACGCGTGGGACAAGGCTCCGGAGAAGGAGGCATTGGTCTTTCCGACCGGTCGCAAGACCTATGATGCCGTCGTGCAATCGGTCCTGCATCGCGCGCGCGGGCTCATCGGCCTGGGCATCGCACCGGGCGACCATGTCGGCATCCTGCTGCCTTCAGGGGCAGAATTCATCGAAACACTTTTCGCGGTGGCGATGGTCGGCGGCGTCTCTGTTCTGATGAACGCCCGTTACCGTGCGCCTGAAGTTGCCTATGTCGCTGAAAATGCCGATCTCGTTGCGATCCTCACCAACAGCCAATCGGACGCTCATGTCGATTTCGTCGCGCGCCTGACCGAGGCCTTCCCGGCGCTGGACGAGATACGGGATCCGCTGGCGCTGTCGATTGCAGCCGCGCCGCGGCTGCGGCATCTGGTTTTGTTCGGGGACAGGCAAGCCAGCGGTTTCATCGATCAGACCCAGTTCGATGCAGTTGCCGCCACGATAGACGAACGCGCCGTCCATAACGCCAGGCTCGGTGTACGGCTGCGTGATACCTGCATGGTTCTTTACACCTCGGGAACTTCGGCAAACCCCAAGGGCTGCCTGCTGAGCCACGAGGCGATTTGCCGCGAGGCAAGCAACCTGGCCCGCAATCGCTGGGCTTTCCGCGAGGATGAACGGGTCTGGTCGCCAATGCCGCTGTTCCATATCGCCGCGATGCTGGGCATGCTGGGCGCGATCGACGTCGGAGGGACCTTTATCGGCCAGCCGCATTTCGATGCAGGCGAAAGCCTGCGCCAGATCCAGGCCGAGAAGGCCAGCATGCTGTTCCTGCCGTTCGTGACCTTCCATCAGGCGATGATTGCGCACCCGGACTGGGATGCTGCCGACATGACCTCGGTCCGGCTGATGAACAGCTGTTTCAGCCAGATGCCCGGGTGGGTCGGCGATGCCTATCGCCAGAAGGCACCCAATGCGCTGCAGGTGGGCACATTCGGCATGACCGAGGCCAGCGGCATCGTCTCGACCGGCGGCTACGACATGGAACCCGAACTGGGCTTCCAGGCGCTGGGCTACCCCATGGCTGGGGTCAGAGTGAAGATCGTCGATCTGGCCACCGGTGAAGAGCTTCCGACAGGCGAACGCGGCGAGGTCTGGATCAAGGGCTACAGCTTGCTGGACGGCTATTACCGCGATCCGGTCAAGACCGCCGAGGCACTCGGACCCGACGGCTGGTATCGCAGCGGCGACATCGGCTCGATCGATGCGCATGGCCATCTGCGCTTTCACGGTCGGTTCAAGGACATGCTCAAGGTCGGTGGCGAGAATGTCGCCGCAGCCGAGGTGGAGACTGTGCTCGCCGCGCACGAGGGTGTCCAGCTGGCGCAGGTGGTCGGGCTGCCCGACGCCAGGCTTGCAGAAATTCCGGCAGCCTTCATAGAACGCTCTGGGAAATGCGATGTCAGCGCCGACGATCTGATCGCCTTTGCACGCACGCGCATCGCTTCATTCAAGGTGCCCCGGCACATCCGATTTGTTGACGAATGGCCGATGTCGGCCTCCAAGATACAGAAGTTCAAGCTCCGCCAGCAATTGATGGCGGAACTTGATCTTTCTGACTGAAGGAATGCCCATGCGCGTCATCATCACCGGAGCAGCCAGCGGCATCGGTCGCGCCGTGGCCGAGCGGCTCGCTGCCGGAACCGTGATCCCCGGCGGGCACAAGATGCTGCTGACGGACCTTGATGCTGTGGGTCTCGCCGCAGTGACCGATGCCATCGGCCCGGATGCTGCAGGCTGTGTCGCAGATCTGGCGGATACCGGTTGCGGCGACGCCATTGTTGCTGCGGCGATGGCCCATATGGACGGGATCGACGCGGTGGTCAGCAATGCCGGCATCATCGCCGGCGGCGCACTGACCACGCTCAGCGCCGAAGATTTCGACCGCGTCTATGCGATCAACACCCGCGCAACCTGGGCCCTGGCCAAGGCTGCACATCCGCATCTCGCCGCAAGCCGGGGCGCGCTGGTTGCTACTGCATCGATGTCTGCAAGTCAGCCGACACCGGGTCTGGGCTTCTACTCCTCCAGCAAGGCGGCTTTGGTGATGCTTGTTCGTCAACTGGCGCTTGAGTGGGGCAAGGATGGCGTCCGCTGCAACACGGTATCGCCCGGCCCCACCTACACACCTATGACCCAGACAGGGTATGACGACCCGCAGCGCAGGGCCCAGCGTGAATCGATGATCCCACTCGGCAAGCTGGGCACCGCAGACGACGTCGCCAACGCGATCCTCTTTCTCGCCAGCCCGCTAGCGGGCCACATCACCGGCATCGACGTCGTGGTCGATGGCGGAATGAGCAACAACCTGATGCCAGCAACCGGCGGGGGCACCGGCCAGACGGCCAGCCGCTGATTTAACTTCGGAGAAGAACATGCGCTTAGCTCGAGTCACCAAGAACGGAAAAATCGGCCTCGCCGCCAAGACGGGCGATACTGTCACCATCGCTTATGGAGATGATCTGGCCGATCTTGACGCGCATATTGCAGCAGGCACCCTTGCCGAGGCAGGCAAGCAGGCTGCCGCCGGAGAGCCGGTCGACGAGGCAAGCCTCGCCTTTCTGCCACCGGTTATGCGGCCAGCCAAGATCGTCTGCCTCGGCCTCAACTACCTCGACCACGCAGAGGAATCAGGGCTTGGCATTCCGGAGCATCCAGTGCTGTTTGCCCGCTTCGCCTCCAGCCTGACCGGACACAAAGCGCCGATCATTTTGCCGAAGGTTTCTGAACAGCTCGACTGGGAGGCCGAGCTTGCGATCGTGCTGTCCACCGGCGGCAAGGACATTGCCGAGGCTGATGCGCTTGACCATGTCGCGGGCTATTCGGTATTTAACGATGCGTCGATCCGCGACTATCAGCTGCGTACGCCGCAATGGACCGCCGGCAAGAATTTCGACGATACCGGTGCGTTCGGGCCCTATCTGGTGACGCCCGATGAGTTGCCGGCCGGGGCGGCAGGCCTGAAGATCGAATGCCGCCTGAACGGGGAGGTGATGCAGTCTTCGCACACCGGCAACCTGATCTTTTCGGTCGCGAGGACCATCCACCTTTTGTCCAGCTTCATGACGCTGCAGGCGGGCGATGTGCTGGTCATGGGCACCCCCGGCGGCGTCGGCGTGGCGCGCAGCCCGCAGGTCTGGATGAAGGCGGGCGATGTCTGCGAGGTCGAGATCGAAGGTGTCGGCCTGCTCGTCAATCCGATCGTCGCACAATAGCCGCACCGGCAGACCACCAAGGAGAGAACCATGCCGCAAAAGCGTGCCAACGCGCTGGCAATCCACTCGATCGACCATTTCGGGCTTCAGGTGCCTGACCTTGAGGAGGCGCATGCCTTCTATGATGCGTTCGGGCTGGACGTGCGCAGTTCGGACGATGGCTTGCGGCTGCAGACATATGGCAATCCCCAATGCTGGGGCAGGATCACAAAGGGTCCGGTCAAGCAATTGCGCTATCTGAGCTTCGGCATTTATCCCGAGGACGAAGCCGCGATCGCGGCGCATCTGGAAAGTCACGGCGCAACCCGGATCGATCCAGTACCCGGAGCGCCCAGCGAAGGACTGTGGATCGAGGGGTTCGACGGTCTGCCGATCAACATCCGGGTCGCGGACAAATGTTCGCCTGCGGACAAGACCAGGTTCGAGACGATTTCGTCTGCGGCTGGAACATCGGGCGCGGTATTCAATTCGTCAGCGCCGAAGACTTTGCCTCGCCATCTGTCGCACTTTGCCATCTACACCACCGACGTGATCGCAGCGACGCATTGGTATGAAACGATGCTGGGCTTGCGCCTGTCCGATGGCAGCGGGCCAGTGGTCGCGTTTCTGCACGGCGCGCATGGCAGCGACCATCACCTGCTGGCGCTGGTCGGATCAACCCATCGCGGCATGCATCACAGCAGCTGGGATGTGGCCTCTTTCCAGGAAGTCGGCCTCGGTTCCGCCCAGATGTTCCGCGCAGGGTTCAAGCAGGGATGGGGTGTCGGGCGGCACGTGCTGGGCGGGAATTATTTCTATTATGCGCGCGACCCCTGGGGCAGCTATGCCGAATTTTCGGCAGATATCGACTATATCCCCGCCGATTGTGAGTGGCCCGCCGCGCAGCACGATCCAGCTGACAGCTTCTACCTGTGGGGGCCGGATGTGCCGGGCGAACTCGTCGCCAATCTTGAACCGGGAGCACCTGCGTAATGGCAACCTTTATCTTGATGCACGGCGGCGGAATGGGTGGCTGGACCTGGAAGCACATGCGTGCGGTGCTGGAGGCCGAGGGACACACCGTATTCACCCCGACTTTCACCGGCTTTGGCGAGCGTGTCCATCTGATCGGCCGCGATGTCGGCAACGCAACGCATGTCACCGACATCGTCAACGTGCTTCATTATGAAGACCTGTACGACGTGATCCTCGTGGCGCACAGCTATGCCGGTACGGTGGCACCGGGAGTGCTGGCACAGGCTGGCGAGCGCATCCGCCGCGTGATCTTCCTCGATGCGATCATCGCCCATGCGGGCGAGCGGATTCTGTCACTGCTCGGCTTTGCCAGCGAGGCGGACATGGCCGGACTGGATGCCCTGCTCGACAGCGGACAGGGTCCGGTGGGGTCGGGCGTCCACGAACAGCAGCGCGCCATGGCCAAGGAACATCCGCACATGATGGACCGGAATCGCGAGCAATGGCTGCTCGACCGCCTGTCAGATCAACCGATGCGGGCAACCTGCTGCGCGATTGGGGTGGGCGCAGAGAGCATCACGCACCCGGCAGATTATATCGCCGCACAGCACACGATCATGACCGCGATGCACGAACGCGCCCGCACGCTCGGCTGGCCGGTGCATGATCATCCGGGCGACCATGCCTTCAACGTTGGCGATCCTGAGGGGGTCGCCAAGATCATGCTGGAGATTATCGCTTGATGGACGCTGCGGGTCTTTTTTCGGTTGCCGGCCGAGTCGCACTGGTCACAGGCGGTAGCGCCGGCATCGGCCGGATGATCGCCACCGGTCTCGCAGCTGCGGGCGCTCGGGTCTATATCTGCGCGCGCGACAGCGACAAGGTTGCGCGCGCGGTTGCCGACATTGGCGGGGACTGCATCGGCCTGACCGCCGATGTTGCAACGCTGGAGGGCATCACCGCGCTGGTGGCGCAGATTGCGGCACGCGAGCCTGCGCTGCACATTCTGGTCAATAACGCAGGCACGCTGACCGACGCCTCCCTCGATGCCTTCAGCGAAGACCAATGGGATGATGTCATCGATCTCAATCTCAAGACACCCTTCTTCCTGATGCAGCAGCTTCTGCCGCAGATGCGCGCCGGGGCCAGTGCCGATCGCCCGTCCAACGTCATCAACATCGGCTCGGTCGGGGCGCTCAAGATCGGCCCGCGCGAGGTATACAGCTATCAGGCATCGAAAGGCGCGATCCACTGGCTCACCCGCTCGCTCGCCAAGAAGCTCGGCCCTCAGCATATCACCGTCAACGCCATCGCCCCCGGGTTCTTTGAAAGCGACATGACCGTGATCACCGACGATGCGATGCGCGCGATGGTCGAAGCGATGGTGCCGCGCGGCCGCACGGGAACCCCAGAGGACATGGCGGGCGCCGCCATTTATCTCGCCAGCCGGGCGGGAGCCTATGTGACGGGCAGCGTATTGCCGGTCGAAGGCGGGCTGGCGATATGACGGCGCCGCATTTCGTTGCGCTGGGCGGAACAACGCGGGTAGGCAGCTCGACCGAACGCGCGCTGGTGGCCGCGCTCGGCCTTGCCGAGGCCCGTGGTGCCCGCACCACCCTGCTGGGCGCCGAGGCACTGGGCCTGCCGCATTATGCGCCCGAAAACCCCGATCGCACCGAGGCAGCCGTCCATCTGGTCGCCACGCTGCGAAGCGCAGATGCCATCATCATCGGCTCGCCGGGCTATCACGGCGCGCTGTCCGGGCTGGTGAAGAACGCGCTTGATTATGTCGAGGACACCAGCGGCGATCCGCGATGCTATTTCACCGGCTTACCTGTCGGCTGCATCGCGACCGCTGCGGGCTGGCAGGCAGCAGTCGCCACACTGGGCCAGCTGCGGGCGATCGTGCATGCATTGCGGGGCTGGCCCACGCCGCTTGGCGTGGCGATCAACAGTATTCCGGCCAATCCGGGCGACGATGTGATCGGCGCGCCAACCACGCGGCAGCAGCTTGGCATGCTCGTCGATCAGCAGTTCGAATTCCTGAGGAGATAGGCGCACGAGTTTGCGCGCTTCCTTCCGGTCGATAGGTGCAGACCGGCGCTGCGGCTGTGAACCAGACTGCAGGAGAAAATGTCGACATGGATTTCAATCTTTCGGAGGAACAGGTCGCGTTCCGTGACGTGGTGCGTCGCTGGGTGGATGCTGAACTGCCCAAGGACCTCATGCGCACGCTGGAGGCCGATGAAGAAAACTACCCTTATGTCATCTGGGACAAGCTGAAAGAGCAGGGCTTTTTCGGCATCGGGATTCCTGAGGAATATGGCGGACTGGGCGGCGATGTCGTCACCCAGATGATTTTTGCGCGCGAAATGGCGCGCACCGCAGGCGGCCTGCTTTGGGTGTGGGGCCTCACATCCTTCGGTGGTGCAAAGACCCTTACCGTCGCAGGTACCGAGGAACAGCGCCGCAAGTGGCTACCGGAAATGGCAGCAGGCAACATGCGCGTTTCGCTGTCGATGACGGAACCCGATGGCGGCACCGACGTGCTCGGCGCGATGAAGACCTATGCCGACAAGGTCGACGGCGGCTGGGTCATCAACGGCGCCAAGATGTGGACCACGGGTGCGCGCGCTGCAGACCGTCTGCTGGTTTTGTGCCGGTCGGATCGCAATGCCGCAAAGAAGCACCACGGGCTGACGGCTTTCTTCGTCGATGCAAAGTCGGACGGCATTACCGCGTCGCTGTTGCCAAAGCTTGGCATGCGGGCGATGGGCAGCTGTTCGGTCACCTATGACAATGTCTTCGTGCCCGATAGCGATGTGCTGGGCGAACCGCACATGGCGTGGGGCGCGATGCTGCCCAGCCTGAACAACGAGCGCATCATGGTCGGTGCCCAGTGCCTCGGCGCGATCGACGGCGTGCTGGAAGATGCTCTTTCCTATATGAAGACGCGCAAGGCATTCGGCAAATTTATTGGCGAATTCCAGATCCTGCAGCATTATGTCGCTGACATCGCGACATCGCAGAAGCTGACCGAATTGCTGCTATACAACGTGGCGTGGATGCAGGCCCAGGGCATGCCGTGTGGCAATGAGGCCAACATGCTGAAGATGGTGGCCACCGAAAGGGCGGTAGAGGCGGCAGATCTTGGCATCCAGATCCTGGGCGGCATGGGCTATTCCGCAGAAACCGACATGCAGCGCTACTGGCGCGATCACCGCATCCTGCGGATGACTCCCATATCGAACGAAATGGTCCGCAACAGCATTGCGGAAAACCTTGGCCTTCCCCGGTCGTTTTGAAGTCGAGGCGTTTGACATGCAAGAGACCGAACTGCCCCCTGCCCCGGACGTCGCCGGCACATCGCTGGACGGCACGAAAATCTTCACGATCACCGCTGAAGAAAACGCGGCATTGTGCCGATCGACCGGTGTGGAACCGGCAGACGACGGCAGCGCGCATCCGATCTATTACTACATCGCCACCCAGGTCGCGATGGGCAAGACCGTCGCCGGGGTGTGCGAAACCTGCGAGTTCGATGTCGAGGAAGGCCCGATGATGGGATCGTCCGGCGTGCGTTTCCAGGCACCATTGATGGTCGGCGAAAGCTACCGTGTAACCGGCGAAATATTGTCGCTGGTCCGCAAGCTCAGCCGCAAGCTTGGCGTCATGGATGTCCTCACCTACCGCCTGCGCCTGCACCGGCAGGCTGACGGCACCTGTGTTGTGGAGACCGACAATGTCTGGGTCCTGCCGCGCAAGGAGCTTGCCGCATGACCCATGCTGTTGGTGATGCCCTTGCGCCGTTCGTAATTCCCGGCGTCAGCCCGGAGGCGATGCGGCAATGGTCGGTGTTTCTTGCCGACCCCAATCCGATCCATCTCGACGTCGAAGTGGTCAAGGCCAAGGGGCTGGGCGATCGCGTCATCAACCAGGGGCCGATCAACGTCGCCTACATGATGAACATGCTGATGACCGCCTTCCCCGGATGCACCATCGAAACCATGGACTCGCGGTTCCTCGACAATGTCTATGGTGGCGACAAGGCAATCGCATCGGGGAGCATCACCGCCATCGATGGCAACCGTATTTCGTGCACATTCACGCTCGACGTCGAAGGACGCGGCACCGTGAACGCCGGCACTGCAACTATTCTGATCCCGAGTTAAGGAGAGTCGATATGCCAAGTGGTCCTTTTGCACATGTATGCATGGTCGTGCGCGATCTTGAAAAAGCCATCGAGGACTGGACGAAGATCCTGCGCGTCCTTGATCCGCAAAGCCTTGAAAAGCGCATCGTCAAATATGACGAATTCTCCTCGGGCGATGATGCCGGGATGAAGTGGGCAACCTTCGTCAACGAACATTCGACCGAGATCCAGTTCATCCAGCCGGCGCCGGGCACCCCGATGGGCCGCCGGCTCGACAAGGTTGGCGAGCACGTCCACCACCTGTGCTTCACCACCGATGACGTCCCCGGCGCGATGGCAAAGCTCAAGGCCGACGGCATCCACCTGCCCGGCGATGGCGAATGCTTCAACGACCCCGACATGACCTGGCAGAAATGGAGCTGGGTCGGCGCCCAGAGCACCCACGGGTGCCTGATCGAAGTCGCTTCACCCTATGAAAGCCGCAACGACGGCAGATGGCATCATGCGCCGAACAAGTTTGCTTATGCAGGCCCCGGTGAACACCCCTCGCACGCAGAGACCGTCGCCATCGCGGCGGAATGATGTGTCACCGCAGACCATCCGCCTGAAGGCAGACCGGGTGGAGCTTGCCGGAAGCGCCTTTGGCGATCCGGCAGCTCCCCCTGTGCTGTTCTTCCATGGCGGAGGTCAAAGCCGCAGCGCATGGCTCGGCTCGGCCATTGCAGTCGCAAAGGCCGGATATTACGGCATCAGCTTCGATCTACGCGGCCATGGCGACAGCGAATGGGCGGCGGACGGCGACTATCTGCTCGATGCCTATGCCCGCGATGTCGAGCGCTTGCTGGCGCACTTTGCACGGCCCGTAACGCTTGTCGGTGCATCGCGCGGCGGTCAGGCGGCACTGGTCGGCGGATCGCGTCATCCTGGGCGGGTGCGCCTGATCATGCTCGCAGATGTCGCGCCGTTGATGGAGGATTCCGGCATCGACGGTATCCGTAACTTCTTCGCAGAAGGGGCAGTCGGTTTTGCGACGCTCGATGAGGCTGCGGATTCGCTCTCTCGCAATCTTGACCAGCCACCAAGGCTCGTCGATTCCGCCAGACTTGCTCGCGCCATGCGGCAGGATCCCTCAGGTCACTGGCACTGGCGATGGGACCCGGCAACCGGCAGAGCCGAGTTCCTGCACCCGCCGAGCGAAGGCGAGGCTCTGCTGGCCGCCGCCGCACGGGTAACATCGCCCGTGATGCTGGTGCGAGCGGAGCATAGCCATCTGGTCACCGATGCCGGAGTGGACCGTTTCCGCGCATTGGCCCCGCAGCTCGAAGTCATCATCGCCAAGGGTGCCGGGCACATGTTCACCGCCGACCGTAACGATGCCTTTGCGGCGGAACTGCTGGCCTGCCTTGCGCGCATCCCCGAAGGAGTCCCTGCATGACCCGCCATGCTGCATTTGTGGTCGGCGCAACCGGCGGGCTGGGTGCGGCGGCGGTGACGGCGCTGGCGCGTGACTGGCCCGGTGTTGCCATCGGCTACCGGTCCAGCAAGGCAAAGGCCGAAGCGGTTGCGACCGGGATATCGGGCACATGCGAGGGATTGCCGGTCCATTGCGACCTATCGGACAAAGCCTCGATCGAATCGGCGGTGTTGCAGGCCCAGGCCCATTTCGGTGGCATAGGCACCATGGTGTTCGCCTCTGGCGTGGCTATCGACCAGCCGTTCGTCAGCAAAATCGACGAGAGCCAGTGGCGCGAGGTGATCGAAACCGAACTCATCGGGCTGACCCGCGTGGTAGCAGCCACACTGCCGATCTTCCGGGCCCAGAAGCATGGCAATTTCGTCATCGTCGTTTCGGTCGCGAATTATTGCTTTCCACCGGGCGATGCACTCTCCTCAGTTCCCAAGGCCGCCATGGAGGCGGTGGGCCGGGCGATCGCCAAGGAAGAGGGCAAGTTCGGCATCCGAGCCAACATGGTTGCCCCCGGCATCATCGATGCAGGGCTAGGCAGCCATTTCCTGGAAACGCTGTATTCGCCCGATATCTGGGAAAACCAGAAGAAATCGGTGGCGCTGCGCAGGTTCGGCAGTGGCGAAGATATAGGCGATGCCATCGCCTTCCTCGCCTCGAGCCGTGCGCGGTACATCACTGGTCAGACGCTGATCGTCGATGGCGGTTTCAGCCTCTGAACGAGCGTCGAGCGTCGAGCGCCGGGCGTTGTCGGCTAAAACAAAAAAGGGGGCCGGAGCCCCCTCTTCCTGACCAACCAGGCGTGGTCCTTATTTATAGGGATCGACCGGCTGCGGTGCCTTCATCACTTCCAGATCGATCAGCATCGAAAGCACATCAGAGATCGAGTAGATGTGGATGATCTTGTCGCCTTCGAACTTGATCCAGCTGAACCACAGCACATCGAGCTGGTTTCCGGTAGGCTGCACGCCCATATAGGGGCCACCGGTGTGCTTGCCGTGGTGATGGCACAGCACGCAGATTTCATCATCGCCTTTGCCCCATGCCTTGAGCGTACGGTAAACGCTCGGCGGAAAGGTCGTGAACAGCGCGCGCGGCGAAGTGTTCCATTCCTCGAACGTCCCCAGATCCGGCCGGTTCGGGTTGTCGTAGGTCATCTTCTCGGTGTCCATGAACTCGTCGAAGCCGCCCCAGTCGCCCACGTTGAGCTTGTCATGCAGGTCCATCCACTGATTGACCATGAAGGTCTGGCGGTCGGTCAGGCCATCGCAGATCTCGGCACGCTTTTCGGGCGAAAGCTTGAAATCTTCGATGGTGAAGGGGGGAATGCGGCCAGCCATTTTGGGTCTCCAGTAATTCTGCCGTGATGATGCGGCCGTGGGGAAGGTGCCGTCTGGTCCAGAAGGGCCAGCCAGCCAGTCAATACGCAAGCTTTTCCAGCCCAGCGTCACACTGCAACCTACCTTCGGGCAGGCCTGTAGCCTTGCCGGGTTGCTAGGGGAAAAAGCGAAAACAATCAAAAAGCGGAGCTGGATTGCCATGACCCTTTCTGTGCAGGAGATGTCTGACCGGTTCGAAATCCAGGATCTGCTGGTTGGCTATTGCTATGCGGTCGATGACCGGGATTTTGATGCGCTCGACCGGTTTTTCACCGAAGATGCCATCATCGATTACAGCGAGATGGTGGGGGTCAAAGGATCGCTTGCTGAGATAAAGGCGTTCCTGAGGGAGAGCCTTGCGCCGATCACCGCCGTGCAGCACGCGGTCATGACAACGCAATACCGGTTTGACGGCGGCCAGTGCGAAACCCGCACCGTCTGCAACAATCCGATGGTGGTGCCCGGCGATGACGGGCAACCGCAGACGATGTTCTTTGGCCTTTGGTACATCCACCAGCTGCGGCGGACAGAGCAGGGTTGGCGGATCGCCAGCCTTTATGAAAAGAAGTGCTTCAACCACAATCTGCCCGACTATATCCGGCAGCTGGTGGCATGACCGCGCCGGATATGGGTGAGCCGGTCAACCCGTGGATGATGGAGACCGGAAGCTTCTGGATCTGGGGCGCGCTTGCGGTCCTGGCGATCGTGTTCACCTTGAAGGACCGTCGTATCCCGTTGTTCGGCCTGGTGCTGGTGGCGGCAACAAGTGCCTTCTGGCAGGAGTTCTTCGGTGATTGGGGCGCCTATCTCGCCTGGAACCCTGCGTTTGCGCGGCTGCCGTTCTGGGGTGAGATGGCGTTCACCACCCCGGTCAAGCCGCTGTTCATTCCCTTCAGCTGGGGCTGGTGGTTTGCCCTGTCGATCCCCCTGCTGGTCGCGCTGACCCGGTGGCTCAACCGCAGGCTTCCCCGGTTGTCCACCACCCTGATCGCTCTGGTCATCGCAATGCCGCTGTTCCTGGCCTATCAGATCAATGTCGAAGGCAGTTCGGTCGCCAATGGCTGGTGGACCTATGATGTCGTCATCGGTCCGGCGCTGGAAAGCCCCAAAGGGCGCCTGCCGCTGGTATTCCCGATCCTGCTCGGGCTGTGGGCAGGACTGTTCGTGGCTCTGCTTGCCCGACGAAATCCGCAAGGCTTCATGCCGCACGAAATATGGGCCGGTGCAGGGGACAGACCGGCCGGCTGGGGGCTTGAATGGACCCGGCTCTGGTCGATGGTCGCTGTGTTCCAGGTGAGCTTTCTTGTCGTCAACATTGCGCCGGCGGTGATCGGTCGGGCGCTTTTCGGCGGGCCCAGCGTGCTCGTGCCATGACAATCCTCAACCGCCTGCTTGCAGCCTTGCTGCTCCTGATGGGCGGGGCGCTTGTCTGGCTCGGAACGCAGCTTATCCTTGCGGGCGGGTCCCTCTATTATCTACCCGCTGGCCTTGCCCTGCTGGCGACGGCATGGCTGTTGTGGACCCGATCGGCGCGCGCCCTGCTGCTGTTTGGCGGGCTTTGGACTGTCACACTGGCCTGGGCGTTTTGGGAATCGGGCCTGAACGGCTGGGCCTTGGCGGCTCGGCTGGGATTGCTGACCGGGATCGGGCTGTGGCTGCTGACGCCCTGGGTGCGTCGCTCGCTGGGGGTCAAGCCTGTGACCGCGCTCAGTGGCGGCCTGCTCGCGCTTGCCATAATCAGTCTTGCGGGCGGAACCGGCTGGATCTTCTGGAACGACCGCATCACCGGCGGGACCGATCTTGCCGCATCCGGCGCTGGGCCTAACGACGCACGCGATGGCGAATGGCTGCATTATGGCAATGCGCAAGGCGGCAACCGGCATTCACCGCTTGCACAGATCACGCCCGCCAATGTCGGAGCGCTCCGCAGGGCCTGGACCTTTTCGGCTGGCAAGGAGCCCAATGGCGACCCTGCCCCGTTTGAGGCCACGCCGCTGAAGATCGGCGACCGGCTGTACGTCTGCACAGGCTATAACGACATCATCGCGCTGGATGCGGAGACCGGCAGGCAAGTGTGGCGCTTTGCCGCGCACGCCGACACCGATGGCATCTTCGGCCAGACCTGCCGGGGGATCAGCTATTACCGTCAGCCCGATTCCCTGCCCGGCGCTGCCTGTGCCGAGCGTGTCTACACCGCCACGATCGATTCGCGGCTGCTGGCGGTGGACGCTGCCACCGGCAAGCCCTGCCAGGGTTTCGGCAACAGGGGTGCGGTCAATCTGCTCAAGGGTATGAGCAAGGCTCCGACAGGTTACTACCACCTCACCTCCCCGCCAGCCGTCGTGGCAGGCAGGCTGGTGCTGGGCGGCTGGGTCACCGATGGCCAGACCACCGGTTCACCCTCGGGCGTGATCCGCGCCTATGATGCGGTCACCGGGCAGTTCGCCTGGGCGTGGGACATGGGCAGGCCCGACAGGGCGACCGAGCCGGAACCGGGCGAGACCTACACCCCCGGAACCCCCAACAGCTGGAGCGTGATGAGCGCCGACGAGGCGCTTGGGCTGGTTTACGTCCCGACCGGCAATGCGACCCCCGATTATCATGGTGCACACCGTACCCAGGCCATGGAGAAGTATTCCAGCTCGGTCGTGGCGCTCGATGTGGCGACGGGCAGGCCGCGCTGGTTGTTCCAGACCACGCACCACGACCTTTGGGACTATGATGTCGGATCGCAGCCGGTTCTGGTCGATCTTGCCGATGGCCGTCCGGCGCTGCTGCAGCCCACCAAGCGTGGCGAAATCTTTATGCTCGATCGGCGCACCGGCAAGCCCATCGCAGAAGTTACCGAGCAGAAGGTGTCGGTCAGCAAGGTGGCGGGTGAGCGATCCTCTCCCACCCAGCCCTTCTCGACCGGCCTTCCAAGCTTCGAAGGACCCCGGCCGAGCGAGCGGACGATGTGGGGGCTGACCCCGATCGACCAGGCATGGTGCCGACTCCGCTTCAGGCAGGCTCGGTTCGAAGGGACGCTGACGCCGATCGGCGATGATCGTCCGACGATCACCTGGCCGGGCGCGCTGGGTGGCAACAACTGGGGCAGCGTTGCGGTCGATCCGAAAAGCCGCATCATGATCGTCAACTCCTCGCACGTGATCAACTACAACAAGCTTCTGCCTCGCGCCGTCGCCGATGCGATGGGGCTGAAGCCCGTCGCCAAGCCCAGCTTCGAGAATGTCGCAGGTCCGGTTGCGCAGCAGGGCACTCCGTTTGCCGCCGCGATCGCTCCGTTCCTGTCGCCGCTGGTCGCCCCCTGCACCCAGCCGCCCTACGGCCTGATCAGCGCAGTGGACCTGAATAGCCGCACGCTGCTTTGGCAGAAGCCGTTCGGCACGGCGCGCGACAGTGGTCCGCTGCTGATGTCCACCGGGCTGCCCATTCCCATTGGCGTGCCCAACATCGGCGGTGCGGTGGTCACCGGATCGGGGCTGGCCTTCATCGGCGCGACGCAGGAACACAGGATCCGGGCGTACGACATCCGCACCGGCCGGGAGCTGTGGAAAGGCCGTCTGCCCGCAGGAGGCAATGCCACACCAATCAGCTACTGGTCGGCAAAATCAGGCCGCCAGTTCGTCGTGATTGCCGCTGGCGGCCATGGCGGAATCCTCTCGGGCTATAGCGACCAGCTCGTCGCCTTTGCCTTGCCCCGCAAAACCAGCCGATAAGGAGAACCCGCCATGTCCTGCAATGTCGTTGTGACCGGGGCGACCCGGGGACTGGGGCGCGGCATCGCCCGCGCGTTTGCATCCTGCGGCGCGATGGTCGGTGTGACAGGCCGAGACGCATCAGCGCTGGCCGATGTGTGCACCGAGATCGAGGCGCACGGCGGCAAACCCTTAGCCCTTGAGTGCGACCACCGGGACGACGGTGCGGTGGCAGCAGCCTTCGCCAGAGTGCGCGACGAGATGGGCCACCTCGATATTCTCGTCAACAATGCGGCGGCAGTGTACGGGCAAGATCTGATCGCGCCCGGACCGTTCTGGGAAAAACCTCTGCGGCTGGCCGAGATGATCGAGGTCGGCCTGCGGTCCAACTATGTCGCCGCATGGTACGCAGCACCGCTGATGGCGGCAGCGGGCAAGGGGCTGATCGCAAGCATATCGTTCTATGGCGCGGTCTCGTATTTTCATGGCCCAGCCTATGGCGCAGCCAAGGCCGGAACCGACAAGATGACCGCCGATATGGCGGCGGACCTTGCACCCTATGGCGTGGCGGCGGTGTCGATCTGGCCAGGCTTCATCCTGACCGACGCGGTTCGGGCGATGCCGCCTGAGATGATACCCGACGACCTGCGCGCCATGCTGCCGACCTGGGAAACCCCCGAATTCACCGGGCTGGTGATCGATGCGCTTTACCGCGATCCCGAATTGATGCCGCTGTCCGGCCAGGCGCTGATCGGGGCAGAGCTAGGCATCCGGTACGGCATTGCAGACAATGATGGCAAGCAGCCGATATCCTATCGCGCTAGCATGGGCGCGCCGCGCATGCCCAATTCTGCAGCAACGGGAGAGCAGCCATGATCCAGGCTGTGCTTGTTGTGATGACCAAGGCGCATCCGGGGCGCGAGGCCGACATGGACGACTGGTACACCAACATCCACGTCCGCGATGCCTTGCGCTTTCGTGGTTCGATTGCAGCTGAGCGGTTTGCGCTCAGTACCGCCCAGCCGGTCGCCCTGCTCGACGGGTTCGACTGGCAGTGCCTTGCGCTTTACGACGTGTTCGACGCCGAGCGCTTTTCGCGCGAACACTGGGAAAACGCCCTCACCAGCCGGATGATGGTCAGCGATGCCATCGATGACAGCGTGCTCGAGGATTATCATTACTATCCGCTGGCGTTCCGTAACCCCGATCCGGAGACGCCGCACGGCGGCGGCATCGTGCTGGAACAGTTCAACGCCAAACCGGGGTCCGATGACCGCCTGCGCGCATGGTATGCCGACCATTATCTTCCGCAGGCTGTGCGGCGGGCTGGCGTCCATTCCGCAGCGCTGCTGATGTTTCGCAGTTATGGCCAGATGATCCCGACCAGCCCGGCATACCACTATGTCGGCATCTACAGGGTCAACGATACTGCGGCCTGGCGGGGATGGCAGGATGCACCGATGCTCGCCCAATCGCCGGAAATCGATCCGGCGACATTGCGGATTACCCATTGGGACAGGCTGACCGCGCGATTGACGAAGGACGACGTCGCCCACCCGACATCGCAGGCACTTGCCGCCGAGGAGCGCGCCCGCGTCCATATGGGTGACCGGGTGCTGACCGGAGGCACCGAAAAGCTCGGCGCGGCGTAAAGGGTGCGGCCAATCAGCCCGCGGTGATGCCGTTGTCGGCGGTGTAGATGGCGCCGTGGACCGACCGGGCCCGGTCTGAAGCGAGGAACAGTAGAGGCTCGACAATGTCTTCGGGCTGCGACGGGGGGCGGATGCCGATGTAGCGCGCGACCAGGCTCTGGTCGGCATCCGGCGGAAACTCCAGCCTCTGCACCATTTCGGTCAGCATCCCGCCGGGAGCCAGCGCGTTGATCCGCACAGGCTGGTGCATGAATTCCATCGCCAGCGATTTCGTCAGGCTGAGCAGCGCCGCCTTGCTCGCCGCATAGGGCGCGAGATAGGCCTGGCCTGAAAACGCCGCCGTCGAGACGATGTTGACGACGTTGCCGCTGCTTGCCAGCAAATGCGGCATCGCCGCCTGGATCATGAAGAACGGTGCAGTCACGTTGATGGCAAATATCCGCGACCAGGCGTCAGTCGTGACATTGCCGAGCGCATGAAAGTTCAGGATGCCCGCTATGTTGCACAGTATGTCCAGCCTGCCATAGGCCGCAATCGCGGCATCAACCGCGCTGCTGCAGTTCTCGGCCTGCGCCAGATCGCAGGCAAGCTGACAGGAATCCTCGCCCGCCGCCGCAATGCGCCGCTGCGTTTCGGCAAGCCCTTCGGCGTTGATATCTACCATGAAGACCTGCGCGCCTTCGGCTGCGAAGCGCAGGCTCGCCGCGCGGCCCAGGCCTGATGCTGCGCCGGTGACCAGCACCACCTTGCCACTGAATTCTGGTCCGCTCATGACTGTCCTTTCGGTGGATTGGTGCCAAAGGCGCGCCCGGCTTGCGGCCGTGCAAAGATCAGGCGAATCACCAGCGCCGCCGCATCTGGACGCTGCGGCGGCGCGCGCGCAGCTGGCGTTGTCGCTCGTCCGGGGCAACGACGGGAGTATCTGCAGGCAGGTGGTCGCGCAGGGCCGCTGCTTCGATCACACGCAGCGAAGGCGCAGGCCCGCTGCTGGCGCGGGTCCACCGCAGCATGATCGCGCCCTGCAGGTTGCCACCGGTATCGAGCCAGTTCGGCACGCCCGGATCGTCCATGGCGATGACGGCGCGAAACCTGCCATCGGTATCAATGCGTGCCTGCCCGCCGTTGAGGCTCGACTGGCGGTTCATCCAGTCGATGCTGTTCCACATCATGTCGGAGAGCTGGACATTCCAGTAGAGAACGTTTTCGGGCAGGTCGGTTTCGAGCAGCAGGACCTGACCCTGTGCGAGATCGAACAGCCCCTGGTAATAATGCTGACCGGTCACCCCGCCCCGCCCCGCCCAGTCGTCATGCTCCAACAAGTTCCACAGGCCCTTTTCGCGTTGCGACTTGATGAACCCCAGCGCCATGCCGGCCAAGCGGAGGGGATAAGCGGCGAGCGCTGCCAGCCGTTCGGCGATCTCAGGCGCAGACCATTGCCGGGGTTGATGCGGCTTGTCGGTGCGTTCGATCGCGATCCGCGCCTCGCGCCCCACGCCCCAGTCATAACATGCCTGACGAAGCGAGAGCGACCGCGCGGCAGGGTCCAGCCGGTGCCAATCGCCGGACCAGTCGGCGGGTCGCTCCGCGCTCAGCAGCAGCGAAAAGCGCCCATTCTCATCGAGCGTCAGGCTGTCGAAATCCAGCGTGCCGAGCGAGGGGCCAAGCGGTTCCATCACGCCCAGCCCGCCCGCCACGATGTCGAGATGGACGAACAGGCCGCTGCCCCGCTCCCCCGACAGGACATAGCAGCCAGCGCCGTCGATCGAGGCGGCCCCGTAGATGAAATCGGGATTGGTGCCGACGCAGTTGAGATGCGTGTTCACCGCTGGCACGAAATCGGGCAGGTCGGGATCGGCAAAGGCGGTGAACCAGCCTGATGCGAGCGTTAGCAGGAACAGCCGCTCCGCCTCTGCCGCTTGTTGCGGATCATCGGGATCGGCCAGCAGCCCCAGTAGGTCGGATGTCGCACCAAGGCTGGCGACGGTTTCGTTCCAGCAGCTCACAGATAATCGCGATAGGCAGCGATATAGTCGGCATAGACGCTTTCGACCTGTTCGCGGGTGAGACCATAATCTGCCAGCTCATAGCGGTGCTGGCCGTGCTTGTCCGCAGGGTTGGCGGCCCACCAGGTGTTGACGGCGTTCTCGGTCTCGGGCGTGAAGTCCATCTGCGCATGCGCATAGATGCCACGCACCGCGGCGACCGGATCGGCGACGATATCCTTGAAGCGAAGATCGTGGACCTTGATCTGCGGGTTGGCCTTTCGCCACGCCATCGACCGGACCTGCCCGTCATGCCAGAGATGCAGCAGTTCCCGGCCCAGCGCCGGGCGGTCGATGTCCGTGAAGCTCGCGCAGCGGATGACCTCGATCAGCCGAGAGATAGACGCCATCACCGTGGCCGGATCGCGGTGCGGCTGCACCAACACGGCATCAGGATAGACCGACATCAGCTCGGGCAGATGATAGGCGTGTTCCTGCACCTTCAACACCCAACGCTTGCGCGGATTCTTCCACGCCAAATGCTGCAACCACATCCTGTGTACCCGATAGCCAAAACTGGTGTCCGCCTCGCGGTACCAGGCATAATAGCCGGGCAGGCTGAACAGCATGCTGGGATTGATCCCCTGGAACGCAGTTTCCAGCATCATGCCACATTCCTGCGGTACACGCGCGCCGATCGGGTGCGCTTTCAGCACATCTGCCCAGGCGCCCGTGAAGTTCGCAGCGACATAGGCATCGAAGCCATCAGCGCGCGGATCGGTATCGAACGTATCCGCTTCGGGCGGCGGCGATGGTGCGGCGACCTCCCATTGCAGCGGCGTTCGCACCTGCGGATCGGCACCGATCAGCGCATGCAGGATCGACGTGCCACAGCGCGGCAGACCCAGAATGAACACCGGCCGGTCGATGACGACATCGGCGATCTCGGGGTGCTCGGCGCGATCACGGGCGATGGCTGCCAGGCGTGCAAGATTGTCCTCGAACTGCGCCAGCGCCCGCTCCCGGCCAGCGGGCGATAGACCTCCCTCGTCTTCCAGCGCGGATAGCGCTGCAGCCAGGCCCGGGCGGGTGCCGGCAGCCATCTCGCCGTCAAGGCCTGCTGTGGCCAGCATGGCGTCGGCATCAGGTCGCTGCAACATCATCGATTTCCCCTTTGTCCGCACGATGCAATGCGCGCATGGTTCGCGGCCCTATCTGTGGAAAGGTCCCGGCGAGGAAGCGGGAGGCAATCTGCACCGATGGAAACGTATGATTACATCATCGTCGGAGCGGGCTCGGCAGGTTGCGTGCTGGCCAACCGGCTATCTGCCGATCCCCGCGCCCGCGTGCTGCTGATCGAAAGCGGGCCCGACGACAAAAGTCCATTCATCCGCATGCCGCGGGGGATCGGAAAGCTGCTCGCTCCGGGCAATCCCCATGTCTATGCCTATCCGGTGACCCCGGCAGGCAACCAGCCGCAGGAAGTGTGGCTGAAGGGCCGGACAGTCGGCGGGTCGAGCTCGGTCAACGGCATGGTCTACATGCGCGGGAGCCCGCAGGATTATGACGATTGGGCCAGCGCCGGGTGTGAAGGCTGGGGCTGGGACCGGATTGGCAAGCAGTTCATTGCTCTCGAAGACCACGTGCTTGGGGCCGGTGATGGACGCGGCGCAGGCGGACCTTTGCGGATCTCGCAGCATCCTTCGGGCAACCCGCTGTGCGATGCCATGCTGACGGCAGCGGGCGAGATGGGGGTTCCGCAGGTTGCCGATGTCAACGCGCTTGATGTCGTCGCGGACCAGGGCATGGGCTACCAGACGCTCACGACCTACAAGGGCAAACGCTTTTCGGCTGCTCGCGCCTTTCTTGATCCGGTCCGCAACCGCCCCAATCTGGACATCCTGACCGATGTGCGGGTCGAACGCATCCTTTTCGACGGCACGCGGGCCAGCGGTATTGCTCTGAGCGGCCAGACGATCGGATGCCGCGGCGACATCATCCTCAGCGCAGGTGCTGTAGAGAGCCCCAAGCTGCTCGAGCTCTCCGGCATTGGCGCTGGCGCCAGGCTGCAGGCGCTGGGCATCGAAACGCGGGTCGACAGCCCGCTGGTCGGTGAGAATCTGCGTGAGCATCGCTATGTTGCGCTCGACTGGAAGGTGGCGCGGGGCAGTTCCAACCAGAAGCTGCAGGGGCTCGGACTGCTGGCCTCGGTTTTGCGTTACTTTCTGCTGGGTTCCGGCCCGATGACCGACGCGGCGCACGAGATCGGCGGCTTCATCAAGACCCGGCCCGAGCTTGACCGTCCCGACGCGCAGATCGGGTCGATGCTGGTGACCATGTCGATCGGCCCGGATGGCGCGCCATTGCTCAATTCGTTTCCCGGCATGCGGCTGCTAGGCTATTTCACTCGCCCGGAGAGTCGCGGCTGGACGCATATCACCTCGCCCGATCCCGACGCCGCGCCCGAAATACATGCCAACCATTTCGCCGAGGACATCGACCGGCAGACAGCGCTCGACCTTTTCAAATGGCTGCGGCGCCTGGGTCAGCAGGCGGCGCTGGCAGGCTGGATTGTCGAGGAAACCGGCAAAGGTGCCGCTGTCCGGACCGATGAGGACATCATGGCCAACCTGCTGCAGCTGGGCGGCACAAGCTTTCACATCGCAGGGACCGCCGCGATGGGTGCCGACGCCGGCAGCGTGCTGGACCCACAACTGCGCGTGCGCGGGGTCACGGGCTTGCGCGTCTGCGATACCTCGGTGATGCCGACGCTCGTTTCGGGCAACACCAATGCACCCGCCATGGCCATCGCCATGAATGCGGCAGACATGATCCTCGCAGATAGGGCTTCAGCATGATCGTACCGTTTACCGATATCGCAACGCTCTATATCGACGGCCAGCATGTCGCGCCGCAGGGCGGCCGCGAGGCGGTCATCAACCCGGCGACCGAGGCGGTAATTGGCCATGCACCGGTGGCCGACCGCGCACAGGTCGATGCGGCCATCGCTGCAGCGCGCGGGGCATTCGATGAGGGCCCATGGCCGCAGATGACGATGGACGAACGCGGCGATGTGCTCGACCGGATGGTTGCGGCGTTGCGGGCTCGCCAGGCTGACATTGCGGCGCTGATCGTTGCAGAGGTCGGCTGCGCGCAGGGCATCACCCATTTGATGCAGGTCGCCAATCCGATCAACCATCTGGCATCGACGATCCGCTATGGCCGCCGCGATGAAGCTGATCGGTTGCCGATCGACATCACACCCAACATGATGATGCCCGGCGGCCCGCAAAGTATCGGTGGCACCACAGTGGTGCGTGAGCCGTTCGGTGTGGTCAGCGCGATTACCGGGTACAACTTCCCGTTCCTGCTGAACCTGGCAAAGATCGGTCCGGCGTTGATGGCGGGCTGCACCATGGTCCTCAAACCCTCGCCGTTCACGCCCTATTCGGCACTGCTGTTCGGACAGATCTGCGACGAGATCGGCCTGCCCGCAGGCGTGTTGAACATCGTCACCGGTGGCACCAGTGAGGGCCAACTGCTGTGTACCGACCCCAGGGTCGACATGGTGACCTTCACCGGATCCGAGGGGGTTGGTGCCAGCATCATGGCGCAGGCGGCACCGACATTGAAGAAGGTGCACCTCGAACTTGGTGGCAAGTCCGCGATGATCGTGCGCCATGATGCCGATGTGCAGCGCGCCGCTGCGATGGCCGTCGGCTTCCTGTCGGTCAATGCCGGTCAGGGTTGCGCAATTCCCACGCGGCTGCTGGTCCACAACAGCATTCGCCCGGCCTTTGTCGCCGCCGCAACCGCATTTGCGGCACACATCCGGATCGGCAATGCGTCCGACCCGGCCGTCACGATGGGGCCGCTGATCCGCGAAAGCCAGCGCGCCAAGGTCGAGCATTACATCGCCCTGGGCAAGGCGGCGGGAGCTACATTGGTCTGTGGTGGTGGACGGCCCGCCGGGCTTGATCAGGGATTTTTCACCGATTTCACTCTGTTCGACAATGTCACAAACGACATGGGAATCGCGCAGGACGAGATTTTCGGTCCGGTCGGCTGCATCATCGGCTTCGACAGCGACGACGAGGCGATACAGATCGCCAACGATTCGCGCTATGGTCTCAACGGCGCGATCGAAACTGCCGATGCAGCGACAGGTTATGCCATGGCGATGCGCATCCGCACCGGCAGCGTAGCCCTCAATGGCGGCACCGGCACGATGAGCTTTGCACCAATCGGCGGCTACAAGCGTTCAGGGATAGGCCGCGAATATGGGCCGCACTGGCTGCGCGAGTATCAGCACGAAAAGTCGGTCTTCTATCCCATCGGCTGAGCGGTGACAGGGGCGGCGGTGGCGGGTCAGAGCCCCTGCGCCGCCTCCAGCACGCCTTGGGCAAAACAGTCCATCGATGCCTCGCGCTGGGCGGGAGCACCGACACCCCAGGCTAGATCGACAACCCCCACCCCGCAATCGCGGATCGCCTCGAACCTGCCCTTGAGCGTATCTGGTCCACCCACGAAATAAGGTTCGAGTATCAGCGGCACCACCGGCGGACCGCCCAGCGTTTGCTGCTGTATCTGCGCCTGCTCGGTTGCCTTTGCGCCGAAGAACGCGCCCATCTCGTCGAACGCCTGCGCATCGCTGGGCGCCGCATACGCGATGCCGCGATACAGGATATGCTCCGGCCCCGGCTGCCAGCCGGCCTTGTCGGCTTCGGCATGATAAAGCGCAACCCAGTTCCGCACGGCGTCTGGCGGCGCGAACGAAAACGCAATGCCCATCCGCCGGGTGGCGGCAAAGCGCACCGACTCATCACTGTTGCCCGATCCGAAGACCGGTGGGTGCGGCGTCTGCACCGTTCGGGGCCAGACCGAGACCGTGCTGAACTGGAACTGATCACCATCCCAGGCGAATGGCGAATCCTCTGTCCATGCCTTGATGATGAGGTCGATGCCTTCCTGCGTCATCGCGCGAGTGGAATTGGCATCGGTATCGTAGGTCTGGTGCTCGTTCGGCGTGCCGCGCAAGAACAGCACGACCAGCCGCCCGCCGCTCAGCATGTCGACCATCGCCAGTTCCTCGGCCAAACGAACCGGGTTGCTCAGCGGAACCAGCGGGCCAAGCAGGGCAATCCTGGCACGGCTGGTCACCTGCGCCAATGCTGCCGCCATCACACAAGGGTTGGGGGTCATGATGTACGGCGCGTAATGGTGTTCCGACACGCTGACCCAGTCGAAACCCAGAGCGTCGGCCTTGCGCGCCATGGCGAGGCTGTGATTGAACGAGGCCAAGGCAACGTCGCGCTGGCAATAGGCAGCTTGCGCTGGCCAGATCTCAAGTCCTGGGGCGGGCCCATCATAGCCGACCATGCACAGACTCGATACCAGCATCGGCAATATCCCCTCATTGCGCCCTGCCGACATGATTGCCGAGCGGGCGGGCAATACGCCTATCCAAAGAAGGGCGTTGCGGTTGGCGCAGCAGCTAGCCTTGGCTCCACAAAAGAGGGGAGTGCCGGATGAACCAGACCATGACGGCGGGATCGAGCCTGAGCGCTCAGGATGAGCGAGACATTCACGCCATTCTGGTGGCCTATGGGACATCGATCGATCAACGCGATTGGAAGCGATTGCGCGCTTGCTTTTCGGAAGATTGCGAAGCGGATTACGGCAGTTTCGGCAAATGGCACGGCGCTGCGGCGGTCGCCCAGTTCATGAAGCAGGTTCACGCAGACCTCGGCGCAACGCTGCACCGGATCAGCAACATCGAAATCCGCAAGGTCGATGGTCAGGTGAGCACACGCGCCTATGTCGATGCGTTGCTGATGCCGGTCCAGAACGGCGGGCCCATCCACCGCGGGATCGGCTATTATGATGACCAGCTGATCCGCACCAGCGGGGGCTGGCGCATTGCGCGGCGGCAGTTCACCCCCGTGCTGGTTGATTGAGGAACGCGCGCATGACCAGCCTTTCAGCAAAGACCGCCGTGGTAACCGGCGCATCGGCGGGCATCGGCGAGGCGACCGCGCGGGCGCTGGCCGGTGCCGGCGCGCGCGTGATGCTGATTGCCCGGCGGCTCGATCGGCTGGAGGCACTGGCCGAAGACATAGGCGCAGGAGCCTGTTGTCTCGCGATCGATCTGGCTTCGGTCGATGCGGCCCAAACGATGCTGGACGCGGCCACCGCACAGCTTGGGCAGGTGGATATACTGGTCAACAATGCCGGCATCCTGCGCACCAGCCATGTCGATAGTTTCGACCTGGCCGAGCTGGAGCCAATGATCGCGATCAATTACAGCGCTGTCGTGCGCAGCAGCATCCTGTTTGCTAGGGCAATGAAGCAACGCGGCAGCGGGCAGATCGTCAACATCTCCAGCATCGGCGCCAGCCTGTCGGCGTCTGGCGCGGGGGTCTATGGCAGCCTCAAGCTGGCACTGGACCGCTTTACCGACGTGCTGCGCATCGAGCTTGCAGGCAGCGGCGTCAGGGTCGGACAGGTAGCTCCAGGTACCACATCGACCGAGATTTTCGAGGACATGAAGGCCAGGGGCCAGCCGGGATGGGATGAATACATTCCCGCCATGGTGCCGCAGGACATTGCCCGCGCCATCCTCTTCATGTGCGAGCAGACCGGGAACTCCAACGCCGCCAGAATGCACATCTATGCAACATCGGAAGCGTTTTAGGCCCAAACGCCTGTCATTCGAGTCGACCATAAGCCGACAGGTCGAACGGCGCGAACGGCTTTCCCTCCCTTGCCCTGGTCACCCATTCGGCATCCATCAGCAGCGCCCGGCCGAGTGCCACCAGATCGAACTCCCCGGCTGTGAAACGGCGGACGACTTCATCCAGGTTGTCGATGGCTAACGTCGGCTGCGCAAAGCTTGCGGCAAGCTCCCTGTCGAACCCGATTCCGCCCACCGTGATCACCGGCTTGCCCGATAGCCTGCGGACCCAGCCAGCCAGACCCATCTCCGATCCGGCGAATGCGGGCGTTGAAAACACCCGGGTGCTGACATCGAAGATATCCACCCCGGCTTCTGACAGCGCATCCGTAATGACTGCGAGCTGTTCGGGTGTTTCGGCCAGCCTCGCCTCATAGTCCTGCAGCTTCCATTGCGAGAGCCGGAACACGATCGGGAAGCCGGGACCGACTGCGGTGCGCACCGCCTGGACGACCTCGGTCGCAAACCGCGTGCGGCGCAGAATGTCACCGCCCCAGGCATCGTTACACGTATTGGTGGCTGCCCACAGGAAACTGTCGATGAGATAGCCATGGGCGCCATGTAGCGCGACGCCATCGAAACCCACAGCCTTGGCGTTGGCGGCACTGCGCGCAAACGCCGCAATCACGGCGACGATATCCTCATCGGCCACATTATCAGGGTCCAGCGAGGGCGCTTGCGGGTGTGGCGGCGTACCTTCCTGCCGGATACCGCCCATGTGCCAGAGCTGTGGCATGATCTTGCCGCCGACTGCGTGCACACCGTCCACGACCCTTTGCCAGCCGCTCAACGCGCCATCGCCGTGCAACACAGGGATATCGTGCTCACCCATCGAACCATGACCGATCGCTGCTGGATGATCGACACCCACGCCTTCGGTGATGATCAGACCAACGCCAGCCGCTGCACGGCGTGCATAATAAGCCGCGACATTGTCGCCCGGCACCCCGCCTGGCGAAAATTGCCGGGTCATCGGCGACATCACAAAGCGGTTAGCGAGGACTAGCGGACCACAAGCGAAGGGCGAAAACAGCGGAGCCAAATCGTTGCGCATCGTATCATCCATCCCTCGGCATTCGGGGAGAGATACCGCAGCCAGCACCGCGCAAACCTTCCGCAAGGCAGGAGCGATGGCGTGTCTTCAGGCGGCAACCAAAGCCAGCGCGCTTTGCGGACAGGCATCGGCGGCTTCGCGCGCTGATTCCTCCAGCTCGGGCGGGACCAGATCGCTCTCGACAAACACGATGCCGTTTTCGTCCAGCTTGAACACCTCAGGGCATATGTCTGCGCAGACACCATAGCCGCAACAGGCTGGCTTGTTGATGACAACCTTCAGCGTGACCTCTCCTGACATATCCACCTCCTCGATCTGTTTTGTTGGAACACAACTTACAGCTTGAACACATTTCATTCAATATGTATAACCCGACTCAACGAAAAAACTGAACCAGAGAGGATGCATCATGCTGCAGAAAACGAGCCTGGTCCTTCAGGACGGCACGACGCTGGATGATCTGATCAAGCGCGATACCAACGAGGTGTCGCTGCGGGTGATGACCGACAAAGAGCTCTACGAACATGAGATGGAGCGGGTTTTCGCAAAGACCTGGCTGTTGCTGGGCCATGAGAGCGAAATTCCGAAGGCCGGCGATTTTGTCGTGCGCGACATGGCGGAAGACAATGTCATCGTGGCGCGTGACCGCGAGGGCAATGTCAATGTATCGCTCAACGTCTGCCCGCACCGCGGGATGCGGGTCTGCTTGGGTGAGGCGGGCAACAAGCATGTCCACCAGTGCATCTACCATGGCTGGGCGTTCAAGCCCAATGGCGACTTCATCGGCGCGCCGATCGAGAAGGAGAAGATGCACGGCAACAACGTCGACAAGGCAACGCTGAACCTGAAAAAGGCGCGTGTCCACCTTTACGGCGGCCTCATCTTCGCCACCTGGAATGTCGATGGCCCCTCTTTCGACGACTTTCTGGGCGACATGAAATACTATCTGGACCAGTTGTTCTGCCGCACGGACAGCGGCCTTGAACTGCTGGGGCCCCCGCAGCGCTTCGTTATTCCATGCAACTGGAAGATCCCCGGCGAACAGTCCGGATCGGACGGCTTTCACACGCTGACCCTGCACCGTTCGCTGATGGAAGGTGGCGTGATGGGCGGCACCGCCGAGACGATCTATGATCAGGCACCCGGGATGTATGGTGTCGATGTGTCGTGCGAACAGGGCCACTCGCTGCGCTGCCTCGAGGCGGAAAAGACGTTCAAGATGTTTGCCGATGTCCCGTTCGAGGGGAAATCGGTTGAAGAGCGGCTCAACCTGCTGACGCCCCCCGGTGTGACCAAGGAGATGATCCCGCAGCTGTTCAAGAACCTGTCTGCCGATCAGGTCGAGCAGCTGGCAACCATTCCGCCGCAGGTTGGCGGCATGTTCCCCAACATCTTGCTGGCCTTTATCTTCGCCCCCCGCACCGATGGCGGAGCATCGGGCGCACTGGCTCTGCACACCTATGTGCCCAAGGGTCCTGACAAGGTTGAGTTCGTCAACTTCATCTTCGCCGAGAAGGATGCGCCCGAGCAGATGAAGCGCGACATGCTGCAGAATGCCGTCCAGCAGACCGGCACATCGGGCACGATCGAGCAGGACGATGCCGATGTGTGGCCTGTCATCATGCGCAATGCGCGTGGTGGCGTGAGCAAGCACATGACGCTGAAATACCAGGCCCTGCACGGCCATGAACGCCCCGAGGGCTGGAAGGGCGAAGGCCTGCTCTATCCCGGCTTCACCAAGGACGACACCCAGTGGAACTGGTGGCTGGCCTACCACAAGCTGATGAGCGAAGCCTGAGCATCACGGGGAAACACGATCATGACCACAACCAGATCCACTGCCGCTCCCAATCAGACCACCATCCTGCGTGGGCTGGTGTCCAAGGCCCGGGTTCCGCTCGGCTCGGCGATCTACAATCGGTTGCTCGAGACTTTGTACGATGAAGCTGCCGCGCTCGACGAACGGCGTTTCGACGACTGGGTCGCGATGCTGGAGCACGACCTTGTCTACACCGCACCGATCCGCCTGACCCGTACCGGCCCCAACCGTGACCGCGATGTCATGCGCACCATGTACCATTTCCATGAGGACCACGGATCGATCCTGATGCGGACCGGCCGCCTGCAGAAAAGCGCCTGGGCCGAAGATCCGCCATCGCGTTGCCGCCGGTTCGTCACCAACGTGCGCGTTGGTGAATGCGAGACCGCAGGCGAATACGAGGTTGTCAGCTATCTGTTCCTCGAACGCAGCCGTGGCGACAATCCGGAGAACGAACGGATGACTGCGGAACGTCGGGATGTGTGGCGTGAGGTCGATGGTGCCTACAAGCTCGCCCGGCGCGAGATCATCGTCGACCAGTCGGTGCTGGGCATGTCGAACTTTGCGGTGTTCCTCTAACGATCATGTCCGCAGCAAGCGCCCCTCATGTTGTCGTCGTCGGAAGCGGACTGGCCGGGTTCGGGGTACTGCGCGAACTGCGCAAGCTCTCGCCTGAAGCCAGGCTGACGATGGTGACGCTGGAGGACGGGCATTTCTATTCCAAGCCGGCCCTGTCGACAGCGCTGGCCAAGGGCAAGACAGCGGAAACGCTGGTGACATCCCCTGCCGAAAAGATGATCGCGCAACTAAAGCTTGATGGGCGCATCGGACGCGAAGCGGAAGCGATCGACCGGGCCGGCAAGGCGTTGTGCACCACCGGCGGCCCCATTCCCTATGACGCGCTGATCCTGGCGACAGGAGCCGTGCCGATCCGCCCGCAGATTGCAGGCGATGCCGCCCATCGCGCGATCTGCGTCAACCAGCTCGGCCATTACGAGCGGTTCCGCAAGGAATTGCCCGAAGGCGGGAAGGTGCTGATCATGGGCGCGGGCCTGGTTGGCACCGAGTTTGCCAATGATCTCGCAACAAGCGGCTTCACGCCTGTGGTCGTAGACATGCTGGAAATGCCGCTTGGCAGGCTTGTACCCGCCACCGTCGGGCAGACGGTGCGCGACCGGCTGGCGGCGGCGGGCGTGACCTGGCATCTTGGCCGCAAGGTGGTTGCGATTGATTACCGCCAGCCCGGCCCCGGCTATAGCGCGACGCTGGATGATGGAACGCAGATCGCAGCCGATCTGGTGCTGTCGGCAGTCGGGCTCGCCCCTGACATCGCGCTGGCCCGCGAGGCCGGACTGGACACTGGCGCTGGCATCAAGGTCGATGATTGCGGCCGCACCAGCGATCCACACATCTTTGCATTGGGCGATTGCGCTCAATACCAGCATGGCCTGTCGGCGTATGTCATGCCCATCATGGCCGCTGCGCGGGCGATTGCCGCGACTGCGCTTGGCACGCCCACCAGCATCCGGTTCCCGCCGCTTTCGGTGCAGGTCAAGACAACGCTGTTGCCGATCAATCTGCTGCCGCCTCCCTCATCCGTCGAGGGGGTCTGGACGCTGCTGGAAGACGATGCGGAAGGCAGTTGCCATGTCTACGTCGACGCGGCGGGAAGAGAGCATGGCTACGTGCTGACAGACAACAAATGCGGTCAACGCACGCAAATGGACCAAAGGGTGGGAGAGTTCGCATGAGCGGTTTGCTCAAAGGCAAGGTTGCCATCGTTACCGGCGGCGCCAAGGGTCTAGGCCACGGCATCTCGCGCGCCCTTGCGAAGGAGGGTGCATCGCTGCTGATCAGCGGGCGGGATGGCGCTGCAACCGCCAAGGTTGCGACGGAGATCGAGCGGGACTTTGGCACAAAGGCCATTGGCATCGCTGCGGATTCCGGCGTCAAGGAAGACGTGGTTGGAATGGTGCAGCAGGCGGTCGATACCTGCGGCGGTCTCGACATTCTGGTCAACAATGCCTCGCTGCTCTCGGCAGGCGTATTGCTGGAACATAAGACCGACGAGATGCTGCGCCGGACACTGGAGATCGGCATATGGGGCAACTGGTGGGCGATGCAGGCGGCATTCCCGCACATGAAGGCGCGTGGAGGCGGCTCCGTCATCAATTTCAGTTCGATCGACGCGCAGACCGGCGCCTGGCTGCACAGCGATTACAACATAAACAAGCTGGGCATTGTTGGGCTGACCCGCAGCGCGGCGGTGGAATGGGGTCGGTACAATATCAGGGTGAACGCGATTGCGCCGACTGGCCTGGGGCAGGTGTTTGCCAAGCTGGTCGACGAGGTCCCCGGCTTCATGGAAACTGTCGTCGCCTCCAATCCGCTCAAGCGCGCCGGCGATCCCGAAAAGGATATCGGCCCGGTCGTGGTGTTCCTGGCATCGGACATGGCGCGTTTCGTTACCGGCGAGATGATCAACGTCGATGGCGGACAGAACCTTCCCGGCTATGTCAGCGTCCCGCATAACCTGGAAGAACTCGAAGGAAGCGCAGCATGAGGCTGATCGCCACCGAGATCGAGCCCGAGCCCGCCCCCGAGGTGGAGCTGTCGCCCAGCGTGATCCGCATCATGAGCGGGGCGCTCGATGCGATTGCCAGCCGCGGCGTCAAACGCCTGTCGATGAGCGACATCATCGATGCCAGCGGAGTTTCGCGCGGAACGGTGTATCGCTACTTTTCTAACAAGGACGAGGTCCTTGTCGCGGTGGCGGAATATGTCTGCGTCGGCTTCGAGACCGGGATCCGCGAAGCAGGAGCTGGCATCGACGACCCGATGGAACGTTTCAAGGCGGTGATGCGGTTCTATGGTCGCTATACCAACGAGAATTCGCCCGATCGGGTGTTCGAGGTCGAGCCCGCCTTCCACCTGTCGTTTTTTCGCAGCCGCTTCACCCGCTACAAACAGGCGGTGCTCGATGCGCTCGAACCTAGCTTCGACTATCTCGACGGGCTGCTGGACGAAGCGATCAACCGGGATGCCATCGTCGAGACGCTTGTGCGAAGCCAATTGAGCACGCTGCTGGTACCGGCCAGTCCGGAATGGAACCGCCTGTGGGATGACACCGCAGAAAACATCGAAAAATGGGCACTCAGGATTGCCGCGACATACGCCCAAAACTCGGCACGGAAAGGAAGCAACAATGGCTAGTCTAGCAATGATCAAGACCGAAGAGTTCTCCACGTTTGCCGATAAGGCTACTGCAGATGCGATGGTGGCCAAGGCCAAGGAACTGCGGCCGCTGCTGATGGAGCAGGCCAAAGACGGCGAGATGCAGCGTTCTCCCACCAAGCTGGTCGAGAAAGCGCTGTTCGATAACAAGATCCTCTATGCCCTGCTGCCCAAGCGGCTGGGCGGCGTCGGCCTCTCTCTCACCGATTTTTGCCGCATGCAGATCGAGATCGCCAAGGGCGACCCCGCGATCAGCTGGGTGGTGCAGATCATCAACGGAACCAGCTGGGTGACCAGCCTTGCCCCCGACGGCGTGCAGGATATTGTCTTTGCCAATGGCCCGACCACTGTCTGCGGTGCCTACAACCCCCCAGGCAAGGCCCGCAAGGTCGATGGCGGCTGGATCATCAACGGGGCCTGGCCATATACGTCCGGCTCGCGCCAGTCGGTTTGGGCCCAGCAGGGTGTCGTGCTCGAAGGATATGACGGCCCCGTCGTCCCCGGGATCAGCATGTGCTACATTCCGTTCAAGGACCTCACGATCAAGGACAGCTGGTATGTCACCGGCATGCAGGGCACCGGGTCGGACACCAGCGTTGCTACCGATGTCTTCATCCCCGACGCCCAGATGGTGCTGATGGATGAGCGCGCCGGCCAGATCGATCGCACCAAGCGCAACTTTGGTGCGCCAACCGATCTTCTTCCCGTTGTTCCGGTGGTCCGCACCACTGGCATCGCCCAGTTGATCGGCGCGGTCGAAGCGATGCTCGAGATCGTCACCGGCGAATCGAAAAAGCCCGTGCTGACCACGACAATCGGCCCACGCACTGGTTCTGGCTCGTATATGCGCGATCTCGGTGAAGCGGCTGCCAAGCTGGATACCGCCAAGCTGATCCTGTTCCACCTGGTCGGCGAACTCGACAATGTCGCACGCGGCGAGATGGAACTGACCCTGGCGGACAAGGCCCGCCACCGCGCGCAGTGTGCACAGATGATCACATTGGTGCACGGCGCCTCGGAATCGCTGATGTTCCAGGCGGGATCGTCCGCATTCTCGACCGAAAAGCCGATCAGCCGCTACTGGAAGGACGTCTCGATGGGGCTGCGCCACATCCAGAACATCCCGACGATCGGCTATGAAATATACGGACGCAACATTGCCGGCGGCGACATGATCTCACCACCGGGAGCCTTCTAATCGGGCATCAGCCGGTGCCGGAAAAACGCAAGTATCTCATCCCGTGCCTGAACGGTGGGCTGTCCAGCCTCATCGATCAGGTGCAGGGTGACGACGCTGTGCGGCGTCTTGAGCGGGGCATTGGGGTTGGCCGCTGAATCGGGCAGCACCTTGCCAATGAAGCGATCCCCCAGCGCATTTTCGAACGCGGCAAACCGTTCGGCGCGGCAGAAGCTGTCACCGTCGAAGCGATAGCCGAGCACGGTCAGGTCTTCCGCATCCATCCGCGCCTTGACCGCCGCGAGATCCGCATGGTCGATCGCCATACCCGCCGGGTTGTTGAGCGGAAGCGACGGCTGCGACATGACCGGCGCAAGCATCGCCTTTTCGAGCATCATCGACAGCGCAAAATTGCCGGTAAAGCACATGCCGATCGCGCCTGCTCCCTTGCCGCCGCATTCGCCATGCGCCTGCGCCGCCAACGCCCTCAGCCACTGCACGACGGGGCTGGTGGCGTTGCTGGCAAACGCCCTGAACTCGCGGCTGATGCAGACGCGGGCCAGTGTGAGCATCGCCTTGCCGCTGCCCGGCAGCACGCCGTCCTCGCCGAACAGCGAGGGCATATATACGGTGAAGCCGGCATCGCGCACCCAGCGGGCAAAGCGCGCCACATACGGGCTGATCCCCGGAATTTCGGTCATCACGATGACCGCAGGACCAGTGCCGGCAACGTAGACCCGCTTGGTCCTGCCCATCAGCGTGATCTGGCGAATCTCGAAATCATCGAGAGGATCGCGCCGGCCCGGATCGATACTCGCCATGCGGCCTCCTGTTCGGTTACACGATGCGGCATGCCTCGTCGAACGACAGCCGCGGATTGCGCGGATGGACACTGTCTTTACAGCCAAAGCCCAAAGTGCAAATGAAATTGGCCTGCCAGAGCCCATCGGGGAAGAATTCGGCGTTGAGCGCAGCGGCATCGAACCCAGACATCGGCCCGCAGTCGAGCCCGAGCGCCCGGGCAGCGATGATCATGTACGCGCCTTGCAACGGCACATTGCGCGCCAGAAGATCGGCGATAACCGCGTCATTCCCCTCGAACACCGACTTGAAATCGCGCGACGGAAAGAGCCTGGGCATCTGGTCGAAAAAGCGGGTGTCGGCGGCAATGATCACGGTAACAGGTGCAGATTCGACCTTGGCCGTGTTGCCTGGGTTGACGCAGCCAATCAGCCGCGCCCTTGCCTGCTCCGAGGTCACGAAGACGAAACGCGCCGGGCAGCTGTTGGCAGCGGTGGGACCCCATTTGAGCTGTTCATACAGCTGGTTCAACTGTGCCTCGGGCACCGGGCGTTCTTCATAGGCGTTGAAGGTGCGCGCCGAACCGAACAACGCCGCCAAGTCCATGCCGTCAATCCCAGGCCAGCGGCAGCGTTTCCGGCTGCAAAATACCCCCGGTATGCGTCTTGACGGTGCACCCATCCTGGATGCGGAAGGGCGGGATCGTAGCCAGGAACTCCTCCAGCGCTATCCGCATTTCCCGGCGCGCCAGATGCATGCCGACGCACAGGTGCGGCCCATAGCCAAAGCTGAGATAGCGAGACTTGCGACCCAGTATGACCTTGTCGGCATCGGGATATTCTTCCGGATCGCGCCCCGCCAGGCTGGTCGGCATCGCGATCTTGTCGCCGGGCTGAAAGGTAACCCCGCCGATCGTCACTTCGCGGCTGCAGGTGCGGAAGGTTGTGACCGCCGGATACGCGCGCATCATCTCCTCGATCGCGTCGGGGATCATCGCCGGGTTAGCGCGCAGTGTTGCCTGGTCTTTAGGGTGGGTGGCCAAATGACGGAACTGCCACGCCATGTTGGTCGAGACGGTATCCATGCCGCCGATAAACAGGTTGAAGGTGAACCCGACCAGTTCGTCATCGGTCAGCGGCCTCCCATCGATCGGCATCGTCACGCCGTAGCTGATCAGGTCGTCGCGCGGATTGGCCTTGCGATCAGCGATCTCGCCCCGCAGATAATCGATCACCTTGCGCGTGCTGGCTGCGATGACCGCCAGGTCGTTGGTGTGGAGCAGCCCCATTTCCCATTCGAGAAACTCCGCCGTCATCTCCTGCGGCAGCCCCATCAGTTCAAGGAACACCTTGATCGGAAACTCGAATGCAAACTCGCCCATGAATTCGCAGGACCCCCTGGCCTTGATTGCGGTGCAATAGTCGCGCGCATAGTCACGGATCTTGCGGTCCAGCTTGTTCATCTCCTTGGGCGAAAACAGCGGGTTCACCCATTTGCGGTACAACCCGTGCATGGGCGGGTCGGTTTCGGCCGGCAGCGAGCTCCAGCTTTCGCCCACCAGCAGCGCAAAGGGCGCAAAATCCTTGTTGGAGAAGCTTTCGGTATCGTAATAGATCGCCTGCAGGTCCTTGACCCGTCGCACGATCCAGGCCGGCGTTCCGCCCGGATAGGCATCGAGCGCATAGAAGATCGGCGGCATTGTGCGGTGAATTTCGGGAATCATGCGATCGAAGGGGTTTTCCTCGACCAATCCGCCCATCTTTATCGGATAGTCGCGCACCAGATCGGCAGGCACATGCGGCGGAGCCTCGGTTACCTGTACACCCAGCATAAAAACCTCGTCTGTTGTCGATTTGTCCTGTTGCCGTCTTGGCAGCTAAGGTGGCGCGCGGACCTGCTAAAGGATAGGTGAGCGACAACAATGTATTGCGGCGCCTACCTCCGGCAACTGTCCATTCGCGTTCCTGCCCGGCCATACCGCACGACAGGTTTTCGGTCGGGCAAAACCGTCTGAAACAGGCTTGCCATCTGTCCCAACCAGAAAGCCACAGCATGACCGTAAAGCTAGACCCGCTCGACCAGATGGTCGCCGATTATTCGCTGGTGACCAACGGCTATGCCGGCAAGGCTCCGAACAACCCCTATCCCATGCTCGCCGAAAAGCGGTCTACCTGCCCGGTGATGCACGGCGATATCCTGCAGCAGCACCAGGTGCCGAGCATGGCCGATTACATGATGACCGGCAGGCCCATCGTCAGCCTGTTCCGCTACAAGGACATTCACGCGGTACTGATGAACCCTGCTGACTGGCAGAGCTACATCGTCGGGGACGGGTTCGGCGCAGCAGTCGACAACATGCTGCTCACCGCGATGGACGGAAGCGAGCATGGCGCATTCCGCTCAACCCTGCAAAAGCCGTTCATGCGCCCGCAGATCCGCAAGCTCATCGATACTTTGAT
Source organism: Hydrogenophaga intermedia (assembly GCA_943370475.1). Taxonomy (GTDB): domain Bacteria; phylum Pseudomonadota; class Alphaproteobacteria; order Sphingomonadales; family Sphingomonadaceae; genus Blastomonas. The sequence goes on from CALRRI020000006.1 coordinate 99,429, forward strand.
CCGTCCGGTGGTGATGAACGATTTCGTCAACCGATTGCGCCCCAACGGCAAGGCCGATCTGTTGCGCGAATTCGCGCTGCCGTTCCCGATCCGCGCGATCTATGCCTATTTCGGCTTTCCAGATGACAAGGATCTGCTCGCCAACCTTGCCAGCTGGGCAATCCAGGTAGTGGCAGCGCCGCAGTCCGACCCAGAGCTTGCAAAGATCACGGTGCCGCAGTCGATGGTTGCGGGACAGTCCATGTACGACACATTGCTGCCCGTGGTGCAGGCCTATCGCGCCCGTGGCGAGATGCGCGAAGACATATTGGGCTACATGATGCAGGCGCAGCATGAGGGCCAGATGTTCACCGACGAAGAGATCACCGCCTATATCCGCATGCTGCTGCTTGCTGCGGGTGAGACGACGACGCGCAGCTTTGCCAACATGATGGTGCAACTGCTCGAAAATCCGGATGTACTCGAAGAGGTGCGACAGGATCGCACGTTGATCGCAAAGGCTGTGACCGAAACAATGCGCCGTGATCCTACGGCGGGCGCCTTGGGGCGGATTGCCGCGCGGGACATGGAGATTGACGGCATCACTATCCCCAAGGGAACCGCCGTGCTTCTGGCAATCACCGCCGCCAACCGCGATCCGCAAGTGTATGAAGACCCTGACCGACTGTGGCTCAAGCGTCCGATGCGGCCGTTGCTGAGTTTTGGTTTCGGCCCGCACATGTGTATGGGAATGCACATGGCACAGGCCGAGATGGAGGTCGCCCTTGATGCGATGCTGGACCTCCCAAATCTGCGATTTGATCCGGCGTTTCCACATCCTGAAATTAGGGGCCTCAACCTGCGCGGACCGGACGCCATCCATGTCCTTTGGGACGCGTGATGTCGGGGACCGCTAGCTGGCAAACGCCTTGGTGGTCACCATCATTCACTCAGCAAATGACGACAGCAATTCATGCAGGATGGCACCGAAGGAATGGCCGACGACTATCGAGCGAGCCGACAACGGACATCATGGGATAGGTAGGGCGCTTAACTGCTCAAACAAAAACGCGCTCAGTCCAAGGCGAGTGGATTGATGGTGTTTGAAGATGACGCATCGGCCAGTATTCGTTGTTGACCGACGCGTCATCGTCACGATTATTGAGTTGATCCGATCTACGCAGCCATCGCCCTTTCATTGGTAATCGTGGCGGACAGCCCACCGCACGCGTTTGCCAGCTTTGCCCGCACATTCTGTGTCAGCTTTCCATTGCGGCTCAACCACTCGAGGACGACCAAGGCGGCGATCTTCGAATCCACATTCGCTTGCCCCTGTATCCGCAGCCACGCGAGATGGGCGATCGCCAGCAGTGCGCAGTCCAGCTCAACATGGGCGGCGGCAATTTTCCATCCCTCTCGCGTGCTGGGGAAGTCGACGTACTTCTTGGTCTCCATCAGCGCCACGGGCAGGCCGATCCGCAGGATGATCTCGGTCAGGTGGTGCCAGGTCCTCCCCGCTCCTTTCATGCCGAGCGCCAGATCGAAATGGCGCCCTGGGGCATCTGGCATTTCGAACCGCTTGCGCTGCGAGAGAAAATGCGACGGCAACGGCAGCGAAAACTGCATCGCCGCAAGCTGCAGGATTGGCACGTCGGTAGCCATACTACCATACCCGATCACGGTTCGGTCCGTGCGAGCACGAAGATGATGGAATAGGCATGCGACGATTTCCTGTTCGCCGCCGTGCGTATGCTCTGACCAGCTTACGATTTTCTCGCAGCTGATGGCCCCTTCGGAGCTGACAGTAACGTCGAACGCAGAGGCGGCAAAGATGCGCTTGCTACCGATGCGGTGGTGAGGCTGGATAGAGGAATCGATCTGCCGGGCACCTTCGTGAAGATGTTCGTCCCAAGCAGATTCGGTGTCGATGTAGGTGAATTTACGCATTTATAGTGTCCTTAGATGCGCCAAAGGCCGCCCCATTGAGGACGGCCTTTGGCAATGTGTTTAGTTTCGGTAGGTCGGACAGATGTCCGGTGGTTGGGTCAGCTCAGCTAAAGCAGACGATCGGCTCGACCTGTGGGTTCTGGGCAATGGGCGCAGCACCCGGGCGGATGATCTGGCAGCCAGCCATCTGAGCATCACCCATCGCAGCTGCTGCAACCCGGATCCGCTTCATGGCAAGCTTCTTTCCGGAGGCGATGTTGGCCGGCTTGCCCGGCAGCCGGATCAAGCTGCCACGACTGTCGACCGCGAAATGCTCGTTGCCACGGGTGCTGACGAGAACGACCGGTGCAGTTTCCGATGCCGCGTATGGCACGCAGTTGTCGATGACATCGACCATGTTCAGCTCGCGATAGATCACGGTAAACCCGATGGGCTTGTTCGCGGTATCGCTCGCAAAACTGACGTAGACAGCGTCTTTCTGAATCAACTGCGCGATGCGGGCCATTTCAAGGCCAACCTGGAAATCCATGGGCTGGCCAAAGGTGTTGGCAATGGCATCGTTGACAAGCTGGTGCAGGGGCAGACCCATGTTCATGCGCAGAGAATGCATGAAGTTCTGCTGGCGTACATTCGAAGTTGGTACGGTATTCATAGTATTCAGTCCTTTGTGTTTCTGCCTTGGGCAGGAGCATTTTTCCCCTCTCTCAGGGTGCTCATTTCAATTGATTTTGAAGGGTTTGGGCGTGCCGCTGGGCAACAGCACGCCCTCTGATTTCAGCGATGTCGTTCGCGCCAGGTCACGCGTGTCAGCCGAGGGGATGGACCGTTGGGCGCCACCTCCCTGCCAAGCCAGAGCTCTTCGTCATCGACGTCGTGCTGAGCGACCTCGGTCCACCAGACCTTTGCTTTCGGATCCCACCGGTAGCCACGCGCCTTGAGCCGAAGCCGGGCAGAATATGGTGCGCCAACCGCTTCGACCTTGACCGTATCCTCCTCGGCGTTGGCCAGTAGAGCGCTCAGAACGGTCCGGTCATCTGCAAGTCGGAAAGACAGAATGTGCAGAAGCGCGACGACGTCTGCCATGGCGCGATGACCCTCATGGAAAAAGCCAACCTCCATAAGCAGGTGGCCCAGCGCCTTGCCGCCCAGCCCAGCGTCGCCGAGCCAGTCAAAATCCTTCAGGCTGCAAGCCCAAGCTGCGTGCTGCGTTGTTGGTAGCAGCTGCCTGACAAAGCTGAGATCGAACGCGCAATTGTGGGCGATGAACACATCCACGCTCGCGAAATCCCATTCGACCCGGTCCAGATCGATTGCGTGACCGGCGACCATTTGATCCGTCAAGCCAGTAAGCAAACTGATCCTTGGCGGGATTGGCATCATCGGATCGCAAAGCGCCTGATCGGCACAGACAATGCCGATAATGTCATCCTCATCGTCAACGGCCAGAATCACATAGGCCAAGTCGATAATCTGATCGATTTGTGGGTCGGTACCGGTCGTTTCGACATCGAGCAGGCAAATCTGCCGGATGGGTTCGACCGCCACTTTGTTGCGGACAAAGTAGCCGATTTGGCCGAGTTCGCGCAGGATTTTGAGGTTCGCATGGTCTGGATCGAACCTCCAGGTGTCGTCGTCATCGACGTTGTGAATGGGTATGTCTGTCATGGGTATTCTCCTTAAGCGACTGAGAACGAGAAGAATTTTTCCCCTCTACAATTCAGTCACTTGGGGCCGCCCACGGCCAGTTTTCCTTACGAAATCACATGCGTGTGCGTTCATGGGAGCGGATACAGTCCCGCGAGCTTGCCACCGATGCGAGCGTTGACGCCGGCAGCCTTGCAGCATTTGTTCCTTATATGTTCTAAGCAGCTTGATGCGAATCGATGACCCTTCACCCACTAGACAGGAAGTTGCGCTGATTGCCCTGCGGACGCTGGAGGATGCGATCGCTCAGGCTCAGTCGGGCGAGGTCGAAAGAACCTGGGGTCAGCGGCTAGCCCTCAAGTGGCTGGTTCATGCGCACGCGGCAAAGCAGTGGCAGGCCAACGCATTCTGGGATGCGCTTACGGATGCCAACGAGTGGGCCTGCACATCGGACAGCGGCCAGCAGTACCGCATCAACACGCTAATGGGTCTGCTGGACAACTGGTATCTGACCATGAGGCTGGAGCGACCCAGTCTCCAACTGCGGTCTCGTTGGGCACGTCGTTACGCTGCTGACATTGACATGGGGTCCGGCACGCCACAGCTTTGGTGCATGTGTAATCGGTATCAGCCCGGCGAGCGCCAACGGATCGAAGATCACTTCAACGCAAAGCTGTTGCAGGGGTGCAACGATGGGCCGCCGACTGTGCATCCGAAGGAGCCAGGTTGGGTTGTGCGGCAACGCGATGGGCAGATGGTGCTGGAGCAGATGACCTGGGGATTTCCCGTCGTACTGCGCGGCAAGCAGGGTCAACCGCTCAAGCCCAAGCCGGTCAACAACGCGCGGTTCGATAAGCTTGGAGCGTTCTGGAAACGCTGGGCGTCGCAACCCGAGCATCGCTGCTTGATCCCGGCGTCACGCTATGCCGAAGCGGTGGGTACGCCCGGGCGGATGACCGAGACTTGGCTTTCGCTCAAGGACGCTCCGCTGTTCGCATGGGCAGGACTGTGGCGGTCGTCGGACGAATGGGGCGACTGCTACACCGGCGTGATGACCGGAAATGCGCCCGAACTTGAGCACATCCATGACCGGTCGCCGGTGATCCTGTTACCCGATCAATGGCAGACATGGCTGACGGCGCCGCTAACGGATATCTACCAGTTCGACCGTCCCCATCCGGCCGACGCAATGCTGATTGAAGCCACAAGCGAGCTATGGGCACGCCCCAGGCTGAAAAACGCAGCTATATAAAGCCGAACGTGGTCAAACCGAGGGATCGCGGCGTGTGGGGATTTCCGCGGCTTGTTATTGGAAAGCCCCGTAAGGCTAATTCCTGAGGATAAGACATCAGGCTAGGTACAACAAGCCGATGGTTTCGGATGTTGGGAGCCAATGATGACGTTAATCAATTGGCTTAATCTGGCGAACGCCACGTGTTGAAAGACTGATCGGCGCAAATTGCCGTAAATACTCACAACGTCGCGCACCGGCTTCAACGACCAAGTGACACGCAAGTTGCTGTAGGGCCATGCTCCGACATTTCGGCATTTTGATTGCTATAGTTAATTGGTTAACACGAGATAACAGCAAATCTCGGACATAATTAGTTATTTTGGGTTGCAATATTAACTGTGAACGCTTATTGTATTCAGTGAACGTGTCCATATGTTCGGCCATCAGGCCGGATAGTCACCACCTTTTGTGGGCGTTCCGGCCGAGAGCATGGCGCGGAGTCGGCATCCCTGACAACTTTGACCGACAGGACAGGTGCGCCCTCACGCGCGCCAGGATGCGTCGGTCACGTCCGCAAAAGGCCGACCCAATGACTAATAGAGCTATCGCGAAATCAGCAGGATCTTGTCCTGTAAAAACACTCCCTGTCGCACATCCGCGCATCGATTTCCCCGCCGCCATCAAGCGGAATCTCCTGCGGAGTTCGATAACGCGGCGAGACTTAGCCAGCCACGTTGGCTGCGCACCAGATGACGTCCGAAAAATTTTGGCGGGAAGTGGCCGCGTCGACATTCTTACGAGGGTGATGGATGCGCTCAAGATTGATCTTACCGGGATCAAGCCTGGTCTGATGCTGCACCAACGATTGCAGGCGACCCGTGAATCCAGAAAATGGACGATCGAAAAGCTGGCTGTACGCGCCGGTCTTCCCGTCCAGACTATCGAAGATCTCGAAACTGGTTGTGGCCGCGTGAATGATCTGCTGATCGTTCTAGGCGTCCTCGCACCAAAAATTGGCGTGCGATCAAACCCATTGCTGAAGAGCGCATCTGACAAGGACAGCCGGTTTACGCCCAAGCCTATTGCCGATGCGATTGAAGCGGCATTTGGCAAGGTTGCCTACGACCCCTGCGCGCACCCCTCTAGTCCAGTGAACGCTATGCAGCAGGTCTTCAAGGCCGCTGGCCAAGATGGGTTGACGGAAGAATGGTCAGGGCAAGTGGTCTTCGTGAACCCACCTTACAGCGGCTCATCCCTCTGGCTCAGAAAGATCGCGGTCGAGTGGCAGGCAGGTAGAATCGGTTTGCTGTTATGTCTGGTCAACGCAAAAACCGATGCTCCTGAATATCACGCTGCTATGCGTGACGGCGCATCGGTATTCTTCTTCGAGGGACGCATCAAGTACGTCAAGCCCAATGGAACAAAGGAGCCGTCATCGCAGCCGTCGATGATGATTGCATTTGGTACAACGGCCAATCAACGCAAAGAGTTCGCAGACTTGGTAGAAGGGTTCTGGGCCCTCTGTGAGGTTTGATCAGCACGACGCATAAGGGTGGCGATTTCTCTTCGCCCCCCGAAGCACAGGCGGGTTTTCAGCCCTCATCCGAGTTCCAGAATTCTAGAGACCAAATCCAGATAGCCGCCATACCTCAAAAAAGTTTTCGAATTCCAATTTCCAACGCAGACCCGGCCTTTCGAATCAGAGCGCATGAAAGTGGGCTGCATACAGAAGCTGCCGACAGGAAGCTCCGAACCGGGTTGGTTACCTTCGGCTAACCGGCTATGTTGCCGGGGCTCTGTCTCAGCTCTCGATCTCCGGCGGGCCTGGACAACTGCAACGTTGCGGCCCGCACAGAAGGGGTACACTACTACCGCCATGCTCAGTTTTACGATCAGCGAGGGATAAACCGAACTGCTATATGCAGCCTGGATGTGCTCAAACGCGAGGCTCATCATCAGCGCGACCTCGGCGGCAAAGGCTGGCTTGAATTGAAAGAGATAAGGTTGGCCCATGCCAATCAGTGGCGTGCGGATCGAATGGTTCGCGCCACCTTCGGCCGCCAGCGTCAGCCCAGAGGGCGTGACAACCAGCAGAATGCGGCCACCTTAGTAACAGCCATAAGTGAGCGCATTCAGTTCACGTGTGGTGAGTGCGTCAATTAGACGTAAATGTATAGCTCTATATGATCACCTTCATTTTCCACCCTGTAAAAGTCGCCACAATTGTATAAAAACCTCTCCTTTTCTGGCAATGCAACCACATTTTCGAGCCTATACTTTTGATCCATTAAGCATGATATCTCGATTTCGGATAGCTGTTGGTTTTTTATGTACATTACCGCCATAGGCCCATGACCACCTCGACGTTCTTGCGGGATCTCTTCATAGGAGACGTTCTCGCTACCATATTGAAAAATCCACTCATCTACATTGAAAAACATTGTTACCTTAGGGAATCTACCTCGCCCTTCCACCATAAATGTATAATATAGATCCGGATCTAAATTGCTCGGCTGAAACTCTATGAATGATTTTGCGTCAGTGTTATTTTGTTTAAACCATGAGAGTGCAACCTTTGATATGATATTCACAAATAATATTCCTAATAAGATTTAGCCAAGAAGTGAATTTAAAATAATAACGTTTGAGGTTTGTCCATGCATTGAAATTAATCGTAATCAGATACGAATATTATAAATTTGATTGTTTCAATTTTGACTTTTTTGGCAACCCATCTATTTATTTGGCACCAAATTTTGTGATGCATTGAACCCTCTGCCGGTTGTATATGTCGGAAATTTAGCTGGGTGAACAGGCTTCGTATGTGCTCTTTTAATTCCATCCACCTTGTGCACCAGCAACAAACGCATTCTTGCCCGGCCAATGTTCAAGCCTATCAAGAGGTTGTTGAGGAATCCTTTCTGACGCCGTCAGATTACCTTGAGCGACGATGCCACAAAGCGCCAACGCAGTAGCCAGCACCTTTTGCTGGACTAAGCAAATTACGGCGGGCCCGTGCGGAATTTCGGGTCAATCCGACCATGATGGCATTACAGTCGCGGTACGCAACGCCTATTTAGTCGAGGGTGCCCTACTTCGTTTCCTACAGGCCAACCGGCAGCAACAGAAAGCGACCAGAACAGGTCGTTCCAAATCGTCGAGGTGCACGTCCGATCCCGACAATAGCTGCCAATCGTAGCCGGCTGCAGAACACGGAAGTGAAGAGGTCGCGCGCTATTGCTTAAATAACTAGGGCTGGGCGCCAAATTGCTGATCCTCAGACCGGCGGAGGACGGCGGTCTGCTAACGCTTGCCGTGGCAACGCTTATATTTGCGGCCCGAGCGGCAGGCACACAGATCGTCCGGGCCCTGCCTTCGGCCAATCTGATCGGGATTCAGCAACATCTGCATTCCCCCTGGCGGGCGGCGCGGTTTGAGCGGTTCGGCGAGACCTGTGCGGATGGCCTCGATCAGAACGATCTGATTGCGAAGTTCGAGCAACCTTTCAGGGTCCGCGTCATAGTTCAAGACCGCCTCCATCTCCTGATCGGCAGCAGCAAAGTCGCCACACCATGCGAGGATGACAGCATATTGCGATCGCGCCCCAAGGATCATGTCCGTCAATTGATAGTGCGCGATGAGCGGGAAGGCGTGTTGCTCCATGGCGTCGCGCGCACCGTCCGCGCTGCCTATAAAATACAGCATGTCGTCGGCTGTATCGCATGCGGCCACGGCTGCGGATCTACCCGCCTGATACAGGGAATAGAGCTTGCACGCCTGGATCCGTCGCAGCATCGGCGACAGATCGAGCTTCGTCATCGTCGTCGCCCACAAGTTGAGCGAATCCGCGGTGCGCTTGATCTCGTCGCGATCCTCGACATCCTTGAATAGCCGGACCAGGCCCTCGCCATTGGCGCCCGGCATCTGTCGCTCGGATATGCCCATGGCCGCGAAGGACTCCGCGATCAGCGGCTCCAGCGCGTTCCGAACCGCAGAGTAGGCGCCCGTTCGATAGAGCGCGACCGCCCGGTTGTAGCGCAGGATCCGCGCCATGATAGGATCTCGCGAAATCTTTCGGCCTGCGGCCGACAGCCGTTCAATAGCCTGGCGATCCTGATTTGTACCTGCGATGATGAGCTGTTTGAAAATGAGATTGAGCCGCTCCCGGGCTTCGAACTCGTTCCCGGCAACGATTTCGGCCATCTGGGCGACGCGGTCCTCGTTCGGGGTTCCGCCATCGCGGCTCTCCCAGTAGGCGAGGGCATCGAGCGCCCAGAAACGGTCGCGCGGCGAGTAATCGGGATTGTCCGCAGCGGCGACGAGTGTGTCCCACATCATCGCCATGTTACCTTGCTCGTAGAACATCTCGCTGGTTGCGAGATCAACGAGCACCTCCGTCTGGCCAACCCGAGGAAGGAGCCTGACGAGGAACGTCAGACGAGGGATATCCTTGTGCTGCCGCAGCGAAAGGACCAGCTGCATGTGCAGGGCTTGGAGCGCAGCGGCGCTCGCCGCAGGTTCAAGCGTGGCGAAGTGTCCCGCCGCTAGCGGCCGCAGCGCGTCGTGTAAGCCGAGCCCCGCTTTCGGGAATTCGACCAGGAATGCGGCGCGGCGCAGGGCCCTTAGAGCACCCGCAATCGCCGCTGGTGCACCGATCGTGGCGAGATAGGCGTCGATTTCCGCACGCTGCAGCGGAACGTCGCACTGTCCGAGAAGCGCGGCCGCTTCACGGGCTGCGGCGGGTAGCGACTCGAAACTGGCTTCGAGGATGAGATCCTGGGCGGTGTCCTGGTCCTGCGTCCGCGCCTCAATCACGGCGCTGAAAGCGGTCGCGTCGCCGCCATATTGGCTCGCCGTCAGCTTCGCAGCGTTGGCAACGAACAACGGCAGGGCGCCGGTCAAGCGCGCTACCCGCTGGGCCTGCTCATATGAGATCGCGGAACCCTCGCTCGCAAAGATTGCCGCGATCGCGTCCTCGTCCAGGCCGCGCAGGGCCTCCGATTGAATCTGGAGCGTGGCTTCGAGCACGGGCGCTTCGATCCAAGGCTGGGCGAGGCCAACGAACCGTTGATGTGGCGCGCTTTCCACGATCTGCCGAAAATCCTCAGCACCGAGGCGGTGGACGTTGTCGAGGACGATCGTCGCCGAACCACCACTTTCATGGAGTAGCTGGTCACTGTAGCGCAGGGCATCGAGACCACCGTTCGGAGGCAGCTGCACGCCGCCGGTGCCGCCCCCCATGAAGCGGGCAACGATTTCGCGCGCGAGATTGGTGGGAACTGCGCTAGGCGGTAGGTCGCTGACATCAAAATACAGCGTGGGCTCGGGAACGAGCCGTGCGCTCTCGGCGGCCCAGGATGTTTTGCCGGCGCCCGAGAAGCCGATGATCAGGCGAACGCGTTGCTTGCTCACCAGATCTGGTTCGTCGCGCTGCGGCCGATATGGCGAAGGCGGGTTGGGAAAGTCCTGAAGCTGGAGCACCAACTGCTCGAGCAAGTTGCCCAACGTTTCCGCCGGGAAGCTGTGATCGCGGGCGCCGCTGGAGGCGTGCTGGATCAGCGTCGCCATCTTCAGCATCAAAGTTTCTGGGAGAAGACCACCGAAGGGAACGGCAGCGGCTGCCTCGCATGCTATATCGTACATGCCTTCCAGAGTCGCGTGGGCGTGCGGAAGTCCGTCGACAGCACCAAGGCCAGGCGATATGATCGCGACGTCCTGCGGCCATTCTGCGGCCGCCAAATCTGCCGCGAGAACAGGACCGGGTTCGGCATTGGAAACGATGACAAATCGGGCCTCGCCCTGGCGCTCGCCCCCTGCCGCGTGGACGCCGCGCAGCGCCTCAAAATTTTCCAGCGCGCTCGCGATATCGCTCTGCCGTAGCGGATGCTGCCGCGTCTTAACCTGGATGTAGATTGTCCGTTCAGGCCGCCTGAGTTCGATATCCTCGTCTCGCTCAACAACCGTGGTCGCACCGGCCTCCCGACCCAGCGAGAGAAGGAGCGCGGCGGCATAGAGATGCTGATAGAGGAACCCTTTGTGTACGGACTCGATACGCCTCAGCTGCGCGGGATCCAGCACGGGTGGCGCGGGAACAGCCGCCACATGATTTTCATTTCCTGCCGGGATCGGTTTGAGGTGGTGGTCGGTCATGCGTGATGAATAACAGGGATGGCCGCGACCGTCAGCAATCCTCGATCAGCGACCGCATCCTCTCGACAATTCGCGCAATGTAGCAACTGCACAATTCTGCGCGACCGGTTTAGGGGGGATCGACTCAATCAGGCCCTCAGCGGTGGCGAAGAACCGAAACCTGAGATCCTCGAAGGCCGGGGCGTCCGTCATGTCCACAAGTGGACCTTCCTTAATGGCTGGCACGTGCGGAAGAATGTCGCGGTTCAAGAACGAATGGTGATAGCATTGGCGCGCAACGTAAGACCACGCCATCGCTTGTAGCACCCTCTCCGCCGCGGGTGCCGCGTCGAAAAGATGTATGGGGAATCTCAGGGACCGTACCTCTGTCATGACTGCTCAGATGGAGTGATTCCATCGGCGCGCAACCCTACAGATAGGCGTTTGACATTCACGGGGTCATGATGCGGTGGATGCTTATCGTTAGGCCCTCACGGCACCTGTCGGCGCTTTGTTGTGCTGGCGGCGTCGGATTAAAGCGTGCAGAATGCCGTTCTGGCCGCACCGAACGCGACCGAACGGCGGGGCTGAGGATGGTCGACGCAAATGAAAATAATGCACGCATTCCAGGTGTGAGTGACCGCGAAGTTAGGCGGTATCGTATCTTCAGCTTCGACTTTGATTCAACGCCGAGGGACCTGACCGAAACGCCTGGAGAGGACTGGAGCGAAGAGGCGAAGCTCGAATGGCAACAGCGGCGAGAACAGCGTATCGCCTGGATTGCACGCGACTATGGCGAGCGAAATCTCGACCAGAAAGTCGCCGACTTCGCTGCCTTCGATGCCAAGCCCTTTTCGATTGTGGCGCACCACAATGTGATGTTCGATCATGTGCGCGCCGCGTTTGTTAGTGGCGGCTATTATGCCGCCCTGACAGGCGCATGCGCCTTGGGCGAGCGCATCCTCAATCACCTGATGCTCGACCTTCGCGACCATTATAAGGCCACCCCACAATACAAGCACGTCTATCGTAAGGACTCCTTCGACCGTTGGTCGCTCGTCATCGATACACTTGCGGCGTGGAACGTCCTGCTTCCTGAGGTTGTCGATGCGTTCCGAGAACTGGAGACGCTGCGCAATCGGTCGATCCATTTCAATGCCGAGACAGCTACGCAGCTTCGCGTAGACGCACTGTCGGCTGCTGGCCTCTTGAGCCAGATAATTGAAAAGCAGTTCTGTGCGTTTGGCCTACAACCCTGGTTTATCGAGGGGACGCTGGGGGCGGGGTTCATCAAACGCGAATGGGAGTTGGACCCGTTCGTCGCGCATTATTATTGTGCGAAGAATGTCTGTGTCGGCCCGTTTCATTCAGTCGATTTTCATCCGAGCGATGGGTGGCGGTTCGTCGACCACCCCGATTACGGTGAATTTGGCATCGAGATCTTGACCGACGAGCAGTTCAAAGATTTGTTCAACGATGCGAGTCCGGAAACTCGCGCCTGCGTTGCGCCTGATGATGCCAAAGCCGCGACGATCGACCCTCCTGCGGCTTGATTTTTGCGTCCTCTGTCAGCTGGGCGGGAATGAAGCCGCCGAGGCCAAGCTGCAGATTGGCGATTCTGCGGAAGGTAAGGATGGCGAGTGCTTTCGGCGAACCTTGGAATCTTCGAAAGTTCGTTATTGGGCCCATCGGCGGAGAGTTGTGCAAGCTGACGACCAGCTTAGCCTTCCTTCTTCAGCGCCTCGTACTTTGCGGAGAGCGCTGGGCTATCCTTCGCGAGGAGCGACAGCATTGCCTGCTTCACGTGGCACACGCCTTCGGGAGTGCGGAAGCACTGGGACATGATGAACGTGCTCCATGCGCTGCGCACCTTTTGCGATGGCGCGACCTTGCACTGCAGGCGCAGCTTGTGGGCGTCCGCCGCGCAGTCGTCCAAGGCGAACGTGAAATTCTCCTCGATCGCGTGCGCAGGGCCTTCCGTTATCACCCGTCCTGCCGTGGAGCAGGAACCGCGGCATGTAGTGATGCTTGACCGGCGGGTTGTTGCTCATTCGAAAAGGCTGTTATCGGCGGCCTCGCGCTCGTCCCACCGCCCTATGTTCGCCTCTAGGCGCTGCCCCGCCTCCGCAGCCCATTCCCGGACCGCGGCGCTCTCGTGCCTCGCCATCGCAGCGACGAGCGGCCTGCGGCGGACGAAACGCAGAGAGAAAGATCCACTGCCGCCGCCCGAGAAGAAGCGGTTCTCGTATGTGCGCAGCACGCTCACATTGTCGGGGCTGAGCGCCAGCAACTCGAGGGCCATCGGCGACCAGTCGAGGCTGGAGCCGTCGGAGTGCTGTATAGTGTACGGGATGAAGTTGGCGAGCTTGACCGAGCGCTCGGCCGGATCCTCGCGGACCCAATCGCACATGACCTTCGTGTCGATCTTGAACTCGTTAGCCTCGAAGTCCTCATCGTTGCGGCGCAAACCACCGAAGAAGCCGCCGATCAGGTGGTCGTTGTCGGACTTGGCGACGATTTCGTCGAGAACGACCAGGGGATGGAGCCGCATGAGCGTGGAGGAGATCGGGCCGACGTCCGGATAGGAATACGGCTTGGCCTTGGCGGCGGTGACCATGGCTCGGCACACGCGTCGTGCTGCCGCCCCGGCGCCGTCTCCGCGCAGCGCGACCTTGGCGATGACGTCGATGCCATGGTCCTGTCGCGCGAAGTCGTCCGAGTAGATCTCTGGGCGGGTGAGGAGGTCGCGCCCAAGGTCGACGAGCGCCTCATCGACCGCTAGCCCGTCGCTGCGGTCGCCGAAAATGCGCATGTGCAGCACCTGCAGCGCGGGAAGCGCTCCGCCTTCATGGTCGAACAGCTCCCGCAGGAACCGCGTCAGCGCTGGAGCGGGAATGGTCTTTGTCACACCGCCGGCCATCAGTATCGCGAACCGGTCCGGTGCGACCCGGCCCTCTTTTAGCGCGGTCCGAAAGCGTTTGATGGCCGCCTCGTCCAGTGGCACGGCGGTGTGGAGCTCGACGAGATGCTGGCTGAGCAAGGGGTCCTTCACGATATCGTCCAGCTTGCCGGACACCCAGTCGGGGCTGTGGAATCGCGAGCCCTGCAGCACGCCGTCGAGGATCGACGGGTCAAGGTCTTTCGGCTCGTGGGCCTCGAGAGCCCCGTATGCCTGACGCCACAGTGCTTCCGGATCGCGCGTCGCACGCGCCAGACCGACGCCGAACTGCCTGGCGCTGTTGAAGCCTCCGCGGCGCGTCGCTCGCGCGAGGTGGGGGCCCAGCTCGGTCCCTTTGCGTGCAAGGCACTTGCCCATGGCTCGCGCGAGCAATCCGACGTTGCGGGTGGGGGACTTCTCGCGGCCGCTCGGATGCCAGTGTCTCCACGGTTCGCCGAGCACGAAGGCCTCGAAGAGGTCGTCGACCGTGCGGGGACGCATGTCCTGCTCGAGGCGGACAAGGGCCACCCTGTCGGCCTTGCCGTCGCGCCGTTCCTGGAAGTGGAGCGCGCCGTTAACGTTGCGCCAACCCTCTTCCCAGAAGCCATTATCGCCGACCTGGCGCATCGCCTCCATGGCGAGGTCCGCAAACCCGGCGGAGACGTGCTCGCGGAAGTGCTGCGCGATCAGCTGCCGCGCCCGTTGCGAAAGGGCGCCGTCGCCACGGGACACCGATACGAGTCGGTCGTACGCTGCTTTGAACCAAGGCTCGTACCCGTCACCCTGGTAGGGTCGCCATTCGCTCAGCAGGGCGCGAGCGCCGAACTCCAGATTCAGCGACGAGTTGAAGTGCCCAGCATCCATCATGTGGTCGAGCGCCTCCACGCCGAGCGACACGACCCGTTCATCCGGGCTGGCAAGCATCGCGTCGAGGGCCTGCAGCCGCTGCGCCTGCGGGGCGTGCGTGAATGAGAGGATCGGCCAGAACCGTTCGAGCAGGTGGCTGCGGGCGCGGAGTTCCTCGCGAACCTCCCCATCGGCAAGAGCGAATTCGGTCAACACGGCCACGACGCGTTGGAAGAAACGGGCGTCGTGTGCGATCTGCACGAGCAACTGCGAATAGTCGCGCCGACGCTCGTCTGGGGTCAGCAGGCGATCACGGTCTGGCCCCTTTAGCTCGCGTTCGATGGCCGCGAGGGCCGCTTCCGGGTTGCACGGCGCGATGCGCACGAAGGCGCCGCTGAACTTACCGTCGAGAAGTGCGGGACGCCCCAGCGGCCCGGCCCGCTCCAGCAGGAGGCGTGCAATCTCGACCGCCTCGGGCACGTCGTGGAGCTGACCAATGCGACGCGCGAAGGACGCGAAGAGCCGAAGCGGACCCGCGCTGAACGCGGCGATGAGGGTCGCCGGGTCGCTCTCGCGGATGAAGGGGGCCGCCAGCATGTTGGCGAGCGGCTCCGGCATCACCGCCCTCTGCGGTCCACGCATCTGCACGATGCCCCAGTCGAGAAACCGCGCCACCGCGCGGTGGAACCTCGCTGGCGTGATCTCGGCGATCCCGGCGAGGGTCGGGTACTCGGCGGAATGGTCCCCGTGATCCTTTACGTAGAAGGCGTAGACGAGGGACGCGACCGCGGCGCACCTCCGTGCGTCGTCGTCGGCGCCCTTGCGTTCGACCTGAAACAAACGGTCCAGGAGCTCGGAGTCGTTCAGCTTCGAGAGGTCTACGGCTGGCCCGCTGGCCTCCGCGATCTTCAGAGCGATGCGGGCGTTGCCGCCGGAGAACTTGGCGAGGTGGTCCCTCTCGGCCCGGCTGAGCTTTGGGAAACGCTGATCGAGCAGGTCAACGAGCACGCCCTCGCTGTTGTCCGCGAGCGTCACGAGCAGGCCGACAGTTCCTTCGCCATCAACGTCGTAGTCGATCGTGAGGAGGCTCGCCCGGCTCGTATTGCGCTTCACGATTTGCGCGAGCTGTCGGTGAAGCTTCTGCGCACAGTTGTCGACGACGATGATCGCCTCGGTACGGCTTGATGCAAGCTGCTCGGCCAGCAGCGCGGGGCTGACCGCTGGCTGAAGACCCGCGTCGGCGTAGATCGCGGAGGAGCGCGGGAGCTCGGAGCCGCCTTTCAGGCGCTCGTCGAAAAGCGCCTCGGCGAGTCGGGTCTTTCCCATGCCCGAAAGTCCGATGAGACGGGCCGCGTTTCCCGGCACCGCCAGATGCGCCCGCATTCGTGATACGGCTTCGCCGACCGGCACATATACCCCGGCCACCTGGGCGCGGTTGGTCCCGTCAAGGACGTACGGGCCGCCGGGTTCGGCCGCCCCTGACCAGTTTCCACAAGGTTCCCAACCGCCACGCGAACGTCCGAGCTTCCCAAGCAGCCAGGCGGCGAGGCCGACGTGCTCGTTGGCCCAGCGCGCGATCCGGTCTGCGCCGTAGAAGTCCAGCGCGATGCGGTCGCCGTTCGGCACGTCCACAATCGC
This sequence comes from Hydrogenophaga intermedia, assembly GCA_943370475.1. Taxonomy (GTDB): domain Bacteria; phylum Pseudomonadota; class Alphaproteobacteria; order Sphingomonadales; family Sphingomonadaceae; genus Blastomonas. Next base: position 115,784 of record CALRRI020000006.1, read on the forward strand.
GTCGCGCATCGCCGTGATCCGCGCGTCGTACGCCGATGCTGACGGGTCGTCGGACGAGAAGAATATGTAGGATCCACGCTTCTTAACCAGCTCGGCGAAGATCGGGCGCGGCTTGCCCTTGGGGCACATTTCCTTTGCGATTTTCGCCGGACCCATGGTCTCGGCCTTAGATTGAAAGAAGTTCGTCCGACGTGGAAACCACGCTCGCGGTTTGGGCTCGCCGGTCCAAGCGATGGACCCGTCCACGCCGCCGTCCCCTGCGGTCTGGTTTCCACCGACGGATATCCCAGTCGCGGCGATGCCCCTTGCCTTAGCCTCGGTCTCGAGCAGATGTCGCAGTAGCTCGCGTAGGCTTTCATCGGAGAGGTCGGCGACCATCTCCTTGGTAATCTCGAAGGGTCCCATGGTCAGCGATCCTGCAACCGTAGAGTTGGAGCGCGATCGAAACATTTCGATAGTCTTACCCGGATTGCCGACGCCGACTTTGTTAGAGGCAAGGAAAACGGAGGAACTAAGAGATTTGAGCGGCTCATCAGGGCATCGTGTCAGTTGCGATCAATGGCCGCAATGGTTCGTTTGCAGCGTTGATGCCCAGCCGTTCGCTTCCCCTGCCCGCCTTTGGAATGAGCCGGACTCTACCCGCATTCGGAGTAAACTTCGCGACTCAGGCCACACACGACTAGACTTCGACACCTGTCGCGTCGACCAAGGGATTATGCCATTCAACCAATGGCCCAGTTGCGCTTGCATTATGAGATCAGGCGAGCGAAATCTCGGTGTCAGGTTTTGGCGAGAGAACTGCCGTTAAACACGTCCGATGGGAATGACTGCAAAGTCCCAACTCCGGACTTTGGCCGGGCGCTGCCGTTACCGATCGAGTCCTCGGGGGTTATGATCCGTGTGAGGTCTGGCATCGCTTCGCATATTCTCGGTCTTGGCCTCGACTGTTTTGAGGGCAATGGGCTGCCGGTATCGCTGCTGCACCGTTCGGAGGTCGTCGGCAAAACCGTCGATATCGGACCAGCGCTCAAGCCTTTTACGCAATTCACCGGACATTCCGTCGGGCAGCGTCGAGTTGCCGTCCAAGCCGACGCCATAGGTAGTGTATGCATTGGCCATTATCCGTTGTTGGCCGGAACGAATACCGGCGAGCCTGACCTGGATCTCTGGTTGGTTTATCCAGCCCTCCTTCGGCTCCAGCGCTGCTACCGCCCATTTATCGAGGGTGAGCCTAAGGCCATTGGCTACGACATAAAGGTCCTCTGCCAAGATGCGGTCTACGATCGCCTGATCATCGGGGGTCAATCCAGTGCGTCGAGAATCAAATGCCTGTCGAGGATGCGCTTCATGCCATTCGCGGGTAGCAAGGGGCATCGCTTCGCCCGCGGCGGTCATCGGCCGCTTCGGCTTTCGCTTAAGCTTGCGGCGCGCAGGTATTGCAAACAGCGACGTGTAGGTGCGCGCGCCACCCGAGGAAGCGGTGATAGCCGGAGGAAGTGGCGGCTGGGGTAGATCAGATTTCACAGGCGCTGGTGCACCAGCTGCCAGTTCCGAGCTGACGACAGCGTCCTGTTCTGCACGCCATTGCCGCAGTTCAGCGAGCAGGCTCCTGCCGATGGCAATAACAGGATCTACGGCCCGTGCGGTCGCCGCCGCCGTCAGAAGTGACGAATTCGATGGGATCGGCAGCGTCAGGTATTGCGGAGTTGAGCGACTGGATTGTTCTGCTGGCGATAGCAATATGGCTGTATTCGACGAAATGCCGGGAACTGGTTTCAGAATGGCTGGGCCATCGATCCTGCTGGGCGAATTGGTAGCCTTGTACCTGGGTGTTATCCGGGTTGCCGCAACCGCAAGCAGCGGCTTGGCAATTGGCCGGGCTGCCGTAACTAGCCTATCCCCTGGTGCAGAACGTAAGCGTGCAGTCGGCAGCAATAGCGTTCTTGGGCGTTTCATAGAGACGGAGGGCTGCAATGACGATGTGCGCATTGGAGGAACTTCCGAAATTGCCGGCGCTAGAATATGCGGCGGAGAAGCTGGCGACACGGTTATCAGCCTAGCGATCGACGACGGCGACGAAGCTCTCGTTGGCTCTGGCGCGATCAAGGCCGACGTTACTTTGACGGCAGGCGCCGCAACGAGAATTGGTTTGGCGCGATCGGTTGCATCTGCGCTGACGAGCCTCCTAACCGCTTGCTGAGTTTCGGAATCCTCCAGATCCTTCAGAAATGCGTCCCGGACCGCGCTCAGCGCCTCTATCTTCTTGTCCAGATCGCGCATGCGCGACCGAAATCTATTCCGCTCGGCCTTGATCCGGTTGCGTTCATGGGCAGGCACGTACTGGCCGCGCCGAGCCATTGCGGTCAATGCCTCGCCAAGGTGCTCGCCTGTTTCATGGTCAAGGCCGCGCGCGCCAGCACCAAGCCCGGTATATTGCATCGCGCGTCCAGCTTGGCTTGCGGCTTCAGTCATCGAGTGTGCCCACAAGTGACGCAGTATCTGCACGCCAGCTTTGCCATCCAGTTCACCGCGTACTTCGTCGGCGACCTCCCAGGTATACGGCTCAATCCTGCGCATGGGGCGCAGTGAAAACGATATATGCGCATGGAAATTGCGTTGGTCGCCGTCCGGTGAGGGTTCGTGAATTACCATTGAGTATGGCAGATTCAGCGGCTTCAACACGGTCCTTGCAAAGTGCTCAAGGGCCGCTAGCTTTTCTTCGTGGGACGCGTCAGCATCGAATGGCGCAGTGACCCTCGTCTGGATTTTGGCGTTTTTGCGGATCGATGCATCTTCCAAACACTGCCACGCGGTACCAATTTCGAGCCAATCGTCGCCCATATTGCTGATGATTACAGGGTCACCATCAATATCGCGAAGCACTGCCTCATCGCGACATTCATACTCCCAATTTGCCTTTGCGGCACCACGGTGAAACTTCGGCGAGTTGCGACCAAGGTAAGTCTGCTGCCAGGTCACACCCCGAAATCCTGCGGCATCGACAGTCCATGAAGACGCTGTCAGAGGCATGGTTGCGGACGCCTTCAACGGTGCCAAAGTGGCCGACCTCGATGTGCGCTTGGTTACGGGCGAGGTGCCGGAAGTCGGCTTGTCCGGTATGATGCGGCCAATGATCCGGTGCCATTTGGCGATGCCGCGGTCCGTTTCAGCCATTTCACGCAAGATGCCTCGCGCAGCGGCCTTATCCTGAAGGTTTCTGTGCAATCTGGCAGCCTGTTCTTGCCTTACGATGCGAACGGCTTTTCGTGCCTCGGAGCGTGCTTGCCGCATCACGGTTCCCATGGCTTTCCGGGTTGCAGGGGTGCAACTGCCATCAGGTAGCACAATAAAGAACTGTTGATCAGGCGGGGGAAGGGGGGCGCCACGGGGTGGCGACGAATTGGCCGGAGGCAAATTCATTTATTGCGCCCCCCGCCTAAACTTACCTGAGCCTGTCCCTTCACTATGGCCCGACGGATCCACCTGCCTTGTCTCACAGCCTAAACCGCAGATCTCCTCGCTTGTTGAAGATGGGTCTGGTGAGCTTGTTTTGGCTGGACAGTGGTCAGCGGCAAATATGGGAGGTTGTGTAATCATCCAAAGATGATCGCGCAGTCTGACCATTAGAGCGATGTAAGTCCGAACAAAATCCGCTTCAGTCCCAATATGGGACAGAAGCTATCAAATAAATCCGAAAAAACGCTGCGATCCGCTTGGGAATTTTGGGGCGCTTACATACAAGCTCAGAGTTGCCCTCCCGGCAACGCTCGGAGGCTTACATGACAAAAAGAGAAGACAACCCTAATCACCCTGAACTGATAGATCAAAACTCGCTCGAGAGCAAGTCGGCATCAATGCCCTGTCTTGACCAGGAGTTGGGGCCAGACAATCCGCCCTCGGACCCAGCTCTGATGCTGGCGAAAATCGACCTTCAACTCGCGTGGCTAAACGCTGAGAAAGCTGCCGCTGCAATGGCGTTTGAGGAACGCGGACACGCGTTGAAGGCTGTAGCTGACCACCCAAACGCCGCAGCCTATGCGCATGGCGGCGTCCTGAGCACGAAAGGCTGTGCTGCACAGCACGTGCTGCCCTTCATTGGCTTTGCGGATCTACCTTGGCGCATAGCCCTGACCCGAATTGCCGACATGGCCGAGGGTGGCGACTGCGTTCTCACGCGCATCCGCATAATTTGCGAACAGGACGCGGCACTTGAAGAAGCAGGTGTCCGCTGGTGCAGAGATAAGCGAATCCTGCGGAACGGCGAACCTCCGAAGCTTTGGTTTACCCGTCCGAAACTGGGGCTTGGACAGCCCGCCAAGGCCAACGGTCTGAAGCGAGAGGACGTGCCAGCGCATCGAGGCATCTATGCGCTGGGGATCGACGAGATGATCCATGCTTTCTCGACAGCATCGTCAGGACAGCATGACCTGACCTTCGGTGCGATGCTGCCCGCCGTCACTACCCAAGGCGGTGAGCAATTGCACGAAATTGGCGTTGCGGCTGTGCATGCCGATGCTGAGGCGCGCTACCTCGAACGCAAACGCAGTTTCGCCGCCCGTCAGGCTGCCACGCCGGATAGGGATTGGCGCAGCAAGCCTCCGACCTCGCGCCAGGGGCATTTGGCGATCACGACAGCACGAAAACTGGATGTGGATTTGCCATCGGCACGCCATCGCGGCGACGCGGCAGACTGGCTGGATGATCATGGCGCGAACCTCCGTTTCGACCGAGGCGAAAAATGACATCGAACGCAATCGTAGTGGGCGGTGCCACCTTCGCCTCGATTGATGCAGTCATCGACATGCGGAGAGAGGTTGAGGCAGAGCTAAACGGCCTGTTTGTTGGATTTGATCCGAACAAGATCGATGCGCTCTATGCACATGAGCCAGACATCGTCCGCTTGTTCAACAGCTATCAACTGCTGACCGAAGCCATCGATCGCCACACCCTCATCGAAAAACGGAACGAAAACATCCGCACCGCTTGGCAGCTGGTGCGCGAATTGAAGAAGGATTCAAACTCGTGACACCTGGAAACAAGATAAACCGCGACGTCCGGAAGGACGGCGGTGCGCTTTACCATCGCAAAGGGGTGGCCCTACCCGATTTCATCAATACGGATGGGACAGCATCGCAGGATCAGGTGGCCAACGTCGCAGCAGGTACCAACCTTGCTCTGGCGTGGCTTCCGCACCGCGAACTCGGAGCGGTTACGGGCAACTTGAAGGGTGCTGCGATTGTCGGCACGCGCGAACCCAACCTATTGCCATATGTGCCAGCCGGGTACGCATCCATTTTGGCCTGTCAGCCAAAGCAGTTCATCAGTCAGCCGAAGTCGCAACACGATATCCTGATATGGCTGTTGCAGGAAACCGGCTTTGCTCATGCGCCATGGGCCATTTGGAAACTTGCAGGATGGCAGGTGGAATGGATTGTGAATTTCCTTTGGCGGTTGCTGCTCGGCGGTGCCGAGGGCACCCTCAGTGTTGCCGAACGTCAAGCCGCCTGCGCTCTGCGACAATTCTGGCAAGTGTTCATCGATAATCTCCACCAGCCAAACAGTGGCGCTGAAATCGCGGGTGGCGTTCGCTTGGGTCACGCGCTCATCGATGTGGTGGCTGCTCTGTTCGCGCTGATTGGTGAAGAGATCGCTGCAGGTCGGCTGAACAATGGCGAGCGTGACGAAGCCAATGCTCTCCAACGTAAGCTGGTCGGCATGGTAGCCAGATATGTCCGATTTTTTGAGCAGGCTAAAAATCATCAGTCCAGCGCGGCCAAGATGCGTGGTGCATTCAAGGCGGCGAAAGAGGTGCTCGACATCATCGCAATGTTCACGGTGTCTGACAGGACGTTTGGTATGCGTGTGAAACGCGCAAAAACGACTGCTGACAAGAGAGTGGCTGATGTCATCGACGACAGTTCAGCGATCGATGACATCTTCGACGGGCTCGAGCAACGCCTCGATCGCGTTGTTATCGACAAATACCGAACTCAATGGCCAGATAAATATTGCATCAGCCTGGAGCGCCTCGATAACGCCTGCCGCACAACCAGAATTTCGGCGCTCAAAGCCGTTAGCACGCGGCACATCTACGACCTGATCGTCACGCGAAGGCTGGACCGACTATATGCCGCTCTACCTTGGATGGCTGCATTGTCCGGCCCATTCCCAGGCGTTTGGGGTGGCCCACTAGGGGCCGTGGCGCAATTGTTCGAGACCGCACGCGCGTTCGAGATTGTGCTCGAACTGGGCTCTCGTCTTTATGACCCTGGCGACCCACATCGCCTTGACGTCAAGAAGGGTAAACGAGCCTACGCCACATCGCAGTCACTTGCTGCAGAGGTGTTCGCCGAAACGCGCGCTGGGTTCAGGATTACGGAGCATTCAATCTCGCATGACATCATCGATGCATGGGTGGCGGGCGCGTCATTGCATCGGCACCATCCGCTGGCGGCGGCGGCCAGAGGTAGTCTGCGTTGGTCCATGAAGAGGGCCATCGCCGACCAGCAGACTGCCGATGTGACCACCAGCGTTGAACTTGCAAAATCATTATATGGTACCAAGCGATACGACACAGACCTGCCTGCCTTTGCTGGCCTCACGCTCATACCTTTCGTGGGCAACGCTATAGCCAGCATATTTAGGGCTAATCTGCGTGGCCCAGCTTTCGGCGAACATGTTGCAGATGTTGACCTGTTTGATCGAGAGACGTTGAAACGCCCACCTACTGAAGGGATGCCGGTGAGCTGCGCTGCGGCTACCTGCGAACTGGTCCGCTCCGTGCTGAAATCAGCCGACGTCGAAATGCCAGACGACGTTGATGTTTGGCCAGCAAAGGCTTTGGTGCTTAATTCTGATAACACTCGCGAACTGCGCCGCTTTGACAAGCGCCACAAGGCCCACATTCCCAAAAAATCCGAAAAGACCGGAGGCGCAATTCGGCGCAATGCAACCAAGCACGAGGAGGGCAGCGGCAACCCGACCCTGCGAATCTGGCACCTGATAGATCAGGCGAGAACATGGAGGGAATCCCGCGATGGGAAGTGGCGCTCTACCGACATGCAGCTTGAACGCATTCTGGATGGCCAGGCTCGGTTGTATGGGCTGACCCCCATCGCGCACCATCCGATCTACGTCCTATGGTTTCGGCCCGACATCGATCGCCATCTGATCGAATGGATAGCAACCGGTGCGCCTACCGGTTCTGCAGTCTGGTTCTCCAATCCTGATCATGCTGCGGCAATCGCTGGTCCGATCAACGCGTTGCGTGCGCGCGCGGCCCCGCTTTATGCGGCGGCAAGGGTGGATCGCCGGATCGTGGACGTAGCCGTCATCCTGTTCACAGGCTTCTCAAACCTGATGAGCGATGATGCACATCCCCGGTTATGAAATTAAAAAGCATAAAAATGTAAAAAAGTGCAGGACTTACATCGCTAGCGGAGTTCGACTTTGAAATAATGATTCGCACCACAAGCGAAAGGAGCTTTCAAATGTCTGAATTGCCACTACCCCCCGTCGAAAATCGTTCCCATGTTTTGCGATCTGTCGATCCGGCTTCGGTGCACCCATCTCCGATCAATCCTCGAATAATGGTCGCGATTACCGAGACGAGTGTGGCAGGTCTTGCAGCAGAGATCGCTGATGTTGGCCAGATCAACTATGCGCAAGGCGAGATTGGCGCTGACGGTAAAACCATAGAGTTACTTAACGGGTTACGTCGTGCAGCGGCGTGTAAAGCTTTGGGGATATCGCTTCTTGTCATGGTGCATAATGGCCTGACGCGTGAGCAAGCCATCGCATTGGCCAATCGCGACGACAATCAATCCCTGCCAGTATCGTTCTGGGATCGTGCGTGCGCGTGGGCGCAAATGGTGCAGGACAATGTCCTCCCGACCGAGGCTGCGGTGGCTAAGGCGCTCGGTATCGACAAAAGCACAATGTCCCGGGGTCTCGCATTTCAGGCTGCGCCAAAGCAACTTTTCAGAGCCTTCGCCGATGTGCGAGAAATCAGCCTGAGCCAGTGGAGTGAACTGGCGCCTCTGCTTGAAAATGAAGAGACGCGTGAACGCATACTGGAACGCGCCGCACTGTTGGCTGGCAAGGGCTACGGCGCAGTCCGGGTGGCGGCAGAGCTCAAGGCTGCAGCCGCCGCAAAGGACAAGATCGAAAAAGTTGAGGTGCTGAATAGACACGGCAAACCAATTGCCACGATCCAGCCCAATCATCGCGGTGGTTTTACGATCTCCGTAAAACCGATGGTTGAGGCGCATCCAACCTACCGTGTCGAGTACGCGAAAGCCATCCACGATCAGTTCGTCAAACTGATCAAGACCTGGTTTGATCGCGAAAACGAGGGAGCATCGTCATGAGCTCCGAGGAGGAAATTAATACCCCGTTTGGCCGCATGACTCGCTCGATAGGTAAGAGCCGCATCAGCTTGCTGCTGCAACTGCCGGCTGCCAGCTATCCAAACCCCGAGCCATGTTGTGCGTTGTGCCCTGCTGCCAGTTGGTATGTCACTTTGACTGGACTTCGATGCTGGTGCTCCGAACGGTCGTATATTTCGTGGGTGTCAGACCATGATCCGGTCCTCGCCTGCGATGACTGTGAGCGTTTGATCTTGGAAGAAGCGCATGACGAAGACCCGGATGGCTCTAACGCCGCCGGGACGACACGGGAGTAATGCGTCATGGCCCATGATCGAAACGAACGGATATTGCGCTTGCCCGAAGTCAAATCGCGAACGGGCCTGTCCCGTTCGAGCATTTACGCCAAGATCAGTGCAGGCACCTTTCCACCGCAGCTGAAGCTCGGCGTGAAGATTGTTGGATGGTATCAAAGCGACATCAGCGAATGGATCGACAACCCCCGCTAAAGCCTGCAGGTGGCCGAGCGTCAGTCGCGATAGCGACGACGCGGGCCACCCAGCAAACTGCTGGCTGGCTCGAGCCCTGCGAGCAGCAGGTCGGCCCATTCCTGGGCGATCTCGCGGCGACGATCCATATAGGCAGCGCGGTTATACAGCCGCTCGGTTTCCGAAAGCCCCTTCGGCAGGTGAGCGAGCATGAGATCGACAACCATCCGGTTGAAGGCTTTCGACTCATCGGCTTTCACCTGTGTCGCAATCCGCTCGTTCATGATGGTGGAAAAGGACGATCGCCAACCGTGAGGGCAATGCCGCCCTTTGAAACCTTCGCGGTTATACAGATAACTGATCGCGTTTTCGCTCGATGGATCGCGTGCCGAACGCCCCGACGGAAACACATAATCGCTGGCGCCGGTCAGTGGCCTGATGGCGCGCAGGACATCGACCGCCTGGGTAACCAGCGGCACATCGTGCTTGAAAGCCTCGTCCTCGCGCAGGTCGAACTCCTGCTTCATCTCATCCGCAGGTACGGTCCACATGGCCTTGGATATATCGCCGTCCTCATCTTCCCAAGCGACGCCAGTAATCTGGCTCCATCGCATACGGCGAACCATCCCAGGTCGCTGCGCTGTCAGGGCAAGGAAGCGCGACCCGGCCTTTGTAACCGGGCTTGCGCCGGCATGCTCAACGGTCTCGAGGAGATTCTGAAGCTCAGGAATAGTCACAAATGCTGGACGACGCGTGGATTTGGGCACCCGCTTCATAACGATTGCGATGTCGAGTGCAGGGTTTGTGCGGGTTGCACCTTTGGCTTTAGCATAGCGAAACACAGCGCTGATGCGTTGCCGCAGGCGGTGTGCAGTCTCAACGGCACCGCGTCGCTCGACTTTGCTCAAAACCGCAATGACCATCGTCTCGTCGATCTCGGCAACATCAAAACCACCGAGTTCCGGAAACACGTCTCGCTCAAGGCTGGTAATCACATCGTTGGCATGGACCGGCTTCCAGCGATCTTTTTCGTGATCATGCCAAGCTCGTGCAAATCGTTCGAATGTGACAGCGGATGGCGTAGAACGTACGAGTTTTGCCCGCTTGGCTGCCAGCGAGGGGTCATTCCCGTCCTTGACATGCCGCCGGGCTTCATCGCGCTTCTCGCGAGCGTCTGCCAAGGTCATTTCTGGAAACGCACCGAACACGATGCGCTTCTCTTTGCCGCCGAACCGGTATTTGAAGCGCCAGCTTTTGTGGCCATTCTTTGTGACGTAAAGGTAGAGACCGCCTCCATCGGCAAGCTTGTAGTCCTTCTGGCCAGCGGCAGCATTTTTAACGGCGACGACGGTGAGCATAAACAACCTCCGTCAAACCATATTGATGCCCCCAGGCGAGATTTCAATGCCCCCGCAAGTGCCCCAACGACCCGCTGGATGCAGCTGGACGATGCTGGCGTAACCAGGATGAAAAGTAATTTTATTCAGCTACTTGCGCGTGATTTCTGGACGGGGCTGGACCGCTTGAAGACAGCGGTTGGCGGAGAGGGTGGGATTCGAACCCACGGTGAGCTTGCACCCACGCCGCATTTCGAGTGCGGTACATTCGACCACTCTGCCACCTCTCCAGCCTGGCGCGGCCAGGGCGCGGGGCCTTGGCGTTCCATTAGGGTTCCCGCGGGGCATATCTGCGTGGTCGATCCGCGGGAAGGCGGGCCATTAGCGCAGGCTTTACGGCTTGCCAAGGGGAAACCTGCACGCAATGGGAGGAAAGCTTGTATGCTGCGCCGCAACACATTAGATTGAAGCGATGAGCAACAATCCTTTCCGTTCCGCCACTGACGATGTCCCCCAGGGCAGCGCCTCATCGGGCGCGGTGGTCATGCCGCGCGTTTCCCGCGCGCGCTATGCGATCGGCGATGTGGTGCGGCATCGCATTTTCGATTTCCGCGGCGTGGTGTTCGATATCGATCCTGTCTTCGCCAACAGCGAGGACTGGTACGAATCGATCCCCGAGGAACTGCGCCCGGCCAAGGACCAGCCCTTTTATCACCTGTTCGCCGAAAACGCCGAAAACAGCTATATCGCCTATGTAAGCCAGCAGAATCTGGTGAGCGACGAAAGCGGCGGTCCGGTCGATCACCCTGCCGTGCCGCAACTGTTCGGTCCGTTCAGCGATGGGCGTTACCGCCTGCGCACGATGCACTGACAGGCGTAATGGCAGGCGCAAGGCGGGCGGCCATCGCCCCCGCCTGCATGGCCGTCAGGAGCGCAGCTTCCAGCCCGAGCGCAGCAGCGCATAGCAGGCAACGCCGAGTGCGGCGTTGATCGCCAGCAGCAGTGCAGCCCCCAGCAGCAACGGCGAATCGGTCGTGCCGATAAAGCCATAGCGGAAGCCCGAGATCACGTAGAAGAACGGGTTGGCATGGCTCAGCGCGCGGAAGGCCGGTGCCATTGCGTCGACCGAATAGAAGGTGCCGGAGAGCAGGGCGAGCGGCGCGACGACGAAATTGGTGATCGCGGCGGCATGATCGAACTTTTCGGCCCAGATCGATGTCATGACGCCCATGAACGCCAGCATCACTGCCCCCATCAGGCCGAACCACAGGATCGCCAGCGGGTGCTGCGGCATCACCTGGATGCCCGGCCACAGCAGCATCGCCAGCCAGACCGCACCGCCGACCAGAAACGCACGCGTGACCGCGGCAATGACCAGCGACACCAGCACTTCGAGCTCGGACAACGGCGGCATCAGGTAATCGATGATCGTGCCCTGGATCTTGCCGACCAGCAGCGAAAAGCTGGAATTGGCAAAGCTGTTCTGCATCATCGCCATCACGATCAGGCCCGGCGCGAGGAAATCGGCAAACGGCACATCGAGCACGGTGCGGCCGCTGCGGCCCAATGCGACGGTGAAAATCACCAGATACAGCATCGTGGTGATCGCCGGAGCCCAGATGGTCTGCAACTGCACCTTGAAGAAACGGCGCACCTCTTTCATATAGAGTGCTTTCAGCCCTCCCCAGTTTATTGCGCTGATCCTGACCGTGCCCGGCTCTGCAAAGGCCGGTCCGGGTCGCAATTCCGGCGTCATCGGGCGTCCGGGTGCGCTGGCGGGGGGATTTGGTGCTTGATCGTTCATGGTGGATGCGCCTATCGGCGGTCACCAGACCGGGCAAGCCCCAATAGGTCAAGAAGGAATTGCTTTTCATGTCATGGACCGACGAGCGCATCGACCAGCTCAAAACCATGTGGGAAAAAGGCCTGACCGCCAGCCAGATTGCCGAAGAGCTTGGCGGGGTCAGCCGCAACGCGGTTATCGGCAAGGCGCATCGCCTGGGCCTGAAATCACGCCCGTCTCCAGTCAAGCCCGGCGAGGCCAAGCCCAAGCCTGCTGCGAAGAAGGCCGAAGCTGCGCCCAAGCCCGCCAAAAAGGCCGAACCCGAGGTTGAGGCCGAGGCCGACAGCCCGCCGTTCAAGGTCGATGCGCCTGTGGCTGCCAAGCCGGTGCGCGCTGCGCCCGCCCCTGCCCCCGCGCCCGCCCCTGCACCGCGTCCTGTGGAAGCTGCAGAGCCGGAGGACGAGGATGAGGATGACGGGGAAGAAGCGACCGAAGTCGTCGCCGCGCCGAAACCGCAGCCGCGAATCGTGTCGGTCGGCCCCGGCGGCTTCCTGCGCCAGGGTCCCGGCGACCAGCAGGCACCTATCCCGCCTGCCCCACCGCGCCGCCTGGTCCCTGCCCGGCCCAGCCCCGAGATTGCGGCCAAGACGAGCCTGCTCGACCTGACCGATCGCATCTGCCGCTGGCCGATGGGCCATCCCGGCGAACCCGATTTCCATTTCTGCGGCGAGCAGGTCAATCCCGGCTTCCCGTATTGCGTGGAACATTGCGGCCGTGCCTATCAGGCGCAGCTGCCCCGCGGCACGCGTCGCCCTCCCCCGCCGATGCCCTTTGGCGGCCCCCGGGTTCGCTGATCCTTCATCGCACACGATAACGGCGGATAAATCGGGCGCGCTGCTTGCGGGCGCGCCCCATTGCACCCTATAGCTGCGGCATGTCCGAAGACCTGTTTGCCAAAGCCGCCGCCGCGTCAGACGCTTATGACGCTTCTGCCATCGAAGTGCTGGAGGGGCTGGAGCCCGTGCGCCGCAGGCCGGGCATGTATATCGGCGGCACCGACGAGCGCGCGCTGCACCATCTGGCGGCCGAAGTGCTCGACAACAGCATGGACGAGGCTGTGGCAGGCCATGCCACGCGGATCGAGGTCACGCTGCGTGCGGGCAACCACCTGACGATCAGCGACAACGGCCGCGGCATCCCGGTCGATCCGCACCCCAAGTTCCCCGGCAAGTCGGCGCTGGAGGTCATCCTCACCACGCTGCATTCGGGCGGCAAGTTCTCCGACAAGGCCTATGCCACCAGCGGCGGCCTGCACGGCGTGGGCGTATCGGTGGTCAATGCGCTGTCGACGCAATTGCTGGTCGAGGTCGCGCGCAACAAGGAGCTGTATGCGCAGCGCTTTTCGCGCGGTGCGCCGCTGGGTCCGCTCGAGAAGGTGGGCGCTGCCCCCAACCGGCGTGGCACCACGATCAGCTTCGTGCCCGACGAGGAAATCTTCGGGCAAGGCGCGAAGTTCAAGCCCGCGCGGCTGTTCGCCCTCGCGCGCTCCAAGGCGTACCTTTATGCCGGGGTCGAGATCCGCTGGAAATGCGATGCCGAGCTTGCCGACGACAAGGTGCCGCAGGAGGCGGTGTTCCAGTTCCCCGGCGGGCTTGCCGATCACCTGCGCGAGCAGCTGGGCAGCCGCGAATGCGCCACGGCCGATTTCTTTGCCGGCACGCAGGACTTTCCCGATGGCAAGGGCCGGGTCGAATGGGCGGTGGCCTGGCCGCTGTGGAGCGACGGCAGCTACAGTTACTATTGCAACACCATCCCCACCCCCGATGGCGGCACGCATGAAGCGGGTTTGCGGGGCGCGATCCTCAAGGGGCTGCGCGGCTTTGGCGAGCTGATCGGCAACAAGAAGGCGGCGACGCTGACCGCCGAAGACGTGATGACCGGCAGTGAGCTGATGCTGTCGGTGTTCATCCGCGATCCGCAGTTCCAGAGCCAGACCAAGGACCGGCTGACCTCGCCCGAGGCCACCCGGCTGGTCGAGGCGGCTGTGCGCGACCATGTCGACCATTTCCTCACCGGGAACATGGAGCGCGGCAAGGCGCTGCTGGGGCTGGTGCTTGAGCGCATGGACGAGCGCCTGAAGCGCAAGGCCGAGCGCGAGGTCAAGCGCAAGACGGCGACCAGCGCGCGCAAGCTGCGGCTGCCCGGCAAGCTCACCGATTGCAGCAATGACGGCACCGGCGTCGAAGGCGCGGAGACCGAGATCTTCATCGTCGAGGGCGACAGCGCGGGCGGGTCTGCCAAGCAGGCGCGCGACCGCAAGACTCAGGCGATCCTGCCCATCCGCGGCAAGATCCTCAACGTCGCCTCGGCCAACACCGCCAAGATCGGGGCCAACCAGGAAATCGCCGATCTGGCGCTCGCGCTGGGCTGCGGTACAGGCAAGCATTGCGACCCCGGCCAGCTGCGCTATGACCGCATCATCATCATGACCGATGCCGATGTCGATGGCGCGCATATTGCTACCTTGCTGATGACGTTCTTCTTCCAGGAGATGACCGAGATCGTGAAGGCGGGGCATCTCTACCTTGCCCAGCCGCCGCTCTACCGGCTCGTGGTCGGCGCCAAGAGCTGGTACGCCCGCGACGATGCTCACCGGGCGGAGCTCGAGGCGACAATCCTGAAGGGCAAGAAGGTCGAGGTCAGCCGGTTCAAGGGGCTGGGCGAGATGAACCCCGGCCAGCTGCGCGAAACCACGATGAGCAGGGCATCGCGATCGCTGCTGCGCGTGACGCTGCCGCCCAATTACGAGCAATATTCTGCGGTCAAGGATCTGGTCGGCGAGTTGATGGGCAAGAACCCCGAGCACCGCTTCAACTTCATCCAGAACCACGCGGCGCAGGTCGATCGTGAAGCGATCGACGCCTGAGGCGGATGGCTCGAACGCGCGGCTAGCGCAACGTCCCTCGACTTCCCGGCAACGCCGGGAAGTTTATCCTGAGCAGCTGGCATGCCAGCCAGCCGAAGGGCTCGGGAACTCGGTTGGGTGGTATGAAGCCGCCTTTCCGTTGGTAAGCTCTACAAATAGGCGCGCCGCCTCCAACCCCCCGTTTGTCCCGAGCGAAGTCGAGGGACGTCCGCGCAGCATCTCGGCCAAACGGATGGTGACCTTGGCCACCGCCTTTCTAGCCATGTCGCTTGGCCCGCTTCCGGTGTACGCGCAGGCGATGTCGCCGCCACCCCCTCCAGCGCAAACCGCCTTCGATCAGGGCGCTGCCGATGTCCTCGCGCTGCTCCAGGGCAAGGCCAGGGGCGAAGACGTGTTCAATCCCGCCTTCCTCACCGCCGTTCCGCCCGACCAGCTCGCCACGGTGCTCGCCTCGCTGCAGACGCAGTTTGGCGCGGCGCAGAAGGTCGAAGGCGTGCGGCCGATGGATGCGCGGTCGGCGAGCATCGACATCCGTTTCGACAAAGCGGTGGTGACCTTCACCATCGGCGTACTGGAGGGCAGGCTCTCCGGCCTGCTCATCACCGGCACGCGCACCGAAGGCGACAGCCTTGCCAGGATCACCGCTGATATGGCCGCGCTGCCGGGCCGCACCGGGCTGGTGGTCCAGAAGCTGACCGGCAGCGGCGCAGAGACGATCGTCAGCCGCAATGCCGACGACCGCTTCGCCATTGCGTCGGTCTTCAAGCTGTATGTGCTCGCCGAGATCGACCGCGCGGTGCGCGCCGGCGAGCGCCAGTGGAGCGACGTGCTGCCGCTCACGCAGAAATCGCACCCCTCGGGCATCGCGCAGGACTGGCCCGACGATGCGCCGATGACGCTGCAGACGCTGGCGACGCTGATGATTGCGATCAGCGACAACAGCGCCACCGACACGCTGATCGCCGCACTCGGCCAGAAACGGCTCGGCGCGATCGTTCGCGCCAGTGGCCATGCCCAGCCGTCAGATCTCACCCCCCTGCTTTCGACCCAGCAGGTTACGGGGCTGAAAATGAGCGCGAACGCCGCCTTGCGCGACCGCTTCCTCGCAGCCGACGATGCGCAGCAGGCGCGCATTCTGGAACAGGCGGGTGACATCTTGCGGCTGAAGAAGCTCGACCTGTCGGTGTACACCGGCGGGCCCAACCAGATTGACACGATCGAATGGTTCGCCAGCCCCGCCGATATCGCGCGGCTGTTGGCGGTGCTGGAGCGCGATGGTGATCCGGTCACGCGCGCAATCCTCAAGATCAACCCCGGCATCCCGCCGGTGAGCGCCGGACGCTGGGCCTATCTCGGTTACAAGGGCGGGTCGGAGCCCGGCATCATGGGGATGAGCTTTCTGCTGCAAAGCAAGCAGGGTGACCGCTATATCGTCAGCGCGCTGGTCAACGATGCCAGGGCCGAGATCGACCAGCCGGGTTTCATCACGCTGATGACGCGGCTGCTCGACCAGCTGGCCGGGGCGGCAGCGCCCGCCACTCGTCCCTGAGCAGACCGAACAGCAGGGTATCGCGCACGCCGATATGCGTTTCCCATTCGGCGCGCAGATGGCCTTCCTGGACAAAGCCCAGCGAGGTCAGCAAGCCGATGGAGGCGGCGTTTTCTGGATCGGCATCGGCAAAGACGCGGCGCTGGCCCTCGATGATGAGCAACTGGTCGATCACCATCGACACCGCCTCGCGCGCGATCCCCTGCCCCCAGGCCGAGCGATTGAGGATATAGCCGATCTCGCTGACGTTCGCGCGCTTCTGGTGCGCGTTGACCCAGCCCAGCGCGATGTCCTCGCCCGCGCGGGTAATCGCCCAGCTGCGCCACTCGCCGGCCGCCGCCGGCTCAAGATAGGCCCGTGTTTCAGCCACCGACTGGTGAGGGCCGGACGACCACCAGGTCATCAGGTCGACATCGGATAGCACTTCGAACAGCGCCTCGGCATCGCTCAGTCGGATCGGCCGCAGCACGAGCCGCTCGCTGGCCAGAACGGGAAGTGCGTTCACGATGCAGTCAGTGCCTCGACCAGCGCCTTGACCTTTTTCTGCCGCCACTGCGGGGTCGGTGCGACGACCCAATAGGCGCGGCGCGATGCGCGGGCCTCGCCCACTGCGACCAGACGGCCTTCGGTCAGGTCGCGTTCGGCGAGCAGCCACGGGACAGTGACGCTGCCAAAGCCGGCGATGGCAGCATCGATGCCCAGCCCGGCATCGGCGACCTGCATGACGGCAGAAGCGTCATCTTCCTGTCCGTCGGCGTCGCGCTGACAGCCGGGCCATTCGATCCGCCGCTCACCTGCATAACCGGGGGAAGCAACCGTGACGAACTGCGCGGGGCCGATCTGCGCGCCTTCCAGCTCGGCCGGACCATCGGCCAGCCGGATCGCGCAATCGAGATTGGCCTCGGTAAAGTCGATGTCGCTGTCGCCGGAGACCAGGGTATAGCGGATCTCGGGATTGGCAGCGGCATAGCCGATCAGCCGGTGGTGCAGCCATTTCGCGGCAAAGTCGCGCGGTACGGCGATCGTCAGGCGGAAGCTCGACTGGCCCTGCTGCATCGCGCGCACGGCTTCTTCGAACTGCAGAAACCCGCCGCGCAGCGCATCGAGCCCCGCGCCTGCCTCGTCGGTCAGTTCGAGCCCCTTGGGCGTCCGGCGGAACAGCACGACGCCCAGCATCTCCTCAAGCGCGCGGATCTGCTGGCCCACCGCAGCCGGCGTCACCGCCAGCTCATCGGCCGCGCGGGTAAAGCTCAGGTGCCGGGCCGCAGCATCCAGCACGCGCAGGCCATTGAGCGGAAGATGCGTACGCTTCATGGGGCGGACTGATTAATCGGCAACCGCCGGGGCGACCAGCGGAAAACGCGGGATCTCCACCGCGATCAGCTGACCATCGTCGCGCAGCATGCGGTAGCTGCCTTCCATCCGCCCGGTCGGGGTAGTGAGCGGGCAGCCCGAGACATAATCGTGCGCCTTGCCGGGCTGGATCAGTGGCTGTTCGCCGACCACACCCTCGCCATCGACCTGGTGCACGCCGCCGCGTCCATCGGTGATCACCCAGTGCCGTGTCAGCAGCTGCACCGCGCTGTCCGAATGGTTCTCGATGCGGATATGATACGACCAGAACCAGCGCGCGCTGTCCGCGCGCGAGCGATCGGGCAGGAAGCTCACCGCCACCCGCACGGTCACGCCATGCGAGGTTGCCGAATGGCCGAAAAACTTGTCCATGCTGTCTGAAAATCGGTCCATTGCCGCAATATGCCTCTTAACGCAGGCTGGCGAAAGGGGTGGCCGCGATTATTTGCAGGTGCAATCAGGACAAGCCTATTTGCCGCTTTCCTGCTTCAGATAGGCAATCACATCGGCGCGTCGCTGCGGATCGGACAGGCGAAAGCCCATTTTCGACCCGGGCACAAAGGCCTGCGGATTGGTCAGCCATTTGTCGAGCCGGGCGGCATCCCAGGCGAACTTGGCCTTCTTGAGCGCGGGCGAATAGGCAAAATCCTGGGCGGTGCCTGCCTTGCGACCGAACACTCCGCGATGGGCCGGGCCAATCCGGTTGGCATCGAGCGAATGGCAGCCGGTGCAATTGTCTTCGTAGATCTTGGCGCCGCGCATCGCATCGCCTGCCGGCATCGCGGTGGTCGCGCCCGATGCGGTCGCCACGATTGCGCCGGTTCCGGCAGCCACCATAGCCAAAAAGGTCAGAGCCCGGGCCATCAAGGCCTTTGCCGATCCACTTGAAATCATTGAACACCTTTATCGTCGGCCGCTTCGGCCAGCGCGTTGCGATGCATGATCCGCGCTGGCCGGGCAAGAGGGGTATCAGCCGAAAATCAGCGGGGCTGCCGGCGGGGCCTCACCCAGAACAAAGCTGAGCGTGGCCCAATGCGAGGCCTCATCCGCAGCCAGACGCGCCGAAATCTGCTTGAGGTCATTGTTGCTGAACGACGGAATGACGCCGATATAGGCGTTGGCCGCGCCCTTCTCGAGCCTTTGCGCCAGCTTGAGCACGTCGTTCTGCGACTTCACGGTGGCAGCCACGTTCAGCGCCTTGGCATATTCGGCATCGGTCTTGGCCGCGGCAGGCTTGCCGCCCATGTCGGTGATCGCCTTGATCAGGGCATCGCGATGCCCCTTGTGATGGCCCTGGAAAAGCACGGCCGCGTCCAGCACGGGCTTGGCGAGAAGGCCGCTGCCCGCACCGATCGAATACGCCGCGATCGCTTCATGCTCGAGACCAAGCGCGACGTTGAGAATATCGACATCGCCCTGGGTCGCGCCGCCCTTGGTCTTGGCGAAGGCGCTGGCGCCGCCCAGCACGCCGATGGCGGCTGCCGACAGCATTGCACCACCGGTGGTGCCCAGGATCGAACGGCGCGTGGGTATAAACTGGTCCATCGTAAATCTCCCTGTTTGCGGTTGAGATGCGCGCGGGCGACCAGTTTTTGTGAATTTCCGCGTGGGGAGAGATTAGCCCGCAGTTGCGTCAGCCGATTGTGCGATACCGCACAAAGCGATCATTTCATCGACCGTCAGAGCCATTTTGGCGCGAATTCGTTCGCAACAACGGCGCGCGGGTCACTCGGCGGGCGCGGGAACCGAATCACCAGCGGCTCGCCGTCCTGTCATCCAGCCGATGAGGCGCGGGATCGGGCCATGGCGGTCCATCCAGGCGGCATAGGCGGCATAATCGGGATCGGCCATCAGATGCCGCTCCTCGGTCCGAGCGCGCCAGTAATAGACGGCAGAAACACAGGCGAGCAACGCAGTGTTGCGCACGGCATCGCTCCACGATCCGCTCGTCACCAGGAAGGGCATGGTGGCGAACCACCAATAGGCATTCTTCGAAAGATACGCTGGGTGCTTGGTCCAGCGATAAGGGCCGTGCGTCAGGATTCCGCGATGGGTGAGGTTGGAGAAGCGAATGCCGAACGCGACCGTCGCCCAGGCATAGATCGCAGTCAGCACGACCAGCCAGATGCCCCATACCGTCAGAAGCGCGGTCTTGCCCTCGAACCAATAGGCCCAATCGGCCGTGTTGATGTGATAGTTGAGCGGGCCGTTGTCGCCCATCATGATGAACGGCGGATAGCAGATCAGCGCCGCCGCCCAGCCCGCCATATAGGGGTTGGCAGTACGGATATGCGAATCCAGCGGCTTGAACGTGAGGACGTAGCCGACGGTGGCGAACTGCACGTCGACCAGGAACATCGCGATGATCAACCAGTTGGCAATCCACACCGGATTGGTGGCGATCTCTGCGACATTGGCGTTGACGATATCGGCATAGCCGCCGGGCACGATCGACAGCATGAACGCGAGGAAGAAGCCCTTGACCGCCCAGGCGCGCAAATGGTGATAAATCTGCTCGCGCTCCCAGCCCGGCAGACCCGAAATCATCGCGCCCAGATGCCATGCGCCGTCGCGTTGGTCCTTCAGATAACGGTCGATCCAGATGACATAGGGGATCGAGAGGAAGAACAGGAGCGGCGAGACATAGATGAACACCCGCATCGAAAACTGGTAGTTGCCGGTCCAGTACCAGCGCGCGACCGCGTAGATCGCGGCGATGCCGGCCCAGGTCATCCACAGCCCGGTAAGCTTGATCATGCTGGTGTCGATGACATCCTTGACCGGACGGGGGCTGGACCAGTCGATGCCGGTGCTGGCGCGCCGGTGCACCTTGTCGACCAGCAGCGACCACAGCACCATGGGAAGGCCCGTGGCGACACAGCATACCAGGGCTGCATTGGGGCCGTTCCAGCCGTAATGCCGGGCCAGCATGATCCAGCCCAGCAGGCCGACTAGCCCGACCAATCCCGCGGCATGGCTTACGGCGCTGGGCGGACAGGGATCATGTGGTTCAGATACGGCCATGGACATCGTGGCATTGTCTTAACCCAGATTGGTAAGGATTGGGTGAAGGAAAAAGAGACCTGCCGCAGCGCTGCATTTCATCGCAAAACGCACAACAGGCACGAAAGCCGCTCGACACGGGAACATGATCGTGGCCTAACCGTAGGTCTGGCATGACGCCTGAGCCCTGAAAGGGACAGGCATCAAGGGGAAATGCCGGGCCAAGGGTTGCAAAGGGTTTATTTATGGTTCTGGGGCGGTTGCAGGTGGCGGGATTCACTTGGGCGGGGCTTGGCCTCGCGCTGGCAGGCATAGGCGCCGCCGTGGCAGCAGTGCCAGCCCGCGCCGACACGATCCACGGCACATGGGAAAACCCTACCGGCGATGTCCGCGTGCTGACCCAGGCCTGTGGCGAGGAACTGTGCGGCAAGGTGACCTGGGCCAGCGATCTGGCCAAGCGCGACGCCACCGCAGGCGGCACCCCCAATCTCATCGGCACCAGCCTGCTGCGCAACTATCGCCAGACCAAGCCCGGCCATTGGCGCGGCAATGTGTTCGTGCCCGATCTGGGCGATACCTATTATTCGACGATCAAGCAGCTTGATGCCAGTCGCATCAAGATCAGCGGCTGCATCCTGGGCGGCCTGCTGTGCAAGTCGCAGATCTGGCGCAAGATCTGACGCTCAGTCGCGCTTGGTTTCGCTGGCGGACGCCGGTGACGCAAAACCGTGCATCTGCCAGTGGTACTGCAGCGCGATGACCGCACCCTTGGCCGGCTGCAGCAGTCCGATCGTCAGCACCAGCGCGCCGATTATCGCAATGAGCGCCAGCACCCCCATGGGCAACAGCTCGCGGCTGCCGACCGCGATCAGCAGCGGGGCGAGCAGATGGCCGCTGATGAAAATGGCGATATAGGCCGGAAAATCATCCGCCTGGTGCAGCGTCCAGTCCTGCCCGCAGCCTGCGCAGCGCTCGACCGGCTTCAGATAGCGGCGGAACAGCGGCTTGTGATCGCAGGCCGGGCAATGGTTGCGCATGCCCCGCAGCGCCCGCTGCCAGGCGCTCTGACCCCCGTCTTCGGCCGATATCGGGGCATTGCGGGCAGAATCGGGCATGACAGGTCTTCCATGGGCTAAGGCCGTTTTGCCATCGCATATCCCAGATAGGCATCGGGATCGGCAATGTCATAGCATAGTACCCGCATTGATTGTCTTGCGTTGCACCCCATCATAGGGGCTAGCATCGTCAGGACACCCCATCCCCCATGAAAACCCTCATCCCGATACTGGGCGACCAGCTCAGCCATGACATTCCCGCGCTGGAAGGGGCAAGCCCTGACACCAGCGTGATCCTGATGATGGAGGTCGACGAGGAGACCAGCTACGTCCGCCACCACAAGGCCAAAATCGCGTTTATTCTCTCCGCGATGCGCCACCATGCCGAGGATTTGCGCGCGGCGGGCTGGACGGTCGACTATGTGCGGCTCGACGATCCCGACAACAGCGGATCGTTCACCGGCGAGCTTGCGCGCGCGATCGAGCGGCATGCGCCCGAGCGCATTGTCGCGACCCGGCCCGGCGAATGGCGGGTGCTGGCTGCGATGCAGGAGTGGGAAGATCGTTTCGACATTCCGGTCGAGCTGCGCGAGGACAGCCGCTTTATCTGCACGCACGCCGAGTTCGATGCCTGGGCCGAGGGCCGCAAGCAGCTGCGCATGGAATTCTTCTACCGCGACATGCGGCGCAAGACCGGGCTGCTGCTCGACGAGCACGGCAAGCCCGAGGGCGGCGAATGGAATTACGACAGCGAAAACCGCAAGCCGCCGCCCAACGAGCCGCTGCTGATCCCCCAGCCGCTGCGCTTTGCGCCCGATGCCATCACGCGCGAGGTTCTGGATCTGGTCGCCAGCCGCTTCGGCAACCATCCCGGCAGCCTCGACCATTTCGTCTTTGCCTGCACGGCCAAGGACGCGCAGAGGCAGCAGGCGCATTTCATCGAGCACGCGCTTGCGCGTTTTGGCGACTATCAGGACGCGATGCTCACAGGCCAGCCGTTCCTGTGGCACTCGATCCTGTCACCCTATCTCAACTGCGGTCTGCTGTGTCCGTTGGCGCTGTGCGAGGCGGTGGAGGCGGCGTACCGCGCCGGCAAGGTGCCGCTCAACGCCACCGAGGGCTTTATCCGCCAGATCATCGGCTGGCGCGAATATGTGCGCGGCATCTACTGGCGCGAGGGCCCCGATTACGCGCAACGCAACGCGCTGGAGGCGCACAAGCCGCTTCCCGGCTTCTACTATGACGGCCAGACCGACATGCACTGCCTGAGCCAGGCAATTGGCCAGACGATGGACCATGCCTATGCGCATCATATCCAGCGGCTGATGATCACCGGCAATTTCGCGCTGATCGCAGGTATCGATCCGCACGCGGTGCACCTGTGGTATCTCGAGGTCTATGCCGACGCCTATGAATGGGTCGAGCTGCCCAATACCCTCGGCATGAGCCAATTTGCCGACGGCGGGCTGCTCGCGAGCAAGCCTTATGCCTCGAGCGGCAATTACATCAATACGATGTCCGATTACTGCGGCCATTGCCGCTATGACGTGAAGGCCAAGACCGGGCCCAAGGCCTGCCCGTTCAACCTGCTGTACTGGGATTTCCTCGACCGCAACGAAGCGGTGCTGGGTAAGAACCAGCGGCTGGCGATGCCCTATCGCAACTGGGCCAAGCGACCCGACAAGGACAAGCAGACGATCCGCGCGGACGCGAAGCGATTTCTCGATTCGCTCACCAGATGAACGAGGTGATCGCGACGAAAAACGCGGTGAAGCTCAGCACGAACAGCCGCACTTCCTCGTTGCGCTGGGCCCGCTTGCGACGCGCCAGCACTTCAGGCTCGTCGACCGGCGTGACGTTGAGGATTCGCGGAGCCAGATTGGCCCGGAAGCCATGAGGCCGGGAAGGTGTTCGCAAGAATTGAAGCCGCTGCATCCTTCAGGGGTTAACGGATTTTTAACCATTGCCCACAGCAATTGATGGTTAACATTTGGCTGTGCCAGAACCGGACAGACCGCCCCGCCAATCGCTTTACGTCTACGTAAACCTGACCTCCGAATTTGAGGTTGGAGCGCATGGCAAGCTGCGCTAGACAGGGGGCATGAAGCACGACAGCATCCGCAAGGCCGAAACCATTCCCTTCACCTGGGACGATCCCTTTCTGCTCGACGAGCAGTTGACCGAAGAGGAGCGGCTGATCCAGGCGAGCGCGCGCGGCTTTGCGCAAGACGTGCTGCAACCGCGCGTGATCGACGCTTTCCGCGAAGAGATCGATGCGCCCGAACTGTTCCCGATGATGGGCGAGGCCGGCCTGCTCGGCGCGACCTTGCCCGAGGACTTTGGCGGCGCGGAAGCCAGCTATGTCGCTTACGGCCTGATCGCGCGTGAAGTCGAACGGGTCGACAGCGGCTATCGCTCGATGATGTCGGTGCAAAGCTCGCTCGTCATCCACCCGATCAACACTTATGGCAGCGACGAACAGCGCCGCAAGTATCTGCCCGGCCTCACCGCCGGCACGCTGATCGGCTGCTTCGGCCTGACCGAACCCGATGCGGGATCGGACCCGGCGGGCATGAAGACCCGTGCGAAAAAGGTCGACGGCGGCTATGTCATCTCGGGCGCCAAGACCTGGATCTCGAACAGCCCGTTTGCCGATGTCTTCGTGATCTGGGCCAAGTCCGATGCGCACAATGGCGCGATCCGCGGCTTCATCCTCGAAAAGGGGATGAAGGGGCTGAATGCGCCCAAGATCAAGGGCAAGCTTTCCTTGCGCGCTTCCACCACCGGCATGATCCAGATGGACGAAGTCGAAGTGCCGGAAGAGAACCTGCTGCCGCATGTCGAGGGCCTGAAAGGTCCGTTCGGTTGCCTCAACCGCGCGCGCTACGGCATTTCCTGGGGCGCGATGGGCGCGGCAGAGTTCTGCTGGCACGCCGCGCGGCAATATGGTCTTGACCGCGTTCAGTTCGGCAAGCCGCTGGCCGCCACGCAGCTGTTCCAGAAGAAGCTCGCCGACATGCAGACCGAAATCGCCTTGGGCCTGCAGGCGAGCCTGCGCGTCGGACGGCTGATGGACGAAGGCCGGTTCGCGCCCGAGATGATCTCGATCGTCAAGCGCAACAATTGCGGCAAGGCGCTCGATATCGCGCGTCAGGCGCGCGACATGCATGGCGGCAACGGCATCAGCGAAGAATATCAGGTGATGCGCCACATGATGAACCTGGAAACGGTGAATACCTATGAAGGCGCGCATGATGTGCACGCGCTTATTCTGGGTCGTGCGCAAACCGGAATTCAGGCGTTCTTCTGAAATTCTCTCTGGTTTTCAGAACAGTAACGGGCGGTTAACCGTTCCGATCTAGCGTGTGCGTTCAAGCAGGAGGCTTGGCGCACACGATCATGGACGGGCATCTCACCGATTTTGGACGGATCGACACCGACGCCTGGGATGGCGTGCCGGATGACGCCCTGCCCTGCCCGATCATGCCCCAGCCCGATGCAGCGCGGATCGTCAAAAGCCTCGGCCGTGCCGGCATCGGCGTTTTCGATTGCGACCTGAAGACCGAGCGACTGGCGTGGACGCCAAGCGTCTACGATATCTTCGGCGTTGCCCGCAGACCAGACATCCGGCGCGACGAGATTGTCGAGCTTTATGACCGGGAGTCGCTGGAAGCGCTCGAGCGGGTCCGCACCCGGGCGATCGAGCGTGCTTCGGGGTTCATGCTCGATGCGCGCATCACCCGCCCCGATGGGGCCGTGCGCTGGATCCAGATCGTGGCAAAGGTCGAATGCGAACGCGGCGCGCCGGTGCGGCTCACCGGGACCAAGCAGGATATTACCCGCCAGCGACTGGAACGCGATCTGCTGCAGCAATCGGCGGAAATCGACAGCCTGACGGGGCTCTCCAACCGTGCGGTGTTCCAGTCGCGCTTTCTCGATTCCGCGCGAACGGCGCTGGGCTTCCGGCCGCTGGGCGCGCTGGTGCTGTTCGATGTCGATGGCTTCAAGCAGGTCAATGACCGGTTTGGCCATGTTGCCGGCGACGCGTGTCTGGTGCAGTTCGGACACCGCATCCGCCAGGCCTTTCCTGATGCACTGATGGTGGCGCGGATCGGCGGCGACGAATTCGCGGTTCTGCTGCCCAGCCACCGCAACCTGCAGCGGTTGCTCCGCCGGGTTGACGGCGCGGTGGCGCTGCTCAAGACGCCGATCCTGTGGAATGACGCGCTGCTCGAAGTTGGCGCCAGCTATGGCATCGCCAAGGCCGAAAACGCCATTTCCTATGATGCAGAGGCCATGTTCGTGCGTGCCGACCAGGCGCTCTACGCCGCCAAGCGCGCGCGCAAGGGCCGGACGCGCTAGTACCTCAGGCGCGCAGGCCCGCCAGTTCGTCAAGCCCGGCCATGATGTTGAGGTTCTGCACCGCAGCGCCGCTGGCCCCCTTGCCCAGATTGTCGAGCATCGCAATCAGCCGCACCTGCGATCCATCGGCGCTGGGCAACACATAGAGCGACAGCCGGTCGGTCGGCGCATCGCCTTCGCTCAGCAGCAGCTCGCCGGGCGCAGAGCCCATCGGAGCAACGCTGACCAGCGGTTCGCCGGCATAATGATCGGCCAGCGTCTCGTGCAGCAGCCGTGCATCGGCAAAGCCCAGCTCCGGGTCGAGGAACAGCGGAACATCGACCAGCATCCCGCGAAACGCGCGGACCACGGCGGGCGCGAACAACGGCGCGCGGCTGAGCCCGGCATGGACCTGCATCTCGGCCAGATGCTTGTGCTCCAGCCCCAGCGCATAGGCGCGAAAGCCGATGTCGGGCGCAGCGACCTGCATCCGCGCGATCAGTTCCTTTCCGCCGCCCGAATAGCCGCTGACGGCGTTGACGATGAAGCCATGGTCGGCGGGCAGCAGGTCTTCTGCCACCAAAGGCGCGACCAGCGCCAGAAAGCCGGTCGGATAGCAGCCGGGGTTGCTCACCAGCCGCGCCTGCGCGATCGCCTGACGCTGACCGGTGCGCAGCTCGGCAAAACCATAGGCCCAGCCATCGGCGACGCGGTGCGCGCTTGAGGCATCGATGAAACGGGTCGGAGCCCCCTCGCCCAGCGCGACAGCCTCGCGCGAGGCGGCATCAGGCAGGCACAGGATGACGAAATCGGCATCCTGGATCGCGGCGGCGCGCGCCGAAACGCTCTTGCGATCGGCATCGCTCAGCGTAATCAGGCGAAACTCGTTGCGCCCGGCCATCCGCTCGGCGATTTCAAGGCCGGTCGTTCCGGCGGCACCATCGATAAACAGGCTGGGCATCAGCCGATCCTCCTGCGCGCCAGCACGGGCTGCGGCGTGGTTTCGGGAAAACGCGCGATCACATCGGCGAGCGGCTCTGCCACCACCTGCATCCAAAAGGCATTGGCGTGCACAAGCGTGTCGGCATCCATCATGATGCCGACATGACCGGGGAAGAACACCAGGTCGCCGCGCTGCAGCGGTTCATCCTCACCTAGCGCGCGGCCCAGTCCTGAGCGCTGCTGGTCGCTGTCGCGCGGCGCATCGTGCCCGGCCAAAGCCAGCACCAGCTGCACCAGCCCCGAGCAGTCGAGCGCATCGCCGCCGCGTCCACCCCAAAGATAGGGCGCGCCGACCAGCTGCAACGCCCGATCGACCGGGTCGCAGGTGCGGTCCGCCAGCGCGATCGCATGGCGCACCGACATCCAGCCCTCGGCCAGTTGCCAGAACTTGCCGCATTCGCTGGTGCCCAGCACCGCGATCTGCGCGCCCATCGGCAGCGATGCGACCATCGGCGTCTTGATCGAGGGTTCGGCAAACACGAGCGCGCGCCGGGCATGAACGACATGGGTCGGCTCTGGCGTGGACAGGGTGAGGCTGTCGAGCCGCAGATAGCCGCAATAGCCATCGTGGCAGCCATAGCCCCAGCCCCATTCGCCGGCACTGTCGAGCAGGGCGAACGCCTCGCCCGGCAGAAGCTGGCTCACTGCTTCGGCATCGGGCGCGCCTGCCTTGCGCAGCATCGCGCCATCGCCCTGCACGCGGTGGATTTGCGGCGTGACATAATGCGGCGCGAAGAAGCGCCCGGCGAGCGCGATATCGGCCAGATCGCCGCGAATGGCAGTCACGCGGGGGTCGTAATCGACAACGGGGCCGCTCAGCACGAACTGGCGGATCGGCGCGGCGAGGCTATCCGACGCGTCCGGCAGCACCGTTCCGGCATCCACCGGCGTTGCCTCCGCCGAAATACGTGTCGAATGTGTCAAGAACCCCAGTCCCCTGCGCGATGCTGCATCGTGTGTGTTGCCTGCACCGGCGGCTGGCACCGGGCTGGCGGGCCAGATAGACGAGTTGTCCGCATTTGTCCAAGCCCCGTCACGCGGCGCCCTGGCCAGCATCGCCGTAGCGGCCGCGCAGATAATGCCAGCTGGCGCGCAGCCCCAACGCTTCGCCGCCCTTGGGCTGGCCGGGACGCGGTGCCGGCCGCCAGGCATAGGTATCGAAATGCGCCCAGGGCACGCCTTCGCCGACGAACCGCTGCAGGAACAAAGCCGCGGTGATCGCGCCGGCAAACGCGCCGCCGCTGTTGCCGATATCAGCGATGTCGCTGGTGTACATGTCCTCGTAGCCCGCCCAGAGCGGCAGCCGCCAGGCAGGATCGCCAACCGCGTTGCCGCTGGCGATCAGGCCCTCGGCCAGTGGATCGCTGTTGGCGAACAGGGCGGGCAGATCGGGCCCCACCGCCACCCGCGCCGCGCCGGTCAGCGTGGCAAAGTTGATCATCAGATCGGGCGAACCTTCGCTGGCCTTGGCCAGGCAATCGCCCAGCACCAGCCGCCCTTCGGCATCGGTATTGCCGATCTCGACGGTGATGCCCTTGCGGCTCTTCAACACGTCACCCGGGCGGAAGGCATTGCCCGAGATCGCGTTTTCGACCGCGCCGACCAGCATGTGCAGCCGCACCGGCAGCTTGCCGCGCATGATCAGCTGCGCCAGCGCAAGCGCATGTGCCGCGCCGCCCATGTCCTTCTTCATCAGCAGCATGCCCGCAGCCGACTTGATATCCAGCCCGCCGCTGTCGAAGCACACGCCCTTGCCGATGATCGCGACGCGCGGATGATCCTCGCGTCCCCAATGCAGCTCGATCAGACGCGGAGCATGGCTGCGCGCCGCCGCCCGGCCCACGGCGTGGATCATCGGATATTGCGTCGCCAGCGCATCGCCGCGCGTCACCTCGATCACCGCATTGTGCGTGCGCGCCAGCTCCTCGGCCGCCGCTTCCAGCGCAGCAGGGCCCATGTCCTCGGCAGGGGTATTGACCAGATCGCGGACCCAGGCGGTCGCCTCGGCCTCGGCCAGCGCACCCGACTGCCGCGCCGGATCGCTGGTCAGCAGCACGCGCGGGCCTTGCGGATTCTCGTCGGGCTTCTTGTAGGTGGTGAGCCGGTGCTGCGCGAGCGCCCAGCCGATCAGCGCCTGTCCCGGACGGACATCACCCGCCAGCCGGTAATGCCCGGCCGCGAGCACTTCGGGCACCTTGGCAAGGCACCACGGGCGCAAATTTCGGACATCAGCGACGCCCAGCACCACCGCCCATTCATCGGCATGGTCACCGGGCACCACCACCAGCTCGTGCGGGCGCGCGGTAAAGCGCATCGCGGCGAGATGGTTGCGGATGCGCGGCGGCGCGGCATTGAGCCAGTCGGCCAGCCCTGCCTTGTCGATCAGATGGACGGGACGCGCGGACTGGCCAAGGTCCGGCTGGACGAGGTGAGACAAATCAATCATTGTCGGGGTCTTACAGCATTATGACACCCAACGGCGAGAGAGAATCATGGCGCTCGGCAAACCTGCACACCTTGCGCTGACCGCGCTGCTGACGCTGGCGCTGCCCGCGATGGCTGCGTGCGGCGAAGAAGCACCGCAGGCCAAGACGACAGAGGCTGCCAAGCCCGCCAAGGCAGATGCCAAACCCGTCTCGTTCGAACGTGAAACCAAGGCCTTCAGTTACAGCTACAGCTATCCGGCCGAGGCTGCCGCTGTGCCGGCGCTCGCCGCGATGCTCGACAAGCAACGCGCCACCAGTCTGGCCGAATTGGAGGCGGAAACAAAAGAGGCCGAGAAGGATGCTCAGGCCAACGACTATCCGTTCAACCCGCACATGATGGGCGTGACCTGGACCACCACCGGCAATACCGCGCCTTTGCTGGCGATGCTGGCAGAGATCAGCACCTTTTCCGGCGGCGCGCATGGCAATACCGGCTATGAAGCGCTGCTCTGGGACAAGGCGGCATCGCGCCGGGTGCCGTTCGAGGGCCTTTTCGCCGACATCAAGGCGGCGCTCGAGCCGATGCGCGAGCAATATTGCGATGCGCTGAATTCCGAACGGCTCGACCGGCGCGGCGAATATGCGGGCGAAGCCGACGACATGTTCAACGCCTGCCCGCCATACAGCGAACTGGTGATCGTGCCTTCGTCCGTCGGCAATGACGGCTTTGACCGGATCATGTTCATCGCGGCGCCCTATGTCGCAGGGCCTTATGTCGAGGGCGTGTACGAGATCAGCCTGCCGGTGACCCCGGCGGTGGTCGCCGGGATCAAGCCCGAATATCGCGCCGCGTTCAGTCCGGCGGCGGAATAACGCCTATTCTGCCGCAATCGCGGTGGGCGCATCGGCCTCAGCCTGCGCCTTGCGGAAGGCGAGCACGCCATCGTCGACGGCATCCTCGCGCAGCACCTTGCGGTCGAACAGATAGTCCT
The DNA here is from genome assembly GCA_943370475.1 of Hydrogenophaga intermedia. Classification (GTDB taxonomy): domain Bacteria; phylum Pseudomonadota; class Alphaproteobacteria; order Sphingomonadales; family Sphingomonadaceae; genus Blastomonas. The sequence goes on from CALRRI020000006.1 coordinate 146,405, forward strand.
GGTTGAGCCGCCAGGGCATGCGGTCGCCCTGCTTGGGCAGGATGTGCAGCGCGCGCTGGACATAGCCCGAAGAGAAATCGAAAATGTCCTCGTCGTTGACCGGACCATCGCTGCCAAGCACGGGCACGGCGATTTCGGTCCCGGTGGCAGCCATGTGGTTGAGCGTGCGGCAGACGAAATCGGCGACGATATCGACCTTGAGCGTCCACGAGGCATTCAGATAGCCGAAGACGATGGCCATGTTGGGCACATCGCTGAACATGCAGCCCTTGTAGTAGAAATGCCGCGTGAAATCGACCGGCTGGCCATCGACGCTAAAGTCGACCTTGCCCGCCATCGCGAGCTTGAGCCCCGTCGCGGTGATGACGACGTCGGTGTCGAGATGCCTGCCCGATTTGAGCTGGATGCCGGTGGAGGTGAAGCGCTCGATATGATCGGTGACGATGTCCGCCTTGCCGTCGCGCATCGCCTTGAACATGTCGCCATCGGGCACCAGGCACAGCCGCTGTTCCCAGGGACCGTAAGGCGGCTGGAAATCGGGCTCGTGCATCTTGCTGCCCATGATCTTGCGGATCCGCTTGAGCAGATAGTCGCCGACCTTCTTGGGGTTTTCGCGCGCGCGCTTGAACGCGATCTGCTGCATCCGCACGTTCTTGAAGCGGATGAAGCGATAGGCCCATTCGTCGGGCATGATCGCGCGCAGCGTATTGGCCAGCCAGTCCTTGGCCGGGCGGCTCCAGTACCAGGTCGGGGTCCGCTGCAGCATGGTGACGTGCTTTGCGCGGTCGGTCATCGACGGTACGATGGTCACCGCGGTCGCGCCCGATCCGATCACCACGATGCGCTTGCCGGTATAGTCGAAGCCCTTGGGCCAGAATTGCGGGTGGATGATCTCGCCGCCAAAGCTGTCACGGCCCTCGAACGCGGGATCATAGCCCTCGTCATAGTCGTAATAGCCGGTGCCCATGAACAGATAGCTGCAGGTCAGGTGCTGTACACCCTCGCCTTCGACCTCTGCCGCGATCGTCCAGCGCGCCTCGTGGCTCGACCAGCTCGCCGAGAGCACCTTGTGGCCCAGCCGGATATGATCGTTGAGCCCGCGCTCGTCCTTGATGCGGCGCAGATAGCTCAGGATCGAAGGGCCATCGGCGATCGCCTTCTGCTCGCGCCAGGGTTCGAACTCGAAGCCCAGAGTGTGCATGTCGCTGTCAGAGCGGATGCCGGGATACTGGAACAGATTCCAGGTACCGCCAATGTCGCTGCGCCGCTCCAGGATCGCAAAGCTGCGGTCCGGGCATTTTTCCTTGAGGTGCACCGCCATGCCGATGCCGGAAATGCCTGCACCGATGATCAGCACATCGACATGCGCAGCGGCTTTGAGGTCGGACGGCTTTTCATGCTTCATGACGAGACTCTCCAGTCGCGGGACCGTTTTTGCGGCTCTCCAGGGCGAAAGGTTGCTTACATCGTTGTGAATTGCAACCCATATCGGACCGCCTCGGCCATATTTTGCGCCTAAGCGAGACGCCAGGCTCCGTCGATCCGCACCAATGTACCGGGCTGGCCACCGGCGCGAAGCGCGTCGGGCAGCAGCGTGTCGGGGATATCCTGATAGGCCACCGGGCGCAGGAATCGGTCGATGGCCAGCGTCCCCACCGAAGTCGTTCGGCCATCGGAGGTTGCAGGGTATGGCCCGCCATGGTTGATCGCATGGGTGACCTCGACGCCTGTCGGCCAGCCATTGGCGAGAATGCGGCCCACCCGGCGTTCGAGCACGGGCAGCAGCGCGCGGGCGTCCTCGAGATCGGCATCGTCCATGTGCAGCGTCGCGGTCAGCTGGCCTTCGAGACCGCGCAGGACTGCGAGCAATTCGTCGCGGTCGGCGCAGCGCACCACGATCGACGAGGCGCCAAACACCTCGTGCTGCAGTTCGCTGCGCGCCAGCCAGTCGGCGGCGGTGACACTGAACAGCGCGGCGCGGCCCTGGTGCGGGCCGCTGGGGTGCACCCCGCGAGCAATGGTTTGCACCTCGGGCGTCGCGGCGAGCGCAGCGCTGCCCTTCTCATAGGCCGAATGGATGCCGGCGGTGAGCATGGTCTGCGGGTTCTGCGCCTCGACCAGGCGCCCTGCCTCGCCAACGAAGGCATCCAGCCCCGGCCCTTCCAGCGCGAGCACCAGCCCGGGATTGGTGCAGAACTGGCCCGACCCCATGGTGAGCGAACCGACAAAGCCCGCCGCCAGCGATTCGCTCCGGGCGGCCAGCGCTGCCGGCAACAGGATGACCGGATTGATCGCCGACATCTCGGCATAGACCGGGATCGGCTGCGGGCGGCTGGCCGCGATCTTCATCAGCGCCTCGCCGCCGCTGCGCGACCCGGTGAAGCCGACCGCCTGAATGCGCGGATCAGCGACCAGCGCCGCCCCGATCGCGTTGCCGGTCCCGGTCACCAGGCTGAACACGCCTGCGGGCATGCCGGTGTGCGCCGCAGCCCTCGTGATCGCACCTGCGACCAGTTCGGCGGTACCGGGGTGCGCGGGGTGGCCCTTGACCACGACCGGACAACCGGCGGCCAGCGCAGATGCGGTGTCGCCGCCTGCGGTCGAGAACGCGAGCGGGAAGTTGGAGGCACCGAACACCGCGACCGGCCCGAGCGGGATCATTCGCAGGCGAAGATCGGGCTTGGGCGGAGTACGCGCCGGATCGGCATGGTCGATGCGCAGCTTGAGCCACTGGCCATCGCGCACCTCGGCGGCGAACAGCCGCAACTGGCCGCAGGTCCGCCCGCGCTCGCCGGTGATGCGCGCCAACGGCAGCCCCGATTCGGCGCAGGCGCGGGTCAGCAACGCGTCGCCCAGCGCCTCGATCTCGGACGCGATCGCCTCGAGGAACGCCGCGCGGCGCTCCAGCGGCAGGTCGGCAAAGGCAATCGCAGCGTCTTCGGCCGCGGCGCACGCATCGGCGATGTCCTGCTCGGTCGCGCTGAAAAAGCCGCTATCGTCGAGGCTCGCGCCCTTGGCGGGGTCATAGGCATGGAAGATCTCGCCCGATCCGCGCCTTTCGCCGGCAATGAAGAATTCGCCGGTCAAAGTCGCTGTGGTCGCATTCACTGGGTCAGATCTTCCTGTTCGATGGTCATATAGCCCGGCGGCAGTCCGCGCTCGGCCTTGGAACGCGCCACGATGGCGCGGATATCGGCGCGCAACGCCTTGCCTTCGTAGAAGATGCCATCCTTCACCGTCCAGGCGATCCCGCCCACCCGCTGCGCCTTGCCGGTCGCATCGTCGAGCTTGAGCGTGCCGGTGGCGAACAGCAGCTTGAGGTTGGCGACGGGGTTGCCCTTGACGATCACGAGGTCCGCCTTCTTGCCGGGCTCGATCGTGCCGATATCGGCATCATGGCCCAGCAGCCGTGCGCCCTGCTGGGTGGCGGAGTTGATCACCTCGAGCGGGCTGAACCCGGCCTCGCGCAGCAGCTCCATCTCCTGGATGTAGCCGAAGCCATAGGTGTTGTAGATATAGCCCGCGTCCGACCCCACCGTGACCCGCCCGCCGCGGTTCTTGTACTCGTTCACGAACGTCATCCACAGACGGTAGTTTTCCTTCCAGTCCATCTCGCGCTCGGTGGTCCAGTCGAACCAGTACGATCCGTGGTTGATCCGGCTGGGCCGGTACCAGTCCCATAATGCGGGCATGGTGTATTCATTGTGCCAGGTTGCCCGGCTCATCCGCATCAGATCGCGGCTGGCGAGATAGGCTGTGAAGGTGGGGTCGAGCGTGAAGCCGCGCTCGAGCAGGGTCTCCATCACCTCGTTCCACTTGTCGGAACCGGGCTTTGCGGTCTGTTTCCACAGCCGTCCCGCCTCGCCAAAGCGCATCTGCTCGTCGGTGTTGATGAAGTCGGTCGGCCAGTCCTGCAGCTTCTGGTCGGTGAACATCGCCTCTGGAAGGCCGTACCAATGCTCCATCGATTCGAGGCCCGCGCCGCTGGTGCGCAGCACATTGGCATAAGCGACCACGCCCTGCGCATGGTGCATCGTCGAGTGCATGCCCAGCTTCTTGGTCTCGTCGATCGCCGCCAGCAGTGCCGCTTCGCTGCCGCCGATGAACTTGATGCCATCCGCGCCGCGCCTCTTGGCATCGCGGATCGCAAGCCGGCCCTGCTCGGCGGTGCGGATCGGCAGGCCGATCTGCTGGAACATCGGATAGACATCGAGCCGGGGGCCGGTGATCTCGTTGCGTGCCAGCCGGCCCTTGATCGCGACCTGCTGCTCGATCGACATTTCCGACGATCCGACATTGCGCGCGGTGGTGATGCCGTGCGCCAGCCAGAGCTTGAGCACATAATCGGAAGGGACGCCCTGGCCGTCGCTCAAGGTGTGCAGATGGACATGCGCATCGACGAAACCGGGGAGGACATAGTGCCCGGTCAGGTCATATTCCTTCTGCCCGCGCGGAGGCCGCCGCGCCTCCTCAATCGCGCCGGGCGAGCCGATCGACACGATCTGGACGATCCGGTCGTTCTCGATGACGATATCGACCGGGCCCTGCGCGGGCGCACCAGTGCCATCGACATAGATGGCGTTGCGCAGCACGGTGCGGGGCCAGGGTCCTTCGCCCAGGGTGCGCGCCGGAATCGGATCGGCGACCTCGCGCTGTTCCGCTTGTCCCAGCGATTGCGCCGAAACGCTCCCTGCCAAGGCCAGCGCCGAAAGGCTCGCCAGCAACATCCGTCCGATTGTCATGCCCCGTCCCCTTGTTGCAGGCCTGTTGGGCCCATTGTCTTGTCAGATCCCGCCCGTCTGGTCCTGCAACGCCTGACTGCGCGAGCGGCTGTACAGGAAGTAAAAGGCGAGCCCCGCCACGTTCCACAGCGCGAACCGCACTAGCGTCTGCGACGGCAGGCTGATCAGCAGATACAGGCAGCCCAGGATCGCCAGCGTGCCGACCAGATAGGGCTGCGGGCACTTGAACACGCGCTTGAGTTCGGGCGCGCGCTTGCGCAGCACCATCAGACAGCCTCCGACCGCGATGAACGCCAGCAGCGTGCCGGCATTGGCGAGTTCGGCAATCTCATCGAGGCGGAAGAAGCCCGCGACGGCAGCAACGAACACCCCGGTGATGCCCGTGACCAGTACCGGCGCGCCGGTCTTGGGCGACACGCGCGAAAGCACCGGCGGCAACAGGCCGTCGCGCGCCATCACGAAGAAGATGCGGCTCTGCCCGTACATCATCACCAGAATCACCGACGGCAGCGCGATCAGCGCTGCGAGCGCGACCAGATACGATGCGGTCGGATGGCCGAGCGTGCGCAGCACCAGGGCCAAAGGCTCGGGCGAATTGCCCAATGTCACGTACGACATCGCACCGATCGCCGAGAGCGCGACGGCCATGTAGATCAAGGTGCACACCGCCATCGACCCGATGATGCCGATGGTCAGATCGCGCCCCGGATTGCGCGCTTCCTCGGCCGAGGTCGCCACAGCGTCGAAGCCGTAGAAGGCGAAGAACACGATCGCTGCTGCTGCCATCACGCCGCGGGTCGAGCCATCCTGCACCGAGCTGCCAAAGCCATAGGGCATGAACGGGGTGAGATTGTCGGCATCGAACGCGGGCGCGGCCAGCGCGATGAACGCGGTCAGCGCGGCGAGCTTGATGATGACGAGGATGATGTTGAGCGTGGCGCTTTCGCGCGTGCCCGCCATCAGCATGCCGGCAATCGCCAGCGACACGACGACCGCGGGCAGGTTGATGATGCCGCCGGCATGCGGCCCGGCGAGCAGCATTTCGGGAAGGGCCACGCCTGCCGATTGCAGCCAGCCGACGAGATAGCCCGACCAGCCGACCGCGACCGTTGAGCAGGCCAGCGAATATTCGAGGATGAGGCTCCACCCCACCACCCAGGCCAGCGTCTCGCCGACCACCGAATAGGTATAGGTATAGGCCGAGCCCGCGGTCGGGATCATCGTGGCGAGTTCGGCATAAGCCAGCGCCGCGCAGGCGCACACCGCGCCAGCTATGGCAAACGCCAGGATGACCGCAGGCCCGGCGCGTTCCGCCCCCACGCCCGTCAGCGTGTAGATGCCGGTGCCGACGATCGCCCCGACGCCCAGCGCGATCAGGTGCGGCCACGACAGTGTCGGCTTCAGCCTGCTGCCCGCAGGCGCGTCAGCCGCCTGAACGATCGGCTTGATCGGCCCCCAAATCCCCATGTGCGCGTCCCTTTGTGTAGCAGGTCTTGTTGTCGTTGCGATCGCTCGCCCGGCTTGTGGCCTGGCAACGGCCTTGTCAGTGAGTCTTCTCGTCGGTCTTCAGCTGAAGCCGCAGGTCGTCGAGCGTCTTGCCGATATGGACGACCGCGAGCGCGGCGATCTTGCGTTCGTCGCGCTGCATCCAGACCTCCAGCATCTCGCGATGCTCCTCGTTGGCGCGCTCGTCGCGGCCCAAGGGTTCGAGGTGCTTGCGGACATAGCGTTCGGACAGCACGTGCAGCCGCTCGAGAATGGTGAAGGTCACCGGCTGGTTGGCCGGACGCAGCAGGGCAAGGTGGAAGCCCCGGTTGAACGCGCCGACGCCTTCGCCCAGCGAATCGGTCATCGTTTCGATCTTGTCGAAAAACTCGGTGGCGCGCGCCTGATCGGCGGCGGTCGCGATGCGCGCCGCCAGCGCGATCATCTCGGGCTCGAGCTTCAGCCGCAGCGCGTAGACCTCCTCGGCCTCGGCAGCGCTGAGCGGGCGGACGGTAAAGCCGCGATTGGCCTGCGAAACCAGCAGACCTTCCTGCTCCAGTCGAGCCAGCGCCTCGCGCAGCGGGATCTTGCTGACTCCCAGTTCGGACGCCAGTGCATCCTGCCGGATCGGCCGGTCGGGGGCGACGACGCCGTTCAGAATTCGGTCCCGAACCACATCGACCAGCTGTTCGGCAAGATTGCGCACGATGATACTCATGCCGCTCTCATATCACAGAGAAGCCTTCCCAAAAGGGGTCTTTCTGATCGATCCAGATGGTGTTGAAGCCGGTGCTGATCGCGGAGCCCTCGATCGATGGAATGATCGCCTTGTGCTCGCCCAGCATCACGGCTTCTTCCACCCGGCCGATGAAGCGGCTGCCAATATAACTCTCGTGGACGAAACTGTCGCCGACCTTGAGCCTGCCCTGGTGCGCCAGATGCGCCAGCCGCGCCGAGGTGCCGGTGCCGCAGGGCGAGCGGTCGATCGCGCGTTCGCCATAGAAAACCGCATTGCGGCCGTCGGCGCCTTGCCCGCGCGGACCATCTGCCCACAGCACATGCGTCACGCCGCGAATGCGGTCATCGAGCGGATGAACCGGTTCGATCGTCTCGCGCAGGATCGCGCGGATCTGGCGCGAGAGCTCCACCAGCCGCGCCGCACCCAGCGCATCGAGCCCTGAATAGCCGGATTGCGGTTCGATGATCGCGTAGAAATTGCCGCCATAGGCAATATCGGTGCTGAGCGGCCCGAGGCCCGGAACGTCGATCTTCACACCTTCCGCCGCGACAAAGGCGGGGACGTTGCGGATGCGCACCGATGTCACCCGGTCGCCGTCCCGGGTGTAGTCGATTGCGATGTCGCCGGCGGGCACCTCGACCTTCAGCTGGCCGGGCACCTGCGGCTGAATCAGCCCGTGCTCCAGCCCGAAAGTGATCATGCCGATCGTGCCATGCCCGCACATCGGCAGGCAGCCCGAGGTCTCGATGAACAGGATGCCGATGTCGTTTTCCGGCCGCGTCGGCGGATAGAGAAAGCCGCCCGACATCATGTCGTGCCCGCGCGGTTCGAAGCACAGCCCGGTGCGGATCCAGTCGAACCGCTCGATGAAGTCGATCCGCCGTTCGGCCATCGAGTTGCCCCGCACCAGCGGTGCCCCGCCGACCACCAGCCGAACAGGGTTGCCCGCCGTGTGGCCGTCGATGCAGAAGAATGTGTGCCGCACTCTGAAAATCGCCCCTCGTCAGTCCGCCAGCGGCCGGGTGGCGGCGCATTGTTCGACCCAGGCGGTGACCTGCGCGCGGCGCGCTCCGCTGAGCGGCATGCGCGGCATGCGGACCCGCTCCGAGCCGCGCCCCATGATCTGTTCGGCCAGCTTGATCGACTGGACCAGGTCGTGTTCCGCATCAAGATGCAGCAACGGCATGAACCAGCGGTAGATGCGCAGCGCTTCGGCATAATCGCCGCGCCTTTGCGCCGCGAGCAGCGCCACCGATTCGCGCGGGAAGGCGCTCGTCAGGCCCGATACCCAGCCAGAGGCTCCCAGCATCAGCCCTTCGAGCGCGACGTCGTCCAATCCCGCCATCAGCGTGTAGCGGTCGCTGAAGCGGTTATACAGGTCGGTGAAGCGGCGCGGATCGGGCGCGCTTTCCTTGACCGCGACGATATTGGGCACATCCTCCAGCCGGGCGAGCGTGTCGAAATCGACATTGACGCGATAGGCAGGCGGGTTGTTGTAGAGCATGATCGGCAGGCTGGTCGCCTCCGCCACCGTGCGAAAATGCGTGTACAGCTCTTCAACGGTGGGGACATAGACCATGGCAGGCAGCAGCATCAGCGCATCGATACCGATGGCTTCGGCCTGGCGGGCATATTCCACCGCACGCCTGGTGGTGAATTCGGATACGCCGGCGACCAGCGGCACGCGGTTGCCCACGGCCTCGACCGCCCCCTTGAGCACGGCCAGCTTTTCGTCCGCCTCGAGCGAATTGTTTTCGCCGCAGGTTCCCAGAATGATCAGTCCGTCGACGCCATCGTTCACCAGAGCCGTCTGCACCTGCTGGGTCGCGTCATGATCGATGTCCAGGCTTTCGGTGAACTGGGTCGTGGCGGCGGGGTAGACACCCTGCCAAAGCGTCTTGGTATTCGGTGTGGTCACGCAGAAATCTCCGGTTGCGATCCAAATCGTATACAGTATATGATTGCACCCGCAAGATGAAAAACGACCATGCCTTGTCCGGAAAGACCGCTCTGATCATAGGCGGCGGGCTTGTCGGGCTGAGCGCTGCCGTGCGTCTTCAGAATATTGGCGCTGATGTGACATTATTCGAGCCCGAGGAAAAGCCGAAAGGCGCATCCTGGGGCAATGCGGGTCATTTGGCGGTCGAGCAGGTGCAGCCGCTGGCGTCGCCTGCGACCATCCGCAGTGCGTACTCCCGGCTGTTCCCGCGCGGTGCGCTGGCGCTGCCGGCTTCGCAGATCGCAACTTGGGGCCCCTTCGCCTGGCGGATGCTGCGCGCCAGCACGCCTGCCCGCTTTGCGGCTGGAACCAATGCGCTTTCGGCCCTGCTGGCAGAGGCCATGCCCGCCTGGCGCAGACTGTGCGACCTCACCGAGACAGCCCATCTGCTGCGCGAAGACGGGCATTTTGTCGCCTGGGAAAGCGAAGCCAGCGCCGCAAAGGGGCGTGCCTATTGGCTTTCCACCGATATCGGCACCGCAACGGTGCGTAATGCCCTGCCGCAAGAGCTTGCCGCCATCCTGCAGCTGGCCCCGCGCGCCCGGATCGCCGGGGCGGTCCGCTTTGGCGGTTCGGGCCAGATCAGCGACCTGGGTGCGCTCGCCGCAGCCTTGCGCGCGCGGCTGGTCACCGACGGCGGCACCATCCGCCATGCCGCGGCCGAAGGCATCCATGTATCCGGCCAGATAGCGCAGGTCCGCATCGATGGCGGGCTGCACGATGCGGGCCATATCGTGCTGTGTGCCGGCGCTGCTTCTGCCGAACTGCTGCGACCGATGGGCGTGCGCATCCCGCTGATTGCCGAGCGCGGCTATCATATCCAGTCGGCGGCGAGCCGCTGGCCGCATGACATGCCACCGGTGGCGTTCGAGGATCGGTCGATGATCGTCACCCGCTTTGCAGGCGGACTGCGCGCGGCCAGCTTTGTCGAGTTTTCCGCGCGCGATGCTGCGCCCGACCCTGCCAAATGGACCCGTCTGCGCCGCCATGTCGCCGAACTCGGCCTGCCGTTCGACCTGCCCGGCGAACCCTGGATCGGCGCGCGCCCGACATTGCCCGATTATCTGCCCGCCATCGGCCGCAGCCGCTGCGCCCCCAATCTGATCTACGCCTTTGGCCACCAGCATCTGGGCTTGACGCTGGCCGCCGTCACCGGCGAGGCTGTGGCAGCACTCGCATCGGGCAGCACCCCCGCGATGAACCTTGCGCCGTTCGACCCGGCCCGATTTGGAGACATGACATGAGCGGCATTGGCGGATCCAGCACAGACGAGCAGCTGGCAGCGATCACCCCCTGGGAACGGATCGCGGCGCCGATCAGCCTCGACGAGCGGCTCGCGCGGATCGAAAAGGCGCGCAAGCTGACGCGCGACAGCGGCGCTGATGCGCTGATCATCGGTGCAGGCACCAGCCTGCGCTATTTCGCCGGTGTCCCCTGGGGAGGGACCGAGCGGCTGGTCGCCATGCTGATCCCGGTGACCGGCGACCCGCTGATCATCGCACCCTATTTCGAGCTCGGCTCGCTGTCGGCAGAGATGCAGATCAATGCCGAATTCCGCCTGTGGCAGGAGGACGAATCCCCCACCGCTTTGGTCGCCGATGCGTGCCGGGCCTGGGGTGTCGGCACGCTGGCGATTGATCCTGCACTGCCCTTCCTGTTCGTCGATCGCATCGCCAGGAGCGCGCCAGGCCTCAGCCTGATCAGCGGCGCGGCGGCGGTCGACGGCTGCAGGATGCACAAGTCCGCCGCCGAGATCGCCTTGATGCAGCAGGCCAAGTCGATGACGCTGGAGGTGCACCGCCGCGCCGCGCTGACCTTGCGCGAAGGCATCCGCGCAAGCGAAGTGATCCGCTTCATCGACCAGGCGCATCGCGCGATCGGCGGGGCGGGCAGCACCTTCTGCATGGTCCAGTTCGGCCACGGCACCGCATTCCCACATGGCGTCCCGGGCGACCCGGAACTGCGCGAGGGCGATATGGTGCTGATCGACACCGGCACCACGATGCAGGGCTATCATTCGGACATCACGCGCAGCTATGTCTTCGGCCAGCCGAATGACGAGCAGCGCCGCATCTGGGATCTGGAAAAGGCAGCGCAGGCCGCGGCCTTTGCTGCCGCCCGGCCCGGCGCGCCGTGCGAGAGTGTCGATCAGGCCGCGCGCGATGTGCTGGAAGCCGCAGGCCTTGGCCCCGATTATGCCCTTCCTGGCCTGCCCCACCGCACCGGCCATGGCATCGGCCTGTCGATCCACGAGCCCACCTATTTGGTGCGCGGCGACACGACCCCGCTGGCCACTGGCATGTGCTTTTCCAACGAACCGATGATCGTCATCCCCGACCGCTTCGGCATCCGGCTGGAAGACCATTTCTACATGGCCGAAGATGGCCCGCGCTGGTTTACGGAGCCACAGGTGGCGATTGATACGCCGTTTGGGTGAAAAGCCATGGACCGCTCAGCATTCTCATCAATGCCTTTTAATGATTACCCGGATTGATCGGAATCCAGGAGAAAATTATAAACAACCCTCGATCGGCTCATCTCAAACGACGGGGAATTCAATGCTGAAGAAGCTTTGCGCCATTGCTGCATCGGGTTGTGTTCTAGCTTTTACCGCACCGGCCAACGCCCAGTACACGGGCTGCGTCGATCAATGCTATCAGACCTACAATACGCGCTGGCATTATTGCATCGAGCGCTATGGTGGCCATGGCTATGATGCGGAATTGTGCATGTATAACGAGCATGACGTCCTCACGGACTGCCTCAACAACTGTGGCACCACCTATGGTTATAAAACCCGAACGGAAAAACGTGCCCCGCGGTTCATGGCAAGAAAGCCATCCTGCCAATCCGAGGCGGGCGTGATGACTGGATAGACAGCAGCGCGGGGGTAACTGGCCCGAACTTGCGCCCCACTGTTCGTCTGCCCATTCGGACAGCAATACCAGAAATCCTGCTGCACCATTGGCGCCAGATCAAGTCAATGATAGGCGCTGACGATGGTTTCGCTAGCACCATCCACGCCCCTGCCCACCCAGCCCCCGCGCCGCTGGTATGCGCAGCTTTACGTCCAGGTGCTTGTCGCCATTGTCGCGGGCGTAGCGTTGGGCCATTTCGCGCCCGAGACCGGCGCGGCGATGAAGCCGCTGGGCGATGTGTTCATCAAGCTGGTCAAGATGGTGATCGCGCCGGTCATCTTCCTCACCATCGTCACCGGGATCGCCGGAATGCGCGATCTGGCGAGCGTCGGCCGCGTCGCGGGCAAGGCGTTCGCCTATTTCCTGACCTTCTCGACGCTCGCGCTGATCGTCGGGCTGATCGTGGCCAATGTCGTGCGACCCGGCGACGGGCTGAACATCGATCCGGCGACGCTCGATGCCAGCAAGGTCGGCGAATTCACCGCCAAGGCGCAGGACAGCTCGATCACCGGTTTTCTGACCGCGATCGTGCCCGACACTTTCCTGGCGTCGCTCAGCAGCGGCAATCTTCTGCAGGTGCTGTTCGTTTCGATCCTGTTCGGCATTGCCCTGGCGATGATCGGCGACAAGGGCCAGAAGCTGTTCGACCTGCTCGAAGATGCCTCGATTGCGTTCTTCAAGCTGGTCGGCATCGTTATGAAGGTGGCCCCTGTCGGCGCGTTCGGTGCGATGGCGTTCACCATCGGCGAATATGGCATCGGCACGCTCGCCAATCTCGCGGCGCTGGTCGCGACCTTCTATCTCACCTCGCTGCTGTTCGTGCTGCTGGTGCTGGGCGCGGTGGCGCGATTGTGCGGCTTTTCGATCCTCAAGCTGATCGCCTATCTGCGCGCCGAGCTGCTGCTGGTGCTGGGCACCTCGTCATCTGAGAGCGCGCTCCCCTCGCTGATCGAGAAGATGGAGCGCGCCGGATGCCCCAAGACCGTCGTCGGCCTGGTCGTGCCCACCGGCTACAGCTTCAACCTCGATGGCACCAATATCTACATGACCCTCGCGGCGCTGTTCATCGCGCAGGCGTGCAATGTCGACCTGTCGCTGGGCGAACAGTTGCTGCTGCTGGGTGTCGCGATGATCTCGTCCAAGGGGGCGGCGGGTGTCACCGGCGCGGGCTTCATCACGCTGGCGGCGACGCTGTCGATCGTGCCTTCGGTGCCGGTCGCAGGGATGGCGCTGATCCTGGGCATCGACCGGTTCATGTCCGAATGCCGCAGCCTGACCAACTTCATCGGCAACGCGGTGGCGACGGTGGTGGTGTCCAAATGGGAGGGGCGGCTGGACAAGGAGCAGTTCGATCTGGCGCTGGCCGACCGGCTGCCGCGTGTCGAGGATCTGCCCGAGGATGCTGTCGACCCCTGATGGGGCCAGAGCGCTCAGGCCTTTTCGTCGGTGAGCAGGGTTGCAGGTGACAGGCCGATGCGCCGCATCTGGCGCAGCACCGGCGGCCAGACGTGCTTGAGGAAATCCTCGCGCTCCATCGAGCGGAGCTTATCGACCGCGCCGGTGGCGACATACATGCCGACCCCGCGCTGCACCTCGACCAGACCCTGGTCCTGGAACATCTGATAGGCCTTGGCGACGGTCAGCGGATTGGCCTGTTGCTCGGCAGCGAACGCCCGAACCGAAGGAAGCATGTCGCCTTCCGCGTACAGGCCATCCAGGATCGAGGCTGCGATGATATCGCGCAGCTTGAGATAAACGGGTTTGCTGTTGTCTGCCATCACTGCTTCACTGCCATAATACAGCGTGTCAGGTCAAGCGCATTTACCCTGTGCGATGCTGCGCAGCACGAACGGTTGCACAGCGCCGCTAACCCTGATCGCGGGGCATCCCGCCATAAGCGGTGATCGCCTCGAAAATCGCGGTCAGCGCGGCACGTTCGTCCAGCGATATCTCCGGACGCCAGATCTCGAACAGCAGGATGATGCGGGTCTTCTGGCCCCGGTTCCACGCCTCATGCTCGATGCTGTCGTCGAAGATCAGCAGCCTGCCCTGCTCCCAGCTTCGCATCTCGTTGCCCACACGGATCGCGCAATCTGCATTGGTGATCAGCGGCAGGTGGCAGATCAGCCGGGTGTTGAGCATGCCGTTGTGCGGCTTGATGTGCGTGCCCGGGCGCAGCAGCGAATAGAGCGCCATCGGCGAGCGATCGGTGATCGCCGGCATCGGCGGCAGTTGCAGCGCAGCCATCGCTGCAGGTGCCAAGGCGGCATGGTCCGCAACCACCGACCCCTGTTCCCAAAGATAATGCGCGCCCCAACTGGGATCATCGCGCAGGTGGTTGGCGGCGGCGGGCCGATCGGGCCGGGTCTGGACATAGGGCGCAAAATCGCCCGGCTGGCGGTCGAGCAAGTCTTCCAGCTCGGCACGCATGGCGGGGGCATGGCTTTCGAATGTCTCCGCCCATTCGAATTCGTGCGCCTCGTAGAACTGGCGCTGCGGCAGGCCGGGGAAATAGAAGGTGGTCGGCTCCTGCACATACAGCTCCCTGCGCCCCAGCAGCAGGTCGAGCGCCATGTCGACGCGCGGCGAGATTTGGTCGGCAGCGATCCCCTGCCCCGCCAAGTTGCTGGTCAGGAACGCGGCATACTCATCCTTGGCCTGCGCCAGATAGCGCTGCGCCTGCTGCAGCAGCGGCATCAGCCCGGGCGGGACCTGCGCTGGCCCCGCATGATCGGCCACCGCCAGCGCGGTGGTATAGAAGGAAGAGGCGGCGCGCGAATCGCCCTGCGCGGCCTTGCACCCGGCCATCAGAAGCAACCCGCCCAGATGGCGGGGCTCGTCGGCCAGCAGCTGGGTCAGCGCCTGGTCCTGCCCGGCCAAGTCGCCCAAAGCCTGGCAGGCCTGGGCCAGCAGAAACCATGGTGGCGGGCTGCCCGGGGCTGGATCGTTGGCGATGGCTTTCAGCAACGTGCGGGCCTGCGCGGCATCGCCGCTGCGCATCGCATCCACCGCCTGGCGGGTCAGTATCTCGGCCTGTTGTCGGTCCATGGACCGGGTCTAGCCAGCGATGGCGCGAATGACCAGCCGAAGCGCCGTTTCAGACACCCGAAACCGCATCGCCCACATTGATGCGCTGGCCGTTGGTGATGATCACGGTGTCGCCCAGCTTCACCTGCTCGAACAGCATCTTGGCAAAGGCGGTCGGCACGCCGATGCAGCCGCGCGTGCCATAGCCCCATTCGACATCGCTGCCGTGAATGGCGACGCCATCGTTGGTCAGGCGCATCATATAGGGCATCGGCGCGTCGTAGATGTTCGATACGTGATCGGCATCCTTCTGAGTGATCGGGAAGGCGCCGAGCGGAGTCGGCTTTTCAGGCGTGCCATACAGGATCACCGCGACGCCGATTTCGTGCCCGTCGCGAAAGACCGACAGCGTCTGCGCTTCCAGATCGACGGTGATCAGCATCGGCCCGGTGGCGGGCGCGCGGCTTTCGTCCCAGTAATAATTGCCATGGCCCAGCGGCCCATCGATGGTCATCACGCTCTTGATGGCATAGCCCGCCTGCTGCGGCGTGGTGATCTGCGAGGCGGCGATGGTGGGCGCTGGGGCAGCTTTGCTGGTCTGCGATCCGGGCAATGTGGCGCGGGCGGCCTGCTGGATCGCCGCATCGCCGGGCGCGCTGGTCAGCATCGCGGTCACGAGCAAGCCGATTCCGGCGAGAATGCCGCCACCGGTGATCTGCCTTGCACTGGGCCTTTTCATGCTTCCGACGCTCCCGCTTGTGTCTTGGCCCGTCTCTGTAGCAACGCGACCTGTAAGAAACGCTAACCAATTCGAACGCGAATCGCCAGCACCGCCTTGGGCCCGTCCCCGGGCGGGACGGTGGCCGGAGCCCGGGTTAACGCCCGTGGTTACCGCGACCCCGGCGCAGTGCGCGCGGCACATATGGCTTGCGTCTCGCGGGCCATGCGCCTATATGCAGCACATCCCGACATGGTTGTTGAAGCTTGACGGGCTGGCGCCAACAGGGGCCGGCACCGAAACGCTTTTGCCGCCATTTAGCCACGAGACCTGTTTTTTCGGAAAGCCCGCTGTTGACTGACCTTGCCGCCGTGTCTGCCCTTGTCGAACCCGAAGCCAATGCGCTCGGCTTCGATCTCGTGCGCGTGCACCTGTTTGGCGCGGGCGACGAGCGGACGCTGCAGATCATGGCAGAACGGCCCGACACCGGCCAGCTCAACATCGACGATTGCGCCAGCCTTTCCCGCCGCATCTCCGAAGTGTTCGACGCGTTCGAGGAAGCCGGCAAGGACCCGGTGCCCGGATCGTACCGGCTCGAGGTCAGCTCGCCCGGCATCGACCGTCCGCTGACCCGGCTCAAGGATTTCGGCAACTGGCTGGGGCATGAAGCCCGGCTGGTGCTGCATGAAGCCGCACAGGGCCGCAAGCAGCTGACCGGAGACCTGCTGAGCCTGGAAGGTGACATGATCACCGTACAGGACAAGAAGACCGGCGCGGTGACCGTGCCCCATTCGAACGTGATCAGCGCCAAGCTGATGCTGACCAACAAGCTGATTGCCGCCACCCGCCCGCTCGATACCAGCGGCGCTGACGACATCGAAGAAATCGAAGACCTCGAAGAACAGGAAGACTGACCATGGCCAGCGCCATTTCCGCCAACAAGGCTGAACTTCTCGCCATCGCCAACTCGGTGGCGACCGAAAAGATGATCGACAAGTCCATCGTTCTCGAAGCGATGGAAGAGGCGATCCAGCGTGCAGCCCGTGCCCGCTACGGCGCGGAAAACGACATCCGCGCCAAGCTCGATGCCAACAGCGGCGATCTTCGCCTGTGGCGCGTCGTCGAGGTGGTCGAGACGGTCGAGGATTATTTCAAGCAGGTCGACGTCAAGGCCGCGCAGAAGCTGCAGGCAGGCGCCGTGGTCGGCGATTTCATCGTCGATCCGCTTCCCGCCGTGGACCTGGGCCGCATCGATGCGCAGGCCGCCAAGCAGGTCATCTTCCAGAAGGTCCGCGATGCCGAGCGCGAGCGCCAGCATGAAGAGTTCAAGGACCGCGTCGGCGAGATCATCACCGGCGTCGTCAAGTCGGTCGAGTTCGGCCATGTCATCGTCAACCTGGGCCGCGCCGAAGGCGTGATCCGCCGCGAACAGCAGATCCCGCGCGAAGTCGCTCGCGTCGGTGACCGCATCCGCGCAATCATCCTCAACGTCCGCCGCGAAAACCGGGGTCCCCAGATCTTCCTGAGCCGCGCGCACCCCGACTTCATGCGCAAGCTGTTCGAGCTGGAAGTGCCCGAAATCTACGACGGCATCATCCAGATCAAGGCCGCTGCGCGCGACCCGGGCAGCCGCGCCAAGATCGGCGTGATCAGCTATGACAGCAGCATCGATCCCGTCGGCGCCTGCGTCGGCATGAAGGGCAGCCGCGTTCAGGCGGTCGTGCAGGAAATGCAGGGCGAAAAGATCGACATCATCCCCTGGTCGGAAGACACCGCAACCTTCGTCGTCAACGCGCTTCAGCCCGCCACCGTCAGCCGCGTGGTGATCGACGAGGAAGAAAGCCGCATCGAGGTCGTCGTTCCCGACGATCAGCTGTCGCTCGCCATCGGCCGTCGCGGCCAGAACGTGCGTCTGGCCAGCCAGCTCACCGGCTCTGCCATCGACATCATGACCGAGGCCGAATCGAGCGAGAAGCGTCAGAAGGAATTCACCGAGCGTTCCGAGCTGTTCCAGAACGAGCTCGACGTCGATGAAACGCTCTCGCAGCTGCTGGTCGCCGAAGGCTTCAGCGAGCTGGAAGAAGTCGCTTACGTGTCGCCCGACGAGCTTTCGAGCATCGAAGGCTTTGACGAGGAGCTCGCCGCCGAGCTGCAGAACCGTGCGCAGGAAGCGCTCGATCGCCGCGAAGAAGCCTCGCGCGAGGAACGTCGCGGCCTGGGTGTCGAGGATGCGCTGGCCGAGCTGCCGCACCTCACCGAAGCCATGCTGGTGACCTTGGGCAAGGCGGGCATCAAGACGCTCGACGACCTGGCCGATCTCGCCACCGACGAGCTGATCGCCAAGAAGCGCGTCGAGCAGCGTCGCCGCGACAATTCGGCCCCGTCGAACAAGCGCCCCGAAGACAAGGGCGGCGTGCTGGCGACCTATGGCCTGAACGAAGAGCAGGGCAACGAGATCATCATGGCGGCGCGCGCGCACTGGTTCGAAGACGAAGATGCAGTTGGGGAGGACGCGAATGCGGAAACTTCCCAATGACACGGTTGCTGATCTAGCAGCCGACGCGCCTACCCCCTCTGCCGACACCGCAGAAGGTCCCATTCGCCGCTGTATCCTCAGCGGCGAGCGGGATGAGCGCGCGCATCTGATCCGCCTTGCGATCAGCCCCGATGGCGTGGTCGCGCCCGACGTGCGCGCCAAGGCACCCGGGCGTGGCGCGTGGATCGGGGTGAACCGCGCCGGCCTTGAAGAGGCGATCGCCAAGGGCAAGCTCAAAGGCGCGCTCGCCCGGGCATTCAAGACCGGCCCGATCACCATTCCCGAAGACCTGCCCGCTGCGATCGAGGAAGCGCTGACCCGCGCGCTGCTAGACCGGCTGGGGCTGGAGGCGCGTTCCGGCACGTTGCTGACCGGGTCCGACCGGATCGCCGAGACCGCCCGGCGCGGCAAGGTCGAAATGCTGCTGCATGCGAGCGACGCTTCTGTCGATGGCAATGGCAAGCTCGACCAGGCCTGGCGCGTGGGAAGTGAAACCGAAGGCAGCGGCAATCGCGGCATAGTATTGCCTGTAGACCGCACCCGCCTGTCTGTGGCATTGGGGCGCGACAACGCGGTACATGTTGCGCTGACCGATCATCGCGCCGCCGCGCGCATTGACCAGTTTCTTGGCCGATTGCTGCATTTCAAGGGGGAGGGGGCTGAACCGGCCCCCCGAATGACGATCTAGCGCGCATTGGCGTGCGTGGATCGCCCCACGCGGACCGGTGATGTGCCAGCACATCGCCCGACGTGACGTATTTATTGAGGATTGAGTCTGTTCGATGAGTGAAGATACCGAAAACAAGCCGACGCTGGGTCGCAAGCCTCTGGGGCTGAAGCGTTCTGTCGAGGCTGGCGAAGTCAAACAGACGTTCAGCCATGGCCGCACCAACAAGGTCGTGGTCGAAGTCAAGCGCCGCAAGCTGGTCGGCAAGCCGGGCGAAGCGCCCGTCGCCGCGCCTGCTCCTGCGCCCGCCCCGGCACCTGCGCCAGCACCCGTTGCTGCAGCCGCGCCGCCGCCACCGCCGCCTCCCCGCCCGCAGCCGACCACGATGGCAAGCCGCCGCGAGCTGCAGGAACGTCTGCTGCGCGAAGCGGAAGAAGCACGTCTCAACTCGCTGGAAGACGCTCGTCGCCGCGAGACCGAGGAACGGCAGCGTGCCGCCGAGGACGCTCGCCTGCGTGCCGAAGAGCAGCGCAAGGCGGCCGAAGCCCCTGCGGTGACCGAAGCCAAGGCTGAAGCGCCCGAGCCTGCCCAGGCCGCGCCTGCCGCACCGGCTGCAACCGAAGCCAGCGCAGCCGCGCCTGCTCCGGCCGCGACCGAGCAGCCGGCCAAGCCCGCCGCCGAGGAAACCCGTGCAGCGCCGCCGCCGCGTCGTTTCACGCCGGTGGCCGCTGCCCCGCGTCCTGAAATCAAGCCCAAGAAGCCCGCCGGTGCCAAGGTGGTCGACAACCGTCGCCAGTCGGGCAAGCTGACGGTCAGCAAGGCGCTGAACGAAGGCGATGGCGGTGCCCGGGCACGCAGCCTTGCCGCGCTCAAGCGTGCGCGTGACAAGGAACGCCGCATCCACATGTCGGGCCAGAGCCGCGATGCTCAGCCCAAGCAGGTCCGCGACGTCGTCGTGCCCGAAGTGATCACCATCCAGGAACTCGCCAACCGCATGGCGGAAAAGGGTTCGGATCTGGTCAAGTCACTGTTCAAGCTCGGCATGATGGTCACCATCAACGAGGCGATCGACCAGGATACCGCAGAACTGCTGGTCGAGGAATTCGGCCACAAGATCACCCGCGTGTCCGATTCCGACGTGGAAATCGATCATGACGCCGATGTCGATGCCGATGAAACGCTGTCGCCGCGCGCGCCTGTCGTTACCATCATGGGCCATGTCGACCACGGCAAGACCAGCCTGCTCGATGCCCTGCGCGGCACCGATGTGGTCGCTGGCGAAGCGGGCGGCATCACCCAGCATATCGGCGCCTATCAGGTGCAGGTGGCTTCGGGCGACAAGATCACCTTCCTCGACACCCCGGGCCACTCGGCGTTTTCGGAAATGCGCGCACGCGGTGCCAATGTCACCGATATCGTCATCCTGGTGGTGGCGGCCGATGACGGCCTGATGCCGCAGACGATCGAGGCGATCAACCACACCAAGGCCGCTGGCGTGCCGATGATCGTGGCGATCAACAAGGTCGACAAGGACGGTGCCAACCCGCTGAAGATCCGCGAACGCCTGCTCGAGCACGAGGTCATCGTGGAAGCGATGTCGGGTGAAGTGCAGGACGTGGAAGTCTCCGCGCTCAAGAAGATCAACCTCGAAGGGCTGGTCGAGAAGATCCTGCTCCAGGCAGAACTGCTCGAACTGAAGGCCAACCCCGATCGTGCAGCAGAAGCCGTGGTGATCGAGGCGAAGCTGGACAAGGGCCGCGGTCCCGTTGCCACCGTTCTGGTGCAGCGCGGAACGCTCAAGAAGGGCGACATCTTCGTCGTCGGCGAACAGTCGGGCAAGGTCCGTGCGCTGATCAACGACAAGGGCAAGCAGGTCAATTCTGCAGGTCCCTCGGAACCCGTCGAGGTTCTGGGCCTCACCGGCGTGCCGTCTGCGGGCGACAAGCTGACCGTGGTCGAGAACGAGCAGCGTGCCCGTGAAGTCGCCGATTACCGCCGCCAGAAGGCGCTCGAAAAGCGCACGACGATGGCCCCGGCGAATATCGACACGATGTTCTCGTCGCTCGCCGCCAACCGCGCCAAGGAATATCCGGTGCTGGTCAAGGGCGATGTGCAGGGTTCGGTCGAAGCGATCGTCACTGCGCTCAACAAGATCTCGACCGACGACATCAAGGCCCGCGTGCTGCACGCCGGCGTGGGTGCCATCACCGAGTCCGATGTGACGCTTGCCAAGGCCTCGAACGCTCCGATCATCGGCTTCAATGTCCGCGCCAACGCGCAGGCACGGGCGCTGGCGACGCGCGATGGCGTGCGGTTCAAGTATTTCGACGTCATCTATGATCTGCTCGACGATATTCGCGGCGAGATGGCAGGGGTCCTCGGCCCAGAGCGCATCGAAACCATCGTCGGCCGTGCGGAGATCAAGGAAATCTTCCCCGCAGGCAAGAAGGACAAGGCAGCCGGTCTGCTGGTTACCGACGGCATCATGCGCAAGGGGCTCTATGCCCGCATCACGCGCGACGATGTCATCGTCAGCAAGACGGTCATCGCCTCGCTCCGACGCTTCAAGGACGATGTCGCCGAAGTGCGCGCAGGTCTGGAATGCGGCGTCGTGCTGCAGGATACGAACGACATCAAGCCGGGCGATATCCTCGAGACGTTCGACGTCGAAATGCGCGACCGCACCCTGTAATTCGTGACCTCCGCCGCCTGTCGATCCTTCCGGGTCACAGGCGGCGGGGAGTCGTGAAAGGACATTATGGCCAAGCATAACGATACCAGCCCCGAAGGGCGATCGGTCCGCGTGCTGCGCGTGGGCGAACAGGTGCGGCATGTGCTGTCGGACCTGCTCGCGCGCGGCGAGGTGCACGACGACGTGCTGACGTCGATCACCGTGTCGGTCACCGAAGTGCGCATGTCGCCCGATCTGCGCCACGCCACCGTGTTCGTGAAGCCGCTGCTCGGCAAGGACGAGGAGGTGGTGCTGAAAGCCCTGCGGACCAACACCGCCTTCTTCCAGAAGGAGGTCGCCTCGCGCGTCCGTACCAAATATGCCGCGAAACTGAAGTTCCTGGCCGATGACAGCTTCGACACCGGCAGCCATATCGACAAGCTGCTGAGCGCGCCCAAGGTCGCGCAGGATCTGGGCAAGGACGCGGACAACGACGAGGGCGAAGATTGACGTCTTACTGGGTAAGACGTAATCTGCGCGGATGAACGATGTCACCCGCCTCTCCGCCAAAGGCCAGATTGTCATCCCGAAGGACGTTCGGGACAGATTGGGTTGGGTTCAGGGACATGATCTCGAAGTCATCCCGATGGGCGACGGTGTGATGCTTCGCCCCGCCACTCGACCGAAAAAGCTATCGATCGAGGAGGCAACGAAAGAGCTTCGGCAGATCTATCGGCATGAAGGTCCGCCGATACCGATCGAAAAACTGAGCTGGTCGCCCGATGTCGACGATCCCGACATGGACGTGGCTTTCTCTCGCTGACTCTATGCGAGCCGTTGATACCAACATTCTGGCGCGCTGGCTGCTCGGCGATGATCCGGTCCAGACGCCAGTCGCCTTGGCGGTGCTGAGCGAACCTGCGCATGTTTCCCTGACCGTGCTGACGGAGCTTGGCTGGGTCTTGGAAAAGGCGTTGCGCATTCCCAGGCCCATCGTTGGCAGCATGCTCGAAAAGGTCATCGACCTGGAACATACGCAGGTTGATAAACAGCCTTCTGTGCGTTGGGCGATCGACAGATATCGCCAGGGTGCGGATTGGGCCGATATGATGCATCTCGTGGCCGCTGCGGGCGCAGCCCCGGTTTTTGCAACCTTCGACGGAAGCATCGCCCGCGATGCTGGGGAAGACAGCCCCGTCCTGGTCGAGACACTTCGAAAAGCTTCCTGATGGCCAAGCTCTATTTCTACTACGCCTCTATGAACGCCGGCAAATCGTCGACCCTGCTGCAGGCGGCATTCAACTATGCCGAGCGGGGGATGCGCGCGATGCTTTGGACGGCGGCGCACGACGACCGGTTCGGCACCGGGCAGATCACCTCGCGCATCGGGC
Source organism: Hydrogenophaga intermedia (assembly GCA_943370475.1). Taxonomy (GTDB): domain Bacteria; phylum Pseudomonadota; class Alphaproteobacteria; order Sphingomonadales; family Sphingomonadaceae; genus Blastomonas. The sequence goes on from CALRRI020000006.1 coordinate 169,298, forward strand.
TCAACGCCTCTGCTCATCTCTTCGAGGCCGAGACCGACATCTTTGCTGCGGTGGCGCTCGATCTCGCCGCTGCTCCGCTCGATTGCGTGCTGATTGATGAGGCGCAGTTCCTCAGCAAGGCCCAGGTCTTCCAGTGCGCGCGCATCTGCGACGAGCTGAAGATTCCCGTGCTGTGCTATGGCCTGCGCACCGATTTCCAGGCCGAACTCTTCCCCGGCAGCGCGCAACTTCTCGCCATCGCCGATCATCTCGTTGAGCTTAAGGCCGTGTGCGAATGCGGGGCGAAGGCGACGATGAACCTGCGCGTCGATGCCAGCGGCCAGGCGGTGAAGACCGGCGCGCAGACCGAGATCGGCGGCAACGACCGCTATATCGCCCTGTGCCGCAAGCATTTCATGGCGCGGATGGCATGAGCGCCCTGCGCAATGTTCTGGTCGATGGCGATGTCAGGCTCGAGCCGCTCGCCGACCATCATATCGAGCCGCTGCGCGCTGCGTGCGCGCGCGACCTCGATATCTGGGAAATCTATCCGGTCTCGATGCTGGGCGAGCATTTCGACCGCGCGATGGAGGAGTTTCACGCCACCATCAGCTGGGTGCGCTTTGCCGTGATGCACCGGGACGTGCTCGTCGGCATGACGAACTATATCAACCCCGACGCGCACAACCATGTTGTCGAGATCGGTGGTACCTATATCGAGCCCGCCGCACGCGGCCGCGTCGGGGTCAATTCCGCGATCAAACGGCTGATGATCACCCATGCCTTTGCCTGCGGCTTCACCCGGATCGAATTTCGCGTCGATGCGCGCAATCTGCGCAGCCAGGCGGCGGTGCGCAAGCTGGGTGCGGTGCACGAGGGCACGCTGCGCCGCAACCGCATCACCTGGACCGGCTATGTCCGCGATACCTGTGTCTTCGGCCTGTTGCGCGACGATTGGGCCGCCGTCGGCGCGTGAGCATTTGGTTGCGCCCCACATCGGTGCTAACGGGCCGCAGATGCACGGATGGATCATTCTCGACAAGCCCTATGCCATGGGCTCGACCGACGCGGTCAGCGCGGTCAAGCGCGTCTTTCGCCAGGGCGGCTTCGGCAAGGTCAAGGTCGGGCACGGGGGAACGCTCGATCCGTTGGCCACCGGCGTCCTGCCGATCGCGCTGGGCGAGGCGACCAAGCTCACTGGCCAGATGCTCAACGGCGACAAGACCTATGATTTCATCATTGCCTTCGGCGTCCAGACCGACACGCTCGATGTCGAGGGTGTTGCCGTGGCGCACAGCGATGTGCGGCCGACGCTGGAACAGATCGAAGCGGTGCTGGGGCGCTTCACCGGCCCGATCGAACAGGTGCCGCCCGCCTATTCCGCGCTCAAGGTCGATGGCAAGCGGGCCTATGATCTGGCGCGCGCCGGCGAAGAGGTGGAGCTTGCTAGCCGGGCAGTGACAGTGCACGCGCTGACAATCTCACCAGCATCGGCAGGGGCACTCGATTCCGTCACCCTTACCGCCCATGTGTCCAAGGGAACCTATATCCGCAGCCTCGCGCGCGACATCGCGCAGGCGCTGGGAACCGTGGGCCATGTCACCATGTTGCGGCGCACGCAGGCCGGGCCGTTCGGGCTCGCGCAGGCGATTTCGCTGGACAAACTGGACGAAATCCGCCAAGGCGCGGCCCCAGAAGACGTAATCTTGCCATTCGAGGCAGGGCTGGACGACATCCCGGCTCTAGACCTCACTCCCGATCAGGCAAGGCGGCTCCGCATGGGGCAGGTCGTGACTGGGATTGCCGCACACGATGGGCGTTATTGGGCGCGGGGGAGTGATGACACTCCGCTCGCACTCGTATCGCTTTCGGACCATGAGGTCCGGGTCGTTCGCGGTTTCAACTTTGGATAGATGTTCGAGGAACGAAGACACATGACGATTACCGCAGAGCGCAAGGAAGAAGTGATCAAGGAACATGCGCGCGAAGCCGGCGACACCGGTTCGCCCGAGGTACAGGTGGCCATCCTGACCGAGCGCATCAACAACCTGACCGACCACTTCAAGGCGCACCACAAGGATAACCACTCGCGTCGCGGCCTTCTGATGATGGTCAACAAGCGTCGCTCGCTGCTGGATTATCTGAAGAAGAAGGATAATGCCCGCTACAGCGACCTGATCGCCAAGCTGGGTCTTCGCAAATAAGAATTCTCGGACGGCCCCCCAGCGGGGCCGTTCGTTTATCCGCGCCCCTGAAATTTGCCGGGCGCGGCACTCTACGGACCTTCCCCGCAATGAGGCGGATGAAGGCCAGCCGGGGCAGCAGAACAGCCCCGAACCGCGCCAGGCCGGTCAGCCTGGCACTTTGAAGAGGCCCCGGTCCGCAATAGGGCGCATCGGGTTCGATAAGGAAAATCCATGTTTGACGTAAAGACTGTAGAAATCGAGTTGGGCGGAAAGACCCTCAAGCTCGAAACGGGCCGTATTGCCCGTCAGGCCGATGGCGCTGTGCTCGCCACTTATGGCGAAACCGTGGTGCTGTGCGCCGTGACCGCCGCCAAATCGGTGAAGGAAGGCCAGGATTTCTTCCCGCTGACCGTTCACTATCAGGAAAAATTCTCCGCAGCAGGCCGCATCCCCGGCGGCTTCTTCAAGCGTGAGCGCGGCGCGACCGAAAAGGAGACGCTGACCAGCCGCCTGATCGACCGTCCGGTCCGCCCGCTGTTCCCCGAAGGTTTCTACAACGAAATCAATGTGATCGCACAGGTCCTGTCGTTCGACGGCGAATCCGAGCCCGATATCGTGGCGATGATCGCCGCATCCGCTGCGCTGACCCTGTCGGGCGTGCCCTTCATGGGCCCGATCGGCGCGGCACGCGTCGGTTATGCCGATGGCGAATATCAGCTCAACCCGTCGATGGAGCAGGTCAAGGAAGGCTCGCTCGATCTCGTCGTCGCCGCCACCCATGACGCGGTGATGATGGTCGAATCGGAAGCCAAGGAGCTTTCCGAAGAGGTCATGCTCGGCGCTGTCGAATTCGCGCATGATGCCTGCCGCAAGATTGTCGGCGCGATCATCAAGCTGGCCGAACAGGCTGCCAAGGAACCCTGGGAAATGGCCGCACAGGCTGATCTCTCGGCTGCCAAGCAGAAGCTGCGCGACCTGATCGGTTCCGACATTGCCGCCGCCTATAAGCTGACCGACAAGTCGGCCCGCTCGGACGCGCTGAATGCCGCCCGCGCCAAGGCCAAGGCAGCGTTTGCCGACGCCACGCCGCAGGACCAGATGGCCGCCACCAAGCTGATGAAGAAGCTGGAAGCGGAAATCGTCCGCGGTGCCATCCTCAAGGACGGCAGCCGCATCGATGGCCGTACCACCACGCAGATCCGTCCGATCGAAGCGATGGTCGGCTTCCTGCCCCGCACCCATGGTTCGGCGCTGTTCACCCGCGGTGAAACGCAGTCGATCTGCACCACCACCCTGGGCACCAAGGACAGCGAGCAGATGATCGATGGCCTGACCGGCCTGTCGTATGAGAGCTTCATGCTGCACTATAACTTCCCGCCGTACTCGGTCGGTGAGGTCGGCCGCTTCGGCGCGCCGGGCCGTCGTGAAGTGGGCCATGGCAAGCTCGCATGGCGTGCACTGCACCCCGTGCTGCCCACCAAGGACGAGTTCCCCTACACGATCCGCGTTCTGTCCGACATTACCGAATCCAACGGCTCCTCGTCGATGGCCACGGTGTGCGGCGGTTCGCTCTCGATGATGGATGCAGGCGTTCCGCTGAAGCGTCCGGTGTCGGGCATCGCCATGGGCCTGATCCTCGAAGGCAGCGAATTTGCGGTTCTGTCGGACATCCTGGGTGATGAAGATCACCTCGGCGACATGGACTTCAAGGTGGCTGGCACGTCCGAAGGCATCACCACGATGCAGATGGACATCAAGATCGCCGGCATTACCCGCGAGATCATGGCGCAGGCGCTGGCGCAGGCCAAGGAAGGCCGTGCGCACATCCTGGGCGAAATGGCCAAGGCGCTCGACAGCACCCGCACCGAGCTTTCGGCGCATGCTCCGCGCATCGAGACCATCCAGATCGACAAGTCGAAGATCCGGGAAGTCATCGGCACCGGCGGCAAGGTGATCCGCGAGATCGTCGCTGAAACCGGCGCCAAGGTCGACATCGACGACGAGGGCCTGATCAAGATCAGCTCGTCCGACGTCAACCAGATCGAAGCCGCCAAGAAGTGGATCCTGGGCATTGTGGAAGAAGCCGAAGTCGGCAAGGTCTACAATGGCAAGGTCGTGAACATGGTCGATTTCGGCGCGTTCGTGAACTTCATGGGCGGCAAGGACGGTCTGGTCCACGTTTCGGAAATCCGCAACGAGCGGGTCGAGAAGGTGACCGACGTCCTGACCGAAGGCCAGGAAGTGAAGGTCAAGGTTCTCGAGATCGATCCGCGCGGCAAGGTTCGCCTGTCGATGCGCGTCGTCGATCAGGAAACCGGTGAAGAGCTGGAAGATACCCGCCCTGCCCGCGAACCGCGCGAGCGTGGTGACCGTGGCGACCGTGGTGATCGCGGCGACCGTCGCCCCCGTCGTGATGGCGATGGCGGACGTGGCCGCGAAGGTGGCCGTGGTGGCGAACGTTCGGGCGGCGGTGATCGCGGCGGCGAGCGTTCCGGCGGTGGCCGTGGTCGCGGCCGCACCGAAGGCGGCGCAACCGGCGGCGACGCGGGCCTGCCCGACTTCATCACCGGCGACAACTGAGCTTAGCAGTTTGCTGCTAGCGTCGCGGGCGTGCCCGTAGCGCGACAAAGACCGGCTGGAGGCATATGCTTCCGGCCGGTTTTTTGTTGGGAATACTAGGGATTCATTTGCGTGCTCCTCGCTTCCAGGGAGGAGCGCAGGAGAGTGCCGCGCACCCAAACTCAAAAGCCCTGATGCGCAAAAACGGATTAAGGCAAGAACATGCTTCATCAGCATGATCTTGCCCCGATTTTCGCTCTCAGCAACGGCACTGGAGTCCGTTACCAAAATTTGGTATGCTTATGTTCATGAGCAAGAATACGTCAATCGCGTTGGGCGCACCGTTTCAGGAATTTGCCAGGAGCAAGGTGGAATCCGGTGAGTTCGGATCGACCAGCGAGGTCGTGCGCGAAGCCATGCGGCGGTTCATGGCGGAGGACCTAAAGCTTCAGGCGCTCCGGGTTGCGATCCAGGAGGGCATCGACAGCGGGCCTGCTGAACCTTTCGATTGGGATGAGTTCATGGATCGGCATTTTGGCGATGTCGTATAAGGTTCTTTTGCGTCCTGCTGCCGGACGCGACCTTGATGCGATAGCTGTCTACACGAAGAAGCAATGGGGAGCGCGGCAAGCGCGACTTTATGTCGCCGCGCTTCGTGCCGATATTGAGACGCTCGCAGAGGGACTGTCAGGATTTCCGTGTGTGAGCGGGCATAATGGGTAAAAAGGAGTCCCAGTATGTCTCGACGCAAAGAACCTGTAATCCCGAACGAGCTTCTCGATCAGCTGCTGGCTGGCGGCGCTGCCAGTGCCGCATT
>CALRRI020000007.1:0-151633 GCA_943370475.1 Hydrogenophaga intermedia
CGCGCGGTAATCGGTGAGATCGATGAAACGGACGTCGGAACGACGGGCTGCGCGCTCATAGGCGTCATTGCGGCCCGTGACCGCCGCCCGGCGCCCATCGTGCGATCGTCGCCAGACCTGACGATGCGTAAAAGGTGTACGCTCGATCAGACCCTCCCGTTCGGCCCATCGATAAAGCTTGTCGAGCGAGGCAATCGCCCGGTTCCACGTCGATGCCGAAATCCGGAACTCAGCATCGCTGCGCCGCCGGGCACGATGATAGGCACCGACATCATCGGCATCGGCTTGCCAAACGGACTTGCCGCGGGCCGAAGCGAGAAAGCGAACCCAGACCAGAACATCATAACCATGGGCGCGCAACGAGTGTCGCGAACGCGAACCGTTCAGCGGCAAATCGAGGAAGTAGCGCTCAAGGTGGAGATCATAGATCGCACCATCACGCAGAATTACCGGGATGTAGGAGTCCAGGCCATCCGCCGTCCGGCGCTCCTGAATGACGATCGACGCACCTGAATTATCCACAGCTTGTCAGTCCCTCCCCCGGACCCCCTCCCGACTCCAGATCGCACACGTTGCGCGCCTGCGGGACGGTGGTCATCAGGCCGGATTACGCCAGCTTATGGATAGCGCTTCATCCGGCCTGATGCCCCCCTGCGTCGCGCCAGAGCATACCGTTCAATGGTGCGTCAGGCGCGGTGCAGACTGTCCAGATAAGGCAACCAGCTCTTCCACGGCATAGGCCTCGTCACCGAAACGCTTGCCGAAGGTGCGGGCAAGGCGGTGATCGGCACCGGTCCAGTGCACCAGTTCGTGGAGCAGGATGGCGTACCAGTTCTGCGCCGCGCTGGCGGTGTCGGTAGCGAAAAACCGCTCACGGTCGGGCATGGTGATCGTGTCGGTCGAAGGCGTGTAATGGGCGCTGTCGCCTTGGATGCGGATCGCTGCACCGGTCGCGGCGATGAAGGCCTCGACATCGGGGACGGGATCAAAGGCCTCGGCCTCCGGCACCTCGGGGAGAGCATAGCCCTCGACCTGCGCAATGTTGAACACATGCGAGCCCTGCGCGAACACCCGGCCCACGCCCTCGCGCGTCTCGTCTTCGCTGCCTTCGGGCTTGTCCAGCACCTTGTAGAACACGATCGGCGAAGCCTTCTCGCCCTTGCGGACCTGAGCGCCCAGCGATTGCCACTGGCGATAGGTTGCCCAGAGACCATGTCCGAAGTCCTGCGCCTCGGCGCTGGCCCAGAGGGCAAGGACATTGACGCCGCGATAGGCCTTGCGGGTGACCGCATTGATGGGCCGGGTGAGCGGGGCGCTGCTGCGATGCCAGGGAAGTGTGTAGTCGCCTGTGCCGCGCTCCAGAGCTGCGATGATCTGGTTGGTAATGGTGTCGTAGATGCTGGCGGTTGCGGTGGTAGCCATGGTGGTAAATCCTTCGTCCTGTCGTTGGGAACGCGGATGAAGGGACGGGCCGGATGGCCGGGCGGGTCAGCGCGTAGCGCGGAACAGCCAACACGGGAGGGCGTAGCCCGAATGGAGCGGACAGGCTGTTGATCCCGCCCGGCACGGCCTGTCACTCAGGGAGCAGTTCATTCCAATGGCAGGGCGACGGATGCCATGGCGCTGCGCTCACGCGTCACCCGATCAGCCGAGACCAGCCCCCAGAGACTTCGTCTTCGCGGCCTCGGGCGCACTGACCTCCATGGCGGTCTGCTTCTCGCCTGCGCGCTCATGAATGGCGCGGATCAGCCGCGCCTTGTCGTCGGTGACGACGATTGCTTCGGACTTCGCGCGCGAGAGCGCGACATAGAGCATCTTCTGATCGACCAGATTGGCGGAGCGGCTGTCGGCGTGGATCAGCACCCGCTCGGCGGTCTGGCCCTGCGCGGCGTGGGCGGTCTGGACATAGGCATGGCGCAGATGGGCGTCGCGGGGGTCGGTGAGATCGAGCCGTTGCTCACGGCCATTGGCCAGCGCGATAGTCGCCTGCTGCCGCGCGGGATCGATGCCGGTCACCGTGCCGCGCAATCCGTTGATGCGCCCGGCCTCGCGGTCATTGCGGGTGAACTGCACCCGGTCGCCCGCCTGCAATTCCATCGCCTTCGGCTCAAAGACCTCCACCTTGCCAGCGCCCCACTGGCGCAGCCGCCAGTCGACGGACGAGCCGTCGGCCGACTTGAGCGATATTGCGGCTTTGTCCTGATCGATCCGCTCGACCCGGTAGGCAGTGCCCCGAGTGACGCCCTTGTCGGCATAGTCGCGCAGGAAGCGGACAGTGTCGCCCGGCGCATAGCTGGCCGGATCGCGAGCCTCAATCCGCGACAGATTCTTGGCGACCAGGCTTTCCATGGTGACTGCAGTGCCGGACAGGACCCCGGCTGCGGCGAGCTCACGGCGGATATCAGCAGTGAGCGCATCGCGGCCATCGCGCGAAGGCTCGATCACAAGGGTGCGCGTCCGCTCGCTGGCATCGAGCGCCGCGTAGGCCTTGGCCATAGCGGTAAAACGCTCGCCCTGACTGCCATGGGCGATGATCTTGCCACCACCCCGATCCAGAGCGTCCAGCGCCTTGCGCGCATCACCTTCGATCGATGCCAGCACCGCCTCGCTCGTCGCGGTATTGGTCTGGCGCACAACATTATCGAGCCGTGCGGTGGCCATGCCGGCGGATTGCAGCTGCGCAAAGGCTGCGCCTGCGCCAACGGAGCCCAGCTGTTTGACGTCGCCGACCAGCACCACGCGCGCCTTGCTGTCAGCAGCAAGGCCAAGCAGCGCCGCCATATCGCGGGCCGAGAGCAGTGACGCCTCATCGACGATCCACACACCGCCAGACAGTGATGCGCCATTGCGCAGCAGCTGGCGGGCCACCGTCTCGCCACGCTGGCCAAGTGCATCGCCCAAGGTCTGCGCAGCCGACGCGGTCGGGGCTAGCGCGGTTACCGCAACCCCGCGCGCCTTCGCTTCGCGCGCAAAGGTCGCCAGAACGGTGGTGGTCTTGGCGGTCCCGGCATAGCCCTGCAGGCCCGTCACGCGATGCGGACTGGTCAGCAGCGCGCGGGTGGCCGCGCGCTGTCCCTCATTCCAGGGGTGATCGGATTGCAGCTCGGCGCGCGCAACGGCGCTGGCCGCCTGCTTCGCCGAAAGGATCGGACCAGCAGCCCCCCGCCCATCTGCCTCCAGACGCAACAACCGCCGCTCATGGGCAATGTTCTCAGCGGTGGTGAACCCGGCGAATTCTGCGCCGCGCTTGTCGAGAAAGGTGCGTGGCACTAGCGCGCCGTCGCCCTGTGCTCGCGCAACTGCTGCACTGATCTGGGCAGTGGTCACGCGGCCTAACCCATAGCGCCCGGCCTCCTTCTCCAGCTCGGCAGCCGCGAACACCGACTGGCGCTCGCCAAGATTGGCGGCGGCAAGAGCAATCGCCTGATGCGCCGTGATCTGACCCTGCGCGGACAGCGCGCTGCCATGCTCACTGCTGGCCGCAGCTTCCTTGCTGGTCGCGACCAAGGCTTCCCGTGCGTCCTTCCCGAACCCCGCCGCATCCGCCTCCGCGCGCCAGTTCGCGACAAGCTCGCCCCGCTCCAGGTTCTGCTTGGCCTCTCGGGTATCGAGCGCGGCGATCTGCTTTTCCTCGGCGGATGCGGTGGCGCGGGTCTGGCCGCGCTCTGCAAGCCGGGCTTCCACCTGAGAGGCGCGCTCGCTGAAGGCGCGGATCACGGCGGCGGGGACGCCCTTGATCTCGAACAGGGAATCTTTGCCCTGCTCAATCCCATAGCCGAGCGCCCGCACGCCTACCGCCAACTCCTGCCGATAGACTGCGCCAATCGCCTTCTGCAGCTGGTAAAGGGCACGCGGCTCCAGGCTGCGCCAGTTCCCTTCCGCGTCCTGCGTCATGTTCATGATGACATTGTGGGTGTGGAGCTGCGGGTCTTGCGCCCGGCTCGTGTCGTGCCGGAAGCTGGCGATAACAAGATTGTCGGTGGTCTGTCGCTCGACCCCGCCGTCGGCGCGGATACGGGTGGCAGCGGTATGACGCTCGATGTAAGCGAGCGCTGCCTTCACGGCATTGGCATGCGCGCCAATCAACCGCCGGTCTCCCGCCACCTCAGCCATGATCGAGACCGACTTGGGCGCGCTCATGGTGATATCCCAACCGGGCCGGTGCTGGAGCTTGCCCTCGCGCATTGTCCCAAGTTGCTGGCCATGGGGCAGCGTGCCATCAAGGATGGGGCGGAAAGTCTCGCGGTTGACTTCGCCGGACAGACCGAGCGCCTTTGCTCCCTCGCCCTGCCATTCGCTGGGCGAGATGCCGCCATCGGCATAGTAGTCGTCGGCCTCGTAGTAGCTCGAAGCGGCCGCCGAGCTACCGATCGCGCCGATGGTGGCGACCATCAGACCGGTCCCTTGAGTGTGGTGGCGGGATCATCCTTGGCAGCGCCACTATCCGCCTTCTTCGGCATGCGGTTCCACAGCATGCGGCTGACATGGGCCGGAACAAAGGCCGGATGGCGGGCAGGCCCTCGCGCATCAATGTGCTCCCGCGTCAGCTTGATCCGCCCGACAGGCAAGGCATCGGGCAATTGCAGAAAACCGTGATGCGGTTCGAGACGCAGGTCACTTTCGATGACGGCAGGCCGGACTACACGGGTGCTGCCGACAGACGTGCGCCCGCTATGCGGCCCGGTCTCGAAGCTGTCGGAGGCGCTCCGCACTTCGACCTCGACATCGCCGATATTCCGCGATGCCCATTCCCGCGTGTCGCGGTCGATGAGTTGCAGGTAGAGCTTGGAATTGCAGCAGCCGAGCAGCGCCTCGGCGCTGTCGCGGCCATAGCGGCGGTGCATCTGCCCGATGGCCTGAAAGGTCAGGACGACACTCGCGCCGAACTTGCGGCCCTCGGGAAGCAGCCGGGTGAGATTATCGACGCGGGGTAGGTCCGCCAGCTCGTCGAGGAAGAACCACATGCGCCGCCTGTCGGACGGAGGCAGGCCCAGCATGGCGCTGGCTGCGCATTCCAGCCAGCAGGCCAGTAGCGGCTTCATCGCCTCGAAATAGTCTTCCTTGCGCGGGACGAAGAGCCAGGGCTTCGGCCCCTGATGTGCGTCCAACCCGGAGATGAACTCGCGGAAGGCAAAGCTGCCGCGTTCTCCCGGCTCGCGCCACAGGAACTGGAGCAGCGTCGCGGCCTTGGCGAGCATGAACAGCACGCTGCCTGTCGCCCGGTCGGCGTCATCGGCGAAGGTGCGCGCCGATGAGGTGCCTGCCAGCCAGACCTTCATCTCTTCCTTGCCCTTGACCTGCAGCGCATCGAGCAGGTCGGGAAGCGTGGTCCGTCCCTCTGCGCTCAGCACGCGCAGAATATTGGCGACAAGAATACGACTGGTCTCCAGCCAGACATCATCATCGCGTTCGCCCGTCTCGGAGACCAGCTGACGCGCGATGCGATCAGCATCAGCCGGGTGGGCAATTTCCGAGAACGGGGACCAGAAGGCGGAGCGCTCATCGAAGGGATTGAGGATGATGTCGCCGCGCTCGGGCCGGTAGTAGTGGGTGATAAACTCGCCCGATGTATCATAGACCAAGGCAGGCTCGCCGCGCGCTTCGACCTGGTCGAGCATCTGGCGCATGACGGTGGTCTTGCCCGCCCCGGTAGTGCCGAGCAGGGCAAAGTGGCGGCATTCCAGCCAAGCCGGAATACCGACCGAGGCGATGCGGATCGACCGCGCATTGGTGGCCTTGCGCGTCATCCGGGCAAACACGCGCTCGGTCACGATCTGCGTGCCGGATATGAACCGATCACGCGCCGCTTCCTTGCCCTCGCTGCGTATCCAGACGGCGAAGCCGAAGCACAGCAGCATCCCGACCAGCGCGCCCAGCGTGCCGCCCAGCACGACCTTCCCGACAAGGTCATCCCAGCACCACAGCCACATCCGGTCATTGGCGAGGATGCTGGCCGGGACGCGCGCGGTGCGATCCATGAAACGGATGGTGATCTCGGGATCGCTGCGTCCGCTGGCAAACCAGCTGACCGCCACACCCTGGGCGTGCTGATAGGCGCAGGCGAACTGGCCCGGCGCAGGATCATGGCTGGCGAGCAGGAAAGCTCCGAACCCGCCGCTACCCGCTACGGTCCAGGCATAGGCGCGCCACCGTGCCGCAAGACCTGCGATGCCCTGCTTGAACTTGCCCTGCCCGCGCAGGAGATTGTCGCGATCGCGGCTCATGACAGCGCCTCCGCTGCCAAGGCGCGCTGACGGCGATAGGCCGAGTGCGCCGCTTCACCGATCATGCTGTCGGTGCGGTCGGCATCGCCATCGCCGCGCAGCGCCGCGCGGCGAGCATAGGCATAGGCCGCGCTGGCAGTGAACAGGCTGCGATCGAGCAACGCTTCGATCGCGCCAAGCCGCGCTTCGAAACCCGCCATGGCGTCATCGCCCGCGCTGCCACGGCCCGCGTCTGGCGCATCGAAAACCACGCCAAGCCCAGCCTCGATCACTCGCGACAGGGCCTGATAGCGGGTCAATCCGCGCTTCTCAGCGAAGCGCCGGATCATTACCTCCTGCCCCATCGGCACGCGGACGGAGAGCTTGACCCGGTTCATGGCTGCACCGCCCTGAGCGCGCCATGCGCGCGCTCCCGAATTGGCGCAAATCCACGGGTTTTCAGCGCGCCGCCAAAGGAGCGCGCGCATCGCCCCCCACGAAAATGGCGGAAATCTGGGACGCATAGGTGCGAAGGGTGTGTGCAATCTACTATGCTTCGGATCGCAGAGCCGAAGCTCCGTGATCCCGTAATCAACCCTGTCATGTCATCCATGGCTGGCCTCGCTTTCCGGTTCGAACCGGCCCGCGGCGGCGGCCATCTGGTAATGAGCGATATGGTCTTCGAGTTCGCGGTTACGGGGCTGACGGCACGGCGTGCCCCGCCCGGTGAGGTCGTGTTCCGCGAGCCAGCGATACAAGGCGTCATCGACCGCCTTACGGATGGCACAATCAAGGTCGCGGGCTTCGACCGGATCGAGATTGACCCAGCCCACGCAACCGACCGCCACCTGTGCGCCCAGCGGAAACCGCTCCCCGCCGACGTTGTAAAGCGGGCCCTCGATGTAGGCCCTGCCCTCTTCGCCCCGGTGGAGCGCAATGATCGGGCGCTGATCTGCGAAATGGAAACGCACCGCGTTGATCAGGGCCCAGGCATCGTTGTCGCCGTCAGCCATGCGCTCGATCATGGGGACGAGATGGCAGGCGACCTGCTGGTCGATGCGGAAGGTGTAGGTCTGGTAACCGCTGTTGATGGGACGAGCGAAGCTGTCCCGTACTCTCTGGATGAGAGACATGGCATTGTCCTTCTGTGAATGTGGGAAACGAGGGCAGGCAAGGCAGGCGCGGGAGCGCCTGTCAGTTTGCCTCCTCGTGATTGATCAAGCGGCGCAGCGATGACGTGGGCACGAGCGTGCGCCGGCCGATCTTGATCGTCTCGATGCGGTTTTGCTTGATGAGGGCGTAAATTGACGTCCGGCCAAGGCCGAGGGCCTTGGCGGCTGCCGATACGGATACGGTAAGCTGTTCCATTCTGGTCTCCTGTGGTTGCCGTCCTGCGGCGGGAGACGCTTGAGGTTGCACATGTTCGGCGCGTTGCCGAACGGCAAACAAAAACAGTGGAATGTCATGTTCTTGCCGGATTCCGAAAATGAAATCCGGGGTCCGGAAATGAAATGTCAGCGGCAACGGCCAAACTTTTTTCGTCGCTGGCGAAAAAATCAGGCCTGCAACATCAACGCCTCGTAAATTTCAGCAGCATAGCGCTTGACCTGATCCCGGCGCGGGACATTGCATGAGGCGCCTGCATGCTCTTCAAACCACCCAAGCAGACGATCTTCGACCTCGCGCTGGGCGGTCGCAGGGTCTTTCGGGAGCCGCTCGGCCTCCAGGTCACGCGATACGCTCAGCATGGCGGCAGTGTAGTTGTAGGTCGGCTTGCGCCCCGGGCCACCCTTGCGCTTCGACCTGACCGCCTGCACCAACCGTTCAGCGCCCGAGGGTGTGAAATACAGCTCACCGCTCAACGGAAGAAATGTTGGCCATGCGGTGACATGCGATCGCACTCTCTTGTCGTTGGACAGGAGCAGATAGCGCAGCCGACTGGACGCTACTCGCCGGTCGAGCGAGTCGTATCGACCTGTCAGGGAAGATCGCACAAAAAGTCGGGGGCCGCCCGCCGCCCGCAATTCGGCGAAGATCGCTTCGGCGGTCGGATCGGCTTGGAGTTGGACCGGCAGAGTTGAGCCCGAGTGCTGCCAATGACTCCAGGCCAACTGGACCAGAGCAGGCAGCATTATCGCGACGAACATCGCGGCGAAGCCAAGGTTGGAAAGCTCGAGATCACCAAGAACGCCCGCCAAGACGATAGCGGCCGCGATCAGCGCAAGGGCGCACGAAAGCTGCAGCGCCCATGATTTCCAGCGCAGCAGCGGCTTAAGGCTAGCGATGGCCAGCTCGACCATTTCGGGGTCCCGCCCGGCTTTAGCGCGCGGGTCAGTTTCCAAGCAGGCGGCTACAACATCGCTGAATGTCGTATGGAAGTGGGCTGCCGCCACGACCTGTGGCGGAAGAGAAAGTTCAACCGAAGATGATTTCGGCCTGCGTCCCATTGGCGCAATACTTCAGAAATGTGGCTTTCTGTCAAGCGCTTGACCAATTCGCCCTGCACCGCTTCAGGCCTTCGGACTTGCCCTAACTGTCGGGCACCTGTGTGAGAGGAACGAATGTCGAATTGGTACTGGCGTCATGACTACCTAGCCATGCCGGAGGATGTCATCGCCTTCGCCTGGTCTGAGCCGATGCGCGACCTCGCCACCAAATTTGGTGTGAGCGATGTGGCGCTGAGGAAAATGCTCCGCAAGTACGATGTCACTCTGCCACCACAGGGTCACTGGAACCGCGTCCATGCGGGCCGCGAAGTTCCCTTGCCGCCGCCGCCACCAGCGCGGCGACCGGGGCAAAACGGGCGCATGTTGATCGATCCGAAATTCGAGCCGTTCATTCCGAAAGCCGCGCCCATTCCGTCGAGCGGTCCGTTTGCATCTGCCGAAGTGCCCGAAGACTTAGAGGAGCTGCGGGAGCGGGAAACCAAGCTGCTCGGCAAGGTGACAGTGCCAAAAGACCTGTCGCGCTATCATCCCGCCTTTGCGAGCATCATGCGGAGCGAGCAGCGCCTGCGCGAAAAGGCGGCGGAAAGCCGATGGTATGAGCCTGAATTCGATAACCCGGTCAGCCAGCGACAACTGCGACTGCTGAATGCGCTCTTCCTCGCGCTGGCGAAGCGCGGCCATGATGCCGGCATTTATGTCGAGCAGTACACACGCGCCTTCTGTTCACACGTCATCATCGGGGATACCAAGGTCGATCTCAAGATTGGCATTCTCGGCAAGCATCCGACCAGGATGCGCTCCGGTGTCATGGTCCCCGATTCGTCGCTTCCGGCCAGCACCCTGCTTGTTATCCGGTGCGATGAAGCGGGCATCCCCGCGTGGGAAGATCAAAAAGAACGCAGGCTCGAAACCCGCATCGCCGAAATCGCCGTGTCACTGATTGTGGCGGGCGAAGCGATATTCCGCCGCCAGCTCAAGGAATCCGAGATACGCGCCGAAGAGGAGCGGATCAGACGCGAGCAGCGCGAAAAGGAGGAACGGGAAGAGCGGGAGCGTCAGCGGCTGGAGCGTATCCGCCAACTCAACGAACAGCGGATCGCCGATTTACGGTTGAGCGGCGAGCTGCTGCGCAGGTCGCAGGATCTTCGGGTGCTGGTCGCAGAGGTCCGCAGGGCCCTTGAACAGCGCAACGACATCGATCCCGAACGATTGGCAGCGTGGGAAAGCTGGGCGCTGGAAGAGGCTGACAAACTCGATCCGATCCTCTCGGGCCAGATCATGTCGCACCTCGATCCGCCTCTTCTTCCGTTAGAAGGCGAGTGAGCATAAGATCGGGCGGGCGTTGCAGCGATGCTCGGCCGGTGTCCCCACCCTGCCCTCAGGCGGGCGGCACAGCCCCGCCTGGATCAGCTGCCACGCCATTGCAGTAGCGCCCCCACGCTTCCATCAACTTCACCCGCATGCCCGGTTGGTCCGGCGTGCCGAGATAGGTGGTGCGGCGATAGGCCGCCTGCACGGCGTCGGGCGTCTTGTGCGCCAGCGCCGCTTCCACCACGGCATCGGGGAAGCCTTCGTTGGCGGCCCAATCGGTGAACGTGGAGCGGAAGCCGTGGACGTGGTAGGGTTCGCACATATCGCGCATCACCTTGAGCAGCGTCATGTTCGACATCGCCTTGCCGGTCATGCCGGGGAAGACCACTTCGGCTCCTTCAAGGCGCATCGCATGCGCCTTTGCAAGCACCGCCAGAGCCGCGTCTGAGAGCGGCACCATCTGCGCCCTGTTGCGCTTCATATGCTCGGCTGGAATCGTCCATAGGCGCTGTTCCAGATCGAATTCATCCCATGTCGCGAGCCGCACCTCTTGCGAGCGGACGCCCGTCAGAATGAGAAGGTCGAGCGCCAGACGCGTGTAAGTAGGCTTGCGCCGCAATGCGATCATGAAACCCTGTATCGCGACATAGGGCATGGCCTTGCGGTTTTCCGCCTGCTTCACCTGTCGCGGAAGACCCCTGCCCGCCTTCAGGCTGCCATTGCCCGATGGGGCTTCGCGTGAGCGCCAGCCCTTGGCGTGGGAATAATCGAGCACGGTGCAAATCCGGTTGCGCACCTGACGGGCGGTGTCTGGAATTTCCTGCCAGATCGGCGTCAGCACGCTGATGATGTCGGCGCTGGTGATGCTGCCGGTCGCCATGTCACCCAGTTTCTTGAAGGCGTAGTTTTCGAGAGTGGCCAGCCACTGGCGCGCGTAGACCGTGCTTTTCCAGCCCGCCTCGTTCTCGGAGTGATACTGGAGCGCGGCCTGACGGAAAGTGACCTTCGCGGCAGCCTCGTCCTTACGCTCTGCCAGAACGTCGCGCCGCTCGACCCTGGTCGCCTTGCGAATTTCCTGCGCTTTCTGGCGAGCTTCGGCCAGCGTCACCATCTTCGCGCTCCCCAGCCCTATGTCCTGACGATTCCCGTCGCGCTGGACTCGCACCATCCATGAAGCGCCGCCAGATTTCTTCACTTTCAGGAAGAGTCCGTCGCCGTCCTGATAGGTTCCCGGATTCGCGAGCGCGGCCTTGACCGCCACTGCCGTAAGACTGCCCATTTTCGTCCCCACACTTTCAGAGGCCGCCAGCCAAAACCAAAATGTGGGGACGGCCCCTTCTGTCCCCACACCGTCCCCACACTAGGCTCCGGCTGCAGGCGAACAGGAGCGGTCATGGGCGGACCAATGAGGGCAGAATACCCTAGGAAATCCGGGATTTCCATGGGCATTGGCGGATGTCAGTGAATAAGGGGGTGGTGGACAGGGCTGGATTCGAACCAGCGTACGCTCTCGCGGGCAGATTTACAGTCTGCTGCCATTAACCACTCGGCCACCTGTCCACACATTCAAACCCTGTGCGCTGGCCCCTTGTGGGGGGCCGTTCTTGCCGAGAGGCGGTCCCTTGAACAATTCGCGCTTGCCTGTCAATGGCGAGAGGACGAAAAGCGAAACCAATGAACCCCGGCGACCCGATCGCCCAAGAAAGATACGATAGACGATGGCAAAACGCGGCGCACGCAACCGGAACCGCAAGGCTGGGCTGGAAGGCGGAAAGTTACCGCGATTCTGGGGCACCCATGCGGTCGAGGCCGCCTTCAACAATCCCGAACGGCAGATTCGCTGGATTCGCGGCACCCGCGAGGCGCTTGCCCAGTTCGAGCTGCCCACAGGCGTGCCGGTGGAATTCGCCGATGTCGCCGATCTTGCGCGGCTGGTGGCGCGCGATGCGCCGCACCAGGGCGTGGTGATCGAGGTCGAGCCGTTGGACGACATGCTGCTGGCAGATGTCCTTTCGGGCGATCCGATGCGGCCGATCGTGGTGCTCGACCAGGTCACCGATCCGCACAATGTCGGTGCGATCTTCCGGTCGGCCGCAGCGTTCGATGCGGCGGCGATCGTCACGCAGGACCGTCACGCTCCGCCCGAATCGGGCACGGTCGCCAAGGCGGCATCCGGCGCGCTCGAGGTCGTGCCCTGGGTCCGCGTCGTCAACCTGTCGCGCGCACTCGAAGAGATTGCTGAAGCGGGCTACTGGCGGATCGGGCTCGACGGCGATGCCAGCGATACGCTGGCCAAGGTGCTGGGATCGGGCCCGATCGCGCTGGTGCTGGGCGCAGAGGGCGAAGGGCTGCGCCATAATGTCGCGGGCCATTGCGACGTGCTGGCGCGTCTGCCGATCAGCAGCGCGATGGAAAGCCTCAACGTTTCCAACGCGGCGGCGATCTCGCTCTACGCGATCCGCACGGACCGGGGCGAAAGCTGATGCAGCGCGGGGGGGCCATCGCCGCACGGATCCTGGCAGTGGCAGCAGCGGCGTGCCTGCTGACCGGCTGCCTGCTGTCTCCGGGCAAGTTCACTGCCGATATGACCGTGATGCGCCAGGGCGGCTTTACCTTTGCCTATCGCGGAGAGATCCATCTGCTGGGCCTCTCCCGCCTGGTGGCGATGGGCGCTGCGCTCGACAGCAAGGACACAGGCTTCACTCCCAGCCCCTGCTATGGCGAGCCCGCGGAGGTCGACGCGGCGGTGCTGAAGACGGCGCTGTTGCAGGAAGAGGAAGCCTGGGCCGAGGAGGCGCTGGAGCGCGAATGCACGACGGCAGAGATCGAAAGCCAGAAACAGGCCTGGGAAGACCAGCGCACCGCCAAAAAGGCTGAGGACGCGCGCAATATCGAGCTGTTCAAGGCGCTGCTCGGCGGGATCGACCCCAGCTCTCCCGATGCGATCGACGAGTTCATCGTCCGCATCAAGAAGCAGAAGGGCTGGCGTGATGTCGTTCACAAGGGCGACGGCCTGTTCACGATCGATTATGCGATTTCCGGACGGATCGACCAGGACTACACCTTTCCGGTGATCGAGAAGGTGCAGGGCGTCACCCCGTTCATCGTCGCATCGGCGCGCGCCAACAACGCCGTGCGAATCGATGCGCCCGCGTTTGCCGCCGGGGGCAGCCAGAGCGGCTTCATGAACGGCAGCATGGGTGGCCTGCTGCCGATCATCCAAGCGCTGGGTGCTGCCGGTGACAGCGAGGAAAGCAAGCTGCTCTCCAGCCTGCCCCGCCCCGAAGGCACCTTCACCCTCCGCACCGACGGCGACATCCTTACCAACAACACCGAGGACGGTCCCACCACCGCAGGTACGATGCGCGTGCTCGAGTGGAAGGTCACCTCTCGCAGCGACCGCGCACCCGAAGCGCTGATCATGCTGACGCCCGGCTGAATTCGAACCGTCACTCGTCCATCCCCGGGGTCGCGCCTGAAAGGACCTTCCAGATGAAAATGATCCGCCTGATTGCCGCGCTGGCAGCGCCGCTGCTCCTCACCGGCTGCCTGCTGTCGCCCGGCAAGTTCACCTCCGCGCTCGATCTCAAGCGCGATGGCAGCTTCACCTTCACCTATGCCGGCGAGATCGTGGTGACCGACATGGCCCCGCCGCCTGCAGAGTTTTCGGCCAGCCCCTGCTACCGCGAGGATAGCGGCGACGAACGCGAGTGCACGTCCGCCGAACTGGACCAGCAGCGCAAGGACTTCGACGAATCGCAGGCGGCCAGCAAGGGCGAGGCAGGCATGCTGAGCAGCGCGATGGGCGGCGAAAAAGGCGGCCTGGGCAGCGACGAGAGCATTGCCGAACTGGTCGAGCAGCTCAAGAAGCAGGAGGGCTGGAAGAAGGTCAGCTATCGCGGCAACCGCATCATCGATGTCGAATATGCGATCACCGGAAACATGGCGCATGGCTTTGCCTTTCCGCTGGTCGATGGCGGCGCGGCGATCATGCCGTTCGTCACCCTGATCAAGCGCAAGGACGGCAGCGTGAAGGTGTCAGCGCCCGCCTATTCGGGCGGCGGCGCAGGCGGCGAGATGGCCAGCCTGGGCGCGATGGCTGCCGCGGGCGAAAAGGCGCCTCAGCCCAAGCCGGAGGGCACCTTCACCCTCACCACCGATGGCCGCATCCTCACCAACAACACAGAGGATGGTCCGACGGCAGCTGCAGGTGTCTCGACCCTCAAATGGATCGTCAACAGCCGCATGGACAAGGGGCCCGAGGCGCTGATCGGCCTTGCTGGCCAATAAGCGCTCGGCTAGCGGTCTGCGCATGAGCAGACCGCAAACCTTGACCCGGGCGCTGATGGTGCTCGCCCTGCTGGCGATGGCCGGGTGCATCGAGCGCCCGGACGATGAACTGCTCCGTCCGCCGCCGGAGGTTGCCCGTGCCATCGGCAAGCTGGGGCAGGACACCGTGCAATCCTCGCGGCGGCTCGCGACCCAAGCACGCCAGGGGTCGGAGCAGCTGGTCCGCCGTTCATCGCCGCTGACCGGACCGGTTCTCGCGCAGGCGATCCGCCATGCCGAAGCCCAAGCCTCGCGTGCCGGCGCAAAGCCGGTCCCAGAACCCATGGCCAGGATCCTCGCCCCCTATTTCGCGCCTGATCTTCTGAAGTCGGTGCGCTGGACGATCGGCACCGGGCGGGTGGATCTCGGGACGCTGTTGACCGAAAAATACATGGACGAAGGCGCGGTCGCGCTGAACCGCCAAGTGGTGTTTTCCAGCGAGCGGCTGACGCGCAATGTCTGGATCTGGGCGCACGAACTCGCGCATGTCGAGCAGTACAGGCGGATGGGCGTCAACCGCTTTGCCGCAGCCTATATCACGGACTGGCAGGCGATCGAGCGCGAGGCCACGGAACGCGCGAACAAGGTCACCGCCGCGATCCGCAAGGCCGGCTGACCCCCAACAAAAAAGGCGGCACAGGATGCGCCGCCTTTCTTATCTCTTAGGCACTTCAACAGGGGAGGGTAAAACTTGCGACCCCTGCCCGCTCAAAGCATATGCCGTACCGCCTCAAAAGGCGGAGGCAGTCTCGATCAGTTGACCGCATCCTTCAGGCCCTTGCCGGCCTTGAACTTGGGCTGGGTCGACGCCTTGATTTCCATCTTCTCGCCAGTGCGCGGGTTGCGTCCGGTAGAAGCCTTGCGCTTGCTCACCGAAAAAGTCCCGAAACCGACCAGACGAACTTCGCTGCCCTTGGCGAGCGCACCGCTGATTGAATCGAACACAGCTTCCACCGCCTTGCTGGCGTCGGCCTTGGTAATACCGGCCTGTTCTGAAACAGCCGAAATGAGATCATTCTTGTTCATGCCGTGGGAACCCCCTGATTTTTGTTGAACCTTGCTGAATCGCGGCTTTGAGGGGGTCGAGTTAGAACCAGATATTTCTCGCTGTCAAAGGGAAACGGGCGCATTTCCGGGCGTTTTATCGCAATTTTACCGTAATGCGCCCGCTTCAGCCTTTCATCTGATGATGCTGCATTGCACCATTACGGTTCAATGCTTAACCGCTACCTCGTGGAGGTCACCAGTACCTACCGGAGGCTGCGCAGCAAGTTCATCCGCCTCGGTCCAGTCGATCGCAACAAACGGATCGACCAACGCGACACGCAGCACCTCATCGACGTGACTCACGGGAATGATCTTGAGCCCCTGCTTCACATTGGCAGGGATCTCAGCCAGATCCTTCTCGTTCTCCGCCGGGATCAGGACGGTGGTGATGCCGCCGCGCAGTGCAGCCAGCAGCTTTTCCTTCAACCCGCCGATCGGCAGCACACGGCCGCGCAAGGTGACCTCTCCGGTCATCGCGACATCACGGCGCACGGCATTGCCGGTGAGAGTCGAGATGATCGAGGTGACCATGCCGATGCCTGCCGACGGGCCGTCCTTCGGCACCGCGCCTTCGGGCAGATGGATATGGATATCCTTGCGCGCGAAGATGCTGGGCTTGATGCCGTAAGAAGGCGAGCGCGCCTTGACGAACGAGAACGCGGCCTGCACTGATTCCTGCATGACTTCGCCGAGCTTGCCGGTCGTCTTGATCATGCCCTTGCCGGGAACGGTCACCGCCTCGATGGTCAGCAGTTCGCCGCCCACTTCGGTCCAGGCCAGGCCCGTTACCGCACCGATGTCGTTCTCCGCCTCGCCGATGCCATGGCGATACTTGCGCACGCCGGCAAAGTCCGAGAGGTTCTCGGGGGTGATCACCACCGACGTATCCTTTTTCTCCAGGATGCGCCGCAGCGACTTGCGCGCCAGCCGAGCGATTTCTCGCTCCAGCGTACGCACACCCGCCTCACGGGTATAATAGCGGATCAGATCGCGCAGACCCTCTTCGGTCAGCTCGAACTCGCCCTTCTTCAGCCCATGCGCCTCGATCTGCTTGGCGATCAGGTGCCGCTTGGCGATCTCGACCTTCTCGTCCTCGGTATAGCCTTCGAGCCGGATGATCTCCATGCGGTCGAGCAGAGGCTGCGGCAGGTTCAGGCTGTTCGCGGTGGTCACGAACATGATGTCCGAAAGATCGATGTCGATCTCCAGATAATGGTCCTGGAACTTGGCATTCTGTTCGGGATCGAGCACCTCGAGCAGCGCCGATGCCGGATCGCCGCGGAAATCCTGGCCAAGCTTGTCGATCTCGTCGAGCAGGAACAGCGGGTTGCTGGTGCCGGCCTTCTTCAGGTTGTTGACGATCTTGCCCGGCAGCGAGCCGATATAGGTACGCCGATGGCCGCGGATTTCCGCCTCGTCGCGCACGCCGCCCAGCGACTGGCGCACGAATTCGCGGCCCGTGGCCTTGGCGATCGAACGGCCTAGCGACGTCTTGCCGACGCCCGGAGGGCCGACAAGGCACAGGATCGGGCCCTTGAGCTTGTTGGTCCGCGCCTGCACGGCGAGATATTCGATGATCCGGTCCTTGACCTTCTCCAGCCCGAAATGGTCGTCGTCGAGCACCTTCTGCGCTTCGGCAATGTCGCGCTTGAGCTTCGACTTCTTGCCCCATGGCAGGCCCAGCAGCACGTCGAGATAGTTGCGCACCACCGTCGCTTCGGCCGACATCGGCGCCATGCCGCGCAGCTTCTTCAGTTCGGCCGTGGCCTTGGCCTTCGCTTCGGGCGAAAGCTTCAGCTTCTCGATCTTGGCGGCAAGCTCGTTGACGCCATTGCCGTCGTCGCCGTCGCCGTTGCCCAGCTCGGACTGGATCGCCTTGAGCTGCTCGTTCAGATAATATTCGCGCTGGGTCTTTTCCATCTGGCGCTTGACGCGGCCACGGATCTTCTTCTCGACCTGGAGCACGCCCAGCTCGCCTTCCATGAAGCCGAACACCATTTCCAGCCGCTTGACCGGGTCATCCTCGGTCAACAGGCTCTGCTTGTCGGCGACCTTGACCGAAATGTTCGCCGCAACCGCATCGGCGAGCTTGGAGGCATCGTCGATCTCGGCCAGCTGCACCGCGGTTTCGGCGGGCAGCTTCTTGTTGAGCTTGGCATAATTTTCGAACTGGTCGACGACCGAGCGCATCAGCGCATTGACGTCGGTGCCGCTAGCCGCGCGCGCGGGCAGCGCCTCGACCTCGGCCAGAACATGGTCGCCGCTCGCCTGCAGGCTGTTGAGGCGCGCACGCTCGCCACCTTCGACCAACACCCGCACCGTGCCATCGGGCAGCTTGAGCAGCTGCAGCACGGTGGCAATGACGCCGATGTCGTAAAGATCGTCGCGATCGGGATCGTCCCGCGCCGGGTCGAGCTGCGCGACGAGGAAGATCTCCTTGTCCTGCTCCATGGCTCGCTCGAGCGCGGCGACGGACTTGTCACGGCCGACGAACAGCGGCACGATCATCTGCGGAAACACCACGATGTCGCGCAGGGGCAGCAGGGGGTAAGTCTGGAACATGGTCAATTCGGTTCAATCCATCTGGTGTCTGGTTGCCGGTTCTCCGGCAACATCTCACCGGCCTATATGGTTGCCGGGTCTATCCACGACAAGCGATCCTGCACCTGTCCAGGTTAACGCATTCAGAACGGAAGCTTGAAACCTGCGGGCAAAGGCATGCCCTGGGCCATCTTGCTCATCTCTTCCTCGCTGGCGCGATCGGCCTTGGTGCGGGCATCGTTGAACGCGGCGGCGATCAGGTCTTCGAGCATCTGCTTGTCGGCGGGTACCATCAGGCTGTCGTCGATCGACACGCCCAGGATGCGGCCCTTGGCGGTCGCACGCACCTTGACCAGGCCACCGCCCGCTGCGCCCTCGACCTCGATCGATTCCAGCTTCGCCTGCGCTTCGTTCATCTGGCGCTGAACGGTCTGGGCGGCTTCCTGAGCGGCCGCCATCATCTCTTCCATGCTTTTCATGCCTTGGCACTCCGTGTTGGCTGGGTTTCATCTCCATGTGGGGAGAATTCCGCCGCAGTCCAGTCTATTTCCGCGTCAGGAAACGCAGCCTGCGTCGCCTTGACCAGCGGATGGTTCAAAATTTCGTCGCGCATGGCAGCTTCGGCGCGGCGCTCTTCCTCGGCAAGCGTTGGCAAGGCATCACCCTCGCCGCGCTCCACCTGCCAACGACGACCGGTGATGTCCGCCAGCGCCTCGCGCAGCAGCGGCACGTAATCATCGCGGCCTGTAGCGGATTGATAGATCAGCCGGTCTTCGCCCAGCTCGATCAACCGCATGTCGGACTTGACCTGCGCCGCAATCAGCCATTTGTTCGCATTGTCGAGCATCTCGACCAAGCCGGTGATGGTGCGCGGCGAGCCTCGCGATGCGGCATCGGGCATGGCGTTGCCCGGCGCCGTCGGCGCTGAATCCCATGGCGGAGATTCCTCGCTCACCGGGGGCGGAGCGGGCTGCGGCTCGGATGCTGCCTCAGCGGAAGCGGGCGCAGGCGCAGCAGGCGCATCGGCGAGCCTGCGTGCCAGCGTTCCGGGATCGGGCATCGTCGCAGCATAGAGCGCGCGCAGCAACGCCATTTCGCATGCCTCACGCGGAACCGGCGCGCTTTCGATCTCGTCATGCCCCTTGAGCAGCAGCTGCCACAGCCGGTGCAGGCTGGCATGGCCGAGCTTGCCGGCCCAGTCGGCCAGCGCAGCGCGGTCTTCCTCGCCATGTACGGTGCGGACCCGCCCTGCCGACTTGTGCAGCGTGATCGCATGGACCATCGCCAGCAGCCCGCGCATCACGCTCAGCGGATCGACGCCCAGGCCGTGCTGCGCGTCGAGATCGGCGAGCATAGCATCGGCATCACCCGCGATCAGATGCGCGAACAGTCGCCGCATCGAACCGCGATCGGATAGGCCCAGCATGCTGCGCACCTGCTCTGCGCGCACCGATGCTCCGCCGTCGGCGTCAGCATCACCACCCATGTCGGAATGCGCGATCGCCTGATCGAGGATCGAGAGACCATCGCGCACCGATCCTTCGGCGGCATCGGCGATCATTGCCAGCGCATCGGGCTCGGCCTCGACCGATTCCTTGATGCAGATTTCGGCAAAATGACTGGCGAGCAGTTCCGACGGAATGCGCTTCAAGTCGAACCGCTGGCAGCGCGACAGCACCGTGATCGGCACCTTGTTCACTTCTGTTGTCGCGAACAGGAATTTCACATGTGGCGGCGGCTCTTCCAGCGTCTTGAGCAAGCCGTTCCACGCCTGTTTGGATAGCATGTGCGCTTCGTCAATGATGTACATCTTGTAGCGCGCCGAAACGGCCGCATAGCGCACCGCCTCGGTAATCTCGCGGACGTCGTCGATGCCGGTGTGGCTGGCAGCATCCATCTCGATGATATCGATATGGCGGCCCTCGGCGATGGCGATGCACGGTTCGCACACACCGCAGGGCGCGATGGTCGGGCCGCCCTGCCCGTCGGGTCCGATGCAATTGAGCGCCTTGGCGATCAGCCGCGCGGTCGAGGTCTTGCCGACGCCGCGCACGCCGGTCATCAGAAACGCATGCGCCAGCCGTTCGCGTCGGATGGCGTTGCCCAGGGTCTGGACCATGGCATCCTGGCCGATCAGCTCGGCAAAGGTCTGGGGCCGATACTTGCGCGCCAGCACCCGATAGGCCTGCGCTGCCGAGGTCGACGGTGCGGGCACGGGCGGCAGATCCAGCCCGAGACCGGGCATGTCGCTCGCGTCGTTTTCCATGTCGTTGGGGCGGGAATCGTCCATGCCGGTGTGATTAGCCGCTGGCGCGCGCGGATGGAAATGAAACCGCCCGCCTGTTCAAAACAGGCGCGGGTGGAGCGTGTAAACATTTCGGGATGGTAGGAGCCGGACGACCCGCGGCGAAAATCGTTGTGGCTGCTTCCTTCCGGACCTGACCAGATTGGCGACGGCTACGTCCGCCCGACTCCCGCTGCGCATATGGCGACAAGTTTCGAGGAAAGCAAGAACCGCTGAAGAGGAGCGCGTTCAGCGTACCACTGGCAGCACCGCGCGGGTCGCATCGGCGATGATCGCGCTCGCCGCATCGCCGTTGATCGTGGGCCGGTCGAGATAGATCGCAAGAGCATAACGCTGGCCCGTATCGCTGGTAAACACCGCGACATCATTGAACGCGTTGCCGCAGCTTCCCGTCTTGTCGCCCGCATTCCAGCCTTCAGGCAGCCCGCCGCGGATCCGCTTGAGCCCGGTCGAGGTGTTTTCCATCCACCGATACAGCAAGCGCCGCTGGCCCTGTGGCATTGCATCGCCCAGCACCAACGTGCGGCTGGTCTCGGCCATGGCGGCGGGCGTCGTGGTATCGCGCGGATCGCCGACGGCATTCTCGTTCAATTCGGGCTCGCGCCGGTCCAGCCGGGTCACCTTGTCGCCCTTCCCTCTCAGCCAAGCGGTAAAGCCCTGCGGCCCTCCCAGCCGGTCGAGCAGCAGATTGGCAGCGGCGTTGTCGCTGAGTGAGACCGCTGCCGATGCTGCGCCTTCAACCGTCACCGGTTCGGGTGGAGACTTGGCGCGCTGCGCTTCGACATAGGGGGCATAGGCCACCATGTCGGCATCAGTAACTGGCAGCGTATCGCCCATTGTCCACTGGCCCTCGGCCGCCTTTTCAAGCACCATCGCAGCGAGCGGAAGCTTGAAAGTCGAGCACATCGCGAAGCGCTCGTCGGCGCGGTATCCCGCGATCGTGCGGCCCGAGGCATCAACCAGTGCGAGCCCCAGCCTGCCGCCGCTGCGCGTCTCGATCGCGGCAAGGTCGGTCTGAAACGCAGGCTCCGGAGCGACGCTGGCGCAGCCGCCCAGTGCCGCAGCTGCCGCCAGGACAAACGCCGCCCGGCGAGCCATCACATGCCCTGCATGTCATAGCTTTCGGCAGGCACGCGGCAGGTCAGGCTGCCCCATTCCTCGCGCAGGAAGATCTGGCACGACAGTCGCGAGGTGCGCGTGACCGCCACCGCGAGGTCAAGCATGTCCTCTTCCATCTCGACCGGCTCGGGCAACTTGGCGAAATCAGCCGCATCGATGATCAGATGGCAGGTCGAACAGGCCATCTGCCCCTCGCACGTGCCTTCCAGCGGCAGGCCGTGCGCCTGCGCGACGTCGAGCAACCGATCGCCATCCTTAGCCTGCACGCTCTGACGGGTCTTGCCGTCGGCGCTGATGAAAATCACCTCGATCATCGATCACCCCGTCTGCCTGTCGGCCGCATCGATGATCAAATGCGCGGCGCGTTCGATTTCGTCAACACTGGTATAGCGCCCGAAGCCCAGTCGAATCGACGAACGCACCTTGTCCGTCGGCAAACCCAGTGCGGTCAGCACATGGCTGGGCCGTCCCGAGCCGCTGGCACAGGCCGAGCCTGCCGAAAACGCCACCCCGCGCACATCCGACATCAGCCGCGCCACATCCAGTCCGTCGCGCTGCAGGTTGAGGTTGCCGGCATAGCGATGCTCGAGCGACCCGTTGACCTGCCAGCCGGCAAATGCGGCCAGCGCCGCATCGCGCAAGCCTGCCACATGCGCAGCGTCCTGTGCCAATCGTTCTCCCGCCAGCTTTGCTGCCGCGCCGAAACCGGCGCACAAAGCGGGCGACAAGGTGCCCGACCGCAGCCCCTGTTCCTGGCCGCCACCGTGGATCAGCGGCTCCAGCGCCACGCCGTCGCGCACCCACAACGCGCCGATGCCCTTGGGGCCGTGGATCTTGTGTGCGCTGATCGCGATCATGTCGGCGGTCTGCGGCAAGGGCACGCGGCCGAAGCCCTGGACCGCATCGCACAGGAACAAGGCGCCGGCATCGTGCGCCATCTCTGCCAGCTGCTCGACCGGCTGGATCACCCCGATCTCGTTGTTGACCAGCATCGCGGCGACCAGCGCGGTCTCGCTGCCGATGGCGGCGCGTGCCATTTCGGGATCGACCAGCCCGTCCTGGCCGACCGGCAGCAGGTCGAGCCGATGGCCCTTCCCCTCCAGCCACAAGCAGGTGTCGCGCACTGCGGCATGTTCGGTGGCAAGGGTGACCAGACCGGAGCGCGGAGCCAGCGCCGGCAGCGCCCCGCGCAAGCCCAGGTTGAGCGCCTCGGTCGCACCGCTGGTGAAGATGACGCGCCCGCCCGGCGGCATCAGCCCGGCAATCTGCGCGCGGGCGACCTCGACCGCGGCGGCTGCCCTGCGTCCTGCGCTGTGCGAACTGTGCGGATTGGCCCAGCCCGATGCGCTGTCGGGCGCGCCGATCCAGGGCTGCATCGCGGTCCATGCTTCGGGTGCCAGCGGTGTCGTTGCCTGATAATCGAGATAGATCGGCTGCGCCGCCACGATCAGCTCCGCACGCGCTGGGCCATCGCCCGCCACAATTCGATAAAGCGGTACACATGCGCGCGCGTCGTGGAGGGGCCGAAGCTCACCCGAACGACTTCTCCTGCGGGCTTTTCATCCCAGCCCATCGCGGTCAGCACCGCGCTGGTCTTGAGCGTTCCGGAAGAACACGCGCTGCCCGCCGAGACCGAAACGCCCGCCATGTCAAACTGGATCAGCTGCGCATTGGCGGCAACACCGGGCATGCGATAGCTGCCGATCGTGGGCAGACGCGAAGCGTTGTGCGCGACGACCTCGCCGCCGCCGACGCGAATGGCACTGTCGAGCTGGTGGCGCAGATCAGCGGCGCGATCCATCCAGTTGCGCGAGGCGGCCAAAGCTGCGGCAAAGCCCATCGCGGCTGGCACGTTTTCGGTTCCGCCGCGATAGCCCTTTTCCTGCCCGCCAGGGGGATAGAGCAGCCCGAGATTGCGGATCAGCAACGCGCCGATACCCGGAGGTCCGCCCAGCTTGTGCGCGGAAACGACGATCATGTCGGCATCGGGCAGCGGCATCTTGCCCGCGCTTTGCGAAGCATCGCACAAGGTCACGCCCCGGCCTTCGCGGGCCATCGCCGCAATCGCAGCGCTGTCCTGGATCACGCCGGTTTCGCTGTTGACCGACTGGACGATCACCAGCGACCGCCCGACGGCCGCTTCGAGCGCGCGCTGCAGGCTGGTCTGCACCAGCTCGCCATCCAGATCGACCGCCAGGCGCATCACCGGGCGGCTGGCCGGCGCGCGTTCGACGATCCGCTGGACCGCATCATGTTCGGTGGGGCTGACGATCCAGCCATCGAGCTTGCTGGCCTGCATCGCCAGCGCGATCGCCTCGCTCGCGCCGCTGGTCAGGATGACCTCGCCATCCCAGCCCAAGGCTCCGGCGATCCTCTGGCGGGCGTCTTCCAGCGCGGCCCGGGCGGCGCGGCCATCGGCATGGGGGGATGAGGGATTGGCCCACAATTCCATCGCGGCAAGGCTCGCCGCACGGGCTTCGGGCAGCACCGGCGTGGTCGCCGCATGGTCAAGATAGATGCGCGCTTCGCTCATGGTCTCGATCAGCTGGGCCAGGCACGATATCGGTTCATCGCATTCCTCTAACCGCGCAAAGCGCCAATGCCACGCATTTTGTTGCTTTTTGAAGGCTGCATTGCGTATAGGCCCCCTTTCCCGGTGTCTTCTGAGCTCTATCTGATGTTCAGGATGACGTCTTGTCCGGATGGTCGCCTGTCCTTTTTCCAAGCTGAAAGTCCGCAAATCATGCCCGCCGTCATCTTTCCCGGTCCCGAAGGCCGTCTTGAAGGACGCTTCAGCCCCGCTCCCCGTCCGCGTGCACCGGTCGCGATGATTTTACATCCGCACCCCCAGGGTGGCGGAACGATGAACGATCGCATCACCCAGGCGCTGTACAAGACCTTCGTGCGGCGCGGCTTTGCGACCCTGCGCTTCAACTTCCGCGGCGTGGGCCGCAGTCAGGGCACATTCGACAACGGTATCGGCGAGCTTTCCGATGCCGCTGCCGCGCTCGACTGGGTGCAGAGCTTCCACCCCGAAGCGCAGACCACCTGGGTTGCAGGCTTCAGCTTCGGCGCGCTGATCTCGATGCAGCTGCTGATGCGCCGCCCCGAGATCCGCGGCTTCATCTCGGTCGCGCCGCCCGCCAACATGTACGATTTCAGCTTCCTCGCTCCCTGCCCCGCCTCGGGCATCATCGTCCAGGGTGCAGCCGATACCGTGGTGACGCCGGGTGCCGTGCAGAAGCTGGTCGACAAGCTGCGCACCCAGAAGCACATCACCATCCATCACGACGAGATCAGCCGCGCGAACCATTTCTTCGAGCACGAGCTCGACGATCTGATGCACTCGGTCGACAATTATCTCGACATGCGTCTGGCACCGGATTCGCCGATCCGCTGAACGGTTTGCAGGCCTGCGACGCGCCTTGGTCGAACGACCATCGCGTCGCAGGCCTTGCTCCGCTATGATGCTCGCATCCCCAAGTTGCGAGAGGCCCCCATGCCCTTCCCCCGTTCACGCGCATTGTTGATTGCAGTCTCCACCCTGTTTCTGGCCACGCCGATGGCAATTGCAGCGCAGGACACCCCCACGACCGATGACTCGACCATCGAGGTGATCGGCAGGCGACAGAGCGAGGAACAGGCGCGCAAGGAGGCCAATGATTTCGTCCGGCGGACGGGCGTGGCCAGCGGCGAAAACCCGGTGGCGCGATGGACCGCGCCGGTGTGCCCGGCGGTGCTGGGAATCCAGCCCGAGTACGCCGCCATCGTCGAGCGCAAGATGCGCAGCATTGCCGCCAGCGCGGACATCGAGGTCGCGCCGCTGCCCTGCAAGACCAACATCGTGGTCAGCTTCACCACCAATGCCAGCGCGGTGATCCAGCGCATCGCCAAGAAATCCCCGCGCCGCATCGCCGAGGTGCCGGTGCCCGAACGCGCAGCGCTGTTCAAGGGCAGCGCGCCGGTTCGCTGGTGGTACACAACGCAAGTCACCGGCACCGACGGCATGTCGACCACTGGCGACGCACCACTGGCAAGCGCTGGCACCGCAGAAGGCGGAGGCTCGGCGCTGGCACTCGGGGCCCAGACGGTGCAGGCCTACAGCTCCAGCATCATCCGCACCCAGGCAGTCCGTGCCCTGCGCAGCGCAACGGTGGTGATCGACGTGACATTGTCAGATGGCGTGCCGCTCGATGCGGTTGCGGCTTATGCAGCGATGGTCGCTTTTGCCGAGGTCAAGCCCAGCCAGACACCGCCGCCCAACTCCATCCTCAGCCTGTTCAATCAGGCCGACAAGCCTGCATTCGCCACCGACTGGGACATCAGTTTCCTGAAAGCGCTTTACAGCATTCCCGCCGCCCGCGCCGGATGGAAGCAGCGCCGCATGCTGGTTGGACGCCTGCTTTCGGATGCCGAAGAGGCAGGCCAGATCGACGAGGATGGCGATCTGACCGAAGGGCTCGCCGATCCCAAGGGCTGACGATCAGCCCACGACCACCGTCTGTTCAATCACGCCGAAGATGGAGTGTTCGCGGTCGTCGTGCACGTCGATGCGCACGACATCGCCGTCCTTCAGGAATGGCGTCGTCATTTCGCCCTTGGTGATCTTTTCGACCATGCGCAGTTCGGCGATGCAGCTGTAGCCAAGGCCGCCTTCGCTCACCGGACGACCGGGGCCGCCATCATGATCGCGGTTGGAAACGGTGCCCGATCCGATGATCGATCCAGCGCGGACCCGGCGCGTCTTGGCGAGGTGCGCGATCAAGGCACCGAAATCGAAGGTGCAATCGTCCGATGCGACCGCGCGGCCGAACGGCTGACCGTTGAGATCAACCATCAAGGTGCGGTGCAGCTTGCCGTCCTTCCAATAGTCGCCCAGCGTATCAGGCGTGACGAACACCGGCGAGAATGCGCTGGCCGGCTTGGACTGGACGAAGCCGAAGCCCTTGGCGAGTTCGTCGGGGATCAGGTTGCGCAGCGACACATCGTTGACCAGCCCGACCAGCCGGATGGCGCGCCGCGCATCCTCGGGGCTCGCGCCCTGCGGGACATCGCCGGTGACGACGACGATCTCGGCTTCCAGATCGCAGCCCCAGGCCTCGTCCTTGAGCTCGATCGGATCGCGCGCGCCCATGAAGTCGTCCGAGCCGCCCTGGTACATCAGCGGATCGGTCCAGAAGCTTTCGGGCAGTTCGGCACCGCGCGCCTTGCGCACCAGTTCGACATGATTGACGTACGCCGACCCGTCCGCCCATTGGAACGCGCGCGGCAGAGGCGCGTCGGCATCATGCTCGTGAAAACGCTCGCGCGGGATGACGCCATGCTCCAGGTCGCGCGACAAGACCTCCAGATAGGGTGCCATCCGATCCCAGTCGTCGAGGGCGGCCTGCAATGTCGGCACCAGATGGCTGGCATCAGCATACCAGGCCAGATCGTTGGAAACGACGACCAGATGGCCATCTCGGCCGCTCTTGAGGGATGCTAGCTTCATGGGTGCGGCTACCTTCTTCTGTTGCCTGTGCGGGCACGTGCTCGCTGCAGCATAGTATCATTTGAAACCGGAAGACAAGGCCAAACGCGCCACCTCAATCGTCGGTCAGATCATCGGCCCGGCGCAACAGCTTGCCCAGCAGGCTGGCGAGCTGCGCCTGTTC
This sequence comes from Hydrogenophaga intermedia, assembly GCA_943370475.1. GTDB lineage: Bacteria > Pseudomonadota > Alphaproteobacteria > Sphingomonadales > Sphingomonadaceae > Blastomonas. The sequence continues at coordinate 26,957 of CALRRI020000007.1, forward strand.
GGCATCGTCGAGCACCGCCAGCACCTGCGCTTCCATCTCCAGCGCCAGCGGCATGATCTCCGCATACAGCGCCTGGCCGGCAGGCGTCAGCGCCAGGTGATGCGAGCGGCCATCCTGCATGTTGGGCGCGCGCTGGATTAGCGCCCGTTCGCCCAATGTCTTGGTGGCACGATTGACCGCGACCTTGTCCATGCGGGTGGCCGCCACCAGTTCGCGCTGCGTCGCCTCACCGACATCGCCCAGCACCGCCATCACCCGCCACTCCGGGATCTTCAAGCCAAAGCGGGTCCGGTACTCGCGGGCAATCAGGTCGCTGACCGCATTCGACGTGATCGAGATGCGGTAGGGAAGGAAATCGGCAAGGCGGGTTATGCTGCGGGTCATGTTGCAGGTCTCAGGCTATTCAATGTCCAGTTTGACGCCAAGCCAAATCGTACGTGGCGTGGCACGTTCGATGATGCCGGGACCGCTGATGCCAGCCTGAACGACGGTATCGAACAGGTTTTCGCCGCGCAGTTCGACCATCAGATAGCGACTCAGCCGCAGCGCAGCGCGCGCATCGAGCGTCACCGCGTCATCGAGCGCCAGCTGGCCAAGGTCATCTTCGAACTGCGAACCGACATAGCGCGCGGTCAGGTTGAGGCCGCTGTCGCCGCCTTGCGGGAACCAGCCGATCGATCCGGTGGCAAAGTGCCGCGGCACCTGTGCCGGACGCCGACCGTCGATCGCCGCCTGGCCTGCTGCGGCCTGCACCTCGGCATCGACAAAGCTGTAGGCAGCAGCGACATCGAAATCGCCGATATCCGCGCGCGCTTCGATTTCGACGCCCTTCGCTTCAACCGAGCCCAGATTCTGCCGTTGGCTGAAGCTGCCCGCCGCCGAAACGAAGCCGACACCCGGAAAGGTGCCGGGCCCACGCGCCAGCGTGACATTGGCGATGGCGTTGTCGAGCCGGTTCCAGAACACCGTAGCGCCCAGCCGGATCGTGTAGATTTCGTAATCCGCGCCGAGTTCAACCCCGCGCAACCGCTCGGGTGCCAGCGCCGCATTGGCGGCCGTCGCATCGGGGCCGACTCGAAAAGGCCGGTAAAGTTCGTTGAGCGTCGGCAGACGCCATCCCAGATAGCCCGCGCCGCGCAGCGTCAGCAGACCTGCCGCATCCCAGGCAAAGCCCAGCCTGCCGGTGCCTTCCAGGCCATCGCGATCGGCAAAATCGCTGGTGGTGAGCGGCGCACCGGTGGCCAGCACCGTCTCGCGCAGGCTGCCATCGGTCAGCGACCAGTAATCGAGCCTGCCGCCGCCAGTGAGCAGGAAGTCAGGGCTCGCCTGCCAGCTGGCCTCGGCAAAGGCGCCCAACGTATCGCTGGCTCCGCCCGCCCGGCGCAGACGCGTCGGATTGCCTGCGACGAAGGTAAACAGTTCGCGCGTTTCGCCGGTGGTCCGCCGCCACTCTGCACCCAACCGCAGTTCGCCGCTGCTGCCGGTCGACGGGCGGATTTCGGCGCGCACGCCAAGCCCGGTCGAAGGGGTGTTGAATTGGTCGAGGCTCTGGGTCACCGTCGCGCGGTCAGCACTGATTGCGCCGAAGCTGCTTTCGAAGCTGCGCATCTGAACATAGGCCAGCACCGACCACGGCAGGCTGCCGCGCCCGACCAGTCGCACGCTCGCATCGGCACCGCGATTGTCATTGTCGCTGAAAGCAAAGCCGCGTTCGCGCTGATCGCCAAAGGCGCGCGCGCTGGCCTGCAACTCGGTGGTGCTGTTGATCGGCGCGACGAAGCGCAGATTGACGCCCCATTGCTCGTAGCCCGCAGGCCGATCGACCGTCCCGCGCTGGGCAGCAATCACGGGAATGAACCCATCACCGCGGCCATATTGGGCCGACAGCGTCAGTCCCCCCTGCCCCAGCGCCTGGCTGGTGCCGATGCTGGCTTCGAGCGATTTGCGGCTGCCATAGGCCAGATCGCCGTACACGCTGGACTGATCTGGCACGAACCCGGCGCTTTCCAACTCGATGGTTCCCGCCAGCGCGCCGGGGCCATCGCCGCCTGTGCCGCCGCCGCGCCGGACGCGCACCGAGGACAGGTTGATCGCGTCATAGCCGGGAAAGCTGATCCATCCTCCGAACGGGTCGCTCTGCGGAACGCCATCGAGGATAAGCAGCGCGCGGCTGGAGGCGTTGCCCCCCAGCCCCCGCAGCGTGACACCCTGGCTGGTGGGGTTGGCGCTGCGCGCATCCGACCGGCGGAACTGCTGCAGCCCAGGGACCAGCCGCAGCGCATTTTCCAGCCGCTGGCTGGGTTCGTTCGCGAGCATATCCGGGGTGATGCTGGTGACGCTATAAGCGCGATCGCCGATCGGCGTGGCCAGCGATTGGCCGATCACGGTGATCGGCGCATCCGGCCAGCTGATCGTGTCGGCGGGCTTGTCCTGCGCGAGCGCGGGCACGGCGGCCAGCATTGTACCGATCACGCAGCCGCTGGTACGAAGCATCAACCGTGTAGCGATCAATGTCATGCCGGCTTCACCCGATCGGGATGCGCATCGGCAAAGGCCGGAATCGCCTGCAGCGCGGCGTCAATCCGGACGAGCCGCGGAAACGGCGTCATATCCAGGTCGAAGCGGCGGGCGTTCGCCATCTGCGGGACCAGGCAGACGTCGGTAAGGTCGGGCGCGCTTCCGCCGAAGAGCCCGGTATCCGGAGCCAGCACCTCGAGCGCGGCAAAGCCCTCGGCGATCCAGTGGCGGTACCAGCTGTCGATGGCGCCCTGCTCCTGCCCCATCTCGGTCTTGAGATACTGGAGCATCCGCAGGTTGTTCACCGGGTGAATGTCGGCGATGATGATCATCGCCCGGGCCAGCATCGCCGCGCGTACAGCAGGGTCCGCGGGGATCAGGCGCGGTTCGGGCCTGGTCGCATCGAGATAGTCGATGATCGCCAGCGACTGGCTGAGATCGTGCCCGTCGATATGCAGCATCGGCACCAGTCCCTGCGGATTGCGCGCGACAAAATCGGGGGCCTTCTGCGCGCGGGTGAGCAGATCGGTCGGCACCGCCTGATAGGCGATCTGCTTCAGGTTGAGTGCGATGCGGACCCGGTAGCTGGCCGAGGAGCGCCAGTAATCGAACAGGATGACGTCAGACATAGGGCATTCCTTTGGGGGGCAGGTGGCCGGGCCGCGCACCATATGGCGGCGACCCGGTGATGCAAGGCTTGTTTCCCCGCACGGGACCGCTAAGCCTCTGGCGATGGCCGCTTTGCCCGATCTTGTGCTGTTTGCCAAATATCCGCTGCCGGGCTATGCCAAAACTCGGCTGATCCCGGCTTTGGGGGCCGAAGGCGCGGCCAGGGTGCACCATCATCTCGCCAGGCGCACCGTCGATACGCTGCGCCTGAGCGGAGCGCCGGTCGAAGTGCGTTTTGCAGGCGCTGGGAAAGCCGCATTCGAAGCCTGGCTGGGCGATGGCATCACCTTGGTCGAGCAGGTCGAGGGCGATCTTACCGAACGGTTGATCGATGCGTCGCGCGACCATCCGCACATCTTCTTTGGCGCCGACACGCCGGATCTGGAGGTGGAGGTGGTCAATCAGGCGATTCGTGCCCTCGATCACCACGACATCGTCATCGGTCCGGCAGAGGACGGGGGCTATTATCTGATCGGCATGGCCCAGGCGCGGCCCGAGCTGCTGCGCGATATGCCTTGGAGTACCGAGCATGTCACCCCGGAGACGCTGCGCCGGTGCGAGGCACTGGGTCTGTCGGTGGCGCTGCTTCCCGAGCTCGCCGATTGTGACCGGCCCGAGGATCTGGATCGCTGGCCCGAACTGGCACGCCTCGCATGACCGGTCCCTCGCCCCCTGCCAGGGTCACCCTGATGATCCCGGCGCTGAACGAGTCGAAGGCCCTGCCTGCCACCATTGCCAATGTCGCAGTGCTCGACCCCCAGCCTGACGAAATCCTGCTCGTCGATGGCGGCAGCGAGGATGATACGCTCGCGCTTGCCCTGGCCGCCGGGTGGCGCGCCATCGTCTCCCCCAACCGTGGGCGTGGGCCGCAGATCAATTTCGGCGTCGAGCAGGCGAGTGGCGACCTAGTGTGCATTCTCCACGCCGACAGCCTGCTGCCACCCGATGCCATCGCCCATATCCGCCAAGTCCTCGATGACCGCAAGATCGCGCTTGCCACCTTTCTGCCGATCATCCGCGGCGAAAAGCTGCGCTGGTTCACGACCGCGCACAATTGGTGGAAGACCTATTACCCGCTTGTCACCCACCCCCATCTGTTTGTTCGGGGCGTGCGGTTGCTGTTCGGCGACCATGCCATGTTCTTCCGCCGTGCCGATTACCTGCGCATCGGGGGCATTCCGGCCGACGCCACGATCATGGAAGAGGCGGACCTGTGCATCGGCTTTGCGCGAATCGGCAAGCTCAAGATGACGCGCAAGCCGGTCATCACCTCGGATCGCCGCATCGCAGCATGGGGGCCGCTCAAGGCCAACTATATCTATCTCAAGGTGGGTCTGGCCTGGACCTTCGGGATGCGCCACCGGCTCAAGGACATGTACCCCGACATCCGCTGATTGCGCAGGACCGAGGGAATTTTCGCTCCCACCCCCGATGCCAGCGGGCCCATGCGACTTTCGCAACCGTTTTGGGGCCAAGCCTTCACTTCGCACTTGCAACATAAACCAACTTCTGCCATACAGGCCTTGAACGAAAAACTCCGTTTCAGGATTTACGCATATGAAAATGTTCAAGGCTGCAATCGCCGCGATCGCACTGACCACCATGGTCGGCGCTCCGGTTCTCGCCAAGGTCGCTGCGCGCACCTCGGCTGCTTCTTCGGAAGAAAACGAAGCTGCTGGTGGCACCGGCATCATCATTGGTGTTGTTGCTGCTGCTGCCGTGATCGGCGGCATCATCGTCATCGCTGATGACGATGAGCCCAACAGCCCCTGATTTCTTCAGGCAAACCTGTTTCAGAAAGGGCGGCCCTCGCGGGTCGCCCTTTTTTGTTTTGCCGGTGAGAGTCGTTCGCTGGCGGGCCGTCCAAGCCCCATCGTACCGAGATCTATCCGGGCTAGACCAGATGCGAATGGTCTCCGCCTTGCTCAAGCAGCATCTCAGCTTACCGGTTTTTTAACCGGGGCACGTCTAGAGCGGGCTTCTATGGTTCGTGATGCTGTGGCACACGCGCCGACCACATCCGGGGATTGAGCATGCTGTCCGACAAGAAGCCTGAAGTTTGCGTTTTGGGACTGGGCTATATCGGTCTGCCGACCGCTGCGATCATCGCGCGCTCAGGCTGCCGCGTGCTGGGCGTTGATGTGTCCGAACATGTGGTCAGCACCATTGCCGAAGGCCGCATCCACATCGAGGAGGTCGATCTCGACGGCCTGGTCCAGGGCGTTGTTGCGCGCGGCATGCTGCGCACCTCGCTTCAGGTCGAACCCGCTGATGTCTTCGTGATCGCGGTGCCGACGCCGTTCGACGAAAACCATGCGCCCGATATCAGTTACGTCCTTCAGGCAGCGAGCAGCATCGCTGCGGTGCTGAAGGCCGGCGACTGCATCATCCTCGAATCGACCTCGCCGGTCGGCACCACCGAAGAGATGCGCGACATGATCGCCAAGCTGCGCCCCGACCTCAAGGTCCCGGGGAACACCAGCGACATTCCCGATATCGCGATCGCCTATTGCCCCGAGCGCGTGCTACCCGGCCGTATCCTCGAGGAACTGACCAACAACGACCGTTCGATCGGCGGCATCACCCCGCGTTGCGCGCGCAAGGCGCTGACCTTCTATCGTCGCTTCGTGCGCGGCGAGTGCATCACCACCGATGCCCGTTCGGCCGAAATGACCAAGCTGGTCGAAAACGCCTATCGCGACGTCAACATCGCCTTTGCCAACGAACTGTCGATCGTCGCCGATCGCATGGGGCTCGACGTGTGGGAGGTCATCCGCCTCGCCAACCGCCACCCGCGCGTCAACATCCTGCAGCCCGGCCCTGGCGTCGGTGGCCATTGCATAGCGGTCGATCCCTGGTTCATCATCCATGGCGCGCCCGACGATACGCCGCTGATCCGTACCGCGCGCTGGGTCAACGATGGCAAGATCGACCATGTCCTGTCCAAGGCAGGCGAGTTGATCGAGGCGAACCCGCAGGCGCGCGTGGCGTGCCTGGGCCTGGCGTTCAAGGCGAACATCGACGATTTCCGCGAAAGCCCGGCCAACAAGGTCGCGCTCGCACTGGCGAAGAAATACGGCGAGCGCATCTCGATCGTCGAACCCTATGCGCAAGGCCTGCCGCCGGCTTATGATGGCCTTGGCGCAAGCCTGATCGATGTCGATGACGCGATCGAAAGCTGCGACCTTTTCATCGTGCTGGTTGATCATGACGTGTTCAAATCGATCCCGCTCGCCGAGCGCGCCAACAAGCTGGTGTACGACACGCGCGGCATCTGGCCCGACCAGCCTGCCAAGCCGGAGCGCTCGAACGGCCATTTGCGCCTCGCGGGCTGATCAGGCACAACACACTTATGCCCATTCTCGTCACCGGAGCCGCCGGGTTCATCGGCCATGCCCTGACCCGCGCCCTGCTGGAGCGCGGCGAGCAGGTCATCGGCATCGACAATCTCAACCCCTATTACGACCCGGCGCTCAAGCACGCCCGGCTGGCGGATCTGGCGGCGGTGAACGCCGGACGGTTCGACTTTATCGAGCTCGATTTTGCTGATCACGATGCGCTCGACACGGCGCTGGAGCGCCATAAGTTTGAACATATCGTGCACCTGGGCGCGCAGGCCGGGGTGCGCTACAGCATCGACAATCCGCGCGCCTATGTGCAGTCGAACCTTGTCGGTCATCTCAACATGCTCGAGCTGGCAAGGGCGCGCGGCACGGCGCAGTTCGTCTACGCATCCTCCTCCTCGGTCTATGGCAACAGCGCCGACAGCCCGTTCCGCGTCGATGCTCGGGTCGATCACCCCGTTTCGCTCTATGCCGCGACCAAGAAGTCCGACGAGCTGATGAGCGAGACCTATGCGCATCTGTATCGCCTGCCGATGACGGGTTTGCGCTTCTTCACGGTTTATGGCCCCTGGGGTCGGCCCGACATGGCGCTGTGGAAGTTCACCCGCGCGATCCTGCTGGGCCAGCCGATCGACGTGTACAACCATGGCGACATGCGGCGCGATTTCACCTATATCGATGACATCATCGCAGGGGTGCTTGCGGTGATCGATACCCCGCCGCAGGACGACGGCCAGGCCAAGCCCGGCGGCAGCATCGCGCCGCACCGTATCTACAATATCGGCAACAACCAGCCCGAACCGCTGGGCCGGATGATCGACGTGATCGAAGCCGCATGCGGCAAGCCCGCCATCCGCAACATGCTGCCGATGCAACCCGGCGATGTTTACGAGACCTTTGCCGATATCGGTGCGATCCAGGAGGATCTGGGCTATGCACCTGTCACCTCGATCGACACCGGCATACCCCGCTTCGTCGATTGGTATCGCAGCTATACCGGCTGCTGACTTGCGGGCTCCCGCAATGAGACGTAATCCTGCCTTGTGACCAGCCGAACCATCGGCGTGGCAGGAGACATTACGACATGCTCATCATCGAAGGCTGGCTGCATTTTGCGCCGGGTGAAATCGAGAAATTCGCTGAAGTAGCACGCATCATGGTCGAGGAAACGCGCAAGGAAGAGGGCTGCCTGCTCTATTGTTTTGCCCGCGACATGAACGATCCCGATATCCTGCGCATCGCAGAACGCTGGACCGACGAGGCGGCGCTTGATGCCCATTCCAAGTCGCCGCACATGGCCGCCTTTGGTGCAGGGCTTGCGCAGGTCGAACGGATCGGCGCCGACATACGGCTGTATGCGGGCGATGAAGTCCGGCGCATCATGTAGGCCTTGCAGCCCCCGCGCCGCTCCACCATATCGCCTGCCATGAGCAGAGACAGCAGCAGCATGCCCGTGTGGCATGGAACCACCATCGTCGGCATTCGCAAGAACGGCAAGGCGGTGATCGCAGGCGATGGCCAGGTATCGATGGGCCAGACCGTGATGAAGCCCAATGCCCGCAAAGTCCGCCGCCTGGGCGACGGGTCGGTGATCGGCGGGTTCGCAGGGGCAACCGCCGATGCCTTCACCCTTTTCGAGCGGCTCGAAGGCAAGCTGGAACGGCATTCGGGGCAATTGATGCGCGCCGCGGTCGAACTCGCCAAGGACTGGCGGACCGACAAGTATCTGCGCAACCTCGAGGCGATGATGATCGTCGCCGACAAGGACGTGACGCTGATCCTGACGGGCAACGGCGATGTGCTGGAACCCGTCGACGGAGTCGCAGCGATCGGATCGGGAGGCAATTTCGCGCTCGCCGCTGCCCGCGCGCTGCAGGAATACGAGCAGGACGCCGAGACGATCGCGCGCAAGGCGATGAAGATCGCTGCCGACGTATGCGTCTATACGAACGACCAGTTGACGATCGAGACGCTCGACACGACAGGCTGACGGTTTATGGTTCCGACCATGAATTGGCAGGTGGATAGACGCGGGCTGTTGGCTGGCAGCGCAGCTTTGGCGGTGAGCGGTTGCACCAGCGGTTCAGCCTCACGGCCCGTGTCGCTCTCCTCCCCGCCCACCCTTTGCCTGCCCCGCGTGAAGGTTGACCCCGCCCGCGTGATCCGCACCGTCGCAGGGCTGCGCCCGTTCCGCCCCTCGGGCTTTGTGGTTCGCGCCGAGAAACTGGGCGAGACGCTGCTGGTCCACAATTACGGCCATGGCGGCGGCGGCATTTCACTCAGTTGGGGCAGTTCGCGGCTGGCCACATCGCTGGGCTTGCCCGGCCATGCGGGCCCGGTCGCGGTGATCGGCGCTGGGATCATGGGGCTGACCACAGCGCGGCTGGTGCAGGAGGCGGGCTATTCCGTCACCATCTACACCGAGACGCTACCGCCCGGCACGACATCGAACATCGCGGGCGGGCAGATCTTCCCCACCGGCTATTTCAGCGACGATCAGGTGACGCCGCAATTTCGTGAGCAGGCTGCGGCCGCTGCCGATTACAGCCGTCGGCGCTTCCAGATCATGGCGGGCGACGATTATGGCATCCGCTGGCTGCCGACCTATGACCAGACGCGCCGAGCGGGCCCGCTGGCGCCCGATCCGGTATATCCAGGTCGGACACGGCTGACAGCGGATGAGCACCCCTTCCCCGCCGAAAACGTCGTCCGCTACGATACCATGTACGTCGAGACCGGGCGGTTTCTCGAACGGTTGCTGCGCGACATCCGTATGGCCGGAGGCAAGGTGGAGGTGCGCCGCTTCGCCTCGCCTGCCGAGGTCGCCGCGCTGCCCGAAAAGCTGGTCTTCAACTGCACGGGCCTGGGTGCCGCAGCATTGTTCGGCGATACCGAGCTTGTGCCGGTGCGCGGTCAGCTCGCAGTGCTGATCCCGCAGCCCGAAGTGCAATATGCCTATTTGCTCAGCGCCGGATACATGTTCCCGCGCGGTGACGGCATCCTGCTCGGCGGCACCTATGAACGCGGCGAATATCTGGCTGAACCGCAGGCACAGGACATTGCCGATATCGTCGAATCGCATCGCAGCCTGATGGCCGGATGGCGCTGCGCTTGAAGCCGGTGCGGACCAACCCCAATTTGGGGCAAGACGTTTCCTCCCATAGAAGAATGTGAATGACCGATACGTTGACTCCCAAATCGATTGTCGCCGCGCTGGATGCGCACATCATCGGCCAGCAGGATGCCAAGCGCGCGGTCGCTGTCGCTTTGCGCAACCGCTGGCGTCGCCAGCGCCTGCCCGCCGAGCTGCGCGACGAGGTGACGCCGAAGAACATCCTGATGATCGGCCCCACGGGCTGCGGCAAGACCGAGATTTCGCGGCGTCTGGCCAAGCTTGCCGACGCGCCGTTCATCAAGATCGAGGCGACCAAGTTCACCGAGGTCGGTTATGTCGGTCGCGATGTCGATCAGATCGCACGCGACCTGGTTGAGGATGCGGTGCGTCTGGAAAAGGACCGCCGCCGCGAGAAGGTGCGCGAAGCGGCATCCGAGGCCGCGATGGAGCGGCTGCTCAATGCGCTGGTCGGCGACAGCGCCAGCGAGGCCACGCGCCAGAGCTTTCGCCAGCGCATTCTCGATGATCACATGAACGATACCGAGGTCGAGATCGAAGTCGACGCCAGCCCGAACATGCCGATGGAAATCCCCGGCATGGGTGGCCAGGTCGGCATGATCAACCTGAGCGACATGATGGGCAAGGCGTTCGGCCAGAAGCGCACCAAGCCCCGCAAGATGCGGCTGGCCGATGCCTGGGACAAGCTGGTCGAGGAAGAGGCCGAAAAGCGGATGGACCAGGATGACGTTGCCCGCGTCGCGCTGGCCGATGCCGAAGCGAACGGCATCGTGTTCCTTGACGAGATCGACAAGATCGCCGTGTCCGATGTGCGTGGCGGATCGGTCAGCCGCGAAGGCGTGCAGCGCGATCTGCTGCCGCTGATCGAGGGTACGACCGTGGCCACCAAATACGGCCCGATGAAGACCGACCATGTGCTGTTCATCGCATCGGGCGCGTTCCACATCGCCAAGCCCAGCGACATGCTGCCCGAACTGCAGGGCCGCCTGCCGATCCGGGTCGAACTGAAGGCGCTGAGCGAGGAGGATTTCTTCCATATCCTCACCCAGACTAAGGCCAATCTGGCGCAGCAGTACAGCGCCTTGCTGGGCACCGAGGAACTGACGCTCGAGATCACCGAGGATGCGCTGCGCGAAGTCGCGCGGATCGCCGCATCGGTGAACGAGAGCGTCGAGAACATCGGCGCACGGCGCCTGCAGACGGTAATGGAAAAGCTGCTCGAAGAGATCAGCTTCAATGCCGAGGACCATCGCGGCGAGACCATCACGGTGGATGCCGACTATGTCAAAAAGCAGCTGACCGGCATCGCGAAGAACACCGACCTCAGCAAATACGTTCTCTAATAGCGGCACCAGCCCCCAGCGAACGGCAGGCTGTTCCATGAAGCGCCGATCCGCCCACGAGGGTCAGGGTCGGCGCTTGGCGGCATTAGCGCGAGGTTAACTATAAGCTGTTAGCTCCCTGAGCATGCCGTTTGGATCCCAACCCTTGCTGCGCCAGCTCTATCTGGAAATGACCGTTCATTTCCATAACATCTGGGCCGACCTGAACCAGGGACAGCTGGTCGCCAGCAAGACTGGCGACGAGTTTGCGCTGCGCCAGATGCTGCGGATCAGCGCCGCGCTGATGCCGATGGTGCCATCAGTGATGGCAATCGGTATTCTGCTTGGCTTTGCAACCTGGGGCACGCCGGCTTTTGTCTGGGTCGTGGTGGGCAGTCTTTCCAGCATGGCGTGCATGCTGGCTACAATTCCCATCTATCTGCGTTTGCGGTCATTGGCAGACCAGCCGGTCAGCATTCAGGACAATCTGCCGCTGATCGGCAGATGCCTGACAGCCATAGCTCTGGTCTCAGGCATTAGCTGGTCAACCATCATCGCCGGCCTTTTGCTGTCCGGCATTCCCCACCTCAGTGACATGGCGATCACCATCGGAATCGCGAGCACCGCTATCGGCGCGTTGTGCTATCTGTCGCAACCCGCCACCAATCTCGTCTGGCTCACCTCCATGAGCAGCGGAATGTGCCTGGCGATTGCGATTGCCGGGCGTCCGATGTCTGTCTATTTCTATCTGCTGCTCACCGTCTTCTGTTTCATTATGTGGCGCAGCACGATGGTCATCTGGCGGCACTATTCCGAAGCCATTCTGCAATCCCACGAACTCGCAGAGTCCCGCGAGCGTGAGTTTCTGGCAGAACAGGACAGGGCCAGCGAAGAGGCCAAACAGGAATTGCGTGCCCAGAGGATGCTGGCCGACCAGCACGATCGCCACATGGACGAACGTCGGCGCGCAATGGCAGATCTGGCCGAGGCCTTCGACCGTTCGGTCATGCACACGATCGACAGCCTGGGGACCGCCCTCACGCAACTGGGCGTATGCGCCTCTGCGCTGCACGAGATTGGCGAGGAAACCAGCTGCAGCGCGGCGCAGGTCAACGCGCGCGCCGCCAATGTCGGCCAATCGGTGCAGAACGTGTCAGGCGCTGCGGCACAACTCAGCCAGTCAGCACAACTGATCGCACAACGGGTCGAGGAACAGCATCTTGCCGCGACCGCAGCGCGCAGTTCCTCGCTGGAAGGCAGCGAGGCTGTCGGCGCTCTCGCGCAACAGGCCGCCAAGGTCTCTCAGATCGCGACCCTGATTCAGGATATCGCCTCGCAGACGAACCTTCTTGCGCTCAACGCCACGATCGAGGCGGCGCGCGCCGGTGAGGCCGGGCGCGGGTTCGCCATCGTTGCGCAGGAGGTAAAGCAACTCGCAGGCCAGACCCGCGGCGCGATCAATTCGGTCGGCCAGACCGTCGATGGCATCCGCACCCGCATGACCCTGGCCGAAAACACCATCGATTCGATTGCAGACCAGATCGACCTGGTGAGCGACGGCGCGGCGCATATCGCCAAGGTCATTGGCGAGCAGCGCGAAGCCACCTTGGGCATCAACAGCCATGCCCATCAGGTCGCCAACGACGCACGGTCGATGGAAGATACCGCCCGCACCGTCAGCCACAACGCCGTTCGCGTCAAATCCATGTCCGACGATATCCGCACCTTGACGGCACGGCTCGACGATCAGGCCAGCGCCCTGCGGATGGCCAGCGCCGAGTTTCTTGCCGAACTCAAGGCAGGCTGACACGCGGCTCACCCTATTCGCCGACCAAAGTCAGGTGATATGCTGGGCAAGCAGCCCGACCCGCGCTATCATCGCGGCATCATGGCCGGTTTCATGTCATGTTCATTCGTCGCCGGCCACCACGCGGCCATGACAGCAATGCCTCTTATCGCCGTGACGCAGGTAGAAATGCATCAGACGACCAGACCCAGCAGATCGTCCATCTCGTCATTCGTGCCGCGGCTGCTCGCACTGTTTGCCGTGCTGATGATGGCGGTGCAACCCGCCGCTGCCCAGTCGATCCTGCGCGATGCCGAGAGCGAAGCGCTGCTGGCCGACATGTCGCGCGATCTGATCCGAGCGGCGGGACTGCTGCCCTCCAACGTCAATGTCGTCGTCATCAACGATCGCAGCATCAACGCCTTCGTCGCAGGCACGCAGGACGTTTATGTCCATAGCGGGCTGATCGAGGCGGCAGACAGCGTCAACGAGGTGCAGGGCGTCATCGCGCACGAACTCGGCCATATCGCGCTCGGCCATTCGATTACCCGCTCGGAAAGCGCGTCCAAGGCCACCAACATCACCATCCTGTCGTTGCTTCTGGGCATTGCGGCGGTGGCTGCAGGTGCGGGTGAAGCGGGCCTCGGCATTATTGGCGCTGGCCAGCAGGCTGCCTTGGGCAAGTTCTTGGCCCATACCCGTGGCGAGGAAGCCGGGGCCGATGTCGCCGGCGCGAAATATCTGTCCCAGGCCGGCCTCACGGGCAGAGGATCGCTCAACTTCTTCAAGAAGCTGCAGAATCTGGAGTTCCGTCTCGCGATCCCTCAGGAGGACAGCTACAACCGTTCGCACCCCTTGTCGGGGGAGCGCATCACGCTGCTGCAGGATATCTACGAGAAGGATCCCGCCTATGACCGCCCGGTTGATCCGAAGCTCGAGGCGCGGTTCCAGCGGGTCAAGGCCAAGCTGGTCGGCTATGTCGCCGATCCTGCCGAAACGCTCCGTGATTATCCCGAAACCGACCAGAGCGTGCCCGCCCGCTATGCCCGGGCCTATGCATGGCATAAGAGCGCCTATCCTGAAAAGGCGCTGGCCGAGGCAAAGTCGCTGCTCGCCGGGGCGCCCGACGACCCATATTTCCTTGAGATCTACGGCCAGATCCTGCTCGAATCCGGACGCCCCAAGGAGGCCATCGCGCCCTTGCAGCAGGCCGTCGCCCGAACCAATTCGCAGTCGCTGATTGCGGGCGTCTATGGCCATGCGCTGATCGCCAGCGAAGACCCCGCCAACCTGCCCGAAGCCGAGCGCGTGCTCCGCGCATCATTGGCGCGCGATGCGGAAAATCCGTTCGCCTGGTATCAACTGGGCGTGGTCTATGAAAGCCGGGGAGACAGGCCACGCGCCGCGCTGGCCAGCGCCGAGCGCTATGTGCTGCAGGGCAATGCGCCGCTCGCGCTGCGCAGCGCGGAAGAAGCGATGGTCGGCCTGCCTCAGGGTAGCGCAGACTTCATCCGCGCGCAGGATATCGCAATCTTGGCTCGCGACGCGGTTGAACGCGCGCCGCGCCGCCGCTAAGCCCTGCGCTCAACACCGACTTGCATCAACCAAAGGCCTGCCATGACAACCCAACCGTCTTCCACTGGCGAGGCCTGGACAGGGAAATTGCTGATTATGGGCGTCGTCGCTTTGCTTACCGTCGCCGCCGGGGTCGGCGCCTTCATGTTGCACAATGATGCGACAATTTCCGATGGCGCAGTGGCACAGGATGCCGACAAGGCGGCAGCCGCTGCGGGCTTTGATTCCAGCGACAAGGCCGCGATCGAGGCGATCGTGCGCGCCTATATCCTGGAAAACCCCGAGATCATCCCCGAGGCCGTCGAGCAATTGCGCGGCAAGCAGGCGGCCAAGCGGATCGCATCGGTCCGCAGCGAGATCGAACAGCCCTTTGCCGCGGCATTCGTCGGCAACCCGAACGCGGATGTCGTGCTGGTCGAGTATTCGGATTTCGCCTGCGGCTTCTGCCGACAGAGCGTGAGCGACGTCGCCCGGCTGGTGGGCGAAGACAAGAACCTCAAGATCGTCTTTCACGAGCTGCCGATCCTGTCGGACGAAAGCCGCGTCGCCGCCGCCTGGGGCCTCGCCGCCGCGCAGCAGGGCAAATATTACGCCTTCTACAAAGCGATGTTCGGCGCAGGCCGCCCCAGCCAGGCGACCATCGAACAGGCCGCCAAGACCGCCGGGCTCGATATGGCGGGCGCGCGCAGCTTTGTGGCCAGCAAGCAGTCGGACGAGATCATCGACGGCAACATCCGCATTGCCCAGCAGCTCGAATTTAGCGGCACACCCAGCTGGGTTGTCGGCAACAAGGTGCTGAACGGCGCCGTCGGCTATGACGAGCTGAAAGCGGCCATTGACGAGGTTCGCGCCGGCAAGAAGACTGTCGGCTGACACCCATGCGCACCGCCTGGCGATGCGCGGTGGCGCTGACACTGGCGGCTGGCGCCGTCAGTGCTCCAGCGCTGGCCGGTGCCAAGCCGGCTGCCGAGCAGCCTGGATCGCTCAGCGATCTGCGCGCTTCGGATGTCCGCGTGCTTTCGGTGGGATATCGGCTCGCCGTCGCCAACGCTCCATTCTGCAAGACGACCGAAAATGCGGCAGGACTGACGCTGCACCATATTGGCCAGTACCCCGACGCAGCGGCGGCCAAGGCCTCGTTCGGCTTTGCCAGCGATTATGCAGTGCTGGCATTGGTCGCGGGAGGCCCTGCCGAAAAGGCCGGGCTGCGCACCGACGATGCGGTGGTGTCACTCAATGGCGCCCCCCTTACCCCTCTCCCCGCTGAACTGGCGGCGATCGACCAGCCCGCTGCCTATCGCCCGATCGCTTGGGCAGACGCGAAGCTGCGCGCGACGCTGGCAGCCGGGCCGACATCGCTCGACGTGCTGCGCAATGGCGCGCCTGCCACGATCACGATCACCGGAACGCTTGCCTGCCGCAGCCGCTTCGAGCTGCGTCCAGGCAGCGCTTATGGCGCATCGGCCGATGGCGATATCGTCGGCATCACCGTTCCCATGCTCGCGTTCATGGCCGATGACGATGAACTCGCCGCGATCCTCGCGCACGAGATGGCGCACAACCTGCTCGAGCACCGGCGGCGGTTGAACGACGCCGGCATCCAGCGCGGCCTGATGCAGCAGCTGGGCCGCAACGCGCGGCTGACGCTGGCGACCGAGATCGAGGCTGATCAGCTGTCGATCTGGCTGATGGCCAACGCCGGCTTCGACCCCACGGGCGCAGTCCGCTTCTGGACCCGCTATGGCAAGCAGCGCGGCAAGGGCATCTTCTCCGCCCCGACGCACTATCGCTGGAAGAAGCGCGTCGGCCTGTTCGAAGAGGAAATGGCCAAGCTTGCGGCCGCTGCAAGAGACCCGCGCGGCTGGTCCCCTCCCCTGCTGGCGGCACCGCTGTTGCGACTGGAATAGGCACAGGCGTGTTGCGTGGACGAGCTCATGTTTTTACATTGCCATCAATGCTTGGCCCTGTGTAAACTTCGGCGTTAGTGAACAGTTGTTTGAGTGATGGCCAATCAAGATGATGCTACCGATCATTCAGATTGCTTTTTCGGTGGCTACGCCTGCTGCTGATCGCAACGCTGCGTTTATCGTTTTGTTTGCTAGCCCGCTACAAGAGCATGATGCCGGTATTCCTAATAGCGCTGCACCGCCCATTCCGCTGAAAGATCCAGAGACGTGGGTCACGGTGCAAGACTACCCAACCTGCAATACAGCGCCTTTCGAAGGAACGACGCGATACCGATTGACGGTCGGAGTGAATGGGCGGGCACTGCAATGCCATATTGTCGACTCTTCCGGGTTCAAGGTTCTGGACGAGGCCACGTGCCGCAATGCCATGCGACGCGCGCGCTTCACACCTGCCACTGACGCCCGGGGAATGGCTGTGAACGGGTTTTTTGAGGGTCAGATGGATTGGGTCATGCCCAAATAGCGAGCATGTCACGTCCGCATATCGTGTGAATTAGAGCGAGGCATCCATGATCCACCGGTTCTTGATCCTGTTTTCAATGTTCGCATGCGTATCCGGTCCACTGCTAGCCCTAAGCCCTGGCGCAGCCCAAAGCGACCACAGCCACAGCCAACCGCTATTGTGTGCTGTGGATGAGGAGGCCATGATGGCGCTGTCGCCATCTGCCTTTGATCAGGATCCGAAAAACGGGTGGCGGCCTTTGGCAGACACTGAGGGTTGCCAGAAAGCGGCAGCTGACCTCATTCAAAACTATATCAACCTGAACTGGACAAGCCTGAACCCGCGCACTCTCCACGTCATGTACTGGCACCTTGGGCAGATGGAGGCCATGGCGGGTGACTACCGCGAGGCAATTCCTTTCCTCATGGCAGGCGCGGGCCCGAGCGATCGAAGCCGCATCATCGGGTTTCAGGAGTATGCCTTGGGCACAATTGCCTTTCTGCAGGGTGATCTTGAAGCCTTGAAAGCCGCCAGGGCACGGCTGTCTGCCACACCCATGCCAGAAGGTTTCACCCCCGACAGCCAGCATCGATGGCCACTCAATCTCGATGTACTCGATGGCCTGATCCGCTGCTTCGGTTCCAGCTATGCCCAAGCCTATGGCAGCACCTGCAGAACACCCGATTCAAACTGAGAGCGTGTTTATCAACGCACTGATCGAACCCGTTTGATCATACCATCCTGTGAAATCTATCATCTCGCCGCACTTTGAAGGTGGCGGCGGGAACAGAAGTGTTCGCTCGTCAGTCTCCGGGGAACAGGGGCTATTTTCTCATCGTCAAGGAGCAACCGAATGCACTTATATGCCAAGCCCCAGGGCATCCGCATCGCTATGGCCGCGCTGGCCCTGTCCGCCTCCACCGTGGTCGTTGCGCAACAGGCAGCGCCGTTGCGGGCTGATGTCACCAACGAGGTTGAAGCCCTGCCCGACCCCGCGACGATGAGCGAAGGGCCCGAGATCAAGGGCGTGCTCACCGCGCGTCAGGGCGACCGTATTCAGGTCCAGACCGCCGATGGTGCACGCACCGTGCTGTACGTCAACGAACAGACCCGCGTGCGGGCGACCGGCGGACTGTTCGGCGCGAGCCGTACCACGCTCGATACTGGCGCGCTGCTCAACGGACTGCCGCTGACGATCAAGACGCTGCAGTCGGGCGAGACCCTGCTCGCCAGCCAGATCACCTTCAAGAATACCGATTTCAAGACCGCCTCGATGATCCGCACCGGTACCTCGCAGCAGTTTGCCGAACAGTCAGCCGCGACCGAAGCGCTGCGCGGACGCATGGGCGATATCGACCAGTATAACGTCAAGGCGACGACCAACGTCTATTTCGATACCGCGCAGGCCAAGCTGACCGACGAATCCAAGGCACAGCTGTGCGCTGCTGCCGGTTCCGCCGAGCAGATGGACAACGCGCTGATGCTGGTCGTGGGCTATACCGATGCCGATGGCGATGAGGATTTCAACCAGACGCTGAGCGAAAAGCGCGCCGCCAGCGTGATCAACCATCTGCAGCAGGTCTGCAAGTGGAAGCCCTATCGCATGCTGACCCCTGCCGGGATGGCCGAAGCCGATCCGGTGGCGGACAACATGACCGAGGAAGGCAAGGCGCAGAACCGGCGCGTCGCGGTAAACATCCTCGTCAGCAAGGCGGTGGATGGTCTCTACGCGGAAAACTCGGCCCGATAACTACAAAACCAAAGAACGTCGCAACGAAGCCCTCCCTGTCGGGAGGGCTTTTTGCGTTCAGGCCTGTTCTGCCACCTTGGCGTACATCGAGTTGATCGGTCGTGCCATCACGCGGCGGACCATAGGCTCGAAGAATTCCAAGGGCTCGCTGGGGTAATCCGGGTCGAATGCCGACTGGTCATATTTCTCGCAGAATTCGGCGCACGCGGCGAAATGGGGATTGTCGCGGAAATTCTCGCGCACATCGCGGTCGCCGCCGATATAATGGAAATAATAATAGCCCTGGAACGCGCCGTGGTTGGCGCAGATCCAGTGGACCTCCTCGGACACGAACGGCTTGATGATGGCGGCAGCGACATCAGGATGGTTGAAGCTGCCCAGGGTGTCGCCGATGTCATGGAGCAGCGCCATCACGACATAAGCCTCGTCGCGGCCGTCGCGGTGTGCGCGCGTCGCGGTCTGCAGGCTGTGCTGCATCCTATCGATCGGAAAGCCGCCGAAATCGCCATCGAGCAGCCGCAGATGCGCGAGTACCCGGTCGGCCAGGCCGCCGGCGAACTCGCGATACTGGCCGGCAATGATCGCCCAGTCTTCCTGCGTGCCGTTGGTCATGGCGGTGAACTTTGCCCGCTCCTCGGGCGCAAGCGTATCGGTGGTCATGCGGCGGATCCTCTCAGTGTTCTTGGTCGGAAGCGTAACCCAGCACCGCGCGGGATGCAAAAAATTGTGGGGTCAGGGCACAAATCGGGCTAAGCCCGGTTCATCATGGCGATGCTGCCCTTCAAGCCGACACCGTTCTTTGCCAACAAGAACCGGGCCTTCTGGAACCTGCAGACCTTGGGTTGGGCAGGCGCGCTTGCGCTGCGCGGGATTTCGGGGCTCGCCAACGGCCAGCCGATCTCGTTCCTGGTGCCGATCATCATCGCGACGATCACCGGCTATTCAGTCTCGCTGGTGATGAGCGTGATCTATCAGACGCTGATCGACCGCAAGCCTTTGGTCACCTGGGGCGTCACGCTGATCGTGCTGCTGACCGGGTCTGCGCTTTATGCCTTTGTCGATGCGTGGGTCGCAACGCTGTATCGCCCCGGAACCGACAGCAATTTCACCGCAATCCTGCTCGGCGCGTTCTATCTCGACCTTACGCTGCTTGGCGCGTGGTCGGCGCTGTATTACGCGATCAACTTCTTCCTGCGGATCGAGGAGCAGCAGGACCAGATGCTGCGGCTGGAGAATCAGGCGACCAGCGCGCAACTCGCCATGCTGCGCTATCAGCTCAACCCGCACTTCCTGTTCAACACCCTCAACAGCATCTCGACGCTGGTGCTCTTGAAGCAGACCGAACCGGCGAACGCCATGCTGTCACGCCTGTCCTCGTTTTTGCGCTACACACTGGCGAACGAGCCGACCGCGCGGGTGACCCTGGCGCAGGAGGTCGAGACGCTGAAGCTGTATCTCGATATCGAGAAGATGCGCTTCGAAGAGCGGCTGCGCGCGCATTTCGAGATTGAGCCCAATGCGGCAAATGCCCTGCTGCCATCGCTGCTCTTGCAACCGTTGGTGGAGAACGCCATAAAATATGCCGTAACGCCAAAAGAAGACGGGGCCGATATCACTATCTCGGCGCAACTCATCGGACCCCTGCTGCGTATCACCGTGACCGACACAGGGCCTGGATTGAAGAAGCAGGGCACAACCGCCAATGCGTCAACCGGGGTCGGGCTGGCGAATATCAGGGACAGACTGTCCCAGGCATATGAAGACAATCACCGGTTTGAGACACGATCATCACCCGGGGGCGGCTATAGCGTGATTATCGAAATTCCGTTTGAAACACGCGAACAAAGGCAATTACAGGCATGACCATCCGCACCATCCTGATCGATGACGAGAAACTCGCCATTCAGGGAATGCAGCTCCGGCTGGAAAAGTTTGAAGACATCGAAATCATCGACACCTGCCTCAACGGGCGCGAGGCGATCCGCAAGATCAAGACGCTGAAGCCTGACCTGATCTTCCTCGACATCCAGATGCCGGGATTTGACGGCTTCTCGGTTGTTCAGGGCATCATGGACATCGAACCGCCGCTGGTGGTGTTCTGCACTGCTTACTCTGAACACGCGATCAAGGCGTTCGAAGCCCAGGCTGTCGACTATCTGCTCAAGCCGGTCGAGGACGTCCGGCTGGCCGATGCCATAGATCGCATCCGCGAGCGCATTCGCGACAAGAAGGGCCGCGAAGAGGCGGTCAAGCTGATGAATGTGCTCAACGAGGTCGCCCCCGACGCCGTCGAGGCGCTCGATCTGGGTGAAGAGGACGAAGGCGCTGCCTCCAACCGCTACGAGAAGCTGATCAACATCAAGGACCGCGGCCAGATTTTTCGCGTGGATGTCGATACCATCGAGCGGATCGATGCGGCGGGCGACTATATGTGCATCTACACCGGCGACAATTCGCTGATCCTGCGCGAAACGATGAAGGATCTGGAAAAGCGGCTCGATCCGCGCAACTTCCAGCGCGTTCACCGGTCGACCATCGTCAATCTGGGGCTGGTCCGTCAGGTCAAGCCGCATACCAATGGCGAATGCTTCCTGGTGCTAGAATCCGGCGCCCAGGTGAAGGTGTCGCGCAGCTATCGCGACGTGGTGGCGCGGTTCGTTCACTGATCGATGGATCACGCCACCCCGAACCTGCCCTCGCGTGATTTCGACCAGACTGAGCGCTTCTACGCTGGCCTGGGGTTCGAACGCGAGTGGCGGGATGAGGGGTGGCTGATCCTGTCGCGCGGCGGAATGATGCTGGAATTCTTCCCGCATCCTGATCTTGAACCGGCTACCAGCTGGTTCAGCTGCTGCCTGCGCATCGACGATCTCGATGGGCTGGTCGATCGGGCTGTGTCTGCGGGCATAGCCGAAGGCGTCGAGGGCTGTCCCCGGCTGCATCGCCCCAAGGTCGAACCCTCAGGCGAACGCATCGGCTATCTGATCGATCTCGACGGCAGCCTGCTGCGCCTTGTCGCCAATCCTCCCGCGATCTGAGCAGCGGACGCGCCAGCCGTCAGCGACGCTGGGCGAAAAAGTCTCTCAACACTGCCGCGGCTTCCACCTCGCCGACGCCTGCATAAACCTCGGGCTTATGCAGCACCGTCGGCTGGTGAAACAGCCGGGGTCCGTGCTCGACCGCGCCGCCCTTGGGGTCGCTCGCGGCATAATGCAGCCGCGCGATGCGGGCGTGCGCGATCGCTCCTGCGCACATCGCGCACGGCTCCAGCGTGACCCACAGCTCGCAGCCGGTCAGCCTGTCGGTGCCGAGAGCGGCACAGGCCGATCGGATCGCCATGATCTCGGCATGGGCGGTCGGGTCGTGCAGCGCGCGCGGCTGGTTGTGCCCCTTGCCGATCACCCGCCCCTGGTGAACGACGATGGCCCCCACCGGCACCTCGCCCAGCACCGCTGCCTGACGGGCAAGTTCGAGCGCCTGGGCAGCATAAAGACGGGCATTATCGAGCGTCATCCCCATCGCCTAACCAGATTGCGCTTGCCCCGCCAGCCATTTCAGGCGAAAGCGAACCACACGGAACAGCAGGCGGTTGACTTCAGCGCACTCAGACGCTAACCGCGCCGTTCTTCATCGCAAACCTATTGCATCAGGATTCTTTATCATGTCGCGTATCTGCGAACTGACCGGCAAGGGCCGGATGGTCGGCCACAATGTGTCCCACGCCAACAACAAGACCAAGCGCGTGTTTCTGCCCAATCTGCAGAACGTCACGCTGATGAGCGAAAAGCTCGATCGCAGCTTCAAGCTTCGCGTTTCGACGGCTGGCCTGCGTTCGGTCGAGCATGTCGGCGGCCTTGACAACTGGCTGCTCAAGACCAGCGAAGAAAAGCTGTCGGCGCGCGCTGCCAAGATCAAGCGCGAACTGAACAAGACTGCTGCCTGATCATGCCCTTCCAGCGCACCTTGCTTCTTGCAAGTGCGCTGGCAGTTGCTTCCCAGCCTGCAATGGCGAGAACGCGCGCATCGGCGCAAATTCTCTACTCGGATGACCCGCAGGAGCGTGCTTTTCAGCAAAGCGCGGGCTTCAGCGATGCCGTCATCCTGGCCGATGGTACCATCTACCTTTCGGGAATTGTCGTCGGCCCCGAGGCTGACACGGCCGCCTATGAGCGCGCCTATCGTCGCATTGGCGCCATTCTGACGCGCGCCGGTGCCAGCTGGGACGATGTCGTCGACATCACCAGCTTCCACACTGATATCGAACCGCAGGTGGCGGTGATGTCCGAAGTGCAGAAGCAATTCGTGACGGTGCCTTACCCAGCCTGGACGGCGGTACAGGTGAGCCGCCTTTACCTCGAGGCCGCGAAGACCGAAATCAAGGTCGTTGCAAAACGCCAGGCGCGTTGAGCTCGAATTGCAGCAGCAACGTGCGCTGGATCGACAGGTAGTTGTCGTCCGAGATGACCCAGACGATCGTCTTGCCGCCCTCACGGTCAATGGCGATCCCCTCCATATTGTCGGTCGGCAGCGGCGGTGCCAGCGTAGCGATGATCCGCGGACGGACGAGCGCACGAGCACGAACGGCCCCTGCAGCCACGATGCCGATCTTGGCGCTCACGCCTTCTACAAAGTTGAACCGCCGGTGCAGCGCCAGCAACCGCCCATCGGGCAGGGCAGCAACATCGGTGATGCGATAGCCCTTGGGTGGCTGATAGGCGAAGGCCTCGGCCTTGGCGCCGGGTTGAGCGGGGTCGCTGCGGTAGATCAGGCCGATGGTGACGCCGGGCCGAACCGAGCGCGACTCCGAAAACACCACGAAACTGCCGTCTAAACGGCGGACCAGCGCCTCTGCACCGCCGTTCTTCGGCCAGCCCTGCATGGCTGCGGGCTTGCCCGTGGCCTCGGCCCGCGCAAAGCCGGGAGAATAGCGGCGGATGCGATGACGCTGTTCGAACCCGATCCAGTAGCGTCCGGAGACGGGATCCTGGGTCAGGCTCTCGGAATCCTGGTCGTTCTTGGTGCTGCGCTCGCCCTTGCGTACCGGCAGCGGCGCGATGAAGCTGTCGGCGGCCAGGCCCTTGCCGGTGACGGTGAGCCCTGCGAGGATCGCCGCATCGCTCAGCGCCAGAAGACGCCCCTGCCCCATGGCATGCAAAGCCGAAAATCCGCCAAAGTCGCTGTTGTCGCTATCAAGCTCCCACCCGCCGACCAACACCAGTTCGCCATTGCCGATGGTATGCGGCAGGGGTGGCAGATCGAGCGGACGATGGAGGGTGATTTGCTGACTGGTGTTGGCGGGGAGCTGCGAATCCGCCACGAACGCGCCGGTGCCGAGAAAGAACAGCAGCGACAATAGCGCGAGGGCCCGGGTCAGCATGGCATCTGCCCCCTCCGGACTGACAAGCCGCGCAAAGCCCCGCTCATGCGCCTTACTCGGCGGCCAGCGGGCCTTCGGTGAACTGCAGGCTGGAAAGCCGCGCGTACAGACCATTGCGGCCTGCCAGCTGGTCGTGCGTGCCTTCCTCGACGATCGCCCCGTCGTTCATCACCACGATACGGTCAGCCGAGCGGATGGTCGCCAGGCGGTGCGCGATGACCAGCGTCGTGCGCCCCTGCATCAGCCGCTCGAGTGCGTTCTGCACCAGTTTTTCGCTTTCGGCATCCAGCGCCGATGTTGCCTCGTCGAGCAGCAGGATCGGCGCGTTGCGCAGCAGCGCACGGGCGATCGAAATCCGCTGACGCTGGCCGCCGGACAGACGCGCGCCACCCTCGCCCAGATAGGTATCCAGGCCCTCTGGCAGTTTGCGCAGGAACTCGGCCGCATTCGCGGCTTGGGCTGCCTCCCAGATGTCGTCATCGCTCGCCGCCCAGTTGCCATAGCGCAGATTGTCGCGCGCACTCGCGGCGAACAAGACGCTGTCCTGCGGCACGAACGCCATGCGGTGGCGGATTTCCTTGGGATCGGCAGAAGACAGCGCCACGCCATCGATCCGCACCGATCCCGCCTGCGGGTCGTAGAAACGCTGGGCCAGCTGGAACAAGGTCGACTTGCCTGCGCCCGAGGGGCCGACGATCGCAACCGTCTCGCCCGGCGAGACCGAAAGCGAAAAATCACGCAACGCCAGCGTGTCCGACCGCGTGGGATAGGCAAAGCTGACATTCTGGAAGCTGATCTGCCCGCGCGGCGGTACCGGCAGCACGATCGGGTTGGCCGGGGCCTTGATCTCGGGCTGCTCGTTGAGCAGCTCGTTGAGCCGCCCGGCAGCACCGCCTGCGCGCAGCAGATCGCCATAAACCTCGGTCAGCGCGCCAAACGCGCCTGCGACCAGACCGCCGGTCAGCACGAATGCAGCAATGTCTCCGCCGGACAGCCGCCCTTCGATGACATCGACCGCGCCCTGCCACATGATCATGGTGATCGCGCCGAAGATCAGGGTGATGACCACGGCGGTCAGGCTGGCGCGCAGCGTGATGCGGCGGCGCGCGGTGGCGAAGGTCGATTCGACCGCCTCGCCAAAGCGGGCAGCCTCGCGGTCTTCCTGCCCGAAGGCCTGGACGATCTTCATCGCGGCGAGCACTTCGGTCGTGGTCGCACCGACATTAGCGACGCGATCCTGGCTGGACCGAGCGACCTTCTCGAGCTTGCGCCCGATAAAGACGATCGGCAGCACGATCACCGGGATACCGAGCAACAGCATGCCGGTGAGCTTGGGGGCGAGCGAGAACAGATAGGCGATGCCGCCGATGCCGACGACGATGTTGCGCAGCGCCACCGACACGGTCGTGCCGACCACCTGTTCGACGATCGCGGTGTCCGATGTCATGCGCGAGGCGATTTCGGAGGGACGGTTGGTTTCGAAGAAGCTGGGCGCGAGCCGCAACAGGTTGCGCTGTACGGCCAGCCGGATATCGGCGACGACGCGTTCCCCCAGCCAGGAGACGAAATAGAAGCGCAGCGCGGTCGAGATGCCCAGCACCACGGTGATCAGAAACAGATAGCGGAACCAGCGGCCGATATCCTCGGTGCTGCCGCCGGCATCGAAACCACGATCGATTACCAGCTTGAAGCCTGCGGGGATGGCCAGCGTCGCGCCCGCAGCCACGATCAGCGCCAGCAGAGCAAACGTCATCTGCCGCGGATAGGCCGAGGCAAAGCGCATGATCATCGCCAGATTGCCCAGCTGACGCGGATTGCCCCGCTTGCCCTTGCCGGTCGCAGCCTCCTCGGCTTCGGGCGCGCTTGCGCCCACAGGATCGTTTGCAGCCTCTGGGCCCGCCGCTGAAAGTTGTGTTTCCGACATGGCACAGCGCCTAGCAGGCATGCCGGTTCCACTCAACGCTTTTGGGGCCACGACAGCGCATCCACGCGGCATTGCTGCTGCTTGAGTTTACATCTGGCTAACGGCCTGTAACCGATCAATTAACCCGTGTGTGACACCGTTTCGTCAGGCAACCACCCAGGCAATGCCAACGTTAATTGCTTGTATTTTTTGTGGTGCAGCGCAACATTGGCAGCCGAGAGGCCGTCGGACAGAGCCGCACCAAGCGGACACGGCGGTTTGCAGGGGAATTACATGCTTTACCACGCTTATGAACTTCAACGCTCGTTCCTTTCGAGCGCCAGCGCCATTGCGACAATGGGCGCCAACATGCTCAACAGCCCGCTCAATCCCATGACCTATTTCGGCGGCGAGCCGATCATGGCCTCGGCGCTGGAAGTCTTCGCGCATGCCTCCGCACCGCGCGGCAAGCCCGGTTTCGGCATCGAGACCGTCGAGATCGACGGTGTGCTAAGCGCTGTGCAGGAAGACGTCGTTCTCGAACGACCCTTTGGCGACCTGATCCGGTTCCGTCATGAAAAGCTGCCCGAAGACGCGCCACGCCTGCTGATCGCTGCGCCGATGTCGGGACATTATGCGACGCTGCTGCGCGGAACGGTGGCGCGGATGATCCCCGGGCACGAGGTCTACATTACCGATTGGGCCGATGCGCGCGATGTGCCGTTGAAGGATGGCCGGTTCGACCTCGACGACTATATCGATTATCTGGTGGGCTTTCTGGAGCACGTCGGCCCCGGCGCGCACATGCTGGCTGTTTGCCAACCCTCGGTGCCCTGCTTTGCTGCTGCCGCGCTGATGTCTGCCGACAAGCACCCGTGCCGCCCGAAGACGCTCACCATGATGGGCGGGCCGATCGACACGCGCGAAGCACCGACTGCGGTCAACACCATGGCGACCAAGCGGCCGCTCGCGTGGTTCGAGCACAATGTCATCGCCAAGGTGCCGTTCCAGTACAAGGGGTCGGGCCGCAAGGTGTATCCCGGCTTCATGCAGCTCACCGGCTTCATGTCGATGAATCTGGGCAACCACATGATGAGCCACTGGGAGATGTTCAAGCATCTGGTCAATGGCGACGGCGAGAGCGCCGATTCGACCAAGGATTTCTACGACGAATACCGCTCGGTCTGCGACATGACCGCGGAATTCTACCTCCAGACGGTCGAGAACGTGTTCCAGACGCACAGCCTGCCCAAGGGCGAGTTCATGCACCGCGGCAAGCGGATCGACCCGGGCGCGATCACCGATATCGCGCTTCTTGCGATCGAGGGCGAACGCGATGATATCAGCGGGCTTGGCCAGACTCGCGCCGCGCTGACGCTGACACCCAAGCTGCCCAAGGCGAAGAAAAAGTATCTGATGGCCGAGAGCGTCGGCCATTACGGCATCTTCAACGGTAGCAAGTGGCGCGAGCGGATCGCGCCTGTGGTCGAAGATTGGATCCTCGCGCACAACTGATCGCATCGACGGCCCCGGGGCGGCGTTTCTGCCTTGCCGCCCCGGGCACCGCCTCCTATTCCATCGGCCATGATCACTCTCAAGACCGTTCGCGTCGAACGCTTTGCCGTCGACGGCAGCTTCATCATCTCTCGTGGCGCCAAGACCGAAGTGGATGTGGTCTATTGCGAGGTCACCGATGGGACCCATGTCGGTCGCGGCGAAGGTACCCCGATCTATTACGAAGGCGAAACCGCCGAACTGTGCGCCGAGGCCATCGACCTGCGCGCCAGGCAGAACCGTGAG
Organism: Hydrogenophaga intermedia; assembly: GCA_943370475.1. Taxonomy (GTDB): domain Bacteria; phylum Pseudomonadota; class Alphaproteobacteria; order Sphingomonadales; family Sphingomonadaceae; genus Blastomonas. The sequence goes on from CALRRI020000007.1 coordinate 54,542, forward strand.
CTGACCCGCGAGGACCTGCTCAAGACGATGATGGAAGGCGCGGCGCGCAACGCGCTTGATGCCGCGCTCTGGGATCTGGAGGTCCGCGCGACGGGCAAGCCGTTGTGGCAGCTGGCGAACCTTCCCGAGCCCAGGCCACTGGTGACCGCCTACACGATTTCGCTGAATGATCCCGAAGTGATGAAGGCCGATGCCCGCAAGGCGGCGGCCAAGGGCTATCCGCTGCTCAAGCTGAAGCTGAACGGCGAGGATGATCTGCTTCGCGTCGCTGCCGTGCGTATAGGTGCGCCAGACGCGCGGCTGATCATCGACGCCAATGAAGCCTGGGACGAGGTGGATCTGGTCGAAATCACTGCTGCCCTGAAGAAGCTGGGTGTCGAATTGATCGAACAGCCGGTCGAAGCAGGCTTTGAGGATGATCTGGAAGGCGTCATCAGCGCCCTGCCCTTCTGTGCCGATGAAAGCTGCCATGTCGCCGAGGATATCGAGCGGGTCGCCGGCATGTTCCAGGCGGTCAACATCAAGCTCGACAAGGCGGGCGGCCTGACCGAGGCGCTCCGGCTGAGCGAGGCCGCCAAGGCGCGGGGATTGAAAACGATGGTCGGCTGCATGCTCTCGACCAGCCTGGGCATCCACCCGGCATTCCATCTGGCGCAGACCGCCGACTGGGTCGATCTCGATGGTCCGGCGCTGCTGCAGAACGATCGCGATGGCGGTTTCCGCTTTGACGGCGGGAAGATCAGCCTGCCCTGATCCAGGCTGAACAACGGTCCGCCGCCTGCCCGTATGCAACGGGCAGGCGGCGGCGATTTGTTAAACTGAGGCTTATAGCGCGGTTTCGACGTGCTTGCCTTCGAGATCCTTGGCCGACATCGTCCCGCCGAACATCATCTTGATCTTGCCCATCAGCGTCATGTCCGCCTGCCAGATCTCGATGCTGCTGGGGTCGAAGCGCAGCATGACCAGATCAGGATCGGCCTTGCCCTGCTCGTACCAGGCTTCGACCGACTTCGACCAGAACTTGTCGATTATGGCCGGATTGTTGTCGATCGTGAGCATGCCCGCGATGCAGGCAAACAGCTTGTGCCCTTCGCCGACATATTGCGCCATCGAGTCGTTGGTCGAGGTCAACCCTTCGACCAGACGGCTGGAGCGCGAACCGTAGAACCAGATCGGACCCTGACGTCCCTCGAACTGCGCGGTCATCGGCTGGCTGTGGGCCACCTGCGCAGGCAGGCCCAGCATCAGGAACGGGCTGCTTTCAAGCGCGCTCCAGAACGCGTCGAGCGCCTCGTGGGTATCGGACTGGGTGTCGTGATGTGTCATGCGTGGCTCCTGTATCGTGTACAGGCATTACGATGGAACACGCCGCGCGTTCCCTCTGTCGCTGTCTCCCCCAAAGCCCATGAAAAACCCCGCCCCGGCGCGATGCCGGAGCGGGGTCTATCAAAACAGCTCTGGAAATATCCTGCGATCAGAACACTTCGAACAGGCCGGCAGCGCCCATGCCGCCACCAACGCACATCGTCACGACGACATACTTGGCACCGCGACGCTTGCCTTCGATCAGCGCGTGGCCGGTGCAGCGTGCGCCGGTCATGCCATAGGGGTGGCCGATCGAGATCGAGCCGCCATTGACGTTGAGCAGCTCGTCAGGAATGCCCAGCACGTCCTGGCAGTACAGCACCTGCACCGCGAACGCCTCGTTCAGTTCCCAAAGGCCGATATCGTCCATCTTGAGGCCGAAACGCTTGAGCAGCTGCGGCACGGCGAACACCGGGCCGATGCCCATTTCGTCGGGCTCGGTGCCAGCGGCAGCCATGCCGACATAGCGGCCCAGCGGCTGCAGGCCCTTCTGCTCGGCGAGCTTGGCTTCCATCAGCACCACCGAAGAGGCACCGTCGGACAGCTGGCTGGCATTGCCTGCGGTGATGTTCATGCCTGGGCCCATCACAGGCTGCAGACCCTTCAGGCCTTCCAGCGTGGTGTCGGCACGGTTGCCCTCGTCCTTGGTCACTTCGACATCGGTCATCGTGACTTCGCCGGTTTCCTTGTTCTTGAACGCCATCTTCGCCTTCACGGGAATGATTTCGTCATCGAACTTGCCGGCAGCCTGAGCGGCTGCGGTGCGCATCTGCGAGCGATAAGCGTATTCGTCCTGACGGTCGCGGCTGATGTTGTAGCGCTTGGCGACGGTTTCGGCGGTCTGCAGCATCGGCATGTACACATCGTTGTGCATCGCCAGCAGCTCCGGATCGGGCGCGACACGCATTTCGGGGGTCTGCACCATCGAGATCGATTCGACGCCGCCGGCCACGACAATGTCCATGCGATCGACGATGATCTGCTTGGCAGCGGTCGCGATCGACATCACGCCCGACGAGCACTGGCGGTCGATCGACATGCCGGCAACGGTGACGGGAAGACCTGCGCGCAGCGCTGCGGTGCGGCCGATGGTGTGCTGGACACCCTGCTGGAGCGCGGCGCCGTAGACGACATCATCGACCTGGCCGCCTTCGATACAGGCACGCTCGACAGCGGCGCGGATCGAATGGGCAGCAAGCGTCGGCGACGGGGTGGCGTTGAAGCCACCGCGATAGGCCTTGCCGATGGGGGTGCGGGCGGTGGAAACGATAACTGCATCACGCATGGGAATTCTCCTCGATATGCCTGCGGGTGTTCGTCCGCAGGCCGGTCTGGGTCACACGAAAAACTGGCTGATCCATTCTGCCATCACGGCAGGCTTGTCTTCGCCTTCGATCTCGACGCTGAACTCAAGCGTCTGCTGCCACTGGCCAGGGCGCTTTTCTTCCAGCTCGAGCAGCTTGAAATGGCCGCGAACCTTCTTGCCCGACCGGACGGGGGCCAGGAAACGCACCTTGTTGCCGCCGTAGTTGACGCCCATCTTGACGCCCTCGACGCGGGGGCAATCGGACTTTGCCATCAGCACGGGGAACAGCGACAGGGTCAGGAAGCCGTGCGCGATGGTGCCACCGAACGGCGTCATCTTGGCCATTTCCTCGTTCACATGGATGAACTGGTGGTCGCCGGTCGCGTCGGCAAACTTGTTGATCATCTCCTGATCAACCAGCAGCCATTCCGATGTACCCAGGGTCTGGCCGACCATGTTCTTCATTTCCTGCGGGGAAATTGCGCTCATTCTCGCTCTCCTGTCGATGCTGCGGCGATGAAGTTATGATCGTGTCGCCGCTTGGAATGCGCGTCTTTTGGCGCTTTTCCGCCACTGACACAAGGCAAGAGTGCACGCCGCTACGGCAAGCAGGGGATAGCCTGTACTTTACGCGAACGGAAAGGTCCCAGCCGCCCGCGACTCAGGCGCGTGCTCAGCTCTTGTCGGCTCTTGCGACCGGAAATCCACCCTCGGGATAGGGCATGATCATCGTGCCGTCGGGCGCAGAGGTGAAGGTCGTCTGGGTGGGATAGGCAAATTCCAGGCCCTCGGCGTTGAACCGCTCGAGGATGGCGAGGCCAATCCGGTGACGCGCCTCGAACACCACTTCGAAATCGCTACTCATCACATCGAAATCGAGCTCGAAATCGATCGAGCTCGCCCCGAACCGGACAAAGCCCGATCGGATGAAGACGGCACCCGCCTGTTCGACAATCTCGCGCAGCATGCCGGGCACAAGTCGCGCGCGTTCAGGCGCGGTCTGGTAGATCAGGCCGATGGTATAGCGTGTCCGCCGCCGGTTGAGCCGGGTGTAGTTGATGATCTGCTTGCCCAGCAGGTTGGTGTTCGAGATGATGATCTCTTCGCCGGTGAGCGAACGCAGGCGCGCGCTCTTGAGGCCGATTTTCTCGACAGTGGCAGTGGTCGTATCGAAGCCGATCGTCTCGCCGCGCTTGAACGGCTTGTCGAAGATGATCGACAGCGCGGCAAACAGATCGGAAAAGATGCCCTGTGCGGCCAGACCGATCGCGATACCGCCGATGCCCAGACCCGCGATCAGGCCGGTGACATTGACGCCCAGGTTGTCGAGCACCATGATCGAGGCGATCGCGAACAGGACGACCGTCACCAGCAGCCGGATGAGCGACATTGCATTGGCAAGCGTCTCTCCGCCTGCATCATCGCTGCTCGATGCCCGCCGTTCGATCACCCCCAGGATGATTTCGCGCAGCCAGATCGCCACCTGGAACACCGAAGCAACGGTGAACAGGAAGGTTACCACCTGGACGATGCCCATCGGCGCTTCTGAAAAGCCCACGACCAGCCTGAGCGAGACCATGATCAGGAAATACTGCTTGGTCTTCGATAAGGTGCGCGCGATGATGGCCGCCAGCGACAGCCGGTCGGGCTGGCGGTCTGCGTAAATGCGCGCGCGGCGCTGCAGATAGGCCAGCGCGAAATAGATCGCCGTGCCGACACCCACCGCGATCGCGATTTCCACCGCATGATCGCTGATCCAGTTCCAGAGACCATTCAGTCTCTGGGCGAAGTTTTCAGCGGTGATTGGTTCGGGGAGGACAGGCGTGTCCTTGGCAGGGGCTTTGGTCGTCATCCCCGGCAATTAGGCAGGCATGGGTCCTCATGCAACCCGCGGCGCGGCTTTGGCGCGAACGAGTGGACGAAAGGCCGCCTCCTTGCGGCGACGCGCCAGATAGGTATCGAGCCCGATCTGCATCGCGATCAACATGTAGATAAAGGGCTGGAAGGCAATGCCGACAAATGCCGACCCCACCATGAAGATGATCTGTCCGTTCTGCAGCGCCAGCGCCAGCGGCACGACCCAGCGCTCATCCTCGCGGTCGCGCTTGCGGTGGATGCGCTGGATGATCTCCATCCGCACGATCCCGCCCAGGTGAATGATCAGCCACAGCGCCAAACCGAGAAAGCCCTGCTCGCCCAGCATCTCGAAATAGCTGGAGTGATAGGCGCGTCCCTTGTCGACGATCTCGTTCTTTTCGATCTGGGTGTTGGGGCCATCGCCCTTGGCCGAGACGGTGTCGAATTTCACCTTGTTCTGCAGATAGGCCTCGAAGCCGCCGCCGCCCGGGTTCTTCTGGACATACTGCCAGGTCCAGGCCCAGACAGCCACGCGGGTGGAAGCGGACTGATCCGCCTTGTATTCGCCGATCGTGGCCATGCGGTTGGTGTAGCTCGATGGCAGGAAGGGCACGGCGGCGACGGCCAGCGCGGCTGCCAATCCGGCATATATGAAGCGATAGCGCACGAAGCGCAGCATCAGCACAGCCAGCACGCCGATGCACACCAGCCCGGTGCGCGCCTGGGTTCCGACAGGGATCAGCAGGCATGCAAAGACCAGCGCATAGGCAAAGGTCTTCACGCGCCAGTCCGGCGGGAACACGGTTCCGTAATTGGCGAGCCACAGGATCAGCGGGATGATGCAGATCGCCACCGTCGAGATGATCGAGCCTTCGTACAATCCGCTGTTGTCCGAGATCAGCAGTTGCATCACGCCATAGCCGCCGCCGCCCGACGCCAAAGTCTTGATACCCCCGGTGATGATGATCGAACTGGCGCACAGCACCATCATCAGGCCCAGAGCCTCGATGCGCAGCTTGGTGCGCAGCGTCAGCGGCAGGAACATCGCAAAGATCAGCGCCTTCCACACCCATTCCCACTTGCCCTCAGCATCGATGGGAAAATCGGCGGTGCGGGTGGTGTATGCGCACCAGGCAAACAACAGCAGCATCACCCCCTGACGGAAGGATACGCGCATGTCCTTCTTGTCATCGACGACCAGCCAGCCGAGAAACGCCAGCCCGAAGACGATCAGCGAGATCGGCACGGCATTGAGCATCCAGTAGGACAGACGCTGCGGCGCGACGATATCGATATAGGCATAGGCCAGCACGAAGATGAAGGGGCGCTTGAAGCCGAGCGCCAGGAACGCCATCAGAAATCCGACAAAGGCAAGATCACGCATCGCGCTGCTCCCCCTGCACGCCTGCGCGATTTACGGGGCCCTTGCCAGTCGCGGGGCCTTGCTGAAAGAAACCGGAGCCGATTTCATCCTTCGCAGGGGGATTCTCGTGGTCGAGATCGGCACGCCACACGAGCCGCCACACTGCCAGCGCAATGAGCAGGTGCGAGATCGCAATGGCAAAATTATCGACCATGAACCTGCGGCCTTGCTCTGCTGACCCGATCACCCGACTATGCACGGGGCGGCTTGATCCCTAAAGCCATAATCGCAATGGGTTGACGCGGCGTTAATCCTTTTGCTGCATAGGGTTGCCAGCCATGACCCGGATCCTGCACGTCCTCGACCACAGCCTGCCGCTGCACAGCGGCTATGCTTTCCGCACCCGCGCCATCCTGACCGCGCAGCAGCGCGCCGGGCTGGACGTCCGCGCGGTCACCAGCATCCGCCACCAGGCCTCGCTGCCACCGGGCGCGCAGGTGGACGCAGTCGAGGTGCATGACGGGCTGACGTTCCACCGCACCATGGAAACCGTATCCGGCCCCCCGGGCCTGCGCGAATGGCGCGATATCGCTGCGCTTGCTCGCGCGACCGAAGCCACTTGCGCGCTGTGGAAGCCCGATATCATGCACGCGCACTCGCCCTGTCTCGATGGCCTGGCTGCCCTGCGCGTCGGTCGCAAGCTGGGCCTGCCGGTGCTGTATGAAATTCGCGCCTTCTGGGAAGATGCCGCCGTCGGCAACGGCACCGGCAGCCAGGGGTCGGCCAAATACTGGCTGACCCGGCAGATGGAAAACCGTGCGGTCGCAGGAGCAGACGCCGTAGCGGTGATCTGCGAAGGCCTGCGCCAGGATCTGATCGCACGCGGCTTTCCTGGCGACAAGATCATGGTCTCGCCCAACGGGGTCGACATGGAAATGTTCGGCACGCCCGTCCCTGCAGACCCGGAACGCGCTCGCGCGCTGGGCCTTGAGGGCAAGACGGTGATCGGCTTCATCGGCAGCTTCTACCCCTATGAGGGGCTCGACGACCTGATTGCCGCGATGCCGATGCTGCTGGCGCGCGATCCCGACATCCGGTTGCTGCTGGTGGGCGGTGGCCCGGCGGAAGACGCGCTGCGCGTTCAGGCGGAAAACTCGCGCGCTGCGCACGCCATCCGCTTTGTCGGGCGCGTGCCGCATCACGATGTCGAACACTATTACAGCCTGATCGACATCCTCGCCTATCCCCGCAAGGCGATGCGCCTGACCGAAACGGTCACGCCGCTGAAACCGCTCGAAGCCATGGCGCAGGGGCGGCTGGTGGCCGCTTCCGATGTCGGCGGGCACCGCGAACTGATCACCGACGGTGTCACGGGCACGCTATTTGCTCCCGATGATCCGGCAGCCATCGCCGATGCGCTCGCCACCCTCGCCGCGGCGCGGGATACTTGGGACGAACGCCGCGCAACCGCCCGCGCCTTTGTCGCCGAGGAACGGAACTGGGCGCGGAATGTTCAACGTTATCAACCCGTTTACCAACGCATGCTAGACATACGCTCGAATAGCCGCGTTTCCAGCGCGGCTTGACGAACGAACAACCGGGGTTTTGCACCGCATGGCGCCAGCGCACGAAGAGGAAGGGACGACGACCGGCGAGACCGGCGTGTTGTCACGCCATCCGACCGCGTTCGCTGTCGGCGGCGGGCTGGCTGCGGCATTCGGCAGCAGCTTCATCCCGATGACCGCGATCGAAGGCTTCGTCACCGCTTATGGCATCGCCGAACTGCTGCCTGCCGCCGCACCACCGCTGGGCGATACGGCCCGGCTGGCGCTGAGCGCCGGAATTGGAACACTGACCGCAGGAGCGCTGCTCGCGCTCCTGCCGCGCCCGGAGACCGAAGAGATGGGTTTTGAAGCAACCGTGAAAAAGGCCGCAAGCGCCGATTCAAGCGCGGTCACCAGCGACACTGCAACCGGCAAAGGCGGCAAGCTCGCCGGCTGGCTGCGTACACTGCGCTTCGGCAAGTCCGAGCCTGCCGCGGGGACCGTCACCGATTTTGCCGACATCAACCGCCTGCGCATCCGCAACGGCGACCAGCACCCCGATGCCCCGGTCCGCTCGCCGATCCTGGCCAGCAGCGATCTGGCCGAACCGACCGCCCCAGCCATGCCGATGGCCGCAGAGCTTGCCAGCGCGGCGGCTGCTGCGATGCCGCTCGAACTTGGCGAGGACATGGCGTTTGCCGCGCCCTCGGCTGCCGACGAAGACATCACGGAATCGCCGATCCAGGCGCCGTCATTCCGCTTTGCGCCCCCCACTGTCGCAGAGCCTGATGTTGAGGTTGAGGCAGAAGCTGAGACTGGGCCCGTGACCTCGCTGTGGCCGGAGGCGCTTGCCGATCGTGCCGCTGCGCCCGAATTTGCTGACAGCGCAGAAGACGCCGCAGCCGGGACCGAACAGGCGTTCAGCACGCAAGCCCCTGCGGATACCAACAGCGACACCACGGTTGCCGAGCCACTGTATCGTCAGGACGCAGAGGATCTTGAGGCGCTGAGCGTCGCCGAGTTGATCGAGCGGCTCGAGACGGGCCTTGTGCGCCGTCGGCAGAGCGGACTGGAGACCTCTCCCAGCGGAGCGGCGTTGCCCGAAGCGACGGCGCGACTATTCTCGCTTGCCAAACCGCCCAGCCTAGCAGGTGATGCCAGTGTCGACGAACAGTCCGCAGACGTTGAAGCGCGTCCGCTGCGGTTCCGCCTGGAGCAGCCGGCAGAGGCGGAATTAGACACTGCGCCCCAGACACCAGCACCGTTCGCGTCAACCGAGGCCTTGCGCCCGGAAAACGATGTGTGGACCAGCGCCGTGGATTATCAGCCGCCAGCCATCAGCGGCGTCGAAACCCAGGCGCTGCCGACGACCGAACTTCCCGCGGACACGGCCGAGACCGGCGAAACTGGCGAGACGAAGATCGTTGCGGCCATACCGGAACCGGTTGCCAGCCCCGCACAGCCCATGGACGATGACATGGATGCTGCGCTGCGTGACGCTTTGGCCACCTTGCGTCAGCTGTCCGATCGCCAGCGCAACGCCTGAACGGAATTTTCTTCTATCGAGCGCCCAAACAAAAAGGGGCGGCGTATCGCTACGCCGCCCCTTTTTGTTTGGATGCCGAAGTGCTGGCGAATTACTTGCCCGGCGCCTTCTGGAACGATCCGTACTGCTCGTTTCCAACGAAGCCGAGCTTCGTCACGCCGCTGCGCTTGATGACAACGAGAACCTCGTCGACGATCTGATAGCGTGCGCGTGCGTCAGGCTGGAACTGCAGTTCAGGCTCAGGATCCATGTTGCGGGTCTGCGCGAGAATGCCAGCAAGCTGGGCCTGCGATACCGGCGTACCATTCCACGAAATGGTGTCGTTGGTATCGACGATCAGCTTGTTCTTGACCGGCTCGACAACCACGTCCTGCGGCGGGCTGTCCTGCGGCAGATCGATCTTTACCGCATGGGTCTGAACCGGGATGGTGATGATGAACATGATGAGGAGAACGAGCATGACGTCGATCAACGGCGTCGTGTTCATTTCCATCATCGGCTCGCCATCATCGCTGCCGCCACTCATTGCCATATCAAGCTACTCCCAAATTTCTGTAGTGGAGGCCGTCATCCGATGACGGCCTCGATCAAACTGCGGTCAGGTCGATCGGCGAAGAGATGAAGCCGACCTTGGCAAATCCGGCCCGCTGCATCGTGAAGATCGCGCCGCCGATGCACCGGTAAGGCGCATTGATGTCACCGCGGATGTGAACTTCGGGAAGATCTTCTTCCTTCAGGTTTTCCACACCGCCCGCTGTTTCGATGATCGATTCCAGACGCTTGACCGCGATATCCTGGAGCTCGACATTGTCGACCGGCGTGACGTTCACATAGACCCGGCATTCGCCGTTCGGGCTTGCGCCAGTGAACCCATCGTCGCCAGGGCTGAGTCCGTTGGCATCGGTGGTCGTCACGGACAGAAGGATGTTTTCTGCCTTGGTTTCGGTCGGCTCGAATTCGATAACCGGAATGGTCAGGTCATCCACGGTCTGGATAACCACCGGGATCGCGATCAGGAAGATGATGAGAAGCACCAGCATGACGTCCACAAGCGGCGTCGTGTTGATGTCAGACATCGGCTTTTCCTTGCCGCCGTCGCCTCCAACGCTCATTGCCATCGCAATAAATCCTATTCTCTACTTACCGAGCCATGTGGCCGCGGATTGGTTTTGCGCTAGCGCGCAGCAGTCTTGAGCATGTCGGCATCGGAAATCTGCTGGCAGCCCCGAAAGCCTGCCGTGAGTGCCGACACCATCAGCCGGCGACAGTCCCGTTGAGACTAGCCGCCGGCATGATGAACGTCTCTTACTTCTTGATCGGTGCCGCAGCGACCGGAGCAGCAGGCTTGGCCGGTGCTGCGGGGATCACTGCACCGTTCGAAGCCATGTAGCCCAGAACGTCGGTCGAGAAGGCGCTGAGCTGCGCTGCGATCTGCTTGTTGCGAGCCTGCAGCCAGTTGTAGGCAAGCACGGCCGGAACAGCAACGCCCAGACCCAGTGCGGTCATGATCAGAGCTTCACCCACCGGGCCAGCAACCTGGTCGATCGATGCCGAACCCGAGATGCCGATCTTGATCAGTGCGCGATAGATACCGATAACCGTACCGAACAGACCGATGAACGGCGAGGTTGCGCCCACGGTTGCCAGGAACGGCAGGCCGCCGGCGAGCTTGGCGTTGATCGCGGCTTCCGAACGGTTCAGCGAGCCGTGCAGCCAGTCATGGGCTTCGACGGGGTCGGTCAGCTTGGCGTGCTCTTCCTGCGCCTTGATGCCGTCGTCGACGATCTGGCGATAGGCAGTGTTCTTTTCGAGCTTTGCGGCACCTTCCTTCATGCCACCGGCGCGCCAGAACGTGTCACGGACCTTCTGGCCCTGCGACAGAACCTTCTGCTGTTCGAACAGCTTGGTGAACAGGATGAAGAAGGAACCGAACGACATGATACCCAGGATGCCGACGGTCGCATATGCGATGACGCCGCCCTGTTCGAGTGCTTCCATAAAACCAAAAGCGTTTTTCGGCGCTTCGGCTCCAGCCGCAGCAAGCATTTCAATCAACATCAAAACTTCCTCTCAGAGAATATATAGAGCGCCGTCAGAAAAGTCGGTGCGTCTAAGAAACCAAAACCAATCCGCCGCAGCGGCATCCAGTCCAAACGATTACTTCGGAATTTCCCAGCGAACCGCATTCGAATAGCTATCCGCGATGGGATTGCCAGCCGAGTCCAGAGCAGGCTTGAAGCGCGCTCTGCGGGTCACATTCTTGCAGGTCGCCTCGTCAAGGTCGGCATGGCCGCTTGATCCGGTGATCTGGCAATCGGTGACACGGCCATCAGGGCCGATCGAGACACGGAACCGAGTGGTGCCAGCGCGCTCTTCACGCAGTGCTCGTGCCGGATAGTCGTTCGGCGTTGCCCAGCTGCCCGGGTTGCCACGAGGCGACGCACCCGAAGCCTTAGACGGCGCCGGCGGCGGAGCCGGCGGTGCAGGCGGCGGAGCAACAATCGGCGTCGGATTGAAGATCGGCGGCGGTGTGTTGGTGGTGGTTATGGTCGGCGCCGACGTCGGCGGAGTACGCACGAGCGGCGGTGGGGTTACCACTGGCGGCGGCGTAATCGGCTGGTCCGGCGGCGGTGGTGGCGGCGGCTCTTCCGGTATCACCTCTTCTTCAACGTCGACGACGTTAAGCTTTTCCGCGACCGATTTGACCGCGCTATATGCAAGTCCCGTCACGAGGGCGTAGATCACAACGATGTGAATCAGCGCCACGACAACGAGGGAAACTATCTTGTTTCCGCTTGCCTGTTGATCAGCATAGGCCATTCAGAAACGACGCTCCTTACCCTTATTAAACCTGTCACCCGGGTAGCGCCGACGAAAAAAATCAGCGACACCCGGACAAACCAGCCGATGACCGCGGCTGGTGCTGAAAACACACGAATTGCGGAATGCAACCTATCCGATTGCCCCGCTCCCCTGATGCGTTCCAGCCTCTGGTTTGTTTTTCTCTTGCCCGAAAGGGGATTTAACGCGCAACTTATCAGCAGGCAATCGCTTAAATGGATTCAGTTTGAATTAACCTTTGAGCCCCGAGAGCCACCCTCCCGGACCCAGAAATTGAGGAGACTCGCCGATGCCGCACGCCCTGAAAACCCTGGCCTCCATCACCGCGCTAAGCATCGCAATTCCTAGCGGTTTTCCGATCGTATACCGCGTGAATGCGCAGGTTTCGGCTGAAACCAGCTCGGTCGGATATGTGGCCCTCGCGCGGCTTGCCGATGCCTCTCCGCAGGTCATGCGCGTGCAGGTCAAAAAGGCGACCGTGATCGAGCCAGAACGGGCCCCGGATGTCCCGCCGACGATGGCAAGGCTTTTTGTCGAGGCGCAGGTAATGAATCTCATTCGCGGAAAGGCGGGGGTTTCCGAATCGATTCGCTATCTCGTCGACGTTCCGCGTGACGCGCGCGGCAAGGTTCCCAAGCTCAAGAAGTCGCAATTCCTGCTGTTCGCGCGCCCCGGGTCGCGCCCCGGCGAGGTGCAACTCGTCGCAAAGGATGCGCAGATCGTGTGGACGGCTGCAAATGAGGCGCAGGTGCGGACGATCGTGACCGATCTGGTCACGCCGAGTGCGCCGCCCGCCATTCGTGGCATCCGCGAGGCGTTGCACGTGCGCGGAAACCTGCAGGGTGAAGGCGAAACCCAGATCTTTCTGGCCACTGCGACCGGAGACCCGGTGTCGATCACGGTCCTGCGCCGTCCGGGCCTGGCTGCGCGCTGGGCGGTCTCGCTGACCGAGATCGTCGACGAGGCCGCCGCTCCGCCGCGCAAGGGCACGTTGCTGTGGTACCGGCTGGCCTGTTCGCTGCCTGCACAGATCCCGGCACGCGCATTGGTATCGGATACGCCTGCCGACAACGATCTGGCGCGGCGCGATTACAACTTCGTGCTGGAGCAACTGGGGCCGTGCCGGGGCTGAGCATCCTGCCCCTTCCCCGGCTCCTGCCCCGGTTGCCGATAAGCCCTTACTTGCCAGCCATCCCCATCTGCCAGAGCAGGAAGGCAAATTCCTCGGCGGTTTCCTTCAAGGAATCAAAGCGTCCGGATTTGCCGCCATGGCCTGCGCCCATATTGGTCTTGAGCAGCAGAACATTGTCGTCGGACTTGGTGACGCGCAGCTTGGCGACCCATTTCGCCGGTTCCCAATAGGTCACACGCGGATCGTTGAGGCCGGCTGTCACCATGATCGGCGGATAGGCCTGCGCCCGCACATTGTCATAGGGGCTGTACGACCGGATCAGGTCGAACGCCGCCTTGTCGGTGATCGGGTTGCCCCACTCGGGCCATTCGCCCGGGGTCAGCGGCAGGGTTTCGTCGAGCATGGTGTTGAGCACGTCGACAAACGGCACATGCGCCACCACCGCGCCCCAGATATCGGGATCGGAGTTGACGATCGCCCCCATCAGCTCTCCGCCAGCAGAGCCGCCACTGGCAGTGACCCGACCCTTTGAGGTATAGCCGCGCTCGATCAGCCCCTTGGCGACATCGACAAAGTCGTTGAAGGTGTTGGTCCGCTTGGTCAGCTTGCCGTCGAGATACCATTTGCGGCCCAGGTCATCGCCGCCGCGGATATGCGCGATGGCATAGGCAAAGCCGCGATCGACCAGGCTGAGCCGAGTGACCGAGAAACTGGGAGGGATCGCATAGCCATAAGCGCCATAGGCATAAAGGTGCAGCGGCGCGCTGCCATCCTGCTGGAAGCCCTTGCGCGTGATCACCGAAACCGGAATCTGCGTGCCGTCGCGCGACGCGATCATCACCCGCTGCGTCTCATAATCGGCGGCATTATAGCCAGAGGGCACTTCCTGCACCTTCAGCACCGTCAACTCGCGGCTGGCGACGTCATAGTCATAGACGGTGTCGGGCGTGACCATCGATTCATAGGCCAGCCGCAGCACCTTCATGTCCCATTCGGGATTGTCGCCGAGCGACGCGGAATAGCTCGCTTCGGGAAAAGTGATCGGCGCGATCTTCGAGGCATCGGCATAATCGCGGATCTCGATCGTATCGAGGCCATCCTTGCGCCCTTCGATGACGTAGAAATCCTTGAAGGCGGTCATGTCGGTCATGTAGAAATCGTCCGACCCCGCGATCAGCGTCGTCCATTCGCCCGGGGCCTCGATGCTGGCAGTGGCGAGGCGGAAATTGATGTGATCGTCGTTGGTGTGGATGAACAACGTCCCGTCGCGCTCCTCGACATCATATTCGCGGCCCTTCTGGCGCGGGCTGACCAGGATCGGTTCGGCCAGCGGATTGCCCGCCGGCAGCAGACGGATCTCGCTGGTCTCGTTGTCGCCGGTGGCGATGACGATGTACTTCTCGTTCGATGTCATGCCGACATCGACGCGGAAGCCCTCGTCGTCCTCCTTGTAAAGCTCGACGTCCTCGCTTGCGGGTTTTCCGAGCGTATGCAGCCGCGCGTTGTCGGTGCGCCAGTTTTCGTTCGCCAGGCCATAGATCAGCGCCTGGGAATCGGCGGTCCAGATCAGGCTGGAGAGCGTCCCGGAGATCACATCGGGCAGTAGCGCTCCGGTGGTGAGGTCCTTGAAGCGCGCCTCGAAGCGCTCCGACCCGTCATCGTCGACCGAATAGGCGAGAAGCTTGCCATCGGGGCTGACCGAAAAACCGCCGAGCCGGAAATATTCCTTGTCCTTGGCGAGCTCGGTCTCGTCGAGCAGAAGCTCGCGATCGCCACCGGCGACGGGCTTGCGATACCATTTCTTGTACTGCGCACCCTTGTCGTACTCGACCCAGTAGAGCCACTCGCCGTCCTTCTGCGGTACCGAGGAATCATCCTCCTTGATCCGGCCCTTCATCTCTTCGAAAAGCGTCTGCGCCAGCGCGTCGTGCGGTTTCATCGCCGCCTCGAACCAGCGGTTTTCGGCCTCCAGATATGCGATCACATCGGCGTCATCGACCTTGGGATAGCCCTTGTCCCGCAGCCAGTGCCACGGATCCTCGATGGTTACGCCATGGCGTTCAAAGCTGTACGGCCGCTGCTCGGCGATGGGCGGCTTGGCGGATTGCGACATGGAGGTTCTTTCATTTGCAAGGGCAGGAGAGGTGAGCGCCAGCGCGGCAACCATGGCCGCATTGAAGACGGCGGGTGGCAGCGGCAGTCGGATCGGCATCGAAAGGTCCTTTCAGGCAACGACCTGACAGAGCAAACCGACGCTGGCGCCGGACTGGCGCGCGGCGTGAATAATCTCTATCTTGCCGACCAATCGTTTTTGCAAGGAGTTGATACCGCGCCATGTTGATGTCCACCCATGAAGCCCGTCTTTCGGCATTGCGTGAAGAATTGAAGCGTCAGGGGCTGGGCGGCTTTGTCGTGCCGATCTGTGACGAACATATGAGCGAATATATCGGATCCTATGCGCAAAGGCTGGAATGGCTCACCGGGTTTGGCGGATCGGCAGGCACGGCGGTAGTGCTGGCCGACAAGGCGGCGATTTTCGTCGATGGGCGGTACACCATCCAGGTCCGCGACCAGGTCGATGGGCGGCTGTTCGAATATGTCGGCACCGCGCAGCAGTCGGTGGCAGACTGGCTCGGCGCCCATGCACCCGAAGGCGCGATCATCGGCTATGACGCGTGGCAGCACACGCGCGACTGGGTGAAGCAGGCAACGACCAGCCTTGCCCGGCGCGGCGCAACGCTGAAGGCCGTGGACGGCAATCCGGTCGATGCGGTCTGGCACGATCAGCCTGCGCGCCCCGATGCCGTGATGAAGCCGCACCCGATCGCCTATGCAGGCCGCGAGTCTGCCGACAAGCGCGCCGATATCGCAAACTGGCTGAACGACCAGGGCCTGGATGCTGCGGTTATCACCGCGCTCGATTCCGTTGCCTGGGTGTTCAACGTCCGCGGCGGTGATGTGACGCACACGCCGGTCACCTTGTCTTACGGCGTGGTCCATCAGGACGGCAGCGCCGATCTGTACGTCGCGCCCGAGAAGGTCACCGACGAGCTGCGCAGCCATCTGGGCAACCAAGTCGCGCTGCACAGCTATGAGGGCTTTTCCGAAGGGCTCGACGCTCTGGCGGGCAAGGCAGTCGCGGTCGATCCTGAGCGCGCAGTCGCCGCCATCTTCTCGCGGCTCGAGGCCGCAGGCGCCAAGATCGCCGCGCGGCGCGACCCCAGCGTGCTGCCGCGTGCGATGAAGAATGCGACCGAGATCGCTGGGCATCACGCCGCCCAGGCGCGCGACGGCGCGGCGGTCAGCCGGTTCCTGCACTGGCTGTCGATCGCTGGACCTGCCGGCGGCCAGACCGAGCTGTCGGCGGCGGCCAAGCTGCTCGAGTTCCGCGAGGCGACCGGCAAGCTGATCGACACCTCGTTCGATACGATTTCGGGCGCGTCTTCCAATGGGGCCATCTGCCATTATCGCGTCTCGGAGGAGACCAACCTGCCGATCGTGATGGACAGCCTGTATCTGGTCGATTCCGGTGGCCAGTATCTCGATGGCACCACCGACATCACCCGCACCATCGCCATCGGCACCCCGACGGCCGAAATGAAGCGCCGCTTCACCCAGGTGCTCAAGGGCCATATCGCACTGGCCACCATCCGCTTCCCCAAGGGCACCACCGGCGGCCAGCTTGACGTTCTGGCACGGCAGTTCCTCTGGGCCGACGGCGTCGATTACGCGCACGGCACCGGCCATGGCGTCGGCAGCTTCCTGGCGGTACATGAAGGCCCCCAGCGCATCGCCGCCTTTGGCGGTCAGGGCGAACCGCTGCGTCCGGGCATGATCTGTTCGAACGAGCCGGGCTATTACAAGGCCGGCGAATTCGGCATCCGCATCGAGAACCTGGTGCTGGTCGCCCCGATGGACCTTGCAGGCTCCGAACACGAGGTGCTCGGCTTTGAAACCCTGACCTTCGCCCCGATCGACCGCAACTGCATCGAGACGGCGCTGCTGAGCCCTGCAGAAACCGACTGGTTGAACGCCTATCACGCGCGGGTGCGGGAGATCGTGGCCCCGCAGCTTGACGGAGACGCCCTCGCCTGGCTGGAGGCCGCCTGCGCGCCGATCGGCTGATCCCGCCCGCCGCACTGGCGCGCGCTGGTTGACGTAAGCGGAATGCTGCGATGCACAATTGCCTGAGGCGCAATTGACGTCGCGGAATGCTGCAAATGCGTTGCAAAATTGTCACGCAGACCGCGGAATCTCTCGGGATTCCGCGGTTTTCGTTTGTGACACTGGCGTGTCAGTCATAAGGACGATCCAAAGCCATACGAGGCCCGGAAACAGGGCCAATTTGTCAGCCATTTTAGGGGAGAACACCCAGATGATCATCAACGACACCCGCCTGAAATCCATTCTGCTTTCAGGCGCAGCGCTCGGAACGCTCGCCATGCCGGGCACCGCCTTCGCTCAGGATGCCGCGCAGGACGCGGAAAACGCCGACAGCAATGTCATCATCGTGACCGCATCGAAGCGTGAAACCACGCTGCAGGAAATTCCGATCGCGGTTTCGGTCACCAGCGGCGAAGACATCGAAGACGCACAGATCCGCGACCTGATCGATCTCCAGACTCTCGTTCCCTCGCTTCGCGTCTCGCAGCTGCAGAGCTCGGCGAACACCAACTTCATCATCCGCGGCTTCGGCAACGGCGCCAACAACCCCGGCATCGAGCCCTCGGTCGGCGTGTTCATCGACGGCGTGTATCGTTCGCGCTCGGCCGCGCAGATCGGCGACCTTCCCAACATCCAGCGCGTCGAAGTGCTGCGTGGCCCGCAGTCGACGCTGTTCGGCAAGAACGCATCGGCCGGTATCATCAGCCTGGTCACCGAGCGTCCGCAGTTCGAGTTCGGCGGATCGGTCGAAGCCACCTATGGCAATTTCAACGCGCGCATCCTGAAGGCAGATGTCACCGGCCCGATCAGCGAAACGCTCGCCTTCAGCCTGGCAGGCAACATCAACAAGCGCGATGGCTATGCCCGCGACCTCAACCTGGGCATCAAGTTCAATGATCGCGATCGTTGGGGCGTGCGTGGCCAGCTGCTGTGGGAGCCCAGCGCAGACCTCAGCTTCCGTCTGATCGGCGACTATGACAAGATCGACGAGAATTGCTGCATCGCCGCCAACATCCAGGAAAACCCGGCGATCACCGCCGCGCTGCGCGCCGCCAGCGGCCAGGCCCGCCCGATCGAGGCTGCCGATCCGTTCTCGTACCGCGTCCGCAACAACATCCCTTCGACCAACGAGATCGAAAACTACGGCGTCTCGCTGCAGGGTGACTGGAACATCGGCGCACTGACGCTCACCAGCATCAGCGCCTATCGCGAAGTGCGTTCGACCACCAACCAGGATTCGGACTTCACCGCTGCCGACCTGATCGGCCAGAACCTCGCCAACACGAGCATCGACACCTTCACCCAGGAACTGCGCATTGCCTCGGACTTCGATGGCCCGCTCAACTTCCTGCTGGGTGGCTTCTACTTCACCGAAGACATCAAGTTCACCAACGACCTGCTGTTTGGCCGCGATTTCCGCGGTTATGCCAGCGCACTGATCGGTCCGGGCGTTGGCGGCGCAGCGGGCGTGGAAGCGCTTCTGGGCGTGCCCAACAACACCTTCTTCCGTCAGGGCCAGGGCATTGCCGACGACTTCACCTATGGCAACGACGCCTACTCGATCTTCGGTCAGGTGGATTTCAAGCCGTTCGACCGTCTGACCTTCACCTTCGGTTTCAACTATACCGAAGACAAGAAGCAGGTCCGCTCGAACGTCATCAGCACCGATCCGTTCTCGGCACTGGATTTCGTCGCGATCGGCAACACGCTGATCACGCAGCAGGGCGTTGCCACCACCGTGGGCCAGGCGCTGCGCCTGCCCGGACCGGCCAATGCGGCGCAGATCGGCGCTTTCGCCGCCGCGCAGCCCGCAGTCTTCGGCCAGATCCAGACCGGTGCAGCCGCATTCGCCCGTGCCAATAACACCAACCCGGCGGTCAACCCGCTGCTCGGCCTGCGCGCGCTGCAGTTCCTGCCGCCCTTCCTCAACTTCCCCAACGCAGTGGAAAGCGGCCGGACCAAGGACGACGATTTCTCGTACACCATTCGTGCGAACTACGAGATCACCGACAATCTGAACATCTACGCCACCTACGCCACCGGCTTCAAGGCGACCTCGTTCAACCTTTCGCGTGACAGCCGTCCGTTCCCGACCGACTTCATCCCCGGCTCGCCGGTCAACAACCCGGCAACCTCGCCGATCCGCGCAGCAGGCCTGGCTCTGCCCAACCTGACCACCGGTTCGCGCTTTGCCGGCCCTGAGGAATCGGAAGTCTATGAAGCCGGTCTGAAGGCGCAGTGGCCGCTGGTCGCGTTCAACATCGCGGTGTTCAAGCAGTCGATCAAGGGCTTCCAGAGCAACGTCTTCACCGGCACCGGCTTCGCGCTGGCCAATGCCGGCGAGCAGTCGACCTTCGGCATCGAGTTTGACGGTACCGTCAAGCCGACCGATGGCCTCAACCTGTTCGTCGCCTTCACCTACCTCGATCCGAAGTACGACAGCTTCGTAAACTCGGCCGTGGGTGATCTGACCGGAACCACGCCTGCCGGCATTCCTGCCCTTTCGGCATCGATGGGCGGTTCGTACACCTATGAATTCGCTGGCGGCACCAAGTTCACCGTCCGCGGCGACTATTCGTACGAAAGCGATGTGCAGATCGCAGAAGGTCTGCCGGGCTTCGGCGCCAATGCCCAGGCGGTGGCCCGCAACTTCCGCCGCCAGGTCGATCTGGTCAGCGCATCGGCGACGCTGGAACTGACCAATGGCTTCGAAGTCAGCATCTGGGGCCGCAACCTGCTCGACGACCAGTATGTCAGCACCGTGTTTGACTCAGTGGCGCAGTCGCAGAGCATCTCGGGCTATCCCAGCCTGCCCCGCACTTATGGTGGATCGATCCGTTACAAGTTCTGATCCGCACACCTATTGACCGGGCTTGGTCACAACCATGGCGGCGCAAGACCGCAACAGGTTGAAAACAGGGACATTGGGGGGCTTCATGCCCCCCTTTTTTTGTGTATGCGGATCAGCGAACTAAGACCGCCAACCGACAGAGAGGAAAACAGCATGACGGACGCGCCCACCCGCGCCCAGTTCCGCAGCATCGCGCCCAAGCGCGTGCACTACCATGAAGTCGATCTGCAGAATGTCGTCTTCAACGCGAACTATCTGATGTTTGCCGATATCGGGATCACTGAATATTTCAGGGCACTCAACATCGCCAGCGGCAAGCCGGAAAGCACCGGGTTCAACCTGTTCGCACCCGACCACGACATGATGGTGCGCCATGCCGAGGTCGATTTCCGCGCCAGTGCGGTCGCCGATGACATGATCGATCTGGCCGTTCGCATCAAGCGCTTCGGCAACAGCTCGCTGACCAGCGAATGCGCGATCTTTCGCGGTGACGAGCTGCTGACCGTAGTCACGATCAGCTATGTCCATTTTGCCATGGTCGGCATGCGGCCAGCCCCGGTGCCCGCCTGGTTCAAGGACATGGTGTCAGCCTTCGAGATCGTGCGCCCCGAAGGCGTCTGAACGCCTTTACGCAAACATCAGACAGCAAAGAAAAAGGCCGGTGGTGACACCGGCCTTTTTTCATTTGTCAGTTGCCCGGCATGCCCGGGGGCGGGCCACCAGGACCACCCGGTCCGCCTTGCCCCTGCAGCTGCTGCTGCATCGCACGAAGCTGGACTTCGGGGATGAACTCGACGAGATCGACATCGAAGACCAGAAGGCTGTTGGCCGGAATGACCACCTGACCGGTCTGCGGGTTGGTCTTTTCCTCCGAGCCGTAGCCCAGTTCGGCGGGGATCCACAGGCGGTACTTTCCGCCGCGCTGCATCCGCTTCAGGCCTTCGGAAAAGCCGGGAATGGAGCCGGCAACCGGCATGGGCACGCGCTCGTTGGCGTCGAACGGCGTACCGTCCATCAGCGTGCCCTTGTAGTTGATCAGCGTCACGTCCGCGTCGGTCGGCGATGGGCCGGTGCCCTTGACCAGTTCCTTGATCTGCAGACCGCTTTCGGTCGTTACCACACCGGGCTCATCGGCGTTGCTGGCGAGGAAGCCTGCTCCCGATGCCGGAACCGTGTGGAGACCTGCCCAGGCTGTGCCACCGGCGATGGCAACCGCAGCGGCAACACCAAGCCACAATTTGGTCAGTGAGCCCTTGGCGAGCGGCGGAATGGGAACGCGCGTAACGGACATGGCAGCCTCCGGTTATCGTACCACGAACCCCGCCCTTGGCACGCTATCTCGAAAGACAGGCTGGCCTGGCGAGGCAGTTGCGGCGAATCGGCCCCCCGGTCCGCCAGTTTCGCGATGCTATATCCGGCTTACTTACCGCCGTCACGTTCCATGCGCTTGCGCTCCAGCTTGCGGGCGCGACGCACGGCTGCGGCCTTTTCACGGGCGCGCTTTTCCGAGGGCTTTTCGTAATGACGACGCAGCTTCATCTCGCGATACACACCTTCGCGCTGCAGCTTCTTCTTGAGCGCCCGCAGCGCCTGGTCAACATTGTTATCGCGTACGAGAATCTGCATAAACTTACGTCAGCTCCATTTCGAATCACAGCTTGCAAGACCCGCTCGCGCCACGCCTGGGGCGCGGAAAACGGTCAGCTAAGCCAAAGCTTGAAGGCCAATAAAATAGGGCACGCCAGCCACCGGGCTGTCGGTCACATGCGGGCCGTTACCAGCGGTACGCGGGGTTTTCAAGGAATTTCGCCCTTTTTCAGTCGAAAAGACCGGGCTGTGCCCCAGTTGCATCGGTGCTGGCCAATGCGGGCAACTCGCACATAGCGTCATCGGCAAAGGGTGCGACCAGGCGAGCAGCCTCATCCCAGTCCGCCCGCAGCCATATGTTGAGTGCCTGACCCGTCAGCATCACCGGCATCGCCTTGGGATGGACAGCGCCGACCAGCGCGTTGGGCTCACAGGTCAGAAAGGCAAATCGCGCGCCATCATGGGTTTGCCGCCAGATTCCGGCAAAGGCGAACGGATCGCCTGATGGCAGCGCAAACCAGTGTTGACGCTTGCGCTTGGTGACGGGGTCGGACGCGGCCCCATATTCGCAAAACGCCGTCACAGGCACCAGGCATCGCCGTGCCGGATCGCGCAGCGCCGATCGCCACATCGGCGATGCCAGGTTGCGCACATTGGTGACCGGTCGCTTGACCTCGCCAAACGGCGGCCAGCCCCAGCGCATCATGCCCAGCGCCGCGCCAATCTCGGTCGCCGTCACAACGGGCGCATCGTAATCGGGATAGATGCCCTCGAACGGCGGCAGGTTGATGCCCGCCATATCGACCGCGCCGACATAGGCACCGAACAACTGCCGGATTGCATCGGCATTGCTTGTCATGCGATACAGGTTGCACATAGCCACCCATGATAATGAGAGGACCGCGAGATGGCCACCGCATTGAAGCCCAGCCCCCAGATGACCACCGAGGAACATGAGGCGCGCAAGCTTCTGGCGTCCTGCTACCGTGTCTTCGACATGATGGGCTGGTCGGAAATGATCTACAACCACATCACGCTGAAGGTCCCGGGCGAGGAAGACGCGTTCCTCATCAACCCTTATGGCCTGCACTTCAGCGAGGTCTGCGCATCCAACCTGGTCAAGATCAACTCGGAAGGCGAAAAGCTCGACGGATCGCCCTACCCCGTCAACAAGGCCGGCTTTACGCAGCACAGCGTGTTCCACAAGGAACTGCCGGACATGCACTGCATCATCCACACGCACACCACCGCGACGATGGCGGTCTGCTCGACCGAAGGCGGGCTGCAACCGACCAATTTCTATGCGTGCAACTTCATCGGCAACATCGCCTATCATGATTTCGAGGGCGTGACCGTCCGCGCGGAGGAGGGCGAGCGACTGGTCGAGGCCGTCCGGGGCAAGCGCATCCTGATGCTCAAGAACCATGGCCCGGTGGTCATGGGCCGCACCCTGCCCGAGGCGTTCATCACCTATTGGGCACTGCAGCGCGCGTGCGAGATCCAGCTGGCCACGATGTCGATGGGCAAGCCGATCCTGGTGCCTGACGAGGTCATTGCGGTCCACCAGCGCGATCTGAGCCAGGTACAGCTGCCGATGGGCGCGGGCGTACCCGATTTTGCCGCGATGGTGCGCAAGGTCGACAAGATCGACCCCAGCTGGCGCGACTGACCGCGTTCGCCGCGGCGGCACGGGTGACAGACCCGTCCCGCCCGGTTATGCGCTGACGCCATGACCAAGTTCACCGTCAACGACCGTCCGGTGCAGTACCGGCTCGATCCGGCAACGCCCTTGCTATGGGCATTGCGCGACGCGTCCAATCTCACCGGCACCAAATATGGCTGCGGCAATGGCGATTGCGGCGCGTGCATGGTGGTGGTCGATGGCGAGGCGATCCGTTCGTGCCTGGTCAGCATCGCCGAGGTCGAAGGCCGCTATGTCACCACCATCGAGGCGCTGAGCCGTGATCGCAGCCATCCGGTGCAGCAGGCGTTCGTCGCCGAGCAGGCGGTGCAATGCGGCTTCTGCACGCCGGGCATGATCATCGCGGCCAGCGTGCTGCTGCGCAAGAACAGCGACCCCAGCGATGCTGACATCGATACCGCCATCCGCAACCTGTGCCGCTGCGGCACCTATCCGCGCGTCCGCGCTGCGATCAAGCGCGCAGGCCGGGTGATGCGGCGGCAGGAAACGATCGCTGCCGCCCCGCCGCCCGGCATTTCGCCCGAGGACGCGGCGCGCGACGTTCCGGCGCTCGCTCCCCCGGAATAGTCAGGCCCTGCGCTCGGCGATGGCCGCTGCAAACACCGCCTCGAACATCTCTGGCGTAAGCCGCCCGGTGTTGGTGTTGTACCGGCTGCAGTGATAGCTGTCGATCAGCACCCTGCCCTCGCCCAGATCGTGCCGCGCATTATGGCCGAAAGGAAACGCAGCTGAGCGCAGGCCCAGATGCCGCAGGAAGCTTTCATGCGCGATCCGGCCCAATGCGATGAAGATGCGAAGCTGCGGCAAGGCTTCCAGTTGCGCAGACAGGAACCGGCGGCAGGTGTTGATTTCCTGCGGCGTCGGCTTGTTCTGTGGCGGCAGGCACTTGACTGAGTTGAGGATGATCACGCCGTCCAGCGTCAGCCCGTCATCGATCCGCGCATCGTATTCCCCGCGCGACAGGCCGAATCTGGCCAGGGTCGCAAACAGCAGGTCGCCGGCATAATCGCCGGTAAATGGCCGCCCGGTGCGGTTCGCACCCTGCATGCCAGGGGCTAGCCCGACGATCCCCAGCCACGCCGCGGCATCACCGAATGCGGGTACCGGCGCGTTCCACCAATCGGGGTGCTGCGCCTGGCATGCCTCGCGCAGATCGACCAGGCGCGGGCACAGCGCGCAATCCAGCGGCGGCTCGGTCTGCGGCAGGGGGCTTACGTCGGTCATCGGCTTTCGCTAGTCGGGGACAATGGATGAAACAAGCCGCCACCATTATCTGATCGCGCTGGGATCGAACCGGCGCCACCACCGCATCGGCGCGCCCCGGCGGGTGCTGGAGGCGGCCCTCGAGGCACTCGCCAGCGAAGGGGTCGATATCGAGGCCGCCGCATCGGTGATCGAAACACCGCCGATCGGCCCGTCGATGCGCCGCTATGCCAACAGCGCCGCGGTGATCCGCACGTCACTGATGCCCGATGCCTTGCTCGCCCTGCTCAAGCGGATCGAGGCACGCTTTGGCAAGCGGCGTGGTCAGCGCTGGTCGGCGCGGACGCTCGATCTCGACATCATTCTGTGGTCGGGGGGCAGCTGGTATTCCCCTGCACCGGCGCTGATCGTCCCGCATGCCGCTTATCGCCGCCGTGACTTCGTGCTGCGCCCGGCCGCCCAGATCGCACCGCGCTGGCGCGATCCGCTAAGCGGTCTCACCATCGCCCAGTTGCGCCATCGTGCGACGCGGGCTTGACCCCGTCCGGCTGCCCGACTAGGGGGATGCCCGCACCGGGACGCACCCGGCAACCGATGACGCCCTTGCCGCGTCACCCCCAGGGGGCCCTTAGCTCAGTCGGTAGAGCAACTGACTTTTAATCAGTAGGTCGCTGGTTCGAACCCAGCAGGGCTCACCATATTTTCGTATCAGATGATATGCCCAGGCAACCATGGCCGGGCGCCGTCACGCCGTACGGCAGGTGCTTCCCAAGCGAGCTTGCAAGAGACCGCAGGCCATCGGCCCGGGTTGCCAATTCAGGCTCTCAACAGGCCCGAAGAATATAGGCTTGCGTCCACAACAGTCCGCGCAGCACTGGGATCTGACGGATGACAGGTTCGACCCGGCGCAAGAAGTCGTGCCCCGCTTTTCCGCCGAAGTCCGCGATCAGCGGCAGGTAGAAGCCGAAGCGCGCATGGCTTTCGATCCGGAACCCGGAGGCGGCAAGCTGGCGTTGAAGCTGCGGTGCGGTGAGCAGGTTGATATGCCCCAGCTCATCGACATGGCCATAGACCTTCCGGGCCAGCGCGAGCAGGGCCGGAAAGCGCAGCAGCCGCGCCGCCAGCTCCATCGTGGCATAGCGCTGCGGCGTCGTCAGAACGAACAGTCCTCCCGGCTTCAACGAAGCGCGGATTTCGCGCAACATGGCGAGCGAACGTTCCGGCGGAACATGTTCGAGCACTTCGGAACTGAGCACCAGGTCCTGGTTCTGGACACCGAACGGACGCGTCGCATCGCGGACATGGGCAGCAACGTTGGGCAACCCGGTCACGCCTTCGATGAAATCGGGGTTGATGTCGATCGCGGTGACTTTTGCGCCGGTTCGCGACAGATACTGCGTAAAGATGCCGCACCCGACGCCGACCTCGAGCACGTGGGTTCCCGGCCCGATCCCGGCCAGCGCCTGTTCGACCCAGGCCCGGCGAGCACTATGCAGGCTGCGCCGCGTCGGGTTCGGATCAGCGTAGAGATTGGCCTGAAAGCTGATGTCATGCTGGCGAGCGAGGTCGTTCATCTTGGGCCCCTGGATACGGAAGAAGGTTTGGATGTGGCGGCAATGTCCGAGGCGTCGAGGCCAATGCACTCGCGCACCACATAGATCGGTCGCTGTTTGGTTTCGGTGAGGATTCGTCCGACATATTCGCCGAGCACACCCAGCGAGATCAGCTGGATGCCGCCGAGAAAGAGAACCGAAACCATGATCGACGCATAGCCCGGGACGATGGCGCCAAAAATCACGGTCTTGATGGTCAGGAAAGCAGCAAAGCCCAGCGCGCACATTGCGATAAGGGCACCCAGATAGCTCCAGACGCGCAACGGCACCGTCGAGGCCGAGGTGATCCCGTCGACCGCCAGCGTCCAGAGCTTCCAGTAGTTGAACTTGCTCTTGCCAGCGGTGCGTTCGACACGGTCATATTCGACGCTGTCCTGGCGAAACCCGCTCCAGGCATACAGGCCCTTCATGAAGCGGTTGCGCTCGGGAAGCTTGCGGATGACCTCGACAACCTTGCGATCAAGCAAGCGGAAGTCACCGGCATGCTCGGGAATCTTGTCGCGGCTTAGGGCGTTGTGGGTGCGGTAGTACAGATCGGCGGTGACCCGTTTGAGCCGGGTATCGGTTTCGCGATTGCGGCGAACGCCATAGACGACCTCGGCACCGGCGCGCCACTTCGCCACCATCTCCACCAGAACCTCAGGCGGATCCTGCAGGTCGACATCCATCGGCACAACTGCCTGGCCTGCAGCATAATCGAGACCTGCCGAAAGCGCTGCCTCCTTGCCGAAGTTGCGCGACAGCGACAGCGCACGCACCCGCGGGTCATGTTCGTGCGATGCGCCAATCGCGAGCAGAGTCGCATCGCTGCTGCCGTCGTCGACAAACAGGATTTCCCAGTTGCCGTCCGGCGCGACCTGATCGAGCACGGCTGCAACCCGGGTGACAAAGGACGCGATCGATTCCTCTTCGTCCTTGACCGGCACGATGACGGAGACGAGCGGCGCCTGGAGCCCGGCCTGAACCAGACCCCAAAGAGCCGGATGGCCAGGACCGGCTTCGCGGTCTGCAACAAATCGGTCGACGGGCTGGTAGGTCATACGTCCCTTTCCTGTCGTAATTCTTAAGTCACGATGGTTAATGGAATGTATATGGAGAAGGGCATTTATTGACGGCGCGCGCTGCAAATGTACGCGCAACCGCGTTTGTCATCCTTGGCTGAAGCCATCTCGCGCCGCCGTGTCATCATGACGATCGGGTCATGCAAGGCGCCTGTGCACAAGTCTGCACCGATGCCGGCCTTGGGCCGTTTAACCCTGTATTTACCATTCCCGCCTAAATGGGCACTGCGCTGCTGGAAGGGTCCTATCGTGCAAGCCTACACCCCCTTGTCCAGATGGTCGTTCCAAACCTGCCCGACATCCTCCCCGGCACCCATTTGGTACGCGCAGGCCACCGACGCCCGGATGGCACGAGACGTGCCGTGCCGCTGACCGATCACCTGGCCCCAGCTGAACACGAACAGGGCAGCGATGCCGTGCCATTGCATCTGGCCATGATACAGTTGCTTCGCCGACTGATCCCCTTCCTGGTGACCGGGGTCACGAATTCGATCGTCGGCTTTTCGGTGATCTTCCTGTGCCTGGCTGTCGGCACCGGCGGCATTGCAGCCAATATCATCGGCTATGCCGTGGCTCTGACATGCTCGTTCGTGCTCAACCGACATTATGTTTTCGGCGTGCGCGGAGCGATATCCTATGCCGAGATCGGCAGGTTCCTGCTGGTCTTCACGGTTGCGTTCAGCATCAACATGGGCGTGTTGCTGATGACCCAGTCGGTGCTCGGCGAATCCAGCGCCGTGGCCCAGGTGATTGCCGTCGCGGCCTACACTCTTGTGTTCTATCCCCTGTCGCGAATCTTTGTTTTCAAGCGGGAGACCACCGGATGACGCTCCTGAGCTTTCCAAGGCCCATCAGCGATGCCGGTCGCAGCGCCCCGGCAATCCGGCTCGACACGCGGTTGGCCTTCGCCTTGCTGTGCCTGGCGGCGATCACGCCATTGCTGCTGGTCGGCATGCCCCCGCTGGCGGACATGTATGGCCATTACGGGCGCTATGTGATCCAGACCGATCTCCAGAACCGGCCCGAACTCCAGCAATATTATTCCTACCAATGGCAACTGATCGGCAATCTCGGCGCCGATCTGCTGGTGCAGGCACTCTACGCTATTGTGGGGCTGGAGAACGCCATCCGCGTGGTCGCCATCGGCACGCAGTTGATTGCAGCAGCAGCGATCCTGCTGTTGAGCAAGGAAGTCCATGGCCGCATTACCCCTTTTGCGATTGCCGCGTTGCCGCTGATCTACGGCATGCCGTTCAACTATGGCTTCCTCAATTTCTCGCTGAGCATGGCGCTTGGCCTGCTGGCCTTCGTGTTCTGGCTGCGCCTGCAACGCTCGGGCCGAAGCATTGCCTCGCAACTGTGGCTTGGCGCCGCCGGCGTGATGATCTGGGTGTGCCACACCTATGGCTGGGCGTTCCTCGGCCTGCTGTGCGGCTCTGCGATGCTCGCGCAGTCCACCGCGGCTGGTGACAGCCGGGTCACCACCCTCCAGCGTGTCGTGAGCGCATGCTGGCCGCTGCTGCTGCCTCTGATACCGATGGTTGTCTGGCGGACCGGATCTGGCGGGCTGAACGCCAAGGAATGGTTTCTGGGCTACAAGCTGCAGTGGCTGATTTCCGTGTTCCGCAACAAATGGGCTCTTCTGGACGTCGCCTCGATGGTCTTCGTCTTCATGCTGCTCTACTGGGCTGTTCGCAGCAAGCATGTCGAGTTCGACAGGCGGTTGAGCATCGCATCTCTGGTGTGTCTCGCGAGCTTCCTGATTTTGCCGATGCAGCTGTTCGGCTCGATGTTCGCCGATATGCGCCTGATGCCCTATGTGCTGATCTGCGCGTTGCTGGCGATCTCGTGTCGAGGGCTCGACGCCAGGACGATCCGGATGTTCAGCCTGATGGCCATCGCCTTTTTCGCCGCCCGGATGCTCGTGACGAGCGCAGCCTATGTCACCGAGGAACAGTCGGTGGAAGAGGTTCTCCCGGCCATCGATGCCATTCCCGAAGGATCGCGTGTCGCCTTCTTTGCAACCGTGTCGTGCAAGGGAAGCTGGAAAATGCCCGTGCTCGCTCACATGGGCGGCGTGGCGCTGGCGCGCCGGAATGTCTTCGTCAACAGCATGTGGAAGGTCCCAGGCGTCAACCCGATGAACGTCAACTATCCCGCGGCCGCGCCTTTCGAGCACGACCCTTCCCAGTTCGTGCACGCCAGGCGCTGCAAAAAGCCCCATTTTCTCAATCTTTCGCAGGCCCTCGCCCGGCTGCCGCAGAGTGCGTTCACCCATGTGTGGATCGTCGGCGAGATACCCGATCGCTTGCCCGTACCGCGAGGCATGAAGCCGATCCCGCACGCCGGCAAGGGTGCGTTGTT
Organism: Hydrogenophaga intermedia; assembly: GCA_943370475.1. Lineage (GTDB taxonomy): Bacteria > Pseudomonadota > Alphaproteobacteria > Sphingomonadales > Sphingomonadaceae > Blastomonas. Next base: position 84,041 of record CALRRI020000007.1, read on the forward strand.
CGAAGTCACACGTTCGCAGTGATACGAGCCGCCCGGCTCAAACCGCAGCGTATTCCATGGCCATGAGAATGTCTGCGATGGCCACGAAGGCAAAGCAGATCGAGCTGTCGGCCACGCCATAAGGCAGGAAGATGTCGTCTCCCACCCGGATCGCGCCGCAGGTGTAGACCACGTTGGGGACATAGCCTTCACGGTCCTCGTCCGCAGCCGACAGGATGGGGTTCGGCGTCCGGCCAAGCACCTTGGACGGGTCGGTCTTGTCGAGCAGCATCGCGCCGATGGCATATTTGCGCATGGCCCCGACGCCGTGGGTGAGCACCAGCCAGCCCTCGTCGAGCTCGATCGGCGCGCCGCAATTGCCGATCTGCACCAGCTCCCAAGGGTAGCGCGGCTCGAGCAGCAACTCGCCGCCCTCCCAATGGTCCAGGCTGTCGGATCGCAGCAGATACAGGTTCTTGCCGTCCTGCCGCCCGATCATGCAGTAGCGCCCGTCGATCTTGCGCGGAAAAAGAGCCATGCCCTTGTTGCGGCCCGCGCCGCCCTTGATCGGGGTCAGCGTGAAATCGCGGAAATCATGGGTACGCAGCAGCTCCGAGCGGATATCCCGGCCGCTATAGGCGGTATAGGTGCCGATCCACTCGATATCCCCGTCCTCGCCTTCGAACTCGACCAGTCGCAGATCCTCCAGTCCGTTGCGCTGCGCCTCGGTGATCGGAAAGATTACGGTGCCAGACAGGCTGCTGTCGGGCTGACGATGCAAGGTGACCGAATCGTTGGTGATCGGATCGGTGGCAGGTCCGGCCATCGCTGCCGTGGCAAAGGTCGGCTGCGGGACCAGACACATTTCGCGCTGCGCTGTGATGACACCCTCGCGAAAGGCAATGGTCGAGATATGCCCCTCTCCCACCGCGCGCAGCGACAGCAGTATCCGGATGCTGCCAGGTTCCAAGCCGCTCTGGTCGGGGTGGTGCACCACGCTGGGGTTCATCACCGCTGCGGCGGCATAGCTGTATTCATGGCAGAAATAGGCACCGATCAGCAACGCAGTCTCGCGGCGCAGCGGAGCTTCCAGCTCCAGGCGCGGCTCGATCTCGTCGAACCGGTCCTGAAACACCTGCTCGATCTGCCAGTGACGATCGGCAAAATCGCGCAGCACCACTGCGAGCTCGGCCCGAACGGTGCGGGCATCGAGCGCGATGATCTCGCGCGCCAGCCGTTGCACTCGTTCGAGGTCTGGCCCTGATGCCTGCCAGGCCAGATGGAACGGCCGCACGACAACGCGGGTCGGGTCGGCATGCAGCCGCAATTCGTGCTGGGTCAAGCGAGTCACCAGCGTTGCACCCCGACCTTGGCCATCAATGCCTGCAACGCGTAAAACGAGTGCTGATAGGCCAGAACCGATTCCGCCCCCTCATTGAGGTTCAATCCCTGCGGATTGATGCCGTCCCGGCTCGTACCGCTCACCGGTTCGCCCACCTTCACGTTGCGGTCGTTGTGACCATCGAACCAGTCATAGGCGCGCCGGGCATGGATCAGCCAGTGCGGATCGCGGGTGACATCCCATGCGGCCGCTGCCGCATCGATCGCCGCCCATATCTCGACCGGTTGCTGGTCGAAGATCTTCGGCCGCACATAGCTCTGGCCAAAGCTGTTCGACCCCACCGGGCGGAAATGCCCCTGCGGCGCGGTCTGCAGCGCCATTACCCAGTCGAGCGTTTCCAGGCCGCAGGCAATGATATCGTCATCGCCCAGGTGCACGCCAACGCGCAGCATCGCCTCGGACAGGCGGCAATTGTCATAGGCCAGCACATCCTCGAACCAGTTCCAGTCCGGCCTGGCGACCGCGCTGTGCAGCGCCTTCAACCGGTCTGCGCCCTTGCGCATGATGGCATCGGCCAGAGCATGGTGCGGATGGGCGTTCGCAAGACTGGCGGACCCCAGCATCGCAAAGGCGATCGCGCGTGGAGACTGAAAGCCCAGGGCCGAAGGTGCGGTCTCGGCAAAGAGTTCGGCGGCCCACCGCCGCATGCCTGGATCCTGCGCATGCCGGGCCGTGATACCGATCGCCCAGATCGTTCGCCCGCAGCTGTCTTCGGATCCGATATCCTCAAGCCAGTTGCGTCCAAAGCCCATGAAGTTGCGGAACTCCCCGGTGTCCGGATTCCAGGCATGCTGCACGAACGATGCAAACACGGTGGTTCGATCGCCGCATTCGCGGCGGATCTGACCTTCCAGCCGGTGCATCAGCATCAGCGCGCGGGCATTGTCATCGACGCAATAGCCGTGGCGGCGGTCGGGAATGCCATGGACGCTGTGCTGCAGGATCCCGGTGTTATCACACATCCGCGCGAGACCCTGGATTCCGATCCGCTCGGGCACCGAATCGTCTGCACTCGGCAGACGGGTCGCCTCGATCACCTCCAGCGTCCGCTCGGCAAACCGGGGCCAGGTCATCTCGCGACCGCGGCCATAAACCCGCTTCTGCAAATCGTGCAGCTTCTCCGGATCGTCGAGCAGCAGCGAGATTTCGCGTCCCATTGCATCGCTGTCACCGAAGCCGACGAGCCGTCCGTGATCGTCGGCCAGCAGCTCGGCAGCATGCGCATAAGGCGTCGAGACCACAGCCTTGCCCAGCGCCATCGCATAAGACAGCGTGCCCGATGTCGATTGCTGCGCTCCGATGTAAGGCGTCACGAAGATGTCCGCAGCTTCGATCAGGTCGAGCAGTTCGTCATTGCCAAGAAACGCATCGATCCAGCGGATATGCCCTTCGACACCCTGGCTGCGTGCCAGCGCCTGCAGCGACTCGCGATAGGCCTCGCCTTCATGCGCGACAAGATTGGGGTGAGTGGCCCCTGCGATGCAGTAGACCACATCGGGATGGCGCTGTGCGATCTGCGGCAGCGCCTTGATCATAGCCTCGATGCCCTTGCCCTTCGACAAGAGACCGAACGTCAGAATGACCTTTTGCCCTGAAAACCCGAAGCGTTCCTTGAACCGCGCGCCGCGCCCAAAGGGACGGTCAGGCACGCCATGCGCAATCAGCGCGACCTGGTCCTCATCCGCACCATAGATGCTGGTCAGCAGCGTTCGAGACAGATCGGACATCACCACCAGCTTGCTGGCGCGCGCAATCAGTTGCGTCATCACCCTCATCTGGTCCGGGTTGGGGTCGGGAAGAACGGTGTGCAGCGTTACGACGAGCGGTGCGGCCACATGATCCAGCAGGGTCAGGATCATGTCACCGGCGGGGCCGCCAAACAGGCCGAATTCGTGCTGCAACCACACCACTTCCGCGCCGCTCGCTTCTATCCTGGCCGCAGCCTCCAGGTACGCTGCGGGGTCGGCATCCACGATGGTGCTGCACACCCGGGGATCGAATTCGTGTGCGACCTCTGCGGGTGCCATCGCATAGACGTCGATCCCCATGTCGGGCGCCAGTGCCTTGAGCGAAGCGTGCATGTCAGCCGTGAAGGTGGCGATGCCGCAACGGCGCGGCAGAAAACCGCCGATCAGCGCGAGACGGCCAGGGCGGGGAATGTCCGGCTGCGTGAAATGCTCCTGGCTGTCGTCGGCGACCAGGGCGGGAAACGTCTCGTACATAAGGGCGTCCTTTCGAAGATATGCGACAGAACGGCCTGACCAGGTGATGACGGCATGGCACATCAACACCGGGCTCAAGCTCCCCGGCACGTTCGAGAAGATTACCCCCCGCATCGGCAATCGTTCCGCCCGGTTTGTCACGCATTCGGGCATGTGCGGGGGAAGGAGACACATCGCCAGCCCGCGCTGCGATCGTGCCCGAATGCGATCACATGCCTTGACGAGCCGCCTGCCATTTCCTCCCATGCAAACAAAGGCTTCACCCTTTGCATTCGCGCACTTATGGTCCCCGCTAAACCAAGGGGAATCATCATGACGCCTGCCATTCGTCTCGCCGTATCCGTGCTTGCCATCGCGATGGCCTTTCCAGTTTCGGCCTCACACGCCGAAGTCGTGCAGACCGCGTCAGCTGCGATGACAGAAGATGCCGCGCTGACCGCATTTCTGGACGCCGAATTCGAAGCCTGGGTCAAGATGCAGCCGCAGCTGGCAACGCGGCTGGGCCGGAAAGACGGCGGCGATCTGTGGAATGACATCGGCGATGAGGCGGCCGCAGCGCAACTCGCCTGGCGGCAGCAGAGTGTCGCGCGGATGAAGGCGCGGTTCGACCGGGCGAAGCTCTCGCCCGAGGCGCAGGTCAACTTTGACATCTGGGACATGGAGGCAGAGCGCGCCGCGCTGTCGCAGGCCAACCGCCTGTACCGCCCACCGTTTTATTCACGCCTGTATTCGGCGCACAGCCAGTTGCCTGATTTCCTGATCAATACCCACAGCGTCGCCGATGCGACCGACCTGAAGAACTATATCGCCCGGCTGCGCGGAATTCCTGCGGTGCTCGATGTCGCGATCGCGCGCACCAGGGCAAGCGAGGCCGCAGGCATCCATCCGCCCAAGTTCCAGATCGAAACGATCATTTCGGGCAGCGAGAAGCTGACCAGCGGCACGCCATTCGGCGATGGCCCCGATGCGGCGCTGTGGGCCGACGTCAAGGCCAAGACCGAGGCGCTGGTCACCGCGGGCAAGCTCCCACGTGCCGAAGCCGATGCCCTGCTGGCCGAAGCCCGCGCCGCCATCGTCGCACTGAAGCCCGCCTATGACCGGGTCGTTGCCTGGGCGAAGGAAAGCCTGCCCACCGCGCCGAGCGGCAAGGTCGGCGCGATCACGCTGCCCGAAGGCGTGGCCTATTATGCCAACGAGCTCAAGCTCAACACCACGACGGATTATACCGCAGAACAGATCCACAGCATCGGCCGGTCGGAGGTCGCGCGGATCGAGGCCGAGCAGGACGCACTGGCGAAAAAGGCCGGGTTTGCCGACCGCAGCGCCTATTATGCCGAGCGGACCAAGCTGTTTCCGCCCAAGCCCTATGACGATGCGGCGCGCAAGGAATATCTCGACACCGCCAACGCCTTCGTCAAGCACACCCGCACGCTGCTGGAGCCCTATTTCAACACCCTGCCCGCCTATGGCATCGAGGTGGTGCGCGAACCCGCGTTCTCCGAAGTCGCAGGCGGCGCAGCGCATGCGTCTGCGCCCAGCCCGGACGGTGCGCGCCCGGCGCGGACCTATGTCCATCTGGTCGGCACCACCCCCGATCCAGCTGCACTCTATACGCTGATGTGCCACGAGGCGGTGCCGGGCCACAACATGCAGGGCGATATCCAGGTGCGCCAGAAAAGCGGGCCACAGTTCCGCGCGGTCACCGGCTATGTCGCGTTCGGCGAAGGCTGGGCGCTGTATGCGGAATCGCTGTGCAAGGAGATGAACGCGTTCCCCGACGTCGCGGCAGACTTCATGCGGCTGGATGCCGAGCTGTTCCGCGCTGCTCGCCTGGTCGTCGATACCGGCATCCACGCGATGGGCTGGACCGAGGAAGAGGCGGTCACCTACATGAACAAGACCGGCCGCCAACCGATCGAACGGTCGCGCTCCGAAATCCGCCGCTATATCACGCTGCCGGGCCAGGCGACCGGGTACAAGATGGGCATGCTCAAGATCGTCGAACTGCGGCGCAAGGCAGAGACCACTCTGGGCAAGAAGTTCGACATCAAGGGCTTTCACGACCTGCTGATCGCATCCGGATCGCAGCCGCTTTCCATCCTGGAACGGCGGGTGGACGACTGGATCGCCAGGACCAAGGGCTGACGCTTCGGCCAGCAAAAGCGGGTTGCAGTCCGAAACCGGCTTTTGCTGGCCAGACTAAGCGCTATATGGGCAGAAAGCGGGCGGCACAGGTTGCTGCCCGAACCTGACGGACACCCAGCCATTTCTGAACCCACCACAGCCGCTGTCGAGATGACCCCCACCGACGCCGGTGCAGAAGACAGCGGCGGCATGCGCGCGGCTGCCGCGCCGCCGCGCCCCGGCCAGGCCAAGTTCCTGACCGGAAGCCTGATGCGGCATGTGGCGGTGATGACGCTGACGTCCAGCGTTGGCCTGCTCGCCTTGTTCATGGTCGATTTCGTCGACCTGTTCTTCATCTCGCAGCTCGGCGATCCGGCCCTCACCGCCGGCATCGGCTTTGCGAGCACATTGCTGTTCCTCAATTCGTCGCTGAATATCGGGCTGATGATCACGATCAGCGCGCTCGCTGCGCGGCGGATCGGCATGGGCCGCGGCGAGTCGACGCGCGCCCTGCTGGGCGAGGTGCTGGTTCTGGGAATCGCCTTATCGGGCGTGATCGCGTTGATCTTCTGGATTTTCGCGCCGCAATGGGCCGAGATGATGGGGGCCAGCGGCACCGCCAAGGATGCTGCGGTCAGCTATATCCGCATCGTCGCGCCGTTCGGTCCGGTCACAGTGACCGGCATGGTCTGTTCCGGCTTCCTGCGCGCCTACGGCGATGCGCGCCGCGCGATGAACACGACGCTGGCGATGGCGGCGGGCAATGCGGTGTTCGATCCGCTCCTGATGTTCGGCCTGGGCTGGGGCTTTGTCGGCGCGGCATGGGCCACGGTGATCGCGATCATCATGATGGCCATCACGGGTGTCGTCCCCATCCTGCAGCATTATGGCGGCTTTGCCATGCCTTCGCGCGCCAGCTTCGCTGCGAACCTGGCCGATATTCGCCGGATCATGGTGCCTGCTGTGCTGACCAACCTGGCAACCCCGGTGGGCGGGATCATCGCCTTCCGCATGATCGCGGTCTATGGTGAAGCCTCGGTTGCCAGCTATGCAGTGATTGGCCGGATCATCCCGCTGGCGTTCTGCCTGCTGTTCTCGCTGTCGGGATCGATCGGCCCCATCATCGGGCAGAACTACGGTGCAGGTCAGATCGACCGTGTGCGCGGCACAATCGACCGCGCCGTGGTGTTCGCTGCCGGCTTTACCCTGCTCATCTGGCCACTTCTGATCCTGGGCAGCGACTCGATCGGCTCGATCTTCGATCTGCCGGTGGGCGGCATGGACCTGATCCACGCCTTTGCCTGGATTGTCGTCCCGCTGTTTTTCTTCAACGGCCTGCTGTTCATCTCCAACGCCAGCTTCAACAATCTGGACCGCGCCAACTGGTCGAGCCTGACCAACTGGGGTCGCAATACGCTGGGCGTTCTGCCGTTTGCCTATGTCGGCAGCCAGATGGCCGGAGCCCCCGGAGTCCTGATCGGACAGGCCATGGGCGGGGTGCTGTTTGGCCTGGGCGCCTACTGGTTGACGCGATACAGGGTCAACCAATTGCAGAAATTATAGGTTAACCGGTTTGGCGACGCCTGCGGTTGCGAGTATTTGTTGGGTGTGTTCCCTCTGTACGGTTGCTCGATAGCCCATGTCTGTGCCTGAAAACCCTGTCATCTCGGTGCTGATGAGCGTCTATAACGCCGAGCGTTATGTCGCCGAGGCTATCCAGAGCATCCTTGGACAGACCGAGGGTCGCTTCGAATTCCTCATCGTCAACGATGGCTCGCGCGATGCGTCCGGTTCGATTCTCGACCGCTATGCCGCGCAGGATGGCCGCATCCGGGTCATCCATCAGGAGAACCGCGGGCTGATCTACAGCCTCAACCTGATGCTTGATCAGGCGCGCGCACCGCTGGTTGCGCGGATGGACAGCGACGATGTCTCGCGGCCCGAGCGGTTTGCGGTGCAATTGGCACATATGCAGGCGAACCCGCAGATCGCGGTGCTGGGCACCAACACCGATGAGCTCGACGCCGACGGCGCGTTCTTCCCGTGCAGCGATTTCCATCCCGAACATCCCGCCGACATTCGCGAGCGGCTGATGGCGGCCAGCGCGATGTGCCACCCGTCGGTGATGATGCGCCGTGATGTCATCCGCGCGCTCGGCGGATATCGCGCGGCATTCCGCCATTGCGAGGATTATGACCTTTGGCTGCGCGTCAGCGAGCAGCACGACATGTACAATCTGCCGAACCGGCTGTTCCTGTATCGCCGCTCGCCCGATCAGGTCAGCGAGAGGCACATTCTGGTCCAGGCCATCGGTGCCGCCTGCGCGCGCTTTGCAGCGCGCGAACGTCGTGCGGGACGCGCAGACCCGTTCGAAGGCGCAACCGCCCTGCCCTCGCTCGACCAGATCGATGCGGTGCTGGGCACGCAAGGGCTTGGCGCGCGCATGCGGCTCGAGGTGATCGACAGCATCAAATACTCGCCCGACGCGATGAATGAAGGCGGACTGGCGCTGATGCAGGCGCATCTGCGCGAGGGCGGCACCAAGGACGGGTTCTGGCGAACCGCAGGGCGCATGGTGAAGCTGGGCATGCTGCCGCAGGCCCTCACCCTGTCGTACGACCTGGTGCGCTACTGAGCGCCGCTTTCACGCCCCATTTTCAAGACGTTAATTCCTGTCACATCGCGTGTCCCGGTGCGAGACAGCGCAATTTGGGCGCTGATTTGGTAACGGTTTTGCGCTAATGGGCCTGTGTGACGGCGATCACGCCGCACGCGTCCAGCCAAGGATAATCCCTCGTTCATGCCTCTTCGCGTCTCCCGCATGATGTCTGCCCATGGCACGATGGGACTGCGCGAGTGGACCGCATGGCTGCTGCTGGCGCTTGTCCTTTCGCTGGGAGCCTCGCAGATCGTGCGCGCGCAGCGCAACGACTCGCCTGAGACGGGCGCGCGCTACCAGCCCAGCGACGGCCTTGCCTTCGAACGCGCGGGCGAGAATTTTCCGGGCTCTGCCTTCTATTATCTCGACGACAGTGGTTCGCTGGTCCAGCCATCGGCTGCCGTAATGACCAGCGATGACGCAGGCCTCGGCGCTTCGGGCGCGTTCGTGCGCGGCGTCATGCTCAGCGGCAGCGGCCTCGACCAGGCCCGAGCCCTCCAGTGCCTCACCGCGGCGATCTATTACGAAGCCGCGATGGAGCCCGACGCCGGCCAACAGGCGGTGGCGCAGGTCGTGCTCAACCGCATGATGCACCCGAGCTATCCCAACACGGTCTGCGGCGTGGTGTATCAGGGATCCGAGCGTGCCAGCGGCTGCCAGTTCACCTTCAGCTGCGACGGCGCCATGGCGCGTGCCCCCAGCCCGGTCTATTGGGCCCGCGCTCGCCGCGTGGCCGAGCGCGCGCTGTCCGGCTACGTCTATCGCCCGGTCGGCACGGCGACGCATTATCACACGACCGAAGTCTCGCCGTATTGGGCACCCAGCCTCGACTTCATCGGCACCATTGGCGCGCACCGCTTCTATCGCTGGAAAGGGGCTGCAGGCCGCAGCGCCGCGTTCAATACCCGCTATGTCGGAGCAGAGCCCTTCCCCGGCCCCAAGCCGCGCAATGTGCTGACGCTGGCTGGCGGTGCAGACCCGCTCGATCCCCTCGCTCTGGCCAAGGCCTATGAGGCAGCACGGCTGAAGGCAGAGGCGGACAATGCCGTGACGCTGGAAGCCCAGCGCCTAGGCCGGATGCCGGCAGCAATTGCGCAGAATCCCGGCGGATCGCCCATCCCTGCTTACGCGCCCGACATCGCGCGTCGCGGCGGAGATGCGGTTGTGCGGGGATCCAACCTGCCCGACAATAGCCAGATCCGCCCTGAATACCGCAACAGCGGCCAGTGGATCCGCCAACCTGGCACCTGATCGCCGACGCGATCCCTGCGGCCATCCCGTGGCGCCTCCCCATCAAAATCCCTTCTGCCATTAACTGTATCCGGCAACCAGCTTTGCCAAAGCGCGATTAGCGTTTGCGCCTCTATGGTGGGTAATCGGCAGATTAACCGCAAAACCGGCTGTCCCGGATCGGGACACCTTGGAGTTGCGACCTGAACAGCCGGGGCGGAAGCGAAAACCGCGCGCGCAATGCTTCCCGCAGAGAGATAAAACCTAGAATATCAATGGGATAGGGAGATGCAAGCAGGAGATACAGCACCCGAACACGACTGAATGCCGACACGGCGGCCCCACCAGCGACGCCCCTTGATGGAATGTTACACGAAACCTTCGATCCGAGGCAAATTTGCATTTGGTTAACCCTGTGCGCGGTAAAACGGTTTACGAGGAAGTAACCACATGAAGTCTGTCGTAACTCGTAACAGCAAAGGACCGGCCAGCCCGATGCGCATCATGCTCATCTGGACGCTGGTATCTGGCCTGCTGTTCGGTCTGGCAGAATTCGGCGATCCACTCGACGATATCTTCCGCATTGCCCGCAACAAGATGCGCGAGCACAATGCCAGCGGCCAGGTCGTGGTGGTCGGCATCGACAATCTCTCTCAGCAGGATATCGGCACTTGGCCATGGAGCGCGCGCGACTATGCCGCCGTGATCGAAAATCTCGGCGATTCAGGTGCAAAGCGGATATTCTTCGATTTTCCGATCAATGGCCTGACCCGTGATCAAGGCGCACCGGCGCTGGTGAATGCGCTCAAGGAACATTCCGGCAAGGTCTATATGGCCGCCGACTTTTCTGAGGATTCAGCCACCGGCAAGCGCACTATGCTGCTGCCACCCGACCAGATGCGCAGACATGTTCGCCTGATCAACACCAATGTGTGGATCAACGGCTACAACATCGTCTGGAACGGCCGCTTCGCAAACCGCGTCGGCGACCTGGTCGTCCCGTCGATCGCATCGGAAATGAGCGGAATACGCGGCGCGGTGGGCGAAGAATACCCGATCGACTATTCGGTGCGTCTGGCATCGCTGCCCTATCTGAGCGCGGGCGAGATCGTTCGCAACGACGCCAGCATCAAGCTGGTCAAGGGGCGCGATGTCATCATCGGCACCAACGCAACCGGCATCGGCAACCGTTATGCCGTCCCCGGGCAGAGCCCGTCGGCCGCGGTCTTCGTTTCTGCTCTCGCCGCAGAAACACTGCTCGCCGGCAAACCCAGTGCCTACAGCTGGCTGATACCCTTTCTGGTTGCACTCGCAGTGACTGCCCTGATGCTGCGGGTCTCCCGCCGTTCGCTGGTGATGGGCATGTTCATCCTGCTGCCGATTTGCTCGATCGGGCTGCCCCTGTTGCTCGAAAGCTACGGCAAATTCACCCAAATCATGCCTGCCACCATGCTGATGCTGGGAACAATGGGTCACGTCGCCTGGAGGCTGCATCGCCAGCGCTTCGACGAGCGCGGCATGGTCAACGAAGTGTCCGGTCAACCCAATCTGAACGCGTTGCGGGCGCAGGGAACCGAAAGCCAGGACGGCCTGATTGCCGCACGCATTCACAATTATGCCGAGGCGGCCACCGCCCTTCCCGCTGCTGCGGAGAAAGAGCTTGTGGACCAGATCATCATGCGGCTGTCGCTCGGTAACGGCGGCTGCAAGGTATACCAGGGCGATGAGGGCATCTTCATGTGGCTGGTGCCCGCCACGACCATCAACACTGTCGGCGACCAGCTGGCCGGCCTGAGCGCGATTTTCCGCAGCCCGGCGAATATCTCGGGTCGCCTGATCGATCTGGGCATCGCGTTCGGGGTCGATGCCGATCCGGGCCGCTCGATCCAGAGCCGCATGTCAAGCGCGCTGCTGGCCTGTCAGGAAGCGCAGAATGCAGGCGAGCATTGGCGCGTTTATGATCCGACCAAGCTGGAGGCGACTGAATGGCGCGTCACCATGCTGGGCGAGCTCGATGCCGCGATCGACAATGGCGAGGTCTGGGTGGCCTTCCAGCCCAAGCTTGACTTGCTTTCCGGTGATATCTGCGGCGCAGAAGCTCTGGTGCGCTGGACACACCCCGAAAAGGGGCCGATCAACCCTGAAGAGTTTATTACCGCCGCCGAGCGCCATGATCGCATCGAGAAGCTGACCGAACATGTGCTGAATCGCGCGGTTCAGGTCGCCGCGATTCTCAACCGCGATGGCCGCAAGTTCGACATGGCGGTCAATCTGTCGCCGCGACTGATCGGTCACGCCAATCTCAAGCCGATGGTGATTCAGACGCTGCGCCGCCATGGCCTTGCGGCCGAACGGCTCATCCTGGAAATCACTGAAACCGCGGCCATGTCGAGCGCCGAGGCGGCGATGCAGGAACTGCGCGACCTGCGCAGCATCGGTCTGCAACTGTCCATCGACGATTATGGCACCGGCTTTTCCACGCTCGATTACCTCAAGCGCTGCCCCGCGACCGAACTCAAGATCGATCGCAGCTTCGTACGCATGCTGGTGAGCAGCCGCTCCGACCGAATCATGGTCAATTCGACGATCGAGCTTGCCCATTCCCTGGGCGAAGAGGTCGTGGCCGAAGGCGTCGAAGATAACGAAACGCTGCAACTGCTCGGCCAGATGGGTTGCGACAAGGCGCAAGGGTATCTGATTGGACGACCGATGCCCTATGAGGCGTTGGTCGATTATCTGGCCGATTATTCGCCCGCCAAGGCTGCCTGATTCCCCATTTCCGCGACGTCGGCGCACCCCCTCGATATTGCCCGTAACACCACCTGGTGCGGCTTGCTGCGCTATCCTAGGTTAATGTCTTGTTGAACAATTTACATTCTGTTAGCCTTGTTTTGGGCGCGTATCGTATTCGCGTCCAAATAAGGAGTGCTAAAAATGGCAAAGCGTACCAAACAGCCCGTGCGCGGATTCTGGGACTGGCTCCTGGGCGGCGGATGGAGCTGATTCGGAAAATAATTCCGAAACTTCAACCAGGTGGCCTCGGCTTTTAAGCCGGGGCCATTTTTTTGTGCCCTCGTAAAATGGCATTGGTGCGCTGGTATGGCGGCACAGGTGGTCCTGGACCGTCCTTCGCTGGTCAAAGTTGTCGCAGAAGATCCTTGGCCGTTACTGATTCGAAATGGTTAACGTGTCGAACAGCGCATTGTTGGCCGCCGTAACGTTATTCTGCCGCGCTACGCACTACTTGCCCTGGAAGTGCGGCGACCTTTTTTCCAGAATCGCGTCGATGGCCTCGCGATGGTCGTCCATCTGCTGCAGCACGCCCTGCCAGATCGCTGCCTGATCGAGATGCTCCGCCAGCGAAACGTCACGCGCATCCTTGATCAGCCGCTTGGTCTTGCGGATCGCTGATGGCGGGAATTGCGCTACCATGCGGGCGAGTTCCATGGCACGCGGCATCAGCTCGTCCACGGGCACGACCTCGGACACCAGCCCATAGCGCTCTGCCTTGGCAGCATCGATGAATTCGCCGGTCAGCATCATCTGGGTCGCCTTGGCGAGACCGACGATTCGCGGCAACAGCCACGCCCCGCCATCGCCGGGAATGATCCCTACGCGCAGAAAGCTTTCGGCGAACACCGCGTCCTCTGCAGCGATTCGGATATCGGCCATGCTCGCCAGATCGCAGCCCGCGCCGATGGCATGGCCACGGATGGCAGCGATCACCGGCACCGATATCCGGTCCATGGTCAGCGGAATGCGCTGGATCTGGGTCTTGTACCAGTTTTCCAGCTCCATCGGGGTCATGTGCAGTTCGGACGTGAGCGCCTTGATCTGCTTGATATTGCCGCCCGAGCAGAAGCCCGGCCCCTCACCGGTGAGTACGACACAATCGATATCGGGGTCGGCATCGGCGACCTCGAGCATCGCCACCAGTGCCCCGATCACTTCCTCGGACAGCGCGTTGCGCGTTTCCTGGCGGTTGAGCGTGATGGTAGCGATGCGCCCTTCGACAGCATAAAGCACCGGCGGCGATGAGGTGCTCGCCTCGCGCGCAATGCGATCGGCATAGCCGCCGCCGTGGAACAGCAGCGGCGGCTTGCCGTCGCTTTCATAGTCGACGACTTCGCCGACCATGATCACATGGTCGCCGCCCTCGTAGAGGTGCCGGGTGTTGCACACCAGACGCGCCGAGCAGCCCTCGATCCTGGGGGGACCGTCCTCGCCGATATCCAGCCCGGCAAACTTGTCTTCCACGCGCGAGGCGAAACGGTTGGACAGCTCGTCCTGATCGCTCGCCAGAATGTGCACCGCGAACTGCCCGGACTGTTCGAACGCCGCCATCGACCGCGCGCTGCGCGCGAGCGACCACAAAACCAATGGCGGATCGAGCGAGACCGAGTTGAAGCTGTTCGCCGTCACGCCGACCGCGGTGCCTTCGGCATCGCGGGTGGTGACGATGGTGACGCCGGTGGCAAACTGCCCCAGCGCGTCGCGATAAGTTCGGGGATCGAAATGGGCCATGGCCGCCGGATTAGCCACAGTCACAGACCCAGCGCAATGGCCAAAGCGCTGGCCCATGCCAGACAATTCGCTTGGCCGCTTGCGCGACGGTCGGTAGACTTCAGCCGGAAAGACATCAGCGGGGCGGCAATAGCGATGAGCGGGGAATTCGAAGCAGCAGGCGCCATCGCAGAAGGCGGCCTGTGGTCGCGGGTGGCAGAGCCGCGCGCCGGAGAGGCCACGGCACATGGCCATGGCAAATGCCTCAACTGCGCCACGGTACTCACCGGCCCGCATTGCCACCAGTGCGGCCAGGCGGCGCATGTTCATCGGTCATTCTCGGCCTTCTGGCACGACATCCTGCATGGCGTTCTGCACTTCGACGGCAAGTTCTGGAACACCCTGCCCCTGCTGGTGTGGAAGCCCGGGCATCTCACGCGCCGCTACATCCACGGCGAGCGCGCCAAGTTCATCAGCCCGATGGCGCTGTTCCTGTTTTCCATCTTCATGATGTTTGCGATCTTCTCGTACGTCGGATCGCCCAATTTTACCGGCGATGCTTCCGGTGCGTATGAGGGCGATGGCGTCACCGTCACCCCGGGCAGCGATTGGCGGGCAGCGCTGCGCGAAAAGATCACCAAGCTGGAGCCCAAGATCAAGACTGCGACCGATGAGCTGGCCGCGCTGCCCGCCGACGACGCAGATCGCGAAAAGCTGAGTGACAAGCTCATGGAGCTCAAGCGCGAAATGAATGGCCTCACCTACGCCACCGAGGGCAAGGCCCGCTATCCCGAGGCTCTGGGTCCAGGTGGGGAGAAGGCCGCGGACATGTTTGAATTCGATTCGGACGTGGACACCGGGTTCAAACCGTTCGATGCGTGGATCAACAAGCTTGCCACAAAGGCAAAGAAGAACCCGGAGCTGCTGCTCTACAAGATGCAGTCCAATGGCTACAAGTTCGCCTGGCTGCTGATCCCGCTATCGATTCCGTTCGTGTGGCTGGCCACTCTGGGAAAGCGCGGACACAGGTTCTATGACCATGCCGTGTTCACGACCTACTCGATCGCATTCATGTCTTTGCTGTTTATCGTCATGACGCTGTCGGTGAAGTTCAACATCGTTCCAGGCCTGATCATCACAGCAGGGCTGTTTTACGCGCCGTTCCATATGTACCGGCAGCTTCGCCATGCCTATGGCACATCGCGGATCGGCGGAGTGTTCAGGCTATCGCTGCTGCTGACCTGCACCTCGATCGTCGTGCTGCTGTTCATGACCATCCTGATCAACCTCGGCCTGGTCGGCTGAGCGGTCTGGTTGGCTGAGCGGTCTGGTTGGCTGCGCAGTTGGGTTGATCAGAGCCGCGCGTTCAGTTGCCGAAGAAGCGCCGCTTGATATCCTCGGCCAGCCGCGCCGGGCGCAGCGTTTCAGCATCCAGGCAGCACCAGCTCGACTTGACCTCGGCCAGAACATCCTCACCGCGCCGGATGATCGTCTCATAGAACGCGCGCGCGCCGTGGACCTTCTCCAGCACCACGGTGGCAATCACCTGGTCGTCGAGGAACGCCGGCTTGCGATAGGTGATCTCGTGCTTCAGCGCGACCCATAGATGCTCTGCCACCGCCTGCGGCGGGGCGATGTTCTGCCAGTGCGCCACGACCGCATCCTGCACCCATTTGAGATAATGGGCGTTGTTTACATGCCCCATGAAGTCGATCTCCGACGCATCGACGGAAATGGGGTGATCGTGGCTTATGGCGGTCGGGTTGGTCATCGCATTCCAATGTAGCGGGAAGCCGCGGTTTACGGAAGCGGAAATGCCGCAGGCCTCGAGGGGCCCACGGCATTTCCGGTATCCATGAAGGTTGCGCGCGTCAGAAGGTGACGCGGACACCGCCGGTGTAGCGACGACCGAAGGTTTCGTGCTCCAAAGTGCGCTGGCTGATCCCGGCAAACCGGCGGCCAGGGCCATTGAGCAGGTTCGAGGCATCAAAATACACCTCGAAGTTCTTGGTCACCGAATAGCGTGCTGAGGCGTCGAGTTCGTCATCGGTTGCCCAGAACAGGTCGCCGCCGGTATCCGGGCCGCCGATTTCCGAGAACCACGACGTCCGCCGCTGATAGCTCAGCCGCGCCGAGAAGCCGTATTTCTCGTAATACGGCCCCACGTTGTAGACGACCTTCGACGTTCCGGGGAAGCGCACCTTGCGACCGTCTGGAGTGGTGGCCTGGCTCTTGTTGTAGGTGATGTTCGCCTGGATGCCGAAACCGCCAATCCAGCTGTCGCCTTCGATGAAGTTGCCAAGCTGCAGCGCGATCGCGCCTTCAGCACCATAGATATAGCCATCGCCGCCGTTGACGATCGTATTCAGAATATACTGCGAGCGGGTGATGTTACCAGTGTTCAGCACGTCGCTGCCGAACACCCGGCTGTCATCGAACAGCACATCGCGCACGTCCTTGTAGAACACACCCACCGACATGAAACCGCCGCGGGGGATGTACCATTCCCAGTAAAGGTCTGCGCCCATCGCCTTTTCAGGCTCGGCAAACGGGTTGCCGCCGGAGATTACCTCATTGGCATCGTTGACGGTGAAGCTGGGGCGCAACACGTCATAGTCCGCGCGTGCTGCGCCGGTGTTGAACGACAGGCGCACCTTCATGTCATCGCGTGCGTTCCAGTTGATGTGCGCACTCGGGAACACCAGCGTCTGGCTGCTGCCGACAGAGACCGGTCCGGTGGGCTGGCCGGGAAGCGTCACGAAAGCGCTCCCGTCATTCTTGATGTGCTCGATGCGCGCGCCATAGACGATGTTGCCCCAGTCGAAGCGGGTCGTGCCCATCGCATAGCCCGCCCAGATCTCTTCCTGCACATTGTAGAAATTGTTGAGAACGTGGGCGAAGGTTGCGGTCCGCAGCGCCTGCCCAAGGATCGCCTCGGCCTTGGCATCTGAGAAATGCGTCAGTGTATATCCGGGGCGGATCTTGCCCTTGAACGGATCATTGCCCAGGATACCTGGCAGGTCGAGCGGAATGCCCGCCCCGGTCAGGGCAGTGTTGAACGCCGTCCCCGATCCTGTCAGCTGAAGCTCATTACGCTCCTTAGTGCGGTTGTCATACTGGGCACCGAAGCGGAAGGTGGTTTCACCAAAGACGGAAGTGTTCACCGCGAAGTCGAGCTTGCCGGTATAGGCCTCGGTCACGTCCACCGCGATCAGCCCGATTGCCGATGATATGCTGTTGGGG
Organism: Hydrogenophaga intermedia; assembly: GCA_943370475.1. Classification (GTDB taxonomy): domain Bacteria; phylum Pseudomonadota; class Alphaproteobacteria; order Sphingomonadales; family Sphingomonadaceae; genus Blastomonas. Next base: position 101,403 of record CALRRI020000007.1, read on the forward strand.
AAATCCTGATAGGCCTGCACGGCCGCACCGCGCGAGAACACGCCTGCCGAGTTGCGCAGGGTGCGGAACAGCCGGACCTGCGAATTGCCGGGATCGCGGAAATCATAGTCCGCCGTTATGCGGTTGACCCCGCCGACGCCATTGGTCCCGAAACCCGGGCTCTGATAGGTGATCAGATAAGGCTGGCTGCGGTCATCTTCCGACCGGGTATAGTTGCCGCGCCATTTGATCGTCCAGTTGTCGAACTCGTGGTCGCCGCCCAATGTGTTGGTGAAAACCGACTGGCTGTAATCGGTCTTGCGGAAGCGCGCGTCGAAATCGACGCCGTACAGCGTACCGACCAGCGGCGTGTTGCCGGTGCAGACATCCGCATAGCCTGTGGTGAACGCCGCAGGCGGCTGGATACCGGTGGTGGTGCAGGCAGCAGTGTTGTTGGGCACGCGGCCCTGCTGATCGTCGGCATCGATGCGATAGTTGTCGCGAAGTTCTTTGTCGGCAAAGACGGTGTATATCGAGCTCAGGAACAGCTTGTTCTGGCTGTCGGGCAGCCATTCGACCCTGGCCGATCCGGAATAATTCTTGCGCGTCAGCCGGTAGAACTTGTTCTCGATCTCGCGTCCCCAGACGCGCGGGCTGGTCTCGCCGGCTGCCAGCGGGCGGAGATCACGGTCCACCTCTTCCCAGTCGATCTCGAAATTATCGGTGACCATGTCGCGCTGATAATAGCTGCCCGAGACCAGCACGCCGATATCGCCGATGCTGGTTTCCCAGCGGTTCGACAGCACCAGCGATGCCTCGTACTCGCCGCGTCCGCCCAGCTCGACCCGGCCGATGCCCGCCTTTCCGGCGACATGGAAGCCGCGATAGTCGAACGGCGAACGAGTGACGATGTTGACATTGCCCGCGATCGTCTCACCGTTGAGGTCCGGGGTCACCGCCTTCTGCACCACGACCTGCGATGCGAGCGCGGCCGGGATCGAATCGAACCGTGCATCACGTCCTTCCGGGCTGATCACGAAAATGCCGTCGAACGACAGCGTCGTCCAGTTGAGCGGCGAGCCGCGCAGGTTGATGTAGCGCGCCTGGCCCTGGTCACGCTGCACGCCGATGCCGGGCAGGCGGCTAACGGCCTGCGCGATATTCTGGTCAGGCAGGCGGCCGATCGAATCCGATGCAAGCACGCTTACCAGCGAATCCGATTCACGCTGGGCACGCAGCGCCGCTATTTCAGATTCCGCAATCGGGCGGGTTCCGCGCACGATGATGTCGCCTTCCTGCTCTGCTTCTTCGGGTGCGGCTTCCTGGGCCAGCGCGAGGCCTGGCACCATCGCAGCCATGGCAATGCCGGCCAGCATGGCGCCACGGACACGCAAGGAAGTGCGCAGTCCGGAAATCGAACAAGTTTTCATGAGATATGCCCCCGAATCAAACAGCGATGTCGCTGTTGTTGAAGGCCCGCTAACAGTGGTCCGCGACGGATGGATGACGCCAGTATTTCGATTTTGCGTCAGTTCTTGCGTAAAACTGTCATGAACGCGCCACATCCGCGTGGCAGCGGCACGGGCCTCGCTTTGCTGTTCTATGGAAGGACCTGTTTCTGATGATCGCCCATTCCCGCATCGCCTTGCTGAGCGGCAGCCTGCTGGCCCTGACCCTTGCAGGTTGCGCCCCCAAGGAGGTGCCGCTGGCGACGCGCATTGCCAATGCCCTGCCCGCGACCGATGTTGCGGCGACCATCGAAACCGTGCCCGTCGGCACTGCCAATGCCGATGCGGCAGATGATCCCGCGATCTGGCGCAACGCGGCGAACCCTGCTGCGAGCCTGATCGTCGGCACCGACAAGAAGGCCGGCCTCTATGTCTATGGCATGGACGGCAAGGTGCGCGGATCGTCGCTGACCGGGCGCTACAACAATGTCACCCTGTTCGCAGGCGAGCATGGCATCGTCGTCATCGCCAGCGACCGCACCGATCCGGTCAATTCCAAGCTGGCACTGTTCCTGCTCGATCCCGCGATCGGGGCGCTTTCGCCGCTGGCCAGCGTGCCGAGCGGCGTCGGCGAAGGCTATGGCGTGTGCGTGACGGGCGCGCCGCGGATCGCGATGGTGGGCGCAGCCGATGCGATGACCGCTTATGCTGCCATCAAGGACGGCACCGTCCGCCAGATCACGATCAGCCACAAGGGCGGCAAGGTCGAGCACAGCATGGGTGCCAGCTGGAAGCTCGCGACCCAGATCGAAGGCTGCGTGGTCGATCCCGCCACCGGCATGCTGTTCGTCGGCGAAGAGGATGTCGGCATCTGGAAGATCGACGTCACAAAGCCCGGGTCCGCGCCGGTGCTGTTCGCCGCAGCCGATGGCAAGGCGCTGGTCGCCGATGTCGAAGGCCTCGCGCTAGCCACCCGGACGGGCGGCAGCAGCCTGCTCGTCGCATCGAGCCAGGGCGACAATGCCTATGCGGTGTTCGATACCGCCAATGGCAAGCTGCTCGGCCGCTTCCGCATCAATGGCGGCGCGATTGACGGCACTTCTGAGACCGACGGCATCGAACTGGCGACCGGCAATTACGGCCCCGGCTTCGAACAGGGCGTGTTCATGGCGCAGGATGGCGACAATGGCGGAGGCACGCAGAATTTCAAGCTGGTGAGCTGGGCCGCGATCATGGCCGCTTTGGGGCTCTAAATGGCGCCTCAGCCCCGCCCGCGATAGCCCGGAACCTCCTGCGGTGGCAGCCACAGCCCCGCAGGCGGTTCGCCCGATTGCCAGAACACATCGATGGGAATGCCGCCGCGCGGATACCAGTATCCGCCGATGCGCAACCAGTGCGGCTGCATCTCGTCGAACAATCGCTGGCCGATGCCCACGGTGCAATCCTCGTGGAAGGCCTGATGGTTGCGAAAGCTCCCCAGGAACAGCTTGAGCGATTTCGATTCGACCATGACCGCGTGCGGAGCATAATCAATAACCAAATGCGCGAAATCAGGCTGACCGGTGACCGGGCACAGCGAGGTGAATTCAGGGACGGCAAAGCGCACCAGATACGGTTTGCCGGGGCGAGGATTGGGCACATAGTCCAGCGCGGCCTCTTCAGGCGAGGTCGGCAGGGGGCTGTCTTTGCCCAGAAAGCGTGTTTGGGGTTGATCGGACATGCGCCTCATCTAATGCGGCACACGGCTGATGTCATCTCCCGCCCTGCATTCAGCACCGATTAAGCGCGAAACCCGCGTGGACAGATGCTGATTTCGGGCAGATGACAGCCGATCTTGGGCATTCCGTGACTGCGGACAGGTGAATTTGGGGACGATGGGGAAGACTTTCGGCATGAACGCCACGCGCAACAGACCGGGCCTTGCATCACAGCCTTTGCGCGCGGTGCTGGTGACGCTGGCCATCCTCAGCGCATGGACAACCGCGCCGCATGCCTTTGCGCAGGACAACAGCCCCGGCAGCTTCACCCTGCCCCCGGGTCCGCAGCAGGACACCAGCCCGCCTTCGAACGTCCAGGGGCCGGTCGATGCCGAATCGTCCCCTCCGCGCCGAACCGACCAGCCCGCAGAACAATCCGCGCGCCCGCCGGTCACCACCATCGCGCCCACCCCCGTGCCCCGGCAGGCGACGCAGCGTCCGCGCCCTGCGCCGCAGCCCCGCGCGACAGTGCCCGGCGCTACGCCCGGCGCGACCCGGCCCCGCCCTGCCCCGCAGGTGGTGCGCCCGCAACCGGCGGCACCTATCGTCGTCGCCCCCAGCGTCACCACGCCCGAGCCTGCAACGCCGCCCGTTGCGACGCCCGAGGTCACGCCGGACCCATCTGCGACCACGCCGCTGCCCGCACCCGAATTGCCCGCCCCCGAGTTACCCGACCCGTCGGTGTCCGATCCTGCGCCAGAGCCGGAACTCGACCCGGCCGAGGTCGAGGATCGGGGTTCGTTGTGGTGGTGGGCCGCCGCTGGTGCCATCGCGCTGATCAGCCTGATCGTGATGGCGCTGCGCCAGCGCCGGCCCAAGGCTGAAACCCGGGCTGCCGTGGCCACCGCGCCTGCGGTGCCGACCGCAACGGTACCGACCCCGCCGCTGCGCGCGCAGCGCCCTGCCGCCGCCCCGCCGCCGCCAACTCCATCGCCAGCGCTGTCGCCATCACCTGCCGCCCTCGCGCAGGCCTTCCAGACCCAGGCCCAACCGAGACCCCAGCCCGCACCCGTGCGCGAATTTACGCCTGCCGCACCGCCGCCGCCGCCTCCTGCACCGCCACGGCAGCCGCCCGTATCGACGGCGGAACTTGAAGCACAGTCGCAGGCTGTGGCGAGCGGCATCCTGCCCGACACCGCGCTGGCAGCAGGCCCGGCGAGCACATCCGCGCCAGTCAGCACGCCCAAGGGCAAGCCGGTGCTTCACGATTTCGGCGAGCAGGACGAACCGGCGCAAGTGCCGCGCCTGCTGCTCGACTTCACCACCCTGGGCGTCGATGTCACCCTGGTGAACGCGGTCGCGCGCTATCATCTGGGCGTCACCAACATGGCCGATATTGCAGTCAGCAACCTTGCCCTGCACGGCGCGATCATCCAAGCGCGGCGCGGCATGCCGCCGACGGTCGACCCGATGCGCGGCGACGCGCTGTTGCCGCACCTCCAGAAGATCGCCGATATCGAACCCGGCAGCACCCAGCGCTGCGAAGGTCAGATCCGCCTGCCACTCAACCAGATCGAGCCGATCGAGATGCAGGGCCGCATGCTGTTCGTCCCCGTCATCCACATCTGGATCGGTTATGACGGTCCCGATGGCACCCGCTATGCCGTCACCCAGTCGTTCGTGCTGGGCGAGGAAAGCAGCCCGCCCGGACCGCGCGTCGGCCCGTTGCGGCTTGACCTCGGCCCGCGCCGGTTCACATCGATCGGCCAGCGCCCCCTGCAACCGGCCTGACGCGACGATTGCGGCTGCTGGCGGCTTGCCAAGGGCCTGTCTGGCGTGCCAATCAGCTCACCGTATACGAAAAATCGTGTCTCGAACCGAGAGGGTCCGTCCATCATGCGCAGCTGGTTTGCTTCTTCCGCCCTTGCCCTGTCCCTGTGTCTGGCTGCAGCGCCGGTCCTCGCGCAGGAAGGCGGGAAAGTCGCCGAGAAGGCCACGCCCGCCAAGGCCGAACCGATGGTGTCGGTGACGAAGCACAGCGGGACATTCGGCGGCCAGCGCATCGCCTACACTGCGACCGCCAGCGACACTTTCCTCAAGGACGACAAGGGCAACCCGCGCGCCCGCATCTTCTCGGTCAGCTATATCAAGGATGCGCCCGAGGCGAACCGCCCGGTGACGTTCCTGTTCAACGGCGGCCCCGGCTCCGGCTCGCTGTGGCTGCACATGGGCGCATTCGGCCCCAAGCGCGTCGCCATCCCCAATGACGGCCGCGACGATGGTGCGCCGCCTTATCGTATTGTCGAAAATCCCGACAGCCTGCTCGACGTCACCGATATCGTGTTCATCGATCCGGTCGGTACGGCCTTCTCGACCGCAATGGGCGATACCGATCCCAAGGAATTCTGGGGCGTCACCAAGGATGCCAAGTCGATCGCCGAGTTCATCCGCATCTGGCTGTCGCAGAACAACCGCTGGAATGCGCCGAAATATCTGGGCGGCGAAAGCTATGGCACCACCCGCACCGCCGCAGTCGTCAACGAGCTGGAGGGCACGTACAACGATGTCGCCTTCAACGGATTGCTGCTGATCTCGACGATCCTCGATTTCGGCGCGCAGGCCGAGGTTCCGGGCAACGAGATGCCCTATGTGCTGATGGTCCCCAGCATGGCGGTGACCGCGCTCTATCACGGCAAGACGACGCCTGCTGCTTCCGGCGCTGGCCCCGCTGCGCTCGCCGCCGAGGCCAAGGCGTTTGCTATCAACGAATATCTGCCCGCGTTGATGAAAGGCACCGCCTTGGTCGGCGAGGAACGCGCCGCGATCCGCGCCAAGCTGGCGCGCTATACCGGCCTCACCGAACAATATCTGGAAAGCGCCGATCTGCGCGTCGTGCCGGGCCGGTTCTACAAGGAGTTGCTGCGCGATCGCGGCCTGGTCGTCGGACGGCTGGATGCGCGCTATACCGGCAAGGATTATGACAACGCCGGCGAAGAGCCCGACAACGACCCCAGCTTCTATGGCATCGACGGCAGCTATACCGCCGCGTTCAACGCCTATGTCCGGCAGGAGCTGAAGTTCAGCCCCGAGCGGCAATATGTCACCATCGGCGGGGTGCGCGACTGGGACTGGGACCTGCCCGGCAACGGCGGCGAAAGCCGCTACTACAAGAATGTCGCGCCCTATATTGGCAAGGCGTTGCGCGAGAACAGCGGCCTGCGCGTTCTGGTCGCGCAGGGCTGGTACGATTTCGCCACGCCCTTCTTCGGCGCGGAACATTCGCTCACCCGCACCGGCACCCCCACCGGCCGCATCGAGTATACCAGCTATGATGCCGGCCACATGATGTATGTAAACGAGACCGACCTTACAAAGCTGTCGCGCGACATCCGGGGGTTCATCGGTCGCCGTTGAGACGAACGGAGACGTCGCACCAATTTTGCGCCTTATAATCGTAATGATTTCAAGGCATGATCATCGCCATGATCAAGATTGTTGCTGCGACACTTGTGCTGTCCTTCGTCCCTGTGGCTTCCCCTCCGCCAGTGATCTCGGTGAATACACCGACCCCGGTGGCTGAGCGATCGATGATCGCCTGGGAACCAGGGGAGGTCCGCTGCGGGGGTGCCATCGTGTCGCCGGTCTTTCTCGAACGGCCGATGGCGACATTGGCCTGGGTCAGCCAGCCTCAGGCCAGCCCTGTTACCTATAGCTTCGTCATCGAACCCGATGGCCGCACGACGAACATCCGCAAGGCCGCGAAAGACGCGCGTGCCATCGGCGCTGACGACATCGCGCCGTCGCTCGCAGCGAGCCGCTTTGCGACGGGCAAAGGGCATTTCGACTGCACGATTGCCTATGCACCCCGCCAGACAGGCCTCGACTCCACGCCGCTGACAGACCTCGCCGCCTATTCGGTCAACGCGATATCCGGGCCATTGCCGAAAAACGCATGGGACAGGATGTACGCACAAAGCGACTGCCGCGACGAGCGCGCGCTCGGGCTGCAGAGCCGGGTTTTCCCCAACTTCCGCGATATCGCCGGGACGCCCGGGGTCCGGAACTGGTCGATGGTGGGCTTCGACATTGCCGACGATGGCGTGACCACCAACATCCATACGCTGGCCGGAACCGCCCATCCCGCACTGGACGCAGCGAGCCGGACAGCCGTGGAGCAGACCCGCTATTACAGGGGCGGACGCAAGGGCTGTCGCTTCCCCTATTGGCGCGCGCCCGCCACGCTCGCCGCCCCGCCCGCACCGGATGAAGAGGCCTTCCGCCCCACCGGGTCCACCTGCCCCGAAAAGGTCGAATGGACCGTGCCGCCTAGCCTGCGTTTTCCCGAATCTTATCGCCGCCGCGCCATCGATGGCTGGGCCGTTGTCACCTATGACGTCGCGCCATGGGGCGAGGTATCGAACGTGAAGGTGCTCGCCAGCCAGCCGACTGAGGACTTCGGTAACCAGTCGATCAGCGTCGTGCGCGGCGGCAAGGTCGCCGCCGCCCAGGGCTTCGTCGGGTGCGTCGACCTGGTCAGGTTCGAGATGGGCCCGGACACCAACGACAGGGGATGAAGGGCCAATTGCTCGAAGGTGGCGTTAGACCAAGTCAGGTGATATTGCCGAAAGCATGAGCTCCGAAACGCCTGAAAAAGACACGGCCTCAGACAGGCTCGGGGATCTCGCCGCTTTCAGACGCATAGCCAAATGGCTCCCCTTCGCAATGATGGGACATTTCATCGTCGGCGTGCCGGCGTTGCTGATCTCGCTGGTGGTTGCCTATGGCACCTTCGTCCAGGCCGATGCAACGCAACGCATACAGGAGGCGGCAGCGTGGCCGTTCGTGGCCTATCGCACTGGAAACTACACCCCCGATGGCCAGCGGTTGATCAACCTGTCCTTCACCAATAACGGCCTTGGCCCTGCGCTGATTGGCCCGGTCGAAATCCGTTACCGTGGCCGCGCGATGCGTTCGCCGGTCGATCTGCTGGCGTCGTGCTGCGGCTATCAGGAAAACCAAGCCATGCAGCTTCGCACAGCGCCGATCGTCAATGTTGCGCTGCGACCGGGCGAAGAGATCCTGTTCATGAGCCTGCCCGATGTCACCGCCAACGCCGATATGGTCGATCGTCTCGATGCGGTGCGTGAGAAGATCGAGGTGCGGGTCTGCTATTGCTCGATCTTCAAGGACTGCTGGACGGTCGACGGCCAGCAGGCGCAGCCCGTTCCCGTCAAGGCCTGCCCGATGAACTGGACAGTCTGGCGTCAACGCTGATCGTGATTGCAGGCCATCACCGCTGTCGCCTGCAACGCTGTCCTCTCGATCGTTGATCCAATTCGTAACGGTGCATTCCAGCTGCGTCCGAGGCGCGGCAGGCACACGCCTTACCAGGGTCACTGTACACGGGGTCACCAACTGCGAGCCACTGGTCAAGGGTGTCGGCGATATCGCTCGGGGCTGACCACGCCTCGTGATGGCGGCTTTCAGGCTTCGCGACCGGATCGCGGAATGACCGGGACTGGGTGGGAAGCTGCCGCTTACTCTACGTCACTATAATCCGCCACGAGCTTCATCGCCTCTTCTGGTTTGGAAAAGTCGTCCTGATAGCAATAGACAGGCGACCCGCCGAGACTTCCCGGTTTGAGATCGAGTTCAATGCAGACCATTCCGTCGCCCTGATTTCGCGTAGGTATGAACATCGAGCGGGGCTCATAGCTCTCGCGCACGCTTTTCTCACTTTGCTGGGTCTTCAAAGACCAACGACGGATGGCATCGTCAATCTGCGGTCGAAGTCTGCTAAGTTCTCTGTCGGCGGCAGATTTGTCGGACGAAGCAAGTGAAGATTTACCCACCAGCATACCAGTCATAAACGTCAGGGCAAAAAAACCGAATATTGCAGGCAATCGAAGTGGTACACGTTTCATTGCCAATTCTTAAAAGCTGGCGTTCACGACCGCAATGGGGTCGCTTGCTGAATTTCCGCTGCTGGCAAAACAACCGCTAAAGCTGCCCCTCCGCCGAACGCAAGCCTGGGCCTGACGCCACTCAGCGGGCCTTCCTGCGCACGACAAAGCCAGTGCTTCAGTCCTTTGCCCCCGCTGGAGGTTGTTGCGGGCACATCAGCGTCACTGTGTCAGCCTCGAAATCATAAGTGAGCGACGCGCAATGGCCGATTGTCTCCATCCCGATATAAAGCCGCTGGCTCGGCACCTTGCGCTTGCTGTCGCCCTTGACCACGATTTCGTCGAGATCCTGATCGGCCATGGTGCCGTCGGGAATGCCTTCAGCATTGCCCATGTCCGAAACGCGAACTGCAAGATTGCGGATCTCCAACTCGCCCAGCATCAACGGACGATCGAGGTCGAGGCGGCGGATCGGACGCGATACTTCGTAAAGGATCGGCGCTTCGCGGGCGTCTCCATTGAACCGCCCGCCATTCGCATCAGCGATCCATTGCCCGCCGGTGGCTGTCACCACACTTTCTGCGCGGTCCAGACTGAAGGCAACATAGACCGGCCGACCACCGACGTCGATCTTCACACCCGTCTGGCTGAGGCCCATGTCCTTGTTGAGCGGGAAGGTGATCGCCCGATCGCCCGGCTGCGAATCGCGCAAGACAAATATGGTCCGCCGGAACGGGAATGTTGCAGGGCCTGCAACGCCGTCGGCATCGTTCGCCACTTGCCGATCACTGAAAGCCGTGCGGCTTTTGAACGATTTGCCTGCTGCAAGGTACTTCACATTGTCAGTCCGCAGGGCAATCTTCACTGATCCGATGAAATACACATAGCCGACCATGCTGGGCTTCAGTCCGATTTTTTCTGCGACATCGGCATTCACCGTCGGCACGGACACGGCATCGGGCGCCAGGCGAAAGCGCACGGGCTGATCGTTGATGATCATCGCGACAGTGTCGCCCGCGCGGACGGTCAGATCGGATGGCGCCGCGTCGGAGGGCTGTGCCAAGGCTTGCCCGGCGTTGAGCGCAAGCGAGGTCGCAAGAATTGACGCGCGCCACGGCATGAAACGACCTCCCCCATAAACAACAACGACACAAGACGGGTCCCGCAGTGAACTATGAATGAACGCATAGCATGGTCCGGCAATGGCACGCCCATTTGCGCAATGCGGTCGTTTGCCGACTGGCTGTGGTTTTGACGATCGCTTGAAAAGCTGCCATCTGGAGCGGCTACGGAATAGGCGAGGATGGCCGTTGGCCACCTCCAGAACACTCCACAAGGACAGCAATGACCAAGTTCACGATCTACGGCATCCCCAATTGCGAGCAGTTGGAAGAGGTTGTAGCCCGGATCGCTAAGGCTTGCCGCGCGTCGTAACGACCGCTTTCAGGCTTAACGACTGGATCGCGCAATGACTGATATTGGGTGGAATTAGGAAGGTCTGGTTTCGGCATTGAAAGCTGAGTTTTTAGCTCTCAACGAAAGCTAATGCGAACCCATCCCACCCCTTCTCTCCGACAGTCTGCACTGATGTCGATGTCAGACGAGGTTCTGCTGCGATTAGTTCAAGAAAGCTGCGAACGCCCAGCACGTTTGCATCCTGACTTGCTGCGTCGATGACATGCCCGCCCCGCACGACATTATCGCCTATGATGACCGTTCCTGGGCGTGCTAGCCTGAGAGCGTGGGCGAGATAGTTCGGATTGTTCGGCTTATCCGCGTCGATGAAGATTAGGTCGAAAGGCCCACTCAAGCCTGGCAGCACGTCAAGCGCATTGCCGACTCGCAAATCGACTCGCCCTTCCACGCCTGCGTGCTTCAGGTTCTGTCGCGCTACATCGGCGTAGTCGGCGTTGGCTTCGATCGTCACGACCATGCCGTCATCAGGCAGTGCTCGAGCAAGTCGGATTGTGCTGTAGCCGCCAAGCGTCCCAATCTCGAGGACCCGTTTGGCCCCGACCATCTTGGCGTAGATTGCGAGCATTTGTCCTTGTGTCGCGGAAACATCATGGGCGGGAAGACCGGACCGGGAATTGCGCTCCAAGCTTTCGGTAAGCACCGTATCGTCGGCGCATAGGAGATCGCTGAAGTAGGTATCAACAAGCGACCAACGTTTGGGATCGGCGTCTGGATAATCAGGCTTGCGCATCACGGACCTCGGCTACTCGAGAAGGTCGGCTTGTGGGAGAAACGGAGCGAAAGCTCAATGTCCGATCTGGGGTCGATTGCAGAACGGCAAGTTTTTGACGATGGCGTGAAAAGCTGTCATCCAATTCATCTGCGGCATACGCAATGATGTCATTCTACAACACCGAAAAAATATCAAAGGAAATCAATGACTAAGATTGTCCTTCATGGGATTGCAAACTGCGACACGATGAAGAAGGCGCGCGTCTGGCTCGACCAGCACGGCATGCCTTACGACTTCCACGACTACAAGAAGGCCGGGATCAGCGCCGACACGCTGAACGCCTGGGCTGATGTGGTGGGTTGGGAGGTGCTGCTCAACAAGGCGGGGACCACCTTCCGCAAGCTGCCCGATGCGGACAAGGCTGCGATCGATCGGCCCAAGGCGATTGCGCTGATGGTCGAGCAGCCTTCGCTGATCAAACGGCCGGTGCTGGAGCATGCCGGCGGCGTGCTGGTCGGCTTCAAGCCCGACAGCTATGCAGCGGCGCTGGGCTGAAGATCTGAACCGAAGATTTGCGCGTTGGGCGCTGTCATATCGCTGTCGCCGTTCCCATCTAGGGCAGATCACTGACAGGAGAATGCGAGCATGCCCAAGGCCATCTGGAACGGGACCGTCATCGCCGAGAGCGACGACACCGTCGTCGTCGAGCGCAACCATTATTTCCCGCGCGAAAGCGTGCGCGCCGATTTGCTGACGCCCAGCGACACCACCAGCTTCTGCCCGTGGAAGGGTACGGCCTCTTATTACTCGCTCGACGTCGACGGCAAGACCAACGCCGATGCGGTCTGGTATTACCCCGCGCCCAAGGATGCGGCGAAGGAGATCAAGGACCGGATGGCGTTCTGGAAGGGTGTCGAGGTGGTTGCGTGATCCTCGCCGCGATGGCGCTGGCGGCTGGCGCATCCGGCCCGCTGATCATCGCCCATCGCGGCGCGAGCGGCGAACGGCCCGAGCACACCATCGGCGCGTATGAACTGGCGATCGAACAGGGCGCGGATTTTATCGAGCCCGATCTGGTCAGCACCAGGGACGGCGCGCTGGTGGCGCGGCACGAGAACGAGATTTCGGAAACCACCGATGTCTCCAGCCGCCCCGAATTCGCGGACCGAAAGACCACCAAGACCATCGACGGGCAGAGCCTGACTGGCTGGTTCACCGAGGATTTCACGCTCGCCGAACTGAAGACCCTGCGCGCGAAGGAGCGGCTGCCGCAGCTCCGTACGGCGAACACCGCCTATGACGGCCGCTGGGATGTGCCGACGCTCGACGAGGTCATCGCGTTGGTACAGCGCCGCGAAAAGGAGACCGGGCGCAGGATCGGGCTCTATCCCGAGACCAAGCATCCCAGCCATTTCCGCAAGCTTGGCTTGCCGCTGGAAGAACCGCTGGTCGCCGCGCTGACCAAGGCGGGCTATGACGCCTCAGATGATCCGGTGTTCATTCAGAGCTTCGAGGTCGAAAACCTCAAGCGGCTGAACAGCATGACCAAGCTTCCGCTGATCCAGCTGATGGCTGGCTCGTTCGGCCCTCCCGATCAGCCGGGCGTCACCTATGCCGCGATGAGCACGCCGCAGGGCCTGGCTGCCATCGCAGCCTATGCCGATGGCGTGGGGTTGGAGAAGGCGATGGTTATCCCGCGCGATGCCGCCGGCGCCATGGCCGAGCCCACGTCGGTGGTACGCGATGCGCATGCGGCGGGGTTGAAGGTGCATGTCTGGACCTTCCGGCGGGAGAATTACTTCCTGCCCGCCAACCTGAAAAGTGGCGCCAGCCCGCTCGCCATCGGCAACGTCACGGCAGAGATCAAGGCCTTCGTCGCCACCGGGATCGACGGGTTGTTCTCCGACAATGTCGCCGAGGCGGTCAGCGCCACGCGCTGAGCGTTTGCAACCGGCTCAGGGCTTGGGCGCGCTGCCGCCCGAGGCCGTGCCTTCCTCGATCGCAGCCTTTTTGCCGTCGCGAATGGCATTGCGCATGTCCTTGTGATCGGCAAGGTCGGGCGCTTCGGGCTCGTCGTTCAGCACCTTGGCGGCGCGCGGCGCCATGCAGACGGTGGCCGAGACGGGCAGATGATCCGATCCGACATTCTCGAGCACCTTCATGTCGACCAGGGTAAAATCGGGCGACATGAACAGATGGTCGAGCGGCCAGCGCAGGCCGGGCAGATTGGCCGGGAAGGTCGCGTACAGCCCGCGCCCGATGCGCGGGTCGAGATAACCGCCGATCCGCTTGAACATCTGCGAGGTGCGCGACCAGGCGACATCATTGAAATCACCCATTGCCAGCACCGGCAGGTCGGTCTGCTTGGCATGGCGTGCGGCGATCGCGATTTCCGCATCCCGCTTTTCGGTATTCTCGCCCGGCTGCGGCGGGCGCGGATGCAAGCCGATGAAGCGGAACCGCCCGCCGCCGTTCGTCGAAATGGTCGCGAAGACCGAGGGGGTTTCGGTATCGATGAGCCAGGTGATCTCGGCATCCTCGACTGGCAGCCGCGTCAGGAAGATGAGGCCGTACAGATTGCCCAAGGGCGCGGACTGGCGGTGCGGATAGCGATCGATCACCGGCTTGAGCGCGGCTTCCCAGCCTTCGTCGGTTTCGAGCAGCAGGACGATGTCGGGATCTTCGCGGTCGATCAGCTTGAGCGTGCGGTCGTAATCACGGTTGGTCTGCAGCACGTTGAACGAAAAGGTCGATATGCAGTTTTCCTTGTTGATCACCGCCTTGGCGACCTCGGGCTTTGCCAGCGGCGTGTAGGGATAGATGCGAAAGCCCTGCCAGCCGATCACCAGCAGCATGGCAACGACAACCGCCATCCGCACCCAGCCGGCCAGAACCGGAATTGCCAGAACGAGCGCGGTCACCGCAAACAGCGCGAGCGCCACGCGCGGAAAATCCCACATGCGGATGTACCAGCGATAGCTGGTCAACAGGCTGAGCACGGTGCCCGTGGCAGCGATCGCCGCCAGTGCAAAAACCAGAATTCGCAGCATCGTATGAAAAAATCCGACCAGAGAGGGACACCAAAGCGGAACAATGCCTTGTTGCTGTGTGGGACGCTTAAGGCAAGCTAGGGTTGCAACATAGGTTAGGTTTGCACCGGAAGGATGCCGCCGCTACACCATCGCCCATGTCCACGACCTACACGCTCGATACGTCGACCAGCCGCGCCAATCCCACCCCTGCGCCGATGAAGCGCCTGACCGTGCCTGCGATCCAGCGGCGCAAGGTTGATGGCCTTACCGCGCAGCCGGTGGTCATGCTCACCGCCTATACCGCGCGCATGGCGCAGCTGCTCGATCCGCATTGCGACATGCTGCTGGTCGGCGATTCGCTGGGCCAGGTGATCTACGGCCTGCCTAGCACGGTGCCCGTCACGCTGGAAATGATGGCAGCGCATGGCGCAGCGGTGGTGCGCGGCAGCTATCACAGCATCGTCGTCATCGACATGCCGTTCGGCAGCTATGAAGCCTCGCCAGAACAGGCCTTCATGAGCGCGGCACGGCTGCTGAAGGAAACCGGCGCGGCAGCGGTGAAGCTGGAAGGCGGCGCGGCGATGGCGCCGACGGTCAAATTCCTCACCGAACGCGGCATTCCGGTGGTCGGCCATGTCGGCCTGACCCCGCAGGCGATCAACATCCTGGGCAGCTATGCCGCGCGGGGCCGATCGGACAGCGAGGCGGACAAGATCGTCAGCGACGCCAAGGCACTGGATGACGCCGGAGCCTTTGCGATCGTGGTCGAGGGCGTGGTCGAGCCGATCGCGATTGCGGTAACCGAGGCGGTCGCAGCGGTGGTCATCGGCATCGGCGCTTCTGCCCTGTGCGACGGCCAGGTGCTGGTGACCGAAGACATGCTGGGCCTGTTCGAGCGCACCGCGCGCTTCGTCAAGAAGTACGAAAACCTTGCCGAGGTCATCGAGACTGCGGTGAAGAGCTACGCCGGTGAAGTCACCGCGCGCAGCTTCCCCAGCGCCGACCAGACCTACTCCCCCAAGGACTGACGTCCGCTCATTTCTCGCTGCGCGCAAGAAGCGCGACCAGATCGTCCTTCCAGAACCGCGCCCAGGTGTGCGTGCCGTGGCCGCGCGTCTCGTCGGTGGCCTTGATCAGCAGATATTTGCCATCGGGCAACCGTTTGCCAAAATCCTCGGCAACGCCATAATCCCAGGGATTGATGAAGTCGTCGGAGGAATTGATCCAGGTAACCGGCATGGTCATTGCCTCGACGGTCTTTGAGGGGTCGTAATTGCGCGACGATTCGATCTGGTAGATCGTGTCATTGGCATCGATACCCTTGATCGCGGCGTCTACCCGCTGGGTGATATAGGCATCGGCTGCATCGCGCGTGGCATAAGCCTTTTGCAGATAGAGCGGCGCAAAGCCCGCGACCTGCAACAGGCTGGCGGCAACGCGCAGCCCCATCATCGGCGGGCTGGCATAATTGCCCTCGTTCCAGGCAGGATCGGCCTTGATTCCCTCGATCGCGGCCTTGCGCCACATCCGGTTGTGCCCGGCGATCGGCATCGGCAGGCACGCCATCGGCATCATCGCCTGGATAAAGCCCGGATCGACCTGACCCCAGACAAAGCCGTGCATGCAGCCCATCGAAGTTCCCATGATCAGCCGCAGTCCATCAACCTTCAGCCCTTGCGTCAGCATCTGCCGCTGCGCGCGGACCATGTCGGTATAGTCATAGGCGGGAAAGCGCATTTTCAGCCCGTCCGACGGCTTGGACGATTTTCCGTGACCGATGCTGTCAGGCAGGATGATGTAATATTTGCCGATATCGAGCGGCTGACCGGGTCCGAACAGCTCGAGCGAGAACTGTGGCTGGAGGAACTGCAGGCCCGTTCCGCCGGTGCCGTGCAATACCATCACCGCGTTGTTGATCTTGCCATCGGGGCCGCGCCGGGGCGTACCCAGCGTCGCATAATGCATGCGCAATTCGGGCAGGCTCTCGCCGGTGCCGAAACGGAAGTCCTTGAGGATGACATCGCCCTGGGTCAGCATCGCGGCATAATCGGGCTGGGGTGCAGTGGCGGGCGGGCCAGGTTGGGCTTGCAAAGAGGCAGGCACAGCCATCGCGACGCAGGCAAGCGCCGTCCCCAACATCTTCAAATTCATGGCAAACCCCTGTTATTCTTGTCGCACCGCATGTCAGCATTGCAGGGGCTCGAAACAGAAGCAACCCGGTTGTTGCAGAGGCCTTCAGCGTGCTGCGAAGACGCGGTTGCGGCCGCTGCGCTTGGCATCGTACATCGCGCCATCCGCCTGGGCGAGCGCGGCGTCGAGCGACATTCCGGCGGAAAAAGGTGCAACGCCGATCGAGATCGACAACGGGATCGATGTCCCGTCGGCGGTGGTGACTTCGAGTGCAGCAATCGCGCCGCGTGCGCGTTCGGCGATGGTCATCGCCAGCGCAAGGGGCATTCCAGCGAGCAGTATGGCAAATTCCTCACCGCCTACCCTACCCAGCAGATCGGTGGGCCTCAGCGCTGATTGCAGCGTGTTGGCAACCATCCGCAGCGCATGGTCGCCTGCGGCATGGCCGTGAAGATCGTTGATCGCCTTGAAATTATCAATGTCGGACAGCAGCACGCACGCGGGTGCATCGCCATCATAGCAGGCAGCATGCGTGTAGAAGGCCGCGCGGTTCAACACCCCGGTCAGGTGATCGCGGTCGACCTGCGCGCGCAGTTCCGCCTGGGTCAACAGCAGCTGCTGGTTGAGCCGCCGGTTCGCTTCACCCTGGCGCACGAGAACGATGCTGATCGGTGCCGAAATGCCGGCAGGGCAAATGACCGTGAAAACCCAGAAGGGCCACGGTATCTCTTCGCCAGTCAGCAGCACCATCGCAACCATCGCAAGCAGCGTGGCCGCAACACTGAATGCGACGGCGATCAAAACCTTGCGCCATTGCTCCATGTAACACCGCGTAAAGCAAAAGCCTTAAGACACGGCAAACGTCGGCATTGCAGGCGGCGGGCGGTCAGCGGCTCGATGCACGCGACCGTTTGGAGCGATACATCTGCCCATCGGCGCGGGCCAGAACCTTGTCGGCCTGGTCATCGGGGTGGATGAAGGCGTGGCCGAAGGTGGCGGAAAGGCTGGCGGCGCCCTCGCCAAAACCGACCCTGCAGGCCGCAATGCCCGCCGTCAGTTGCGTCACCTTCAGCGCGACATCCTGCTCGCTGATCTCGCCCAGCAGCAAGGCAAACTCATCGCCGCCGATCCGCGCGACAACATCGGTCGAACGGACGTTGGCTGTCAGCACATGCGCGATGGTGCGCAAGGCTTCGTCCCCTGCCGCATGGCCAAAGGTGTCGTTGATCCCCTTGAGATCATCGACATCGAGAAACAGCAGCACCGCCCGGCTCTGATAGCGCTGGCAGTGCGCGATCGAGCCCGCCACCGCCTGCTCGAAATAACGGCGGTTGAACAAGGGGGTCAGGGTATCGCGGCAGATTTCGTCTTCCAGCTGGCGTATCCGCGCGGTCAGCAGCGCATTCTGATGCCGCAGATCTGCGCAGAGCAGCGCCAGCTGATCATGGCTGAGCGCCACGTCTGCCTGGGGGCTGTGCGTCCCCATACTGCCCTGTAGATCGGTCATCTTCATGTCGAACTGCCCGTGAACCCCCTGTGCCAAAGCTGAGCGCCTCCAATAGCAAGACTGGGGAAGGACAGCATGATGAAAATGCCGGTAACCACGTATAATCTGTGCACAAGCGGGACAGGATGACCCGCCGCACAGCCCCTGGTATTTTCGCAACCAGGATGATTGCGGGTGTCGGATTTTGGCTTTAAGACGCTGATCAAACCAGCAATAACGCGGAGATTGATGCGTGGCCGAGCCATTCCCGAAGCCCGACCGCCAAGGCCCTGATGCGGCACCGGTTGCCATCATCATGGGCAGCCAGTCGGATTGGGACACCATGTCCGGTGCAGCCGCTGTGCTGGACGAGCTGGGCGTGGCACATGACTGCCGCATCGTTTCCGCGCATCGCACCCCCGACAGGATGGTCGCCTTCGCCAAGGGCGCGGTCGAAAACGGGTTCAAGGTGATCATCGCCGGTGCCGGCGGGGCTGCGCATCTGCCCGGTATGGTCGCCAGCATGACCCGGCTGCCGGTGCTCGGCGTACCCGTCTCGAGCAAGGCATTGAGCGGCCTCGACAGCCTGCTGTCCATTGTCCAGATGCCCGGCGGCGTGCCGGTGGGTACGCTGGCGATCGGGCCTGCCGGAGCCAAGAACGCCGGGCTGATGGCAGCCTCGATCCTGGCACTGAACGATCCGGCGCTGGCCGAGCGGCTCGATGCCTGGCGTGCCGCACAAAGCGGCTCGGTGGGCGAACGCCCCGCATGACCGAGATGATTGCCCCAGGCAGTACCATCGGCATCATGGGCGGCGGACAGCTGGGACGGATGCTCAGCCTGGCCGCAGCGCAGCTCGGCTATCGCTGCCACATCTTCGCGCCGGAACCGACCAGCCCTGGCGGTGAAGTGTCGGCAGAGACGACCTGCGCCGATTATACCGACAACGCCGCGCTCACCGCCTTTGCCCAGAGCTGCGATGTCGTGACCTATGAGTTCGAGAACGTGCCGGTCGGCCCGCTCGATGCCATTGCCGGTATCGTTCCCCTGCGCCCGTCGCCGCGCGCGCTCGAAATCGCGCAGAGCCGCATCGACGAGAAGCGGTTCGTGGAGGGGCTCGGCGGACGCACCGCGCCGTTCGGCTTTGCCGAGACCAAAGCCGATGTGGCAGCGGCCATGGCAGTGGCAGGAACGCCTGCGATCATCAAGTCCAACCGGATGGGCTATGACGGCAAGGGCCAGGCCCGCGTGATGCCCGGTGATGACCCGGTCGCGCGCTGGCATGAAGCCGGCGGCGTGCCTGCGATCATCGAAGGCTTCGTGCAGTTCGAGGCCGAGTTTTCGGTGATCCTCGCGCGTGCGCCGGATGGCCAGATTCGCTTCTGGGACAGCGCCCATAACGTGCATGTCGGCGGCATCCTCGACCTGTCGATGGTCCCCGCCGGCCCCGTCATCATGGCGCAGGTCCCGCAGGCGCGCGAGCTGGCGGCGAAGGTCGCCGACAAGCTCGATTATGTCGGCGTACTGACGCTCGAATTCTTCGCCACGGCAGACGGCCCGGTGTTCAACGAAATGGCCCCGCGCGTCCACAACAGCGGCCACTGGACGATCGAAGGCGCCTTCACCAGCCAGTTCGAAAACCACATCCGCGCCATCTGCGGCCTGCCCCTGGGCGAAACCGCCCTGGCCTGTCACAGCGCCGAAATGCGCAACCTCATCGGTGAGGCGGCGCATGGCTGGCCCGATCTGCTCGCAGACCCGGCCAACCATCTGCACCTCTACGGCAAGCACCGCGCCGTGCCGGGGCGCAAGATGGGCCATGTCACGCGGATTTCGCTGGAACCTTCAGGAGCGCGGGCATGAACCATCCGGACATTTTTCTGGTGCTGGCGCGCGCGCGCAACGGCGTGATCGGCGCCAATGGCACCCTGCCCTGGCATCTGCCGATGGATCTGCGCCACTTCAAGGCGCTGACCCAGAACAAGCCGATGATCATGGGCCGCAAGACCTTCGACAGCCTGCCGGGGCTGCTGCCCGGTCGCCGCCATATCGTGCTGACCCGTTCGAAGGACTGGTCCGATGACGGCGCGGAGGTGGTTCACAGTGTCGAACAGGCCATCGCCGCCGCCAATGCCCCGCATGTCGCCGTGATCGGCGGCGCGGAAATCTTCTCGCTGTTCCTGCCCCGGGCCGACCGGATCGAGCTGACCGAGGTGCACGGCGAACCTGAAGGCGACACCATCATGCCGCCGTTCGCGCCGGAGGAATGGGCCGAAAGCAGCCGCGTCAATCACTCGGCCGATCCTGAACACCGCGACCGTCCGGCTTTCAGCTTCGTGACCCTGGTCCGCCGGTGATCCGCCGCATCTTCTGGGGCCTGGTCCTGCTGCTGATAGCAGGGCTGGTGTTCACCGTCACCATCCTGCCCGGCCTGTTCGAAAGCCGGACCAATATGGTGACCGATGAGCCGCTGCCCGCCATCCGGGCCGATGCGGCGAGGCTCCACAAGACACTGCAGATCGCCGACCTGCACGGCGATACCCTGTTGTGGAAGCGCGACCTGCTCGACAAGGCGGATCGCGGCCAGATCGACCTGCCCCGGCTGGAAGCCGGCAATGTCGCGCTGCAGATTTTCTCGTCGGTGTCAAAGACCCCCAAGGGACAGAATTACGACAGCAACTCTGCCGATACCGACAACATCACGCTGCTGGCGATGGCGCAGCTGCAGCCGATGAACACCTGGTTTTCGGTGTTCGAACGTTCGATGTACCATGGCCGCAAGCTCGAGCTGGCTGCCAGGCGATCGAAGGGCCGGCTGATGCTGATCCGCAAGCCTGCCGATATCGACCGGCTGCTTGCCGCGCGCGCCTCGGGCCAAAAGATCACCGGCGCGCTCTATTCGGTCGAGGGGCTGCAGAACCTGGAGGGCGATGCCGCCAAGCTGGAACCGCTGTACCGCGCAGGCATGCGGATGGCGGGCCTCGTGCACTTTTTCGACAACGAACTGGCTGGCTCGATGCACGGCGAGCGCAAGGGCGGGCTGACCCCGTTCGGCCGCGAGATGATCCGCGCGATGGAGGCCAGGGGCATCATCGTCGATATCGCGCATTCCAGCCACACGTCTGTCGCCGAGATTCTCGCCATGGCACGCCGCCCGGTCGTCTCCAGCCATGGCGGCGTGCAGGCGGTGTGCGGCGTCAACCGCAACCTGTCCGACACCGAAATCCGCGGCGTCGCGGCGACCGGCGGCATCATCGGCATCGGCTATTGGGACGGGGCCCTGTGTTCGACCGATCCCAAGAAGATCGCGCAGTCGATCAAGCATGTCCGCGATCTGGTGGGCATTGAGCATGTCGCGCTGGGCAGCGATTTCGATGGCGCGGTGACCACGCGGTTCGACACCAGCCAGATCGTCCAGGTGACGCAAGCCTTGCTCGACATCGGCTTTACCGAGGCCGAGATTCGCGCCGTGATGGGGGGCAATGCCTTGCGCATCATCAAACAGGGCATTGAACCCCTGCCCGGCAAAGGCCTATAGGGCACCAATGATCAGGGTGGAAGGCAGCGGTCGGCTGCCAGAACGGTTGCGCGGGGGCATCATCGCGCTGGGAAATTTTGACGGCTTCCATGCCGGTCATCAGGCCGTTGTCGGCCGTGCGATCGCCTGGGCCAAGGCCGAGGCCCGCCCCGCAATCATCGCGACCTTCGATCCGCATCCGGTGCGCTATTTCAAGCCCGATGTCGCGCCCTTCCGCCTCACCAGCCTCGATCAGCGTCAGGCGCTGTTTGCTGAAGCCGGCGCCGATGCGATGCTGGTGTTCGCCTTTGACGAGACGTTGGCCAACACCCGCGCGGAGAGCTTTGTAGCCGATCTGCTGGTCAAGCGCTTCGGCGCGGCGGGCGTCGTGACCGGCGAGGATTTCACATTCGGCAAGGGTCGCGGCGGCAATATCCAGGTGCTGAGCGATTTGGGCGCGCTGATGGGGCTGAAAAGCCATGCGGTCGGCCCGGTGACCACCGAGGACGCGGTGATCTCGTCGAGCCGCATCCGCCAGTGCCTGATCGAGGGCAAGCCGGACGAAGCCGAACGGCTGATGACCCGGCCCTTTGCGGTGCAGGGCGTGGTGCAGCATGGGGACAAGAACGGCCGCCTGCTGGGCTTTCCCACCGCCAATATCGACATGGGCAGCTATCTGCGGCCCAAGTACGGCGTCTATGCCGTCACCGGGCATCTTGCCGATGGCCGCGTGCTGAAAGGCGCGGCAAACCTGGGCATCCGTCCGCAGTTCGATCCGCCCAAGGAGCTGCTCGAGCCGCATTTCTTCGATTTCGACGAAGACCTGTACGGCCAGACCATCGAGGTCGCGCTGCGCCACTTCATCCGGCCCGAGGCGAAGTTCGAAGGCTGGGATGAATTGAAGCGCCAGATCGATGCAGACTGCGTGCGCGCGCGGGAATTGCTTGCCTGAAAGCCGCGCGCGCCTTAAGCGCCAGCCACTATGACTGAGCCAACTGCAAGCCCCGCCGCGGACTATAAAGACACCGTCTTTCTGCCCGTCACCGACTTCCCGATGAAGGCTGGCCTCGCCCAGAAGGAACCGGCGATTCTGGCGCGCTGGCAGGAGGCGGACCTCTACCGCCAGCTGCGCGATGCGCGCAAGGGCCGCGAAAAGTTCATCCTGCATGACGGCCCGCCGTACGCGAACGGCGACATGCACATCGGCCATGCGCTCAACCATATCCTGAAAGATATGGTCTGCCGCACCCAGTCGCTGCTGGGCAAGGACGCGCCGTACGTTCCCGGCTGGGACTGCCATGGCCTGCCGATCGAGTGGAAGATCGAGGAGCAATATCGCAAGAAGAAGCTCAACAAGGACGAGGTCGACCCGGTCGCCTTCCGCGCCGAATGCCGCGCCTATGCCCAGCATTGGGTGAACACCCAGCGCGAGCAGTTGAAGCGCCTGGGCATCAACGGCGATTGGGACAATCCGTATCTGACGATGGATTTCGCCGCCGAAGCGACCATCGTGCAGGAGCTGATGAAGTTTGCCGAAACCGGCCAGCTCTATCGCGGCGCCAAGCCGGTGATGTGGTCGCCGGTCGAAAAGACCGCACTCGCCGAGGCCGAGGTCGAGTACGCGGATGTCACGAGCACGCAGATCGATGTGGCGTTCGAGATCGTTGATGCGCCCAATGCGCCGGAACTGGTCGGTGCCTTTGCGGTGATCTGGACGACGACGCCGTGGACGATCCCGGTGAACCAGGCGCTCGCGTACGGGCCGGATGTCTATTACCATTTGCTGAGCGATCAGAATGGAAAACGCTATCTCGTCGCGTTCGACCTGATTGACCAATTTCGCAGCCGGACCGGCTTGGATCTGCGCGTGCTAAGCGGCGAAGCCTCTGGCGATGGTGCTGCGAACGTTCAAAACATCGCGGACCATCAGATACTCGGTACAGACCTCGCCGGCGCCACAGCCCGCCACCCGATGCACGCACTCGGCGGCTTCTTCGCCAAGCCGCGCCCGTTCCTGCCCGGCGATTTCGTCACCACCGATGCGGGTACAGGCCTCGTCCATATGTCGCCCGACCATGGCGAGGACGATTTCGATCTGTGCAAGGCGCATGGCATCGAGCCGGTGTTCGCGGTCGAGGGCGACGGGCGCTATCGCGATGATTGGGCGTGGCTCGGCGGCGCGGATGAGCGGCGGATGTCGGTGATCAACCCCAAGTTCAACGCGCCAGACGGCCCGATCTGCGAGGATCTGCGCGATGCAGGAGCCTTGCTCTCCGCAGCCGCGTTCCAGCACAGCTATCCGCACTCGTGGCGCTCGAAGGCGCGGGTGATCTATCGCTGCACGCCGCAATGGTTCATCCCGATGGACGTCCCGCTTGCCACCGGCGATACGCTGCGCGGCACCGCGATGCAGGCGATCTCGGACACCCGCTGGGTCCCGGCCAAGGGCGAGAACCGCATTCGATCGATGGTCGAAGGTCGCCCCGATTGGGTGATCAGCCGCCAGCGCGCCTGGGGCGTTCCGATCACCTTGTTCGTCAACCGCAAGACCGGCCGGTATCTGAAAGACCACGCGGTCAACGCCCGGATCGTCGCGGCGATGCGCGAGGCCGGTGTCGACGCTTGGAACGATGATGCCGCCCCTGCCCTGCTCGGCCCCGATTACGACATCGCCGATTACGAGCGCGTCACCGACATTCTCGACGTCTGGTTCGACAGCGGCTGCACCCATGCGTTCGTGCTCGAAAGCGGCAAATGGCCCGATCTGACGCGGCCCGAAGGCCATGTCGGCCCCTCGGCTGATCTGTATCTCGAAGGGTCGGATCAGCATCGCGGCTGGTTCCAGTCGTCGCTGATGGAAAGCTGCGGCACGCGCGGCCATGCGCCGTACAAGGCGGTGCTGACGCACGGCTTCACGATGGACGCCAAGGGCATGAAAATGTCCAAGTCGCTCGGCAACACCATCGATCCGATCACGCTGATCAAGGATTCGGGTGCCGACATCCTGCGGCTGTGGGCGCTGTCGGTCGATTTCACCGAGGACCACCGCATCGGCAAGGAAATCCTCGCCGGCGTGTCAGACCAGTATCGCAAGCTGCGCAACACCTTCCGCTACATGCTCGGCGCGCTCGCCGGGTTCGATGAGGCAGAACGGGTCGCGGTCGAGGATATGCCCGAGCTGGAGCGTTATGTGCTCCATCTGCTCGCCGACATGGACGCGAAGCTCAAACAGGCCGTCGAGGACTTCGACTACAACACCTATGTCCGCACGCTGGCAGATTTCGCCAACAACGACCTGTCGGCCTTCTTCTTCGATATCCGCAAGGATTGCCTGTACTGCGACATCGGCCCCGCGCACCCGCTCGGCACGATGAAGCGCCGCGCGTACCGTACCGTGCTCAACGTGCTGTTCGAGGCTTTGGTGCGCTATGCTGCGCCGGTGCTGGTGTTCACCGCCGAAGAGGTCTGGACCACGCGCTATCCCGATGGCGGCAGCGTGCATCTGCTGGAATGGCCGGATTTTGGCGCGCTCCTTTCCCCGGTCCCCTGCGAAGGCAGGGGCCCATCATCGGACGGTCAGGAGATGGGTCCCCGCCTTCGCGGGGAACCGGAGTTTGTTGCGAAGTGGGAGCGTATCCGGACATTCCGCTCTGCGATCACCGAAAATATCGAACCGCTTCGGCGTGAAAAGATCATCAGATCTTCGCTCGAAGCGATGGTTCACATTGATGTCGGTTCATACGACGACCTTGCGTTGATCAGCGGTGTAGATCTGACAGAGCTATGCATCGTTGCAGATGTGGCTCTCACGAAAAGTCAGCCGGATTTGAGCAACCTAGGTATCATCACAATTGAACCCACCACCCACCACAAATGCGGCCGTTGCTGGCGTCACCTTCCTGAGGTGACAGAAGACGGCAACCTGTGCGATCGCTGCTCGGAGATGCTCGCGTGAGCCTTCCCCTTTTCCGTGCACAAGGGGTCGGCATTGCGGTGCTGATCCTCGTTATCGACCAGATCGTGAAGTTCATCGTCGCAGGGCCGCTTGCGCTCAGCAGCCGGTTGCAGATCGAGATCACGCCGTTCTTCAACCTGACCTGGGCGGAAAATCGCGGTGTCTCGATGGGCTTCCTCACCGCAGAGACCGATACCGCCCGCTGGCTGCTGGTCGCGCTGACCGGGCTGATTGCTGCGGTCGTGCTGCTGTGGATGTGGAAGGAACGCGCGCGCGGCGACATCATCGCGCTCGGCATGATCCTGGGCGGGGCGCTGGGCAACATCATCGATCGCGCGCGGCTGGGCTATGTCGTCGATTATGCCGACCTGCATTTCGGTGCATTCCGGCCGTTCATGATCTTCAACATTGCCGATGCCGCGATCACCCTGGGCGTGCTGTTATTGCTTGCCCGCGTTCTGATAATCGGCGACAAAGCCGCGAAATCTGAAGGCCCTACATCGGGGGTTCAGGATGGCGGGCATAGCGGTGACGCTCCAGCCGCCAAGACGGAGAACAACAATGCGTAAACTGGCCCTGATCGCCGGTATCTCGGTTGCAGCAGCAACCCTTTCGGCCTGCGGCTCGAGCGGCGGCGTCTTCAACCGCGACCGTCCGGACGAGTTCGCAGTGTCGCGCCAGGCCCCTCTGGTGATCCCGCCCGACTTCTCGCTGACCCCGCCGACCCCCGGCGCGGTGCGTCCACAGTCGGTTTCGGCCAGCCAGCAAGCGCTCGATGCGCTGTTCGGCGGACCGCAGCAGCGCAGCGGCGTCGAAGGCGCAGCGCTCGATCGCGCCGGATCGCCCGATGCGGCCATCCGCTCGCAGGTCGGCGACCCCAAGACTCAGACCACCGACAAAGGTGCCACCACCCGCGACATCGTCGCCGCGCCCGAAGGCGATGGCCAGGATGCCAAGGCGTCCGTGCCGCAATAACCGGTTTCGACCAGACACAAAAAAGCCCGGCGATCCAAGGATCTGCCGGGCTTTTTTGTGTCTATCTCTGAAGCGGGGTCAGGCGCGTGCGCCATCCCCCACCACGGAAACGCCCGCGCTGTTGTGGCGCAACGCCTTGAGCACGCAATCGACGATGCCATCGGCGTCGAGGCCGGCTTCGGCATACTGCTTTTCGGGCTTTTCATGCTCCTGGAAGATGTCGGGCAGACGCAGCGTCCGCAGCTTGAGGCCTGAATCAATGAGGCCGGCATCCGATGCCATGGTCAGCACATGCGCGCCGAGGCCACCGATCGCGCCCTCTTCCACCGTCACACACACTTCATGCGTGGCGAGCAGCTTGCGGATCATCTCCTCATCGAGCGGCTTGGCAAAACGAAGGTCGGCGACCGTGGTCGACAGGCCCTTGGCTTCGAGAACATCGGCGGCCTTCTGCGCTTCTGCCAGACGCGTGCCCAGCGACAGGATCGCGACCTTCTTGCCCTCGCGCACGATGCGGCCCTTGCCGATCTCGAGCCGTTCGGGAACCTCAGGCAGTGCCACGCCGACGCCGTTGCCGCGCGGATAACGGAACGCGATCGGACCGCTGTCGTGACAGGCGGCGGTATAGGTCATATGGACCAGTTCAGCCTCGTCGGCGGCCGCCATCACCACCATGTTGGGCAGGGTCGCGAGATAAGTGACGTCGAACGATCCGGCATGGGTCGAACCATCGGCCCCGACCAGACCGGCGCGGTCGATGGCGAAGCGAACCGGCAGGTTCTGGATCGCGACATCGTGCACCACCTGGTCATAGGCGCGCTGCAGGAAGGTCGAATAGATCGCGCAGAACGGGCGCATGCCCTGCGCGGCCAGGCCCGCAGCAAAGGTCACGGCGTGCTGTTCGGCAATGCCGACATCGAAGCTGCGATCAGGGTGCGCGGCAGCGAACTTGTCCACCCCGGTGCCCGAGGGCATCGCAGCGGTGATCGCGCAGATGGTGGGATCGGTATCGGCAAGCTTGGCCAAAGTTTCGCCGAACACGTTCTGATAGGCGGGCGGGCCAGCGGCGGCCTTGTCCTGCTTGCCGGTGATGACATCGAACTTGGCGACGCCATGATATTTGTCGGCAGCCGCCTCGGCAGGCGCATAGCCCTTGCCCTTCTGCGTCACGACATGGATCAGGCACGGCCCTTCGGCGGCATCGCGAACATTCTCGAGCACCGCGACCAGCTGGTCCATGTTGTGACCGTCGATCGGGCCGACATAATAGAAGCCCAGTTCCTCGAACAAGGTGCCGCCCATCGCCATGCCGCGGGCATATTCGTCGGTCTTGCGCGCGGCCTGGTGGAGGCTCTTGGGCAGCTTGCGCGCCAGACGCTTCAGCGCCTCGCGCACGCCCAGGAACTCGCGGCTGGAGACGATCCGCGCGAGATAGCCCGAAAGCCCGCCTACCGGCGGTGCGATCGACATGTCGTTATCGTTCAGGATGACCACCAATCGGTTGCCGGCACGCTCGGCATTGTTCATCGCCTCATAGGCCATGCCGGCGCTCATCGCGCCATCGCCGATCACCGCAATTGCCTTGCCGGGCGATCCGGTCATCTGGTTGGCGGTGGCAAAGCCCAAAGCCGCCGAGATCGAGGTCGAGCTGTGCGCTGCGCCGAAGGGATCGTACTCGCTCTCGGAGCGCTTGGTGAAGCCAGACAGGCCGCCTCCGGTGCGCAGGGTGCGGATCCGGTCACGACGTCCTGTCAGGATCTTGTGCGGATAGCACTGGTGGCCGACATCCCAGATCAGCCGATCATAGGGCGTATCGAACACATAATGGATTGCGGTGGTCAGCTCGACCACGCCAAGACCTGCGCCAAGGTGTCCACCGGTCACCGACACCGCCGAGATCACCTCCTGCCGCAGTTCGTCCGCCAGCTGGCGCAACTGGCCAGGCTTGAGCGTTCGCAGATCCGCGGGAGTGTTCACGGTATCCAGCAATGGTGTTTCGGGCAGATTGGTCATTGGATTCCCTTTCAACCGCGAATCCTAGCCCGATTTAGGGGCTCTGTCGATTGATCGACATGGACAGGCGGGTTGAGTGTAAAGTTTTTTGGACAGTTCCGCAAATGCGGAGTTCAGTCACACGAAGCGCAGCGGCCACGCACCTCTATGACTGGCCGAATATCGACGTAACCCGCCGCTTCTGCCGTCTTGCGGACGCTGCGCGACAGGCCGTCATCATCGATATGCGTTGCGTTACCACACGAATCGCACACCAGAAAGATGCAGTCATGCACGCATCCGGGGTGAGAATTGGCGATATAGGCGTTGATGCTCTCCACCCGCCGCGCCAGATTCGTGCGAACGAACAGGTCGAGGATCCGGTAGACGCTGTTGGGTGCGACCCGCTTGCCACGCTTGCGACTGACGCTGTCGGCGATGTCATAGGCGGACGCAGGCTTCTCGATTTCCGCCAGCGCGGTGAAGATCGACTCGCGCATGTCGGTCCATTGCTCGCCTGCCGACTCCAGCGAACGACGCGCGGCGACCGCAAGGTCTTCGCCCTCGTGCTCGCTGTGCTTGTGGCCATGTTCTTTGACGGTAGACATGGACAGTATCTACGCATCCCGCCCACAGGTTGCAATGGTAGCGTGGGAGTTACCGGGGCGTAGCGTGTGTCAGCCGCGAACGGGTTTGGGGCTATAAAGCGCGGGGAATGTGCGCTTGAGGTTGGCGACCTTGATCGCATCCCAGCGCAGGATATAGGGGTGGTCGGGGTTCTTGAACATGAAGTCCTGGTGATAGCCTTCTGCAGGGTAGAACGCCTTGTACGGCTCTACCGCGGTAACGATGCGCTTCTTCCACGCGCCGGACTTCTCCAGCTCGACGATATAGGCGCGTGCGACCTGGGCTTGCGCCTTGTCGAGCGGAACCAGAGCGGTGCGATAATGCCGCCCGACATCCGGCCCCTGGCGGTTGAGCAGGGTGGGGTCGGCGACGACCGAGAAGAACACCTGCAGCAGCTGGCCATAGCTGACCTGGGCGGGATCATAGACCACGCGCACCGATTCGGCATGGCGGGTGGCTCCGCTCGACACCTCGTCATAGCTGGCGTTGAGCTTGGTATCGCCGTGATAGCCCGAGACCGCGCTCTTGACGCCCTTCACATGGCTGAAAACGCCTTCGACACCCCAGAAACAGCCGCCCGCAAAAATCGCGACGGCCTGCTTGCCGCTTTCCGGCGCTTTCAGCTTGGGCGCGGGGATGATCTTCGCCTCTTCGGCAGCAAAGGCCATGGAGCCCGCATCCAGCGTGACGGCGGCGGCGCTGATCAGGCCGACGGCGGCGAGCAGCGACAGGGTGCGGGCAGAAAAGGTCATCGGCTGGTGGTGCTTTCAATCTGCTGGCTTGCGACCGGCGAGTGGGCCTGGCTCTCGTTCGGCTGCAGCGTGAACATCGCGACCGCGCCAATGGCGAAACCGCCCAGGAAATTGCGGAAAAGGTCCGACTTCAGAAAAAGGTTCATGGCTCGTCTCGCTTCTCGTTCCGCAGCATCAGTTCGCGTCTGCGGCGTGCCGGGTTACACCGGCGGATCACATCGGGATGCCCAATTGGGGTGTCCGTCTGGCGAATCAAGCAGACCGGGGGAGCGGTTTTGCTTGGGTCGTGACAACCTTGCCTGTTTTGGCTGTATCCGCTGTGAACCACCGCACAGGCGTGCGTTCAGGCTTTTTTCCGCGAGCAGCCGACCCGGATCGATCAATCGATCAGCCGTGCCCGCAGCAACCCGCGCACCGAATTGCCCAGCCAAAAGCCATTCGCGAGATCCGCAGGCGTCAAAGGATGCTCCACCGCCCGGCCCTGATCGATCAATTCGCGGCGCAGGATGCCGGGCAGCAGCCCTTGCGCCACGGGCGGCGT
This sequence comes from Hydrogenophaga intermedia, assembly GCA_943370475.1. Taxonomy (GTDB): domain Bacteria; phylum Pseudomonadota; class Alphaproteobacteria; order Sphingomonadales; family Sphingomonadaceae; genus Blastomonas. Next base: position 131,625 of record CALRRI020000007.1, read on the forward strand.
CAGCAACAGACCGTCGCGCTCGACGAAGATCGATGTGAAACTGCCTTCGGTCAGTGCGCCATCGGCATCGGTGAACACCACCTCGTCGGCATCGTGCTGGCTCCGGGCTTCATGCCGCGGGGCATCGTAACACGCCCGGTCGGTGGTCTTGTGGGCGAGGCGCAGGTCGTCCCGCGCGAGCGCCATGGTGCGCACAACGACGCGCAGCGGCTCGGCCAGAGGCGCAGGTGCTGGGCGCATCTCGATCGCGGTATCGCCGGGCGGGCTCAGCAGCAGCCGGATGCGGGTGGGCGAATCAAGATAGAAGCAGGCGTGATGCAGCGCGTTGCGCACCGCATGCCGATCGAACGAAAAACCCAGCGCCGCAGCGCTCGCCTTCATCCGCTCCAGGTGCAGCTCGAGCCGCAATATGCCCTGCGCGGGGTCGAAGCCCATGGTCTCGATGAGATCGAACCTGCGTGTTGCCGCCTTCAAGAACGCCCCCTTGACCAGACATTCGCGCCACTCATCGTCGGCGCGGGAATCCGCCACGACGCCGGAACCCAGCCCCAGGCTGACCTTTTGCGCATTGGCGGGCAGATGCAAGGTGCGAATGGCGACGTTGAACGCCGCGTCGCCGGGCCTTTCGCCCTCGCCCGGTTCGATCCGCCCGATCGACCCGCAGTAGATGCCGCGCGGCCCCGCCTCGATCGAACGCAGCAGCTCCATCGCACGGATCTTGGGCGCGCCAGTGATCGATCCACATGGAAAGATCGCGCGGATGATGTCGACCGCGTCCTGCCCGGGCGCGATGGCGGCACGCACGGTCGAAGTCATCTGGTGGACGCTGGGATAGCTTTCGATACGGAACAGGTCGGTCACGTGCACGCTGCCGGGGGTGGCGACGCGTGACAGATCGTTGCGCAGCAGATCGACGATCATCAGGTTTTCGGCGCGGTCCTTTTCGGATGCCAGCAGGCTCGCCGCCGCCTGCGCATCGCGCACAGGATCGGCATGGCGCGGTGCGGTGCCCTTCATCGGGCGCGCGGCCATCTCGCCGTCGCGCAGCGCAAAGAACAACTCGGGCGACAGGCTGAGCAGCCAGTCTTCCCCATCGAACACCACGCCGCCATAGCCCGCCGCCGAGCCCGCACGCAGCGCACGGTAAAGCGCCAGCGGATGGCCCGACAATGCAGCCTGGTTCTGGAAAGTCAGGTTGGCCTGATAGATATCGCCGCTGGATATCGCCTCGTGCACCTGATCAAAGCGCGCGGCATAGTCGTCCGCGCCCATTTCCGGCCGGGCGGGCGCCAGATACGCCTTAGCATCGCCCGTCTGCTGCGCCAGCCATATGGGCACCTGATCGGCTGTCATGACGTCATGACGCTCGAACAACCCGAACCACGCCAGCGGCATCGGGCCCAATTCGTCTAGATGCGCCCGCAGCCTGGGTTCGAACGCGAGCCCCGCCTCATAGCTCAGATACCCGGCCGCATGCAGCCCTGCCCGCCCGGCACTGCGCAGGTCGTCGAGCAGAAGGTCAAGCTCATCGGCTGTTCGCGCCGACAGGCATCGCACCGGATCGCGGTACAGCCGCGAGGGGCTGGCGCGCACGCTGCGGGCATCGTCCAGTAGAACGAAGGGCTGAGGCATTGGGGTTGCTGTAGGGCGATCGGGCCGGGGGTCCATGGGCTGCGCTTCTAGGCGGCGATGGCGATGCTGCATAGACTCCAGTTCATGCCCAACGATTGCCAAGCCGCCCCGCCGGGCATAGATCGGCGCAACACAAAGCCAGGAGAGATGCACCCATGAACAGGGCCGGAAAAAGGCTGGCGGTCGGCACGATCGGCGCAATCGCCCTGCTGGGGCTGTCTTTCCCCTTGCTGGCGCAGGATGCAGCGCCGCCTTCCGACCCGGCGGTGCCCCCGCCCACCGCGATGCTGGCCGATGGTGTGCCGGCCATCCCGCAATCGCTGGTCGCCGATACCCGGCCGTATCTCGAATATCGCACCGCCAGCTTTGCCGGCTGGCACCCTGTCGACCGGTCGATGCTGATCTCCACCCGCTTCGCCAACGTGTCGCAGCTGCACCGGGTCGCAGCGCCAGGCGCAGCGCGCCGGCAGATCAGCTTCGAGGAAGAGCCGATCTTCAGCGGTAGCTGGTCACCCGACGGGTCGATGCTGCTACTGGAAAAGGATGCAGGCGGCAACGAGGTGTCCCAGATCTATGCGCTTGCCGCCGGTCGCCTGACCCTGCTGACCGATGGCAAGAGCCGGCACGCGCTGGGCCCCTGGTCCGATGACGGCGAGCTGGTCGCGTATGGCAGCAACATGCGCAGCGGCGTGTACAACGACATCTATGTCATGGATCCGCGCGACCCCAAATCGGCGCGCATGGTGCTTTCTACCGACAGCGGCGGCTGGGCGGCGATCGACTTTGCGCCCAATGGCCGCGATCTTCTGGTGTTCAACTATATCTCGGTGACCGACAGCCAGTTGCACATCGTCAATGTCGAGACCGGCGCCATTCGCCAGGTGACGCGCGATGCGACTCCGGTCGCCTATGGCAACCTGCAGTTCGCGCCCGACGGCAGGCTGTGGGTGTCCAGCGACAAGGATTCGGACGTCCAGCGCCTCGGCGTGCTCGATACCCAGACCGGGCTGTTCACGCCGATGATCGACGGCGGACGCTGGGACATCAGCAGTTTCGACATCGCAAAGGATGGCAAGACCATCGCCTATGTCGTGAACGAGGCAGGATTTTCGCGCCTCTACCTCTACGATATCGCGACCGGCACGAAGCGCCAGGTCATGGGCCTGCCGCCGGGAGAGATCGGATCGGGCATGAAATTCGCTCCCTGGGGGGCGCTCGGTTTCACCGTCTATTCCAATCAGTCCCCCGGCGATGCCTACAGCCTCGATCCCGCCACGCTGAAGGTGACACGCTGGACCGAAAGCGAGACCGGCGGCCTGAACCCAGCGCTCAACATTCTGCCCGAGCTGGTGGAGATCAAGAGCTTCGATGGCGAGCCGGTGTCCGGACTGCTCTACCGGCCCGATCCCACGCGGCATCCGGGCAAAAGGCCGTTGATCATGTCGATCCACGGCGGGCCGGAGGGACAGGCGACCGCAGGCTTTCTGGGCCGCAACAACTATCTGGTCAACGAGCTGGGCATCGCGCTCTTCTACCCCAACGTCCGCGGATCGACCGGCTTCGGCAAGCGCTTCGTCAGCCTCGACAACGGGCCGTTCCGGCGCGAGGATTCGGTGAAGGACATTGGCGCGCTGCTCGACCGGCTGTCGAAATACCCGACTTTGGACGCGAAGCGCTTCGGCATCACCGGCGGCAGCTATGGCGGCTATATGTGCTATGCTGGCGCGATCCGCTATGGCCGCAGGTTCAATGCGGCGACGTGCATCGTCGCGATCTCGAATTTCGTGACTTTCCTCGAAAATACAGAGGAATACCGGCGGGACCTGAGACGTGTGGAATATGGTGACGAGCGCAATCCCGAACTGCGCGCCAAGCTGCAGGAGATCAGCCCGCTGACCGAGGTCGACCGCCTGAAGATGCCATTGCTGGTGGTGACCGGGGCCAATGATCCGCGCGTTCCGGCGAGCGAAGCCGACCAGATCATCGATGCGGTCCGATCACGCGGAGGCACCGCCTGGCATCTTCTCGCCCGTAACGAGGGGCATGGCTTCCGCCGCAAGGAGAATGCCGACTTCCTGTTCTGGGCCACCCTGGCCTTTTGGCAGAAGCACCTGCTGGGCCAGAACAGCGACGCCGCAGACTAACCTCCCTCAAACCAACACAAGGATACAGGCATGGTCGCCTCGGTTTTCGATCTGTTCAAGATCGGCATCGGCCCCTCCAGCTCGCACACCATGGGCCCGATGGTCGCTGCTGGGCGGTTCATAGCCATGCTCGCCGCACAGGGCGCGCTGGAGCGTGTCGCCCGGATCGAGACCCGGCTGTACGGATCGCTCGCGCTCACCGGAAAGGGCCATGCCAGCGACCGCGCCATCCTGCTGGGGCTGGCAGGCGAAGAACCGGTGACTTGCGATCCCGATGCTGCCGACCGGCTGGTCGAGCAGATTCGCGCATCGCGTGAAATCCTGCTTGGGCAGCGCCACGCCATCGCCTTTGACGAGGCGAACGATCTTCTGTTCCTGCAGCGCGAGCGGCTCGACTATCATTCTAACGCAATGACTTTCTGCGCGTTCGACAGCGCTGGCACGCAGATCGACCGCCGCGCCTATTTCTCGGTCGGCGGCGGCGCGGTGGTCGACGAAGACGAGACGACGGGCAACGCGCCTGGCTCAGGCGGCTTGTGGGACCCGCCTCATGTGTTCCGTTCGGGCGGGGAGCTGCTCGCCATCGCGCATCAGACCGGCCTGTCGATTGCCGAGATTACCCGCGCCAACGAACTCGCCGCGCGCGATGCCGAGGCACTGTCGGCGGGGCTTGAGGAGATTGCCGCCGCGATGTCGGCGTGCATCGATCGCGGCATCCGCACCGGCGGCGAGCTGCCCGGGGGCCTTCGCGTCAAGCGCCGCGCGCCGCTGATCATGGCGCACCTGATGGCGCGGCAGGAGCGGATGCTGTCCGATCCGCTGACCGTCATCGACTGGGTCAACCTGTGGGCGCTGGCGGTGAACGAGGAGAATGCAGCCGGCGGCAAGGTCGTCACTGCCCCCACCAATGGCGCGGCGGGCATCGTGCCGTCGGTGCTGCGCTTCTATGACCGGTTTGCGCCGGGCGCGGACCAGGCCGGGGTCGAGCGCTTCCTGCTGACCGCTGCAGCGATCGGGTCGCTGTTCAAGGAAAACGCCTCGATTTCGGGCGCGGAGGTCGGTTGCCAGGGCGAGGTTGGCGTCGCCTGCTCGATGGCGGCAGCCGGGCTGGTCGCCGCCTGGGGTGGATCGGCCATGCAGGTCGAGAACGCCGCCGAGATCGGCATGGAGCACAATCTGGGCCTCACCTGCGATCCGGTCGCCGGGCTGGTGCAGGTGCCGTGCATCGAGCGCAATGCGGTCGGCGCAGTCAAGGCGATCGAGGCGGCGCGGCTGGCGATGATGGGCGACGGCACCCACCGGGTCAGCCTCGACGAGGTGATCGAAACGATGCGCCGCACCGGGCTCGACATGAACGAGCGCTACAAGGAAACCTCGCAGGGCGGGCTTGCGGTCAACGTGGTCGAGTGCTGAGGCGTCGGGCGTCGCGGCGGGCGGCGCGTTCGGCCTCGCCGAGCGCCATCGCCCGGTCCCACCAGGGGTGCCCGGCATGGTCGCTGGCGACAGTGCGAATGGTCTGATCGCCCAGATAGAACGCCAGCCCCCCGGTGCGCGCCAGCATCGCCCGATCGGCCTTGATCCAGCGCGGGCGACAGCTGCGCGGCAGCCAGCGCCCGGCGATGACGATATCGGCGCGGCGGCACGCGGCGGCCAGCGCGCGTTCGGGCACACGCTCACGGTTGCGACCAATCAGCACGGAATAGGTGCGCTGCCCCGAACGGAGAACGACGCTGCAGAACTCAGCGTTGCAGCGCGCCTCCGGCCAGTCCTCGATGGGAACCGCCTCGCCCTCGAATGCGGCGCTCTCGCTCAGGCTCTGCAGCGCATATTCGCCTGTCCTGCGCCGCAGAATGACCAGACGGTCGTCAGCCTGCGTGATCGCAACGTGCTGGCCATCACCGGTGATCAGCAGATCGGGCACCGGCTGCACCGCCACCATCACGCTACCAAGGGCCATCGGGATCAGCCCCAGCCAGCGCGCATGGCTGCGCCACAGGAACACCCACAGCCCGCCGATCACGAACAGCGCGTATACACCTGCCCCGGTCCTTGGGAACAGCGCCACCGCCCCCGGAGCTTCTGCCACCCAATGCGCCAGAGCCAGCAGCCCATTCAGCGCTTGCCCGCACAGCCACCAGAACGGTGCGCCCAGCCCCACCAGATCGAGAAGCAGTGCGATCGCCTCGATCGGCATGATGATAAAGGTGGTGAGCGGGATCGCCACCATATTGGCGAGCGCGCCGTAGATCCCGGCCTTGCTGAAATGATGCAGCGCGATCGGCATCAGGGTGAATTCGATCAGCAATCCGGTCAAGAACAGCATCGCCAGAAACCGCGCCACCCTTCCCGGCCAGGAATAATCTGCCGCGGCCCAGGCGTGCATCGCGGAATGATCGTGAAGCGCCACGATCGCGGTAACAGCGGCGAAACTCAGCTGAAAGCTCGGCCCCATCAGCGATTCGGGCCAGATCAGCAGCACCAGCATCGCGCCCGCCGCGATCAGGCGGGGTGACACCGGATCGCGCCCCAGAGCCAGAGCTGCGAGCACCAGCAACCCGGCTGCGCACGATCGGATCGTCGGCACCTCCGCCCCGGTCAGCAATGTGTAGGCGATCCCTGCCAGCGCGCCTGCCCCGGCGGCGACCAGAGGCAATCGCCATGCCCGCGCCAGCGGCGGGAACAGCGCGAGCAGCTTGAGCGTGATCAGCCACACCGCGCCAATCAGCGCAGTGACGTGCAGCCCGCTGATCGACAGCAGATGCGCGAGCCCGCTGCGCCGCATCGCCTCTGCATCCTCCTCGCTGATCGCGCCGCGATCCCCCGTGGCAAGCGTTGCCGCAATCCCCCCAGCCCCGCCGGGAACCGATTGCTGGATATGCGCGGAAAGCTGCGCGCGCAGCGAGTCGAGACCGGTTGCGCCAGCCCCTTCGCTCACGATGCGCGGGGGATCGAGCAGGCGCCCGGTCGCGCCCAGCCCATCAAACCACGCGCGCTGAGCAAAACTGTAGCCCCCCGGCAGCGCCGCCTGCGCCGGGGGCATCAGCCGCGCACGGGCGCTGATGATCGCTCCCGGCCGCACCCGCGCATCGTCAAGTGCGAGGTCCAGATTGACCCTGATCCGCTCGGGCAGGCCCAGCGCGGGTGCGGGCGCGATCACCAGCCGCACCTGCCCGCGCGCCGGCTGCGCTTCGCGTTCGATGATGCGCCCGGTCAGCTCGCCGAACCAGGGGACAGCCAACGGATCGGCCGCGACCCGGTCTGCGCGCAAGGCCATGTGCGCCATGCCTGCCGCAAGCATCAACAGCACGACGAACATGGCGCGCGCGCCGATCTCCATGGCTGCCCAAGGGCCGTACGCTGCCCGCACAAGCAGCCCAGTGCCCAGGCCAAGCGCGATGACCGCGACCGGCCAATCCGCCCCCGGCAGCGCAAACCATGCTGCGATGCCCGCACCGAACGCCACGACGATCCAGACCGGCAACTGGTCGCGTTCCGCCAGCAGCCATCGCCCGATGGCCGCGACGGCACCTGCGGCCATTGAAAAACGGGTCAAACTGGCCATTTGTCGCTGCCAGAAAGCCGTGCTAGAGGCGGTCGAAATTGCCATGTGCGGCGAGTTTGAAAGGAAAGCGTAAGTGAGTGCAAGCGGCGAAACCGTAACTGTTCCGGCAGCAACGCCGGGTGGACAGGTCGTCACCCGTTTTGCCCCCTCACCCACCGGATTCCTGCACATCGGCGGCGCGCGCACCGCGATGTTCAACTGGCTGTTCGCCCGTCATCACGGCGGCAAGGCGCTGCTGCGCATCGAGGATACCGACAAGGCGCGCTCCACTCCGCAAGCAATCGATGCGATCTTTGCCGGGCTCGACTGGCTGGGTCTCGAGTGGGACGAGACGCCGGTGTTCCAGAGCGAGCGTGCGGGCCGCCATGCCGAAGTCGCGCACCAGCTGCTGGCGGCGGGCAACGCCTACAAGTGCTTCGCCACTGCGGAAGAGCTGGAGGCGATGCGCGCCGAGCAGCGCGAGAAGAAGCTGCCGATGCGCTATGATGGCCGCTGGCGCGATCGCGATCCGTCCGAAGCCCCCGCAGGCGCGCCGTTCGTGATCCGCTTGAAAGCGCCGCAATCGGGCAAGATCACCATTGCCGACGAGGTTCAGGGCAATGTCACCGTCGACGCGCGCGAGCTCGACGACTATGTGCTGCTCCGCTCCGATGGTACGCCGACCTATATGCTCGCGGTTGTGGTCGACGATAACGACATGGGCGTGACCCACATCATCCGCGGCGACGATCACTTGAACAACGCCTTTCGCCAGTTGGTCCTCATTCGCGCGATGGGCTGGCCCGAGCCGGTCTATGCGCACATCCCGCTGATTCACGGCAACGACGGCGCGAAGCTTTCCAAGCGCCACGGCGCTCTCGGCGTCGAAGCCTATCGCGACGACATGGGTATCGTGTCGGATGCCATGTTCAATTACCTGCTGCGGCTGGGCTGGGGCTATGGCGACCGCGAGAAGATTTCGCGCGCCGAGGCGGTCGAGCTGTTCGCGCTCGCCAATGTCGGCAAGTCGCCTTCGCGCTTCGATGCCAAGAAGCTGGTCAACCTGAACGGCCAGTATCTGCGCGAGATGGATGATGCCGCGCTGGCTGCCCTGGTCGCGCCGCGCGTTGCTGCGCTGATGCCAGGTTTTGACCCCGCCAGCGGCACCGATCTGTTGGCCCGTGCGATGCCGGTGATGAAGCTGCGCGCGCGCGACCTCAACGAACTTGCAGACGGCGCCCAGTTTCTCTTCAAATCGCGCCCGTTAAGCATGGACGAGAAAGCAAAATCTTTGCTAGACGAAGCCGGGGTCGCGGTTTTGCAGACAGTATCGCCGGTTGTGGCCGAGGCAGCGCCATGGACCGCCGCCAACTTGGAAGAAATGCTTACCCAGTTTGCCGAGGCACAAGGGCACGGCCTTGGCACTTACGCCCAGCCGCTGCGCGCCGCCCTCACCGGACAGGCGCGGTCGCCGGGTATCTTCGACGTGCTCGAACTTCTGGGACGAGAAGAATCGCTCGCCCGGATTGACGACGTGACGCGCATCACCGCCTGATCGCGGCGCGCGCACCAGAATACCGCCTGGCAGGCGAAGGCCTGCCCCCATAACGCTTGGAGGAGAACGAACCGTGTCAGACAGCGCAACAATGAAGATCGGCGACAAAGAGAGCAATTACGCCATCCGCTCCGGCACGATCGGCCCGGACGTCATCGACATCCGCAAGCTCTACGCCGAAACCGGCTGCTTCACCTACGACCCCGGCTTCACCTCGACCGCAAGCTGCGATTCCGCGCTGACCTATATCGATGGTGACGAAGGCGTCCTGCTGCACCGCGGCTATCCGATCGGCGAGCTGGCCGAGGATTCGAGCTTCATGGAAGTGTCGTATCTGATGCTCAACGGCGAGCTGCCGAGCAAGGACGAGCTCGACACCTTCACCTACACGATTTCGCGCCACACGATGCTGCACGAACAGCTGATGCAGTTCTACCGCGGTTTCCGCCGCGACGCACACCCGATGGCGATCATGTGCGGTGTCGTCGGCGCGCTGTCGGCTTTCTATCACGACTCGACCGACATCGCCGACCCGGAGCATCGCAAGATTTCCAGCCATCGGCTGATCGCCAAGATGCCGACCATTGCGGCCGCCGCGTACAAATATTCGATCGGCCAGCCGTTCGTCTATCCGCAGAACTCGCTGTCCTATACCGGCAACTTCCTGCGCATGACCTTCGGCGTCCCGGCCGAGCCCTATGAGGTTAACCCGGTGGTCGAGCGCGCGCTCGATCGCATCTTCATCCTGCATGCTGACCATGAACAGAACGCATCGACCTCGACCGTGCGTCTGGCCGGCTCGTCGGGCGCCAACCCGTTCGCGTGCATTGCAGCGGGCATCGCCTGCCTGTGGGGCCCGGCGCATGGCGGCGCCAACGAAGCGGCGCTCAACATGCTGCGCGAGATCGGCACGCCCGACAAGATCCCGCACTATATCGAGCGCGCCAAGGACAAGAACGATCCGTTCCGCCTGATGGGCTTCGGCCACCGCGTCTACAAGAACTACGACCCGCGCGCGACGGTGATGCAGAAGACCGTGCGCGAGGTGTTCGAGGCGCTCAAGGTCAACGATCCGGTGTTCGAAGTTGCGCTGCAGCTCGAGGAAATGGCGCTCAACGACCCCTATTTCATCGAGAAGAAGCTGTTCCCGAACGTCGACTTCTATTCGGGCGTGATCCTCTCGGCGATCGGCTTCCCGACCACGATGTTCACCGCACTCTTCGCGCTGGCCCGCACCGTAGGCTGGGTCGCGCAGTGGAACGAGATGATCTCCGATCCCGGCCAGAAGATCGGTCGCCCGCGTCAGCTGTACACCGGCCCGACGCAGCGCCCCTATGTGCCGATCAGCGGTCGCTGATCACCGCACCAAAGGCTTATAGCAATGCAAGCGCCCTTCCGGACCTTCCGGGAGGGCGTTTTGCGTTGGAGATCTGCCACGCTGATCAGCCTGCACCTGCGGCAACGACAAGGCCTGCCATCAGCAGCATCAGGACCAGCAGCACGATGAAGAAGAGGCTCACGAAAAGCGTGAGCGTCCCGCCGGTCCGGTCGAACCGGTAGACGACCAACAGGATCAGAACGATCCCGGCGATCAGGACAAAGGCCCCGATCCCGGGCATCGGATCAGACGCGCATCGGCATCAGGACGTACAGCGCGTTGGACTTGTCGTTCTCGCGGATCAGCGTCGGGGCGCTGCTGTCAGCCAGGTGCAGTTCGACCACGTCGCCGTCGATCTCGCCCAGAATGTCGAGCAGATAGCGCGCGTTGAAGCCGATCTCGAAGCCGTCGCTGGCATATTGACCCTCAACCTCTTCGGCCGCCGTGCCGTTTTCAGGGCTGGTCACCGACAGGGTGATCTTGTCCTTCTCCAGCGCCATCTTGACCGCGCGGGTCTTTTCGGTGGCGATGGTGGCAACACGGTCGACGCCCTGTTCGAACGCGCGCGGATCGATCTTGAGCAGCTTGTCGTTCGCGGTGGGAATGACGCGGCTGTAATCGGGGAAGGTGCCATCGATCAGCTTGGAGGTCAGGATCGCGCTGCCCAGAGTGAAGCGGATCTTGCTTGCCGAAAGGTCGATCTGCACGCGCGCATCGCCGCGCTCGTCGAGCAGCTTGCGGAGCTCGCCGATGCATTTGCGCGGCACGATGACGTCGGGCATGCCCTCGGCGCCATCGGGCCGATCGAGCGTGACACGCGCCAGCCGGTGGCCATCGGTCGCTGCGGCCTTGAGCACCGGACGGTCATCATCGGCAACGTGCAGGAATATGCCGTTGAGGTAATAGCGCGTTTCTTCGGTCGAGATCGCAAAGCGGGTCTTGTCGATGATCTGCACGAGCTCGGCCGCTGCCAGCTCGAAGCTGGTCGGCAGGTCGCCCTCAGCGATCACCGGAAAGTCATCGCGCGGCAGCGTCGGCAGCGTGAAGCGACTACGCCCGGCGCGGACCAGCATCTTGCCGTCTGCCGCATCGAGCATCACCTGGCTGCCATCGGGCAGCTTGCGCGCAATCTCGAACAATGTGTGCGCCGATACCGTGATCGCACCGGGGGTCTCGACCGAATAGGCGCTCATCGTCTCGACGATCTGGAGGTCGAGATCGGTCGCCATGAAGCGCAGCGAGCCATCGCCCGATGCCTCGATCAGCACGTTCGACAGAATGGGGATCGTGTTGCGCCGTTCCACCACCGACTGAACATGGCTGAGGCTCTTGAGGAGCGTCGCGCGTTCGATTGTCGCCTTCATGAAAATCCCCCGAGACCAAGTGGTCTCACACACAAATGAGGTTTCCGCCGCCATGGCAGAATCCGGACCCACTTCATTAACAATATTGGCTTTAGCCGCAAGCCGATAGCCGGGCAAACCCGCATAAACTGTGGAAAATGGCGCGCCGGGCTTGCGCATTGGGGCCCTATTGCCGAAACGGGACAGATATGACGCAAAATTCCCGATTTTCCTGCCCTGCTATCGGTGGCCGCCTGTTCATCGCCCGCCATGGCGAAACCGTGTTCAACGCCGCCAAGAAGCTGCAGGGGGACAATCTGCATACGCCGCTGACCCGCGCCGGCTTTGCGCAGGCCGATGGCATGGGCGCGGCCCTGGCAGGCGTGCTGGGCCAGCAGCCCGATCTGCGCCTATGGGCATCCGATACCGGCCGCGCGCTGCAGACACTGGCGGTGATCACCGAGCATCTCGGGCTCGACTGGCACGACGCCCGGCGCGATGCCCGGCTCACCGAAATCGGCATGGGTTGCTGGGGTGGCCGCTACTATGCAGATGTCGTCGCCGAAATAGGCCCGATCGTCAGCGCAGACATGCTGCTGACCCCTGCCCCCGATGGCGAAACCTATCCCGCGATCGCGGACCGAGTCATCGGCTGGCTGGCCGATCATGCCACCGAGCCGGGCGACCGGCTGATCATCATGCACGGGATTTCCAGCCGGGTGCTGCGCGGCGTTCTGCTGGGCCTGCCGGTCCATTCGGTGTTCGGTGCGCCGATTGCTCCGGGCCTGCCGCAGGGGTCGGTGGTAATGATTGCCGAGGGCCGCGAGCAGGTCGTCGTGACCGGGACGGGCGGAGGCCACGCGTGAAAGCCTGGCAGGCTGGTCTGTTGTGCGCAGCCGCAGTGGTATCCCCAGTTGCAGCATCCGCGCGCGACAGCCTGGGGGTGTTCGATGACTGGGGCGCATTCCGTGATCCGCAGGTTCCGCGCTGCTATGCCATCGCCCAGCCCGACGAAGTCCGTGGCAAGCGCCAGTACCGGCCCTTCGCCAGCATCGGCTATTGGCCCAGGCGCGGCGTGCGGGGCCAGTTCCATCTGCGGCTGAGCCGCGCGATGGCAAAGGGTGAAAGCGTGCTACTCACCGTCGGCATGCGCCGGTTCAGGCTGACCGGGGGCGGCGGCGATGCCTGGGCGCGCGATCGGGCCATGGACGCGGCCATCGTCGCGGCGCTGCGTTCGGCCCGCGACATGACCGCCGCCAGCGAGGATCGCCAAGGCAACACGATCCGCGATGTCTATCTGCTGAAGGGGGCTGCTACTGCGCTCGATGCCGCCGCCTTGGGCTGTGCACGCCGTCGCTGACCGCGCAAAACCTGCTATCCCGCTTCAGATCCTGCGCAGAAACCGGTCTACGCTTTCATGGCGTTCAAGCCGGGCTTCTTCCAGAGCCTCGCCTTCGCTTTCCAGCGCAGCCCGGATCCGCTCGATCTGGACATCGGTGAGATGCTCGATCCCGATAAAGGCGTTGCGCGCCTCTAGCTGGGTGCGAATCAGCTCATCCAGCTTGGCCTGCATGGCTGCGGCGTCGCGGTTCTGACTGTTCTGAATGACGAACACCATCAGGAACGTGACAATCGTGGTGCCAGTGTTGATGACAAGCTGCCAGGTATCGGAATAGTTGAAAAACGGTCCGGTCAGACCCCAGATCAGGATGATGGTGAAGGCTGCGACAAAGGCGAACGGCCTCCCCACGGCGCGTGATACCTGTGTCGCTATCAGCGTGAAGAACCGATCCATAGTGCCTCCTGTACATAGCCTGGTGAAGGCGTGATGCGCGGAGGTAGCATTTGACGGCCCAATTGACTATGTGGCGGCCATGACGACCGAAACACCTTCGATGGATATGGCCATCCCCGGCCATATCGACCCCATGCCCGTGCCCCGCGCGATCACGCCGCGCGCCGATGGCCGCGCCGACCTGATGGGCCTGATGCGCGAAGATATCAGCGCGCTGCTCGAAGCGGCAGGGCTCGACCGCAAGCAGGCCAAGCTGCGCTCCAAGCAGCTGTTCCACTGGATCTACCATCGCGGCGTGACCGATTTCGACGGCATGACCGACATCGCCAAGACGATGCGCCCGTGGCTGGAAGAACGCTTCGTCATCGGACGGCCCGGGATCGTCGAGGCGCAGGTCTCATCCGACGGCACCCGCAAATGGCTGCTGCGCACCGATGACGGCCAGGATTACGAGATGGTCTTCATCCCCGATGCGGATCGCGGCACCCTGTGCATCTCCAGCCAGGTCGGCTGCACGCTCAATTGCCGCTTCTGCCACACCGGCACGATGCGGCTGGTGCGCAACCTGACGCCGGGCGAGATCGTCGGCCAGGTGATGCTGGCGCGCGATGCGCTGGGCGAATGGCCCAAGGGCGCGATGGACCGGCTCGACGAGGCCGAAGACGCTGCCTCGTATAGCGCAGATGGCCGGTTGCTGACCAACATCGTGCTGATGGGCATGGGCGAGCCGCTGTACAATTTCGATAACGTCCGCGACGCGATGAAGGTCGTGATGCACGGCGACGGCCTGGCGCTGTCGCGGCGTCGGATCACGCTTTCGACCAGCGGCGTGGTGCCGATGATGGCGCGCTGCGGCGAGGAAATCGGCGTGAACCTCGCGGTTTCACTGCATGCTGTGACCAAGGAGGTGCGCGACGAGATCGTGCCGCTCAATCGCAAATACGGGCTGGAAGAGCTGCTGCAGGCATGCGCCGACTATCCCGGTGCCAGCAACGCCCGGCGGATCACCTTCGAATATGTGATGCTCAAGGACAAGAACGACAGCGACGACGATGCGCGCGAGCTCGTCCGGCTGATCAAGGGCTACGGCCTGCCCGCCAAGGTCAATCTGATCCCGTTCAACCCCTGGCCCGGCGCGATCTACGAATGTTCGGACCCGGAACGGATCAAGCGCTTCTCCAATATCGTGTTCGAAGGCGGCATCAGCGCGCCGGTGCGCACCCCGCGCGGCCGCGACATCATGGCCGCCTGCGGTCAGCTCAAGTCGGCCTCGGAAAAGAAGAGCCGCGCCGAACTGGACCGGCTGGCGGACGAGAAGCAGGCAGCGTTGGGGTGAATTCGCTCTCCCCTCCCGCTGGCGGGAGGGGTGGCCGCAGGCCGGGATGGGTCAGTGCAGGCTGTTATGCTCCCATCCCACCCCGCTTCAGCAAGCTGAACCCGCTCCTCCCTAAAGGGAGGGGAAAAAAGCTTTACCCAGCCGCGGGTTCACCCGAGCGCAGCGCCGGTTTCTCGTCGAGCCCGCCCTCTTCCATGATGCGGTGGCGCAATTCGTCGCGCTTGCCGTGGATCGAGGCGATGACGTTGCCCATTGCAATCCCCAGATCGACCAGCAAGGCCTCTGACAGCTGCAACGAGCTTTCCAGCGCTTCAGGCACTGCCAGCGTGGCCCCGGCGCGGTACAGTTCGGCGGCGTGATCGGTGTCGCGGGCGCGGGCGATGATCGTCAGATCTGGCACCCAGCCATGCACGCGGCGCACGATCTGGGCCGCCAGAACCGGATCGTCCATCGTCAGAATGAGCGCGCGGGCATGGCCGAGGCGCAGCCGGTCGAGCAATTCGGGCCGCGCGACATCGCCAAAGACGATCGGCACGCCCGCACGCCGCGCCTGCATCACCACATCGACGTTCGATTCGACCGCGACAAAAGGCTGCTCGTGTTCCTTGAGCATGTCGGCGACGATCTCTCCCACCCGGCCATAGCCGAAGATCACGGTACGATCATTGGCGATGTCGGACTGGTCGATCGGCGCGGCGTCGCTGGCGCGCATTTCCAGATGCCGTGCCATGGTGTGGCCCAGCTTGGCCAGTAACGGCGTGATGGTGAGCCCGATGGCGGTGACGATCTGCCAGAATTGCGCCGTGGTTGCCTGGATCAACTGCGCCTGGACGGCTGCGGCGAGCACGATCAGCGTCGTTTCCGACGGGCTTGCCATCAGCACGCCTGCTTCTGCCGCTGTCCCGCGCCGCGCACCTGCCACGCGCAACAGCAGCCCGGTGACCACCGCCTTGACCACGACCACGCCCACCACCGCGATGGTCAGTTCCTGCCAATAGGCCGCAATAACGCGCAGGTCGATCGACATGCCGACGGTGATCAGGAACACGCCGAGCGCGAGGCCCTTGAATGGCTCGATCAGGATCTCGACCTCGCCGTGATACTCGGTTTCGGCGATGATCAGGCCGGCGAGCAACGCGCCAACGATGGGCGACAGGCCGACCGATGCGGTGGCGAGGCTCGCGGTGATCACGACCAGCAGACTGGCCGCGAGAAACAGCTCGGGACTCTTGGTGCGCGCGGCCTGCGCAAACATCCGCGGCAGGATCAGCCGGCCCAGCACCAGCATCGCCAGAACCGTCGCGACGCCGAGCAACAGCGTGATCCACAGATTGCTGGTGGCTTCGGTTCCGGCAATCGGTGCCAGCGCGCCGAGCAGGAAGATGATGGGGACAATCGCCACGTCTTCGAACAGAAGCATGGCCAGAGCCGCGCGGCCGACCGGCGAGGTCGTGCCCGACATCGGCAGCACCAGCGCGGTCGAGGACAAGGCGAGCGCCAGCCCCAGGCCGATCGCTCCGCCCCAGTTCTGCCCCGCCACGTTAAGTGCGGTGCCGATGATCAGCGCAGACAGCAGCAGCTCGGCCGCGCCGACGCCAAACACCAGTTTTCTCAAGCTCCACAAGCGCTTGAATGACAATTCCAGACCGATTGTGAACAACAGCAGGATGATGCCGAACTCGGCATAAGGCTCGATCGATTCAGAATCGGTGATGGTGACGTGGTACAGCCAGGGATATTCATCGACCAGCGAACCCAGCCCTGATGGCCCCACGAGGATGCCGATCAGCAGGAATCCGATGATCGGGGTGATCCTGAAACGCGCAAATGCCGGGATGACGATCCCGGCAGCGCCCAGAATGACCAGGGCATCGCTGAAAACGGGATTATCAAGCGGATTGTGCATGGCTCAAGGTAATGACCGATGGCAACGCGGCTGTCAGCCTTTAATCGCGCCCGCGCAGCGCTTTATCCGGCGCGCAGAAGTTATCCGCCTCCGCCGCCCTGCGGTCCGGCAGGAGCCGTGTGGCGCGCGCGCTCTCGCTTGGCCGCCGAACTGCCGCGTCCGACTGCGCGGTCCCATTCGATATGGTAAAGATCGTAGCGCCGGTCGCCCAGATTACGGACGGTGCCCTCGCTCCGCGCCCAACTCAGGTCATCGAGGTTGACGTCGCTGATCGTCAGCGTCTCGACATTCTCGCTCGCCTCTGCCGCAATGCCATCGCGCGCGAACGGCAGATCGCAGGGCGTCAGGATGCAGCTTTGCGAATACTGGATGTCCATGTTCTCGACATCGGGCAGATTGCCGACATTGCCCGACATGACGACATAGCACTGGTTCTCGATCGCGCGCGCCTGGCAGCAATAGCGCACGCGCATATACGCTTCGCGGCTGTCGGTGCAGAACGGAACGAAGATGATCCGCGCGCCTTCGTCGGCCAGGCGCCGCGCAAGCTCGGGGAACTCGCTGTCATAGCAGATGAGCACGCCGATCGGACCGCAATCGGTCTGGATCGCGTCGATGCTGTCGCCGCCCTTGATCTTCCACCAATAGCGCTCGTTGGGCGTGGGGTGGATCTTTTCCTGTGCGTGGATCGATCCATCACGCAGCGCGACCAGCGCGATGTTCTGGATGTCGCCATCGTCGGCACGCGTGGGGTGCGAGCCGCCGATGATGTTGATGTTGTACTCCATCGCCATCCGCGTGAGCTCGTCGCGGATGCGCGGGGTGAACTCGCTCAAAGCCTCGATCGCTTCCTGCGGCCCCATCTTCTTCTTGGCGAAGGACAGCAGCGACATTGTGAACATCTCGGGGAACAGCACGAAATCGGCTTTGTAGTCCGCGGCGACATCGACGAAATATTCGACGTTGCGCACGAATTCCTCGAAATTGGCGACCGCCCTGGCCTGGAACTGCACGGTGGCCAGGCGCACGCTCTCCACACCGCGCGGAACGCGGTGCTTAGGGGGTTCGTCAGGGTTCACGTAAGGGTTGCGCCAGACCATGTGGACGGCATGGCCACGCGACTGCTTGTCTTCGGGCAGATAGCGCTTGAGGATGCCGACCGGAGCAAAGCCATTGGCGATCTGGAAACCGATGACCTGATCGCGCAGTTTGCCGTCGATCACCTTGGCGAGATAATCCTCGGGACTATCCACCTTCTTGGTCCGGCGCGCCTTGTCATAGCCCGGGATGCGCCCGGCAAAGACGATGCCGTTGAGCTCCAACTGCTCCGCAAGCGCCCGGCGCGCCTCGTACAGCCTTTTGCCGATGCGCACGCCGCGCTGGGCGGGATCGACACACATCTCATAGCCGTACAGCCATTCGCCGGTCGGCACGTGGCGCGTGCCGAAGCCGTTGCCGCTGATCTCTTCCCAGTCGTGCGCAGTGAACGCCATCGCCTCGGTGACCCGCGAGGAGGCGCAATAGCCAACGATCTCGCCATCGAGGATGGCGACGAACTGGCCTTGGGGGAAATTGTTGAGCTGGCCGCGCAGTTCGCCGAACTTGTAAGGTGGCAGGCCGGGATAGGCGCGCTCAACGAGCGCGGATATCCCGGGAATGTCGCCCCTGCGGGCCTGCCTTACTTCCAGTCGTGCCTTGCTGCGCTGTGCCATCAACGCCTTACGCCCAGGTACCCATTTCCGTTTCAAGGTTGACGCGAATGGCCTCGAAGAACTGTTCGGTGGTCATCCACGCCTGGTCGGGGCCGATCAGGATCGCGAGATCCTTGGTCATCGCGCCCTGCTCGACGGTCTCGATGCAGACGCGCTCGAGCGTCTCGGCAAAGCGCACCACTTCTGGGGTCTCGTCGAAGCGGCCACGATAGATCAGACCGCGGGTCCAGGCGAAGATCGAGGCGATCGGGTTGGTCGAGGTCGCCTTGCCCTGTTCGTGCATGCGGAAGTGACGCGTCACCGTGCCGTGCGCGGCTTCAGCTTCCACGGTCTTGCCATCGGGGGTCATCAGCACCGAGGTCATCAGACCCAGCGAGCCGAAGCCCTGCGCGACGGTGTCCGACTGTACGTCGCCGTCGTAGTTCTTGCACGCCCAGACGAACTTGCCCGACCACTTGAGCGCCGATGCGACCATGTCGTCGATCAGGCGATGCTGATAAGTGATGCCAGCGGCGTCGAACTTGTCCTTGAATTCGCTCGCGAACACCTCTTCGAAGATGTCCTTGAAGCGGCCGTCATAGGCCTTGAGGATGGTGTTCTTGGTCGACAGGTAGGTCGGCCAGCCGCGGTCGAGACCATAGTTCATCGATGCGCGCGCGAAGTCGGCGATCGAATCGTCAAGGTTGTACATCGCCATGGCCACGCCCGACGAGGGGAACTGGAACACTTCCTCGTCGATCTTGGTGCCGTCTTCGCCCTCGAACACCAAGCGCAGCTTGCCGGGGCCGGGCACGCGGAAATCGGTCGCCTTGTACTGGTCGCCAAACGCATGACGGCCGACGACGATCGGGTCAGTCCAGCCGGGAACAAGGCGCGGAATGTTCGAGATCACGATCGGCTCGCGGAACACCACGCCGCCCAGGATGTTGCGGATGGTGCCGTTGGGCGACTTCCACATCTTCTTGAGGCTGAATTCCTCGACGCGCTGTTCGTCGGGCGTGATGGTGGCGCACTTGACGCCGACGCCATGCTCGCGGATCGCGTTGGACGCGTCCACGGTGATCTTGTCGTTGGTTTCGTCACGCTTCTGGATCGACAGATCGTAATATTTCAGGTCGATATCCAGATAGGGCCGGATCAGGCGTTCACGGATCCACTCCCAGATAATGCGTGTCATTTCGTCGCCGTCGATTTCGACAACGGGCTTGGCCACCTTGATCTTTGCCATGCGGGATGTGCGCCTTCTTGCTAGGGAGGAATCGGAAAACTGCGTCGCTCTTAGCAAAGTCCGCCCATGTTTCAACCTTGTCGCGCGGCCCCCAGATAACGCAAATCACTCGCAGATTTATGCCGCAATGCAGCATAATCCCCTCCTTCCCGGCTTTGGACGTTGTCACACATGGCTCCAGCCCCTAAGAGAGCGGGCATGTCGCAAGAATTACTGGATAACCGGGGCAAGGGCCTGGCGAGCTGGAGCATGCCGCCGGTCCACCCCGAAGGCCGCAAGTTTGCCGTGATCGCGGCAGGGATTACCCTCATTTTCGCTCTGATGGCGTGGGAAACCCTCGCCTGGCCGATGGCTGGCCTTACGCTGTGGATCCTGGCCTTTTTTCGTGATCCCGTGCGGGTCACGCCGCTGGACGAGCGCTTTGTTGTCGCGCCGGCCG
>CALRRI020000008.1:0-139848 GCA_943370475.1 Hydrogenophaga intermedia
AGCCGCTGCACCAGGGCCGTTTCCTCTTCGGCCAGCGCTTCCAACGCTTCGGCGATGACGCCGCGGACCAGATTGTCCTTGCTCTCGAAGCGCAGATAGATCGATCCGATCGAGACCTGTCCGCGCTCGCTGACCTCCTGCAGCGTGAATTCCTCGTTGCCGCGCTCCAGCATCAGGTCGCGGGCGGCCTCCAGCATCCGCTTGAGCGAGGCGAGCGAGCGGCCCTGTTGCGGCTTGCGGCTGACATCCGCCACCGCAAGCGGCTTGGGCTCGGCTTTCTTTTTCTTCACACTGCCGGGCAAATCGGGCTCCCTTCACGGCAGGATCGGCGGCACTTCGTGTCGCAGCCATCCAAACCGTCCGCTATTAAGTCTCACAATCAACTTACCATGCGACCGCTCATGAGTTTGTGCAACTGCGAAAACCGTGTCAAGGATCGGCGCTCAACATACCGTTTGCGTCGAGCCAGTGGCGACCGGAGCAATCCAGTCCCGGCCGCAGGTTCCGTCACAGCCCAAGCCGCACACGCGCGCGCCGTTTTTGTCGGCAGTCCGCCAATGCAAGGGCACCGCGTGCAAACGGCGGATCATGCGGTGGCGACCTGCGGACGCGCTACCATCCCGATCAGCACGGTGACCATTGCACCGCCGACAGCGAGGCAGCCTGCGATGAGGAATGCTCCCTGCATCGATCCTACAGTGGCGTCGAGCAGATGCACCAGGCGCGGCGATTGCGACTGGCCCAGAAAGAATGCCGCGGTCCACATGCCCATGCCGGTACCACGGTGGTGATAATCGAACTTGGTCTGCGTCCAGTTGATCAGTGCCGGTACCGTCATCCCGGCAGCGGTCTGTTGCACGATCAGCGCAGCGGCCATCATCGCTGGGGTCGTGGCCACGCCCATGCCTGCCAGTCCAGCGCCCATCATCAGCAGAAAGGTGCCCAGTTGCAGCCAGTGGCTTCGGTTGGAAAGCAGCTTGAACACGGCAGCCCCGGCCAGAATGAAGAACTGGGGGATGAAGATGATGGCGGCATAGTTTTGCGGCTCGGTCACGCCGACCTCGCGAAACACCAGCGCACCGTTGATGATGAAGACATAATAGAGCATCGAACAGAACAGCGTCACCGATGCGACTTGCAGCACACTGGTCCAGGGGAAGGGGGGCTTGGCAGTCTGAGGTTCCGCCGCGATGCTGAGACCTTTTTCCGCCGCCTTTTTCGGTTCGAACAGCCAGATGAACATCGCCGCCCAGATCGGAAAGGCGACAAGGTAGACGAAGAATACGCCGTTCCACTGCACGGTGGTGGCATAGCCAACGATCAGAGCGACGAACCCAGCGAGAAAGGGGCCGAGCAAACCTTGCAGAAACAGCCAGTTCTTGCGGCCCTTGTCGTCCCAGTAATCGCCGATCAGCGTGTTGACCACCGTCAGGATGCCAGCTTCCGATACGCCCAGCAGCAGCCGCGAATAATAGATCTGGTCCAGATCGGTCAGCAGCAGCGGCGCAGAGCCGAAGACGCCGTACAGCGCCGTGCACAAAAGCAGCAGCGGCCTCCGGCCATAGCGATCCACCAGCAGTCCGGCGAAGGGGGCAAGCAAGGCCATGGCAAGCCCCGGTGCGCCGATCATGGCGGGAACCTTGGCCCTGGCATCGGGGTCACTTGCGAAATGCTGGATCATGGACGGCACGGCCGGGCCCATCGCAACGATGGCGATGATGGGCAGGAATGCCGCTAGCACCACGATCACACCCTGCGGTTTGAGGGTCAGTTCCCTGTAGAAATTGGCCAATGCCTGCACGATCATCTCTCCTGCCGTCTGAACAGCTATTATTAGAATATGTATTCGAGTTTATGGCGGGATGGGATCGTGGTCAAGCCCGGCTGATGGTGAAAGGTCGAGAGACCCTGCATCCGGACTTGACCATGCTGCCCGACACAAACTAGAATTTGTATTACAAAATGATCGATGGAGGATGGATCCGCGATGCGGCGTTTGAGGATGGGAGAGATGATCGGCCTGCTTTTACCCGCTTACCGTGACTTTACGGGCATCCTGCATGGCCAGCCTGTGCCGCTGCTGCGCAGAATGACCCTCATCGATACCACCCTTCATGCCAGTCATGACCGCTCTGGCTGGACAGAATTTTCCGTTTGAAAGGACGCAATACCCATGAAGACCATCAAGGGACCGGGCATCTTCCTGGCACAGTTCGCTGGCGACGAGGCACCTTACAACAGTCTCGAATCGATCGCCGATTGGGTTGCTGGCCTGGGCTACAAGGGCATCCAGATCCCCAGCTGGGACGAGCGGCTGTTCAACCTTGCGCTGGCGGCGGAAAGCCAGACCTATTGCGACGAGGTGAAGGGCATGCTGGCCGACAAGGGCCTGGCGATCACCGAGCTGTCGACGCATCTGCAGGGCCAGCTGGTCGCAGTGCATCCCGCCTTTGATGCGCAGTTTGACAGCTTCGCTCCGGCCGAGGTGCACGGCAACCCGAAGGCGCGGCAGGAATGGGCCGTTCAGCAGGTCAAGAATGCCGCCATCGCCAGCCGCAAACTGGGCCTGGACGCGCATGCGACCTTCTCGGGCGCGCTGGCCTGGCCCTATTTTTACCCCTGGCCCGCGCGACCCGCGGGCCTGGTCGAGGATGCATTCGACGAACTCGCCCGGCGCTGGAAGCCGATCCTCGACGTCTTCGAAGACAACGGCGTCGATGCAGCGTATGAAATCCATCCCGGCGAGGATCTGCACGATGGCGTGACCTTCGAGATGTTCCTCGAACGTGTGGGCAACCATCCGCGCGCCAACATCCTGTATGACCCGAGCCATCTCGTACTGCAGCAGCTCGACTACCTAGCCTATGTCGACATCTACCACGAGCGGATCAAATGCTTCCACGTCAAGGATGCGGAGTTCCGCCCGAACGGGCGCAGCGGCGTCTATGGCGGCTATCAGTCCTGGGTCGACCGGCCCGGACGCTTCCGCAGCCTCGGCGATGGCCAGGTCGATTTCCCCGCGATCTTCAGCAAGATGGCCGCCTATGATTTTGCCGGTTGGGCGGTGCTGGAATGGGAGTGTGCGCTCAAGCATCCCGAACAGGGTGCCGCCGAAGGCGCGCCGTTCATTGCGCGGCACATCATCCGCGTCACCGAACGCGCGTTCGACGATTTCGCCGCCGGGGGTGCTGACCGCGAACTCAACAAGCGGCTGATGGGGATCGGCTGAAGTTCCTGCGTTCGGACAGTTCTGGCTACAGCGCGCGGTAGCGAAAGTCGCGATATCGCACCGCGTCGTCGCCAGCGGCAAACAGGGCCGGGCGCAGGTTCTCCCCTTCGCCCGGCAGCGCCGTGTTGATGTTATAGCCCGATGTTTCCAGGCGCAGCCCGTGCCGGGTCCAGCGTTGGCCATCGACGCTGTAGTACATCGTCACGATATGATCGCGGTTCTCGATGCGCAGCCACATGTGGCGGGCCGCAGGCGCCGGCTCGCGCCAATGGTGGGGGCGTCCGGCGCCATAGGTCACCATCTTGCCTCCATCGATCGCCATGCCGACGAACAGCCGATTGCTGAGGAACAGCAACAATCCGCCTGATGCCGCGCCTTCGAGCTCCAGCTCGACCGTAACCTCATAGGCCCGGTCGCCGACATTGTTGGTGAGCGGCGCGCTGTCATGCGGCCCCGTCCCGCGCGCCAGGAGGCGCAAGCCGTCCTTGCCGAAGCTCGCTCGGTCGGCTTCGCCACTGGTCGGCGCGTGGAACACCCATCGCGTGCCCAGGGCCGATGTCCCGAAATCGTCCGAGCGCGGCATGCCATGCGGCTGGCCTGTGCCATGATTCGGTGCCGCAAGGGGCATGGACAGATCGCCACCCATCGCACGGAACCAGCCGTCGTCGGTCCATGCCACCGGCTCCAGCAGGCATTGCCGACCCAGCGTGCGATAGCCGTTCTCAAACCCGTGATACACCATCCACCAGTCGCCTGCCGGCCCCTCGACCAAAGAAGCATGGCCACGCGACCACCACGCCTCTGACGCCGATCGCGTGCGAACAATGGGGTTGTGCGGGCAATCTTCCCACGGCCCATCAATGGAGCGCGAGCGCGCGGCGATCACCATATGGCCGGTGGCCGGGCCAGCGGTGCCGCCAACCGCGCTCACCATATAGAACCAGTCGCCGCGCCGCAGCATCTTGGGTCCTTCGAGCGCATAGGCTTCGGTTACCCAGTCATCGGGATATCTCCAGCCCTCGTAGACCTTTTCGACCGGCCCAGCGGTGGCGAGCCCATCAGGCGTGAGCAGGACGCGGTAGCCTGCGGAAAGGAAGAGATAGCGCTGGCCGTCTTCACCAACGGCATGGCCCGGATCAATCCTGCCGCGGATGCCAAGATCCATCGGCTCGCTCCACGGCCCGCCCATTGAATCGGCGTGGATCACGTGGATCGACGCGCCGTCAAGCCGGGTCGACCAGCTGGTGGGGATGAACGGGATATAGATGAAATAGCGCCCGTGATGCTTCACTAGATCGACCGCGAAAACGGACCCGATCGGATTGGGCAGGGCATTGACGAACGGGCGCCAGCTGATCAGGTCGCGCGAGTGCCAGATCAGCAGGCCTGGATCGGCTTCGAAGCTGGACACGGTGAGATAATAATCATCGCCGTCCTTGAGGATCGAAGGGTCGGCATGGCAGCCTGGCAGGATGGGGTTGAGAAACGTACCATCGCCCCGATCGGCACAGCGTTGGCCCTCGAAAGTGCGCCCCCAGGACGGCGCTTTATCGGCAGTCCCCGGGGGCGTGGTATCGGTTGCAGCCCGAGCAGGATGCGCGAGTGACGCGGCTCCGATCGTACCTGCGGCAAGCACCAGCAGATCGCGTCTTGTCGCCTCGGTCACAAGCTCTTTCCTGCTGTGGAACGGGTGTCAGGCGGCGAGGGCCAGTTCCTTGCTGGCCGTCATCGTTGGCACGAAGGGCAGGTACGAAATGCGCTTGCGCACTGCCACGGTCACCTTGTGCGGACCTGGCGCGAGTTCTGCGCCCAGGACACTGATCAGCGCCTTTTCGCCGAAGTTCCAGCGATTGTCGTAGCAGCTTTCCATTTCGTCGAGCGTATAGCTCTTGTCGCGTACGGCGAAGCGCACAGACTCGCGGGGATAGGTGGTGCCATCGACGGTGACGGCGATATCCTCGACCATCGAAAGGCCGAGGCCTCGATAATAAGGCAGCCGGGCTTCGAGCGCGAAGCCACCATCAACAGCGACCAGGCTGCCGGCGACGATCATCTTGTGGTCCATCATGGTTTGGGTCTCCTCAAGCAGCCAAGGGGGTCTTCAGGGCAGGGGTCTCGGTCTCGCCCAGCAAACGGGCCAGCATCACCTGCTGGCGACGGACCTGCTCGACCGAATTGGGTTCTTCGGCGTCTTCGATCCAGCGATTGCCTTCATATTCGCTGCAGATATAGCCCTTGTAGCCGCCCTGTTTCAGCACCTCGACGATCTTGTCATAAGGGATGCTGGGTTCGACATAATCTTCGGTCACTTCGTAGAACTTGCCGTGGATATTGTGGATGCGCGGCATGAAATCGAGCATGCGCTTGGGTTCGAACGCAGCGTTGTGGCGCAGCGTTTCCGCCATCGCGATGGCAGGGCCGGTGCCGCCCATCTCGCGCACGTCCAGAATGACATATTCTGACAGGACGCGGTCCTCGTACGCCTTTTCGATATAATCGGCGATGTTCTTCGGCACGCCGATGCGCATGAACTTTTCTTTCCACACGCGCGGGAACTTGAACACGAACATGCCCATGTCGGGCAGGAAGCCGAGGGCGTCCGAGCCTGATTTCTCGAAGGCCTCGGCATGGCGGATGATCCAGGGATGATCAAAGTGCAGCGGTGCGTGCACCTCGATCAGGATCTTGATGTTCTTTTCCTCGGCATAAGGCGCAGCGGCGACCAAGACTTCGGGCGCGATCGAGACCAGCGCCCGGATGTACTTCATGCCCAGCCGGGCGCCGAAATCGATGTCCTTGCGAACGCTGGCGACCTGCTCGTCGAACAGCATCGGACGACCCTTGTAGCGCTTGTAATCGAGCATGAAGTCGTGGCTGACGCCCACGCCGCCATGGCGCTTCATGCTGTCGTGCCAGGCCGCGACATCGGCATCGTCGGCGCCATATTCGGGCCAGCCCCAGAAGGACTGTTCGCCGATCACCTCGATGCCGTTCGCGCCCAGCTCGCATGAAATGCGAATGCAATCGTCGCGTGTCAGCGTGCCGTCAAAGGTGTCATTCTGATAGGAATAGAGGCTGACGCCCCGCTTGATGTCGTAGTTCATTCTGGTCCTCTCCACTGGGAACACACGTGCGGAAACGGGAGAGGCGCGGTCCGCGCTGCGTCGGCTGCCACAATCCTCTCCCTGGGGCCGAAGCCCTAATTAGAACCTATATTCGTATAATTTCCAGTTCGCGTCAAGCCCTGCAATGTGGCGGATTTCTGCCGCAAACGCTGGATTGACAGAATTAGAATTATGATATTTATTTGGAAGAAGGATAAAGATCCAGGAGAGTCGAGTGCCTGTGCGAAACCTGCTGACTGCTGCTGCTGGCCGATCGCTTGCTGGCCCTAGCTATGTCCGTCTTGTCTGCCCCTGCGGCCCGAGCGGCCGAGAACACCGATCAGCGGATCGCCGCGCCTGAGCAGGCGCATGCCGGACTGCGCCGAAACCGTCGCCTGCTGACATTCATTTTACCACGGAGAGTTTTTTCATGTCCTTCGAATTGAGCGTGAACCTGGAATACATGTTCCACGAGGCCGGCGACCGGCTGGAAGACCGCATGGCAGCAGCTGCCGCAGCGGGTTTCAGAAAAGTGGAAATGTTCACCACTGCCAATCGCGACGTGCCAGGCCTGGAGGCCGCCCTGGCCGAAACGGGCTGCGAGCTTTACGCGACGGTCACCGATCCGCGCATCCAGCTGGTCATGGCCGACCAGCATGACCGCTTTCGCGAGATGTTCGCGCAAGCTGCTGCAGAAGCGGCCGAACTGGGTGCGCGCCGCATTGTCGTGCCCTCGGGATCGGCGGTACCTTACATGAAGCGGCCGGTGCAGCTGGGCATCGTCGCCAAGGCGATCGAAAGCATCGTGCCTACTGCCGAGGCGCATGGCCTGACGATCATGCTGGAGCCGGTGAACACCCGCGTCGACCATCCCGGCGTGCTGTTCGGCATGACCGAGGATGCGGTGAACGTGATCGATCTGGTCGGCAGCCCCCGCGTGCGGCTGTTGTACGATCTGTACCATTCGATCACCGAGAACGAGGATCCCAATGTCGTGCTGCCCAAGGTGGCGCACCTGGTCGAGCACATCCAGATCGCCGACTCTCCGGGCCGCGGCGAGCCCGGTTCCGGCCAGATCGATTGGCCAGCAATGCTGCAGCTGATCGAGAGCGTGGGCTACAAGGGCGTTCTGGGTCTGGAACTCAGCCCGACGGGAACTGACACGGTGCAGGCACTGGCCCATTTCCGGGCGTTGGCGGCCTGAATCCTGCTGGCACTCTGACCCCCTGAAAGATCTTCCCACTAGGGGTGCCCCGATGACGGGCACCCCCTTTTTTTGTTCAGCGATTGCGTTGGGGATGGCCCGAGGGGGGCCGTGTGACCATCAAGTTGCGAGCCTTCTGCTTTCGATATCAGCGGCAATGCGCGTGTGCTGGCCATCCATCGGCCAAGCCAGCACGATGCCGATCTGGGCCAGCAGCAACGCGATGACCCCGCCGTAATAGGTCCAGCGGATCGCCTCGCGCGCGCTATCGGTCACGGCTTCGGGATCATAGCCCGCCGCGGCCAGAACGAAGGCGATGCCCGCACTGCCCAGCGCCATGCCGACCTTCGTCGCCAAGCTGACGCCCGCGGACAACAGCCCTTCCTTGCGGCTGGCGTACAACCATTCGTGATAGTCCACGGTCTCGGCGATCATCGTGAACGCGGCCGTAATGGTGATCGAATTGGCAAGGCAGGCCGCGATATACAGCGTCAGGAACATCGTCGGCTGGTGTTCGACCAAGGGCAGCAGCGCAAACAGCGCCGCGGCCATGGCCAGTACCAGCACACAGCCGTTGCGGATGCCGGTCCGCGCCAGGATCGGCGGGGCGAAAAAGGCGGACAGCAGCAGCATGCCCGCGACTGCCGGCAGCATCACTCCGATCATCCAGGGGGCACGCAGCACCTCGATTGCGAAATAGGCGGTCATGCCCATCATCCCGCCAAAGCGGATAAAATACACCAGGCAGAACAGGAAAGAGACCATCCAGGCGCGGTTGCGCAGCATCTTGCCGATCTCCGGCCAGATCGGGAAGCGCTGGGGGGCATCGTCGACCACCCGCTCCTTGCAGTTGCGGAACAGCGCGAGAATGCACAGCAGGGACAGTACACCAAACATCGATGCCGCCGCCAGATAGCCGCCCGGCTCCTTTTCGCCGCCGTAAGCGGCCAGGATCGGCTGAACTGCAGCAGTGCCCAGCACCACGCCGACCGAGGTGCCGATCGACCGCATGCCACCCAGCTTGAGCCGCTCGTCGCGTTGGTCGGTCATCATCGGCATCAGCGCCGTATAGGGAATGGAACCGATGCTCAACAGGATGCCGAGCAGTTTGAACGTCACGAAGGCATAAGCGATCTGGGCGGTCTGGCTCCAGTCGCCCGGCACGGCAAAAATGGCGATCGAGACGGCTGCGTAGGGGATGGCCGTGAAGAGGAAATACGGCCTCGTCCTGCCCCAGCGCGACCGGGTCCGGTCGATCGCGATGCCGACGATCATGTCGACCACCGCATCCATCAGCCGGGCGACCAGGAAAATGGTGCCGACAATGGCTGCGGGAAGGCCGACAACGTTGATGTAATAAAGCAGCAGGAACCCGCTGGCCATATTGTAGGGCAGGCTGAAGCCCATGTCGCCAAAGCCGTAGCTCAGCTTTTCAGACAGCCGCAAACGCTCGCTGGACATGGCCATTCTCTCCCATGCTGCGGCACCGATCAGCCTTGAGTGGCCTGGATCGCCTGGCGGTTCGAAAAGCCGCTATTTATTAGAATGGTGATTCGTATAACTGCGGTCAGCCGTTCTGCGCAACGTGTTTTTGCCAGAGCGCTGGAGGGGCGCACGGGCTATGGTTTTGTGGCCGCCAAAGGTGGGGAGATAAATAACCCTTTGTTTACAGTCGTTTTATCGCTCATCCATTCGTCCAGTGGATTGATTCCTATCGTTAGAATAAATCTTGCTGAATCTTGACAGGGCCTCTCCAATATATAAAATCATCATTCTAGTTTCAATTGTTCTAATTGGCCCGTCATAAGCGGAAAGACCCGCAGGCGGCATTCATGGGGAGGATGGCTGACATGCATTCAAACGCAATTCGTGCTGCGCTGCTGACGGGGGTTTGCGCAGTCAAGCTGGCAACGCCCGCGTTCGCACAGGAAGCCGCAGATACCGTTTCCGACAAGGAAATCGTCGTTACCGCTCAAAATCGCGTGCAGAACATCCAGGATGTTCCGATCGCCATTCAGGTGGTCAGCGGTGAAGATGTCGAAAAGGCCGGGATCAGCGATCTGACCGGCATCCAGCGCCTGGCCCCAGCAATCCAGATCGTCAACGATACCAACCTCACGCGTGTCACGCTGCGCGGTGTCGGCACCAACGACAATGCCGAGACGCAGGACGCCTCGATCGTCGTCAATATCGACGGCGAGTATATCAACCGTCCGACCGTGATGAACGCCTCGCTGTTCGATCTGGAGCGCGTCGAAGTGCTGCGCGGCCCACAGGGCACGCTGCAAGGGCGCAATGCCACCGGTGGCGCGGTCAACTTCATCACCCGCAAGCCGGGCGATGATTTCGGCTTCAACATGGCTGCTTCCTACGGCAATTTTGATCATGTGCTGGTCCAGGGCGGGGTCGATCTGCCTATCGGCGATATCGGCGGAATCCGCTTTTCAGGCTCCTACTCGAAGCGCGACGGCTTTTTCAGCCATCCCAATGTCAACGTCCGCACTGGCAACGACGACAGCCGGGCTGGCCGTGTCAGCATTCGTCTGAACCCGATCGATCCGCTGACAATCGACCTCGCGTTCGAGGTTAGCGCGGTGAACAACATCATCGCCGGCAACGCCTTCGTGAACTACAACAATGGCCTGGCTTTCAATCCCGCTCTCGTACCTGGCCCCGGATGCAACCAGAATGGATGGCAGCGCGTGGGAGCCGATCCGCGGTTCGTGGTCTGCATTCCGCAGAACACCAACGGTCTGTCGACGATCAACCGCAAGAACTACCTGACTTCGGCGCGTGCCCCCAGCCGCAACGCGCAAGATTCGAAGGTGGTCCGTGGTCGCATCGCCTATGATTTCGAAGGCGCGACTCTGACCTATACCGGCGGCTATCGCCGCACCGACGAAAAGTTTGACGCGGCTCTGACCCCTGCATTCCTGTTCAAGAATTTCGCCAATAACGTGGAAAGTCAGAGCCACGAACTGCGCCTCAACGGCGGAAACGCGGGCGGCTTCGAATGGCAGGTCGGCGGCTTCTACTTTAACGAAGAGCTCTTCATCGAGCGCGGCCTGTTCAACGGCCCCCCGTTCTTGCCGCCGTTCCTGACCGGCCCCAATGGCGCGTTCATCAACTATTTTCGTCGTGACGTGAGCAGCCGCAGCTATTCCGCTTTCGGCCAGGTCGATATTCCCATCACCGACGAGCTGACGGTCACCGCCGGGGCCCGCTACACCGATGACAGCCGTACGGGCATCTTCCCCTTTTACCCGGGCGGCCTGAACAACCCGACTTCGCCGCTGTTCAACAGCGGCATCCGCCGCATTACCGCGGCGCCGCTTCGTACCGACATCCTGCAGGCCAAGGCAGACAGGCTGACCTGGCTGGTGGGCGTGAACTACAAGCCTGACGCCGATACGCTTGTCTATGCGAAGGTCTCGACCGGCTTCAAGGCAGGCGGCTTCGACACGATCGGTCAATATGCGCCAGAGACGAACACCGCTTACGAAGCGGGCGTCAAGCGGAGCTTTGGTTCGAGCTCCATCAACTTCTCTGGCTTCTACTATGACTACAAGGACTTGCAGGCTTCGGTGCTGCTGGACCCGTCGATCGGCGGCCAGGTGTTTAACGCCGGTGGCGCGACCATCTGGGGTCTGGAACTCGACGCCTCGATCAAGGTGTTCGATTCAGGCCGTTTCACCGCCAGCATCAACTATCTGAGCTCCAAATATGACGACTTCCTGGCATCGTTCCCGGTTTTCTGTGCCTCCGAAACGCATCCGACGCTGAGCTGTCTGACCGGTATCGGCGATCTGGATACCGACATCACGACCAACCCGGTGACCCAGCCGAACCTGGCAGGCAACCGCACGCCGCTTGCCCCGAAATGGGTGATCGCGGCAGGCTATGAGCATGTGTTCGATCTGGGCGGTGCAGGCACGCTGACGCCGAGCGTCTTCACCCGCTTCAAGTCAGCCTATTTTCTCGACGTGTTCAATTTCAATGACTCGCGCCAGAGTGGTTTATTCCAGACCGACGCGACGTTGGAATGGCGCGACGAAACGGGCAAGTTCGGCATCCAACTGTTCGCGCGCAATCTGGAAGACAATCAGCCGCTGAGCTATGCTGCTTTCACTGCGGCAGGCAACGACGACATCTACAATTGGCAGTTTGGTGCACCGCGTACTTATGGTGTGCGCATGCTGCTCGATTTCTGATCTGCATGAGAAGGCCGGGGGCGTGTGCGGTCGCCCCCGGACGGGTGCAGATGATGCGAAGGGGTGGGCCTGGCCAACGCCGGATCCACCCCTTTTGATTTCAGGTCAGTTCAGGGCAGGGGCGTCGAATCCCTCCGGCATGCGGACGCATCCATTGGTACCGGGCAGAGCGAAGGGTGCATCAGGATAGCCGCAACCGGCCTGACGACTCCCTTTCACCATTCCCTGTCTGCAAAAAATAGAATTTGTATTCGCATATCGGATTTCATAGACTGAGCCGAGACGCATAAGCGCGCGGGAGAGGCGGGTGTGATGGAGCAAGAGCAGTCCAGGGGTTGGAGCCGCAGAGGGTTTGTGGGAGGTGCTGCCATTCTGGCCGCGGTGCTGGGCCTGCCGCTCGCGGCAATGCGTCTCGACCTGTTTGACACCGAAGAGGCACCAAGCGAACGGCAGCGCACGCTGATGAAGACCGTCAGCCAGATCGTCATCCCGCCAACCGAAACCCCCGGTGCAGGCGATGTCGGCACGGGCGATTTCGTCCTGCTGGGGCTGGCGCATGGCCTTGAAAAGTCGCGCAACCCGTTGCCCAAGGATGCGCCGCAGGATCTTGCCCGCCATGCCCGCAAGGATGGTTCGCTCGATCAGGCCGCCTGGCTGGAAGCAGAGCTCGACCGCCGCGCCGGTGGAGATTTCCTCAAGGCCGAGCCCGGCTCGCAGGCGAGCCTGCTCACGGCGCTCGACGCCGAGGCCTATGCCGAGGGCGTACGCGAGCATCCGTGGCGGACGATCAAGGCGCTTATCCTTACGGGCTATTATACCAGCGAGCCCGGCGGGTCGCAGGAGCTGCAGTTCAATCTGGTGCCTGGCAGCTATGCGCCCGCTGTGCCCGTCACCCCGCAGACCCGCGCCTTTTCAAGCGACTGGACCGCGGTGGATTTTGGCTGAGCGGGGGGAAGAATAACCATGGATTTTGATGCAATCGTTGTGGGCTCCGGCATCACCGGAGGTCTGGCCGCCAAGGAGCTGACCGAGGCCGGGCTGAAGGTGCTGATGATCGAGCGCGGCCGCGATATCCGCCACCAGCAGGATTATGCCACCGAGATGAAGGCGCCCTGGGAGATGCCGTTCCGCGGCGCCGGCGACCAGGAAATGTATGCGCGCGAACATGCCGTGCAGATGCTCAACCGTCACTTCACCGAATATACGCAGGGGCATTTCGTCAACGATGCGCAGAACCCTTATGCCAAGGCGGACGGGACGGATTTCAACTGGTTCCGATCGTACCAATTGGGCGGTCGTTCGCTGACCTGGGGTCGCCAGTCCTATCGCTGGTCGGATTATGACTTCGAGGCGAACAAGCGCGACGGCCATGGCACCGATTGGCCGGTGCGCTATGCCGACCTGGCCCCCTGGTATGACAAGGTCGAGGCGTTCATCGGCGTTTCGGGGGCGAAAGAGGGGTTGAAGCAATTGCCCGATGGCGTGTTCCAGCCGCCGATGGCGCTCAACCCGGTCGAGCAGCATGTGCGCGCGGTGATGAAGGCGAACTGGCCCGAACGCTGCCTGACCATCGGCCGAACCGCCAATCTCACTCAGGCCAAGGGCGAGCGCGGCGTCTGCCAGAACCGTTCGATCTGTGCGCGTGGCTGCTCCTATGGCGCCTATTTCTCGACCCAGTCGAGCACCTTGCCCGCTGCCATGGCGACGGGGCGGCTCACCGTCATCACCGATGCCGTCGTCGAAAAGCTGGATTATGATCCCCAGACGCGCCGCGTCACTGGCGTGCGCTATCTTGATCGCGCGTCGAAGGAGCGCAAGACTGCCAGCGCGCGGATGGTCTTTCTCAATGCCGGTGCGTTCAATTCGGTTCACGTGCTGCTCCATTCGGCCGGCGAGGCGATGCCCAATGGGCTGGGCAACTCCAGCGGCGTGCTGGGCACGCATATCATGGACCATGCCAACACCCTCTCGGCCATTGCGCTGATGCCGGGTTTCGAGGGCACCACCAGCACCGGAAACCGCCCCACCGGGGTTGTCGTCGCCCGCTATCGCAACATGGACGCGATGGACGGCGAGGGGCATACGCGGGGCTATTCGTTCCAGGGCGGTGCGCTGCAGAGCACCTGGACGGCGGGCAAGCGCGATCCGGGCATCGGCGCCGAGTACAAGGCGAAGCTGCGAAAGCCCGGAATGTGGCGGATGGTGCTGGTCGCATTTGCTGATTGCATACCGCGCGCCACCAACCGCCTGACGCTGGACCCGAGGCAAACCGATGCCGACGGCATTCCCCAGCTGAAAATCGCGTTCGCCTTTGGCAAGGAAGAGCGTGCCGCGCTGGCGCAGGCCAAGGCCGATGCTAGCGAGATGCTGGCAAAGGCAGGCGGCAACGTGATCATGGGCTTTGATCGGCCGGGGCCGGGGGGCAGCGCCATCCACGAGATGGGCGGCGCGCGCATGGGGCACGATCCTGCCACTTCGGTGCTCAACAAATGGAGCCAGTCGCACGACATCGCCAACCTGTTCGTCACCGATGGCGCGCAGATGAGCTCGTCTGCCTGCCAGAATCCCTCGCTGACCTATATGGCGTTGACCGCGCGTGCCTGTGATGCAGCGGCATCGATGCTGCGCGAAGGCAAGCTCTGAGGGTGAACGAACCTGTTGCCCTGACCCGGCGCCAGCAGAATCTGGCGCTGATGACGCTCATTGTCGCGATGGTGCTGGAGATCGTCGACCTGACGATCATCAACACGGCGCTGCCTGCGATCACATCGAGCCTCGCCGCTTCGCCCGAGGCGGTGCAGTGGACCATTGCGGGCTATGCGCTCAGCTTTGCTCTGCTGCTGATGGCGGGGGGCAGGCTGGGCGACATGCTGGGCTATCGCCGCGTGTTCCTGTGGGGCGTCAGCGGGTTCACGCTCGCGTCGGTGGCGTGCGGTGTAGCCCAGACCCCCGAGCACCTGGTGCTGGCGCGGCTGGCACAGGGGGCTTCGGCAGCCATCATGTCGCCCCAGGCGCTGGCCTTGATGCAGGTGATGTTCACTCCGCTGGAGCGGGTGTCGAAAATGGCGCTTTTCGGGCTGGTCGGCGGGCTTGCAGCGATTGCCGGGCCGGTGCTGGGCGGGCTGCTCATCGAGATGAACCTGTTCGGTCTGGGCTGGCGGCTGATCTTTCTGATCAATCTGCCGATCGGGATATTTGCCATCATCTGCGGCTGGTTCTTCCTGCCCGACCGCAGATCGACGCGACCTGCCGGGTTTGATGGCCCGGGCATGGCGCTGTTCGGACTGGCGGTACTGAGCCTGTTATGGCCCCTGGCGCGCGCGGAAACCGGCTGGGGCTGGGCCGAGGCGGCCAGCCTGTCGCTCACGATACCCTTTTTGGTTTTCACCTGGCGTCATGTCGCTAGGCGCACACAGGCAGGGCAGGCGACGCTGTTCGATCCCTCGCTGCTGACGATCAGTCCGTTCCGGCTGGGGCTGTGCATAGCGTTGGCCTTTGCAGCGGCCAATGCGGGCTTTCTGCTCGCCTTCGCCTTTGCGCTGCAGACCGAGCGGGGAGAGACGGCGCTCACGACAGGCCTGTTGCACATGCCATTCGGTCTGGGGGCGATGGTGGGAATAGCGGTGCTGGGGCGCAATTTTCTGCCGCGGGTCGGCAAATGGGTGCTGGCGCTGGGGGGCGGGACGATGATGCTGGCGGCGGTCGTCGTGCTGGCCGGGATCGGCACCTGGCATTTGTCCTGGACCGCCCTGGTGCCAGCGTTGATCGTCGCAGGGCTGGGCATGGGATCACTGTCCGGAAGCATTGCGCCGGTGACCGTGGCGCAGGTCGGGCGCGATCATGCCGGTGCGGCGAGCGGGATGCTCAAGACGGCGCAGCAGATCGGCGGCGCGCTCGGGATTGCACTGACGGGCAGCGCGTATTTCATCGCATCGGGCTTCGGGTCGATGCAACCTTCGCTCGCTGCCGCCTTGCCTATCGCGACACTGCTGGTCATCTGCGCGGCGCTGGCCCTGCGCTTGCCCGCCAACATCTTCCAGCCTGATGCGGCCCCTGTCCGCGCCTGACCGCTTCGCGCCGGGGCGAGCCAGTCGGCATCGATCGGCGACCCGCCGCTGATCAGGGCGTGACAATCGAAACAGGGAGCTACAGGTGGTTCCTGCTCGACAATTTCAGGCGCTTCAACCAGTGTCCGGTCTATGGGGTCAAAGTCGCACACGCAGCATCGGGCATGGCCGTTACTGGCCTGGGGTTGCGTGGCACTGGCCGGGGTCGTCGCCCCGTGCGTTGCCATGCTGCTGCTGGCAGATGCACCTGCTCCTGCACCGCTGTCCCTGGTGGGAGGCCCGATACTGGCCGTGGGCATGATGGGCGCCGGGATGATCGCAGCGGCCGCCGCCGGACGGTTCTGGCTCGGCGTCCTGCTTGCATTGCTGACTGGGGCTGGCCTGATATTCTTCGCGCAGGCACTGGGCATGCCAGCGTTGCCGCACCCGTTTTCAACCGGTCTTGCCATGATCATCGCCAGCATCAGCTTCGCCGCGCGGGGCGCGCTGTTTGCCCGCAGTGCAGCGGACAAGGGCTGGTGGATCGCCGTGTTCGTGGTCGGTGGCGAGGCGGCGATGCTGTTGACGGCGTCGGCCATGCCCGGTTCGTTGCCGGATTGGCTGCTTGTCCTGTTGCCCGCGCAATGGGCCAGCGTGGCGATCCAGACCGCGCTCACCGGCACCGGAACGCGCGCGGCCAGTTCGGCCTTGCTCGCCCTTGCCGGCACCGGGGGAGTAACGCTGCTGGTCGCCAGGCTGTTTCCACGCCGCTGGCCGTATATGCTGATGTTCACCGCCTGGCTCGGCCTCTCTGCGCTCGTCTGGTTCCAGCCCGGCCCACCCATGCCGCGCGCCGACCTTGCCATTGCGCTCGCGCCGACAGGACAGATCGCCCCTGTCGCGGTAACGCCGCCCGATGCCGCGACCGTCAGCGCGCTCGCCCGCGTCCAGCGCCAGATCGAGGCTTGGCCTGCCGCTGCCGAACCTGATCTCACCCAACGCGCGCGCAACCTGCTGCTGATCGCCGCGGTGCCCGATCTCTACGACACCGAACCGCTGCAATCCCACCTGCCCGGGCTGGTCGCGGCCGAATTGCACAAGCGCCTGCCAGCGGACCGACGCGCCGCCATCCTGGCCGCCATCGCCGCCGATCCCGCAGCCGGCAGCGTCGCCGCCCGTGCAACACTGCCGTCATTGGGGCTGCCCGCCGATATGGGCGACGAAGCACCCGTGCGGAACCGGATGGGGCTCTATGCAGCGCGGCTGAGCACATTGGAGCCGCGAACAATCCCATAGGCCCATTACAGGCATCCTCGCTACCTGCGGATCAGATTTACGCAACCCCATGGCAATGCTAGCCGAGTCACCAAGGCAAGGGGGGAGATGCCGACCATGCATTCCGCATTCAGATGCGCTGCAATTCTCAGGTGGTTGCTACCATTGACTGCGTTGACCTTGGTCAGCATGGGGGCACCGCTCAACGCTCGCACCGCCGATTGCGACGCGGCGGCGCAGCAGCAACAGCGCGCCAGGACCCGAGTGGGTGCCGCACGTGGAATGCCGGCAACCGCCAGGAACGCGGATCAGACGTCGACAGGACAGCTTGCAACGCGGCTCCAAGGTCAAATCGAAACCGGAGCGTTGCCGCCATTAACCGCGCTTCTGTTCTACACCCGAGGCGCCGACGGCAGCCTCGATATGTGCCTGGTCAATCCGACGGGGCTGATCGCATCCGCCACTTCTGACGCAGACGAAAGTTCGCTGCTCAAATCGGTCCAGGCGCTTCGCTGGGCTTATGGCGTTGAAGAACTGCAGCAGGTCCGTGCTGCGCGGCGATCGGCCGAGCCAGTACCGCCCCCGCCGGACGAATTGCTCTCATCCGGAACGGCCGAAACGAATCTGGCCGGCATGCTGCTGCCAGAGCCCATCGCTGCAAAGCTGGCAGGCATTCAACACCTCATCATTGTACCTGCAGGCTCGATAGGGACCGTGCCGTTCCCGGCACTGAAGCCGTTCGGCAATGACGATGCCCTAGTCGATCGCACGTCGATTACCATCGCGCCCAGTCTGGCGGAGTTTGAAAACAGCGGCAGCAAATGGGCAGCCGCTGCGGCCTTTGCCCGTCCGCTGGTGGTGGGCGATCCCAGCCTGCCTGTGAGCGACAAGTGGGTGATTCCGCCGTTGCCGGGTGCCCGGGCCGAGGCGAAGGACGTGGCAAAACTGCTGAAGAGCAAAGGCCTGTCGGGCGACAAGGCGTTGCGCTCGGCGGTGGTCGAGCGGGCACTGGAAGCCAGCGTGATCTACCTCGCTGCTCATGGTTCCTCCGACCCGGCACGCCCACTGGACGGCGGCTTCCTCATGCTGTCCGGGCCGACCCTGGAGGCTGGATGGTGGACTGCGCGGGAGATCCAGACCAGCAAGCTGCCAGCCGAACTGGCAGTTTTGAGCGCATGCCAGACGGGGCTTGGCCAGGTCCACGATGGTGGCATGATCGGCCTGGCCCGGGCTTTCCAGCTGGCCGGAACGCGGCGGGTGATCATGAGCCTTTGGAATGTGGATGACGAAGCGACACGGTTGCTGATGACGCGCCTGATCACCTATGCCGCACAGCATCCTCCCGCAGAGGCGCTGCGCCTGGCGATGATCGACACGAGGAAGGACTATCCCGACCCGGCCCTTTGGGCCTCTTTCCTGATGTTCGGATCGGCTCGCTAGCCACCTGCGATCATGGAAGGCAGAGCCACTCCAGCTTGCCCAGAAATGCCGACCGGGCATCGCGCCACTGCCTGTATCGGGGCAGATGCCTGGCCAACGCGCACTGGACCGGGGCGTCCGCATCAGGCAGGCGCATTGCACCGAGTAGGAACTGTGGAGCAAATTGATCATGCCCGTTGAGATCGACCCTTTTCACGCCATCACCATCAGCCGTGCGGCGCATCGCATGGGGGTCGAAGGGCGGTCGGTGATCCACATGGAGTTCGGTCAGCCCTCGACGGGAGCTCCGGCAGCGGCGATTCAGGCGGCGCATCGCATTCTCGATGCCGATGGCATGGGCTATTGGGAAAGTCCTGAGCTGAAGGCCCGTATCGCAGCACATTATGGTGAAATGTATGGCGTCGCCGTGGATCCGGAACGGATCATTCTCACTTGCGGTGCTTCACCGGCTTTCGTCCTGGCACTGTCCTGTCTGTTTTCGCCTGGCGCCAGGGTGGCGATCGCGCGCCCCGGCTATGTTGCCTATCGCAATACGCTCAAAGCGCTCCATCTGATACCCGTCGAACTGCCTTGCGGTGAAGCGGAGCGCTACCAGATCACGGCCGCCGCGATCGAGCGGCTGGAGCCGGCACCCGACGGGCTGATCATCGCGAGCCCTGCCAATCCGACCGGCACGATCATTCCACCCGATGAGCTTGCGGCCATAGCTACGGTGTGCCGCCGGCGCGGGATCGCGCTTGTCTCTGACGAGATATACCATGGGCTCAGCTATACCATTCCGGCAGACTCGATGCTGCAGCACGCGCCCGACGCCCTGATCGTCAACAGTTTCTCCAAATATTTCAGCATGGCTGGCTGGCGCCTTGGATGGCTGGTGGTGCCCGATCACCTCGTTGACGCGGCCCGTGCGCGGATGGGCAATCTGTTTCTGACGCCCCCGTCGCTGGCGCAGCATGCGGGGCTGATCGCGTTTGACTGCCGCGACGAGCTGCAAGGTCATGTTCAAACCTATGCCCGCAATCGCGATTGTCTGCTTCACGCGCTCCCGCAAATGGGGCTTGGGCGGATCGCACCGCCCGATGGAGCTTTCTATATCTATGCCGATGTCGGCCACCTGACGAACGATAGCCTCTCGTTCTGCGAGGCCTTGCTGCGCGATACAGGGGTCGCGCTTGCTCCTGGGCTGGACTTCGACCCGGTCGATGGGAATGGCTTCATCCGCTTCAGCTTCGCGGTTTCCACCGACTTGATCGCGGAAGCCGTCCGGCGTCTCGAGCCCTGGTTCGCTGCCAGGCCGGTCTTGGGGGCACACCCCCAAAAAGCTTTGGTCGAGCCCCAGGATGGTGATCGGGCGGGCCAGAGCACCTGACCAAATCTGGAGCAACGTCTGGGCTCAAGCCGCCTGGCCGGTCAGCACTGCGGGCTCTGCTTGCGGGTGGTAGCCGCCCATGGGTCGGGCTTGGATGGGCCATATAGCCCACCCGGCGCAAGAGCCTACTTGCGAAGTAATGTGGGAAAGCTGGCCAGATTGGGTAAAAAAACCCAATGCGATCAACAAGTAGTGGCGGAGCGGGAGGGATTCGAACCCTCGATACGCTTTTGACGTATACTCACTTTCCAGGCGAGCGCCTTCGACCACTCGGCCACCGCTCCGCATGTCCTGGGAAGCGCCCCCCTAATGCCAAGCGGCAGGTCGCGCAAGCGCGCTTTGCAGGTGGCGGTTCGTGCGGCGGCCAAATCGGGAAATTTAGCGCGCGCGTCGAGGGCTGGCGTCAGACGACCTGATGATAGCTGAGCACCAAGCCGGAAATGCTCACCTGTTCGGGCCGGGTATCGATTGTCTTGAGCGTCAACGTGCCATGCGCACCTTCAGTGAGCAATATCTCGCTACGCTGCGCAACGTCCTCGCCCAGCTTGCAGGTGAGGTTCATCTCGTCACCGAAAACGTCCTCGTCATCGATGTTGAGCACTTCGCCATAGCCTATGCCGATCGAAGCATAGAGCTTGCGGTCCTCCGGCAGCACCATGTTGGCCGCACCGAGTTGCCGCATGATCGCGCGCGCGGCGCGGACGGCGTCATCGGTGGTATCGAACAGGCAATAGAGATTGTCGGCCTCTGCCTTGATCAGCAGGCCACCGTGGTCCTCGATCTCGGGCAGGGCGAGACGCTTCATCTGATGGACCATCAGCAGGAATGCCGCCACGCCGTGGCGCTGGGTGGTGCGCGAAAAGCCGCTCATGTCCAGCACCATGACGGCACGTGTTTCGCCGAATACCTCATGGATGCTGGCGGCGATCGCGGGCAGGCGCTCGGGCTGTTCAATCATGTCGTCGAGCAGGCGGTCGAGCGTCGATCGGCTGTTGCGCATGGCTAATGGGGTGTCGTCATCCTCGTCGCGTAGGGCCATGGGTGTCTCCCTCAAAACACCTTTGCAGTGTGGCACGGCGGACGGCGGTTTCGCAAGTCTATGCGCCGTGTTAGCGTCCGCTTGATGAAATATAGCCGACTCCGCACCACCGCGCTGCGCTCGTTCGCCGCGATCATTCCGCTTTGCCTTGTCGCTGCGATCGACCCGCCACCCGCGCCGCCAGGCCCGGGGGATATCGTTGCCGCTGCCCCGGTGACTGATTGGGTGAAGATCGCGCCCGAAGACCTTCTGGTGATGGAGCTTTCGTCCGATGCGGCCGGCAAGCCGCGCCGGGTCGTCATCCAGCTGATGCCGGCACCGATCAGCCAGCCGTGGATCGGCAACATCCGCAAGCTCGCCGCCGCCCATTGGTGGGATGGTCTCGCCATTGTGCGCGTGCAGGACAATTACGTGGTGCAATGGGGAGACCCCGATGGCGAGGACGCGGCCAAGGCAAGGCCGCTGCCCAAGGGGTTGGTAACTCCGAGCGAGGATGACTATCAGACCGCATTGCCGCAGGACCCACGTGACCAGACGGGATCGCGCTTTCCCGCGCCGCCGCCGCGCCTCGCCTCTGACAGCTATGC
The DNA here is from genome assembly GCA_943370475.1 of Hydrogenophaga intermedia. Classification (GTDB taxonomy): domain Bacteria; phylum Pseudomonadota; class Alphaproteobacteria; order Sphingomonadales; family Sphingomonadaceae; genus Blastomonas. The sequence goes on from CALRRI020000008.1 coordinate 21,505, forward strand.
GCGCAACCCGCATTTCTACAAGTCTTGGCCGATGGCAAACAACACAGAAGGGCGGATCGGGACCATGGCGGGTGCGCCGAGCACCTATCCGGCCTGGCCGGTCCATTGCTATGGCATGGTTGGCGTCGGCCGCAATCTGTCACCCGATACCGGCAGCGGGGCTGAGCTGTACACCGTGATCGGTCACGCGCCGCGTCATCTGGACCGCAACATCGCGCTGGTGGGCCGCGTGGTCGAAGGCATCGAGCACCTGTCGAGCCTGCCGCGCGGAACCGGCCCGCTGGGATTCTACGAAACCCCTGAGGAACGCACCGTGATCCGATCAGTGCGGCTCGCGACCGAATTGCCGCAGGAGCAGCGTCCGCAGCTGGAATATCTTGCCAGCGACAGTGCGTCGTTCGCGGGCTATGCGGCGGCGCGGGCCAACCGCAAGGACGCCTTTTTCAACATTCCCGCCGGGGCTGCGGACATCTGCAACATTCCGGTGCCGATCCGCATAACCGCACCATAAAAAGCACAACCAAGGGAGAGAGCCGCCAATGATCGCCGAACACCAGAGACCCGTCGAGTCGCCTTTTGGCCGCCAGAGCGAACCGCACGAGGTGCTGGCCGGCATCGACCTGAAGGGCAAGACGGCGATCGTCACCGGAGGCTATTCGGGCCTGGGGCTGGAGACAGTCCGCGCACTGGCCGCAGCGGGCGCATCGGTTACCGTGCCCGCGCGCGATTCGGCCAAGGCCCATGCCGCGCTGGCCGGCATGCAGGGCGATATCCGGATCGCGTCGATGGACCTGGCCGATATCGCATCGGTGCGCAGCTTCGCACTGGGCTTCGCATCGGATCATAGCGCGCTGGATCTGCTGATCAACAATGCCGGCGTCATGGCGTGCCCTGAAACGCGGGTGGGTCCGGGCTGGGAGATGCAGTTCGGCACCAACCACATGGGGCATTTTGCTCTGACCCAGGGGCTGATGCCGCTGCTGCAGCGGACCGAGAAGGCGCGCGTGGTGGCCTTGTCGTCCACCGGGCACAAGCTTTCCGATATCCGCTGGGACGACCCCAACTGGACCGACGGCAGCTATGACAAATGGAAGGCTTATGGCCAGTCGAAGACCGCCAATGCGCTGTTCGCGCTGGGCCTCAACGCACGATTGGCCAAGAGCGGCGGCATGGCCTTTGCGGTGCACCCCGGCGGCATCTTCACGCCGCTGCAACGGCATCTTCCAACCGAGGAGATGATCGTCCTGGGCTGGCTCAACGAGCAGGGCGAGATTTCCGACGGTGCACGTGCGATGTTCAAGAGCCCGACACAGGGCTGCACCACCAGCCTGTGGGCGGCGACCAGCGCGCTGCTGGAGGGCAGGGGCGGCGTCTATTGCGAGGATTGCAATATCGCCGCGGTGTCGGGCGCAGAGCCGGTGCGTTACCGCTTTGTCGATCCGCATGCTGTCGATCAGGACAGCGCCGAACGCTTGTGGGCGCTCAGCGAAAGCCTGTTGGCAGACGCCTGAACGCGCGGCTTAACTGCGGCGAGGGCCCGATCAGCGAAAATCCGCGTAGGCAATGACCTTGCGGAAACCGCCGCTGCATCGGGGCTGGCCGTCGATCACGCGATCCTCGTTCCAGATATCGCCCGAGTGATAGCCCCATTGCGCCAGCCGTTTCGACGGGCGCTCGGTCGTGCGAGCGCCCAGCCAATGCGAGAGGATCGGCATCAGCGCGGCACGGGCGCGGTGCGGCGACCGGCAATCAGCCTTGCCGTGCCAGACATCGATCCGGCGGGCGAGATCAGCCTTCACCCGGACAGGCTTCCCTCCCGGCGCAGAATACATCGGAGATTTGAACGCAAGGGGCTCTGCCCGCGCTGGCTCGCGCGGCCAGGTCAAAACGAGCATCAGCGCCGCGAGGAGCAGCAGGAGCGAAAGCCAAGGTCGCGTCATGGATCGCTCCGGCTCGCGGGAAGTCGCGGTTGGCCTGACCGCCAGCGGGCGGGCACGAAGGTTGGCCAGCAGCCGTTTTGGGTCGACGGGTTAGCCCCGCACGCTGACGATCAGACCGGCGCCAGATTAAGCGCGCATTGCTGCAAACGGCTTGTGGCAAATTGTTGCAAATGCCGGAAAATGCGGGGGGTTGGCGGATGCGACTGTGGTTTGGCGGTCAGGAAAGGTCGACATCGGGTGTTGCGACCATCACCTTGTTGAGCAGCCGCAGCACCTCGGCATCGCCGCGCCACTTGATCGCGATCCGCCGGTTGAGCGTTGCCGAATACCAGCGTTCGCCCAGGGTCGATGCCTGTTGCAGCAGCGCGACCAGTGTCTCGCGATCGCCCATGCATGAAGCATGGAAGGCGGGCGTCATGCGCGTCTTGCGCTCGCCCTCGGCAAATTCGCGGCGCGCATCGGCCACCAGCACCCGGTGTGCGGTGGCCGGATTGCGTGCAATGGCGGCATCGAGCGCGCGCGACAGCCGCTGCATCTCGGGCACGGCGCGTAGCCCCGCAAGCGCCCGGTATTCGCGGGCGTAAGCCTTGATATCGCCGCGCGAGATATGCGCCCAGGCGAGGCAGTTGCGGATTGTCGCATCGTCGGGATATTGCGCCTTGAGCTGGTTCAACTCCATCACCGCGCGGCGATCGCGGCCAGCCTGCCAGTGCGCGCAGGCGCGTTCCACCGCGATGGCGGGTGTTCCAGGCAACAGCAGCTGCGCCGTATCATAGCTGCGCTGCGCGGCGGCATCCTGGCCAAGGTCGGACAGCACATTGGCATACCAGAAATGGGTCAGGCCATCATGCGGATCGAGCTCCAGCGCGCGCCGGAATGAATCGACCGACCGCTGCGCGTCATAGCTCCACCAATATTGGATGAAGCCGTTGGCCCGGTGCGCGGCGGGCAAGTCGCCGTCCAGCGTCAGGGCCTGCTCGATCGCCGATTTGGCGGCGCTATAGGCTCGGCTTTCGGTGGCGGCACCATATTCGCGATAGATCAGCCACGCCTCGGCGAGGCCGGCATAAGCAGGGGCAAAATCCGCATCGGCGGCGATGACCTTTTCGTATAGCGCGATCGCGCGGCGCAGATCGCCGGGCGTGCGGTGGGCCCACAGCTCGCGCGCAGCGACATAATCATGGGCGACCTGCGGATCTTTCGGCAGGGCGGCTGCTGGCTCGATGGTCGAGCGCGGCGCGCCAAGACGGTCGGTCAACGTCATCGTCGCAGCGAGCAGCGCCGCGATCCCGATGATCGCCCCGACCGCGACCAGCACCGGCTTGCCGCGCGCGGGGCGCGTGGCCGGCTCGGCAGGCAAGCCAGGCAAGGTCTGCGGGATGGCCGGAGTCGCGCTCGGTGGCGCTGGCGATCCTTCTGCATTCTCGAGGGGCAGGTCCAGGTCATCGCTCAGGTCGGACTGCTCCAGCCTGCCGGACCAGGCCATCAGCTCGTGCTCATAGGCAAAGACCGACCCCTGCTTGCCACCCGGCAGCCTGTGGACCGGCAGGTTGCGTTCGCGCGACCAGCGCATCACAGTCGTGCGATCACGCCGGAAATAGGCCGCTATCGCCTTCCACCCATCCAACCTGCGATCATGGGATTCCGGCTGGTTCAAGGACCCTTGTCCACCAATTGTTGCAACCCAGATATCAGGCGCGCTTCAACCGATTAAAATATCGCACCCAATCAGACTGTATCGGTCTGCGGCGCGGACTGTCCAGACATTATGTTGTAATTCAAGGGTATCCCGCAGGATCATCTGGCGCGCCAGGCGCTGCTCGCAGGAGGAGATCGGTCGGCTTTGTATTGCAAGGATGGTAGCGGAGGAGGGACTTGAACCCCCGACCTACGGATTATGATTCCGCCGCTCTAACCAGCTGAGCTACTCCGCCATCCAGGCATGCACGGGTTATTGGCCGGTGCAGGCCGCGCCCTATAATTACACCATGCGCTGCGGTCAAACCAAATTGCACATGGGCGACAGGTTGTCGCGTGCGATATGGGTTGAGGCTTGTTTTCCGCAGCGTCAACCGGCAGATGGCACGCGATGCCACATGGGCAGGGAAACAGGTCGCAGGAGAGAACGCCGTGCTGGACAGCTATGATATCGCCATTGTGGGGGCAGGCCATGCCGGTGCGCAGGCGGCGATCTGTCTGCGCCAGATGGGGTTTGAAGGCACCATCGGCCTGATTGGCGACGAATCGTTCCCGCCCTATGAGCGTCCGCCGCTATCGAAGGAATATCTGGCCGGCGACAAGCCGTTCGAGCGCATCCTGCTGCGCCCGGAGGCTTTCTGGGCCGAGCGCGGTATCGATCTGCAACTGGGCAAGCGGGTCGCTGCCGTCGATCCGGCGGCGCACATGCTGACACTGGGTGGCGGCGCAACCGTCGGCTACGGCACGCTGATCTGGGCAACGGGCGGCTCGCCGCGCATGCTCGATTGCCAGGGCAGCAATGCGCGCAACATCTTTGCCGTCCGCACCCGCGCCGATGTCGACAAGATCATGGCACGGCTGGGCGACACCACCAGCGTGGCGATCATCGGTGGCGGCTATATCGGCCTGGAAGCGGCCGCTGTGATGCGCAAGCTGGGCAAGCAGGTGACGCTGATCGAGGCGCTGGACCGCGTACTGTCGCGCGTTGCGGGCCCTTCGCTGTCCGCATTCTTCGAGGATGAGCACCGTGCCCATGGCGTCGATCTGCGCACCGGCTACACGGTTGACCATATCGAGACCGACGAGGCGGGCCATGCCGTTGCCGTCCGGTGCGGCAATGGCGAGCGCATCGCGGCGGACATGGTGATTGTCGGCATCGGCATCATCGCGCAGACCGGTCCGCTGATCTCGGCGGGCGCTGCCGGAGGCAATGGTGTCGATACCGATGAGTATTGCCGCACCAGCCTGCCCGATGTCTATGCCATCGGCGATTGCGCGGCACATGCGAACCCCTTTGCCAATGATCGCGTCATCCGGCTCGAATCGGTGCAGAATGCCAACGACCAGGCCAAGGTCGTCGCCAGCTGCATCATGGGCAAGGCGGAAGCCTATCACGCCATCCCGTGGTTCTGGTCGAACCAATATGATCTGCGCCTGCAGACCGTGGGACTGTCCCTCGATTACGATCAGGAACTGGTGCGCGGCGATCCCGCCAGCCGCAGCTTCTCGGTCATCTATCTGCGCACCGGCAAGGTCATCGCGCTCGATTGCGTCAATGCGACCAAGGATTATGTCCAGGGGCGCAAGGCCATCGTCGAGGGAATTCCGCTCGATCTTGAACAACTTGCCGATCCCAACGTGCCTATCAAGGAGGTTGGACACGCCTGAACGCCGATTTTTAGCGAAATCCGGCAAAAAATTGGCAAGTCATGAAACAATCTTGCCCTGTCGTGGGTTAACCCCTTAGATACGAAGAGACCATCGTATACGGTGTCCCCCAGTTCCTGCGAGTCCGCCATTTACTTTCCCGTTCGCCAGACACGAACGCCAATGAAGCGTTATGCCCTCATCGGGCTGGCGGTGATGGCGCTTGCCGGTTGCACAGGGGGCGAAGAGGACAAGGGACGCAAACGTCCGGTGCCCGAGGTCGGCTATATCGTCGCCAGCACCAGCGCCGTACCGATGGCGGTCGAACTGGCGGGCCGCATCGCCGCGTTCGAAATGTCCGAGGTCCGTCCGCAGGTCACCGGCCTGATCCGCCGCCGCCTGTTTACCGAGGGTTCGGTGGTTCGGGCAGGGCAGACGCTGTACGAGATCGACCCCAGGCTTTTCCGCGCCGCCACCGCTCAGGCGAGCGCCAATCTCAATAGCGCCATCGCCAATGCAGAGGCCACCCGCATCCGGGCCGAGCGGCTCAAGCCGCTCGCCGAAGCGCAGGCAGTGGCGCTGCAGGACTATACCGATGCCGTGGCCGCAGCACGACAGGCGGCCGCTGCCGTTCAGCAGGGCCGCGCGCAGGTGCAGACCGCTGAGGTGAACCTGCAGTTCACCCGCGTACCTGCCCCGATCACCGGGCGGATCGGCCGCTCGCTGTTCACCGTGGGTGCGCTGGTCACCGGCAACCAGGCCGAACCGCTGGCGGTGATCCAGGGCGTCGATCCGGTCTTCGTCGACATCCAGCAGTCGAGCGCGGAATTGCTGACGCTCCGCCGGTCGCTGGCGCAAGGTGGAGCCGTGCCCGGCAGTGCCGAAGTAGCGCTGATGCTGGAGGATGGCAGCGAATACGGCCCGCGCGGGGTCGTTCAGTTTTCCGAAGTCATGGTCAACGCTGCCACCGGGACCGTCACCTTGCGTGCGCGCTTCGCTAATCCACAAGGTCTGCTCCTGCCCGGCATGTTCGTGCGGGCGCGGTTCGACCAGTCGATCAATACCACCGCCGTGCTGGTTCCGCAGGCAGCGGTGAGCCGCAACGCGCGTGGCCAGGCTAGCGTGTTCGTCGTCGATGCGGGCAACAAGGCCACCGAACGCGAAGTCACCGCCGATCGCACCGTCGGCACCGACTGGGTGGTCACCAAGGGGCTGAAGGCGGGCGACAAGGTGATCGTGCAAGGCCTGGCCAAGGTGAAGCCGGGTGGACCGATCAGGCCCGTTCCCGCTAGCAAGCCGCAGGTCATCGCTCCGCCATCCCCGCCAAAGCGCGGCTGAGGCCCCGCTGTGTCGCGCATCTTCATCGAACGACCGATCTTCGCGTGGGTGCTGGCGATCATCACCATGCTGGCGGGCGTCGGCGCGATCTATCTGCTGCCGGTCGAACAATATCCCGATGTCGCGCCGCCGCAGGTCAATATCCGCGCGACCTTCCCCGGGGCATCGGCAGACACGCTGGAGAACAGCGTCACCCAGATCATCGAACAGCAGCTGACCGGCATCGACGGCCTGCTGTATTTCAACTCCAGCTCGACCTCGCGCGGGCAGGTGACGATCAGCGCCACGTTTGAAAAGGGCACCGATCCCGATATCGCGCAGGTTCAGGTGCAGAACCAGGTGCAGCAGGCGCTGGCGCGGTTGCCGCAGCAGGTGCAGCAGCAGGGGCTGCGCGTCACCAAGTCGAACCCCGACTTCCTGTTCATCGTCGGCGTCTATGACGAGACCGACCGCAGCACCAATATCGACGTCTCCGACTTTCTCGTGTCGACCCTGCAGGATACCCTGTCCCGCATCGAGGGCGTGGGCGAAACCAACGTGTTCGGATCGCAATATGCAATGCGCATCTGGCTCGATCCGGACCGGCTGGCATCGGTCGGGCTGATGCCGGGCGACATCGTCACTGCGATCCGCAATCAGAATACCGAGGTTGCCGCAGGCGAGGTCGGCGGTCTGCCCCAGCCTGAAAGCAACCGGCTCAACGCCACGGTCACGTCGCAATCGCGGCTGCGTACAGTGGACGAATTCAAGGCGATTATCCTCAAGGCCGAACAGAGCGGCGCCATCGTGAAGCTGGGGGATGTCGCGCGGGTCGAGCTTGGTGCGGAAAACTATGCCGCTTCCAGCCGCATCAACGGCCATCCTGGCGCAGGGCTTGCCATTTCGCTGGCCCCCGGCGCCGATGCGCTGGCTACCGCCGATCTGGTCAAGCAGGCCGTGGCCAATGCGCGTTCCAGCTTTCCTAAAGGTTACAACGTTGCCTATGCCAATGATTCGACGGCATTCATCCGCCTGTCGATCGAGGAAGTGGTGCAGACGCTGATCGAGGCGGTGATCCTCGTTGTCATCGTCATGTTCGTCTTCCTGCAGAGCTGGCGCGCGACGCTGATCCCGACCATTGCCGTGCCGGTGGTGCTGCTCGGCACGTTTGCGATCTTCTACCTTGCCGATTTCACGATCAATACGCTGACGCTGTTCGGGCTGGTGCTGGCCATCGGTCTGCTGGTCGACGATGCCATCGTGGTGGTGGAAAATGTCGAGCGCCTGCTCGAGGAAAATCCCGACATGACGCCCAAGGAGGCGACCATCAAGTCGATGGGAGAGATCCAGGTCGCGCTGGTCGCGATTGCCGTGGTGCTCTCTGCCGTGTTCCTGCCGATGGCGTTTTTTGGTGGATCGACCGGGGTCATCTACCGCCAGTTCTCGATCACCATCGTCTCGGCGATGGTACTGTCGGCGCTGGTTGCGCTGATCCTCAGTCCCGCGCTGACCGCGACGCTGCTCAAGCAGAAAAAGCATGATGGGACCGAGCAGGAAAGCCGCCTGGCGCGCACCTGGCCCTGGGGCGCCCAGCAGATGGGGCGGGCGCAGCGCTGGTTCAATCACGGCTTTGCCCGCGGTACCGACCGTTATGTCGCGGCCGTGGAGAAGGTCGTTGACCGCAAATGGCTGTTTATGGCGATTTACGCGATCGTTCTGGTGCTGCTGGTCGCGCTGTTCGTCCGCTTGCCGACCGGATTTCTTCCGACCGAGGACCAGGGAGCGGCCCGGCTGCAGTTCCGCCTTCCTGCTGGAGCCACGCAGGGACGCACGCGCGAAGTGCAGCTGGCGATCGAGAAGTACATGCTGGGCGATGAGCGCAAGAATATCGCGGTGATGTTCAGCGTCGCGGGTGGCGGACAGGGCGCGGCGGGGCAGAACACCGGCCAGGGCTTCGTCAACTTTGTCGACTGGTCCGAACGCACCGGCGCCGAAGATTCCGCCGATGCGATCACCGAGCGGGGCAACAAGGCTTTCTCTGCCTTTCGCGATGCGCAGGTCAACGTGCTGGTGCCTGCCGCCATCCGTGGTCTGGGTCAGACCAACGGCTTCAGCCTGCAATTGCAGAACACCAGCGGCATGAGCCGTGAGGAGTTCGCAGATGCACGCGACAAGCTGCTGGAAATGGCGGAGAACGACCCCGTGCTGGCGGGCGTGCGTCTGGGCGAGCTGCCCGATGTGCAGACGCTGCAGGTCGATATCGACCAGCCCAAGCTTGCCTCCCTGGGGCTGAACCAGTCGGACGTGAACACCACGCTCTCGGCGGCCTGGGGTGGGCAATATGTGAACGACTTCATCGACCGGGGCCGGGTCAAGCGCGTGTTCGTGCAGGCCGATGCGCCGTACCGTGCGACCCCCGATGACATCGGTCGCTGGTTCGTGCGCGGCAACGACGGGCAGATGGCGCCGTTATCCGCCTTTGCCCGCACCCGCTGGTCGACCACGCCGACGACGCTGTCGCGGTTCCAGGGCTATCCCAGCTTCCAGTATGAAGGCCAGGCAGCTCCCGGGCAGAGCTCTGGCGCGGCGATGGACCGGATCGAGGAGCTGGCGCGGGAAATTCCGGGCGTAGGCGTGGCATGGTCCGGCCTGTCGTTCCAGGAGCGGCTGTCGTCGGGCCAGGCGCCCTTGCTGTACAGCCTATCGCTGCTGGTCGTCTTCCTGTGTCTGGCGGCGCTGTATGAAAGCTGGACGATCCCGGTCGCGGTGATGCTGGTGATCCCGCTGGGCCTCGTCGGCGCGGTTTTCGCGGTGACGCTGCGCGGGCTTGAGAACGACGTCTATCTTCAGATCGGCCTGCTCACGACGATGGGTCTGGCGGCCAAGAACGCCATTCTGGTGATCGAGTTTGCCGAGCAGGCGGAAAAGCGCGGCGCACGGGTGATCGATGCAGCGCTGGAAGCGGCGCGGTTGCGCCTGCGCCCGATCCTGATGACCAGTCTCGCCTTCATCTTCGGCGTGTTGCCCTTGGCCCTGTCCAGCGGGGCAGGGGCCAACAGCCGCATCGCCATCGGCACCTCGGTGATCGGCGGCATGCTGACCGCGACGGTGCTGGCGATCTTCTTCATCCCGCTGTTCTTCGTGCTGGTACGCCGCACGACGCGCGACACTCTCAAGAAGATGCACATCGGCGAGAGCAAACCCACCGGAGGCGCAGCATGAAGGGCAGAGCGCTGATCGCACTAGTGCTGCTGTCGGGCTGCTCGATGGCGCCCAAATATGTGCAGCCGGATTTGCCGGTGCCGCAATCCTGGCCGGCTGGCGATGCCTATCTGGCGCAGAGTGAGGCCGCGCTGCCCGTGCTGACCTACCGCGAGGTGTTTATCGATCCTCGGCTGACGCAGGTGATCGAGCAGGCGCTGGCCAACAACCGCAACCTGCGCGTCGCGGCCGCCAACATCGAGGCGGCGCGCGCGCAGTTTCGCATCCAGCGTGGCGCGCAGCTGCCGCAGATCGGCATTGCGGCCAACAGGACGCAGTTCGACAACGGCACCGCCAACCAGAATCGCAACCAGGATGTCGATATCGGCAACAGTCCAACTGCCAGCCGTTCGACCGCAGGAGTCCGCTATACTGCCGACGTCAGCACCACTGCGTTCGAGCTGGATCTGTTCGGGCGGCTGCAGTCGCTGTCCGATGCCGCGCTCAACCGCTATTTCGGTACCGAGGCGGCAGCGCGGGCGACGCGGCTTACCCTGGTCGGAGACGTCGCCGATGCGTGGCTGACCTATGCCGCCGACCGGTCATTGCTGACTCTGGCGCAGGAGACCGCTACCAACGCGCGCGAGCGAGTGAAGCTCACACGGTTGCGGCTGGATGGCGGGATCGCGCCGCGCACCGATCTGCGCCAGGCAGAACAGATCCTTGCGACCGCAGAGGCCGACATTGCCGCCCAGACCACGGCGCTGGCGCAGGACGTGAACGCGCTGCAACTGCTGGTCGGCGCTCCGGTCGACGAGGCGCTGCTGCCACGATCAATCGCGGATGCAGGCGAGGCGGTGAAGATGCTGCCCGCCGGGCTCGATTCGACCATCCTGCTGCGTCGTCCCGATGTCATGCAGGCGGAATATGAGCTGCGCGCAGCCAATGCGGAAATCGGCGCTGCGCGTGCAGCGTTGTTCCCCCGGATTACGCTGACGGGGCTCGCGGGCCTTGCCAGCAATGCGCTGTCGAGCCTGTTTACCGGCGCGGCGTTCAACTATTCTGTCGGCGAGACCGTGCGCTATTCGCTGTTCGCCGGCGGTGCGGCACAGGCGGGTGTTGCGCAGACCCAGGCGCAGCGCGATGCGGCGATTGCAGGCTATGAAGGCGCGATCCAGGCGGCGTTTCGCGATGTTTCCGATGCCTTGGCACGGAGCGGCACGATCACCGAACAACTGCGCGCGACGCGTGCCTTTGTCGATGCCGCAGAGGACAGCTACCGATTGACCGACATGCGCTATCGCGGCGGGCTGGACTCGTTCCTCGCCAGCCTGGATGCGCAGCGCTCGCTCTACACGGCGCAGCGTACGCTGCTGACGACGCAGCTGGTCGAGGCGAGCAACCGCGTGACGCTATACCGAGCATTGGGCGGCGAGACGGTTCAACCCTGATTGCCGTCGATGCTCCCCTCCTTTTCAGGCAGGGGAGCAAGTCGGTCAGCGGTTATTGTGTCGGTTCAGCCCTTGGGGCGTTTTGTGAAAGGCTTGGCACCGGGGCGGCCAGCGAAGCTGGGCTTGCCGCCTTCAGGCCGGGGACGGCTGTCGCCACGCGGCGCGTAAGGCTTGCCGCCGCCAGGACCGCCAGCACGCGGACCATCGCTGCGAGGGCCATCCGTGCGGGGACCGCGCGGCTTGTCGGCGAACGATGCGCGGTCGGCATTGGTCTTCTTGTCGCCATAGGGCTTCTTGTCACCGAAAGGCTTTTTGTCGCCAAACGACTTGTTGTCGCCGAAGGGCTTCTTGTCGCCAAACGCGCGCGGCTCGCCATAGGGCTTGCGCTCGCCAGCAGGCTTGCGGTCACCAAAGGGCTTCTTGTCGCCGAACGGCTTCTTATCGCCGAACGCCTTGGTTTCATAGCGCGGCTTGAGCGGACCCGAGTTGGTCTTGCCCTTCTTGCCCGATCCGCTGCCGTCGCGGCTGTCCGCACGGCGCGGCGGGCCCGAGCGGCTGTGACCCTGCGGCGGCCCATCGGCACGAGTGATCATGACGCTGCCCTCTTCGCCATCGTCACCGCCCGCGGTGCGCTGCACGGCGTCGGCAAACCGATCGGCGACGGCGCGTGGGATCTCGAAATGGGTCGCATCGTCGCTGAGCCGGATCGCTCCGATCTCGCCACGGGTGATGTGTCCGCGACGGCAGAGCAAAGGCAGCAGCCAGCGCGGATCGGCATTCTGGCGGCGACCGATGTTCATCGAGAACCAGATGGTATCTTCAAAGCCAGGGCGCGGTCCCATGTCGCGCGGCGGCGGCGATGCGGCTGCGTCGAGCAGTTCTTCGGGCAAAGGCATCTGGGCGCGGTGCGCCTGCACCAGCATGATCGCGATGTCTTCGGCGCTGCGCTCGCCCAGCAAAGTTTCAGCCAGCGTGCGGTCGGCGTCGTCCGCCTCCACCGGTGCGCGCAACTTGTCGAGCAGGCGGTCGTGATCGGCGCGGCGGATGTCTTCGGCCGAAGGCGCGTTGATCCACTGCGCATTGATATTGGCGCCGCGCAGCATGGATTCGAGGCGACGACGACGCGGGTAGGGCACGATCATCAGCGCGGTACCCTTTTTGCCCGCGCGACCGGTACGGCCCGAACGGTGCTTGAGGGTATCCATGTCGCGCGGAAGCTCGACGTGAATGACCAGCGACAGGCTGGGCAGATCGATGCCGCGCGCCGCCACGTCGGTGGCGACGCAGACGCGGGCACGGCGATCACGCAGCGCCTGCAGAGCGGCGTTGCGCTCGTTCTGGCTGTGCTCACCCGACAGCGCAACGGCAGAGAAACCGCGCTCGATCAGGCTGGCGTGAAGGTGGCGGACGTTGTCGCGCGTGGCGCAGAACAGCATCGCGGTTTCGGCTTCGTGCAGACGCAGCAGGTTGACCACCGAATTCTCGATATCGGCAGGGGCAACCGTCACTGCCAGATATTCGATATCGCCATGGCCACGGTCTGCACCGACGGTGGAGATCCGGTGCGCATCGCGCTGATAGCGCTTGGCCAGCGCGACGATAGGCTGAGGCATCGTTGCCGAGAACAGCATGGTGCGGCGGCCCTCGGGGGTCGCATCGAGGATTTCTTCGAGGTCTTCGCGAAAGCCCATGTCGAGCATCTCGTCGGCTTCATCGAGCACGGCGACCTTGAGGCCTGACAGGTCGAGCGCGCCGCGTTCCAGATGGTCGCGCAGGCGTCCGGGGGTGCCGACGACGATCTGTGCACCCTGCGACAGCGCACGGCGTTCCTTCGAGGCATCCATGCCGCCGACACAGGTCGCGATGCGCGCGCCAGCCGGGCCGTAGAGCCAGATGAACTCGCGGCTGACCTGCAGCGCCAGTTCGCGCGTCGGGGCGACGATCAGCGTCTGCGGGGTGTGGCTCGGGGCGATGCGATTGTCTTCGCCGATCAGGTCGCTGGCCATGGCGAGGCCGAACGCAACGGTCTTGCCCGAGCCGGTCTGGGCGGACACGATCAGGTCGCGGCCTTGCGCGTCTTCGGTGAGGACTGCCTGCTGGACAGGGGTCAGCGTGTCGTAGCCATGCGCATCAAGCGCGTCCGACAAAACGGCGGGAACGGAGTCAAAAGGCATCGGGATTTCAATTCTATAGGGATGCGAAGGTTCCGCGATGGTCGGCGAAACCGCGCGCGGTGGAAAACACGGCCACCGCTGCAAGTCTGCGCCCTTAGCCGTTCTGTGCCTTGGACACAATGACATTCGCTTCACGGGCCGCAGATGCGGCTGGGTGCCGTTCGTTGAGTTCATGCGCAGATAGGTGTAAACCGGCATCGACCTGCACGGCACATGCCAGATCAGCCGGTCATATGCCGCCGGGGGAGGTTGCCATGAAAAGACGTGGTGCATGTACGCTGACGCTGGTCGCATTGAGCCTATTGGCTCTATCGGGCCCCGCTGTGGCGCAAGAAGTGGGAGACTGGGTCCTTTCGCCATGGCGCGGAAGTACGGTCTATTATCCCGGTGTCGTGGAATCCCGCAGCGGCACGTTGGTGACGATCCGCTTTGACGACGGCGAGGCTGAAACGCGGCAGGCCAATACGGTTCTGCCCTTCGACTGGCAGCCGGGCAGCCGCATCGAGTGCCTGTGGAGAGACAGCAATTGGTATCGCGCCACGGTGTGGTCGATCGCGGCGGACGGCTTCACCATGCAGATCCGCTATGATGACGACGGAATAGTTGAAAACACCAATACCGGCCGCTGCCGCACGCGCTGATCGCTGGGATCATGCCTGGCCCCGAAAGGTGCGGGACCAGGCAGTGTGTACTGGATAGGATCAGGCAGCTCGGGCCATATAGGGCTGGCCACGGCGCTCCTTGGCCGACTGCACTGCAGGTCTTCCCATGTCGGCACCGAGGCGGAACTTGGTGATTTCCTCTGCCAGGGTCCGCGATTCCTGCGCCAGTGACCGCGCGGCAGCGCTGGTTTCCTCGACCATCGCCGCGTTCTGCTGGGTAATTCCGTCGAGCGCGCCGACGGTCGAGTTGACCTCGTGCAGCTTGACGGCCTGAGCTTCGACCGACTGCGCAATCGTCGTGACGAAATCGCTGATCTGCACGATGCGCGCGGTGATCCTCTCCAGCGTCTCGCTGGTCTCGGCGACGACCTGAACGCCCAGCGCGATCTGCGTGTTGGATGCACCGATCTTGGTCTTGATGTCCTGGGCGGCTTCGGCCGAACGCTGCGCCAGTGCGCGCACTTCAGTTGCCACGACGGCAAAACCCTTGCCGGCTTCGCCCACGCGCGCCGCCTCTACCCCGGCATTCAGCGCCAGCAGGTTGGTCTGGAACGAGAGCCCGTCGATCACCGCGATGATCTGGTCGATTTCCATCCCGGCATTTTCGATATTGTTCATCGCCACGCGGGCACGCTCCACGACCTCGGAGGAGTTCTGCGCTTCGCCCTGCGCGGCGTGGAGCACCTGGCGGGCTTCGGTGGCGTGCTGGGCAGTGCCCGATACGCTGTCGGTGATCGCCCGGATGCTTGCGACCGTATCGTGCAGCGTGGCGCTCTGCCGTTCGGTGCGGTCTGCCATGTCGTGTGCAGCGTGGCTCACATCGCCTGCGCTTTCGTCGATGCTTGTCGCCGCACCCGAAATCTTGCCGAGCGACTGGCGCATGCCTTCAAGCGCCAGATGATAATCCGTGCGCAGCTTTTCATAATCCGCCGGGAAGGAGTCGTCGATCCGGCAGGTCAGGTCGTTGCGCGCCATGGCATTCAGCCCTTCGCCCAGCGCGCCGATGACCAGCGCCTGTTCGGCGGCGATGGCATTGCGGATGGCCGCAGCTTCCTGCTCGAGCCGCTCGGCCTCGCGCCGTGCCGCCGCCTGACGTTCGATCATCTGCTCAAGCTGCAGCGAGACCTGGATCAGCACGCCAGCCTCCACCAGCACGATCACTGCATGCAGCAGCACGCGCGGCAGATCCGCGCCATCGGGAAAGACCCAGGCGGGCATGATGAAATTGGTGCCGAGATGGTGCGCCGCGATCACGGCGGTACCTGCGACGATCGGCCGCCAGTCGCACATCACCACCAGCGTCGCGAGCAGTGCGAAGAACATCATGTGGACGTCCATCTGCAGGTTGGTACCCGCCGCCTGATACAGCAGGATCGCGGGGTAGACCGGCATGGTGACACCCAGCAGGATGCGCCATGTCGATTGAATGGTCCCGGACCGGGCGATCAGGGTCGGAAGCAGAGTGATCGCAACTGCGGCGACAACCGGCGTCCAGCCGAGCGCGCCGTAGATGCTCACTCCGGCTATGATGGCGACACACAGCCAGGCGATGATAACGAGCGCGAAGACGCCGTTCTTGCGGATACCGGTCAATTCCATGAGGTTTGGTTCTTCCCTTGGGATGCTGAAATCTTCCCGCACAAGATTTCAGGTGCCTTGATGAGCAGACTAGAATTTTGCCAGGCGCTGGATGTCAGCATGTCGCGCCTGGCATAGACGAGGATCGATCCGGGCAGAGGCCCAAGCCCGAGAAAGGTCGCACCTTCGGGCAATGCCCAAGCCATCGTTTGCGCCACTGCCGCATCGCCCAGCGGAATGACCAGCATCGGTCCTTCCCGGGGAGGCGCCAGCATCAGCGCGGCGATCGCCACGACAACCATCGCCACCTGTGCATACAGCGCGAGCTTCAGCCCGATCCTGGGTACGCCCCCGCTGCAGCTGTCGATGGTGATGGGTATCTGCATGGCGGACAGTCTGCAGTCGAACGGTAAATATTCGCTTATTCTTGTGGGGAACAGGACCGAACAACCGATTTAGAACGCCTGCAAACCTTTGTAGGCTCAATGATTGCGCAAAGATGATCGTGTTGTTGCGCTAAATTGCGTTGCCGGCGGCATGACCGCTCGCCCAGGCCCATTGGAAGTTGTAGCCGCCCAACCAGCCGGTCACATCTGTGGCTTCACCGATGACATACAGACCGGGGACTTTGCGCGCTTCCATCGTCTGCGATGAAAGGCCATCGGTGCTGATGCCGCCAGCGGTCACTTCGGCCTTGGCATAGCCTTCGGTGCCGTTGGGGTGAAAAACCCACCCTTTCAACTGCTGCTCTGCGTTGCCGAGCACGCGGTCGGCGCAGTCCGCCAACCGGCTTTCCTGGCCGATGCGTTCGCTCAAGGTGGCCGCAAGCCTGTCCGGCAGCATCGCGCCCAGGGTGCTGCGCAGCGTTGCGCGTGGCTGTGCGCGCTTGGCAGCGGTGAGCCAGCCAGCGGGTGCATCGGGCAGGAAATCGATCGCGACCGGATCGCCATGCCGCCAATAGCTGGAGACCTGCAGGATGGCCGGGCCCGATAGCCCCTTGTGCGTGAACAGCGCCGCCTCGCGAAACACGGTCTTTCCCGCCCGGGCCAGCACTTCGGTTGCGACTCCGGAGAGCGACCGGAAGAGCGTCTCATCGCCGCCCAGCGTCAGTGGGACCAGAGCAGGGCGCGGTTCGACGACCTTGAGGCCGAACTGCCGCGCCAGATCATATGCAAAGCCGGTCGCGCCCATCTTGGGGATGGAAGGCCCGCCGGTCGCGATCACCAGCGCAGGCGCTGCGGCCTCACGGTTACCGATGGCGACGCGATACAGGCCGTCGGCATGGCTGACCGCACCGATCGGATGGCCGAGCGAGATCTCGACCGCGCCCTTGTCGCACTCGGCCAGCAGCATCGCGACGATCTGCTTGGCCGAGCCGTCGCAGAACAATTGCCCCAGCGTCTTTTCGTGCCAGGCAATGCCATAAGCATCGACCAGATCGATGAAATCCTGCGGGCTGTAGCGCCCCAGCGCGGACTTGGCGAAATGCGGATTGGCGCTGATGTAGCGGTCCGGCTGGGTATGGATGTTGGTGAAATTGCACCGCCCGCCGCCCGAGATCAGGATCTTCTTGCCCGCCGCGTCGGCATGATCGACCAGCAGCACCTTGCGACCGCGCTGTCCCGCGATGCCTGCGCAGAACAATCCGGCAGCGCCGGCGCCCAGAATGATCGCATCATAGGCGGTGGGGGCAGGGGTGGACATCGGCCGAGGCTATGGCGCGGAGGCCACGCTTAGTCGAGGTCAAATCAGACCCAACGATCGCATGCTGCTATGCCCGTCGAGCCCGATGATGATGTGGTCGTGCACCCCGATGCCCAGCCTTTTGCCCGCCTCGATGATCTCGCGGGTGATCTGGATGTCCTGCTTGCTGGGCTGCGGGTTGCCGCTGGGGTGGTTGTGCACCAGGATCAGCGAAGTGGCGCCGAGATCGAGCGCGCGCTTGATCACCTGACGCGTATAGATCGCCGCCTGATCGACCGATCCTTCGGACATGTTGTCATCGCTGATCAGCATGTTCTTGGCGTTGAGGTACAGCACGCGCACCCGTTCGCGAGTGAGGTGCGCCATGTCGAGCCGCAGATAATCGAGCAGCGCCTGCCAGCTCGACAGGATGGGCTGGCGATGTACCGGCTCGCTGACCAGACGGCGCGCGGCGACCTGAACGATCTTGAGCGCCGCCGCGCTGGTTTCGCCGATGCCGGGGACTGCACGCAGCGAATCGCCATCGGCGGTCAGCACGCCCGCCAGACTGCCGAAATGGTCGATCAGATGCTTGGCGAGCTGCTTGGTGTCGCGGCGGGGAATCGCCAGCGCCAGCAGATATTCAACAATTTCATGATCATGCAGCCCGGTTCCATCGTTGTTCAGCAAACGCTGCCTAAGCCGGGCACGGTGGCCTGCGCCATGATGCCCGCCCGCGGGTGCATCGGGCAGTTCGGCATCGGCCAACAGCGGCAGGGCAGGCGAGGAAGAGGGCATGGTTTGAGGTTAATCTGTCGCCCGGATGCGGGCAAACGCTTTGTCGGAACCGCTTTTGTCGCGCGCCGTTGCAACCCGCAGCGTAGCAGCGCATTCAGGTGACGATGAGCGATACCGAGACCCAGGCTGAGGCTATCCCGCCCGAGCGGCAGGTGCGGGCGTGGCAGCGCATGGCCTGGCCGTTGCGCGCGGTGCTCTATGGCGTCGCTGTGCTGGGGCTGATTGGCCTGATCGCCTGGACCCAGCGCGAGGATATTGCGCGCAACCTGATCGGCAACGAGCTCGAGCGTCAGGGCATCCAGGCGCGCTATGATATCGAATCGATTGGCGTCGGTCGGCAGACGGTGCGCAATCTGGTGCTCGGCGATCCCGCGCGGCCTGATGCGACGATAGACCGGTTGAGCCTCGACATCAGCGGAGGGCTGTTCGGGCTCACTGTCGACAGGGTGATCGTCGAGGGGCTGCGCGGCTATGGCAGGCTGGACAAGGGGCGGGTCAGCTTCGGCACGCTCGACAAGCTGATCTATACCGACAGCCAGGAACCGTTCAGCCTGCCGAGGCTCGATCTGACGCTGCGCGACGCGCGGCTGCGGATCGACAGTCCCTATGGCACGATGGGTATCAAGGCCGATGGCAGCGGCAATCTGCGCGGCGGGTTCGAGGGCAATGTGGCGGCGATCGGTGCTCGGCTCGCCTATCAGGACTGCGTCATCGACCGGCCCAGCCTGTTCGGCACGATCGTCATCGTGGACAAGCGCCCCTCGTTCAGAGGACCGCTGCGCTTTTCGGGCGTGGCGTGCGAGGCCAATCGGCTGGCCATCGGCCCATCGTCGCTTGCGCTGCGCGCTGGAGCGAACGCGGCCTTGGATCGTTTCGATGGCACGATCGTGCCTGCCAGCGGTGCAATCCGCGCCGGGGAGTTCGCCTCCGATGGCCTCACGGGGAAACTGGGCTTTGTCTATGCAGCGCAGCAGATCGACGCGACGATCGACCTGTCGCTTGCCGACGCCAAGGCCGCCGGTGTCGGTTTCGCCACGCTGTTGGCGCAGGGCAAGGGCGTGGTGCGGCTCGCGGGCGCGCAGCCCGGATACAGCTTTGAAGGCGATGTGCGCGGGCAAACGCTTGCAATCGAGCGGACGCGCCTCGGCGCGCTGGACCGGGCGGTCAACGCGAGCGCAAGCCTGCCTATCGGCCCGCTGATTGCCCGCATGGCGGCAGCCGCGCGGCGTGCGCTTCCGGGGTCGACCCTCGCCATGGCCGTCAACACCCGGGGCGGCGGGGACCGGCTGGCGCTCGACATTCCGCGCCTCTCGCTGACCGGTGCCAAGGGAGAGCGGCTGATTGGAGGCAACAGCCTGACCCTGCGCCAATCGGGAGACGACGTACAGATCGCAGGCAATGTTGCCACCGGCGGCGCAGGCCTGCCGGTTGCCCAGCTGCGTATCATGCCGCGCGGGCAGGGCGCCTATGCGCTGCGTCTGGCGATGGAACCGTACAGCGCCGCCGGAGCCTCGCTCGCGCTCCCGCAGCTGGAAGCGCAGTGGAACGGTCGCGGCGGGCTTGCCTTCACAGGTCTTGCGCGCTTGAGCGGGCCGATTCCCGGAGGCAGCGTGCAGGGCCTTGCGCTGCCGCTGCAGGGGCGCTGGAGCGAGAGCGGCGGAGTCACGATGTACGATCGCTGCGAGACGCTGCGCTTCGACCAGCTGCGGCTGTCCACGTTCACCAGCGCCCGGCAGGCGGTGAGACTGTGTCCGCGTCGCGGCGCCCCGATGATCCGCTCGGGGCCGCGCGGGCTGGTGATGGCCGCGAACCTCGCTTCGGCGACGCAGCTGCGCGGCAAGATCGGAATGTCGGACATGGCGCTGGCCATCAGCGCGATGCAGCTCGATTTCCCCGGCGAGGCGCGGCTTTCGGACGTCGATCTGCTGATCGGCAACGCGCAATCCGGCACGCATATCAAGGCGGGCGATTTCAGCGTCGGCTTGGGCGGGGCGCTCGCTGGCCGCTATGCCGAAGCTGAAGCGACGATCGGAGCAGTGCCGCTGTTGCTCACGCGCGGCAGCGGCAGCTGGAGCTTTGCCGATTCGGCGCTGCGCGTCGTCGGCGACGAATGGCTGCTGCGCGACCGGCAGGTGCCTGCGCGCTTCCAGCCTCTGGTGACCGATGACATGCAATTGACGCTGGCGGATGGACGGATCGCGGTCAACGGGACGCTGAATGAGCCGCAGACGCTGCGCGAGGTCCTGCGCGTGGGCATTGCGCACGATCTGGCTGCGGTGACCGGCCATGCCGATCTGTTCGTCGATGCGATGACCTTCGATGACCAGCTGCAGCCTGAAATGATCAGCAATATTGCGCTCGGCATCATCGCCAACACCCGCGGCACGGTGTCGGGAACCGGGCGAATCGACTGGTCGGCGGAAGGCGTGAAATCCAGCACCGGACGCTTCCGCACCGATTCGCTGGATTTTGCCGCCGCCTTTGGTCCGGTGACCGGCATGTCGGGCGACATCGTGTTCAGCAATCTGCTGGGGCTTGAAACCGGGCCTGGGCAGGTTGTGCGGCTGGCCGAGGTCAACCCGGGCTTCGCGGTCTATGGCGGGGCGATTCGCTATCAGCTGCTGCCCAATTTCCGCATGCAGGTGGAGGGCGGCGAATGGCCATTTGCCGGGGGCAGGCTGCTGCTCGATCCTGGTACGATCGACCTGGTGAGCGAAGAGCCGCGCCGCCTGGTGTTCCGGGTCGATCGCGTCGATGCGGCACAGTTCCTTGCCGGATTCGACTTCGAGAACATCAACGCCACCGGCCATTTTGCCGGTGTCATTCCCATCATCTTCGACAAGGACGGCGGCCATGTCCGCGGCGGCAGGCTGGAGGTCATCGAGGACGGAGGCACGCTCGCCTATGTCGGCGAGTTGACGTACGAGGACCTCGGCACGATGGCAAACTTCGCGTTCAACGCCTTGCGATCATTGCGTTACAAGTATCTGATCATCGAGATGGACGGCGAGCTGGCAGGGGAAGTTGTCACCCGCATCCGCTTCGATGGCCTGAGCCAGGGCGAGGGCGCCTCGCGCAATTTCCTCACCCGGCAGGTGGAGAAGCTTCCGCTGCAGTTCAACGTGACGATCAGCGCGCCGTTCCTGCAACTGATTACCTCGGCGCGGTCGCTCTACGATACGCAATATGTCACCGATCCGGGTGTGCTCGGGTTGCTGCCGGGGCAGGTCAACAATCCGCAAGGCAACGCGACCCTGGAATCGGGCGCGGCGACAACGCCAGAAAAACCGGGCATTCAGCCCCCAGAAAGCGAGGATCGTCCATGAAGGGGACACACAGGATGGCGATGATGCAAAATCGAGCGGTTGTGACGGTGGTCTGGGTGGCCACATTGGCAATCACGGCGGCGGCGCTCGGTGGGTGCGTGACGGTTTCGGCGCCTGACAAGCCGATCGTCATCAACCTCAACATCAATATCAAACAGGAAGTCGTCTATCGGCTCGATGGCAAGGCCAAAGAGGTGATCGACGAGAACGCGGAGATTTTCTGATGACCGGCTATGAAATAAATCGGGCAGTTTTCAAGACCGGCATGGCAGCGCTTTTGGCGCTGGGCCTCGCCATGCCCGCACTGGCGCAGCGTGATCCGGCCTATGAGGCCGCCCGCGAAAACGGGTCGATCGGCGAAAAGCCCGATGGCTATCTGGGTGTCGTCAGTGGCGGCGATGGTCAGTTGCAGAAGATGGTCAGCGATATCAACCTGAAGCGCAAGCAGGTCTATACCGAGCGTGCTTCGGCCGAGGGATCGACCGTCGAGCAGTTTGCCTTCACCGCAGGCTGCAACACGATATCCCGCACAAAGCCGGGCGAAAAATACCAGGCTCCTGATGGCAGCTGGAAGACTCGGGACGGCAGCCCGCCGGTGCGCGACGCGCGCTGCCCATGATCAGCTATGCGCCTTGAACGGCAATCGAGCCCGGATTTCCCATGAAATCCGGGCTTTTTTGCGCTTATTCCCGCAGCGCAGCATGGCCATTGACTTGCAACCCAGCCCTTTCTAAACGGGCCGCGCCTTGGCGGGTCCACTCGTCGCTGGTTGCTTGCTTTTTCGATATTGTACCGTCAGGGGCGATAACAGGGAGTAAAGCACATGGCGGAGAATGAACCCGGGCAAGACCCTGTCGGCGGCGACGCGCGGATCGATCACATCGGTGATCGCCTTCGCGATATCACGCAGCGGGAGCAGGCCGAAACGAGCGGCAAGGGTGGCGCAGTCGATGCGAATTATCGATTGGGCAACCGGGTGCTCGCCGATCTGCTGGGGGGGATTGCTGGTGGTTTGCTGTTCGGCTGGCTGTTTGATCGCTGGCTGGGCACATCGCCCTGGCTCCTGATCGCGTTCCTCACCTTGGGGATCATCGTGGCGTTCAGGAACATCATCCGGGTTTCCAACGCATATTCGGCGGGACTGAAAAATCAGCAGTCCCCGCAGGATAAGTCTGAAGATTAAGACGAAGAGGTAAGGTTGTGGCAGCCGAGTCAGGCAAAATCGACCCGATGCACCAGTTCGAAATCGCGCCCGTCATTCCGGGTGGTTTCGACATTGCCGGGCAGACCATCGCCTTCACCAACAGCGCCCTGTGGATGCTGTTGACGCTGGTGGCATTGTGGGTGTTCATGCAGGGCGGCATGAAGCGTGAGCTGGTGCCCGGTCGCTGGCAGCTGATGGTCGAAAGCTTCACCGGCTTCATCGACGACATGCTCACGGCTAACATCGGCGCAGAGGGCCGCAAGTATGCGCCTTATGTTTTTTCGCTGTTCATGTTCATCCTGTTCGCCAACATCCTGGGCCTTCTGCCCATCGGCGTGGTCGGCGGCCACCCGTTCACCGTGACCAGCCATCTGACGATTACCGGCGTGCTCGCCATCGTCAGCTTTGCGATCGTGCTGATCGTTGGCTTCAGCCGTCATGGCTTCCACTTCTTCTCGCTGTTCGTGCCGCACGGCACGCCGCTGCCGATGATCCCGTTCATCTTTCTGGTCGAGCTGCTGTCCTTCCTGGTCCGCCCGTTCAGCCTGGGTCTGCGACTGTTCGTGGCAATGACCGCAGGGCACATCCTGCTCAAGGTGCTCGCCGGGTTCGTGATCAACTCGACCAACGCCGGCATCGGCTATGGTCTGATGGTCGGCCTGCCCAGCCTGACACTGATGGTCGGCATCAGCGCTCTCGAAATTCTGGTCGCCGTCGTGCAGGCCTATGTCTTCGCGCTGCTCACTTCGTTGTACATCAACGACGCGGTGAACCTGCACTAAACATTTCTTTTCGCTCTCATTTTCCATCCAATCGAATTTCTTAAGGAGTATTATCATGGACGCAGAAGCTGCAAAGTTGATCGGTGCCGGTCTGGCCGCAATCGGTGCCGGCATGGCCGCTATCGGTGTGGGTAACGTGTTTGGTTCGTTCCTGGAAAGCGCACTGCGCAACCCGGCAGCAGCCGATGGCCAGCAGGGCCGCCTCTTCATCGGCTTCGCCGCTGCCGAACTTCTCGGTCTGCTGGCGTTCGTCGTGGCGATGATCCTGATCTTCGTTGCCTGATTGATCGCGAACGCGGGGCTGGCCTGCCGCCGGCCCCGTTTCGCACCCCAAGATTCTGATCCACGGATAGCTTTGATATGCCCCAGATTGACCAGATCATGTCCACCTACGCGTCCCAGTTCTTTTGGCTGGTGATCACGTTCGGGCTGATTTATTTTGTAATCGGGCGTTCGATGCTGCCAAAGATCCAGGGCACGGTCGACCAGCGCAAGGCGAAGATCGCCGGTGACGTGGCCGCTGCCCGCGCTGCTCATGCCCGGGCCGACGAGATCGAAGAAGAATATCGTCTGGCCCATGCCAAGGCGCGTGATGCGGCTCTTGCCGTCACGGCTGAAGCGAAGGCCAAGGGGGCACGCGAAGCCGAAGTCAAGGTACGCGAGGCCGATGTCGGCATCGCTTCACACCTGACCCACGCGGAAGCAGCGATTGCTGCCCAGCAGTCTGCCGCCCTGACCGAAATCGAAGCCGTCGCGGTGGAAGCCGCACAGGATATCGTTGCCCGGCTGACCCCGGCAAAGATCACCAAGCCGCAGGTCAACCGTGCGGTCAAGGGAGCGCTGGCCGATGCTTGATCTCATCATCCTCGCATCCGAAGCCGGCGAACACGCCGATCCTTCGGTGGGCGGCGTCCATCTGCTAAACGCGACCTTCTTTGTCTCGGCGGCCATGCTGATCCTGATCGGCATCATCCTCTACAAGAAGGTGCCCGCGCTGGTCGGAGCCTCGCTCGATCGCAAGATCGCCAGCATCAAGGCCGAGCTCGACGAGGCCCAGGCACTGCGCGCCGATGCCGAGCGTCTGCGCGGTGAATATGAGGCCAAGCTGGCTTCTGCCACGCAGGAAGCCGCCGACATGAACGCGCGCGCCGAGGCAGAAGCCGAAGCCGTCCTCGCCAAGGCACGGACCGATGCAGAAAACCTGATCGCGCGTCGCCAGAAGATGGCAACCGACAAGATCGCTGCTGCAGAGCGCGCCGCGATTGCCGAAATCCGCAGCAAGGTCGCCCGCGCTGCTACCGGTGCTGCTGCTGCGCTGATCGCCGAAAACCACACCGCCGATGCCGACAAGGCGCTGGTCGATCACACCGTCGCCGAACTCGGCACTCGGCTGAACTGATCCTGTTCCCCTCTCCCGTTCGCGGGAGAGGGATTGGCTTGGCCAGCCCGCTAGGCCATTGACCTGCCGCCATCCTGACGCCACATCACGCGCACCATGGCAGGCCGTCCCGCACACCCCAATGACAGCAACCCGCGCGCACCCGATCGCTTTCTTGAAGAGGCGGCGACCTACAGCGTGCGCGGTGCCGATACGCCGGACCTCGACACCGGCATCGCCGCGATCCGCAACACGCTGAAATCACTGCCGACGCGCCCCGGTGTTTACCGGATGATCGATGCGCGCGGCGATGTGCTGTATGTCGGCAAGGCACGCGCACTCAAGAACCGCGTCACCAACTACACCCAGGTCGACAAGCTGCCGCGCCGCCTGCAGCGGATGGTCTCGCTGACCCGGTCGATGATGATCGTCACGACCAACAGCGAAGCCGAGGCGCTGCTGCTCGAGGCGCAGCTGATCAAGCGTTATCGGCCCGCGTACAATGTGCTGCTGCGCGACGACAAGAGCTTCCCCTATATCCTGCTGCGCGAGGACCACGACTTCCCGCGCATGTCGAAATATCGCGGCGCGCAGAAGTACAAGGGCCAGTATTTCGGGCCCTTCGCCAGCGCCGGATCGGTGACCAGCACATTGAACTCGCTGCAGAAATTGTTCCTGCTGCGCTCCTGCTCGGACAGCTTCTTCGCCAACCGCTCGCGGCCGTGCCTGTTGTACCAGATCAAGCGCTGCTCCGCGCCATGCGTCGACCGGATCAGCAAGGCAGATTACGCGGCACTGGTCGGTGATGCGCGCGCGTTCCTCACGGGCAAGTCGACCGATGTCCAGGCGCGGCTGGGTGCCAAGATGGAAGCCGCAGCCGAAGCGCTCGATTTCGAAAGCGCGGCTGCCTATCGTGACCGTCTGAAGGCGCTGACCTTCATCCAGGGCAGCCAGGCGGTCAACGCGAACGGTATAGCCGACGCCGATGTGTTCGCGATGGCCAGCCAGGGTGGCACGGTGTGCATCCAGGCGTTCTTCATTCGCGCCGGGCAGAACTGGGGCCACCGCAGCTTCTTCCCCGCGCATGTGCAGGAACTCGACGAGACCGAGATCCTCACCAGCTTCCTGATGCAATTCTACCAGGACATGCCGCCGCCGCGGCTGATTCTTACCGATCGCACGCCGTTCGAATGCGATCTGGTGGTTGAGGCTCTGTCGGCGAACATGACGCACAAGCTCGAACTGCTCGTTCCCCAGCGCGGCGAGCGCAAGCGGCTGATCGAACAGGCGCAGCGCAACGCGCTCGAGGAACTCCAGCGCCGCGTTGCCGAGAGCGCGAGCCAGGCGAAGTATCTCGCCGAGATGGCCGATCTGTTCGGGCTCGATGGCCCGCCCGACCGCATCGAGGTGTACGACAACAGCCATATCCAGGGCACCAATGCGCTGGGCGCGATGGTGGTCGCGGGGCCCGAAGGCTTCCGCAAGGCGGCGTATCGCAAGTTCAACATCAAGCGCACCGAGACGGTGCCTGGCGATGACTATGCGATGATGCGCGAGGTCTTCGAGCGCCGCTTCGCCCGCGCGCAGAGCGAGGACCCCGATCGCAGCGGCGGCGACTGGCCCGATCTGGTGCTGGTCGATGGCGGCAAGGGCCAGTTGAACGCGGCGATGGAGGCTTTGGCGGTGCTGGGCATCGAGGATGTCGCCTTGGTCGGCGTCGCCAAGGGGCCGGATCGCAATGCCGGACGCGAGACGTTCTTCATGCCCGATGGCAAGGAGTTCACGCTTCCGACCAACAGTCCGGTGCTGTTCTACCTCCAGCGGCTGCGCGACGAGGCGCACCGCTTCGCCATCGGCGCGCACCGCGGCAAGCGCAAGAAGGCGATGACCACCAGCCCGCTCGACGAGGTCCCCGGCATCGGCCCGGCCCGCAAACGCGCATTGCTGATGCACTTCGGCACCGCCAAGGCCGTGCGTAGCGCGAGCCTTCAGGACCTGCAGATGGCCCCCGGCGTGTCCAAGGCGATGGCGCAGTTGGTCTATGACTATTTTCGGGGATGATTGCATTGCAATCGAGCATTAGATAGAAAGTCCAGCAAAATGGAGGATCTTGTGCGCTATTTAATCATCGCTTTTATTTTGTTTGCTTCGACACCCGCATTTGCGAAAAACGCATACCAAGAAATAGCTGACCCTATGACTGATGTTAAGAGGGGTATAGCTGCTATAAACGTGGATGGAATAATCACACCAGTGGTGAAGTGCGATAAATCTGGTCCAGGATCGATGTATATAAGCTTCATTTCTAAAGAGTATTTAGGTGCTGTTCGGTATAAAACTAGAAGTATAAAAGTTCGTTTTGATTCAGAAGAGCCATATGAGGTGTCCGCGTACCATGACGGACGAACTGCTAACCTCTTTGATCTGGCTCCAGGTAAGGCTGCTGGCAGTGTGCTCTCAAATATGATGAATAAGTCGAGGATGGTCGTGCAGTTGACGACCTATGATTATAAAATGGTGACCGACGCTTTTGATCTTGGAGATTCGCGCGAAGTTATTATGCAGTCTATCAAAACATGTCAGGATAGTAACTGGACTGGATTGTGAATATGCTTGAGTTGATGGGTTGTTCCTTAGTTTAAATGCCCGTCATCCGCACCTCCGCGATCGTCTGCACGGTGCGCAAGCATGGCGAGCATGGGGCTGTGGTTCGGCTGTTCACGCCTGAGCACGGCCTGCAGGCGGGCTATGTTCAGGGGGGGCGCTCGACGGCTTTGCGACCGGTGCTGATGCCGGCGAACCTCGTGACGGCGGAGTTGCGTAGCCGCTCCCCTGATCAGCTCGCCAGCCTGACGGTCGAGCTTTCCAACAGCCGCGCGCCTTATTATGCCGAGCCCTTGGCGGCGGCGGCGTTCGAATGGGTGACGTTGCTCACCGCGACGGTTGCGCCCGATGATCAGCCTTTTCCTCGATTGTACGCCGCGCTGGCAGCGCTGCTCGACCTGGTGTGCGTCGCGCCATCGGCACGCTGGTGGGCGCGGGCGATGGTGCAGTATGAGGCGCTGCTGCTCGCCGAACTGGGCTTCGGGCTGGATCTTGAGCGTTGCGCGGTGACCGGAGAGCGCGAGGATCTGGCCTATGTCAGCCCGCGCACCGGGCGCGCGGTGTCGCTGCATGCCGCCGGAGTCTATGCCGAGAAATTGCTGGTGCTGCCTGCGTTCATGACCGGCGATATCGAGCCTGACTGGGATCAGCTGCTGCAGGGCTTTGCGCTCACCGGGCATTTCATCGAGCGGCAGTTTTTCGCCGAGCGTCGTGCCTATCCGTTGGCGGCGCGCGTCATGATGATCGACCGCTTGAGACGGATTGCGGGCTGATCTTGCGCCTCACGCAAAACAATGTTGCTTGAACGCGCTACCGGACGCTATGCGCGCCACGACAACAGACAGGAACACGACATGAAAATTGCAATCCTTCCCGGTGATGGCATCGGCCCCGAGATCATGGCCGAAGCGGTGCGCGTGCTGCGCGCGCTCGATCTGCCGGGGATGGAATTGCACGATGACCTTGTCGGTGCCGCCGCGTGGCGCGTCCACGGCCATCCGCTGCCGCCCGAAACGCTCGCACTGATGCACGAATGCGACGCGCTGCTGTTTGGCGCGGTGGGTGATCCCGCCTGCGATGGTCTTGAGCGGCATCTGCGCCCCGAACAGGCGGTCCTGGGGATGCGCAAGGAGCTGGGTCTGTTTGCCAACCTGCGCCCGGCCAAGGTATTTCCGGGACTTGAGGCGCACAGCTCGCTCCGTCCCGAGGTCGCTGGCGCTATCGATCTGATGATCGTGCGCGAATTGAACGGCGACGTCTATTTCGGCGAAAAGGGCATGCGCAAGACGGCGGATGGCCAGCGCGAGGGCTATGACATCATGTCCTATAGCGAAAGCGAAGTGCGCCGCATCGCGCATGTCGCCTTCCGCACGGCGCAGGGACGCTCGGGTCGCTTGTGCTCGGTCGACAAGGCCAATGTGCTCGAAACATCGCAGCTGTGGCGCGACGTGATGATCGAGATCGCGGCGGAATATCCCGATGTCACGCTCGAGCATATGTATGTCGACAACGCCGCGATGCAGCTCGTCCGCGCTCCGGGCAAGTTTGACACGATCGTCACCGGCAACCTGTTTGGCGACATTCTGTCCGATCAGGCGAGCATGTGCGTCGGCTCGATCGGCCTGCTCGCCTCGGCCTCGCTGGGTGCCGAGCAGACCGCTTTCGGCACCAAGGGCGCCTATGAGCCGATCCACGGTAGCGCCCCCGACATCGCGGGCAAAGGGCTCGCCAATCCTGTCGCGATGATCCTCTCCGCCGCGATGATGCTGCGCCACAGCTTCGGGCTCGAGGCAGAAGCCGCGCGCATCGAGGCGGCAGTGGCGAGCGCGCTCAACGCCGGCGCGCTGGGTGCGGACCTGGGCGGGACGATGCGGACCGCCGCGATCGGCGACGCGGTGCTGGCGGCGCTTTAACCCCGCTCGCGCGCCACTTCGCGCCAGCCGATGTCGCGGCGGCAGAAGCCGGTGGGGAAGGTGATGGCATTGACGGCGGCATAGGCGGCGGTTTGCGCCTCGGTCACGTTGCTGCCGGTGCCGGTGACGTTGAGCACCCGGCCACCGTTTGCGACCAGCGCGCCATCCTGAAGCGCGGTGCCAGCGTGGAAAACCTTTGCGCCGCCGGGGTTGCCCAGCGTGATTGTGCCGCCCTTTTCGGGGGTGCCGGGATAGCCGTTGGCGGCCATCACCACGGTCAGCGCATAGTCATCCGAGAAGCGGGGAGGGGGGCAATTCGCCAGCTCGCCCTTGGCTGTCGCCAGCAGCAATTCGGCCAGATCGCTTTGCAGCCGGGTCATCAGCACCTGGCATTCGGGATCGCCGAAGCGGCTGTTATACTCGATCAGCTTGGGGC
Source organism: Hydrogenophaga intermedia (assembly GCA_943370475.1). GTDB lineage: Bacteria > Pseudomonadota > Alphaproteobacteria > Sphingomonadales > Sphingomonadaceae > Blastomonas. The sequence continues at coordinate 51,297 of CALRRI020000008.1, forward strand.
CTTCGCTGGTCAGCATCAGCCCGGCGAACAGCACGCCCGAATAGGGCATGCCCTCGGCGGCGAGCGTTGCGACGGTCGGCGCGATGATGCGCTCCATCACTTCGTTCTCGAGCGCAGTGGTCAGCACCGGCGCAGGGCTGTACGCGCCCATGCCGCCGGTGTTGGGGCCGGTATCACCTTCGCCGACACGCTTGTGGTCCTGCGCCGATCCAAACGCGACGATCGCGCTGCCGTCAGTGATCGCAAAGAAGCTCGCCTCCTCGCCGGTCATGAACTCCTCGATCACCACCTCAGCCCCGGCCTCGCCAAAGGCACCCGCAAACATATGACCGATCGCGTCCTCGGCTTCCTCGGCGGTTTCGGCGATGATCACGCCCTTGCCCGCCGCCAGCCCATCGGCCTTGATCACCACAGGCAGATCGAAATCGGCGAGCGCGGCGCGCGCTTCTGCCACATGGCTCGCGCGGACATAGCGCGCAGTAGGGATGCTCGCGCGGTCGCAGAGAGCCTTGGTGAAGCCCTTGGAGCCTTCGAGCTGCGCCGCCTTCGCCGAGGGGCCGAACACCGGAACACCGGCAGCGCGCAGGCTGTCGGCCAGGCCATCGACCAAAGGCGCTTCCGGGCCGATCACGACCAGCCCGATGGCGTGTTCGGCACAGAATGCCGCAACCGCTGCATGATCGGTCATGGCAAGGTCGACACAGGTCGCATGCTCTGCAATGCCGGGATTGCCCGGTGCGGCGAAGATGCTTTCCACCTGCGGGGATTGCGCCAGTTTCCAGCACAGGGCATGTTCGCGTCCGCCGCTCCCCACCAACAGGATATTCATGCCCGACCCTTTTTCAGATGATGCCACTTCGCGTTCGGGCGGGCTGTTAGCCCAGATGGCGGCGGGCGACAACGCCCCGCCGCTGTCGGTTTCGGAAATCTCGAATGCATTGAAGCGGATGGTCGAGGACCGGTTTGGCCATGTGCGGATTCGCGGCGAGATTTCAGGCTTCAAGCGTGCAGCCTCGGGCCATTGCTATCTGGCGCTGAAGGATGACAAGGCGGTCATCGACGGGATTATCTGGAAGGGCACGGCGCAAAGGCTGAACTTCGCGCCAGAGGACGGGCTGGATGTCATTGCCACCGGCAAGCTGACGACCTTCCCCGGACGCTCCAAATACCAGATCACCATCGAAAGCCTCGAGCTCGCGGGCGAAGGCGCGCTGATGCAGCTGTTCGAAAAGCTGAAGGCGCGGCTGGCGGGCGAGGGCCTGTTCGATTCCGAGCGCAAGCGGCCGCTGCCCTATCTGCCGCGCACCATCGGCGTGGTGACGTCGCCAACGGGCTCTGTGATCCGCGATATCCTGCATAGGCTGGCTGATCGCTTCCCCAGCCACGTGCTCGTCTGGCCGGTGCTGGTGCAGGGGGAGGGCGCTGCGGCTCAGGTCGCAGCCGCCGTTCGCGGTTTTGGCGCGATGCCCGAAGGCGAGCGGCCCGATCTGCTGATCGTCGCGCGCGGCGGTGGATCGATCGAGGATCTCTGGGCCTTCAACGAGGAGCCCGTGGTGCGCGCGATTGCCGAAAGCGTGATCCCGGTGATTTCTGCCGTGGGGCACGAGACCGATACGACGCTCGCCGATTTCGCCGCCGACCGCCGCGCGCCCACTCCGACAGCGGCGGCCGAAATGGCGGTGCCGGTGCGTTCTGATCTGCTGGCGGGTCTAGGCGAACTGGGGCTGCGGGCGACGCGGGCGATCAACCGTACCCAGGGCCTGGCGCGCGAGCGGCTGGAAGCGCGTGCGCAGCGGCTGCCCAAGCTGCAGGACCTTTTGAGCCCGCAACAGCAACGCGCCGACGACCTGGGCGAACGGCTGCGCGCCGCGCTGGGCCTGCGTCTCGCCGATGCGCGGGGAACGCTGGCACGCGCATCGGGTGCGCTTCGGCCCGCCGTGCTCGACGCCCGCGCAGGATTGGCGCGAGAGCGGCTGGCGCGGCTGACGCTCGATCCGGCGGTGCTCGAACGGATCACGCGGCGGGCAGGGGAGAGGCTCGCGGGGCTGGAGCGAGTATTGGCACAACTGGACCCTGATGCGCCGCTGCAGCGCGGCTATGCGCGGGTCAGCGCCGCCGATGGCCGGACGTTGATCGATAAGGCATCGGCATCGGGTGAGCCTGCGCTGAAGCTGCATTTCCGCGATGGCGTGCTTGATGTCGTACCGGTCGAAGGCCCGGTGGTTCCGCCCGCACCGCGTTCGAAAGCCAAGCCGCCGGAAGCGCGCCAGCCCAGCTTTTTGTAACGGCCCGCCGCCGCCGATTTGCACCGCGCGGATGATTCGCTTATCCTGCGCGCGGACCATATGCGGGCGGGGAATGATTGCCCCGTCGGCAACACCGCAATTCACTCCCAATGGAGCCAAGTTTAACGATGCTGATGTCCAACCGCGATCGCACTGCGCGCCTGCATTACATGCCCAACGGATTTCGCCTGCTAAGCCCAGGCGACCATGTGCTGTGCGCCGAAACCGGCCAGAAGATCGATCTGGAAGAACTGCGCTACTGGAGCGTCGAGCGGCAGGAGGCTTATGCCACCTGCGAGATTTCGGTGCGCGCGGCCCTCGGGCAAAGCTGATCCCATGACCAAGGGGCGGGTTCTTCTGGGTCTTGTAGCGGCCGCGATTGCTGCTCCATTGCTGGCGCAGGCAGCGCCCGGCAATGCGCCCGCACAACCCGCCACCAGCCAGGCCGACGCTCCCGACTTCCTCAAGCGCCCCTTCGGTGCGATGCGGCCGCTGGCCAGCGGGATCCGCCTCGATGGTGCGCCCAGCCAGGGCGCATTGCTGCGCGGCACCGCGCCGCGCGGTGTCGCCGCGCTGGATCTGGATGGGGTCAAGGTTCCGGTCGCCGAAGATGGCGCGTTCCTGCTCGGCTTCAATCGTGATGCGCCGGCCCTCGGCGTGCTGACCGTGACCTTTGCCGATGGTGAGGTTGTCAGCGAACCGCTGGCGATCGCGCCGCGGTCATGGCGTGTCGAATATGTTGCTGTCGCGGCGCGCGGCGGTGTTCCCAGCGAGGCATTCATGGCGCGGCGCAAGCCGGAGCTCGAGATGATCGCTGCAGCCCGGCTGCGCGCATCGGACAGCAGCGGTTGGCGGCAGCCGTTCATCTGGCCAGCGCAGGGGCGTATTTCGGGAATTTTCGGGTCGCAGCGCGTCTATGCGGGCGAGCCCGGCTCTTTTCACAGCGGTGTCGATGTCGCGGGCGGGTTGGGCGCACCGGTGGTGGCGCCTGCTGATGGCGTGGTGATCCTGGCCGCGCCGACGCCGTTTTCGCTGGAAGGCAACCTGCTGATGATCGACCACGGCATGGGGCTCAACAGCGCATTTCTCCACCTGTCGGCTATCGACGTGAAGGACGGTGAGCGTGTGCGCCAAGGCCAGCAGATCGGGCGAATCGGTGCAACGGGCAGGGCGACCGGGCCGCACCTTCACTGGAGCATGAAGTGGAACGAGGCCAGAATCGATCCGCAACTTTTGGCGGGTCCGATGGGGGCTGCACGGTAACATTGTTTCTTGCTGGAATGTGAACCGCCGGTAAATGTGGCATTCATGTTACAGGTACCCGTAAAACGGGGGTTTCATCGCCTCCCCATGCTTTACATCCGTCAACACCGAGGTTTAGCTGCCCCCAGGTCTGGGGAGACCGACGATAGTTTGTGTCCGAAGTTCGGCCCCCGATTGCCTTGAACCGCGCGCTGCGCATACATCGTACAGGGGTTGCACAAGATGAGAATTTCCGCCCGCCTATTTGCCGGGGTCGCTCCCGTCGTTCTGGGAGTCGCGCTGACCGCGACGCCGGCCTTCGCGCAGGACCAGGACGCTCAGGACCAGGAAGCTGCTGCTGAAGAGGTCGATGCTTCCGCCATCGTCGTGACCGGTTCGCGTATCGATCGTCCCAATGTCGATTCACCTTCGCCGATCACCTCGATCACCATTGCCGATCTGGCTGCAGGCGGCAACGTCTCGCTGGGTGATGCGCTGAACGATCTGCCGGCTCTGCGTTCGACCTTCTCGCAGTCGAACTCGACCCGCTTCATCGGTACAGCCGGTCTCAACCTGCTTGACCTTCGTGGTCTGGGCACCAACCGTACGCTGGTGGTGGTCAACGGTCGTCGTCACATCACGTCGCAGCCGGGTACTCCGACCAGCGTGGACGTCCAAACCATCCCGACCGATCTCGTCGAACGCGTCGATATCGGTACCGGCGGTAATGCTGCCGTTTACGGTGCAGACGCTGTGGCCGGCGTCGTCAACTTCATCATGAAGCGCGATTTCGAAGGCATTCGCCTGCGCGCACAGGGTGGCCTTTCCAGCGAAAAGGATCGCGGTTCCTATTTCGTGTCGTTAACTGCCGGTGAAAACTTTGCCGAAGGCCGCGGTAACATCGCAGTGAACGTGGAATATGCGTTTGCCAACGATGTCTATTACACGGATCGCGATTCGGTGTACGGCGCGTTCTCGGGCCGCAATCAGTTCCAGCTGACCGAAAACACCATCGGCGAGCCCGCCGCAGGCAACGGCGTTCCGGACAACACGTTCCTGCGCGGTATCCGCAATAACAATATTTCCGAAGGCGGTCTCTATACCTCTACGTGCCCCACTCCAGCTTCGGCTGCAAACGCGGCTCGTCGTGCGCTGAACTGCAACGGCCTGCTCAGCAACACTGGCCAGCCGCTTGGCTTTACCTTCGTGTTCCTGCCTGATGGTACGCTGGCGCGTAACGATGTCATCCGCGATTTCCGCACGGTGGGTTCGGCCAACGCCCAGGGCGGTCTCGGATCGACGCTCCGCCTTACCGGCCAGCTGAATCCGGAGATCGAGCGCATTGCGGTCAACACCCTTGCCAGCTACGAATTCAGTGAAGCGTTCAGGGCGTTCTTGGAAGCGAAGTACGTTCGTATCAATGCGATCCAGGAAGGTCAGCCGACCTTCTTCAACAACACCTTCAGCATCAACAATGCGTTCCTGACGACGCAGGCACGCAACACTCTCGTGCAGTCGCTCGCCCCGGGAACCACGACCTTCACCGCACAGCGTTTCAACGTCGACTTCGGCGGCCGTGGTGAAGACCACCAGCGTGAAACCTTCCGTATCGTCGGTGGGTTCGAAGGTACGTTCAACGATGACTGGAAATATGAAGTCGCCCTGAATTACGGCCGTTTCGAATCCTTCTACCGTACCGAAGGCAACGTCCACGTCGCCCGTTACAACAACTCGATCAATGCCGTGCGCAACACTGCTGGCAACATCGTTTGCGGCATCAATGCCGACGCGACCGCTGCTAACGACGATGCGTCGTGCGTTCCGGTCAACCTGTTCGGTAACGGTCAGCCTACCCAGGCGGCACTCAACTATTTTGTCGTGGATTCCACCCGCGTACAAAGCGCCGAGCAGATCAATGCCACGGCTTATGTCGCGGGTGATCTGTCGCAATTGTTCGAACTGCCTGGTGGTCCGGTCAGCTTTGCGATCGGTGGCGAGTATCGCGATGAAACGGCCTTCTCGGCATTTGATGCTCTGACCCGTTCGGGGGCGACCTTCCTGAACGCCATTCCTGTGTTCGATCCGCCGCGGCTGAAGAGCTATGAAGCGTTTGGTGAAATTCGCATTCCGATCCTTTCGGACGTGCCGTTCTTCCATGAACTGTCGCTGGAAGGCGCTGGCCGTATCGCTGATTACAACATCGGCAATTCGGGTACCGTCTATACCTACAATGTTGGCGGTGTCTGGGCTCCCGTGCAGGATCTGCGCTTCCGCGCCAGCTATGCCCGTTCGGTGCGCATCCCGACCCAGAACGACCTGTTCGCGGCGCCCAGCCAGACCTTCCTCAACGGCCTGGTCGATCCTTGCGGTCAGAACAACATCAACAACAACCCGAACCGCGTCCGCAATTGCGCAGCCGCCGGCGTACCGGTTACCGAAGTGGTCAATGGTGTCACCGTGCCCTTCACGAACATCCCGGCATCGGGCATTCGTGGTCTGAACGGTTCGAACCCGAACCTGTCAGAAGAGCGTTCGGACAGCATCACCATCGGCGTCGTTGCGCAACCGCGCTTCCTGCCGGGGCTGACGCTGTCGGTCGATTATTACGACATCACCATTGATAACGTGATCTTCTCGCTGGCTGCGCAGACCATCATCAACCAGTGCTATGACAGTCCGAGCGGTATCAACAACCCATTCTGCGCGGCGATCTTCCGTCGGCCCGATGGCACGTTCCGCGGCCAGCAGAACCGCAACGTCGGTGGCGGCACGATCAACTATGACGTCGGTCCGAATGATTCTTCGTTCATCTCGGGTCCGTTCAACTTCGCCAAGCAGATCGCCGAGGGTGTTGACGCGGATATCAGCTATGTTGCTACCGATGGTGACATTCGCCTGAACCTGCGTGCTGTTGTGACCTATGTCATTCGTCGCGACAACTTCACGGACATCAACCGTCCTGAATTCATCGATCAGCAGCTGCTCGAGCTGGGCGATCCGCGCTGGGCGGCCAACTTCAACGTCGATGTGGACTTCGGCAAGTTCGATGTCGGTTATCGCATGCAGTTCATCGACAAGATGGCCATCACAGGCACGATCGAAGCCATCCGTTCGGTCCAGGGACGTCCGCCGGAAAACCCGGATGCGTTCCCCCGCGACTTCTACCCGCGCGTGGTCTACCACAATATCCGCGCCGGTCTGGACGTTGATGACCGGTTCCGCATCTATGGCGGTATCGACAACATCACCGACCGCCAGCCGCCGCTGGGCCTTGACGGCACGGGCGCAGGTTCGGGCATCTACAACAATATCGGACGCTTCTTCTACGTTGGAGCCGAAGCGAAGTTCTGATCCAAAGCCAAGGCCAGCCTGTCTCGCTTGAGGCGGCTGGCCAGGGTGCACAAAAAAAGCCGCGCTCCCTTCCAAAGGAGCGCGGCTTTTTTGCGTTCGATCTGTCAGGCCGGGCTATTCGACGCGCTTGGCGCGGACGGCGCGCTTGTTGCGCACCCTGAGGAAATAGCCGCCCATCGTGCCGGTCTTGATCTCCACCGCATCGCCCACTGCAGGGTTGATCGACATCGCCTCGGTGGTCTGCCACACCGCGCCTTCGGGGATGCCGATGTTCCAGCGACCGCCCTGGGCGCGGCCCAGGCTCTTGATGGTGGTGGTCAGCGTCTTGTCCGCCTCGGTATCATTGTCGTTCCCGCCGAAGATCGAAAGGTCTGGCAGGCGGAAGCCGAACAGCGAGCGCTTGGTCTTCTGGACTTCCTTTTCCTCGATCACCACGATCTGCTTGGAATCGACCGCCGCCGACAGCGTTGCCGAGGTTGAGTCAAAGCACGAGAGCCGCTGCACGTTGTCGGCAATGCCCCGGCAAGCCTCCAGCGCCTCGAACAGTTCGGGGCTGGGGGGCGGCGGCGATTTCTTGCGCTCCTGCGCGATGGCGGGCGTTGCCAGGATTGCAGCGAGGGCCGCCCCGCACGCCAGCATCGTGTTTACCTGCCTCATGTCTCACTCTTCCCAATGTTATCGATTGAACCCGCCATAACCGATCATGCGGAAAAGTGGAAAACGGTTTCGGCATGGCATGCGTCTGCGATTTGCACAGGCTGGCGGGCGATGCCCGCGATATGCTGCGTTGCAATGAAAGCTGTGTGGCTTTTTTGCTACATGCGGCGGAAAAGCGTTACAATTCCGCCGTCCGCAGTTGCGCAGCTTTCTTTGTTTCGCCTACACAGACCGCATGGTGGGCAATGAGACCCGCCAGAACTGGGTTTAGCCATGCCCTCAAGGCGCGGCGATCAAGGGGAAATACCACATGAAGACGCAATTTAAGCTGAGCTTGCTTGGCACCAGCCTCCTCGTAGGTGCAGCATCGCTCGCAACGCCTGCCTTCGCGCAGGACCAGGAGCAGGACACCGCCGCACAGAGCGATTCCACCATCGTTGTTACCGGTTCGCTGATTTCGAACCCGAACATCGAGCGTGCCGCTCCGGTCAACGTGACCTCGGCAGACGAAATCGACCTGCTGCAGTCGAACGTCGCTGAAGAAATCCTTCGCGAAATTCCCGGTATCGTTCCGTCGATCGGTTCGGCCGTGAACAACGGCAACGGCGGTAACTCGTTCGTCAACCTTCGCGGTCTCGGCACCAACCGTAACGTGGTGCTGATTGACGGTACGCGTCTGGTTCCTGCGACCCTGACCGGCCAGTTCGACCTTAACAACGTTCCGCTGGCGCTCATCGAGCGCGTGGAAGTTCTGACCGGTGGTTCGGCAACCACGTACGGTGCCGACGCCGTTGCTGGTGTTGTCAACTTCATCACCCGTCAGGATTTTGCCGGCATCGAAATGACCGCCGGTACGCAGATCACTGAGCAGGGCGATGGTCACACCGTTCGCTTCGACGTCACCACCGGTGCAAACTTCGACGACGGCCGCGGTAACGTGGTGTTGAGCGTTGGCTACCAGCAGGCTGACCCCGTGTATCAGGGCGACCGCAGGATCGGCCAGAACACGATCGGTTCCTTCACCGGCGCCGGTTCGGGTTCGGGTACTTCGGTTCCTTCGCGTTTCAACCTTCCTGGCCAGGGCACGCTGCAGATCAATCCGGCAGGCAATCTGCTGGTTCCGACCTACGCTCCGTTCAACTTCTCGCCGGACAACATCTTCCAGACCCCGTTCGAGCGCTTCAACATCTTCGGCTCGGCCAAGTATGAAGTTTCGGATGGCCTGGAAGTCTACACCCGCGGTCTGTTCTCGAAGAACACCGTTGACACCATCATCGCGCCTTCCGGTTCGTTTGGCGTTGGCGTGACCATTCCGCTGAGCAACCCGTTCCTGCCTGCTGGCATCCGCAACCAGTTCTGTAACGCGTTCGACTTCAATCCGGCGCTCGCGGGCACCCAGAATCTGACGGCTGCACAGTGTACTGCTGCGGCAACTGCGCTCAGCCCGACCGACCCCAACTATCGCACTGTGACCACTTCGCTGGCACGTCGTGCGGTGGAAGCCGGCCCGCGTATCTCGAACTACGTCAATACCGTGTTCGATTATAAGCTCGGTGTGCGCGGCGGAATCACCGACACGATCGATTTCGACGTGTTCGGTAGCTATGGCCAGTCGGATCAGGTCCAGACCATCAAGGGCTACACGCTCAACTCGCGCTTCCGTCAGGGCCTGTTGGCTACCAACGCCACGACCTGCCTTGATCCCAGCAACGGATGCGTTCCCATCAACGTGTTCAGCCCCACCGTTGGTGGCCTGACCCCTGCGATGGTCGACTTCCTGACCGGTGAATCCACCGTTCAGACCAAGACGACCCTGGCGCAGGTTCGTGGCATGGTCAGCGGCGACTTCGGTGTTGCCAGCCCGTTTGCTTCCGATCCGATTTCGTTCGCTGTCGGCGGCGAGTATCGCAAGTACACCGCACAGCAGGCGTCGGATACGCTGGCACGCAGCGGTGACCTTGGTGGTGCAGGCGGTGCGGCTCCGAATATCAACGGTGCCTACGACGTCTATGAAGCCATCGGCGAAGTCATCATCCCCGTCGTCCAGAGCAAGCCCTTCTTCGAAGATCTGACGCTCGAAGCCGGTATCCGTTATTCGGATTACACCGTTGATGATCCGCGCAGCTCGGGTTACACCACCACCACCTGGAAGGCCGGTGGTAGCTGGACGCCGGTAACGGGACTCAAGCTGCGCGGCTTCTATGCCCGTGCGGTGCGCGCTCCGAACATCAACGAACTGTTCTCGCCGGTGAACACCGGTTTGACCAGCCTGACCAACGATCCTTGCGCGTCCATCAACGACACCGGTACCACGCGTATCCGTCCGGCTCCGACCGGAACGCTGCGCGATGTCTGCCTTGCTCAGGGCGCGACTGCGGCTACTATCGGTAACATCAACCAGCCGACCGCAAGCCAGGCGAACGCAACTTCCGGCGGTAACCTCAATCTCAACCCCGAAACCTCGAACAGCTACACGCTGGGTGCGGTTCTGGAACCTGCGTTCATCCCGGGCTTCACCGCGACGATCGACTATTACAACATCAAGGTTTCTGGAGCGATCGATACGGCAGCTCCGGATGATGCGGTCGAGGCGTGTTTTGGAGCAGGTAACCTGAGCGTCAACAACCCGGCCTGTTTGTCGATCCGTCGTGATCCGCTGACCGGCTCGCTGAATGGTGACCCGACGACCACGGGCGGTCTGTTCCTTGCGTTCTCGAACCTGAACAACCTCAAGACCGACGGTATCGACGTTACCATGAACTACCGGCGCGACATCGGCTTTGCCGATCTCTCCCTGGCGTTTGTGGGTAACTGGACGAATACCGCGATCGATACGGGTCGTGACTGCGTTGGCATCTACAGCAACAACTGCGTTTCGTTGCAGCCGGAATTCCAGACCACGACGCGCGTGACTCTGGGCTTTGAAGGCGTGGATGTGTCGTTCCTGTGGCGCTACATCGACTCGTTCAAGTACGAGTTCCTCAACGATGGTGTAGCGACTACGCCCGAATTCTTCCGTGGTGTGCCGATCGGCTACACTGCCACTGAAGACTTCAACACCATTCCAGCGTATAACTACTTCGATCTGACCACGCGGTTCGATCTGATGGAAAACCTGACCGTCACGCTGACTGTTCAGAACATCCTCGACAAGAAGCCCCCGATTGTCGGCGACTCTGCCGGTACCACGGCTTTCAACTCGGGTAACACGTTCCCGTCGACCTACGACGCCCTGGGCCGTCGTTTCGGCGTGCAGGCTCGCCTGCGCTTCTGATCCTTCCAGGATTGGTACCAAACAAAGGAGGGCGGGTCGCAAGACCCGCCCTTTTTTGTTGTCCTTTTCTCACCTCGAAGAGTTCATTCCTCATCGTGGAGGGGTGAATATTGCAAATCGATTGCAATAGCGGAAAGTGCCTGATCCACGCTCCCCCAGAGCCTGAAGCGGATATCGTCGTCACCGCCGCGCGGCAGCGTTTTCCCGATGCGGAGATTCGCATCATCGCCCTGCCGCGCGAGAAGGGCGGGCCGATCACCTTGCGGATGAAGCAGCCGGCCGAATGGCTGCCCAATGGCCGCACGACCTTGTGGTTTGCGCCCGAGAGCGGGCGGCTGGTCGAGGCGCGGGATGCGCTCAAACTGCCGGGTGCGGCGCAGTGGTTCAACATGGCCTATCCGCTGCACGCGGCCAAGGCCGGTGGGCTGCCCTATCGGCTGCTGCTGACCGTGGTCGGCGTGGCACCCAGCCTGATGGGGTCGCTGACGGTGTGGACGTCCAGGTTCCGTCGCAAGCCTGCGCAGCGTGGGAGCCGCTTGCGCGCACCGGTGGCCGCAGAATAGGCAGCTAGAGGTCGAACAGACCTTCCTGCGCGCCTTCGGGCGGATTGAGGCCCAGATGCTTCCAGCCGCGCGCATTCAGGCAGCGGCCGCGCGCGGTACGGGCGATCAGGCCCAGCTGGATCAGATAGGGCTCGATCACATCCTCTATGGTATCGCGCGGCTCCGACAGGCCCGCCGCCAGCGTCTCGACGCCGACAGGGCCGCCGCGATAGATGTCCGCGATCATCATCAGATAGCGCCGATCCATCGCATCCAATCCCAGCTTGTCGACCTCCAGCCGGGTGAGCGCTGCGTCCGCTGCCAGCGCATCCACCGTGGGCTGGCCCGCGACATTGGCGAAATCGCGTACGCGGCGCAGCAGCCGCCCGGCAACGCGGGGCGTGCCGCGCGCGCGGCGGGCGATCTCGGTCGCGCCATCGGGGGCGATGCCCAGCCCCAGGAGGCGTGCGGCGCGCGTCACCACCGCCTCGAGTTCGCCAACGGTATAGAAATTGAGCCGCACCGGAATGCCGAAGCGGTCGCGCAAAGGCGTGGTGAGCAAGCCCTGCCGCGTCGTCGCGCCGATCAAGGTGAACGCGGGCAGATCGATACGCACGCTGCGCGCGCTCGGGCCTTCGCCGATGATCAGATCGAGCGCGCGGTCCTCCATCGCGGGGTAGAGCACCTCCTCGACCACCGGATTGAGTCGGTGGATCTCGTCGATGAACAGCACATCGCCTTCTTCGAGATTGGTCAGCAGCGCTGCAAGGTCACCCGATTTGGCGATCACCGGGCCCGAGGTCGCACGAAAGCCCACGCCCATCTCGCGCGCGATAATCTGCGCCAGCGTGGTCTTGCCCAGCCCCGGAGGCCCGAACAGCAGCACATGATCGAGCGCCTCCGACCGTCCCCGGGCCGCCTCGATGAACACGCGCAGGTTATCGCGCGCCGCCGCCTGGCCGATGAACTCGGCCAGCGTCTTGGGACGCAGCGCCGCATCCTGGTCTTCGGGGATGCGGTCGGGGGTGAGAAGGCGGTCTGTGGTCATGTCAGCTTTTCAACGCGGAATTGAGGTCGCGGGCGTGGTGGATGATGCGGACGATAACCACGACACCACCTTCAATGATATAGAATATTCGATGCCGACGATGCACCAGGCAGCGAATGCCGGTACCCAGTTCGGGCTTGGGTACGCCTACATGCGGGTGCTGTGCGAGGCGATCAAAAGCTTGGTCAAAACCCAGAAAATACGCATCGGCTGTGTCAGGACCGAAATGTTCAAGACTGAAGAGACGAATTTCAACCAGATCCTGCCGCGCTTCTGGGCTGATATCCAGTTCAGCCACGATTTGCGGGGTACTCAGTCATGATTTCCCGCAACACGTCCTTGGGATTTACATGGAGGCGGCCCGACTGAAGGCCCTCGTCGATCATCGCTTTGAGCCATTCGGCTTCGCCCGCCGACTGTTCCTGATCCCGCCGCAGCAGATCGCGCACATAGTCGGCAGCATCGGCGTACTGCCCAAGGGCGACGCGCTCGTCGATCCACTGCTTCAGGTCGGGCGACACTGAGATGGTCATATCCGTCATGGACGAAATTATAGACGAACGCGGGGTCAAGTCCAGCGATGGTGCTTCACCGCGCCGCCATGGATAGCTTAATGCTGCTCAGGAAGGCCATACGGTGGTGCCTGCCGTTTTTTCTCCATTTCGTCTAGATTCTGTCTGATAGCAGCATTGGTTTCATCCAGGTTGCGAGCCAGGGCCTCGGCATCAATTTTGAACGGAACCCATTTGGCCCTGGGATCTAAAGGCCTTGCCTTGCCATACGGTACCTTGCCCCTCGACTCAGATTTTGGACCATCGCTCCAATCTCTGTCTTTGAAGCGTTGGAACAGTAACGGCGTCAACAGGTAGGCCCCATCGGGTTGCCGTTTGATATAGCCTGTCACAAATCCGGTGAGGACGCCATTGGTCGAGACGTGGTCATCAGACAATACTTCTACCCAAGTGTTGCACATACTGGCCAATTTTTGCCTGATCTCGATCGTGCTGCCTGTTGGGATCTTGAAAGAACTTTCGACCGTGACGGCCCGCAAGCCCTGAATTTCCCGATAAGAGGCGGAGTAGAGAGCGTCGGCGACGCGGACTTTCAGCATGACGGCGCTGTCTGGAATGTGTTCCGGGACCTTGTTTACAACAACAGAACGGTAGGCCGCTGGCGATGAGCATGCGGAGGCAGGCGCTGCTAAGACTGCACCCAAGCCTAGGCTAAAGGTAAGCAGCCACAGCTTGCCAACCATCACCGCGCCGCCTTCTTCAGCGCCAGCCGGACCAGTGCGTCGAGGCTCGCGCCGTCGCCCAACTCCTCTTCAGCCCCGGCCACGGCGCGGGCGGCGTCGGCGGGTTTGAAGCCCAGGTGCTGCAGCGCGGAGACCGCGTCGGCGGCGTGATTGCCGACCAGCGCGGGGATGCCGATGCCCGCCGGGCCGAGCGACAGCGCGCCCATCTTGTCCTTGAGCTCGTTGACGATGCGCAGCGCCAGCTTTGGCCCCACGCCTTGCGAACGCGCGATCATCGCCTTGTCGCCCTGCGCCACCGCGCGGGCCAGCTCTTCAGGGGTGAGGGCGGACAGGATGGCGAGCGCCACCTTCGATCCCACGCCCTGCACGCCGGTGAGCAGGCGGAAGCCGTCGCGCTCGCTGGCCGAGGCAAAGCCGATGAGCCGCATGTCGGTCTCGCTCACCTGCATCTCGGTGTGCAGCACGACCTTGTCGCCGCGCGCGGACAGTCCCGTCAGCGTGCGCGAGGAGGCGAACACCAGATAGCCGACACCGCCGACATCGATCACGGCGTGATCATGCCCCATGCTGTCGAGCGTTCCGGTGAGTTTGGCGATCATCTCTTTTCCCTCTCCCCTCCGCGGGAGAAGAGGGGGTTAGCGCAGTTTCTCATGCCCCGCCAGATGCGCATGGGTGATTGCCACCGCGAGCGCATCCGCCGCATCGGGGCCTGCAATCTGTACGCCCGGCAGCAGCCGCTGCACCATTGCGTCGATCTGCACCTTCTCCGCTGCTCCGGTGCCGACGATCGCCTTCTTGATGAGACGCGGGGCGTATTCGCCGACGCCCAGGCCCGCGCGGGCCAGCCCGAGCAGCAAGCCGCCGCGCGCCTGCACCAGCTTCAGCGTCGATTGCGGGTTCTTGTTGACGTAGATTTCCTCGATCGCCGCGCTGTCCGGCTGATAATCGGTGATGATCGCCGCCAGCGCGGTATCGAGTTCCAGCAGGCGCGAGGGCAAGCCGGCCTTGGCGTTGGTCTTGATCTGGCCGTTGGCGATATGACTGAGCCGATTGCCGACCGAACGGATCACGCCCCAGCCGGTGGTGCCCAGGCCAGGGTCGATGCCAAGGATGATCATGACGGAAACGGAGATGGCAGCGTGGTTATCCCAGCTTCTCCATCACCTCGTCGGAGACCTCGTAATTGCCCCAGACGGTCTGCACGTCGTCGTCATCGTCGAGCGCGTCGATCAGCTTGAACAGCGTCTGCGCATCGGCTTCGGCGACATCGACCCTGACCTGCGGACGCCAGGCGAGCTTGACGCTCTCGGCTTCGCCCAAGGTCTTTTCCAGCGCGCCGGAGACCGCGTGCAGGTCTTCCATGCTGGTCCAGATGTCGTGGCCGTCTTCGGTGGATTCGATATCTTCCGCGCCCGCTTCCATCGCGGCTTCGAGAACCTTTTCCTCGTCGCCCGCGCTGGCCGCATAGCTGATCAGGCCCATGCGGTCGAAACCGTGGCTCACCGCGCCCGATGCGCCCAGGTTGCCGCCGTTCTTGCTGAACGCGGTGCGCACGTTGGTGGCGGTGCGGTTGCGGTTGTCGGTCAGCGCCTCGACGATCAGCGCGATGCCGCCCGGGCCATAGCCTTCGTAGCGGATTTCTTCGTAATCCTCGCCGCCGGCGGCCGATGCCTTGTCGATCGCGCGCTGGATATTGTCCTTGGGCATCGACTGCGCCTTGGCGGCGTTGACCGCGAGGCGCAGTCGCGGATTCATGTCGGGATCAGGCATCCCCATCTTGGCGGCCACGGTGATTTCGCGGCTGAGCTTGGAAAACATCGCCGAACGCTTTTTGTCCTGCGCGCCCTTGCGATGCATGATGTTCTTGAATTTGCTATGGCCTGCCATGGCGGATCTCTGCCTGTATAGTTGAGTGGATGCGAATGCTGGTGCGCGCCTTTACACCAGCGGGGCAGCCTATAGCAACCGCTGCCACCAGCCGACATCGCGCCAGCCGCCCAGCTTCCAGCCCACCTCGCGATAGATTCCGACCGGGACCATGCCCATCGCCTCGTGCAGCGCGATGCTGACCGTGTTGGGCAGGGCGATGCCGGCATAGACGGCGTGGATGGATTTGGCCTTC
The DNA here is from genome assembly GCA_943370475.1 of Hydrogenophaga intermedia. GTDB lineage: Bacteria > Pseudomonadota > Alphaproteobacteria > Sphingomonadales > Sphingomonadaceae > Blastomonas. Next base: position 67,073 of record CALRRI020000008.1, read on the forward strand.
AGCCGATCGAACAGCGCGGTGTAGAGCCCGCGGCCAACGCCCTGGCCCTGCGCGTGCGGAGCGATATAGATCGCGATATCGGCAGAGGTGGCATAGGCCGCTCGAACGCGGTGCGGGCTGGCATAGGCATAGCCTGCTATCTGGCCATCGCATTCGGCCACCAGCCAGGCGTGCGATGCGCCATAGTCTGCGATGCGTCGCGCCATTTCGTCGGCACTGGGGGCCTCGGTCTCGAAGCTCACCCAGCTTTGCTCGACGAAAGGCGCGTAGATGGCGGCAAGGGCCTCTCCGTCACGGGGCTGCCCGTCGCGGATGTGGATCGCCGCCATAGCGTGCGATCAGCCCAGACCCAGAGCGGCCTTGTAGGTGTCCAGAATGGCTTCCATTTCGAGCCGGTCGTGCGGCTCCATTTTGCGCAGGCGGACGATCTGGCGCATGATCTTGGCATCATAGCCCTGCGACTTGGCTTCGTTATAGGTATCGCGGATGTCGTCGGCGACGCCCTTGCGCTCTTCTTCGAGGCGTTCGATCCGCTCGATGAAAAGGCGCAGCTGGTCGTCGGCCGACATGATGGGTTCGCTCATGATCTGTCTTTCATTTCGGATGGGGCGCCGGGCGAATCTCCCGACGCGAAAATGGTGGATCGCCCCCTTAAGGGTGGTCGGCGTTCTTCGCCACGCTTTCCTTCATGCGCGCGATCTGTTCTTCGCTGGCCTCGCCCTGATAGCGCGATTTCCATGTCGCAGAGTCCATTCCGTAGATCAGCGCGCGGGCGCTTTCGCGGTCGGGCGCACCACCGGCTTCCTGCACCCAGTCGGCCAGGCAATTGCGGCAGAAGCCGGCAAGACCCATCAGATCAATGTTCTCGGCATCATGCCGGTGGCGCAGATGGCCGACCAGGCGGCGGAAGGCGGCGGCGGCAACATCATCGGGGATGTCGATTTCAGTCGGCGGGGCAGGGATGGCATCTGTCATATAAATTTTTCCACAACGGTTTTGCGATTGGAGACGGTCTGGCCTAAGCATCGCGCAACCATTCCGCTACGCTATGCAAGCGTTTGCGGCGATTACTGATCCAGATACGCCAGTCCGGGGGAAAGAAGTGAGCAAGACTATCGCCAAGCGCAGCCGCAAGGTCAAGATTCTGGCAACCCTGGGGCCTGCGAGCAACAGCCCGGACATGATCGAGAAGCTGTTCCGCGCCGGGGCCGATGCGTTCCGCGTCAACATGAGCCATGGCGACCACGCCACGCACGCAACGACGATCAACACCATCCGCCAGATCGAGACGCGGCTGCAGCGGCCGATCACCATCCTGTGCGATCTCCAGGGACCCAAATTGCGGGTCGGCACGTTCAAGGATGGCAAGGCCTTCCTCAAGCATGGCCAGCATTTCACGCTCGATTCGAACCCGGAAGCGGGCGACGACCAGCGCGCCTATCTGCCGCACAAGGAGATTTTCGCCGCGCTCGACAAGGGCCAGCGTCTGCTGATCGACGATGGCAAGATGGTGCTGCGCGTGCTGCGCCCCGGTGAGACCGAGATTCTCTGTTCGGTCGAGGTTGGCGGGTTCATCTCCGATCGCAAGGGGCTGAACGTGCCCGATAGCCTGGTGCCGATGGCGGCGCTGACCGAGAAGGACCGGCGCGACCTGGCGTTTGCGCTCGACATGGGGGCAGACTGGATCGCGCTGAGCTTCGTGCAGCGGCCTGATGATGTTGCCGAGGCGCGCAGCCTGATCGGCGGCCGCGCAGCCCTGATCGCCAAGATCGAAAAGCCCGCCGCGCTCGCCTCGCTCGAAGCGATCATCGAGATGTCCGACGCGGTGATGGTCGCGCGCGGCGACCTGGGTGTGGAAATGGCGCCCGAAGAGGTGCCGGTGATGCAGAAGCGCATCGTCGAGACCGCGCGCCGCTCGGGCAAGCCGGTGGTCGTCGCCACGCAGATGCTCGAATCGATGATCACCAGCCCGTCGCCGACGCGTGCCGAGGTGTCCGATGTCGCCAACGCGGTCTATGATGGCGCTGATGCCGTCATGCTTTCGGCCGAGACCGCAGCGGGCGACTGGCCCGAACTGGCAGTCGGCATGATGGATCGGATCGCGACGCAGGTCGAGAGCGACCCGGGCTACAGCGCGCGTGTTCATTTCATCGAGACGCTTCCCGATGCGACGACCGCCGATGCGCTTTCGGCGGCGTGCAGCGAGATCTCCAACACGGTGCGCGTCAGCGCGATCGTTTGCTTCACTTTGTCGGGTTCGACCGCGCGGCGCGTGTCGCGCGAGCGGCCCGGGGTGCCGGTGATGGTGCTCACCCCGTCGCGCGAGACTGCGCGACGCGTGGGCCTGCTCTGGGGGGCCTATCCGGTCGTCACGCGCGACATTGGCAGCTTCGAGGAGATGATCGGCAAGGGCAAGCGCATGGCGCTGCGTCACGGCTTTGGCGAGGCCGGTGGCCGGATCATCGCGCTGGCAGGCGTTCCGTTCGGGACGCCGGGTTCGACCAACGTGCTCCATATCGTGACACTGACCGGTGAGGAATTGAAGGGCTACAAGGACTGATACGCCAGGGGATGCGCCAGCAGTGCCTGGTCGCGCGTCAACAACCGCGCACCGGCCTGTTGCGCCTGGACGAGCAGGAGTTCGTCAAACGGATCCTTGTGAGGGAGCGGGACGAGCAGCGGTGTGGCGGCGGTTTCGGCGTCCAGTGGCAGGATATCCAGCCCCATCCGCTTTAGCGAGCCGAGAACCGGTGTCGGGTCACCCGGCCCCTTCCGCGCGCCCGACACATGAAAACTGTTCCACTTGAGCCGCAACTCCCAGATCGCGATAGCCGACACCAGGATTTCGTTGTCCGCTGCCGTCAGAGTCGCAAGTTCATGGCCGGACAGTGCAGGGCGCTCGACCGCGAGCCAATATGCAATGTGCGTGTCGAGCAGCAGCCTCAATCGTCAAGGCCCAGAACGTCACGGCTGAAGGCGGGATCGTTGAAATGCTGCGGCAGTTTCATTGTGCTTGAATCCCACCCGATTTCGGCCAGATAGGAATCGGCAGCGGCGAAATTCAGCGGCTGCTTGCCTGTCGCGGCGGTCAGTTCGACCACAGCACGGCCATGGCGAGTGATCACCACGCGTTCGCCGCGCATGGCTGCAGCAATGGCTTCGGAGAAACGGGCTTTGGCTTCACGGATCGACATGTGCATGGCGCTGCCATAGCATATTAGGTGACCATCATGTAGTCACATTCTCGATCACGCCCCGCGCTACAAGGTCCGCCTCGAGCGTCGCAGTATCGCGGAAGACATGCCCCTGCAGGCCGCATGCGATGGCGCTGGCAATATTGTCCTGGCGATCATCGATGAACAAGCTGCGCGCCGGATCGATGCCGAAACGGGCGATAGCGAGCCGGTAGATCGCGGGATCGGGCTTCACCAGCTTTTCTGCGCCAGAAACGACGATGTCGCGAAACAGGTCGAACACCGGCGCGGTGGGACGGAACATGTCCCAGAACTCGACCCCGAAATTGGTGATGCCGAACAGCGGATATCCCAGCAGCGCCAGTCGTTCGGCCAGATCGAGCATGCCGGGCACAGGGCCCGGGATCGTTTCCAGCCAGCGCGGAACATATTGTGCGATCAGCGTGCTGTGCTGTGGATATTGCGCGGTAAGCTCGTCGACCATCTCGGCCAGCGGACGCCCGGCGTCATGCTGGAAATGCCATTCGGGCGTGACGATCTGCGTGACGAAATGGTCAAGCTCTTCGGGGTCGTCGATCAGCCGGGCGTAGAGATGGCGGATGTCCCACTGATACAGAACATTGCCGACATCGAAAATGATGGCATCCACCGGCTGCGACATCGTCAGTCTCCATCAAACACGCACACAAAAGGCCCCGGAGCCCTCCGGAGCCTTCCATGCTCAAACCAACCATGATCCTGCGCGCCAGGAATGGCGCAGCAGCGCGGTTCAGCCCTGGCGAGCCTTGAAGCGACGGTTGGTCTTGTTGATCACATAGGTGCGGCCGCGACGACGGATCACGCGGTTGTCGCGATGGCGATCCTTGAGCGACTTCAGCGAATTGCGAATCTTCATGACGTTCGGGCCCTTGATTGAAAACGATGCGGCGTCATGGAGTCGGACGGCAAGCGCTGATTCTTCGCGTCTGCCGGGCCGGATCAACCATGCCGGAAAGCGGCGCGGATACGTGGGCGACCATCCAAAGTCAAGCATGCCCGCGGTTTCCGCGCGTGATTTTTCTGCGCTTCATTGCCGGTTCATCGCCATTTGCGCTACGCAGGCATAGCACACGCAAAGGCGGGTGCGGGCAGAAAGGGCGCGAACATCATGGGCTTTTCACGCACATTGCGACAGGCGGTGGCCGGAAGCGTGCTGACACTGACGGTGCTGGCAGGCGCATGCGTTTCGCCTGCGGGGCCGGTGGAAGCAGTGCGCTTTGTCTCTCCCGACCGGGCAGGGGAGCTGGGCCGCGGTCCGATTCGCGTGGTTGCAGGCGAGGGCATGGATAGCGCAGCGCTGGAATATCGCAGCTACGCCACAGCGGTGGAGCGCGAGCTGGAACGGATCGGCTATCAGGTGCTGCCGGTGGGCGCGCGCGAGGCTGCGGGCGTGCAGACCGCAACGGTGCGGATCGAACGATCGGTCCAGTCTCCCGTGGCCGATGATCGCAGCCCGGTATCCGTTGGCGTCGGCGGCGGGACAGGCGGCTTTGGATCGGGCGTTGGTGTCGGCATCGGCATCAATCTGGGCGGACGCCCCAAGGAGCGGATCGCGACCGAAATGTTCGCCAACATTCGCGCCGGCGATGGTACCGTGTTGTGGGAAGGTCGCGCCAGCGTCGAGGCCAAGGCGGGGACGCCGATGGCAGAGACCCAGCTGAATGCGGCAAAACTCGCGCAAGGCCTGTTTACCCGCTTTCCCGGCGAGTCCGGAGCGACTATCAGCGTGCCATGACCCAGACCCATGCTCCCAGCATTTCTTGCGCTTTCGATTCAGGTAACATCATCGTCCAGTCGGTCGCCCCGACGTCTCCCGGCGCCTGGCGTGCCGAGCTTGCGATTCGCAAGGACAAGGATTCGGACTTCTTCCAGTGGTTCCACTTCCGGGTTGCTGCGCAGCCGGGCGATGAGCTGGAACTGGTCATCACCGGCCTCAAGGATTCGGCGTATCCGGGCGGCTGGCCGGGCTATCGCGCCTGTGTCAGCGAGGATCGCGATTTCTGGGGCCGCACCGACACATCCTATGACCCGGCAGAAGGTCGGCTGACCCTCCATTACCAGATGACCGGCGGCGTTGCCTGGTTCGCCTATTTCGCGCCCTATTCGATGGAACGGCACCATGACCTGGTCGCCGAAATCGCCAGCCGTGCAGGCGTGCGTCATCGCGAGCTCGGCCAGAGCATCGAGGGCCAGCCGATCGACTGTCTGGAAATGGGCGAGGGGCCGATCCAGATCTGGCTCTATGCGCGGCAGCATCCCGGCGAGAGCATGGCCGAATGGTGGATGGAAGGCGCGCTGGAAAAGCTCACCGATCCCGCCGACCCGCATGCGCGCCTGCTGCGCAAGAAAGCAACACTGCACATCGTACCCAACATGAACCCAGATGGTTCGTGTCGTGGCCATTTGCGTACCAATACGGTGGGCGTGAACCTCAACCGCGAATGGCACGAGCCGAGTGCCGAGCGCAGCCCCGAAGTGCTCTGCGTGCGCAACGCGATGGATGCAACCGGCGTCCACTGGGCGATGGACGTGCATGGCGACGAGGCAATCCCGCACGTGTTCATTGCCGGGTTCGATGGCATCCCGTCCTGGACCGAGGATCAGGGCGCGCGCTATGAGCGCTATCGCGACCTTCTGGCCGCGCGGACGCCCGACTTCCAGACCGCGCAGGGCTATCCGCGCGCTGCTGCCGGGCGGGCCAACCTGTCGATGTCGACCAACCAGCTCGCCGAACGCTTTGGTCCTTCGCATGGCTGCGTGGCGATGACGCTGGAAATGCCATTCAAGGACAATGACGATCTGCCTTGCGCTGAGCAGGGGTGGAGCCCCGAACGTTCCAAGCTGCTGGCGCATGATTGCCTGGCGGTGCTGGCGGAGATGATCGCGGGCTGATCCTGCCGCCGTTCATCGACATGCAAGGGTGGATAGGGCATTCTAAGGCACGTTCTCGATCGAAAGGAACTGCCATGCCTGCCAACCGTCGCCTGATCGCCACCGGCTTGATCGTCACGGGAGCCGCGCTGTTCGCGCTGCAGGCGATGGCCTTTGCCCAGACCAATTCCGCCAAACCCAAAAAGTCGCGGGTTCCGGCGGCCGAAGTGGTCGGAGAGCCGGTCAGTTGCATCAACCTGTCGCAGATCCGCAACAGCCAGGTCCGCGATGGCCGCACCATCGATTTCATCATGGCCGGCGGCAAGGTCTATCGCAACGAGTTGCCACAGCAATGCGGCGGGCTGGGTTTTGATCGCACGTTCACATACTCGACCTCGCTGACCCAGCTGTGCAACGTCGATATCATCACGGTGCTGCAGAATATCGGCGGAACGTTCAACCGCGGGGCCAGTTGCGGTCTGGGGCAATTCACCCCGGTGAAGCTGGTCAAGCAGCCCAAGGGCGGATGAGCTGCCCTCGGTTCAACTGAGCATGACGATCGCAAAGCAGGTGGCAAGACCGACCCCGATCGTCAGCGGAATTCCGGCCTTGAAGAAATCCGTGAAGCGGTAGTTGCCTGCCGCATAGACCAGGGTGTTGGTCTGGTATCCGATCGGCGTGGCAAAGCTTGCCGATGCCGCGAACATCACCGCGATCACGAGCGGCCGCGGATCGATTCCCAGATCATTGCCCAGCTTGATCACGATCGGCGTGACGATGATTGCGACCGCATTGTTGGTGATGATCTCGGTCAGCAGCACTGCGACGACATAGACGGCAAACACCACCGCCCATGTCGGCGCTTCGGTGAGGAAGGGGGCAAGGGCTGCAACGACAATGTTGACGCTCCCTGCCTCTTCGAGCGCCAGCCCGACCGCGAGCATGCCGAAGATCAGCACCAGCACGTTGCCATCGATCGATCCCCAGGCTTCTTCGGCATCGATACAGCGGGCAATGAGGATGAAGCCGACCGCGAGGATCGCCGCCACCTCGATTGCCACCACGTTCAGCGCGGAAAGGATGACCACCGCCGCCAGCGCGCCAATGGCCAGCGGCGCCTTGTCACGGCGGAAGGCGCGGGCATTGGTGCTGGTGATGCCGAAAAGGTTCGGGTTTTCGTACATCCGCGCGATATCCGCCTTCGATCCGGTGACCACCAGCTTGTCAGCGGCGTGGATCTTGGCATTGGGCAGGTCGGAGCGCGGCAGGTTGCGATAGCGGCTGAGGCCCAGGATGCGGACGTTGAGCAGCGACAGGAACGGGATATCGTACAGCCGGTTGCCGATGCTGGGGTGGCTGGGGGCCACCATGGCCTCGACCACCACGTCGCCCATCGCGCCGACGTCGCCCTTGCGCACAATCCCGACCTTGAAGTCGCCGCTCTTGCGCAGCGACATCAGTTCGGGAAGGTCGGTGCGGATCACCACCACATCGTCGGGCAGCAGGACCTCGCGCGTCAGATTGTGGCGGATATAGCGGCCATCGCGTTTCAGCGCCGTGATCTGGATTTTCGAGCGCTTGGCAATCGCTGTCTCACCCAGCGTCTTGCCGCGCAGGTTTGAGGCATTGCGGATGGTCAACTCGGTGAGGAACAGCTCCTCATCGTTGCTCCCCGTTCCCAAGGCTTCGTCATCCTTGGGCAGCAGAGCCGCGCTGAACAAGGCCAGCATGACCATTCCAGCGATACCGGCGACCAGTCCGTAGGGCGTGATGGAGAAGATGCCGAACGCGGGCAGGCCGTTGCTGCGAGCAACCGAATCGACAATCAGGTTGGTCGATGTGCCGATCAGCGTCGTGGTACCGCCCAGAATCGTGATGAAGCTCAGCGGGATCAGCAGCTTCTTGGCCGAATAGCCGGTCGCCTGCGCCAGCCGCAGGATGATCGGAATCATCACAACCACCACCGGAGTGTTGTTCATGAAGGCCGAGGCGACATAGACGCCGAGAAACATCTCTGCCACCGCGAGCCGCGGATGGCGTGCCGCCCGGTTGATAATCGTGCCAGCAATCGCATCGATGGTACCGGTGCGCAGCAGCGCGCCGGACAGGATGAACATCGCCCCGATGGTGATCGGTGCACTGCTGGAAAAGACCGAAAACAGCTGCTTGGAATCGATGATGCCCAGGAACAGGAACGTGCATGCTCCCAATATCGCGATCACCGCCGCAGGGAACCGTTCCATCACGAAGCCGACGAACATCAGCCCCAGGATGACAAGCCCGATCGGGGCCTGCCAGGTTTCGATGAACAGCCGGATCTCGTCCATAGGCTGTCAGGCCCCCTTTTTACGTGCAATCAGGGGGTATGCCTTACCCGCTCTTCAGTTCCCGTGTCAGCCGCAAACTGGCGCGCCAGAAGAGAAAAGCGGGGATGAGACCCAGCCACGCGGCGCCGTACAGCACCCAGCGCACGCTGTCTTCGCCCGCCATCGGGCGGAACGCATCGGACATCATGCCAAAGAGCAGCGGCCCGAGGCCCAGACCGATCAGATTTTGCGAAAACAGCATCACCGACGCTGCGACCGCGCGCAGTTCGGGCCGGACCAGCCCCTGAACACAGGCATAGACCGGGCCGTAATACATGATGTTCATCGCGGTCGGCAGTACCAGCAGCGCGAGCGCGACACGCCAGTCGGTGGCGGAATAGGCGAGGAACAGGATGGGGGCGGCCAGCGCAATCGCGATCGCCGGGCCCGTCAGCAGATGCTTGCGATCGATCTTGCCGAAATGGTCGGCGAGCTTGCCGCCGCCCCAGGTGCCGATCATGCTGGAAATGCCCAGCGTCACGCCCAGATAGAGGCCGGTCTCGCCCGGGGTCAGGCCGAAGTTGCGGATGAACAGCACAGCGACCCATACGCCCTTGCCGTAGGACAGAAAGGCGATCAGCCCGCCTGCGATGCACAGGATGACAAAGCAACGGGATGTCGCCAGTTCGCGCAGTGCTTCGAGCACCGGAACCTGCGGCCGGGCAGGCGCCATGCGTTCACCGGCGAGCATACCGGCGCGGCGCGGTTCCTTCATCAGGAAAGGGACCAGCACGGCCAGCAGGACGCCGGGCATGCCGACCACATAAAAGGCCGTCCGCCAGCCATAGGCGTCGGCAAGGCCGCCACCGATGACCATGCCCAGCAGCGACCCGATGGGAATGCCGAGCCCGTAAAAGGCGATGGCCGACGATCGTTTGTCGGCAGGCACGCTGTCGGTGATCAGCGAATGCGCCGCCGGAGTGCAGCCCGCTTCACCCACGCCGACGCCGACGCGCGCCAGCAGCAGCTGTGGGAAGGTGCGCGCCGCGCCGCAGGCCATCGTCATCGCCGACCAGATCGCCACCGACCAGGCGATCAGCGACACCCGGTTGGTGGTGCTGCGGTCAGCATAGCGGGCGATCGGAATGCCCAGCAATGTATAGAACAACGCGAACGCCAGCCCGGTCATCAGCCCCAGCTGGGTATCGCTCAACTGGAAGTCCCGCTTGATCGGCTCGGCGAGGATCGACACGATCTGCCGGTCGAGAAAATTGAAGATGTAGATGATCATCAGCGTCCACAGCATCACGCGCGGTGTGGTGGCGCTGGTGGCTGATGGGCCTGCGGACACGGCGGCGGACGGCGCAGATGCGGCCTCGGCGGGCGGCGCACCGGCATCGCCTGCCCGGGTGGGCGTGACGGTCATTCACTCTCCTGTCGCGCCGCATTTTTGCCCGTTGCGGGCAGGCGGCTGCTGTTGCCACCATGCTAGACACAGTTGCGCGATGGAGGCAATCACCCTGCGACAAAATGTGACGTTTACGTCAACTGCCGTATCGGTAATTGGTTTTTACAGGCCTTGCGAAAATGCGCTTAACCGCATTGTGCGCGGTGTAGCAGCTTCTGATCGGCCAGCACCAGCGCGACCATCGCCTCCACCACCGGGGTGCCGCGAATGCCGACGCACGGATCGTGGCGACCCTTGGTGACGATCTCGCTGGCTTCGCCCTCGCGCGTGATCGTCTCGACCGGAGTCAGGATCGAACTGGTCGGCTTGAACGCGACACGGATCACCACCGGCTGCCCGGTGGAGATGCCCCCGGCGATGCCGCCAGCATGGTTGGCAAGAAACTCGGGCGAGCCATCCGCGCCTGGCCGCATCGGATCGGCATTGTGCTCTCCGGACAGCCGTGCGGCGGAGAAGCCATCGCCAATCTCGACGCCCTTGACCGCGTTGATCGACATGGCGGCGGCGGCCAGTTCGCTGTCCAGCTTGGCGTAAAGAGGTGCCCCCCAGCCCGCAGGGACGCCGGTGGCGACGCACTCGACCACGGCTCCGAGCGAGCTGCCGGCCTTGCGCGCGGCATCGACCTTGGCTTCCCAGCGCTTGGCCGCTTCAGGATCGGGGCAGAAGAATGGGTTGCGGCCGATTTCGGCAGCATCGAAGCGGGCAGGGTCGATCGAATCGCCGCCCAGTTCGCAGACATAGGCGATCAGGCTGACCTCGGGGATCACCAGCCGCGCCACGCCGCCTGCTGCCACGCGGGCGGCCGTCTCGCGAGCGCTCGAGCGGCCTCCGCCGCGATAATCGCGAAAGCCGTATTTGGCGTCATAGGCATAATCGGCATGGCCGGGGCGATAGGCCTTGGCGACCTCGCTGTAATCCTTTGAGCGCTGATCGACATTCTCGATCATCAGGCTGATCGGCGTGCCGGTGGTGCGGCCTTCGAACACGCCCGACAGGATGCGCACCGCGTCGGGTTCCTGGCGTTGCGTCGTAAAGCGTGATGTGCCCGGGCGGCGCGCGTCGAGGAACGGCTGGATATCCGCCTCGCTCAGCGCCAGTCCCGGCGGGCAGCCATCAACGACCGCACCCAGCGCAGGGCCATGGCTTTCCCCCCAGGTGGTGAAGCGAAAAACACGGCCAAAGGTGTTGAAGCTCATCAGGCAATCCGTTCCGGCGCAAGGGTATCGCGCGCGCTTTGCGGCATTGCGCCCGCGCTGTCCAGATGGCGCGCCTGCAACCGCGTTTTACTGGTCCAGCGCGATATCGGGCGCGTCTTCCTGCTTCATGCCGACGACGTGATAGCCGGCATCGACATGGTGGGTTTCGCCGGTGACGCCCGAAGACAGGTCCGAACACAGGTAAAGCCCTGCGCCGCCGACATCATCAATCGTCACGTTGCGGCGCATCGGCGCGTTGTATTCGTTCCATTTGAGGATGTAGCGGAAGTCGCCGATGCCGCTCGCGGCCAACGTCTTGATCGGGCCGGCCGAGATCGCGTTGACGCGGATGTTCTCCTGGCCAAGGTCATTGGCGAGATATTTGACGCTCGATTCCAGCGCCGCCTTTGCAACGCCCATCACGTTGTAATGCGGGATCACCTTTTCCGCGCCATAATAGCTCAGGGTCACGATCGAGCCACCGCTGGGCATCATTGCCCGTGCCCTTTTTGCAACCGCAACAAGCGAATAGGCGCTGATGTTCATGGTCATCAGGAAGTTGTCGAGGCTGGTGTCGACATATTTGCCGCGCAGCTCGTTCTTGTCCGAAAAGCCGATGGCGTGGACGACGAAGTCGATCGTCGGCCAGCGTGCAGCCAGAGTCTCGAACGCCCGGTCGAGCGCGCCCATGTCCGATACGTCGCAATCGAAGGTGAAATCGCTGCCCAGCTCTGCCGCCAGCGGGATGACGCGCTTGCCGAGAGCCTCGCCCTGATAGGAAAAGGCCAGCTCCGCACCATGTTCGGCCAGCTTCTGCGCAATGCCCCAGGCCAGCGACTTGTTGTTGGCAAGCCCCATGATGAGGCCGCGTTTGCCCTGCATCAGTCCGTCCATGCTTTGATCCTTATTCAATGGCTGGTTCCTGCGGCACACCGCCGCGTGCACGCGCAAGCGCGGCGTTCAGTTCGGCCCCGATTACCATAGCGAGCCCGATGAGGAAGAAGAAAATGAGGCTCACCATCACGCCGGCCAGGCTGCCATAGGTCAGGTCGTAATCGGCAAATGTGCTGAGGAAAAACGGCAGCACGGCAAGGCTCACCATCCACCAGATGCTGATGAACAAGGGCCCTGGCCAGATCGGGTGGCCTGCGCGGCGGTAGATCGTGGGGGTGAGCATGCCGAAGACGAGATAGAGCATGCCCAGCAGCACCAGAAAGGTGAACAGCTGACTGAAGGCGACCAGCGAGAGCGCGTTTTGCGGAAATCGCACGCTGGCGGCGATCACCTCGGCCGCGCCGACCAGCACCACCTGCATGCTCAGCGCCAGCATCGTGGCGATGACCGCGATGATGATGAGCGCCATCGATCCCAGGCGATAGCGCCAGAACGGCTTGTTGTTGGTGGTGCCATAGGCGCGGCGGATCACCGAGCGGATCGATTCGATCAGGCTTCCCGTTGTCCACAGCCCGACGATCACGGCCAGCCACAGCAAGGGCCCGGTGCGCGCCGACATGGCGGCCTGCACCGGCGCGCCAATGACCGACGCCATGCTGGGCGGAACGGCGGCAAGGAAGGCGTTCACGGCCTGCTGGCCATATTCGCTGCGCCCGAAGACGCCGCCCAGCGCCGCTGCGACGATGAAGAAGGGAAAGATGGTCAGCAGAGACAGATAGGCAAAATTGCCCGCGACGACGCCGCCATGCACCAGAACATTGCCCGTGACCTCACGGGTGATGCCCAGCGATGTTGCGCGCAATTGCTTGAGTGTGCCCGGCTTCAGCAGGTTGAATATCGCCATTGTGGAATCGGGGTTCAGCCCACCAGGCCGGACCGCGGGTCATAGTCCGCCTGCCAGCCTTCGACAAAGGCGCTGAGCGCGGCATCGCCGCCATCGGGAAGGCGGATCTGCAGTTCGATGATCTGGTCACCGCGCTCGCCGGTCTTGCCGTGAAAGCCCTTGCCCTTGAGGCGCATCTGCTGGCCAGACTGGCTGCCCGGCTTGATCTTCATCATCACTGCTCCATCGACGGTGGGCACGCGCACGTCGCCGCCTGCCACCGCTTCCTTGAGCGTGATCGGCAGATCGAGCCGCACATTGTCTCCATCGCGCCGGAAGAAGCGGTGCGGCCGGACCTCGATTGTCACGATGCCGTCGCCGGGGCCGCCGGCACCGGACTGGCCCTTGCCCGACATGCGCATGTTGGTGCCGGTTTCGACACCATTGGGCAGCTTGAGGTCGATCGTCTTGCCATCAGCCAGCGTGATCCGCTGCGGCTTGAGCGTGGCAGCATCGGTGAAATCGACCGCCAGCTTGTAGGCGACATTGGCGCCCTTGGGTGCGCTGCTGCGCGCGCCGCCCCGATAGGTGCCGCCGCCTCCGCCGCCGCCCAGGCCGCCGAACAGCCCGTCGAAAATGTCGGCAAAGTCGATGCCGTCATTGCCGAAGCCGGAAAAGCCCGCATTATCGTTGGGCCGGCCCTGCTGGCGATAGCCACCGCCACCGCCAAAGCCGAAGGGGGCGGCCGGATTGCCATCGATATCGATCTCGCCACGGTCGAAGCGCGCGCGCTTGTCCTTGTCTGACAACAGGTCATAGGCGCGGGTCACCTCGGAGAAGCGCGCCGCAGCCACCGGATTGTCCTTGTTGTAATCCGGGTGCAGCTCCTTGGCGAGCTTGCGGTACGCGCTCTTGATGTCCTTCTCGCTCGCGCCTTTGGAAACGCCGAGAATTGCATAGGGATCAGCCATGAATGTGGTCGCCATTGTTGGTGAGATTATCCATTGTTGCCGATTTACAACAATATCTGGGGAAGGGGCAGGGCATTTTTCAAGTCGGGATCAGATGAGCTGAAGCCCTGCGCAAAAAAAATGCCCGTATGCCGATGTAAAGCGCCAGCCCGAACGGGCCCGCGGCAAAGGTGAAGAACAGGATCGGCGCCTGGATCAGCCGACCTTTCCACGTGTTGAGGCCGTGCGCATCGGCATTGCGCGCGATCCACAGGCCGACGAACAGGTCGAATGCTAGATAATGCACCCAACCGATCGTCACGCCGGGATCGCTCGCAAAGATGCTGCGAACGCCTTCGATCGTCGGGAAATCGGCACCGCCGCCGGTTGGCACCACGCCGGTCAGCACCAGGGTCAGCCCGATCGCATAGCCCAGCGCCAGACCGAAAAGCGGACCGAAAAAGAGGACCCGCATCACGATCTCGCGCCGTGGGCCAAGGATCAGCACCACCCAGGCGAGCATCGCCAGCAGGTTTGCCGCCCCGAAAATCTGTTCCCACATCGCCGGTTATCCCCCTGATGACTGCAGCAAAACCCTGTTCATCGCTTTGGCGCTGCGCCATAAGCCGCGCTGGCGGAATCACCACTGTCTTATATGGTTAAGGCAGTCAAGCGAGCCGCATTGACCAAGGTAGGATGAGATGGCCGACAATCCCTTTGCGCTGTTCGATACATGGTATGCGCAGGCCCGCGAGACCGAGATCAACGACAGCAACGCCATGGCGCTGGCGACCGCGAACGAGCAGGGCCATCCCTCGGTGCGCATGGTGCTGCTAAAGGGCCATGGGCCCGACGGATTCATTTTCTACACCAACTACGAGAGCCGCAAGGGGGGCGAGCTGCTCGCCAATCCGCATGCCGCGCTGCTGTTCCACTGGAAGTCGCAGCGCCAGCAGATCCGGATCGAAGGGCCCGTGGAGCAGGTCGATGCAGCAACAGCCGACGCCTATTTCGCCACGCGCTCGCGCGATTCGCAGCTGGGTGCCTGGGCATCCGACCAGTCGCGCCCGCTGCCCGAGCGTGAGGTCTTCGAACAGCGGTTCGCCGAAGTGCAGGCGCAGTTTGCCGACAAGCCCGTGCCACGCCCGCCGCATTGGTCTGGCTTCCGCGTCGTGCCGCAGCGGATCGAGTTCTGGGAAGATCGCGACCACCGGCTGCACCATCGCCGCGTGTTCACATGCACGCCCACCGGCTGGACCGAAGGACTGCTCTACCCATGACCGATCTGCCTGCAACCTTGCCCTATTGCCATATCGATGCGTTTGCCGCGCGTCCCTTCACCGGCAACCAGGCGGCGGTGATGCCGCTCGAGGCCTGGCTGGATGATGCGGTGCTCCAGGCGATCGGTGAAGAAAACAACTTTGCCGAAACCGCGTTCATCGTGCCGCTGGATGGCGATGAGGCCGATTACGAACTGCGCTGGTTCACCCCTGCCGTCGAGATCGCTTTGTGCGGCCACGCCACGCTGGCGGCGGGCCATTATGTCTTTGAAAACGGCTTTGCCGGCGATGCGGTCCGGTTCCTCACCCGCAAGGCAGGTGTCCTCAGTGTCACCCGCAATGGCGACATGCTGTCGCTGTCACTGCCTGCCTATCCGCCATCGCCCGCGCCGCTGCCCGACTGGAGCAGCTTGCTGGGCGGGTTGCCGAGCGAATATCATGCCTATCCGGGGCGCTATAACGTGCTGCTGTTCGACAACGCCGATGATGTTCTGGCGCTTCGGCCCGATTTCAAGGCCCTGGCTGCCTTGGGCGACGATCAGTTCATCTGCACTGCGCCGGGCCTGGACACCGATGTGCTCAGCCGCGTGTTCGTGCCGGGCGCAGGGGTGGACGAAGACAGCGTCACCGGCTCCGCGCATGCGGTGCTCACACCATTCTGGGCGCAGCGTCTGGGGCGCAACAGCTTTTCCGCGTGCCAGGCCAGCGAGCGCGGCGGCCTGCTGCGCTGTACGCTCGACGGCGACCGCGCGGTGCTGGGCGGCCAGTGCTTTACCGTGGTGACGGGAACATTCCGGTTGCGGTGAGCGGCGATATCTGTCCCCTCGCCGGCGGCAGGGGGAGCGAGCTCAGCCCGGCTGCGCATCCTTGGCCTTTTGCGCCGCTGTCATCGCATCCCAGGTGTCCCAATCGACGCTGCGACCGGGATAGGCGACCCGCTTGAACGGCCATTTCTGGGCCACCCACCGGGTCGCCCAGGCATAAAGTTCTGCGTCGAAGCCGGCATCATATTCGGCCTTGGTCACCCACATCGTCACCACCGCGTCATAGCCCTCGATCTCGCTGGGGTAGACGTAGATACAGCCGCGCTCGCGCTTCCCGTCGGGGGTGAGCACCGCGTAAGCAAAGGATTCGCGGCGCTGGAAGCGGCCCTGCTCGGTCTGCATGTCCTTCATCGCGTCGGCATCGGTGACGCCCGGATGCGGCCAGCTGGTGCTGCGGGTGAACGTCTTCTGCAGATGCTCGATCGACGACATATACGCGTCGAAATCGATTTTCACGAGATCGGGGCCCAGCGGCACGATCTTGAACGACGGGGTCGTGACCAGCGTCGGCACTTGGAAATCGGCAGCCACAAATGGGGCGGGCTTTGCCGCTTCAGCCGCACTGGCAGCAGACACTGCCTCTGCCTGCGCAGGCACTGCCGAAACGGCCATGATCGCTGCCGCCAGCGCCGCTGTGTGCTTCATCCACCGCATTTCCGTGCCTCCCTCAGAAGATCAACCTGGACGGTAGTTTGACAGAGGTCTGACGATCAGCCTAGCCCCTCGGGAACATCGCGGCGATTTTGCCGATCTGGTCTTTCACCGGGCCCAGTTCGTTATCCTGCGTCTTGCCCAGCCGCACGATCGTCAGCCGCTGGCTGGGGCTGACGATGACGAACTGGCCCAAATGCCCCTGTGCGGCAAAGACATCGCCCGGCAACAGATCGGGGTAGAGGATCTTGCGCTGCCCCGGTGCACTGGGCTTGTTGAGCCAGATGTGCCCGCCATAGGTCGGATTGTTCGGCGAGCTGGTGAGCATGAAGTCGACCCAGCCGCGGGTGAGGAACTGGTTGCCCGCGATCGAGCCCTTGTTGCGCAGGAATTCGCCGAACTTCGCCCAGTCGCGGGCATTGGCCTGAATGATCGACCCGCCGACCATCGTGCCCGAGGCGTCGAATTCCGGTACCATCGAGGTCATGCCCAAGGGCTCGATCAGTCGCCCGCGCATGTAATCGAGCATCGCGCGGCGGCGCACCTCGGGGTCCTTGCTGTCGGTCAGCTGACGGGTGATGATGTCCGCAAGGATGACGGTGGTGTTGGTCGAATATTCGAACTTCGCGCCGGGTTCTGCCTCCAGCGGCTGGCTCGCAGCATAGCGCACCATGTCGTCGCGCCCGTCGAGGAACAGCATGCGCACCTCGTCCGACCGGTACGGCGGGTCGCCAGCCTCGGTATGCTGCAGGCCCGAGGCCATATGCAGCAGATGTCGCAGCGTGATCGCGCCGCGCGGATCGCCGGGGCGCTGCCAGTCGGGTACCGGGGCGGGGGCATCGAGCGCCAGCCGGCCATCAGCCACCATCAGTCCGACGAGCACCGCCGTCACGCTCTTGGCCATCGACCAGCTGATGAACTTGGTGCCCTGGTCATAGCCCGGGGCATAGCGTTCGGCGACGATCTCTCCGCCGCGCATGATCACCAGCGCGCGGGTCTCGGCGAATTCATCCTCATCGAACAGCCTGTCGATCTCGGCATTGAGCGCGGGCGTGGAGACGCCGGGGACATCGGCGATCATCGTCTCGCCGGTATCGGCGGCCTTGCCCTCGATCCCGTAAAGACCGAAAGCGGTTGCGCCAAGAAGGCCGGTTGCGGCAAGGGCGATAAGGATGCGGTGCTTCATGGCTGCTTCCATCAATCAGGCGGGGATCAATGGCAACTCGAAATATGGGCAGCATGCAGCGCGGCGGCGGCCGGTTGAAATGGGTGCTGATCGCGCTGGCAGTCATTGCCGTGGCGGCGATTGCCTGGATGTGGCCCAGCCTGCGCGCCTATAGCCAGACCGGTGCGGCCTATTCCGCCCGCGTCGTGTGTTCGTGCCGCTATATCGGCGGGCGCGAGCTGGGCGATTGCGAAAAGGATCTGGAGCCGGGCATGGAGGTGGTGAGCCTCAGTGAAGCTGCCGATACCAAGCGCATCGATGCCACGGTCCCGCTGATGGCGGCCGAAAGCGCGGAATACCGCGATGGCTGGGGCTGCGTGCTGATGACCCCCAAGGAGCGCGACAGCATCCGTTGATGGGCAGCTGAACCGAGGCCTTCAGCCCGCGTCGCGAATCCGTTCGTGATGGCGGATGACCTCGTCGATCACGAAGCGCAGGAACTTTTCGGAAAAATCGGGGTCAAGATCGGCATCGACCGCCAGCCGCTTCATCCGCGCGATCTGCTCTTCCTCACGTCCGGGATCGGCAGGGGGCAGATCGGTCTTCGCCTTGTACTCGCCCACCGCCTTGGTGATCTTGAAGCGCTCGGCCAGCATGAAGATGAGCGCAGCATCGATATTGTCGATGCTTTGCCGAAATGAAGCAAGAACCGGGTCTTGGGCCATATGCCGTGTGCCTTGTCAGAATCGGGCAACGCAATGTCCCGCGCTGCGCTTTGAGCTTGCCTTAAGCCATGCGGATTGCCACATCGCAACCCATGACAGCGACTGTTCACCCGATAGGCCGCCCCGGTGGCGCTCCTGCACCCGCCCCGAGCCTCGATCCGATCATGGAGCTGGTCGCGCACGACATGAATTCGGTGAACAGCGTGATCCTCGACCGCATGCAGTCGAAAATTCCGTTGATTCCGGAGCTTGCCGGCCATCTGATCGCAGGCGGTGGCAAGCGGATGCGGCCGATGCTGACGCTCGCCTGTGCGCGGCTGCTCGACTATCCGGGCAACCGGCATCACAAGCTCGCCGCCGCAGTCGAGTTCATTCACACCGCAACCTTGCTGCACGATGATGTCGTCGATGGATCGGACATGCGGCGCGGCAAGAAGGCTGCAAACCTGGTATTCGGTAACCCGGCTACTGTGCTGGTCGGCGATTTCCTGTTCAGCCGTTCGTTCGAACTGATGGTCGAGGACGGTTCGCTCAAGGTGCTGAAGATCCTGTCCGGAGCCTCGGCGATCATCGCCGAGGGCGAGGTCGATCAGCTGACCGCGCAGCGCCAGATCGAGACCAGCGAAGAGCGTTACCTCGCCATCATCGGTGCGAAGACCGCTGCCCTTTTCGCAGCCGCCTGCCGTATCGCCGCTGTCGTGGCCGAACGGAACGAGGCCGACGAACTGGCGCTCGATGCCTATGGCCGCAATCTCGGCATTGCCTTCCAGCTGGTCGATGATGCCATCGACTATGTCTCGGACGCGGCCAAGATGGGCAAGGATGTCGGCGACGATTTCCGCGATGGCAAGGTGACCCTGCCGGTGATCCTGGCTTATGCGCACGGCAGCCCTGAAGAGCGCAAGTTCTGGGAGGCCGCGATCATCGGTCACCGCACCTCGGACGAGGATCTGGCGCACGCCACGGATCTGCTCCGCCGCCACAGCGCCATCGACCTGACGCTCGACCGCGCCCGCCATTTCGGCCAGCGCGCCATCGACGCGATCGCGGGCTTCCCCAATGGCAAGGCCAAGGCGGCGCTGATCGAAACGGTCGAATTCGCGATCGCCCGAGGCTATTGACGGCGGCTGACCCGAATCACCGGGCAGTCCCGGTATATCGAGTTTCAGTCCCATGACGGCGGTTACAGCCAGTTCCAGTCCCGATCTGATCGCCAAGGGCAGCCTTGGAATCGAAATCCGCGCGCTGCTTCTGCTCGCGGGGCCGCTGGTTCTCGGCAATCTGGCGCAGATGGCGATCCACACCACCGAGGTGATCATCCTGGGCCGCTATGACGTCCAGGCGCTGGCGGCAGCGGCGCTGGCGGTGAACCTGTATTTCGCCTGCGGCACGTTCGGCATGGGGCTGATGACCGCCGCCTCGCCGATGATCGCGGCAGAACGCGGCCGCCGCAAGTCGTCCGTGCGCGATATCCGGCGCACAGTGCGGCAGGGATTCTGGGTGGCGCTGACGGTCTGCGTGCCGATCTGGGCGGTGCTGTGGAATTCTGAAAAGCTGTTTCTGCTGATGGGCCAGCAGCCCGATCTGTCGCGTGATGCCGGGCAGTTCATGCGTGTGGCGATGTGGGGCCTGCTGCCCTGGCTGCTGCAGTTCGTGCTGCGCATGTATGTATCTGCGCTCGAACGGCCGATCTGGGGCGTGATCGTCACGTTGTGCGGCGTGGGCGTCAATCTCATCGTCTGCTGGGCCCTCGTATTCGGCAACATGGGCTTTGCAGAGATGGGGCTGATGGGGGCTGCCATCGCCAATCTGGTCGCCAATTGCACGCTGTTTGCGGTGATGGCACTGGTCATCACCACCGTCCGGCCGTTCCGCCGCTACCGGTTGTTCGGGCGGTTCTGGGTGGCGGACTGGCCCCGCTACCGGGGGCTGTTCCGGCTGGGCCTGCCGATCGCGATCACCTTTGCCTTCGAAGTCGCGATCTTCAGTTCGGCAGCCTTTCTGATGGGCCTGATCAGCCGCGATTCGCTGGCGGCGCACGCGGTCGCCATCCAGATCGCCTCGTTCGCCTTCATGGTGCCGTTCAGCCTGTCGCAGGCCGCGACGGTGCGCGTCGGGCTGCATCACGGTGCGCGCGATTCGCAAGCCGCCGGGCGTGCAGGTTGGGCGGCGCTGGGGCTGGGCGTGATCTCGGCCTGCCTGATGTCCGCGATCATGACCTTTTTTCCCGATGCGCTTGTCGGGCTTTTCATTGATCCGCTCGATTCGAGCGCCGCCGCCGCCTTCTCGCTGGCGCTCAGCTTCCTGCTGGTCGCCGCCATCTTCCAACTGGTCGATGCGGTACAGGCGGTCGGGGCAGGGGTGTTGCGCGGGCTGCAGGATACCCGCTGGCCGATGCTGTTTGCCGCCTTCGGCTATTGGGTGGTGGGCATGGGCACTGCCTGGTTCTTCGCCTTCCGCCTGGGCTGGGATGGTGTCGGCGTGTGGGTCGGGCTTGCCGCAGGTCTGGCCGTGGTCTCGGTGCTGATGGTCGCGCGCTGGATGATGCGCGAGCGGCTGGGGCTGGGGGTTTATGGCTAGGCCCCATAACCCATTCCGTTTGTCCCGAGCGAAGTCGAGGGACGTGATCGCAATCGGTAGCGCGCACGTCCCTCGACTTCGCTCGGGAACGCGGTGAGGGTGGCTGCATGATTTTCCTGCCAATCCACTCAGTCCTACCCGATCTGCTGACGTCGCTCGCATCCAGTCCCAATGCCGTGCTCGTGGCGCCTCCCGGGGCAGGCAAGACCACCACCGTTGCACCCGCGCTGCTCGATCAGCCCTGGTGCACCGGACAGGTGCTGCTGCTCTCGCCACGCCGCCTTGCCGCGCGCGCCGCAGCCGAACGCATGGCAGAGCTGGCGGGCGAACCGGTGGGGCACACCATCGGCTATGCGACGCGGATGGACAGCAAGAGCAGCGCCGCAACGCGCGTGCTGGTGCTGACCGAAGGCATCTTCGTCAACCGCATCCAGGCCGATCCCGAGCTGGCAGGGGTATCGGCGGTGCTCTTCGACGAGGTGCACGAGCGCAGCCTCGACAGCGACTTCGGCCTCGCGCTGGCGCTGGAAGCGCAGGGCGCATTCCGGCCGGATCTCAGGCTGCTTGCCATGTCGGCTACGCTCGACGGTGCACGCTTTTCGACACTGATGGGCGATGCGCCGGTGCTGTCCAGCGAGGGCCGATCACACCCGCTGGACCTGCGTTACCTCGGCCGGCGCGGAGAGCAGCGGATCGAGGATGCCATGGCGCAGGCGATCCGCACGGCCTTGCGCGATGAGGTGGAAGGCGATGTCCTCGCCTTCCTTCCCGGTGTCGCGGAGATCGCGCGGGTGCAGGAACGTCTCGCTATTCTGGGCGACGGTATCGCCGTGCTGCCGTTGCACGGAACATTGACCCCGCCCGAGCAGCGCGCTGCGATCCGCCGCGACCCGGACGGACGCCGCAAGGTCATTCTCGCCACCAGCATCGCCGAGACCAGCCTCACCATCGATGGCGTCCGGATCGTCGTCGACAGTGGTGTGGCGCGACGCGCGCGCTACGATCCGCTCGCCGCGACCACAAGGCTGGTGACCGAGCGCGCGAGCCAGGCCGCTGCCACGCAGCGCGCGGGCCGTGCCGCGCGCCAGGGGCCGGGCGTGGCCTATCGGCTGTGGGAGGAGGCGGCGACCGGGGGCCTGCCACCGTTCGACCCGCCCGAAATCCTCGACAGCGATCTGGCGCCGCTGGTGCTGCAATGCGCGGCCTGGGGGGAAAGCGATCCGCTGCGGCTCAACTGGCTCGATCCGCCCCCCGCGCCCCTGCTGGCTGAGGCACGCAAGCGTCTGGTTGCGCTGGATGCGGTTGATGAGGGCGGAGCGATCACTGCCCATGGCCGGGCGATCGCGGCGCTTCCGCTTCCGCCGCACCTCGCCGCGATGCTGCTCAAGGGGGCGGGCGCGGGTTGTGCGATGCTCGCCGCGGAGATCGCGTTGCTGCTGCAGGAACGGGGGCTGGGCGGGCAGGGCGAAGACCTCGATGCGCGGTTGGCGCGCTGGCGCAGCGACCGGGGCGAGCGGGCGGCCAAATCGCGCAAGCTGGCGCAGCGCTGGGCGCAGCTGGCCGAGCGGCAGGTGAAACCCGGCACGCAGCAGGATATTCCGCCCGCCATCCTGCTGGCGTTCGCGTATCCCGATCGCGTGGCCAAGCGCCGCGATGGTTCGGGTGAGACCTGGGCGAGCGCGGGCGGACGCAGCTTCAGACTCGATACGACGTCTTCGCTGATCTCCGCGCAATGGCTGGCGATCGGAGAAGTGCAGGGCAAGGCGGCGGATGCGCGCATCCTCAGCGCCTTCGCGCTCGACGCGAGCGATGTCGAAACGCACCTGGCTGGGCGGATCGAGCGGGTCAGCCGTTGTAGCTTTGCGCTGGCCGATCGCCGCGCCGAGGCCCGGCTGGAGCGCAGGCTGGGTGCGATTCGGCTGGCGAGCGGGCCAGACGCTGCACCGTCGCCCGATGCGCTGTGCGCCGCGCTGATCGGCGGGGTTCGCGAGCATGGATTGGACCTTCTCGACTGGGGCGACAAGGCGCAGGCCTTGCGCCAGCGCGCCGCCTTTGCCGGGATCGATGCGCTGGACGATGCCAGCTTGCTTGCGAGCGTGGAGGAATGGCTCGCCCCTCTTCTCTCCGGCCACCGTTCGCTGGCCGCCGCGACACCCGCGCACCTGCACAATGCGCTTCAGGGTCTGCTGGGCTGGGATGCGGCGCAGACGGTGGACCGGATCGCGCCGCCGGAGTTCACCAGCCCGGCGGGAACGCGCCATGCGATCGACTATGCCGCCACCGCCGGGCCGACGGTCGAACTGCGCGTGCAGGCGCTGTACGGGCTCGATGCGCACCCGGTGGTCGGGCGTGACCGCATCCCGCTCGTCCTGTCGCTGACATCGCCTGCGGGCCGCCCGATCCAGACGACGCGCGATCTGCCAGGCTTCTGGCGCGGCAGCTGGCGCGATGTCGCCAAGGATATGCGCGGCCGCTACCCACGCCATCACTGGCCGGACGCACCCTGGGAAGCGCAGGCGAGCCTCGCGACGAAGAAGCGGCAGGGGATTTGAGACGCGTGCCGCCAACGCTGAGACCCACAGCACGCTTGACCCGAACGCCCCGGCTGTAGCAAAGGCGCGTCGATCACATTTTCCCGGGACGGATACCAATGGCCGCACGAATCTATCAGCGCCCCAAAAACGCCATGCAGTCGGGCCGCGCGCTTACCGATCTGTGGGTGCTCGAGTTCGAGCCCGCCGAAGCGAAGAAGCCCGATCCGCTGACCGGCTGGGCAGGCTCTGGCGACACCCAGCAGCAGGTGGTGCTGAAATTCCCCGATCTGGATGCTGCCAAGTCTTATGCCGACAAATACGGCATCACCGCACGGATCGAGCAGACACCTCCGCGCCGCCTGAAGATCCAGGCCTATGCCGATAATTTTCGGTGATTTTTAAAAGGCTGAGCGGCTGATCGCTCAGCTCACCATTGCGTCGATCGCGCCCTGAAGAATGAAGGCGGCCGCTGCGCTGTCAACTCGCTCGGCGCGCTTGGCGCGGCTCATGTCCGCATCGATCATTGCGCGCTCCACGGCCTGGGTCGACCAGCGTTCGTCCTGCAGGAAGATCGGCAGCCCCAGCACCGCGATGTTGCGCGCAAAGGCGCGGACGCTCTGCGTTTGCGGGCTGTCTGATCCATCCATGTTGAGCGGCAGACCTATGACCAGACCGGTGATCTGCTGTTCGCGCACAAGCTGCTCGATCTGCTCCTTGTCCTTGCCGAACTTGGTGCGCTTGATCGTCTTGGCGGCGGTGGCAAAGCTCCATCCAGCATCGCAGAACGCGGTGCCGATGGTCTTGCTGCCGACGTCGAGCCCGATCAGCCGCCCGCCCGCGGGTAGTGCGTCACGGAACTCTGCCGCCTGCGTCGTGATCAGCGCGCCAGAAATGCCTTGACCCTCCGCTCGGCATCCGCCCGGACATTGGCCCAGAACAGCGGATAGTCGTACACATGGTAATTGTTGCCCGGCAGCACGTAGTTGCCCATCTGGGGCTCGCCGCCCAGCAGCAACAGGCCTCGGTCGTCGCAGCGGGCAGGGACGGCACCGGGTGTGATGACACCATCGGTCAGTTCCTCGTTCGGCACGAGCGTCCCCAGATTCTTGTCTGCCGTCGCCGTGTCGCCCATCACGCCGGTGAGCGGGTTGACGCACAGCATTGGGGTCGTCCCGCGCAGCGTTCCGTCAAATCCGACGCTGGTGTCATAGACCGACAGGATCAGGTCGGGCTCTGACGGTTCACCAAAGCTCTGCCAGCCCAGCATGCAATTGGCCTGATCCGGGTCGGCACAGGCTGGCAGGCCCAGCGCCAGAAGATCGGTGGTGAGCGAGACCGGCCAGCCGATGACATAGGCCGCGACGATCCGGTCGGCGAGCGGACGGGTGACGACGCGCTGGCGCATCAGCGTGGTGAGGTGCAGCGCGCCCTGGCTGTGCCCGGCGATGATGATCGGCATGTCTTCGGGGATTTCGGCGATGAACTCGTCGAACGCGGCGAGCACATCGCTGTAGGCCGCGTCGAACGCCATCTGCGCTTCAGGCTTGTCGGTCAGAAAGGCGCCGATCGCCGCCTGGCGGTAGCGCGGGGCCCAAATCTGGCCGATGCCGTTGAACACGCTGGCTTGGCTACGCAGGAAGATCCGCGCGCGGTCCTGCGATTCCTTGTCGTCCAGCGGGGCATTCCAGTATTCGCGCTTCATGAAGGAGGTGGGGTGGACATAGAACACCGCCACCTTGGGGGCATCGGTGGGTGCGAAGCCTTCCGGTGTCCAGAGCGACGGGTTGTCGGCGCCGGTGATCTCGGGCCGCGAAAACCACATTTTCTGGTCTGCATAGGCGCTCGTCTCGACGGCCTCGGGTTTGACGAACTCGGTCGAGGGCACGAAGGCCGCAGCAAAAATCTGCTGGGGAAACAGCCGGTAAAGCGCGAATGCTGCGACCAGAAGGAAGATGATCGTCGCGATCAGGTACAGAAACTTGCGGGCCAAAAACACTCTCCGAACGGCGGGCAGGGGCGGTCCAGCGACGTACCCGTCCTGTCGGGGCATATAGGTGCGGGTTTTCAACACTGCCAGCGGTGTTTGATCGCGCAGATGCAGCATTTGCCCGCTTGATGGCAAAGCGGCCCGGTGCTAGCCGCTGATGCCATGTCAGTAGATAGCAAAACCGTGAAGAAGATCGCCAACCTGGCGCGGATCGCCATGACCGATGCCGAGGTTGAGGCGATGGTCCCCGAATTCAACGGCATATTGGGCTGGGTCGAGCAACTCGGCGAGGTTGATGTCACCGGTGTCGAGCCGATGACCGCCGTCATCCCCAATACGCTGCGCCTGCGCGAGGATGTCGTCACCGACGGCGATATCCGCGACAAGGTGCTGGCCAATGCCCCCGCCGCCGAACACGGCTTTTTCGGCGTGCCCAAGGTGATCGAATAATCATGACCGACCTGACCGACCTCGGCATTGCCGATATCCGCAACGGCGTGCGCGCCGGAACCTTTAGCGCGCGTGAAGTGGCAACTGCCTTCAACGCGAACGTGGCCTCTGCCAAGGCGCTGAACGCGTTCCTCATCGATACACCGGAGCATGCGCTGGCTGCCGCCGATGCCATCGACGCCAAGCGCGCCGCGGGCGACGACCTGCCGATCATGGCGGGCGTGCCGATCGGCATGAAGGACCTGTTCTGCACTGTTGGCGTGGAAGCACGCGCGGCGAGCGAGATTTTGAACGGCTTCAAGCCGACCTATGAATCGACCGTCAGCCAGAAGCTGTGGAACGCGGGCGCAGGCATGCTGGGCAAGCTCAACATGGACCAGTTCGCGATGGGATCGTCGAACGAGACCAGCGCGTTCGGCAATGTCATCTCGCCCTGGCGGCGCAACGATGGCGGCAACGCGCCCTTGGCTCCCGGCGGCTCCTCGGGTGGCAGCTCGGCGGCGATCGCCGCGCGGCTGTGCCCCGCGGCGACCGGCACCGATACCGGCGGTTCGATCCGCCAGCCCGCCGCGTTCACTGGCATCAGCGGCATCAAGCCGACCTATGGCCGCTGCTCGCGCTGGGGCGTGATCGCCTTTGCCTCGTCGCTCGACCAGGCAGGGCCGATGGCGCGCGACGTGCGCGATTGCGCGATCATGCTCGAGGCGATGAGCGGGTTCGACCCCAAGGATGCGACCTCGCTCGATCTGCCGGTGCCCAACTGGGAAGCCGGATTGTCGGGCGATCTCAAGGGCAAGCGCGTCGGTATTCCCAAGGAATATCGCATGGACGGCATGAATGCCGATGTCGCAGCGGTCTGGGAACAGGGCACGCAGTGGCTGCGCGATGCCGGCGCCGAGATCGTCGAGGTCTCGCTGCCGCACACGCGCTATGCGCTGCCGGCTTATTACATCATCGCGCCGGCAGAAGCCTCTTCCAACCTCGCGCGCTATGATGGCGTGCGCTATGGCCAGCGGACCCTTCCTGATGGGGCGGGCCTGCAGGACATGTACGCCGCGACCCGCGCCGCCGGGTTCGGAGGCGAGGTCAAACGCCGCATCATGATCGGCACCTATGTGCTCTCCGCCGGTTTCTACGATGCCTATTATACCCAGGCACAGAAGGTCCGTGCGCTGATCGCACGCGACTTTGCGCAGGTGTGGGAGCATTGCGACGTGCTGCTCGCGCCGACCGCGCCGAGTGCCGCATTCGGTCTGGGCGAGAACAGCGAGGATCCGATCGCGATGTACCTGAACGATGTGTTCGCGGTGCCCGCTTCGCTGGCGGGCCTGCCCGCGATGTCGGTGCCCGGCGGTCTCGACAGCCAGGGCCTGCCGCTCGGCCTGCAGATCATCGGCAAGCCGCTCGACGAGCAGGGCGTGCTGAACGCAGGGCTGGCGATCGAGGAACGGGCCGGGTTTACGGCGCGTCCGGACAAGTGGTGGTAACAATGACTGAATCAACCTATCGTATCCAGGGCGCCACCGGTGAGTGGGAGGTCGTGATCGGCCTTGAGGTGCACGCTCAGGTCACCAGCCACGCCAAATTGTTCTCCGGCGCGTCGACCACCTTCGGCGCGGAGCCCAATGCGCAGGTGTCGCTGGTCGATGCCGCGATGCCGGGCATGCTGCCGGTTCCCAATGGCGAATGCGTCCGCCAGGCGGTGCGCACGGGCATGGCGCTGAACGCGCATATCAACCGCTACTCGCGGTTCGATCGCAAGAACTATTTCTATGCCGATCTGCCGCAGGGCTATCAGATCAGCCAGCTCTACCATCCCATTGTCGGCGAGGGCGGGATCGAGATCAGCCTAGACGAAAAGAACCCCGACGCGCAGACCAAGACCATCGGCATCGAGCGGCTGCATCTGGAACAGGACGCGGGCAAGCTGATGCACGATCAGCATCCCACGATGTCCTATGTCGATCTCAACCGCTGCGGTGTCGCGCTGATGGAAATCGTGTCGCGGCCCGACATGCGGTCTCCTGCCGAGGCAGGCGCCTATCTCAAGAAGTTGCGCACGATCCTGCGCTATGTCGGTTCGTGCGACGGCAACATGGAAGAAGGCTCGATGCGCGCCGACGTCAACGTCTCGGTGCGCAAGCCCGGCGACGAGTTCGGCACCCGTACCGAGACCAAGAACGTCAACTCGGTGCGCTATGTGATGGCGACGATCGAGCATGAGGCCAACCGTCAGGTCGATGTGCTCGAAAGCGGCGGATCGATTGTCCAGGAAACCCGGCTGTATGATCCGGACAAGAACGAGACGCGGTCGATGCGGTCGAAGGAAGACGCGCACGATTACCGCTATTTCCCCGATCCCGACCTGCTGCCGCTGGAGCTGGACGACGCATTCCTGGACGCTTGTAAGGCATCGCTGCCCGAGCTGCCCGATGCCAAGCGCAAGCGCTACGAGGCCGAGCTGGGCCTGTCTGCCTATAATGCCGCCGTGCTGACGGCAGAGGCAGAGACGGCGCGCTGGTTCGAGGCGCTGCTGGCAGAATGTGCCAAGGCGCAGGGCAAGCCCGAGGCAGATGTCGCCAAGGGCGCGGCCAACTGGCTGCTGTCGGAACTCTATGGCGCGCTCAACCGCATGGGCCGATCGATCGATGACAGCCCGGTGAGTCCGGCAGCAGGCGCAGAGCTGATCGCACTGGTTGCCGATGGCACGATTTCGGGAACAATCGCCAAGCAGGTGTTCGAGATCATGCTCGAAACCGGTGATGGCGCAGCCAGGATCGTCGAGGAGCGCGGGCTCAAGCAGACGTCGGATACGGGCGCCATCGAGGCTGCGATCACCAAGGTTCTGGCGGATAACGCCGACAAGGTGGAGCAGTATCGCGGAGGCAAGGAGGCGCTGTTCGGCTTCTTCGTCGGCCAGACGATGAAGGCGATGCAGGGCAAGGCCAACCCCCAGATGGTCAATGATCAACTGAAGAAGATGCTTAACTAGATAGGCCCGATCGACCGTCCTCCGGAATCAGATGTAACATTTTAGTTCGGTCGGAACGGGCTTACTTGATGTTAACAAATTGACCCGATAGCTGGGCCACAGCAAGCCGAGGTGGGGGTGCCTGGTAGGGTCAGGCTCTATCTTTGTCCCCTGGAGGCATGGATGGGGCTGAGCGTGTGCTGAAACATATCAAACCTGCTGAGGTGGCGACGGGGATGTATATCCACGGCTTCGTCGGCTCGTGGTTTGATCATCCGTTCTGGCGCAAGAAATTCCTGCTCGAAGATGAAGATGACGTCATCAAGATCCGCCAGAGCCGGGTCGAGGCGGTCATCATCGACGGCGAGCGCGGTGCGGTTCCTGCCGCCAAGCCGGCGGTCTCGGCAAGCCTGCCTGCCGCCCCGCGTCTGGCCACCCAGCCCAATCCGATGGCGCGGCGCTATGCGCCGCCATCAGAGCCCGCAAAAAGCGCAAGTTTCCGCCAGGAAACCAAGCGCGCTGCCAGGATCGTCGAGAAGTCCAAGAAGCAGGTCGGCGCGATGTTCGAGACTGCGCGCATGGGCCAGGCGATCAAGGTGGCCGATGTCGCGCCGCTGATCGACGAGATCCGCGAGTCGGTGGAGCGCAACAACAAGGCGCTCACCAATCTGGTCCGGCTCAAGTCCAAGGACGAATACACCTACATGCATTCGGTCGCGGTATGCGCGCTGATGATCAACTTCGCGCGCAAGCTGGATCTTGACGAGAATACCATCCGCAACATGGGGATGGCGGGGCTGCTGCACGATCTGGGCAAGATGGCCGTGCCGCAGATGATCCTCGACAAGAACGGGCGGCTGACCGACGAGGAATTCTCGACCATTCGCACCCACCCTGAGCGCGGCCACGCGCTGATTGGCGACAATCCGGAAATTCCGGAGGTGGCGCGCGATGTCTGCTTGCATCATCATGAGAAGATGGACGGCACCGGCTATCCTTTCGGCCTGCAGGGCAACGAGATCAGCATGGCCGCGCGGATGGGGGCGATCTGCGACGTCTATGATGCAGTTACCTCCAACAGGCCGTACAAGGACCCATGGACGCCCTGCACGGCGCTGGCTCGCATGACGCAATGGCAGGGCCATTTCGATGAGCGGCTGATGCAGGTGTTCATCAACTCCATCGGCCTGTATCCCGCAGGCGGCCTGGTGCGACTGAACGATCACCGGTTGGCGCTGGTGGTCGACAATTGCGTCGATGAGCCTTCGTCGGTCCTGGTCAGGCCGTTTTACTGCACATCGCGGTTGCAGCTGATCAAGCCCCAGGAGATCGTCATCACGCCCGACAAGGGCCCGCAGATACTGGGGACGGAGCGACCCGAGTTCTGGCATTTCGATGATTGGGATACCTTGCGCATGTCGGTGCTGGTCAACGGCTCGGACATATCTGCTGCGGCTTGACCGCTCGCACGTTCGCCGCTAAGGGCCGCGCTCCGATTGCTGCGGAGCCCTTGCTCTGTAAGAATCGGATATTAGCACAACACTGGCGCAAGGTGCGGGTGGGTCAAAGGCGGAGCCTCCACCATATCGGCGCGCGGAAACGCGCTTCGTTCACGTATCAGGCGGCAGAGTAACCTCATACTCTACCAATCAGGTGAAGAGAAACATGCCAACGATCAACCAGCTGGTCCGCAAGGGCCGGGTGCCCCAGAAGGCGAAGTCCAAGGTGCCCGCAATGGATGCAAACCCGCAGAAGCGTGGCGTTTGCACCCGCGTCTATACGACGACCCCGAAAAAGCCGAACTCGGCACTGCGCAAGGTGGCCAAGGTCCGTCTGACCAACAGCCGCGAAGTCATCACCTACATTCCGGGTGAAGGCCACAACCTGCAGGAGCACTCGGTTGTGCTTATCCGCGGCGGCCGCGTACGCGACCTTCCCGGTGTGCGTTACCACGTGCTGCGCGGCGTCCTCGATACCCAGGGTGTCAAGGACCGCAAGCAGAGCCGTTCGAAGTACGGCGCCAAGCGTCCGAAGTGATCCTCGCGGGGTGCTGCGCATCCCGTTTGAAGGTCAGGCCTTTTTCAGGAGTTATTCATCATGTCTCGTCGTCGTCGCCCAGAAAAGCGCGTCATCCTTCCCGATCCGAAGTTCGGGGATCTGACGCTTTCGAAGTTCATGAACAACCTCATGCTGGACGGTAAGAAGTCCGTTGCAGAGCGTATTGTTTATGGCGCCATGGAAACCATGGAAGCCAAGGCCAAGACCGACCCGCTTCCCATGTTCCACGACGCGCTGAACAACGTGAAGCCCGGCATCGAAGTGCGCAGCCGCCGCGTCGGTGGTGCAACCTATCAGGTTCCCGTCGAAGTCCGTCCGGAGCGTGCCCAGGCTCTCGCCATCCGCTGGCTGATCTCGGCTGCGCGCAACCGCAGCGAAACCACGATGGCCGCGCGTCTGTCGGGCGAACTGCTCGATGCCGCCAACAATCGCGG
Organism: Hydrogenophaga intermedia; assembly: GCA_943370475.1. Lineage (GTDB taxonomy): Bacteria > Pseudomonadota > Alphaproteobacteria > Sphingomonadales > Sphingomonadaceae > Blastomonas. The sequence continues at coordinate 98,533 of CALRRI020000008.1, forward strand.
CAATGCGGTCAAGAAGCGTGAAGACACGCACCGCATGGCTGAAGCGAACCGTGCGTTCTCGCACTACCGCTGGTAAAAATCACTCTCTCCCTTGCGGGAGAGAGTTCGCTTCACGATTTGAAGCACGGGGAGGGCAGGGCGCACATCGGGTGCTGACCTGCCCCTCTCCCATTCCGCCTCGGCCAGCCTGCTGGTGAGGCACACCGTCCTCTTTCTGCAACGGGAGAGGGGTTTGACGTTCGCTGCACCGATAACCCCAATTCGCGCTGGTCAAAGCGCGGGGGCTTCATTATAGCGCGCGGCAAATTACGCCCCACACTTGGAGTTTATGATCATGGCACGCAGCCATCCTCTGGAAAAGTACCGCAATATCGGCATTATGGCCCATATCGATGCGGGCAAGACCACCACGACCGAGCGGATCCTCTATTACACCGGCAAGTCGTACAAGATCGGCGAAGTGCATGAAGGCACCGCGACGATGGACTGGATGGAGCAGGAGCAGGAGCGCGGGATCACGATCACCTCTGCTGCCACCACCTGCAAGTGGCGAGCCGAAGAGGGCAAGGGCGACGAGCACCTGATCAACATCATCGACACCCCTGGCCACGTTGACTTCACCATTGAAGTCGAGCGCTCGCTGCGCGTGCTCGATGGCGCGGTGGCATGCTTCGACGGCGTTGCCGGCGTTGAGCCGCAGTCCGAAACCGTGTGGCGCCAGGCTGACAAGTATGGCGTGCCGCGCATGTGCTTCATCAACAAGCTGGATCGCACCGGCGCGGACTTCTATTTCTGCGTCAACTCGATCATCGATCGTCTGGGCGCTCGCCCGGCAGTCCTGTATCTGCCGATCGGCATCGAAGGCGGCTTCAAGGGCCTCGTCGACCTGGTCGAGAACCGCGCGATCATCTGGCTCGAAGAGAGCCTGGGCGCAAAGTTCGAATACCAGCCGATCCCCGACGATCTGGTCGAAAAGGCGGCGAAGTATCGCAGCGACCTGATCGAAATGGCGGTCGAACTCGACGACGCGATGATGGAAGCATATCTCGAAGGCAACGAGCCGAGCATCGCCGATCTCAAGAAGCTGATCCGCAAGGGTACGCTCGAGATGGCGTTCGTTCCGGTGGTGTGCGGTTCGGCGTTCAAGAACAAGGGCGTGCAGCCTCTGCTCGACGCCGTGGTCGATTACCTGCCTTCGCCGCTCGACGTTCCCGCCATTCAGGGTCTGAAGCTCGATGGCGTGACGCCGGACGAGCGTCCGTCCTCGGATGACGTCCCGTTCTCGGCGCTGGCGTTCAAGATCATGAACGATCCGTTCGTCGGCACGCTGACCTTCGCCCGCATCTATTCGGGCAAGCTGGAAGCCGCTTCGACGGTCATCAACTCGGTGAAGGACAAGAAGGAAAAGGTTGGCCGCATGCTGCTGATGCATGCCAACAGCCGTGAGGACATCCAGGAAGCGTTCGCTGGCGACATCGTCGCTCTGGCGGGCCTGAAGGATACCACGACGGGTGACACGCTGTGTGCCTCTTCCGCCCCGATCATCCTTGAGCGCATGGAATTCCCCGAGCCGGTGATCGAGCTTTCGGTGGAGCCCAAGACCAAGGCCGACCAGGAAAAGATGGGCGTGGCGCTCAACCGCCTTGCTCGCGAAGATCCCTCGTTCCGCGTGTCGTCGGATTCCGAAAGCGGACAGACGATCATCAAGGGTATGGGTGAACTTCACCTTGAAATTCTCGTCGATCGCATGCGTCGCGAGTTCAAGGTCGAGGCGAATGTCGGTGCACCGCAGGTGGCGTATCGCGAGTATCTCGGCAAGGCCGTGGATATCGACTATACCCACAAGAAGCAGTCGGGTGGTTCGGGTCAGTTCGGCCGCGTGAAGTTCAAGGTCACGCCGGGCGAGCGCGGTTCGGGCATCATCTTCACCGACAACGTCAAGGGCGGGAACATTCCGAAGGAATATATCCCCGCGGTCGAAAAGGGCATGCGCGAAACCGCAGCGTCGGGTTCGCTGGTCGGCTTCCCGATCATTGACTTCGAGATCGAGCTGTATGACGGTGCGTACCATGACGTCGACTCCTCGGCGCTGGCGTTCGAAATCGCAGGCCGTGCGGCCATGCGCGAAGCGGCGCAGAAGTCGGGCATCAAGCTGCTTGAGCCGATCATGAAGGTCGAGGTGGTGACGCCCGAGGATTACCTTGGTGACGTTATCGGCGATCTCAACAGCCGTCGTGGCCAGATCCAGGGCACCGACACGCGCGGCAACGCGCAGGCTGTGGAAGCGGTCGTGCCGCTCGCCAACATGTTCGGTTACGTGAACCAGCTGCGTTCCTTCACTCAGGGACGTGCGCAGTACACGATGCAGTTTTCTCACTATGACGAGGTTCCGGCGAATGTCGCAGCCGAGGTCAAGGAGAAGCTGGCATAAGCCGGGCATAGTCGCTATAGGCGCTCGACCTTAGCCCGCCGAATCGCGCTGAAACGCGCCACGGGCTTTCATTTGGGTGTTGACAGTTTTGGGCAGTCTCGCCAGAGCGCGGCGCGGACTATCCACAGATAGTAAAAGAACGAAGGTAGGAAAAAATGGCCAAGGCTAAATTTGAGCGGACCAAGCCGCACTGCAATATCGGTACCATCGGTCACGTTGACCATGGCAAGACCACGCTGACCGCAGCCATCACCAAGGTGCTGGCTGAAACCGGCGGCGCGACCTTCACCGATTATGCCAACATCGACAAGGCTCCCGAAGAGCGCGAGCGCGGCATCACCATTTCGACCGCACACGTCGAATATGAAACCGAAGCACGTCACTATGCACACGTCGACTGCCCGGGCCACGCTGACTATGTGAAGAACATGATCACCGGTGCCGCACAGATGGACGGCGCGATCCTGGTGGTGAACGCTGCTGATGGTCCGATGCCCCAGACCCGCGAGCACATCCTGCTCGCTCGTCAGGTCGGCGTGCCTGCTCTGGTCGTCTACATGAACAAGGTTGACCAGGTCGACGACGAAGAAATTCTCGAGCTGGTTGAACTGGAAGTGCGCGAGCTGCTGAGCTCGTACGACTTCCCGGGCGACGACATTCCCATCGTCAAGGGTTCGGCTCTGGCCGCTCTCGAAGGCCGTGACGATAACATCGGCAAGGAATCGATCTACGCCCTGATGAAGGCCGTGGACGAGTTCATCCCGCAGCCTGCACGTCCGATCGACCGTCCGTTCCTGATGCCCGTCGAAGACGTGTTCTCGATCTCGGGTCGTGGTACGGTTGTGACCGGCCGCGTGGAATCGGGCATCGTCAAGGTGGGTGAAGAAGTCGAAATCGTCGGCCTCAAGGACACCCGCAAGACCGTCGTCACCGGCGTTGAAATGTTCCGCAAGCTGCTCGACCAGGGCATGGCTGGCGACAACATCGGCGCACTGGTTCGCGGCGTTGCCCGTGAAGACGTCGAGCGTGGTCAGGTTCTCTGCAAGCCCGGTTCGGTTACGCCGCACACCGAGTTCAACGCAGAAGTCTATGTGCTGTCGAAGGATGAAGGCGGCCGTCACACGCCGTTCTTCGCCAACTATCGTCCGCAGTTCTACTTCCGCACCACCGACGTGACGGGTGAAGTCGTTCTGCCCGAGGGCACCGAAATGGTGATGCCTGGCGACAACGTGACGATCGGCGTCAAGCTGATCGCTCCGATCGCGATGGATCCGGGTCTGCGCTTCGCAATTCGCGAAGGTGGCCGGACTGTCGGTTCGGGGGTTGTCAGCACGATCTCCAAGTAATATAGGGCCATCTCCCGGACCGATCTGATTCGTTCGGGAGATGGCAGTTTTTCAATAGGCCGCCCCGGCGTTGGGTTCGAAAGAGCCAACGGGTTTCTGGGGCGGTTTGTTTTTCGCTCTTTCGCATCGGTAAAGTGGTAATGGAAACGCAGAATATCCGTATTCGCCTCAAGGCATTTGATCATCGTGTGCTTGATCAGGCAACCGGCGATATCGCCGACACCGCCCGTCGCACCGGCGCTCTCATTCGTGGTCCCATTCCGCTGCCGACGCGCATCGAGAAGTTCACCGTGAACCGCGGCCCGCATGTCGACAAGAAGTCGCGCGAGCAGTTCGAGGTGCGCACCTACAAGCGTTTGCTGGATATCGTTCAGCCGACCCCGGCCACTGTCGACGCTTTGATGAAGCTGGAACTGGCCGCAGGCGTCAACGTCGAGATCAAGCTGGCCTGATGCCAGCCGGCGCCGGGCATGGCCTGGCGCTTCCATCCACTGGGTGGGAACTACAAGGGATACCGCGCAGCAATGCTGCGGCTCTGGTCCCCCGTCTTTTTCGACGCCCCGCCACGGGGATGCGGAAAAAGCCAACCCGGACGGGGTGATCATCAAATTTCGGGTTGGCCCTCAAGGTTCGCAGAACTTTGAGGGTTTTCGTTTGGATACGCCCGCAGGCAATTGTGCATGTGGGCCTCTATTGGGAGAAAGATCATGCGCACTGGCGTGATCGCAAAGAAAGTCGGGATGACCCGCCTGTTCCAGGACGATGGTCGGCACGTGCCGGTTACCGTTCTGTCGCTGGAAGATTGCCAGGTGGTTTCGGTCAAGAACCAGGATCGTGACGGCTACGTCGCTGTCCAGCTGGGTGCCGGAGCTGCAAAGCCCAAGAACGTCAACAAGCCGCAGCGCGAGCATTTTGCCAAGGCAGAAGTCGCTCCCAAGATGCTGATGGCCGAGTTCCGCGTCGCTGACGATGCGATCCTCGATGTTGGCGCCACCATTTCCGCCAACCACTTCGTTGCCGGCCAGCTGGTCGACATCACCGGTCACACCCAGGGTAAGGGTTTTGCCGGTGCCATGAAGCGTTGGGGCTTCGGGGGTATGCGTGCATCGCATGGTGTGTCGATCTCTCACCGTGCCCATGGTTCGACTGGCCAGCGCCAGGATCCGGGCAAGGTGTTCAAGAACAAGAAGATGGCCGGCCACATGGGCGACCGTCAGCGTACCCAGCAGAATCTGGAAGTCGTCCGCACCGATGAGGCGCGCGGTCTGATCTTCGTCAAGGGATCGGTCCCCGGTTCCAAGGGTGGCTGGCTGATGGTTCGTGACGCCGTCAAGGTCGATCGTCATGCCGACGCTCCGTATCCCGCCGCCATCCGCTCTGCAGCGGGTACCAATGACAATGCTCCTGCCGATACGCCTGCTGAAGACGTCGCGGTGGTCGAAGCAACCGATGGCCAGGAGGGTTAATCAACCATGAAACTCAAGGTCCAAACCCTCGACGCAACCGCCAGCGGCGACATCGAACTCAACGATGACGTCTTCGGTGTGGCTCCGCGCGCAGACATCCTGCACCGCGTTGTCACCTGGCAGCTCGAAAACCGTCGCGGCACCGCCCGTGGCGCTCGCGAGCGTAGCGATGTTGCCCGTACCGGCAAGAAGTTCGGTCGCCAGAAGGGCGGCGGTACCGCTCGTCACGGCGATCGTCGTGCCCCGATCTTCATCGGCGGTGGTAAGGCTCACGGTCCCCGCGTCCGTGACTTCAACCCTTCGCTGAACAAGAAGGTGCGCGCTCTCGGCCTCAAGATGGCGCTGTCGTCCAAGGTCGCCAGCGAAAGCCTGATCGTGGTCGATACGTTCGACATCACCGAAGCCAAGACCAAGACTTTGCTGGCGCAGCTCGGCAAGCTCGGCCTCGGCAAGAAGGCGCTGTTCATCGATGGCGACGCCGTGAACGACAATTTCAAGAAGGCCTCGGCCAACCTGATCGGTCTGAACGTGCTGCCCGCCGTTGGTGCCAACGTCTATGACATCCTGAAACACGATACGCTGGTGCTGACCCGCGCCGCTGTTGAAAAGCTGGAGGCACGGTTCAATGGCTAAAAAATCCGACACCATCGATACGCGTCATTACGACGTGATCGTTGCCCCGCACATCACCGAAAAGTCGACGCTTCTGAGCGAGAACAACGCGGTGGTCTTCAAGGTCAGCCAGGATGCGACCAAGCCGCAGATCAAGGCGGCCGTCGAGGCGCTGTTCGATGTCAAGGTGGTCGGGGTGAATACCCTGGTCCAGAAGGGCAAAGTCAAGCGCTGGAAGGGCCGTGCCTACACCCGCAACGACATCAAGAAAGCCGTTGTTCGTCTGGCCGAAGGCCAGTCGATCGACGTCACCACCGGCGTCTGAGCGCGGTTCGTAGCTGACAGGATAGAGATATGGCACTCAAATCATATAATCCGACAAGCCCGGGCCGTCGCGGTCTGATCCTTGTCGATCGTAGCGACCTGTACAAGGGCGGCCCCGTCAAGGCGCTGACCGAAGGCAAGCGCAAGACCGGTGGCCGCAACAACAAGGGTCACGTGACCTCGCGCGGCATCGCCGGTGGTCACAAGCAGCGTTATCGCATCGTCGACTTCAAGCGTCGCAAGATGGATGTTGCCGGCACCGTGGAACGGATCGAATACGATCCCAACCGCACCGCTTTCATCGCGCTGATCAAGTACGACGACGGCGAAGTCGCGTATATCCTGGCGCCGCAGCGTCTGGCCGTTGGTGATCAGGTGATCGCCAGCGAAAAGACCGACGTGAAGCCGGGCAACGCGATGAAGCTGGCGCAGATGCCGGTCGGCACCATCATCCACAACGTGGAGATGAAGCCGGGCAAGGGCGGTCAGATCGCACGTTCGGCGGGCACCTATGCACAGGTCGTCGGTCGTGACCGCGGCATGGTGATGGTCCGTCTGAACTCGGGCGAACAGCGTTACATTCCCGGTGCCTGCATGGGCACGGTGGGCGCGGTTTCGAACCCCGACAACAGCAACCAGAACTTTGCCAAGGCTGGTCGCAAGCGCTGGATGGGCCGTCGTCCGCTGACCCGTGGTGTCGCCAAGAACCCGGTCGATCACCCGCATGGTGGTGGTGAAGGCCGCACCTCTGGTGGCCGTCATCCGGTAACTCCGTGGGGCAAGCCGACCAAGGGCATGCGCACCCGCAAGAACAAGTCGACTGACAAGATGATCATCCGGTCACGTCACGCGAAGAAGAAGAGGTAAGTCATGGCTCGCTCAATCAAAAAGGGGCCGTTCTTCGACCTGTATCTGCTGAAGAAGGCAGAAACGGCGCAGGACGCTGGCGGCCGTGCTCCAATCAAGACGTGGTCGCGTCGTTCGACGATCCTGCCGCAGTTCGTCGGCCTGACGTTCAACGTCTACAACGGTCACAAGTTCATCCCGGTTTCGGTCAACGAAGACATGGTGGGTCACAAGCTGGGCGAATTCGCTCCGACCCGCACCTTCCCTGGCCACGCTGCTGACAAGAAGGGCAAGCGCTAATGGGCAAGGCAAAATCTCCGCGTCGCGTTGGTGACAATGAGGCTCTGGCTGTCGGCACGACCATCCGTGGTTCTGCCCAGAAGCTGGGTCTGGTTGCTGCCCTGATCCGTGGCAAGAAGGCCGAAGAGGCCATGAACATCCTGGCCTTCTCGAAGAAGGGCATGGCTGTTGATGCTCGCAAGGTGCTGGCTTCGGCCATCGCCAATGCGGAAAACAACCACAATCTCGATGTCGACGCGCTGATCGTCGCTGAAGCGAGTGTGGGCAAGGCGATCACGATGAAGCGTTTCATGACGCGTGCTCGTGGCCGTTCGAGCCGCATCCTGAAGCCGTTCAGCCGCTTGCGTATCGTCGTGCGCGAACAAGAGGAAGCGTAAGTCATGGGTCAGAAGAGCAATCCGATCGGCCTGCGTCTGCAGATCAACCGCACTTGGGACAGCCGCTGGTACGCCGAAGGGCGCGACTATGCGAAGATGCTCAAGGAAGACATCGAGCTGCGCAAGTTCATCATGAAGACGATGCCCCAGGCAGCGATCTCCAAGGTGGTCATCGAGCGTCCTGCGCGTCTGTGCCGCGTCTCCATCTATGCTGCACGTCCTGGCGTGATCATCGGTAAGAAGGGTGCGGACATCGAGAAGCTTCGCAAGAAGCTGGAATCGATGATCGACGGCGGCGAAGTGAAGCTGAACATCGTTGAAATCCGCAAGCCGGAAATCGATGCCAAGCTCGTCGCACAGGGCATTGCCGATCAGCTGATCCGCCGCGTGGCTTTCCGTCGTGCAATGAAGCGCGCCGTGCAGTCTGCGCTGCGTCTGGGTGCCGAAGGCATCAAGATCACCTGCGGTGGCCGTCTGGGTGGAGCGGAAATCGCGCGTACCGAATGGTACCGTGAAGGCCGCGTGCCGCTGCACACGCTGCGCGCCAATGTCGATTATGCCGATGCCGAGGCGCTGACCGCGTACGGCATCATCGGCATCAAGTGCTGGATCTTCAAGGGCGAAATCCTTGGTCACGATCCGATGGCGCAGGACCGGCTGATGATGGAAGCACAGACTTCCGGCGTCCGTCCGGCCCGCTGAGCCCAGAACAGACAGACAAGGTAGAGCATCATGCTGCAACCGAAGAAAATGAAGTTCCGCAAGGCTTTCAAGGGCCGGATCAGCGGAAATGCACCGGGCGGAACGAGCCTCAATTTCGGCTCCTATGGCCTGAAGGCTATGGAACCCGAGCGGATCACCGCGCGCCAGATCGAAGCGGCTCGTCGTGCGATCACGCGTCACATCAAGCGTCAGGGACGTTTGTGGATCCGCGTGTTCCCCGATGTGCCCGTGACCAAGAAGCCTGCCGAAGTTCGTCAGGGTAAGGGCAAGGGTTCGGTCGAATATTGGGCCGCCCGCGTGAAGCCTGGCCGCATCCTGTTCGAACTGGATGGCGTTCCCGGTCCGATTGCCGCCGTGGCATTCGAGCGCGCAGCGATGAAGCTGCCGATCAAGACCAAGGTTGTGGCTCGCCTCGGCGATACGTCGCACCTGGGAGGTGAGTGATGACCAAGATTGTTGAAGACCTGCGCACCAAGACCGACGACCAGCTTTCGAGCGAACTCGGCGCGTTGAAGAGGGAAGCGTTCAACCTGCGCTTCCAGGCTGCGACCAACCAGCTGGAGCGCCCCGCGCGTGTCCGCGAAGTGCGTCGCAACATTGCCCGCATCAAGACGTTGCAGAGCGAGCGCGCAAGCGCCGCCGCTGCCAAGTAAGGAGGCCGATATGCCGAAACGAGTTCTGACCGGAACGGTGGTCTCCGACAAGGGCGACAAGACCGTCGTGGTGAATGTCGAGCGCAAGGTGAAGCACCCGCTTTACGGGAAGATCATCCGTCGTTCGAAGAAGTACCATGCGCACGACGAGACCAACAGCTTCAAGGAAGGCGAAACCGTCCGCATCGAAGAGACGGCGCCGATTTCGAAGCTGAAGACCTGGAAGGTGCTGGATCGGGTTAACACCCACAAGGCGCCTGAGGCTTCGACCGAAGCGTAATTCAATCAGGAACTGCCGGACTGGTTCCGGCAAGCCAGACAAGAAGGAAACGGATCCATGATCCAGATGCAATCCAATCTTGATGTTGCAGACAACAGCGGCGCAAAGCGCGTCCAGTGCATCAAGGTTCTCGGCGGATCGAAGCGTCGCTTCGCCGGCGTGGGCGACATCATCGTCGTCTCCGTCAAGGAAGCTGCCCCTCGTGGCCGCGTCAAGAAGGGCGACGTGCACCGCGCCGTCATCGTGCGCACCGCCAAGGACGTTCGTCGTCCCGACGGCAGCGTGATCCGCTTCGACAGCAATGCTGCCGTGCTGGTCAACAAGAACGACGAGCCCATCGGCACGCGTATCTTTGGCCCGGTGGTTCGTGAACTTCGTGCGCGCAAGCACATGAAGATCATCTCGCTGGCTCCGGAGGTGCTGTAATCATGGCTTCTGCAAAGATCAAAAAGGGTGACAACGTTGTTGTTCTGTCCGGCAAGGACAAGGGCCGCACTGGCACCGTCGCCAAGGTGATGCCCAAGGACGACAAGGTCCTGGTATCGGGCCTGAACGTGATGGTCCGTCACCGCAAGCCGACGCAGGCAAACCCGCAGGGCGGTCTCGACCGCGTTGAGGCGCCGCTGCACATTTCGAAGGTCGCCGTTGCCGACCCGAAGACCGGCGCGCCCACGCGTGTCCGTTTTGAAACGGTCGACGGCAAGAAGGTCCGCGTGGCTGTAAAGTCCGGGGAGAAGATCGATGGCTGATAAGTACGTGCCCCGCATGCGTCAGCGTTATGACGACGTCATTGTGAAGGCGATGCAGGAAAAGTTCGGTTACACGAACCCCATGCAGATCCCGAAGCTGGACAAGATCACCATCAACATGGGTGTCGGTGAAGGCAGCCAGGACAAGAAGAAGGTGACCACCGCCGCTGCCGAAATGGAGCTGATTGCAGGCCAGAAGCCCGTGATCACCAAGGCACGCAAGTCGATCGCACAGTTCAAGCTGCGCGAAGGCATGCCGATCGGCTGCAAGGTGACGCTGCGCAAGGAGCGCATGTTCGAGTTTCTCGATCGTCTGGTGACGATCGCGATGCCGCGCATTCGCGATTTCCGTGGTCTGAACCCGAAGAGCTTTGATGGTCGTGGCAACTATGCCATGGGCCTCAAGGAGCAGATCATTTTCCCCGAAATCAGCTACGACCAGATCGACGCTGTTCGCGGAATGGACATCATTGTGACCACGACGGCCAAGACGGACGATGAAGCGCGCGAACTGCTGCGCCTCTTCGGCTTCCCGTTCCCGATCGAGGAAACCCAGGAACAGGCGGCGGCGTAAATGCCCTCGTCTCGCAATAGAAAGGCGAGAACTTAAGTCATGGCGAAACTGAGTTCCATCAACAAGAACGAGCGTCGCAAGAAGATGGTCAAGCAGTTTGCTGGCCGTTATGCGCGTCTCCGTGCGAAGGCAGAAGATACCAATCTTGACGAAACCGAGCGTTTGATCGCCCGGCTCAAGATGGCCGAACTGCCCCGCAATGCGAACCCCACGCGCGTGCGCAACCGGTGCAACACCACCGGTCGTCCCCGCGCTTATTACCGCAAGTTCGGGCTCTGCCGTATCGAGCTGCGTGATCTGGCCAACAAGGGCCTGATCCCCGGCGTTACGAAGTCCAGCTGGTAAGGATTTGAAGATATGGCAATGACCGATCCTCTGGGCGATATGCTCACCCGCATCCGCAATGGCCAGCAGGCCAAGAAGGACAGCGTGATGTCGCCGGCATCGAACCTGCGTGCCCGCGTTCTCGACGTTCTGCAGCGCGAAGGCTATATCCGCGGATATACCGAAGAGCTGCTGGGCCGTCACAAGGGCCTGCGCATCGAACTGAAGTATTTCGAGGGCCAGCCTGCGATCAAGCATGTTGCTCGCGTGTCCAAGCCTGGCCGCCGCGTCTATTCGGGTTCCAAGGAACTTCCGATCGTGCGCAACGGCCTGGGCATCACCATCGTATCCACCCCCCGCGGTGTTCTGTCCGACGCTGAAGCGCGCGAACAGAATGTCGGCGGCGAGGTGCTGGCGGAGGTATTCTGATATGAGCCGCATTGGTAAAAAGCCTGTGGCAATTCCCGCAGGCGTCACCGCATCGATGGCCAATGGTGTCCTCACCATGAAGGGCCCCAAGGGCGAGCTGACGTTGCAGACCGTTCCCGACATCACCTATGAACTGGGCGATGGCGAGCTTTCGGTAAAGCCGGCCAACGGCACCCGCCGTGCCCGCGCTTTCTGGGGCATGCAGCGTACCCTGGTGCAGAACCTGGTTGTAGGTGTGACCGAAGGGTTCACCAAGACGCTGAACATCACCGGCGTCGGCTATCGTGCCAACGTGCAGGGCAGCAACCTGAAGCTGCAGCTTGGCTACAGCCATGATGTCGACTTCGCCATTCCTGATGGCATCGACATCAAGACCCCGGATCAGACGACGATCCACATTTCGGGTAGCGATCGCCAGAAGGTTGGCCAGGTTGCCGCAGAAATCCGTCGCTGGCGCAAGCCGGAGCCCTACAAGGGCAAGGGTATCAAATATGCGGGCGAGTTTATCTTCCGCAAGGAAGGGAAGAAGAAGTAAGCCATGGCGAAGCTCTCTTTATTCGATCGTCGCCGTCAGCGCGTCCGCAGCTCGCTGCGGGCCCGTGCAGGCGGACGTCCCCGTCTTTCGGTGCACCGCACCGGCAAGCACATCTATGCACAGATCATCGACGACGCCGCCGGCAAGACGCTGGCAGCTGCATCGACGCTGACCAAGGGCAGCAAGGCATCGGGTGCTACCGTTGCCGACGCCATCGCCGTTGGCAAGCAGATCGCCGAGGCTGGCAAGCAGGCGGGTGTGACCACCGTTGTGTTCGACCGTGGCGGTTTCATTTTTCATGGCCGGGTCAAGGCCCTGGCCGATGCCGCACGCGAAGGCGGACTGGAGTTTTAAGCGATGGCTGATGAAGTGAACAACGCAGAAGCCTCGGGCACTGCTGCCGAGGGTGCTCCCCAGGGCGAACGTCAGGGCCGTGGTGGCCGTGGTCGTGGCCGTGGTGGAAACGAGCGTGGCGGCAATGATCGTGGTGGCCGTGGCCGCCGCGATGATCGCAACAAGCGCGACGAAGAGCAGGGTGACGAGCTGATCGAAAAGCTGGTCCACATCAACCGCGTGTCGAAGACCGTCAAGGGCGGTAAGCGCTTCGGTTTTGCCGCGCTGGTGGTGGTCGGTGACGGCCAGGGCCGTGCCGGTTTCGGCCATGGCAAGGCCCGCGAAGTGCCTGAGGCGATCAGCAAGGCAACCGCCGCTGCGAAGAAGAAGATGATCCGCGTTCCGCTCAAGGAAGGCCGCACGCTGCACCATGACGGCACCGGCCATTTCGGTGCGGGCAAGGTGACGCTGCGCAGCGCGCCGCAGGGTACCGGCATCATCGCCGGTGGTCCGATGCGCGCCGTGTTCGAAAGCCTGGGTGTGGCCGACGTTGTGACCAAGTCCAACGGCACCTCCAACCCCTATAACATGATCCGTGCGACCTTCGAGGCGCTCGGCGAACAGACCAGCCCCAAGTCGGTGGCAGCACGTCGTGGCAAGAAGATTGCCGACCTGCTGGGCCGTGGCGGTGCTGCACCTGTGGTCGCCGAGGCTGAAGCCGCCGCGATTACGGAGTAAGCGACATGGCAACCATCAAGGTAAAGCAGACTGGATCGCCGATCCGTCGTCCCGAGTCGCAGCGCAAGGTGCTGATCGGCCTGGGTCTCAACAAGATGAACCGCGTGGCAGAACACACGGACACGCCCGAAATTCGCGGCATGATCCAGAAGGTTCGTCACATGGTGACGATCGTCGACTGATAAAGAGCTTTTTTCTCCCGACGGGGAGGAGATAGGGGAGGGGCTTGCTTTGTTGCAGGCCCCTCTCTACTGCGTCCAGCCTGCGGGCTGGCCAGCCTGCATGTCTCTCTGGCTACGGAGTGACTTTTTTTAGCGCGAACAAAGCGAAAGCGAGTGCACACATGAAACTCAATGAGATCAAGGACAATGAAGGCGCCCGCAAGGGCCGTATGCGCGTTGGACGCGGCATCGGTTCGGGCAAGGGCAAGACCGCAGGTCGCGGCCAGAAGGGCCAGACCAGCCGCTCGGGCGTCTCGATCGCCGGATTTGAAGGCGGCCAGATGCCGCTGCACATGCGCATCCCGAAGCGCGGCTTCAACAATCCGTTCGGCAAGGATTATGACATCGTCAACCTGGGCATGATCCAGAAGTTCATCGATGCGGGCAAGCTGCCCACCGATGGCACTGTCGATCAGGCCGCGCTGCGCGCTGCTGGTCTGTCGCGTGGCGGCAAGGATGGTGTGCGTCTGCTCGCCAAGGGCGAACTGACCGCCAAGGTCAGCTTTGCTGTTGCCGGTGCCTCGAAGACGGCTGTCGAAGCCATCGAAAAGCTGGGCGGCAAGGTCGACATCATTCTGCCGCGGCCCAAGTACGTTAAGCCGCCGTACGAAAAGAAAGCCTGACCGGATCATCCGGCTTGCCAAGAACGCCCCGCCTCCCGATATGGTGAGCGCGGGGCGTCTTGCTTGAAGCGCCCCAAGCCGGTATCGCTGCGCATTGCCGTTACGGCTGCAGGCGCGGATACAGAGGCGCATTGACGAATTTCTCGGCCACGCGCCCCGATGGAGCGCACGCAGGGCCGCATTTTGGGATACAGGGTTCATGGCATCACGGGCCGACAATCTGGCTAGCAATTTCAGCATGGCGAAGTTCAGCCAGGCGACCGAACTGAAGAACCGCATCTGGTTCACGATCGGCGCGCTCATCATCTTCCGCCTTCTCAGCTATGTGCCGCTTCCCGGCGTCGATCCCACCGCGCTGGCCGCTCTGTATGAGCAGACCAAGGGCGGCGTTCTCGATATCTTCAACACCTTTTCGGGCGGCTCGCTCGAGCGAATGAGCCTGATCGCGCTGGGCGTGATGCCTTACATCACCGCCTCGATCGTCGTGCAACTCGCCGCGTCGCTCTCGCCGCAACTCGCTGCGATCAAGAAGGAAGGTGAGTCGGGCCGCAAGAAGCTCAACCAGTATACCCGCTATGGCACCGTGTTCCTGACCGCGATGCAGGGCTATTTCATTGCTGTTGGCCTGGAATCCTACGCCGGTGCCAGCGGCATCCAGGCGGTGATCAACCCCGGCATCATGTTCCGCATCGGCGCGGTGATCAGCCTTGTCGGCGGCACCATGTTCCTGATGTGGCTGGGCGAGCAGATCACCGCGCGCGGTATCGGCAACGGCATTTCGCTGATCATCATGGCGGGCATCGTCGCCCAGATGCCGGTGTTCGTCGCGCAGATGTTCGAAGGCGGCCGCACCGGTTCGATCTCGCCGTTCCTCATCGTTGGCCTGATCGCCATGATCGTGCTGCTGGTGCTGCTGATCAGCTTCATGGAGCGTGCCCAGCGCCGGGTGCTGATCCAGTATCCCAAGCGCGCGACCCAGCGCGGCGTGATGCAGGCTGATCGCAGCCATCTTCCGCTCAAGATCAATACCGCAGGCGTCATCCCGCCGATTTTCGCATCGTCGCTGCTGCTGATGCCGCTGACCATCTCGCAATTCGCCGGCAACTCGGCGGATCCGAATTCGGCCGTGGGTGGCGCGCTCGTCACGCTCAACCAGTATCTGGCGCACGGCCAGCCGCTCTACATGACGCTCTATGCGCTCGGCATCATCTTCTTCTGCTTCTTCTACACTGCCGTGGTGTTCAACCCGGAAGAGACGGCAGAGAACCTCAAGAAGAATGGCGGCTTCATCCCCGGGATCCGTCCCGGCAAGAACACCGCGACCTATCTGGACTATGTGCTCACGCGCATTACCGTGGTCGGTGCTGCCTATCTGACCTTCGTCTGCGTGCTGCCTGAATATGTGATCGCGCAGACCGGCATTCCGCTGTTCTTCCTCGGCGGCACCAGCCTGCTGATCGTCGTGAACGTGACGGTGGATACGATCACCCAGATCCAGAGCCACCTGCTGGCGCATCAATATGCCGATCTGATCAAGAAGGCCAAGTTGAAGGGGCGCTTGCGCTAAGCGCGGCGTTCGGGAATAGGAAAAAGGCCGGGGCAACCGGCCCAATGGGGGATGGATTACCCATGAATATCATTCTTCTAGGCCCTCCGGGTGCCGGCAAGGGTACCCAGGCACAGCGTCTGGTGGACGAACGCGGCATGAAGCAGCTTTCGACCGGAGACATGCTGCGTGCCGCTGTCAAGGCTGGCTCGCCGATTGGGCTCAAAGCCAAGGCCGTGATGGAAGCAGGGGAACTCGTGTCAGACGAGATCGTCTCGGGCATTATCGGCGATGCGCTTGATCAGCTTGCGCCCGATACCGGCATCATCTTTGACGGCTACCCGCGCACCGCAGCGCAGGCTGAATCGCTCGACGAGATTCTCGATGCGCGCGGTCGCAGCCTGCACCATGTGATCGAGCTCGAGGTCAACGAGGACGCTCTGGTCGATCGTATCACCGGTCGCTTTACCTGCGGCAATTGCGGTGAAGGCTATCACGATCGCTACAAGCTGCCGGCCAAGGACGGCGTCTGCGACAAGTGCGGTTCGACCGAGTTCAAGCGCCGCCCCGACGATAACGAGGACACCGTGCGCACGCGCATGGCCGAATATCGCGCCAAGACCGCGCCGATCCTGCCGATCTATGAGGCCCGCAGCATTGTCTCGCGCGTGGATGGCATGGCCAGCATGGATGCCGTGGCCGGACAGATCGCGAGCGTTCTGGACGCGTGATCCCTCGCATCCTCGCCCCTTGCGGGAGAGGAGGTTACGGGGCATGGAACTTCGTGTCTTTCGGAGTTCATAACATGCGGACCTTGTCGACCCTTGCTGCCATTGCAGCCATGGCCTCAGTGCCTGCTCAAGCCGAGGTTACCGCCCAGGCGGAGAACGGCTTCGCTGTTCGGCACAGCGTCACGGTATCAACCGATCCCGACGCGACCTTTGCCATGCTGCGCACGCCGGCCAAATGGTGGGACAAGGACCATACGTGGACCGGTAATTCCGAAAACCTGTACATGGATGCGCAGGCAGGCGGCTGTTTCTGCGAATTGATCCCCAACGAGGCAACCACCGAAAGCGGCGCGCCGCAGCGCACGCTGCGCGGCAGCGTGCAGCATATGCAGATCGTCTATGTCGATCCCGGTGCCATGCTGCGCTTGTCTGGCGCGCTGGGACCGCTGCAGGCCGAGGCGGTGACCGGCACGATGACGATCAGCCTGAAGCCGATCAAGGGCGGGACAAGGCTGACCTTCGACTATGTGGTGGGCGGCTTCATGCGCACCCCGATGCGCGAGGTTGCGCCTGCGGTCGACGCGGTCATCGGGGCGCAGGCCTCGCGGCTGGCGATGGCCTTGGGGCCGCTGGTCGGGGCAGGCGATACGCCGGCTGAACCGGCAAAGGCGGTGACAGGGGCGCAAGAGGAAGCCGAAAGTGCCGAGGATGCACCAAGCGAGGGCAGCGTCAGCGATCTCGTCACCGATCTCGCGCCCGATGAAACGGTGTCTGCAGGCGCGCCGGAAGAGACCAAAGAGGCGCCCAAGGCCCAACCATCGTCAACCGCGCCCAAGCGCTACAAGCCAGGAACGCGTCCGCTGACGCGGCCTGCGCGCGACAAGGATGATTCTGAAACCGGTCGCTGAGCTCGGCTTCCCGTTGTGCTGATGGGTCGTCCCATCACCGGTTTTGCAGCCCCTGGATCGAGCCATTCGGCAGCGCGTCGTCGCGCCTGAAACCCCTGTTATGCTGCACTATGGCCTGTGCTGATTAGCACTATCGCTGCGCACAATATGCGGTAGAGTTCGCGCAGAATGCAGGCGAATCAGGAGAGTTCGCTGCGTTCGGGCCGGGTCGCGCAGTTTGCAGCATCACCTCAAAGGGGGGACCTATGGCCGTTACCGATCACGTAGATTTGCCGACCTTCATGGAAGGCGTGAAAAAGCGCAACCCGCACCAGCCGGAATTCGTCCAGGCCGTGCAGGAAGTCGCAGAAGACATTTTCGATTTCATGGCCGACAAGGAGCAGTACCACTCGCAGCAGATCCTGCGCCGTATTGCCGAGCCGGACCGCGTCGTTTCGTTCCGCGTGTGCTGGGAAGACGACAATGGCAACATCCGCGTGCAGCGCGGCTGGCGCGTGCAGAACAACAACGCCATTGGCCCCTACAAGGGCGGCATCCGCTTCCACCCTTCGGTGACCGAATCGGTGCTGAAGTTCCTGGCGTTCGAACAGACCTTCAAGAACGCGCTGACCGGCCTGCCTATGGGCGGCGGCAAGGGCGGATCGAACTTCAACCCCAAGGGCAAGAGCACGCGTGAGATCATGCGCTTCTGCCAGAGCTTCATGACCGAGCTGTATCGCCACATCGGCGCTGACGTCGATGTGCCCGCAGGCGATATCGGCGTGGGTGGCCGCGAGATCGGCTATATGTTCGGCCAGTACAAGCGGATCACCAACCAGTTCACCGGCGTGCTGACCGGCAAGGGCCTGGAATGGGGCGGATCGCTGATCCGCACCGAGGCCACCGGCTATGGCGCGGTGTACTTCCTGGCGAACATGCTCGCGCACAAGGGCGATGACCTGGTCGGCAAGACCGCTGTCATTTCGGGCTCGGGCAATGTCGCCACCCATGCTGCCGAGAAGATCGTGCAACTGGGCGGCAAGGTGCTGACGCTGTCCGACTCGGGTGGCTACATTCACGATCCCGATGGCATCACGCAGGACAAGATCAACTGGGTGAAGGACCTCAAGAACGTGCGGCGCGGACGCATCGAGGAATAT
Organism: Hydrogenophaga intermedia; assembly: GCA_943370475.1. GTDB lineage: Bacteria > Pseudomonadota > Alphaproteobacteria > Sphingomonadales > Sphingomonadaceae > Blastomonas. The sequence goes on from CALRRI020000008.1 coordinate 116,741, forward strand.
GTCGCACAGTTCCCCAATGCCAGCTTCATCGCTGGCAAGACGCCCTGGGGCGTGCCCTGCGATGTGGCCTTGCCCTGCGCGACGCAGAACGAGCTGCTGGGCGAGGATGCCAAGATGCTGGTCGCCAACGGCTGCATCGCGGTGGCGGAAGGCGCCAACATGCCGACCGACCTGGATGGCGTGCACATCTTCAAGGCCGCCAAGATCCTGTACGCGCCGGGCAAAGCGTCCAACGCCGGCGGTGTCGCGGTGTCCGGCCTCGAAATGAGCCAGAACTCCGAACGGCGCGCCTGGAAGGAAGACGAACTGCAGCAGATGCTCAAGGACATCATGATGGGCATCCACAACAGCTGCCTGACGCATGGCGATCAGGGCGGCGGCTATGTCGATTACGTGAAGGGCGCGAACATCGCGGGCTTCAAGAAGGTCGCCGATGCCATGCTCGCCTTTGGCGTAGTCTGAGATAATGGAAGGGGCGGCGGGCAGGACGAACTGCTCGCCGCAACCCTGTTGCATTGTCCGCGCGGCCTGTTAACGGGCGCGGCGATGTCCCGGTCTTCACGCACACCAAGAGCAGACCGGCAACCGATCGATATCGGCTGGGTCGAGTGCGTCGATCTGCCTGATCTTGGCCTGACGAAGATCAAGGCCAAGATCGATACTGGCGCTGCCACATCCTCCATCCACGCGACGCGGGTCAAACCGCTGATGATCGACGGGCAGTTGTACGTCGAATTCTGGTTCCGCGCGCACCGCGGCGAACCGGCGCGCAAATACCGGGCACCCGGCGTGGAGCAGCGCCACATTAAAAGTTCGAACGGTGCCATCGAACTGCGCTATGTCATAGAAACGACGATGATGCTTGGTAGCGTGCGCTGGAAGGGGCACATGACCTTGGCCAATCGCAACACCATGACCTTTCCCCTCTTAATCGGTCGCCGTGCACTGAGACGCGGTTTCCGCGTCGATTGCACGCGCAAATGGGTGCTTGGTCAGCCCGAAGTGACCGACCGATGACACCCTTTCCCCAAAGGATTTCCCCATGAAAATCGCCATGCTGGCGCGCAATCCCAATCTCTACTCGCACCGTCGCCTGTGCGAGGCCGCACGGGAGCGGGGGCACGAGATCGATATTCTCAACACGTTGCGGGTGACGATGAACATCACCTCGCACCGACCCGGCGCGCAATATCACGGGCTGCCGATCGGCGGCTACGACGCGGTGATTCCGCGCATCGGCGCGTCTATCACGCAATATGGCCTGGCGGTGCTGCGCCAGTTCGAGATGATGGGCGTCTGGTCGCTGAACGAAAGCGTCGCCATCGGCCGATCGCGCGACAAGTTGCGATCGATGCAGATCTTCGCCAAGCACGGCCTGGGCCTGCCGGTGACGGCGTTTGCCCATGACCCGCGGCAGACCGATGAAGTGCTCAAGATCGTCGGCGGCGCGCCAGTGGTGATCAAGCTGCTCGAAGGCACGCAGGGCATCGGCGTGGTGCTGGGCGAGACCGAAAAGTCCGCAAAGTCGGTGATCGAGGCGTTTCGCGGTGCGAACGTGAACATCCTGGTGCAGGAGTTCATCAAGGAAGCCGACGGCAGCGACATCCGCATCTTCGTGATCGGCGGCAAGGTGGTGGCATCGATGATGCGCACCGGGGCCAAGGGCGATTTCCGCTCCAACCTGCATCGCGGCGGCAGCGCCAAGGCGGTCAAGATCACCCCGGAGGAACGTTCCACCGCCGTCCGTGCGGCCAAGGTCATGGGATTGAATGTCGCAGGCGTCGATATCCTGCGATCGAATCACGGGCCGGTGATCATGGAGGTCAACAGCTCGCCCGGGCTGGAGGGGATCGAGAACGCCACCGGCAAGAATATTGCCGGGATGATCATCGACTTCATCGAGGGCAATTTCAAGGCCGGCGCGACCAAGACCAAGGGCAAGGGTTAGGCTTCGCCCCAACGTTGGTGCCCAGGCAGGGGCAGGGGGGGCGTTCAGCCCAGCATGCCTGCTCCCAGCAGCAACAGCAGCTTGACGTCGATGCCGCAGCCCTGCGCCCGCATGTCCGCGACAAAGCGCTCCAGATTGGCCAGCGGGACGACATGGACGATGATGTTTTCGTCTTCTACGCCGCCGCCCTGATGCACGCGCTCAAGCTCGTGCGCGCGCATCAGGTGGAAGGATTCGCTGACCATGCCGGGTGAAGAATAGAACTGGCCGAGATTCTGGATGCGTCCCGCGCGAAAGCCGGTTTCCTCCTCCAGCTCTCGCGCTGCGGCCAGTTCGGGCGCCTCGCCACTGCTGTCGTCACCGATCAGCCCTGCGGGCAGCTCGAGGCAGGTGCGGCCCAGCGGAACGCGAAACTGCTCGACCAGCACCACGGCACCTTCATGCACCGCGAGAATGACAGCAGCGCTGATGCCCCGGCTGCGCGAGACATATTCCCATTTGCCGCGTGTCTTTGCGGTGATGAAACGGCCCTGCCAGACGATCTCTTCCGGTTCGGTCATGGGAGTATCCTGTGAGTATGGATGGCCTGAGCCAGGCGAACCTTAAAGCTCGATCAGCCGGTCGGGCAGCTCGTTGGGATTGTCGCCCGTCTTGGGGAAGTGCTCCGCCAGCACCTTGCCGACATCGCGCACCGCCGCTGCCATGCCAGCGCCCGGTTTGCCCGCGCGCAGTTCGACGATCATGTCGGCCATCGCCTCGCCCCAGACATCGGGGCTGACCTTGGCGGCAATCGCGCTGTCCGCGACGATCTCTGCGCGGTGCTCGGCCATCGAGAGGTAGATCAGCACCCCGGTCAGGCCCATCGTGCGCTTCTCGGCGCTGACCTTGAACAGGTTGATGGCACGCGCACGCACCCGCATCTGCTTGACCGCAGACGGGGTCAGCGCCAGCCGAAGCGGCATCCAGCCAACCAGCAGCCGCACCGCCGCGAACTGGGCAGCCAGCACCAGCATGATGATGGTGAGATATTCGCCTGGGGTATAGACGTGCACCCACCCGCCGGTGAAGATCGATAGCAGCCCTTCGAACCATTCCGGAAACACCGCGATGCAGGCGAGCGTGAGGAATATCGCAGCGACCGCCGCGTAGATTGGTGTCTCGCGGTAATCGTCCGATTGTCCGGCGATGACCGTGACGATCTCGCCATCGGTGTGCTGCTCGACCTCGGCCACGGCCGCAGTGACGATGCAGTGCTCGTCCGGCGTGACGGTTTCGACCTTGCTCATATCTGCCTCACCATCCGCCCGAGGAGCCACCGCCGCCGAAGCTGCCGCCGCCACCACCAAAGCCGCCACCGCCGCCAAAGCCGCCGCCTCCGCCACCCCAGGACGAGCCGGATGAGCCGCCCCAGGTGGTGATGCCGCCGATGCCTGCGCCGCGATAGCGCGACCCCTTGCCCCGTGCACTCAGCATGGGGATGATGAAAAAGAACAGGATGATCAGGCCCCAGAAGATGAACAGGCCGATGCCGTCGCCATCCTGGCTAACGCGGATTTCCTCTTCCATCTTCTTGGCATAGGCGCGTGCCTCTTCATCGGGCAGCGTCAGCTGGGTGACGATCGCATCGGTGCCTGCCGCGATGCCGCCGGGAAAATCCTTGTCGCGAAAGCGCGGCAGAATGTCCTGCTGTATGATGTTGCTGGTCAGCGCGTCGGTCAGCACGCCCTCAAGGCCATAGCCCACTTCGATGCGAACCTTGCGATCGTTCGGCGCGACGATCAGCAGCGCGCCGTTGTCCTTTTCCAGCGAACCCTTTTCGGCCTGGCCGATGCCCCATGCGCGCCCCAGCTGATAGCCATATTCCTCGATCTCATAGCCTTGCAGATCGGGCAGGGTGGCGATCACCAGCTGGCGGCTGGACTGCTTTTCCAGCGCTTCCAGCTTGGCGGTCAGCGCTGCCTCCTGCGCGGGATCGAGCAGGTTGGCGTTGTCGACCACGCGTCCGGTGAGGTTGGGGAAGGTCTGGGCAAGGGCGCTCTGGCCCGGCGCTGCAGCCACAAGCAGCAGCGCCAGAGCCAGACACTGGCCCAGCAACACTCTCCAGCCACCCGTCAGGGCAGGGGACAATGTCACGAGCCGAAATCGACCTTGGGAGCCTCCTCGGCGCCTTGGGTCGTCGCCTTGAACGGCACCAGCGGCTTGGCGCCGTGGATCAGGTTCGCGCCAATCGAATCGGGGAAGGTGCGGATGGTGGTGTTATATTGGCGCACCGCCTCGTTGTAATCGCGACGGGCGACCGAGATGCGGTTCTCGGTGCCTTCCAACTGGCTCATCAGCGTGGTGAAGTTCTGCTGGCTCTGCAGCTGCGGATAGGCTTCCACCACGGTGCGCAGCTGGCCCAAGGCCTGGGTCAGCTGGTTCTGCGCCTGGCTGAATTTCTCGAAGGTTTCCGGATCGGACAGATCCTCGGTGGTGATGTTGATCGCGGTCGCGTTGGCGCGCGCCTGGGTCACTTGGGTCAGGATCTTCTCTTCCGACGCAGCGCCGGCCTTCACTGTCGAGACCAGATTGGGCACAAGATCGGCGCGCCGCTGATACTGGTTTTCGACGTCGGCCCACTTCGCCTTGGCATTTTCCTCGGCGGTCGGAACGGAATTGATGCCGCAGGCGGACAGCGCCAGGACAGCCAGCGGCAGCAGGGCATAACGGGTGATACGCATAGTCAGAAATTCCCTCCGGTTGATAACGCGCGACCGTTATATCGTATTAATACGGCAAATCTGCAAGGCGAGGTTTTACATTCCCCGTCCGCAAAGCGCTCGACATTGCCACATCACCCGCGATTATAGGCCGATATCGTGACAGAAAAAGGGGAAACACGTGTTCGGAGAATTCAAGACCTTTATCATGCGTGGCAATGTGCTCGATCTGGCCGTGGCTGTGATCATTGGCGCTGCCTTTGCCACCATCACCACGTCGTTGACTGAGGACCTCATCATGCCGGTGGTCGGTGCCATCTTCGGCGGTGCTGATTTCTCCAGCTATTTCGTGATGCTCGGCCCGGTTCCCGAAGGCTATGCCGGATCGCTCAGCGATTATGCCGCACTCAAGAAGGCTGGGGTTCCGCTGCTTGGCTATGGTCAGTTCATCACCGTGGTGATCAACTTCCTGATCCTGGCGTTCGTGATCTTCCTGATCGTGCGTCAGGCCAACAAGCTGATGCCCAAGGAAGAAGCACCCGCCGCGCCCGCAGGCCCGAGCGAAACCGAGCTGCTCGCTGAAATCCGCGATCTGCTGAAGAAGTGAGGCTGCCCTCTCCCCTCCCGTATCAGGGAGGGGAGAGAACGCGCCGATGAATAATCGAAGCGCTCACTTCCCATTCACCAATCCATCGCTATATAGGTTTCTGCCGGTTCGTCCGGCTATGACGATAAACTGCGGCGTGCAATAGGCACAGCGGACCCGGGGGCGGTACCCGGCGGCTCCACCATGATCCTCGCGCAGGCGGGGCTTTTGATGGGGCCGAACTAGGATCGACGTGTGTTGAAAGACGTTGTTTTCGTCCGGGCTGAGTAACCCGTTAAAGGCTCAAACACGATAAGTGCCAATGACAATGACGCACTCGCCCTCGCTGCATAATTCAGCGGCCTAACGGCCAAGAGTTATCTAGCAAGAGCGCGGTTGAACCCACCGGGCAACAGAAGCGGAGTTCAGCGGTTTGGAGAGCACCGGGCAACAGAAGCTCTCCACTTGCCCTTGATGCGATATCGCCGATCAGGCTAACGCAACGCGCAGCAGGCGTCACTCAGGCCCGTACGCCTTCTGATAGTCGATCGCGTCAAGCATTTTCGCGCCTGCCATGAACACCGCGCCGGTGCAGGCGAGAAACAGCAGCCAGCCGCCAAATCCTGGATATTGGTCCAGGTACAGCTTGCCGCGTTCGCATGCCCCCAGCGCCAGCGCATAGGTGATGAGAAACACCTCGAACTTGGTCTTGATCAGGAACAGCCGGCGGATCTTTTCAAACATGCCCATTCTCCTGCAAGGCCTGTGCCAAAGGCGGTTTTCCGCCGGTCATCATGGTGAAGAAAGGGTTAAGGTGTAAAGCCTGCCGACATGTCATTCAAGCTCCGCAAGGCCAAGCGCGGCCAGCAGCGCGGCCCGAGCTTCGCGCACGGTAGCGACAAGCGCCGGGTCTGCCAGATCCGCAGGCGCGATCTGTTCGGGCCAGTGCCGCGCGATCACCTGCTCGATCGTGTCCAGCTTTTCGGGCGTGGCGATGAAGCGCGGGTCGATCGTCGCGGGATCGGCCACCACGCGCAGCCGCAGACAGGCCGGGCCGCCGCCATTGGCCATCGACTGGCGGACGTTCACCGGCACAAGCTGGCGGATCGGGCCGTTGCCCGCGACAGTCTGCTCGAGATAGCGCCAAACGGCATCCACCTCCTGCGCTTCGCTGGGCAGCACCAGCGCCTGGCCGCCCGAGGGCAGCGTGACCAGCTGGGCGTTGAACAGATAGCTCTTGATCGCATCGGCAAGCGATACTGCGCTGGCTTGAACCTCGACGATCTGCACCGCGGGGAAGGCGGCGCGGATCGCGGCATAGCTCGCCTCGCGATTCTCGAAAGCCTGTTCGTGGGTGAACAGCACCGTCTCGTTGGCGACCGCGACCACGTCATTGTGGAATGCGCCTGCCGCTATTGCGGTTTCGCTCTGCTGGATCATCAGCACGCTATCTGCTGCCAGCCCGTGCCGCCGGGCGATGGCCTTGCCCGCCTCGACATGCTGGCGCGCGGGGAAGGGGCCGCCCGCCTTGCCATAGACGAAAATCTCGACGCCCGGCTGGTCGTGCCGTTCGCACAGCCGCATGTGATTGGCCGCGCCCTCGTCGCCGAACGGGGCGGGGACGGGGCCATGCACCGCGAAATGGCGCGTGTCAGCAAAGGCCAGCTGCAGCTGCGCCAGCGTTCCGGTCCATTCATGGCTGCGATGCGGCATCGTCATCAGATTGGCGACTGTCAGATGGCAGCGGCCATCGGTGGTATCGGGCGCGGGGGAGACCGTTGCGGCGTTCGCAGCCCACATCGATGATGCGGAAAAGGCGGCGGCGCGGATGTGCGGCTCGGCGCTCGCGACATTGCAGCCCAAGGTATCGAGCCATCCCGCATTGGGCCGGTCGAGCGGCATGAAGAAGCCTTGAGGCAGACCTAGCGCCATATTGCTGCGCATCTTGGCGACGCCCTGTAGCGCCGCTGCACGCGGCTCGCTGGCAGCGCCTGCGTTGTTCGCCGAGGCGATGTTGCCCAGGCTCAGCCCTGCATAATTATGGCTGGGGCCGATGATTCCGTCGAAGTTGATTTCGGTCAGCATGTCGCTCTTCATTCTCTCAGCGCTCGATCCAGCGCACCGCATCGCCCGGGGCGATTCCCAGCAATCCGGCTGCCTTGGCGTCCAGCGCAATCCCGTCGTCCGAGGGCGTGACATGACCATAAGCGCAGCGGAAGTCTGCCAGCTTGCCCGATGCTACCAGCGACAGCGCGCCGCCATCGGCAGTGTCGCTGAACACAGCGTCGCGCGAGTTGCGGATCGAGTGGACCTGGTCTGTGCGCGCGGTCATCGTCGGGCCACCATCGAAGATGTCGACGTAATTTTCGTGCGCAAAGCCTTCATTTTCCAGCATCCGCATGGCTGCGCGGCCGCTGACGTTCGGGCGACCGAGCACATGCCGCGCCGAGTCAGAAAGCATGGCAACATAGACCGGGTGTTTGGGCATCAGATCGGCGATGAACTGGTTGCCGTGCAGTGCATTGAACGTGTCGGCCTCGTCGAAGCTCATGCCGAAGAACCGCCCGGCGATGCTGTCCCAGAACGGTGAATCGCCGGCCTCGTCGATCACGCCGCGCAGTTCGGCGAGGATGCGGTCGGTAAAGCGCGCGCGGTGCATCGCGATGAACAGATAGCGGCTGCGGGCAAGCAGCATGCCCAGGCCCCCGGCGCGCTCGCCAGGGTGCAGGAACAGCCCGCCGACTTCGCACGATCCCTCAAGATCGGTCACCAGGCTCAGGATTTCGGCGCGGAAAGTCTGGGCGAGTTCGGCACTGTGCTGGGTCAGCGTGCTGAGCCGATAGGAATAGAACGGCCATTTCTGCCCGACGCGGGTCAGCAGCTGGCAGGTGCCGCGAATCTCGCCGGTTTCGGAGTTCTCGAGCACCAGCACGAACAGTTCGTCCGACACGCTGTCGGCATCGCGCGCGAACGCCTCGGTGGAGCGGACAATCTTCGATTCGAGCGATTTGCGATCGGCGGGCAGGTTGGTGAACCCCCCGCCGGTCAGCTTCGCCATCTCGTAGATCGGCTGCAGATCGCCTGGCGTCGCCGCCCGGATGACAAAACTCATAACCCCCTCTTTTCGGCAAGCCGCAATATGGTGAGCGCCGACAGCCGCGCGCGTTCGGCGAGGCTGTCGGTGATCAGAAACTCGTCGGCGCTGTGGATCGCGCCGCCGCGCACGCCCATGGTATCGACCACCGGCACGCCGCAGGCGGCGATGTTGTTGCCATCGCACACCCCACCGGTACCGCGCCAGCCGATTTCGAGCCCCAGAGCCGCACCGCAGTCCTTGACCAGCCCGAACAGCTTTTGCGCACCTGGATCGATCGGCTTGGGCGGGCGGCCGAAGCTGCCGTGCACGTGCACCGAAACCTCGTGCTCGCGCGCGACTGCCTCGCCGATCTGGCGCAGCGCATCATCGGCAAACGCCTGCATCGCAAGGCTTTGCGGGCGAAAGTTGACGCGCAGGATCGCGTGATCGGGCACGACATTGTTGGCGCTGCCGCCCTCGATCTTCGCTGGGTTCACCGACAATCCGTCGCGGGTCAGCGCCTTAAGCCGCACCGCGATATCGGCGGCTGCGACCAGCGCGTTGCGTCCCTCGTGCGGGTTGCGTCCGGCATGGGCCGATCGCCCGGTGACGATGACCGAAAAATTGCCCGACCCGCCGCGCTCGCCCGCCAATGTGCCATCGAGCAGCGCAGGCTCATAGGTCAGCGCCGCGACCTTGCCGGCTGCGAGGCCTGTGATCAGCGGTGCGGAGGAGCCCGAACCGACCTCCTCGTCGCTGTTGATCAGTACGTCGTAACCGATCGTGGCGGCCAGCGGCGATGTCTCGACCGCGCGCAGCGCCGCCAGCATGACTGCGATGCCGCCCTTCATGTCGGCGACGCCGGGGCCGTTCAGCACCCCCGGCTCGAGCCAGCGCAAGGTCTGAAAGCCATAGTCAGCCGGGAAGACGGTGTCCATATGACCCGTCAGCAGCAGGCGCAGCGGCGCATCCGGGCGGACCGACAAAACGAGATGCTGGCCGCGTTCGATCGTATCGACGCTGCCATCGGTGCGCACGGCCTCTACAGGCGCCCCATCGACCATCTGGACTGTCCCGGGGAGGGCGGCGCAGGCATCGGCGAGCAAGGCTGCAGTGCGCGCCAGGCCTTCAAGATTGCCCGACCCGCTGTTGATCGAGGCCCAGGCTTCGACCTGTTGCAGCATCGCGGTCTGGTCGATCGTCTCGAGGCAGGCGCGTTCGGATGCGGTCAAGCTGGCAGGGCTGGTCGTCATCCGCCGATCCATAGCCGGGTTGAACGCGCGCCGCCACCCGTTGCGGCCAAAAGCCGATTTACTTTGGCACCTTGCGTTGCCATAGCCACTGCTTCATTCCTCCCCGGAAAAGACCTTGCATCCCCTTGGCGCGCAGCGCCTTGGCGACCGTAACAAGCAAAGAGGACCGGGAATGAGCGACACTATCCAGACCAACGGCATCAGCATCGATTCCGCGCTGCACGGCTTCATCACCGAATCGGTGCTGGCCCCGCTGGCGCTGGATGCCGATCAATTCTGGGCGGATTTTGCTGCGCTGCTGGAGCGGTTTGCACCGGTCAACCGCGAGCTGCTGGCCAAGCGCGAGGACCTGCAGGCGAAGATCGACGACTGGCACCGCGCGCGCAAGGGCCAGCCCTTGAACGCGATGGAATATCGCACCTTCCTCTATGACATCGGCTATCTGGTCACCGAGCCGCAGCCGTTTGCCATCGGCACCACCAACGTCGATCCCGAGATCGCGACGATGGCTGGACCGCAGCTCGTGGTGCCGTCGCTCAACGACCGCTTCGTGCTCAACGCCGCAAATGCGCGCTGGGGCAGCCTCTACGATGCGTATTACGGCACAGACGCGCTCGATGCCGCGCCCGCGCACACTGGAGGCTATGATGCGGTCCGCGGTGCCGCCGTGGTGAAGGCCGCCAAGGCGTTCCTCGATGAGGCGGTGCCGCTTGCAGACGGAAGCTGGGCGGATTTCACCGGTGGTTCGCCTGCGCTCGCCGATCCTGCGCAGCTGGTCGGGCACAACGGCAGCAACCTGCTGCTGCGCCACAACGGCCTGCACATCGAGATCGTGATCGACCCTGACAGCCCGATCGGCAAGGACGACCCTGCCGGCATTGCCGACGTGTTGCTCGAAGCGGCGCTGACGACAATCGTCGACATGGAAGATTCGGTCGCCGCAGTCGATGCCGAGGACAAGGTGACCGCCTATACCAACTGGCTGGGCCTGATGCGCGGCGATCTTCAGGCGAGCTTCCCCAAGGGCGGCAAGACGTTGACCCGCGCGCTGGAAGCAGACCGTGAATACACCGCGCCCGATGGCACTGCCTTCACCCTGCCGGGCCGCAGCGTGCTGTTCGTCCGCAATGTGGGGCACCTGATGACCAACCCGGCGGTGTTGCTGGCGGACGGGACCGAAGCGCCAGAGGGTATTCTCGATGCGGTGTTTACCAGCGCCATCGGCTGCCACGACATCAAGGGGCTGGGCCGTTTCCGCAACAGCCGGGCAGGCTCGATCTATATTGTGAAGCCCAAGATGCACGGGCCCGAGGAATGCGCGTTCACCAATGCGCTGTTCGACGCGGTCGAGGACATGCTGGGCCTCGCTCGCCACACGATCAAGGTCGGCGTGATGGACGAAGAACGCCGGACCTCGGCAAATCTTGCCGCCTGCATTCATGCGGTGAAGGACCGGATCGTGTTCATCAACACCGGCTTCCTCGATCGTACCGGCGACGAGATCCACACCTCGATGCAGGCCGGGCCCATGGTCCGCAAGGGTGACATGAAGACCTCGGACTGGATCAAGTCGTACGAGGCGCGCAATGTCGGCATCGGCCTGAAGTGCGGGCTCGATGGCAAGGCGCAGATCGGCAAGGGCATGTGGGCCGCGCCCGACATGATGGCCGACATGATGGAACAGAAGATCGGTCACCCGCTGACCGGCGCAAACACCGCCTGGGTACCATCGCCCACCGCCGCGACGCTGCATGCGATGCACTATCACAAAGTCGATGTCTTCGCGCGCCGTGCAGAGATCGCTGCCCAGCCGGTGCCGACGCTCGAGCCACTGCTCAATGTGCCACTGGCTGCCGGGCAGAACTGGTCGCCCGACGACATCCGCGCCGAGCTCGACAACAACGCGCAGGGCATTCTGGGCTATGTTGTGCGCTGGGTCGATCAGGGCATCGGCTGCTCGAAGGTGCCTGACATTCATGATGTCGGCCTGATGGAAGACCGCGCGACGCTGCGCATTTCCTCCCAGGCGTTGGCCAACTGGCTGCTGCACGGTGTGTGCACGGCAGAAGAGGTCGATGCGGCATTGCTTCGGATGGCAGCCAAGGTCGATGCGCAGAATGCGGGCGATCCGCTGTATCGCCCGATGGCGGGCGATCCCGAACGCTCGCTGGCGTTCCAGGCCGCGCGCGATCTGGTGTTCAAGGGCGTCGAGCAGCCGAGTGGGTATACAGAGCCCTTGCTGCATGCCTATCGCCAGAGGGTGAAGGCGGGGTAATCCGCGCAAGTCTGCGCGTGCGTCCCTCGACTACGCTCGGGACAAACGGGGAGGGAGAGGAAATCTCCCCTCTCCCCGATCCCCTTTTTCAGTCGTCGTACTAACCTCTCCGAGTTCCCGAGCGAAGTCGAGGGACGTACGCGCCAAGGCTTGCGTTTACGCGTCCACTGCATCCAGATGCGCGCGGATTGCCTCCAGGCTCTCATCCAGGTGGCTGAGCAGGAACAGGTGACCGCCATCGTCGATCACCTTGAGCTCCGCATTGGGGATCAGCGTCTTGAGGATATGCCCGTTGGCGACCGGAACGATCTGGTCGTCGCCGCCCATCAGGATCAGCGTGGGCTTGCCGAGGAAGGGCAGGAACGGTGCGCTGGTCCAGCCGATCATCGCCAGCAGCTGGAAGAAATAGCCCATCTTGGATGGCGGAGTGATGCGGCCGGTGTGGCCGGTCGCGCCTTCGGTCGATCCGCCATACAGCGTCGCGAAATGCTTTTCCATATAGCTGGGGTCGATATAGCGGCGGGGATCGGCCATCTTGCTCAAGGCGGCGATATTGCCGGGGATCATGAACATGCCTGCGGTGGTCGCGGCGAGCACCAGCCGGTTGACGCTGCCCGAGTGCTGCAGCGCGAAATGCTGCGCCATCGCACCGCCCCAGCTGACGCCCATGACATCCACCGTCTCGACGCCGAACCGGTCGAGCAGCAGCCACGCGATGCGCGACATCAGGAACGCGTTATAGGGCACCTTGGGGTCGGGTGACCCGCCGACGCCGGGCATGTCGAAGGTGATGAACGGGCGCTCCTCGAGCAGCTCGGCAAACGGGGCAACCGCTTCCATGTTCGCGCCGATGCCGTTGAAGAACAGCAACGGCGGCTTGGTCAGCCCTTCGTCAAAGCGCCAGCGCGCGACGCGCAGGGTGCGGCCATCGGCCACCTCCATGGTGATGTCGGGGCCGTTGGAGGCGATGGGCTTGGGTTTACTGGCCAAAGAGGGTTCCTGTCGATGATATCAAGTCTGACTGAATCCTCCCCGATATGGGGAGGATTGGCAAGCGCTCACTCCAGTACATACAGACCCGGCGCAGGTTCCAGCGCGGGGTGTTTCTTGCTGCCGGTGGATGACGGCGCTGGGACCTTTTCGCCCGAGCGGGCTTGCACCCATTCCATCCAGTAAGGCCACCAGCTGCCCTTGACCTCTTCGGCCTTGGCCAGCCAGTCATCGACATCCGCCGGGGTCTTGCCGGCCTTGGTGGGCGTGTTGCCCTTCATGCGGAAATATTTCGCCTTGGGATTGGTCGGCGGGTTGAGGATCGCCTGCATGTGACCCGATTGCGAGAGGATGAAGTCGACGTTCTTCGATCCGAACAGCTGCGTCGAGCGATAGCAGGCGCGCCAAGGGGTGATGTGGTCAGTCACCCCGCCCAGGATGAACAGGTCGTTGGTCACCTTGGACAGATCGATCATGTGGTCGACCATCTCGACCTCGCCCTGCTTCGTGAACGCCAGCGTCTCGAAGATGGTGAGGAAGTCGCCCATCAGGCTGGCCGACAGATTGGTCGCATCGGCATTCCAGAACAGGACGTCGAACGCCGGCGGGTCCTCGCCCATCAGATAGTTGTTGATCACATAGTTCCAGATCAGATCGTTGGGGCGCAACCACGCAAAGCCGCGCGACAGGTCGCTGCCCTTGATCACGCCCTTGCGCGCCGCACGCTGCTTGGCGAGCGCCAGGCCATTGTCGCTCATCAGCGATCCGGCCTCGATATCGGTCTGCTTGGGGTGCAGCACGCACACCATCAAGGTCACCGAGCCGATGCGGTCGTCGCCTGACGCGCGCAGCTTGGAGAGCAGCATGGCAAGCGTCTGCCCACCCGAACAGCCGCCCGAGACGTTGACCTTCTTCGACTTGGTGATGTCGCACACCACGTCGATCGCGCGGGTGCACGCGGCGATGTAATCCGCCATCGCCCAAGTCCCGTGCTCCTTTTGCGGGTTGCGCCACGAGATGACGAAGGTCTGGATGCCATTGTCGACCTGCCACTTCACCACCGATTTCTCGGGCGACAGATCGTTGATGTACATCTTGTTGATCTGCGGCGGGATGGTCAGCTGCGGGATCGCATAGACCTCGTCGGTCGTTGGCGCGTAATGGACCAGCTCCATGATCTCGTCGCGATAGACGACATTGCCCTTCGAGGTCGCGACATTCTCGCCGATGGTGAACGGCTTCTTGTCGACCTGGCTGACCATGCCGTCGTTATAGACCATGTCGTTATAGGCGTTCTTCAACCCCTTGAGCAGCGACAGGCCGCCGGAATCGACAATGCGCTTCTGCGCCATCGGATTGCCGAGCAGGGTGTTGGTGGGGGCCAGCGCATCGATGATGATCGCGGAGATGAAATTGGCGCGGTCGCGTTCGAGCGCGTCGAGTTCCAGCTCGTCGATCCAGGTCTTCATGCCCTTTTGAACGGCCATGTAATATTGGGCACCGGCGCGGAAGAACGGGTTGAACCGCCAGGCCGGGTCCATGAAGCGCTTGTCCTTGGGATCGGGCGACAGCTCCGACTGGCCCATCATGATCTTGACGACATCTTCCGAAAACGCCTGCGCATGGCGCATGGTGCGGGCGGGGTCGCTGGCGGTCTCGCGCAGCAAGAGCCCGATCGCGCCCACAAAATCCTCCCGCGCCAGACCCATCAACGGCCCCAGCGCCGTGGTGTGCTGCGCTGCTTCCTCGACCAGATTCGGGGTGTCGTCTGCCATAAGCTCTCTCTCCAGATCGGCTTGCCGCCCCGTTCATGCAGGGTCGGTCAGGCGTGTACCGTATAGCGAGCAGGCGGCGTGCACAATGGCCGCCGACAGGGGGTAGAGGCTGTTGTCAGATCAGTGCGTCAATCTGGGTCGCCAGATCGATATCGCGCTTCGAAAGCCCGCCGGCATCGTGCGTGGTGAGCAGGATTTCGACACGACTGTAGACGTTCGACCATTCGGGGTGGTGATCGGCCTTTTCCGCGAGGATCGCCACCCGTGTCATGAAGCCGAACGCCTCGACGAAATCGGTGAACTTGAAGGTGCGGGTGATGCCATCGCGCACCGGCTCGTGCGTCCATTCGGGGAGCGCGGCCAGTGTCGTGGTCCGTTCGATATCGGTGAGTTTGGTCACCATCCCTGTGTCTCCTCTTGGCAGCGCACGGCAATTGCGCCTATCTGCGGTGCAGATGGCGCAAGATGCTGCACAAACCAAGGAATTTGACGGCAGTGCTGCGTTGAGCTGCACCGGGCTTGCGTGCGTGCGCGGCGGCCGGATGCTGTTTCGCGGTGTTTCCTTCGCGCTGACCCCCGGCGAGGCGCTGCACGTCACCGGCCCCAATGGCATGGGTAAGTCCAGTCTGATCCGCGTGCTCGCCGGGCTGCTTCCGGCCTATGCGGGCAAGGTGAATGTTGAGGGGCGCATGGCGCTGGCCGATGAACGCGTGGCGCTGGACCAGGGCCAGCCACTCGCGCGCGCGCTGGCGCATTGGGCGCAGATCGACGGGACGGATGCCGCCGATATTGCGCGCGCGCTGGCAGCGGTGGACCTGGCGCACCTCGCTGATGTGCCGGTACGGTTTCTCTCGACCGGGCAACGCAAGCGCGCACTGCTGGCGCGGATCCAGGTCTCGCGTGCGTCGGTGTGGCTGCTCGACGAACCCGCCAATGGCCTTGATACTGCATCGATCGAGCGGCTGGGGACAATGATCGCGGTGCATCGCGCGGGCGGCGGCATCGTGCTCGCCGCCTCGCACCAGCCGCTGCCGATGCACGGCGCGCAGATGCTGGCGCTCGCGGACTTCACCGGTACCGATATGCTGGAAGACGCCGAATGATCGCCGCGTTGTTGACGCTGATCCGCCGCGAACTGATGCTGGCTTTTGGCCTGGGCGGAGGCGCGCGCGGTTCCTCGGGCTTCATCATGCCGATCATCTTCTTCCTCGCGGTGGCAACGATCTATCCCTTCGCGGTCGGACCCGATGCCCAGCTGCTCGGGCGCACGGGCGGCGGGGTGATCTGGGTCGCGGCGCTGCTTGCCAGCATCCTGCCGATTGATCGGCTGGTTCAGGCCGATCTCGACCAGGGGATGATCGACCAATATGTCGTGCGCGGGATTTCCGAAGAGCTGATCGCGCTCGCCAAGACGATCGGCCACTGGCTGAGCTTCGGCCCGCCGCTGATGCTGGCGGCGGTGATTTCTGCTGGCTTGCTCGGGCAGAGCGCCGAGCAGCTGATGATCGTCGAGATCGGCCTCGCCTGCGCGACGCCCGCGCTGGCGGCGCTGGGCGTGATGATCGCCGCGCTGACCGCAGGCCTGCGCCATGGCGCGGCTTTGGGTGGCCTGCTGCTGCTGCCACTCGCCGTGCCGCTGCTGATCTTCGGTGCGGGCAGCCTGGCCCCGGGCAGTCAGAACGGCCTGCTGTTGCTGGGCGCTGCCAGCCTGTTGCTCACCGTCATCTGCCCGATCGCCGCCGGGGCCGCGATCCGCGCCGGACGCGAATAACGCAAAACTTAGCGACAGGCGCGCCAGCCCATCGTCCCGCGATCAGCAAGATCGAGGTGGAGGTGGTCGGCGTGCGCCGCGTTGTAATCGGGCGACAATGTGGTCGAAAACAGCTCGCACGCGCCATCGCGTACGCGCTTGAGGAACAGCGCCTTTTCGTCGCCGCCGAACCAGTCGCCGAGCACCGAAATGCGTCTGCCATCGGACAGCACGAAGCCGCTGACATCGAGCGCATTGGCAGTCGCGTGCTCGCTCCACGCGCCTTCGCTGCGCCCGTACATCCGGCGACAGGAATAGCTGCCAAAGGTCTCTATCTTTGTGACTTTCGCGCCGAATATCTCCTGCGCCTGAGGCTGGACGATCTGCGCCTGCCAGATCAGCAGCCCGGTCGCCATCGGGCATGATGGCGCGACCGAGGCGGGGGAGAGGGGGAGCAACGGCTGGCCCGATGACGCGCGCACCGCGTTGTCGACGCGGCACTGGTCGGCGCCGAAAGGCTCGGAAGGCGTGAATTCCAGCCCCGATGTCTGCAGCAGCGCGAGGCACTGATCGCGATTCTCGCCGAGCGCTGCGATCTTGCGCGCGGTGGACATGCCGATCGGTTCGCTCAGCACCAGCGGTGTCCACGGCAGATCCTGGCGCCCCGGCTTCAGCCAGGCAAACGCCGCCAGCAGCGCAAAGGCCAAAATCGCGAGCCAGACGAGCCGACGCGTCCATCCGATGATGTTGGGAATGCGCATATGATCCCTCTAACGCAGCCTGGCCTTAATTGGATGCAGGCACGGCATTACCGGCCAGGTAATTGTTTCGCCGCACCGGGCCATCGTACATCGGGTCATCGATGCTTCACGGGAGTGACCAACATGAACAGCAATTGGCAGGCGCAGATGCAGATCTGGTGCGGCGCAGTGATCGTCTTCGGGCTGGTGCTGATCGGCGGCGCATTCGACGCGACAAGCGCTGGTGTCTATGCGCTGTTCGGGATCCTCGATGGCCCGGGGCCGATCACCTGGGAGCCGGCGCTGCGTTTCAGTCTGGCGCTGATGGGGGCCGTAACCCTGGGCTGGGGCGCGACCGTGCTGGCCGTGGTCCGCGCAACGGGTGCGATGCCCCAGGCGGCCGCTGCGGCCTTGTGGCGCGGGATCACGGTCGCCTTGCTGCTGTGGTTTGTTGTCGACAGCGGGCTTTCGGTCGCGACCGGCTTCTGGCGCAATGCCCTGTCCAACACCGTGCTGATCGGCTGGTACCTGCTGCTGATGCGGCGGAGCGCAGCCACGGGGGCTGCGTCCGCCGCGTGACAGCAAATCAGAACTTGGTGCCGACCTCGATGCCGAAGATCCGCGGCTCGTTGACATAGGCGGTCAGGTTGTTGAAATCGATGCCGCCGGTGGCCGAGGTGTTGTTGGTGATGTTGCGGACGAAGGCAGCGACATCCAGCTTGCCATCTGCGGAGCGATAGCCAAAGCGCAGTCCGCCCTCGATAAGGCTGTCGTCGCTGAACTCGACCGAGTCATACAGGAAGAACTGGATGCGCGAGCGATAGTACCAGTCGGTAAACGCGTAGACTTCGCCATTGCCGACCGGTACGGCATAGCCTGCGGTCCAGTTGAGCGACCATTTCGGCGACTGCGGCAAGCGGTTGCCATTGATCGAGAAAATCCCGGGACGACCGGCGACGGCGGGGTCCAGCACGGTGCAGGGCGAACCGCATCCCGCGACGCCCAGGCCGGGCGACTGGATTTCATTCTCGTTGTAGCCGATGCCGATGCTGAGATCGAGCCCGTCGGCGGGCCGCGCCGCCAGATCGGCTTCGAAGCCATAGCCTTCGACATCATCGGCATTGAGCAGCGACGTCACGTTGCCGCCGCCGCCGACGGCCGTCAGCTGCAGGTCTTCGGTGTTGAAATAATAGCCGGTGAGGTTGAAGCGGGCGAGGCCATCGAACAGCACCGTCTTGATGCCCGTTTCATACGACATCGTCCGCTCGCTGTCCGCCACCGAGAGCGAGCGACCAAAGGCCAGACGACCCTGGATCGACGGTGCACGGTAGCCGCGGGCGGCACGCGCGAAGATGTTGACCGCATCGCTGACGGCGTAGATCGCGCTCAGGTCCCAGGTGATCAGATCGGCATCGACGGCGGTGGTCAGCGTCGGCACCCGGCCACCAAAGCCCAGGAAGCCCGGGCGAGTATCGATCGGCCGCGCGGCGGCGAAATTGCGCTCGTCATTGTTGTAGCGGGCACCTGCCTGCAGCGTCAGGCCATTGTCGAACTTGTAGTTGAACGATGCGAACACGCCGAAGGAATCTGTCACCTGGCGCTGCACCGCCACCGCGGCGGCCACGGTATCGGCAGGCGCGCCGTAATCGAGCGTCGTAATGTCCAGCTTCTCGTTGAAGAAGAAGCCGCCGACCTGATAGCCAAAGCCGGTCTCGTTGTTCGAGGCGAGGCGGATTTCCTGCGTGAACTGGTCGAGGCTCGGCACATCGTCACGGGTCTGCGCCGAGAACGGAATGAAACCAGGACCCTGGCTGGGAGCAAAGGCGTTGCCGAAGCCGCCATCGATGTCGCCGCGGCTCTTGAGGTTGCCGTTCCAATAGGAAGACACCGAGGTCAGCGTGACCGGGCCGAAATCGTAGTTGACGGTCAGTCCGGCGTTATAGGTGTTGAGCTCCTGGAAGTTCAGCCCGTCCGAGCGGATCTGGTCGCGGCGGAAATCGCTGCCGGGGCCGGCGACGCCATTGAGGTCATTGCTGCCCCGCTGGAACACGTTGGCGCGGAACAGGATCGCCGAACCATCAAGAATGCGGACCTGTCCGACCAGCCGCGCGGTGAGCGGGCCATCTTCATATTGCAGTTGCAGGCGTCCGGCGAAATCGTCGTAGCCGCCCAGGTCGTCGCCGGGCCCGTTGTCGATGTTATCGACCCAATGATCGCGTTGCTGATAGAAGCCGGATGCGCGGACGGAAAACCCGTTGCCGAGGTCAGCCCCGAGCGCCGCTTCAAGCTGGATGGTGTTGAACCGTGCAATGCTGGCCTTGGCATAGCCGCCGGTCGCGCCAGGCTTGACGGTATCGAACTTGACGATGCCTGCCGGGGTGTTGCGACCAAACAGGGTGCCCTGCGGTCCACGCAGAACCTCGATCCGATCGAGGTCGAAAATCGGGAAGCCCTTCAGAATGGGGTTTTCCAGAACGACATCATCATAGACCAGGCTGACCGGCTGCGAAGCGTTGAGATCGAAATCGGTGTTGCCCAGACCCCGGATGTAGAAGCGGGGGAAGGTGCGGCCGAACGAGCTTTCGATATTGAGGTTGGGCACGCGGCCCGCCAGCCCGCGGATGTCGCCGCCGCCGGCCTGCACGGTTGCCAAGGCATCGGCGCTGAGTGTCGAGATCGACAGCGGAACATCGCGCTGATCCTCGCTGCGCTTCTGCGCGGTGACGACAATGACCCCGATGCCCCGGTCGGCATCATCGGCGGCCTGCTCCTGCGCCATGGCTGGCGTTGCGACGCCAATGGTCAGCAGAGCTGTGGCCAGAACGGCCAGGGACGGCGACGAAAAGGCGGCAAAGCGCATCGATTGAACTCCAGCAGGAACAGTGGCGGTGAGAATCATCCAGCGACGACTCGATCAGCCTGTCGCCCCCGCTGTGGCCATGCGAAGCTGCGGATTACCGGTCAAGCAACGACAAATGTTGCACTGCAAAATCTTGCCGGGGTGTTGCTTTGGTGTGACGGTTTTGGGTCGGTTTGCCCCGAATCTCGGGACAGGCCGGGTTCAGAATTGCATCTCGTCATAGATTCGGCTGAGGTCGCCGCCCCATTCGCCATTATATTTGGCGAGCAGATCCTCGGCCGGTGTCCGGCCGCGGGCGACGGTGTCGCGCAGCGGTTCGAGGAAGCCGGTTTCATTGTCGCCGCTGGAGTTGGTGCGCGCGCGGGCGGCAAGGCCCGAGGTGGCGATGTCCAGAACTTCGGCGGCAATGTCGAGCAGCTTGCCGCCGCCTGCGATGGGCGCATTGAAGCCCATCTTCGGCACGGAATCGCGCAGCGTCTGGCGTTCCTCGATCGTCCAGCCCTTGACCACGTCCCACGCCGCATCGAGCGCGCCCTGGTCGTAGAGCAGCCCGACCCATAGAGCGGGCAGCGCGCAGATCTTGCTCCACGGGCCGCCATCGGCGCCGCGCATCTCGAGAAAGCTCTTGAGGCGCACTTCGGGGAAGGCGGTGGAAAGATGGTCGTTCCAGTCGCTGATCGTCGGACGCTCGCCGGGCAGCGCGGGCAGCTTGCCATCGAGGAAATCGCGGAAGCTCTGGCCTGCCGCATCGATATACAGGCCATCGCGGAAGACGAAGTACATCGGCACATCGAGCATATATTCGACATAGCGCTCGTAGCCGAAGCCATCCTCGAACACGAACGGCAGCATGCCGGTGCGCGCGGGGTCGGTGTCCGACCAGATGTGGCTGCGATACGAGAGCATGCCATTGGGCTTGCCTTCGGTGAACGGCGAGTTGGCGAACAGCGCGGTCGCCAGCGGCTGCAGCGCCAGGCCGACGCGGAACTTCTTGGCCATGTCGGCCTCGCTCGCGTAATCGAGGTTCACCTGGATGGTGCAGGTGCGCAGCATCATGTCGAGCCCCATCGAACCGACGCGCGGCATGTGATTGAGCATGATGCCATAACGGCCCTTGGGCATGATTGGCAGTTCGGCGCGGGTCTTGTCGGGCCACATGCCCATTCCCAGAAACCCGGTATTGGTCTTTTCACCCACCGCCTTGACCTGGGCCAGGTGACGGCCGGTTTCGGCGCAGGTCTGGTGCAGGTTTTCGAGCGGCGCGCCCGAGAGTTCGAGCTGGCCAGCAGGTTCCAGGCTCACCGTGCCATCGGGGCCACGCATCGCGATGACATTGCTGCCGCCATCGGGCGTCAGTTCCTCGACCGGCTCCCATCCGAATTCGCGCAGCGACATCAGCAGGTCATGGATGCCGCCGGATTCGCTGTAGCTGGGGGCGTGGAAGTCGCTGCGATTGAACACGAACTTCTCGTGCTCGGTGCCGATCCGCCAATCGGCCTTGGGTTTCTCGCCCGCGCGCATCGGCTCGGCAAGCTCGGCGATGGAGGTGATCACAGGCTCGTCCTGGCCGGTGGAAGTACGTGTGCTCATCGATGCGCCCTGAACCCTGGAATGGTCTGTTGTCGCTGGCTTTAGTTGCGGCATGCAACCCAAGCCAGCCCTAAATGTGTAATGGGGTGGATAGCCTGTCTTTCAAGCGGCCCAGTCGCCCGCCGCCGCCATCCAGACAGCAGTGGCGGCAATCGCGGCGGTCTCTGCGCGCAGGATGCGCGGCCCCAGGGATACCGGGACGGCCGCGGGGTGCGCGGCGATCGCGGCATTCTCGGCGTCGGTAAAGCCGCCTTCGGGGCCGATCAGCACCGCTGCCGGGCCGGTGTGGCGGGTGAGGGCCTGCGTCAAGGAAACGCCGCCGCCCTCGTGCAGCCGTTCATCGGCAAAGAACAGGTGGCGGCCCTCCGGCCAGGATTTGAGCAGCGCATCGAGCCTGGTGAGGGGAGCGATTTCGGGCAAAGCGGTGCGCTCGCATTGCTCTGCCGCTTCGATCATCGTGCCGCGCAGCCGGTCATCCTTGACCTTGTCGACCACCGCGCGGCCGGTCAGCACCGGCACGAAGCGCGCAACGCCGAGTTCACACGCCTTTTCGGCGAGGAAATCGAACCGCGCCTTCTTGATCGGGGCTGCGCACAGCCAGAAATCGGGGACAGCTTCGCGCGGGCGCAACAGGCTTTCGATGGTCAGCATCAGGTCGCGCTTGCCGCGCGCGCTGACCCGCGCCAGATATTCGCCGCTGATGTCGTCGAACAGCTTGACCACGGCGCCCTCGGCCAGCCGCATCACGTTGACCAGATAATGCGCTTGTCCACCCTCGATGCGCAAGGATGCACCCTCGGCAAGCGGCGTGTCGACGAACAGGCGCGGGGCAGAGCGTGGTGGCCAGGCGGGGGTTGCGGTCATGCTGCGGGGATTAGCCCGCCGCGCCCCCGCCGTCTAGCGCGCCCCGTCGCCGATCAGCGTGAACGGTGCCCAGGCATTGGGGTGGGCAAGGGTATCGGACGCCGAGTCCTGGCTGGCATCGTTGCGGATCTCGCGCATTGCCTGGGCGAAGGCTTCGGCGCGCGACAAGCTGGGGTTGTCGCGCGCGATCTCTATGGTCCGCACCGTCATCTTTGCCGCGACGTCATCGCGCACCGGCCAGTGCGAGGCGAGCAGGTTGCGCGCCCCGGCATAGAAGAACGCGCGGGCGAGGCCCGACAGCCCGGGTGCGCCTTCGGACCCGTCCCCCGCTGCGGTATTGCAGGCCGAGAGGATCACCCAATCGGCATCGAGCTTGAGCGCAGCAACTTCAGACGCGGTGAGCAACCCGTCGTCGGCCTCGCTCGGCTTGGCGGGCGGGGTGAAGACCAGCCCGGGCTCGGCCGCGCCCTCGATCTCGCCCGCCATCAGCCCATGCGTCGCTAGCGCCAGAATGCGCGCATCGGAGAGCCTGGCCTTGCGGACGTTGGTCTCTGTCGCCTGCGCGCCGGTCATCACGCTGGCCGGGCTCGCCCCCAGGGCAGTGCGCATCGCCGCCAGCTCGATCGCCGTACCGGGCAGCCGCGCCATCTGCTTCAGTGCGCCGATATCGACGACGCCGCCGCCCGAGCGGGTGGTGCCCGC
>CALRRI020000009.1:0-129755 GCA_943370475.1 Hydrogenophaga intermedia
CGCTGCTCTCAGAGCCGTCCGCTTATCGGCACCGTCAGCAGACAACCAGACCGGTCCGAAAGCAAAATCCCCATAGCTCAGCGCATGCGGCCCGCGGGTTCGGGCACCGTCGACTTTCCGACGCCTAACGGCGTCCGAAACTCTAAACGTTTGCAGAACGGCAGGTTTTTTCTTCCACGGTGCCAAACCTGCCACCACCCCCGCTCAGCCTGAGCCTGTCGAAGGCCCCGCTAAACCGCCAGCGTGGGCGCGGGTCCTTCGACTTCGCGGGCTGAAGCCCGCGGCTCAGGATGAGCGGAGGTGGCGAGTCTGGTGCCGGTAGCGGGGGGCGAGTTGGGTACTGCAACATTCTTTACGGAAGTATCCAAAACCAACCCCGCCCGCTCAGCCTGAGCTTGTCGAAGGCCCCGCGAAACCGTTATTCTGGGCTATGGCCTTTTGCGCTTACCTTTTGCGGTGCAGCGACGGCAGCTATTATGCTGGGCATACCGATGATCTTGAGCATCGGATCTCCCAGCATGCCAGCGGTGCCTTAGGCGGATATACTGCGAAAAGGCGACCTATTGAACTGGTCTGGTCGGAGGATTTTTTCACGCGCGAGGATGCGTTCTGGGTAGAGCGGCAGATCAAGGGTTGGTCACGGGCCAAGAAAGAGGCGCTGATTGCGGGCGATTGGGACCTGATCTCGAGGCTGGCAAGGGGGCTGAGTTATTCGGCCAAGGATAGCGCGGGGCCTTCGACAGGCTCAGGCTGAGCGTGGGTGGGTTCGAGAGGCCAACAAAAAAGCCGCGCGAACCTTCTGGCTCGCGCAGCTTTTCGCAACTCTATCCGCAGCCAATCAGGCGTCGAAATCGCCGCCCAGGTTGCTGGTGCGGGCCGGGGCCGATGCGGTGAGGCGGAGCGCCTCGGCCGACAGGCTCAGCGAGCCGATTTCGTCGGCGGCATCGTCGTCGTCCATCTGGACCTTCTGCATCGAGACGGTCAGGCTTTCGCGCAGCTCCTCGGGGAACACGGTTTCGTCGGCGATTTCGCGCAGGGCGACCACCGGATTCTTGTCGCGGTCACGGTCGATGGTCAGTTCGGCACCGCCGCTGATCTCGCGCGCACGCTGGGCGGCGAGCAGTACCAGGTCAAACCGGTTGGTGACCTTGTCGATGCAATCTTCAACGGTTACGCGCGCCATGAACGGGCTCCAAACTCAAGCAATATATCAGGGAAGGGCGGCGCTTAGAGGCTCGCCACCGCAAAGTCAATGATGGGCAGGCGGCAGGCTGCCGTCTTCGCGCGCCTTGAGGCCCCAGAACAGATAGCAGGGCGGCACGTTCCACGCCTCGAAGCCGCGATCGATACGGTCGAAATAGGGGGTGAGCAGCTGGTTGGTGAAGCTGGTGAACTGATAGACCAGAAACGCGCCGCCGGGCGTGAGCGCGCGATAGGTGGCGGTGGCGATCTGGTCGGCAATGCCATCGGGCAGGGTCGAGAGCGGCAGGCCCGAGAGCACGTAATCGGCCTTTTCGAAGCCGTGCGCGGCGATGATCGATTCGACATCGGCGGCCGAACCATGCACCGCGACAAAGCGGCTGTCGGGCACGGTCTTGCGCAGATAGCGGATGAAATCGGGGTTGGTATCGATCGCGATATAGGTCGCGTTGCGCGGCAGATGGTCGAGCACGGCGCGGCAGAAGGTGCCGACGCCCGGGCCATATTCGACGAACAGTTTGACGTTCTGCCAGTCGACCGGACCCAGCATCTTGCGGATCGTGCGGTCGGACGAGGGAACGACCGATCCCACCATGCGCGGGTGCTTCACGAACTCCCTGACGAACACGCCCCAGGCCCCGAAGGTCCGCTCTGCGCGCGTCTTGATCCGCTGCCGCAGGGGCAGCTGGGCCAGGTCGTTGGAATGCATGAAAAACCTCTCGAATTGGCTGTAAACGAAGCGTCACAATTGCAGATTGGGCCACGCAAAGCAATGATGTGTGTCAGTGTTGCATAGCAGTACTTTGCAACCGCGCCGTCAGCGCCTAGAGCAGCGCGCATGGAAGCGAAAGCAGATTCCCGCCTGTTTGGGGTTGGCGCCATCGCCGTGATCTTTGCTGCGCAGCACAGCGGGCGGGATGCGGACGGCTATGCCAGCATGGCAGGGGCGATGGATGCGCTTGCCGCGCGCCAGCCGGGCTATCTGGGCATGGACCATGCTGGCGGTGCCGATGGCTTCGGTATCACGGTGAGCTATTGGGCCGACGATGCCAGCGCGCGCGCCTGGCGCGACAATCCCGAACACCGCGCCGCGCGCGAGGCCGGACGCGACCGCTGGTATGATCGCTACACGCTGCATGTCGCACGGATCGAACGGGGTTACGCCTGGCCATGACGAACCCCGACCTTTCCGAATCTGCGGCCGAAGCCGAAAACGGGCAGAAGCTGCCGGCCGATCGCATGGCGCTGCTGTTCATGGTCATGCTGGTGACCGCCGCGGGCAACACCGCGATGCAATCGGTGATGCCCGCCATCGGTACGCGGCTGGGCGTCGCCGATTTCTGGGTGAGCCTGGCCTATAGCTGGTCGGCGTTGCTGTGGATGGTGTTCGCGCCGCGCTGGGCGCGCCTGTCCGACCGGCGCGGGCGCAAGGCGCTGATGAACCTGGGGCTGCTGGGTTTCATCTCGTCCTTTGCCCTGTGCGGGCTGACGCTGATGGCGGGGCTGCACGGATATCTTTCGGCGCTGTGGACGATGCTGATCTTCGCCTTGTTCCGCAGCCTCTATGGTGGCCTCGGCTCTGCGGGACCGCCTGCGGTGCAGGCCTATGTCGCCGCGCGCACCAGCCGCGCCGAGCGCACCCAGGCGCTGTCGATGATCTCGTCGAGCTTTGGTCTGGGCACGGTGATCGGCCCCGCGCTCGCGCCGCTGATCATCCTGCCGTATCTTGGCCTGCCCAGCCCGTTCTTCGTCTTTGCCGCATTCGGCCTGCTGGTGCTGGTGACATTGAAGCTGCGGTTGCCCGACGATACGCCCAAATATGCCGCGCGCGGGCGGCTGGTCTCCGAACCGATGAGCTCTGGCGGCGCGGGCGAGGTCTATGATGCCGACGAGCATGATGCCCCGCCCGAACCGACCGGCGAAGCAGCGGCCGCGGCGCGGCTGTCGTGGCGCGATGCGCGGCTGCGGCCGTGGCTGATATCGGGGCTGGTCGGCGGTCATGCCAATGCGATGATCCTCGGCCTGGTCGGCTTCATGCTGCTCGACCGGCTCGATCTGCGCGCCACGCCGGAGCTTGCCGCCGGGCCCACCGGGCTGGTGCTGATGTCGGGCGCGTTTGCCACCCTACTCGCGCAATGGGGGCTGATCCCGTATCTCAAGATGGGTCCGCGCACGTCGACCCTGTGGGGCATGGCGCTGGCGGCGGCGGGGTGCCTGATGGTTGCCTTCTCCAATGGCCTCAACGCGATCACCGTGGGCTTTGCGCTGGCCTCGCTGGGCTTTGGCCTGTTCCGCCCCGGCTTCACTGCGGGCGCCTCGCTGGCGGTGACCCGGGCCGAGCAGGGGCAGGTGGCGGGCATCGTCGCCTCGGTCAACGGCGCGGCTTATATCATCGCGCCGGCGATCGGCGTGGCGCTCTACAATATCGCGCCGCTCGAATCGTTCGCGATCATCGTCGGACTGTGCATGTTCGTGCTGGTCTGGGGCCGCAGGGCTTTGCAGGCCGACGAAGTGATGATGCGACCGGGCTGACCCGTCAGAGCCCGCGCCAAATGCGCAGAGAGGCGTCTCCGCGCGGCTGACGGACAAAAGCCGGGCAGGCGCGCGGGCGATAATCGAGCCCCAGGCAGATCCGCACCTCCTGCAGCCAGCCGCGTTCATTCGAGCGGATCGCGATCGCCTGCGGCGTCATGCCCGGGTTGGCGCGCGCGATCTCGCGCTTGAGCATGCCGATGGTCAGCGGCCTGCGCGACAGGCGTTCCATGTCGGGCAGCCGCGTGGCGCGGTAGAGCCGGGTCGCAGTCTGGAAATAGCGCGCCGGTTCGCGCGCCATGCAGCTGCCGTGCTTGTCCCACTGGTGCTGGATCAGCCGCTGCGAGGGCATGTCGCACAGGGTCTGGCGGACCAGTGACAGCGGCACCTGCACGGGCGCCTTGGCGCAATATTGCGGATAGGCGGCGGTCTTGCCTTCGGGCCACAGTCCGTGCAGCACAAATCCGAATTCGCCGTGATCGCGGCTGCACTGCAGCACCTCGCCGGGCCGATCCTCGCGGCCACGGCAGTATTCGGGAGACCAGCTCAGCGCCAGCGTATAGCCTACGACCGGGACGACCCGCCGCGTTTCATCGCGTCCGCGCTTCGGGGTGGACAGCGGCGCAAGCTTCTCGGGCATCCGGCACTGATAGGCCTGCGCCCACGCGGGCAAGGGGTTGGCAGCTAGCGCCAGCGCAAGCCCCAGCCCCAGCACAGGAAGGATCGCCGCCCAGCGCATCACGCTGCCTTGAAATCGAGCCCGATATCGGCAGCCGGCGCAGACTGGGTGATGCGGCCGACCGAGACATAGTCGACTCCGCTTTGCGCAATCGCGCGGATCGTCTCGAGCGTCACGCCGCCCGATGCCTCGCACGGCACGCGTCCGCCGACCAGCGTCACCGCGCCGCGCAGCGTGGCAGGCGCCATGTTGTCGAGCAGCAGGTGTGTGGCGCCCGCCGACAGCGCGGGTTCGATCTGTTCGACATGGTCGACCTCGACGATGATCTGCACGATGTCGGCGGCAACCGCGCGGCGCACTGCCTCGCCGATATCGCCGGCGACCGCGACATGATTGTCCTTGATCATCGCCGCATCCCACAGGCCCATCCGATGGTTCTTCGCGCCGCCCATACGTGTCGCGTATTTCTCGAGCGCGCGCAGCCCGGGAATCGTCTTGCGGGTATCGAGCAGCACCGCGCCGGTGCCCGCGATGGCGTCGACATAGGTCCGGGTCAGGCTGGCGATGCCGCTCAGGTGCTGCACGGTGTTGAGCGCCGAGCGCTCCGCCGTCAGCAGTGCACGCGCCTTGCCCGACACCGCGAGGATATCGGTGCCGCCCGTGACCGCATCGCCTTCACCGACCAGCAGTTCGACGGTGCAGTCCGGATCGAGCGCGCGGAAAAAGGCTTCGGCGATCGGCAGGCCGGCCACGACCACATCGTGCCGCGCGTCCATCACCCCGGTGAAGCGCGCATCGGCGGGGATGACGCTTTGCGACGTGACGTCGATTCCATCGGGTCCCAGGTCTTCCGCCAGCGTGCCGGCAACGAACCGTCCCAAATCAAAGTCGTTGATCGAAAAGGGCATTTCTTCTCATCCCATGATTGTTAACGCGGCGCCTGCGACCTCGAACCGGGAACATATGGGCCGACGCAACGTTGGCCTTGCGGCCTTGCGCGGACGCAATAGGGCAAGCTTTGGATTGCGGCTAGAATGAAGTTGATTTCGTACAGGACGCAGGCCGGGCAGCCGGTTGGCGGATGGATGGGCAGCGCATGGAAGAGCGGCGCATGGCCTGCGGCCCTGCTGTTCTGCCTGTCGACCTTCGCGATTTCCTCGTTCCGCGCGTCGCTCAACCCCGATGCGGTATTCGACCTCCTCGAACCCAAGCGGATCGCTCTGATCGTCGCCGGGGCCGGGGTGTTCTGGCTGGCAGTGAAACAGGCCGAAAGGCACCGGCCCGATCTGTGCGGGCTCGGACGCATGGCGACGGTGGCACTGCCGGGAATGGCTGTGCTGTTCGGAATTGCCGTTGGCTGGGATGTGCTGATCGACCCCGAACCTGCCGATATCGCGGCGCGCAACCTGCGGTGGATATTGCTGTGGGGCGGCTATTTCGGCACGGGCATCGCGGCCTGGCTGGCGATCCATTTTGCGACCGCGCTGGCGGACGTACAGGCCATGCAGACCGCAGAAGCAGCACGCGCAAGCGGCGAGGATCAGGGTTTCTGGGTGAAGACCGGGCGGCAGACGATCCGCATTCCCCATGAGAGCGTCGAATGGGTCCAGGCAGAGGGCAATTATGTCCGCATCCACGGGGCCGATGGGGCCCATGGCCTGATCCGATCGACCTTGTCGGCGATCGAGGCGGCGATGGGCGGGGACGCTTTCCTGCGAGTCCATCGTTCCGCGCTCTGCCGGCGGTCGGCGATCCGGGGCTATCGCCGCAAGCCCAGCGGCGCGATGCTGGCCTTGCTCGCCAGCGGCGCAGAAGCACCCCTGGGGCGCAGCTATGCGCGCGATGTCATCGGCTCGGAGCGAGGTGCGCTCCCCGCTATATCCAATATGGATGATACCGTATCACCGGCCGGTGCCGAAGCCGCCTCGGCCTGACATTCGTCACAAATGCAAGTCATTCGCGTCAAGCGCCTTGGGTCAAGCCAGGGCGAGCGGCATGGGCTGGGCATGTACGAGACATTGGATCGCCCCGCTGCCGCCCGTTGCGGATGGCATGACGAAGCCCGCGACCGGGCGCAGGATCACGCGATGACGCAGGCTGCCTTGTGGATTGTCGATGCGCTGGCGCAAGAGCTTGCCCGCGATGCTGGGAAGAACCGGACCCAATTGATCGAGGCGCTGGTGCGCCGGGCCGGATATGAGCAGGCCGATAGCCTGGTGCCCGGCGATGCCGAACTTTGTCGCGCCGCACTGGTGGCGCGGCTCGCGGGGCGGCTAGCGCGGGATTGAAGGCCCCCGCTGCCAGCCGCCGTTGCGGCGGTCAGTTAGAGATGCGGTGTTCGCCCTTGACCCAGCGCACGGTGCCGCTGGAGGAGCGCATTACCACGGTTTCGGTGGTCATGATGCCATCGCGGCGACGCTTGACGCCTTCCAGCAGCGACCCATCGGTCACGCCGGTGGCGGCGAAGATGCAGTCGCCCTTGGCGAGGTCGGTGAGGTCGTAGACCGCGTTCAGGTCCTCGATGCCCCATTTGCGCGCACGGGCGCGCTCGTCGTCGTTGCGGAACAGCAGTCGGCCCTTGAACTGGCCTCCGACGCAGCGCAGCGCTGCGGCGGCGAGCACGCCTTCCGGTGCACCGCCCGAACCCATGTACAGGTCGATCGTGGTATCGGGGTTGGTGGTGGCGATCACACCGGCCACGTCGCCGTCGGGGATCAGCATGATGCCGCAGCCCAGGCCACGCAGTTCCTCGATCATCTCGGCATGGCGCGGACGGTCGAGCACGCACACGATGATCTCCGAAGGCTTGACGCCCTTGGCGGCGGCCACCGCCTTGACGTTCTCGGTCGGCGACTTGTTGAGGTCGATGATGCCTTCGGGATAGCCCGGGCCGACTGCGATCTTGTCCATATAGACGTCGGGTGCGTTCAGCAGGCAGCCGTTTTCGGCGATCGCCAGCACGGCCAGCGCATTGGGGCCGGCCTTGGCGGTGATGGTGGTGCCTTCGAGCGGGTCGAGCGCGATGTCGATGCGCGGTGCGCCTGCATTGCCCAGACCGACCTTCTCGCCGATGTAGAGCATCGGGGCTTCGTCGCGTTCGCCTTCGCCGATCACCACGGTGCCGTCGATATCCAGCCCGTTGAGCGCGGCGCGCATCGCTTCCACCGCCGCAGCATCCGCTGCCTTTTCGTCACCACGGCCGATCAGATTGGCTGCAGCAATCGCGGCGGCCTCGGTCACGCGGACCATTTCAAGCACCAGGACACGGTCCAGTTGCGGGGTTTGTGAGCTGGGCGTCGCTTTCGGGCTTGCGCTGGACATGGCAGGCGGGTCATCCTTCTTCTGTGGGGCACCCGTTGCGTTCCAGCCCAGGTGCGTTGCGCCCGGTCCATAAGGGAGCATTATTGCATTGTCGAGAATGCTGTTGGTGGCCGTCGCGCTCGCCATTTCCGGGCTTTTTGCGCCTGACGCCTTCGCCCAGGAGGCGCAGGACGACACGCAGCTGCCCGATCCCGAGCAGCGCGAGCCAGATCCGGTTGACGCTAAGGTAAAGCAACTGATTCGCAAGGCCGACGAATGGACCGGCAAGGAGGAGCGCGCCAAGCGCTGCCAGCCGAGCGCTGCGGGCAAGGATATCGTCGTCTGCGGCGAATCCGATCCAGGTGCCAAGTTTCGCGTGCCCCCCGATACGGAGGGCCGGCTGGCCACCGGCGGCCCGCCGCCTGCGCCCGATGTGGCGGGGGATGGTATCTTCAAGGGCAAGGCAACACTTGGCCTGGGCTGCATCGTTCCGCCGTGCCCGCCGCCGCCTGCCTATTTCATCGATTATTCAAAACTGCCCGAGGTCGATCAGGACTATCTGAAGAAAGCGCGCGAGGCCGAGGCTGCGGAACTCAAGCGCCAGCAGGATGCGAAGGACGATCCGTCAGGCAAGGGGGGCCTGTGAAAGATATTCCCGTGATCGAGACCGAACGCCTGCGCTTGCGCGCGCCGGTGATCGGCGATTTCGAGGCCTATGCCACGATGTGGGCCGACCCGCGCGTCACCGCGTTTATCGGCGGGACGCCACGCACCCGCAACGAAAGCTGGACGCGCTTCATCGGCATGCACGGGCTTTGGGCGCTGTGCGGCTATGGCTATTGGCTGTTTGCGGACAAGCAGACCGATGCGCTGGTCGGCGTCGGCGGCCTTGCCAATTTCGAACGCGGCATCCCCATGCTGGATGGCATGCCCGAAGCCGGCTGGGCGGTAGCGCCCGATCATTGGGGCCAGGGCCTGGTGACAGAGGCAATGCGGACGGTGCTGCACTATAGCGACACGGAGCTGCGCGCGCCGGTCGTGCGCTGCATCATCGATCCGGGGCACGGCGCGTCAGAGCATGTCGCCGCCAAACTCGGTTTCATCCGCATCGGGCAGGGCGAACATGCCGATCACCCGGTCAACGTCTACGCGCGGCCGATGGCGCTGGGCTGAGCGCGCCCGGCGGCTAACTCAGTGCTTCTTGCCCGGCAGCGCCTTCAGCGCCAGCGCGATGATGCCGCCCAGGATGAAACCGACAATGCCCGCACCGATGGCGCTGACCAGCCATTCGACCAGGCCTGAGACCGCTGGAACGGCTGCGCCTGCTGCCACCGCGATATCGTGGATGAAATGCTCGGGCCCCGCCACGCCGAAGACGGCGAGGCCATGAATGACGATCTGACCACCGACCCAGATCATCGCCGCGGTGCCGATGATCGCCAGCGCCGACATCACGATCGGCATGGCTTTCACCAGGCCCCGGCCGAGACCCTGTGCTGCGGCGGAATCCTTTTGCGCCAGATGCAGGCCGAAATCGTCCATCTTCACGATCAGCGCGACCGCGCCATAGACCGCGATGGTGATCAGCAGGCCGACGACCGCGAGCACGCCTGCCTGCATCGCGATCGACCGTTCCGCGACCTCTGACAGGGCAATCGCCATGATCTCTGCCGAGAGGATCAGGTCGGTGCGCACCGCGCCGCTGACGCGCTCGTTTTCAAGCGTGAACATGTCGGTGACCTGCGCCACGTCCTCGGCCACTTTCTGCTGGTGGCTGAGCTTGTGGATCACCTTTTCCGCGCCCTCGAAGCACAGATACAGCCCGCCCAGCATCAGGATCGGCGTGATCAGCCAGGGCAGGAAGGCGCTGAGCAGCAGCCCGATGGGCAGCAGGATGACGAACTTGTTGAACATCGACCCCTTGGCGATCCGCCAGATCACCGGCAGCTCGCGCTCGGGCTTGAAGTCGGTGACATATTGCGGGGTGACTGCCGCGTCATCGACCACCACGCCTGCGGCCTTGGCGCCGGCCTTGGCCGATGCTGCACCGATATCGTCGAGCGATACGGCGGCAAGACGGGTCAGCGCCGCGACATCATCGAGCAGCGCAGCAAGGCCTGAAGGCATCGGTCAATCTCCAAGAATGTGCACGACCAGCGGATCGGCGTGCAAGCTGGGGGAACCCTTGAGCGCGGACAAGGTTGCCGCGACCGCGCTTTCGGGGCCTTCGTGCGTCACCATGGCGACGAGAACGCTGCCATCGGGGCTGCGGCCCTTCTGGATCAGGCTTTCGATCGAGACGCCCGCATCGCGCATCGCGGCGGTGATCTCGGCGAGCACGCCGGGCCGGTCGGCGACCTCGAAGCGCAGATAGCATTTGCCCATGCGATGGCCGGTTTCCGCGCGCTCGACCTTGTCGAGCTCGCGCACCGGCATCGAGAAGGCCGGGCCGATCTCGCCGCGCGCAATGTCGATCAGGTCGGCGACGACGGCGCTGGCGGTCGGGCCATCGCCCGCGCCTGCGCCCTGGAACAGAAGGCGGCCGGAGAAATTGCCTTCGGCCACCACGGCGTTGGTCGATCCGTCGACATGCGCCAGCGGATGGTTCATCGGCACCAGGAAGGGGTGGACGCGCTGGAACAGCCGCGCATCGCCGTTGCTGCCGTCAAGCTCTGCCATGCCGATCAGCCGGATGCGATAGCCCAGCGCATCGGCCTGCGCGATATCGGCCGACAGGATCTTGCGGATCCCGCTGCGTTCGATGCCCTCGAAATCGAGCTGGGTGCCAAAGGCGAGCGCGGCGAGAATCGACAGCTTGTGCGCGGCATCGACTCCATCGATGTCGAAGCTGGGGTCAGCCTCGGCAAAACCGCGCGCCTGCGCTTCGGCGAGCACCTCGACGAAATCCTGCCCGGTCTTTTCCATCGACGACAGGATGAAATTGCAGGTTCCGTTGAGGATGCCATAGACGCGGCTCAGCCGGTTGGCCGCCGCGCCTTCGCGCAGGCCCTTGATGACCGGAATGCCGCCTGCGACGGCGGCCTCGTATTTGAACGCCAGCCCTGCGGTCTCGGCGCGCTGCGCCAGGTCCAGCCCGTGATGTGCCACCATCGCCTTGTTCGCGGTAACGAAGGCCTTGCCGCCGGCGATGCTTTCCTTCGCCAGGGTCAGCGCCGGGCCATCGGCGCCGCCGATCAGTTCGACGACCACGTCAATATCCGCGCGGGTGGCGAATTCGCCCATGTCGTCGACCCATTCATAGGGGGACAGATCGACGCCGCGGTGCTTGGAGCGGTCGCGCGCGGTGACGGCAGCGACGCGGATCGGCTTGCCTGCGCGCCGCGCGATCAGCGCCGCATTCTCTTCCAGCAGACGGATCACGCCCGCGCCCACGGTACCCAGCCCGACCAGCGCGATGTTCAGCGTTTCACCCATAAACTGTCCTTCAGCGTTAATTCATCCGCTTGGCTCTTAACGTCTGGCGCGGCAAAGGGAAGAGGGCAGACAGCCTTGTGACCCGCAGAAAGCCGCCTTATAGGCCGCCCGAAGCGGCACGAGCGCAAAAGGGACCTCCATGACATCGCCTACCATCGTCATCCTCGCGGGCAAGCGCGACGGCAAGCTGGATCCGTTGGCAGAGGCGGCGGGCGTCACGCACAAATGCAATGTCCTAATCCAGGGCAAGGCGCTGCTGCAATGGGTGCTGGAAGGGGTCGAGAATGCCTGGCCCGACAGCCCGATCTGGGTGTCGATCCACGATCCGGCGGTCATCGCCGATCTGCCTGCGGTGCAGGCGCTGACGGCCAGCGGACGGCTGCACATGAGCGTGTCGCGCGAAGGCATTGTCGAGAGCATCGAGGCGGTGATCGAGGATGCAGGCACCCCGTTCCCGATGATGATCACCACCGGCGACAATGTGCTGGTGACCGCAGAGGAAATCCGCTCGATCCACGACTTCGGCATGCGCGAAGGGGCAGGGGCGGTGATCGCGATCGCCGAGAAATCCTCGATCCTTGCCGAACACCCCGAAGCGCAGCGGCGATTCTACGAATTCAGCGACATGGCGATCTCGAACTGCAATGCCTATTGGCTACGCGATGCGGCATCGTTCCGCGCGGCAGAGGCGTTTCGCGCGGGCGGTCAGTTCATCAAGACCAAGGGCCGCATCGCGCAGGCCTTTGGCGTGCTCAATCTCATTCGGTTCCGGCTGGGCTGGTGGAGCGTCGATGGCGCGATGGCGGCGATTTCGCGCCGCTTCAAGGTCAAGGTGCGGGCGTTGCTGCTGCGCGAGGGCGCCTATGCGGTCGATGTCGACAACGAGCGCACCTACAAGATCGCCGAGATGCTGCTGGCGAAGTACAAGCTTAAGTGACGCTATCGCTATTCCCATGAACCTCTCCCCTCCCCATGGGGAGGGGTGCCCGCAGGGCGGGGTGGGGTCTGCGCGGGCGATCGTGCTCCCTTCCCACCCCGGTCCGGCTAGCCGGACCTTCCCCTCCCTGAAGGGAGGGGAGAGGCGTTGTGCAGACTCAGCCCTTGTCGGGACGCAGCGATGTGCCCGCGCGGTCGCCGCGCAGCGATGACCACCAGCTCAGCGGGTTCCAGCCGGTGTTGCCGTCGAGCGAGAAGGTGACGATTTCGGCACGCCCGCCGATATTCTCGAGCGGTACTGCGCCGCCCAGGCCCAGTTCGTCGAGGCTCGCGCGGCTGTCGGCGCTGCGGTCGCGGTTGTCGCCCATCAGGAAGACATGGCCGGCAGGCACCTTGTAAGGGCCGTAATTGTCGAGCGGATAGTCGGGGCCAAGGTCGATGGTGTTGTACGAAACGCCATTGGGCAGGGTCTCGCGGATGATCGGCAGCTCGCAATAGAATTTGCCATCGGCGCCGCGCATCTTGAGCATCGGGAAGTCGCTGGCGTTGCATGGCGAATTGAGATCGACCGGCAGCAGCAGGTTGGGCTGCACCGCGCGCACGACCTCTTCGCCATTGAGGATCACCCGGCCCGAGCGCACCTCGATGGTATCGCCAGGCCGGCCGATGACGCGCTTGATATAATCGCTGTTGCCACCCGGCGGAGTCGCGATGACGATATCGCCATATTCGGGGGTCGATCCCATCACGCGGCCCTTCATCGGCGGCAGCAGATGGAACGAGACCGACACCCAGGACCAGCCATAGGGATATTTGCTGACCACCAGCCGGTCGCCGACCAGCAGGTTGGGCATCATCGACATGGTGGGAATATAGAAGGGCTTGGCGACAAGCGAGTGGAATGCCAGCACCGCGAGCAGCAGCAGGAACAGCCCGCGAATCTCTTCGAACCAGTTGACCGGCTTGTCGGCCTCGGGCGCGGGCTTGATGCGCGCGGCGTTCGGGTCTCCGGCGGGCTCGGCGGCGACATTGGAAGCTTCGGGGGCCATGCTGCTGTCTTTCAGGTCCGGGCGGGGCGGGGGCGTGTCAGTCAAGCGGCCGCGCCTCTATAATGACAAACGCCTGCGCCCATGGATGATCGTCGGTGAGCGTGAGATGAATGAAGGCGCTGTGCCCTGCGGGAATCATGCTGTCCAGCCGTGCCTTCGCGCCCCCTATGAGATGCAGTGTCGGCGCGCCGGAGGGGGCATTGACGACGCCGATGTCCTTCATGAACACGCCTGCCTTGAACCCGGTTCCCACCGCCTTGGAAAATGCCTCCTTGGCGGCAAAGCGCTTGGCCAGCGTGCCCGCCTTGGTGAACGGACGGCGGGCGGCCTTGGCCTGTTCGACATCGGTGAAAACGCGCTGCTCGAACCGCGCACCGAACCGGTCGAGCGACTTCTGGATCCGCTCGATATTGCACAGGTCAGAGCCCAGGCTGATGATCATGCCGCTGCCATCACCGGGCTTCATCCATCAGCTGGCGCATGCGGCGGATGGAGGCTTCCAGCCCGTCGAAGATCGCCTCGCCGATCAGATAATGGCCGATGTTCAGCTCTGCGAGTTGGGGAATCGCGGCGATCGGCTGGACGTTGTCGAAGGTGAGGCCGTGGCCTGCATGCGGTTCGATGCCGTTCTTGGCGCACAGCGCGGCAGCATCGGCGATTCGCCTCAGCTCCACCTCGATCCCTGCGGCATCTTCATCCAGCCACAGATGCGCATAGCGCCCGGTGTGCAGCTCGACCACGGGCGCGGCCAGCTGCATCGCCGCCTCGATCTGCCGGGCCTCGGGTTCGATGAACAGGCTGACCCGGATGCCCGCATCGGTCAGGCGGCCGACCATCGGCGCCAATGTGTTGTGCATGCCCGCAGCGTCCAGCCCGCCTTCGGTGGTCCGCTCCTCGCGCTTTTCGGGCACGATGCACGCGGCATGGGGTTTGTGGCGCAGCGCGATCTCGAGCATTTCCTCGGTCGCGGCCATCTCCAGATTGATCGGCAGCGTCGCCCCGGCCATGATCGTGTCGAGATCGCTGTCGCGGATGTGCCGCCGATCCTCGCGCAGGTGGACGGTGATGCCATCTCCGCCCGCGGCCTGGACGATGCGCACCGCGCGCATCGGATCGGGATGATCGCCGCCGCGCGCGTTGCGGATGGTGGCGACATGATCGATGTTGACGCCAAGGCGCAGGTGAGGGGTCATAAGGGGGCTCCGGTGGCACACAGGGCGGCGCGCATCACGTCATGGGTGATGCCGGCCTGCTGCCAGATTTCGCCAAAGGCCGCTTCGGCCTCGGCGCGGTTCGATGTCATGATGATCACCATGTCGTGATCGGGCAGGATGATGTTGCGCAGCACCACGCCGCCAATGAATCCGCGCCGCTCGACAATCCGCACGGGCGTATCGCCGCAATCCTTCAGGGGCACGCTGAACGACCATTGGCCGAGCGCGGCATAGCCATATTCGGCCTTGCCGTCCCACATCTGCGCCCGCTGCGCCTCGGGGATCAGCTTGCCGGTCATCAGCGCGCGATCAAAGGCGAACAGATCGCGCGTCGTGCCATAGAGCGCGCCTGCACCGCCGAAATTCTCGAGCCGGAACGCGGTTGTCTCGGGCTTTCCCTCGGCATAGCCTGCCACTGTCGGCGCGGTGCGCGGGAACACGCCGACGCTCGTCAGGCCCAGCGGCTGCGCGATGCGTTCGGCGATCAGTGCGTCATAAGACTTGCCGCTGGTGGCTTCGATCACCGCGGCCATCATGATGAAATCGCAGTCGCCATAGAAGAATTCGGACATCGGCTTGCGGGTGGTTGGCCCTTCGCACCACGTTCGCCCGGTTTCGGGGCTGTTGCGGTCAACCATATAGAAGGTGGACCAGCCATCGCGGCCGGCGGGGCCTTCGTCGGTACGCGGCAGCCCCGAGATGTGCTGCATCAGCATCCGCGAGGTGATCGTGTCAGCGAACGGGGCCTTGCTATCGGGCAAGTAGGTTTTGATCGGGGCATCAAGGTCGAGCCTTCCGGCAGCCACCTCCTGCATCGCGATGGTGGCGGTCACCTGCTTGGAGACGGAGGCCCAGCGCCAGGTCTGGCCCAAAGTGTGTTCGGCCTTGGCGGACGGGTCGATCAGCCCGAAGGCGCGCTCGAATACGATGGTATCGCCACGCGCGATCAGGATCGTGCCAGGGGCCTTGTCGGCATCCAGTGCAGCGGTGACAGCGGCCGCGTCGATGGCAGGCGGCGGTGCGCCAGCGCCGAGCACGAGCGCTGCCAGCGGAGCCAGCATCGCGCGCATCATGCTGCTTCGGGTTCCTTGCGGCTTCCCGGTTTGACGCCGGGAGTCGCGGCGAGTTCAGGGGGCAGGGCGTCGGCGGGATAGCTCGGGAAATTGAGCGAAATCAGCGGGAAGAACGGGACACCTAGCGAGGCTTCTCCGCCGGACCGGTCGACCAGCGCGCCTGCGGTGATGACCTGGCCACCGGCTTCGTTGACCGCAGCAATGGCCTCGCGCGACGACAATCCGGTGGTGACGACATCTTCCATCAGCAGCACTTTCTGGCCCGGCTTGATGGCGAATCCGCGGCGCAGTTCGAAGGTGCCGGTCGGGCGTTCGACGAACATCGCCTCTACGCCCAGAGCGCGGCCCATTTCATGCCCTATTATAAGGCCGCCCATCGCGGGCGAGATGACGAGGTCGATCTGGCTGCGGACATCGCGCGGAATCCGGCTGGCGAGTGCACTGGCGAGGCGCGAGGCGCGCATCGGGTCCATCAGAACGCGTGCGCATTGCAGGTAATGCGCGCTGTGCAGCCCCGAGGAGAGGATGAAATGGCCTTCCAGCAGTGCCTGGCTGGCGCGGAATTCGGCCAAAATCTCATCATCCTGCATCGCGATATGCCCTTTACGTAACGTCCTTGCCGTCCGCGCCGTGCCCGGCTGAACGTGCGCTTAAAAAATATCCCTAGATTGGCTTGAGACTGGCGGCAAGCCTGCGTATAGGCACGCTTAGCTATGACGCAAACACGGCAGTGATCCGGCACTACGGGACGTGGACGGATGCCCTGCCTATACAGGGACATTCTACGAATGGCGTTCGCATCTTGGACGAAATCTATCGGTTTCGCAGCCCTTGTTCTCGTGACCGCGCCGCTGGCGCTGGCTCAGACGCCGCCCGCTCCGCCGGTTGCGGCTCCCACCACCAGCACGCAAGTCGCCCCGGCTGCCGACGCGCCTGCTGCTGCCGCACCTGCGGCTGCGGCTGAAGCTGCTCCGGCTGACGCGGCCGCCTCGGCGCTCGATTCGAGCTACACGCCGATGGCACCGACCGCCGGCAAGGGCATGCCCGTCGACAAGGGCATCGATTTCCAGAAGCAGTATTCGGAACTCGGCGAATATGCACACTGGCTCGATACCTCGGTGCTGCTGCCGATCATCGTTGCCATCTCGCTGCTGGTGCTGGGCCTGCTGTTCTGGGTCGTGATCCGCTATCGCGCCGCCGCCAACCCCAATCCTTCGCGCGTGACGCACAACACCACCATCGAGGTGATCTGGACGCTGGTTCCGGTGCTCATCCTGGTCGGTGTCGCCGTTCCCTCGATCGATCTGCTCGCCAAGCAGTACAAGCCGGCCCCCGCCGATGCCGTGACCGTCAAGGTGACTGGCTATCAGTGGTACTGGGGTTATACCTATCCCGACAACGGCGACTTCGAAGTCGTGTCGAACATGCTGAACGAGGAAGAAGCGATCAAGCGCGGCGAACCGCATCAGCTGGCCGTCGACAACCGCATGGTCGTCCCCGCCGGTGAACCCATCCGCATCATCACCACCGCGTCGGACGTGATCCACAGCTTCTCGGTGCCTTCGCTCTGGTTCAAGATGGACGCCGTTCCGGGCCGTTCGAACGAGAAGATGCTGATCATCAAGGAACCGGGCGTCTATTACGGCCAGTGCTCCGAACTGTGCGGCGCACGCCATGGCTTCATGCCGATCGCGGTCGAGGCTCTGCCCCGCGCCAAGTTCGATGCATGGGTCCGTTCGCAGGGCGGCACCGTCAAGGGTGACGAAGTCGCCGCCGCTGCAGCACCTACAGCAGTTTCGGCAGCCGCCACCACCACTCCCGCAGCAGATGCAGCCGCCACCGCCGCCGCCGCTCCTGCAGCCGCTCAGTAAGGACAGGGCAAGACCATGACCACGATTGCTGCCAACCCGGCCGATCTGCATGACCATGATCATGCACATGACGACCACAAGCCTGCGTTTTTCCAGCGCTGGTTCATGTCGACCAACCACAAGGACATCGGTACGCTGTACCTGATCTTCGCGATTGTCGCGGGGATCATCGGCGGTGCCATTTCCGGCCTGATGCGCATGGAGCTCGCTGAGCCCGGCGTGCAGTATCTGCAGGGCTGGGCCACGATGATGCAGGGCAGCGAAGCGACCCTGGATCAGGCCTATCACATGTGGAACGTGCTGATCACGGCCCACGGCCTGATCATGGTGTTCTTCATGGTGATGCCCGCGATGGTCGGCGGCTTCGGCAACTGGTTCGTTCCGATCATGATCGGCGCGCCGGACATGGCCTTCCCGCGGATGAACAACATCTCGTTCTGGCTGCTGATCCCTGCGTTCGCCCTCTTGCTCGGCTCGACCTTCGTGCCCGGCGGTTCGGGCCTGGGTGCCGGTACCGGCTGGACGGTCTACGCTCCGCTGTCGACCAGCGGTTCGGTCGGCCCCGCAGTTGACCTTGCCATCCTGTCGCTGCACCTTGCCGGTGCCTCGTCGATCCTCGGCGCGATCAACTTCATCACCACCATCTTCAACATGCGCGCACCGGGCATGACGCTCAACAAGATGCCGCTGTTCGTGTGGTCGATGCTCGTCACCGCGTTCCTGCTTCTCCTCTCGCTGCCGGTTCTGGCCGCTGCCATCACCATGCTGCTGACCGACCGCAACTTCGGTTCGGCCTTCTTCAACGCCGCAGGCGGTGGTGACCCGGTCCTGTACCAGCACCTGTTCTGGTTCTTCGGCCACCCCGAAGTGTACATCATGATCCTGCCCGGATTCGGCATGATCAGCCACATCATCGCAACCTTCTCGAAGAAGCCCGTGTTCGGCTATCTCGGCATGGCCTATGCCATGGTCGCCATTGGCGTCGTCGGCTTCGTGGTGTGGGCGCACCACATGTTCACCGTCGGTCTGTCGGTTAACATGAAGATGTACTTCACCGCCGCCACCATGGTCATCGCAGTGCCCACCGGCATCAAGATCTTCTCGTGGATCGCGACGATGTGGGGCGGTTCGCTCACCTTCAAGACCCCGATGGTCTGGGCGCTCGGCTTCATCTTCATGTTCACCGTGGGCGGCGTGACCGGCGTCGTGCTGGCCAATGGCGGTGTCGATGACAACATGCACGACACCTATTATGTGGTCGCGCACTTCCACTACGTGCTCTCGCTGGGTGCGGTGTTCTCGATCTTCGCCGGTTTCTATTACTGGTTCCCGAAGATGAGCGGCCGCCACTACAGTGAACTGCTCGGCCACCTGCACTTCTGGGTGTTCTTCGTCGGCGTGAACGTGCTGTTCTTCCCGATGCACTTCCTGGGCCGTCAGGGCATGCCGCGTCGCTACCCCGATTATCCCGAAGCGTTCGCCTACTGGAACGAGATTGCCTCGCTGGGTTACGCCATCATGGCTGCCGGCATGCTGATCTTCTTCGTGAACATCGCCTATGCTCTGGTTGCCGGACGTCGTGCCGAAGGCAACTACTGGGGCGAAGGTGCAACGACGCTGGAGTGGACCCTGTCCAGCCCGCCGCCGTTCCACCAGTTCGAAACGCTGCCCGTCATCAAGTGATCGCAGCAGTGTTGCACATCTGACAGGGCCGGATCGGGAATTGTCCCATCCGGCCCCGGCACCCCTCCCGAGTTTCGAGAGGGGTTTGCCATATGGGTAACGACATGACCATGACCGACGCCGCACAGCCCATCACTGCCCAGCCGGCTACGCTGGCCGGCCAGCCGGGCGCCATCATGCCCGCGCACTGGCGCGATTTCTGGGCGCTGACCAAGCCGGGCGTGATCCGTCTGGTGGTGTTCACCGGATTGTGCGGTCTGCTCGCAGCACCGGGCAACATTCATCCGGTCATCGGCTTCGTCGCGATTCTGTGCATTGCGATGGGAGCAGGTGGCGCGGCCGCACTCAATCAATATTACGAATCCGATCTTGATGCGCTGATGAAGCGCACCGCCAACCGCCCGATCCCTGCGGGACGCATGGATCGCGAGGCGGCGCTGCAGTTCGGCCTGGCGCTCTCGGGCTTTTCGGTGGTGATCATGGGCCTGGCGGTCAACTGGCTGTCGGCCGCGATCCTCGCGTTCTCGATCTTCTATTATGCCGTGATCTACACGATCTGGCTCAAGCCCAACACGCCGCAGAACATCGTCATCGGTGGCGGGGCAGGGGCGTTTCCGCCGGTGATCGGCTGGGCCGCAGTGACCGGCGATGTCACGATGCTGCCGATCCTGCTGTTCTCGATCATCTTCTTCTGGACCCCGCCGCACTTCTGGGCGCTCGCGCTGTTCGTGAAGATGGACTATGCGCGCGTCGGCATCCCGATGATGCCCAATGTCGCAGGCGAAAAGTCCACGCGCCACCAGGTGTTCGGCTATTCGCTGGTTCTGTTCGCGATCACGATGGCTCCCTATGCGCTGGGCCTCACCGGCGCGACCTATGGCATCAGCGCAGCGGTGCTGACCGGCATCTTCGTGGCGCTCGCCGCGCGCGTCGGTTTCCGCGTTGCGGGCGAGGGCGACACGCTCAAGCCTGAAAAACAGCTTTTCGCCTATTCGATCGTGTATCTGTTCATGGTGTTCACCGCGCTCGTCATCGATCGTGCTGTCATGCCGGTGATCGCGGCATGACCGACCGTCCAACCCCCGTGTCTTCGGCTCCGGATTTCAACGACCCCGCCGTCCTGGCCCAGCTGCGCGCACGTCAGCGCAGCCGTGCGCTGTTCATGGCCGGCATCCTGATCGCTCTGTGCGTGCTGTTCTACGTGATCACCATCGTCAAGATCGGGGTGTGGGGATGACCACAGCGACGCTCCCCAACGACATGGCGCGCCGCAACCGGCGTGCCGCGATCATCGCGCTCAGCTTTGCGCTGG
The DNA here is from genome assembly GCA_943370475.1 of Hydrogenophaga intermedia. Classification (GTDB taxonomy): domain Bacteria; phylum Pseudomonadota; class Alphaproteobacteria; order Sphingomonadales; family Sphingomonadaceae; genus Blastomonas. Next base: position 20,285 of record CALRRI020000009.1, read on the forward strand.
GCATGCTGGGCCTCGGCTATGCCGCGGTGCCGCTCTATCGCATCTTCTGCGAGGCGACCGGCTTTGGCGGCACGACGATGAAGGTTAGCGAAGCGACCGCCTCGGCGATCGCGGTGACCGACAAGCAGATCACGGTCCGGTTCGATTCGAACGTGTCCTCGGCACTGCCGTGGCGCTTCAAGCCGGAAAACCCGACCGAGAAGGTCACCATCGGCGCACGCGACATGGCCGCTTTCGTGGCGGAGAACCTGTCGAGCAAGCCGGTGACTGGGACCGCGACGTTCAACGTCACGCCGGTCCAGGCGGGCCGCTATTTCGCCAAGGTCCAGTGCTTCTGCTTTACAGAGCAGACGCTGCAGCCGGGCGAGAAGGTGCGGATGCCGGTGATCTATTATGTGGATCCCGCGATCCTGACCGATCCGGATACCAAGGATATCGAAGAGATAACCCTGAGCTACACCTTTTACCCGCTGGACCAGGCGAAAAAGGGCAGTTAAGGGCTGAGTTGAAGACGCTTTAGGGACGACAGGGACCAGAGAGATGGCCGGAACAAAGAACCACGATTATCACATTCTGCCCCCCAGCATCTGGCCGTTCGCCGGATCGATGGCGGCACTCGTCATGGCGGTGGGCGCCATTCTGTGGATGCACAGCATCGATACGTCCGGCATCGTGTTCTACGCTGGCACCGCCGGCGTGCTCGGCACCATGTACGGCTGGTGGGCGCAGGTCGTGAAGGAAGCGCATGCGGGTGACCACACCCCGGTGGTGCAGCTGCACCTGCGCTACGGCATGATCCTGTTCATCGCCTCGGAAGTCATGTTCTTCGTGGGCTGGTTCTGGGCATGGTTCGATTTCTCGCTGTTCCCCTCGACCGCAGAAGTGATCGGCGGAACCTGGCCTCCCAAGGGCGTCGAAGTGCTCAATGCCTTCGAACTGCCGCTGCTCAACACGCTGATCCTGCTGTGCTCGGGCACCACGGTCACCTGGGCGCACCACTCGCTGATCAACGGCGACCGCGACGGCCTGATCAAGGGTCTGTGGCTCACGATCATCCTGGGCGCAGTGTTCAGCTGCGTACAGGCCTATGAATATTCGGTGGCGCCGTTTCCGTTCAAGGATCTGAACTATGGTTCGGCCTTCTACATGGCGACCGGTTTCCACGGCTTCCACGTGCTGGTCGGAACGATCTTCCTGATCGTCTGCCTGGTGCGCTCGTACAAGGGCCACTTCACCCCCAAGCAGCATTTCGGCTTCGAAGCCGCTGCCTGGTACTGGCACTTCGTCGATGTCGTGTGGCTGTTCCTCTTCCTGGTCATCTATGTCTGGGGCGGCTGGGGTGCTGCGACGCATTGATCTGCGATGCACTGACGGCGGGCGGACATGATGCATGATCCGCAGCTTCCAAAAGGGCAGTCTGGTCTGGTCCAGGCTGCCCTTTTTGGCGAATGCCCGGTGTGCGGATCGCGCACGCTGTTTGCCGGATGGGTGCGCTTCGCACCGCGCTGCCGCGCCTGCGGCCACGATTTTTCCACCTACAATGTTGGCGATGGCCCGGCGGCGTTCCTGATCCTGGTGATCGGCGCGATCGTCTGCGCTTTGGCTCTGGTGTTGCAGGTCAAGGTCAGCCCGCCGTTCTGGGTGCATATTCTCCTGTGGGTGCCGTTCACCACCGCGCTGGTGCTGCTGTCGCTGCGGGTTTCGAAGGCGGCGATGCTGATCCACGAGGCCCGCGCGCAGGTGCGCGAAGGGCGAATCGATACAGGTGAGGATGACGCGGGATGAAGAAGATCCCATTCTGGCCGACGCTGATCGTTGGTCTCGCGATTGCGGTGATGATTGGCCTCGGTATCTGGCAGGTGCAGCGCATGGCCTGGAAAGAGGCTTTGCTCGCCGAATATGCAGGCGCAGCGAATCGGCCCGCGATTGCCTGGCCGGTGGTGCCCGATGCGGACTCGCTTCCGCTCTACCGCACGTCTTCGGTCAACTGCCTTGAAGTGACCGGCTGGCGCTCGTCGAGCGGGCGAAGCGCGCGCGGGCAGGCGGGCTGGGTGCACATCGCCTCGTGCCGGACCGGAGCCGAGGGGCCGGGCGCGCAGATCGTCGCGGGCTGGTCGGTGCGCCCGGACAATCCCGATTGGGCCGGCGGCATGGCCAGCGGCATCATCGCGCCAGATAGTGTGCACCTGATCCGGCTGATCGCAGCGCCGCCGGTGGCGGGGCTGGACGCCGTGCAGCCGCCCTCGCCAGAGGATATTCCAAACAATCATTGGGCTTATGCTGTACAATGGTTTTTATTCGCGGGCATTGCTGCCGTTATATATGCGATGGCTGTCGTACGGCGGGGTCGATCCTGACCGGTTTTGATGCGATGCCTTGAGGAGTGGTCATGCAGGGCGGACATTATTACGGCTTTCACCGGGTGACGCATTCGGACCTCCCCTTGCTCGAAGCCTGGCTGGAAACGCCCGAGGTCGAGAAATGGTGGGGCGACCCGAAGCACGAGCTGGCGCTGATCATGGAGGATATGGACAATCCTGACATGGTGCAGCTGATCGGCATGCTCGATGGCCGCCCGATCGCCTATATCCAGCATTTCGAGGTTCACGCCTGGCCGCAGAAGCATCTGCAGGATCTGCCGCAGGGCGCGCGTGCGGTCGATTGCTTCATCGGTGTGCCTGCGCTGATCGGCAAGGGCCATGGCGCAAAGCTTCTGGCGATGCTCGCCAAGCAGCTGGCGGCGCAAGGGGTGCGGGTGCTGTGCATCGATCCCGATCCGGAGAACCAGCGCGCCCGCAACGCCTACATTCGCGCGGGCTTTGTCGAAACGGGCCTGATCGAAACACCCGAGGGTCCGGCGGTGCTGATGTTCTACGAAAGCCCCGTCGAGGATTGACCTGAAACGGGGCGCGCGCACGCGCAGGTTGCAAGCGCCGGGCAGGACCGCTAACGGGTCCACCCCATGGACTATATCAGCACGAGGGGGGAAGCCGCGGCGCTCGATTTCGAGGGCGTGACGCTGGCAGGTTTGGCAAGCGATGGCGGGCTTTACGTCCCGCGTAGCTGGCCGAAATTCACGCATGCCGAGATCGCGGCGATGACGGGCCTGCCCTATGCCGAGCTCGCGGTGCGAGTCATGGCACCCTTTGTGGCCGGCAGCCTGACCGAAGACGAACTGCGCGGCCTGTGCCAGGCGGCCTATGGGCGATTCTCGCACAAGGCGGTCACGCCGCTCGCCCAGCTCGACGAGAGCAACTGGCTGCTCGAGCTGTTCCACGGGCCGACGCTGGCGTTCAAGGATGTCGCGCTGCAGCTGCTCGGCCATCTGTTCGAGCGCTTTCTGTCGAATCGCGACACCCATCTGACGATCGTCGGCGCAACCTCGGGCGATACCGGTTCGGCGGCAATCGATGCCGTGGCCGGGCGCGAGAAGGTCGATATCTTCATGCTCCACCCCGATGGCCGGGTGTCCGACGTGCAGCGGCGGCAGATGACCACGGTGCTCGCCCCCAACGTCCACAACATCGCCATCGATGGCAGCTTCGATGATGCCCAGGCGATGGTGAAGCGGATGTTCGGCGATCCCGATTTTGCCGGCAAGTTCACGCTGTCTGCGGTCAATTCGATCAACTGGGCGCGGCTGATGGCGCAGATCGTCTATTATTTCGCCGCCGCTTTGCAGCTGGGCGCGCCGCACCGGCCGATCGCGTTTTCGGTCCCTACCGGCAATTTCGGCGATGTGTTCGCAGGCTACGTCGCGGCGCAAATGGGCCTGCCGGTCGCCAGGCTGGTGGTCGCGACCAATGTCAACGACATCCTCCACCGCGCGCTCAGCGCAGGCGATTATTCGGCAGGCAGCGTCACGCCGACCGCCGCTCCGTCGATGGACATTCAGGTCAGCTCGAACTTCGAGCGGTTGCTGTTCGATCTGGAAGGCCGCGATGGCGCGTTGACCGCTGGCCGGATGCACGGCTTCGAATCGAGCAAGGCCACGCAGCTGACGCCTGACATGCGCAGCAAGGCCGAGGCCATCTTCGCCAGCGCGCGCATCGACCCCGACGAGATGGGAATCGCGATGCGCCGGGCCTGGGACAACGCGGGGCAGGTTCTCGATCCGCATACCGCGATCGGCCTGGGCGCAGCGCACCGGCTGCAGACTACAGGCGTGCTCGACCGTGCGATTCCGTGCGTCACGCTGGCGACCGCGCACCCGTCGAAGTTCCGCGATGCGGTCGAGCGCGCCACTGGCATGCGCCCCAGCCTGCCTTCGCGGGTCGGCGATCTGTTCGAGCGCGCCGAGCGGTTCGACAAGCTGGCGGGCGATTATCACACCGTGCGCGATTATATCGCCGCGCGTGCCGTTCCTGCGAAGGGCTGATTTTTCCGCATGGCTAGGCTTGATCCGCAACCGGTGCTGATGATCGGCGAGCCGCGCGCGGATTACACGCTGATCGACAGCGGTGGCGGACGCAAGTTCGAAGCCTATGGCCCCTATCGCTTCATCCGCCCCGAACCGCAGGCGATGTGGCCAACAACGCTGCCCGACTGGGACGCCGATGGCGCCTTCATTCCCGGATCCGACGAGGATGGCGGCGGGCGCTGGCAGCTGGAGCCCAACGTGCCGCGCGAGGGCTGGCCGCTCGCCTGGGAAGAGGTGCAGCTGACCGCACTCAACACTCCGTTCCGGCATCTGGGCTTTTTCCCGGACATGGACCCCGTGTGGCGTTGGCTGCGCGGGCATATCGGTGCGCATGCGGGCGAGGAGAAGGCCAAGGCGCTCAACCTGTTCGGCTATACCGGCGTCGGTACGCTGGCGATGGCGGCGGCGGGGGCCGAACTGACCCATGTCGATGCGTCGAAGAAATCGGTCGCGGCAGCGCGCGTCAACGCGGCGCTTTCGGACATGGAGGCGCTACCCATCCGTTGGTTGGTCGACGATTGCGTCAAGTTCGCCGCGCGCGAAGTCCGGCGGGGCAAGCGCTATGACGCGATCCTGCTCGATCCGCCCAAGTTCGGGCGCGGGCCCGAAGGCGAGGTGTGGAAGCTCGAGGAGCATCTGCCCGGCCTGATCGCCGATTGTCGCCGTCTGCTCGATGAGCGGTCGGCCTGCCTGTTCCTCACGGTCTATGCGGTGCGCATGTCGGCGCTGGCGCTGGGCGAATTGCTCGCGGCGCATTTTGCCGATCTGCCCGGCAAGATCGAGGTCGGCGAACTCGCGGTGCGCGAGCAATCGGGCGGCCGCCTGCTGCCTACCGCGATCTTTGGGCGCTGGTCGAACGCCTGAACGCTTGCGTTGCGGCGCGCAATTTGCGAACGCGCGCGGATATTCACGACAGTCCGGCAGCTCCGGCAGTCGATGCTCTCCATACAGAACTGGCACCTCACGTTGACCGACAATACTCCCGATAGCCTGATCCTCGAAGTTGCCGATTTCGACGTCAACGTCCTCACCGGCATCTATTCGGAGGAAACCAGGCTGCCCCAGCCATTGCGCTTCACCATCGCGGTGGAGATGCTGGCGCAGGACCATTACGGGCCCGATACGCCGCTGTCGGCATCGAAGAACTATATGGACCTGAAGCACGCGGCCTCGACCGCGCTGCCGCAGGGCGTGCATTTCACGCTGATCGAGGCGGTGGCCGATCATGTCATCGAGACATTGTTCCTGCAGGATACGCGCATCATCCGGATCAAGCTCAAGATCATCAAGCTGGCGATTGCCGAGAACGGCGAATCGATCGGCATCACGCTGACGCGGACCCGCCGGTGAGCGGCCAGCCGGTGCCTCCTGTCGCTCTGGTGACCGGCGGCATGCGCCGGGTGGGCGGGGCCATCGCGGCCGAACTGGCGCGCGCCGGATGGGCGCTGGCGCTGCACGGGCGCAGCGACCTTAACCCTGCGCCCGAGCTCGCGGATACATTGGCCGAGTGCGGTACGCCGTGGCACGGCTTTGCCGCCGATCTGGTGGACCCCGCCGCACCCGATGCGCTGATCGCCGAGGTGACCCGCCATTTCGGGCGCGCGCCGATGCTGCTGGTCAACAATGCCTCGCTGTTCGAATATGACGACTGGGGCACGATGACCGCCGCGAGCCTGCACGAGCATTTTGCAGTCAACCTGTTCGCGCCGCTGCTGCTGACGCGTGCGGTGGTCGCAGCGGCGGGCGAGGGGGATTGCCCCGCCATCGTCCAGATCATCGACCAGAGGGTGCGCAACCCCAATGGCGACCAGCTTTCCTATACGCTGTCCAAACAGGCCCTGGCCGAATCGATCCGCACCTTGGCACGCGCTTTCGGTGCGCGGGCGCGGGTCAACGGCGTCGCTCCCGGGCTGACTCTCGCGACCGAGGATTATGACGATGCCCAGATGGCGCGGCTGGCAGCGCGGATGCCGCTCAACCGTCTGTCGACGCCGGGAGACATTGCCCGCGCCGTGCGTTACCTTGCCAGCGAGCCTGCCATCAGCGGCCAGTTGCTTTTCGTCGATGGCGGTGCCCATATGCTGAGCATGGAGCGGGACTTCGTTTTTCTCGACAAGCACGACCAAGCCTGACCGCCCGCCCGAATATTGGAGACCAACATGCGTTCACCTGTCGCCGCACCCCTTCTGGGGCTTGCCCTCGCGCTTTCCGCCTGTGGCAGTCAGGATGGCGGCGGTGATCCGGTGAAGCGGGTCGATGCCGCGAGCCTCGATGCCCAGGATGCCGCCGCTGCCGAGGAAGCCGACGCGATCCTGCGCGTCGACGAGGTGGTGCTGCGCAATCCCGACCTTTCAACGCTGGCGCGCGCCATCAAGGCGGCCGATCTCAATGCAGCGCTCGCGGCGGAAAAGCCGATGACCCTGTTTGCGCCCGACAATGGCGGGTTCGACAAGCTGGGCGTCGATACGCTCGCCGAACTGCTGCTGCCCGAAAACAAGGGCCGGCTGGCGATGGTGCTGAACTATCACGTAATTCCCGGGCGCCTCAGCGTCGAGGACCTTCGCAAGCAGATCAAGGACAAGGGCGGCAGCATCGAGATCGTGACGCTGGAGGGCGAGCGGCTCAACGTTTCGGTCGAGCTCGACCAGCTGCGCCTGTCCGATGCCAGCGGCAACGTGGGATCGGTGACTCAGGGCGACCTCAAGGCCAGCAACGGCATGGTCCATGTGATCGACGGCGTGCTCGGCCCGCAGGAACGCGCGAAGCCGGCGGAGGCACCTGCGGCAGCTGCCGCCGCCAAGCCCCAGGGCGAATAATCGTCCGGAAGACTTTGCTGCGCGTCAGCCGCCGGCCAGCGCCGCGTTGGCGGCGCGCAGCTTGCGGTCGAGCGCGCTGTTGATCTGACGCTCGATCACGGTGCGCGCGTCGGGGTGAAGCTCCAGATACTGGCGCAACTTGGGAGCGGAGACGCACCAGAAGCGGCTGTCGCTGGCCAACGTGACCGTCCCGGTGGCCGGCTCGCCGCTCAACGCGGTGGCATCGCCGATCAGGTCGCCGCTCTTCACCCGGCCGATAGGGTTGCCGTGCAGCGAGATATCCGCAGCACCATCGTGCAGATAGAACAGATGGCTGATTGCCTCGCCCTCGTTGATCAGCACCTCGCCCAGGCGGCCGGTGATCCAGTTGCCCTGGTCCATCAGGTGGCGGGCACCGGCGCGGGTCATTTCGCCCATGAAGCTGGCGCGCAATGCTTCCTCTTCGGACGAGAAGCGCGAATTGCGTTCGGCCATCAGGTAGCGCAGCAGCATCGATGCGCCGATCACCAGCAGCACGAAGAACCACAAAGCGAGCCCCAGATCATTGGCGAAACCGAGGGCATAGCCGAGCCCCGCGAGGGAGGAGAGCACGATGCCGACTCGCATCCACGGCATCGGCGGCGCGATCAGCGCAATCGCCAGGATCATGAACGCCAGATGCCCCAGCCAGGCGCCATCTGAAAACCCCAAGCCCAACGTCATGCCTCATGCTCCTGAAAATCGCGGACAGAATGGCGCAAATGCTGCGTTGCGGCAAGCGATACGGGCAAGATGGGCCTCTCCGCCTCGTTCCGCCGGTTTTTTCCGTGGTTTGCCAACGATGGCCTTGAAACTGGCCGGGGAACCGGCGATAAGGCTGGCAAGACAAGACTAAGGGGTCGCATCGTTAGTCTATCGGGGGCCGGTTTCTCGCGAAGCCGGGGGTAAAAGCAACGATGCACACATCAGGGCTCTTGGCCGTTCTACGCGTGGGTGGATTCCGTACCGCATTTGCGGCTGCGACCTGCCTTGCCATGGCGATCGGCGCTTTCTTCATTGCCAATCTTGCCGGAGCCGAAAGGCTGGAGGCACAGGCATCCGCGCCGGCGCGCGGAACGCACATGGGCGTGGGCAGCTGTGCGGGTTCGACCTGCCACGGCCGCAACGAAGCCGATGGCGAAGTCGTCCGCCAGGACGAGCTGTGGCGCTGGCAGGAAGAATCGACACCCGGCGGGGCGCATGCCCGCGCCTATCGCGTGCTCGGCGAGCCGCGCAGCCTGGCCATCGGCAAGAAGCTGGGCATCGGCGATCCGCGCTCCGCTGCGATGTGCCTGGGCTGCCACTCGACACCCGCCGCCGCCAAGGGGCCGCGTTATCAGGCCAGCGATGGCGTCAGCTGCGAGGCCTGTCACGGCGCGGCATCGGGCTGGCTCTCCAGCCATTATGCCACCGGCACCAGCCATGCCCGCAACGTCTCGCAGGGTCTGATCCCGCTCGAAAGCGCGCAGGCACGCGCCGGCGTGTGCCTCGATTGCCACCTGGGCAACGATGCGCCGGGCCAGTTCGTCAACCACCGGATCATGGCAGCAGGCCATCCGCGGATTGCGTTCGAACTCGACCTGTTCTCGACGCTGACCCAGCATCATGACGAAGATGCCGATTATCGCCAGCGCAAGGGCAAGACCAATTCGATGCGGATGTGGGCGGTGGGCCAGGCGATCGCGCTGGAACGCTCGCTCAGCCTGTTCGGCAAGCCGGGCATTGGCCAGGAAGGCGTCTTCCCCGAATTCTATTTCTTCGACTGCCACAGCTGTCACCGGCGGATCTTCGACGAGGAAGATGCGCGGCCGAGCAAGATCGCCAATCCGGGTCGTCCGATCCCGACCGGCATGCCGCCGTACAACGACGAGAACATGATCATGCTCTCGGCTGCGGTGCGGATCGCCGCGCCCGAACTGGCCGGCCAGTATGAAGGCCAGGCACGCGCCTTCCATGCGGCGATGGCGCAGGGCAGGGGCCCGGCGTTGGAGGCCGCCAACCGGTTGCGCCAGACCGCGATGGCACTGGCCGACCGCTTCAGCCGCAGCGATTTCACCCGGGCGCAAACCTTCGCGATCATGGAATCGATCGCGAGTGAGGCGATATCCCCACGCTTTACCGATTATGAAGGCAGCGTGCAGGCGGTGATGGCGGTGGATACGCTGCTCAGCGGGCTGGTGACGCAGGGACAGGTGTCGGGGGGCGCCGCAACCTCGCTGCGCGCACAGATCAACCAGGCCTATGCCGCCGTTGCCGAACCCAATGCCTACAAGCCGCTGGAATTCCGGCGGGCGCTGGGCGGGGCCGTACGCACCATCCGGTCGCTGCAATAAGACCGGCTGGCAGGGAGATGACCAGAGTGGGACGTTTTGGTGAGTTCAGTTCTGTGATGTCGGGCCGGGTCGCATATCTGCGGAGTGATGCTGCATGATGCGTATTGGCAAGATGGCGACATCGCTGGCGGCGATGGCTCTGGTGCTCACCTCGTGCGGGGGCGGCAACAGCAGCGGCACCACGCCCGCGCCCAGCCCGACGCCCACGCCCAACCCCACGCCGCCGCCCGCCGGTGGCAATTTCACCGCGCCTGCGCAGGAAGCACTGACCGTCGGCGAAGTTCAGCAGGTGATCGCACAGGCGGTGGGCGAGGCGCAGCGGCGCAGCCTGCCTTCGGTGATCGCGGTGGTCGACCGCGTCGGCAATGTGCTGGCGGTGTTCCGCATGAACGGTGCGCGTGCGCTGGCACGGACGAGTGCGATGACCGAGGCGGGTCTCAACAGCCCCTTTGTCGATGCGCAGGGCCTCGATGTGCCCGCCGAAATGGCTGCGATCTCGAAGGCGGTGACCGGCGCGTACCTCTCGAGCGGCGGCAATGCCTTTTCCAGCCGCACGGCGAGCCAGATCGTCCAGCAGCATTTTCCGCCCGCACCTTCGACGCGCGGCCTGGAAAGCGGGCCGCTGTTCGGCGTGCAGTTCAGCCAGCTGCCGTGTTCGGACCTCTCCGCGCGCTTCCAGGCGGCGGGCGGATCGAGCGCGTTCATCGGCCCCAAGCGCTCGCCTTTGGGCCTCGCGGCTGACGCAGGCGGGCTGCCGCTCTACAAGAATGGCGTCGTCGTCGGCGCGATCGGTGTGATGGGCGATGGCGATTACGGCTTCGATCCCAACATCCTCGACCGCGATATCGATCCCGAAGAGGCCATCGCCTTTGCCGGCACCCAGGGCTTTGCCGCCGCCGAGGCGATCCGTGCCGACCGCATCACCGTGGATGGCACCACTTTGCGGTTCAGTGACATCCTGGCGAGCGACCTCAGCCCGCTCTCGACCAACTTTGCCGCGATCAATGGCACGGCAGGCAGCGTGATCGCGGTGCGCGGCTACAGCACCGCCGCCATCATCGCGGGCACGCCATACGGCACCGAGGCCTCGGGCATCCGTGCCGCGCGCGCAGCCGAATTCGCCAATACCGATGCCTTCATCCTCACCGATGGCGCTGGCAATCCCCGCTTCCCGATCCGCGCCGGCACCGACACCGCGTCGGTCAGCCAGCCGCTGAGCGCTGCCGAGGTCCGCGCGATCCTGGAAGAGGCGTTCACCGTGCTCACCCGTGCGCGCGCGCAGATCCGCCGCCCGCTCGACAGCCGGATGCAGGCGACGATCTCGATCGTCGATACGCATGGCGAGGTGCTCGGCATCGTCCGTTCGCCCGATGCGCCGATCTTCGGCACCGATGTGTCGTTGCAGAAGGCGCGCACCGCGATGTTCTTCTCCAACCCGCAGGCGGCATCCAACCTGCTGGCGGCGGGCGGCGGCGTCGCCCCGTTCGTTGCGGCGATGCGCACGTTCCTGAACGATCCGGCGGCGCTCACCGGCAATTTTGCTTATGGCAACCGCAGCGTCGGCAATCTGGCGCGGCCCTATTTCCCCGATGGCGAGCTCGGCCGTCCGCCCGGCCCGCTGTCGCGCCCGATCGACGATTTCAATCCGTTTGCGGTGGGGCTGCAGGTGCAGCTGGTCGCAGCCAACATCATCCAGCACGCGCAGTTCGTCTCGGGCGCTTCGCCGAACGATACCGCGCAGCGCTGCACCGCCTTGCCTGACACCGTGCAGGGCCAGAACCGGCTGGAAAACGGCATTCAGATCTTCCCCGGCGGCGTGCCGATCTATCGCGGCAACACCCTGGTCGGCGGCATCGGGGTTTCGGGTGACGGGATCGACCAGGATGACATGGTCGCGTTCCTGGGCCTCAACAATGGCGGGCAGCGTGTGGGCGGGGTCGGCAATGCCGCGAACGACCGCCGCGCCGACCGCGTGGTGGTGAACCTGGGCAACGCGCAGGTGCGCCTGCGCTATGTCAGCTGCCCGTTCGCGCCGTTCCTCGATACCAACACGCAAAACGTCTGCGAGGGTCTGTAAATGGCCGTGCCGCTTGTCGCCCTGATCCCGCTCATGGCATTCGCCGGGACTGGCGATGTCGGCGGCTCGCCAACGGCCGGACCGGTGCTCCAGCATGGTCCGCAGACCGCGGTGGCTGCGCTCGCCGCTGCCGATCTCGGGCGCAATATCGCTCTGTCGAAGATCGCACCGAAGATCGCGCCAAAGCCCGCAATCGCGCAGGTCGCGGCTTCCACATCAGCGCGCAAGGCGATCGCGCCTGCACCGTATCGGCTGAGCTCGCCGTTGTCTCTGGCGGATCACGGCCTGTTTTCGGACGCTGGTGACGCTGATGTGCACCTGCTCACCGCTGATCAGGAAACGCCGGCCAGCGCCGGTTCCATGCCGCCGACGCCGCCCGCTGCCGATGGCGAGACGATCGAGGCCGACGAGGCACTGATCGACGATCGCCGCCGTCCGGGTCTGGAAAAGAAGCTGCCCGACCGGGTGACGCAGGACAACCCCGGCGCGGTGCGCGCGCCTGCGCCCGAGGCCTTTCCGACCGACGAGTTCCCGGTGCCCGATCGCTGGCGCATCGTGACCTCTCTGTGCCCCAAAAAGGGCGGCGACCAGTCGATCTATGGGCTCTACCCGAACCTGTCGAATGTATGCCGGTCCAAGCTCGATCCCTATCACCAGAACATCCTCAAGGGCGACCGGCCCTTGCCCGAAGGCAAGCGTCCCGGTTTCCTGAAAGAGGATGACTGGTTCTTCATTGCCAATGTCGTGTCGGACACCGTGGTCGAACCGCGCAGCTTCCCGACACCGGTGGGCGTGCAGACCACCGCGCGTCCCGACAGCCTCGATGTCTTCGGCCGCGCGGATTCTCTGGTGCTGGCGCAGACGGTGATCGCCGGCTTCTCGCTGCTCAAGGGCGAGACCGCGTACAAGCCGCCCGCGATCGAATATCGCCTGGTGCTCGCCGCGCAGGTCAATTACGTCGATGTCAACGAACGCCGCATCCTGTTCGTCGAACCCTCGCGGCCGACGCAGCGTACCGACCATTTCGTCGGCGTGCAGGAAGCGTTCATCGACTATCACCTCGGCCAGTATGATACCTCGCGCTATGACTTCATCTCGGTGCGCGCGGGTATCCAGCCGGTACAGGCGGATTTCCGCGGCTTCCTGTTCCAGGACAACCAGCTGGGCATCCGGCTGTTCGGCAACCGCGACAACAACCGCTTCCAGTTCAATGTCGGCGCGTTCTGGCGGCTGGAGAAGGACACCAACTCGGGCCTCAACAGCATTGTCGATACCCCGCGCGACGACTGGGTGTTTTTCGCCAATGCCTATCGCCAGGACTTTCCCATCGTCGGCCTGACCAGCCAGGTCTCGATCACCTACAACATGAACCGCGAAGGCGGACGCGAACTCAAGATCGACGACAATGGCTTCCCGGTGCGCCCCGCGCTGCTGGGTGACCTGCGCAGCCGCGAATATGATGTCGTGTATCTGGGCTATGCAGTGGATGGCCGCATCGGCCGGATCAATATCACCGGCCAGGCCTATGGTGCGTTCGGCGAAGACCGCAACAGCTTCTTCACCAGCCGCAAGGCTGACATCCGCAGCTATTTCGGTGCGGCGGAGCTGAGCTATGACAATGACTGGGCGCGCTTCCGCCTGCAGGGCCTGTTTGCGAGCGGTGACGGCGATCCTTACAACGACACCGAGGGTGGGTTCGATGCGATCTTCGAAAACCCGATCTTCGCAGGCGCGGATACCAGCTACTGGATCCGCCAGGTCATCCCGTTTGCAGGCGGTGGCCGCGCGGTGGGTGTCAACACGCGCAACGGCATCCTGAACAACCTGCGCTCCTCCAAGGAGCAGGGCCAGTCGAACTTCAACAACCCCGGCACGGTGCTGCTGGGTGCGGGCGCGGATTTCGATCTCAGCTCTACGACGCGGCTTTCGGCCAACCTCAACCATCTCTGGTTCCACAAGACCGACACGATCGAGGCGCTGCGTCAGGAAGGCACCGTGCCCAGCTCGATCGGCACCGATGTTTCGGCAGCTTTGATCTGGCGGCCCAACGCCAACCAGAATCTCGTCTTCCGCCTCTCCGGCGCGGTGTTCGACCCCTCCAAGGGTTTCCGCGACCTGTTCACCCAATCCGGCAAGTCAGACCTCTTTTATTCGGTGCTGTTCAATGCAATTCTGGCGTACTGATCGGTCGCGCGGCAACGCGCCAGCCTTCCACAGGGGGGCCTTCAATTGGAAGCTGCTGCTGGCGGGCCTGCTGCTCGTCACCTTCGCCGCGCTGCCCGCCGATCAGCTGTTGGCATCGGGCAAGGAGAAAGCGCAAAAGGTCAAATACACCTTCACCGCGCCCGCACCCGAAAACCAGGATTGGGCCGAGGCCGACGCCAAGAGCGCGGGCTGCCAGAGCTGCCACACCGCCAGCGACCACAAGACGATGCACGCATCGCCCGCCGTCGTGCTGGGCTGCACCGATTGCCACGGCGGCGATGCCACGATCATGGGCGACAACAAATGGGGCCGCGAGAGCCTGCCCTATCAGGACGCGCTGATGAAAGGCCATGTGCTGCCGAAATATCCGGTGGCGTGGAAATGGCCGTCGTCGGCCAATCCGCAGCGCTCCTATGCCTTGCTCGCCAAGGAAGCGCCCGAGTTCATCCGCTTCGTCAACCCGTCGGATTATCGCGTGGTGCGCGAATCCTGCGGCGCCTGCCATATCGAGATCATCGAGGCCTCCGAACGCTCGCTGATGGCGACCGGCGCGATGCTGTGGGGCGGCGCGGCCTATAACAACGGCATCGTGCCGTTCAAGAACTACATCTTCGGCGAAAGCTTCACCCGCGATGGCCAGCCGGCGATGATCAAGTCGGCAGCGACCGAAGAGGGCGCGGCGCATGGCACGGTGACCGCGGCTGAGAAGGCGCGCGGCGCTTTGCCGGTGATGTATCCGCTGCCGACCTGGCACATAATTCCGCCGGGCGACATCTTCCGCGTGTTCGAACGCGGCGGGCGCAACGTCAACCCGACCTTCCCCGAAATCGGCCTGCCCAATATCGGCGGCATCATCCAGCGCCTGGAGGAGCCCGGCCGTCCCGACCTCAAGCAGTCGAACCGTGGTCCCGGCACTGGCCTGCGCGTCGCGATCCCGGTGCTCAACATCCACAAGACCCGTCTCAACGACCCGTTCCTGTGGCAGATGGGCACCAATGACCAGCCGGGTGACTATCGCACCTCGGGCTGCGCGGCGTGCCATGTCGTCTATGCCAATGACCGCGAACCGCGCCACAGCCTCGTCTATGCCAAATACGGCCGCGACGGGCAGACGATCACCGACGATCCGACGATCAACAGCCTGACCGAGGGCCAGAAGCGCCCAGGCCGTTATGGCGATTATGACGCGGCCGAGCATCACGAAGAGCACGGCGGCGAGCACAAGTCGGGCCATGGCGGCGATCACGGCACGACCTTGGCCGAAGGTGCAAGCGAGCACGGTGCGTCGCATGGGGATGGGCACGGCGGCGGCGATGGCCATGCTGCCAAGGACGGACTTGGCGAAAAGGTGGCGTTCAAGGAAAAGGGCCATCCGCTCAAGCACGCCTTCACCCGCGCGATCCCGACCGCGCAGTGCATGAACTGCCACATGCACCAGCCCAACATCTTCCTGAACAGCTATCTCGGCTACACGATGTGGGATTATGAATCCGACGCGCCCTTGATGTGGCCCGGGCCGGAAAACCGCGCGCCCAAGCCCGACGGCATGTCCGAGGAGGACTATCAGCGCATCTACAAGCAGCAGCATTATCCCACCGCCAAGGAAGTGCGCGCGACGCTCGACCGCAATCCGGAAGGCGCATCGGCGCGCGGCCTGTGGTCGGACATCGATTTCGTCCGCAACGTCTATGACCTCAACACCGAGGCCAAGGACACGCAGTTCGCCGATTATCACGGCCATGGCTGGAACTTCCGCGCCATCCTGAAGCGCGACCGCAAGGGCAATCTGCTCGATGCGGAAGGCAATATGGCGACCTGGGGCACCGATACCGCCAACATGGTCTCGCCCGACGATCCCGAAAAGTTCCGCAAGGCCGGCGAGGGCAAGTTCGTGCCCGCCGGCACCAATCCCGGCAAGGCGGTCCACATGATGGACATCCATGCCGAGCTTGGCATGCAGTGCGTCGATTGCCACTTCAGCCAGGACGGGCACGGCAACGGCCTGATCTATGGCGAGGTCGCCAATGCGGTCGAGATCGGCTGCAAGGACTGCCACGGCACGCCCGATGCGTACCCGACGCTCTTCACATCGAACCTGGCTGCGCGGCCCAAGGGCAACAACCTGGCGCTGATCCGCAATCCCGATGGCCAGCGCCGCTTCGAATGGATGAAGGATGCCACCGGCAAGCGGGTGCTGATC
This sequence comes from Hydrogenophaga intermedia, assembly GCA_943370475.1. GTDB lineage: Bacteria > Pseudomonadota > Alphaproteobacteria > Sphingomonadales > Sphingomonadaceae > Blastomonas. The sequence continues at coordinate 36,354 of CALRRI020000009.1, forward strand.
CAGCGCTCGGTGCTCGACCCCGAATTGTCCTGGCAGGTCAGCCTGGTCAAGGATGCGGTCAATCCCGACAGCCCCGATTTCAACCCCAAGGCCGCGCGCTCCAAGCTGATGGCCAAGCAGGGGTCCGAGACTGGCAAGTACAGCTTTGGTTCGGCGGTCGCCAAGGAAGACCGCGCGCACAATACCGAAGAGATGGCGTGCTTCACCTGCCACCTCAGCTGGACGACATCGTGCGGCGGCTGCCATTTGCCGATCGAGGCCAACTGGAAGGCCAAGGTCCACAAATACGAGGAAGACGAGACGCGCAATTATGCGACCTACAACCCGCAGGTCGCGCGCGACGAGATGTTCCAGATGGGCCGCCACCAGACGAGCAAGGGCAATATCATCGCCCCGATCCGCTCGACCTCGGCGCTGATCCTGTCGTCGACCAACATCAACCGCGAACGCATCTATATCCAGCAGCCGCCGATTTCGGCGCCCGGTTTCTCGAGCCAGGCGTTTGCGCCGCACTTCCCGCACACCGTGCGCAAGACCGAGACCAAGCAATGTTCGGACTGCCACCTGAGCGAGGCGAATGACAATAATGCGGTGATGTCGCAGCTGCTGCTGCTTGGCACCAATTTCGTCAACTTTGTCGGCCTCAACAGCTGGTTCGGGCTGGAAGGCGGCTTCGAGGCGGTGCGCGTGACCGAGTGGGATGAACCCCAAGCGGTGATCGGATCGTATCTGCACCGCTATGCCTATCCCGATTACTACAAGCTGCATGTCGAACAGAACGGCCGCGAGCTGAAGAACTGGACGCGTGGCCCGATCTTCGACGACAAGTTCTCGGGCGAAACCTATGCGCGCGAAGAGTTTGCCAATGTCGTGCAGGGCACCGACGGCCGGGTGAACTGCCTGCAGAACCGTGGTGAGTACATGTTCGTGGCGGAAGGCAAGGGCGGTTTCCGCGCCTATGACATCGCCTCGATCGGCAACAAGGGCTTTTCCGAACGCATCATCCGCGCGCCGTTCTCGTCGCTGGGGCATGACACGCACGTGAAGACCAGCAACGCCACCTGCATGGCGATCGCCACCACCCAACCGATCGCGCCGAGCCGCAACACGCCCGAAATGCGCGAGGCCAATCAGGAGCAGCCGTTCCGCGCGGTTTTCCACTACGCCTTTGTCACTGACAGCGTCGAAGGGCTGATCGCGGTCAACATCGATACTTTGGCCGACGGCGAGTTCCGCAACAACTTCTTCAAGCGGACGCTCACCTGGAACCCGGACAATGTGCTCAAGGGCGCACGCCACATCACGCTGGCCGGCGACTTTGCCTATATCACCGCCGATGCCGGCCTGGTCGTCGTGCGGCTGGCCGATGATCCGCCCGCCAATGCGCCGCGCGATTACGACTACAGCAAGCTCAACCCGCAACTGATGGCGGTGCTGCCGCTCACCGATGCGCGTGCGAGCGCGGTGCAGTTCCGCTATCTGTGGGTTACCGATGCCGACGGCATCAAGCTGTTCGACATCACCCGGCTGGCACAGCCGGTGCCGGTGCCCTCGGGCACGGTGCGGCTCGCCGATGCGCGCAAGCTCTATATCGCGCGCACCTTCGCCTATGTCGCCGCCAAGCAGGATGGTCTGGTGATCATCGACATGACCAACCCGGAAGCGCCGCGCGAGTACATGCGCTACAACGCCGGCGGGGTGCTCAACGATGCCGAGGACGTGATCGTCGGGTCGACCAACGCGACCCTGTTTGCTTACGTCGCCGATGGTCGCAACGGCATGAAGGTGCTGCAGCTGACCTCGCCATCGAGCCAGCCCAATTTCTATGGCTTCTCGCCCGATCCGAGGCCTGATCTGATCGCCTTTGCGCGCACGCCCTCTGCGGCGCTGGCGGTGGCCAAGGGGCTGGACCGCGACCGCGGAGTCGATGAATCGGGCGGGCAGATGGCGGTCTTCGGACGGCTGGGCTCGCGGCCTTTCACCCGCAGCGAGATGGAAAAGCTGTTCCTCAACCGCAGCGGCAAGCCCTACAAGGTCAGCGATAAAGTGACGATGGCCGACTGGATGGGCCCGCGCCCGGCGATGCTGGCCGCCAAGGGGCAATAGGCGCTTTGCTCAAGCGGCTGTTCGATCGCGTGTTCGCGCGGCAGCATCCCAGCATGGCCCTGGCCCTGGTGTCAGGCATGGCGCCGATGCTGGGGGGTGACGCGCTCGCGCTGATCGTCGATCTCATCCCGCGCAACTTCGGGCTGCGCGATCTGGGCGGCGGTCAGCCCATTGCCGATGCTGAAGAGACGCGGCAGGCGATTATCACGGCGCTGGATCAGCATCAGCCGATCACGCCTTATTATCTGGTGGACTTGCTGCGCGGGCTTGATCTCGTCGGAAACGAGGCCGGAGGGTTTGCGGTGTTCGATGCAGTGTTGGCGCAGGAGCTGACCAAGGCGGCAGCGGTGCAGGCGGGCAGGCCAGCACAAATCCAGCTGATGGGGTTCGATGCCGCGTCGATCTCGTCCGATCGCCTGCGGTTTACGGCTGCGTCCATCGCAACCAACGCAGCGGCCATTGCAGACCGCTGGTCGGACTGATCGGACGCGCGCCGCCTAAGCCTGCTGCGCCAGTTCGCCGCCTCAATCCGTCTCGACCGTCAATGCCTCGATCGTCAGCGTCATGGCGGGCGTGCCCTCCGTGCGGCGATGCACCTCGGTGATCGCCAGATCGGCCACCAGATGGCCGGCAATCGTGAACTCGTGCTCGGGCAGGATGGCGGCCAGCCACTCGCCGACCCTTTGCTCTTCCGTGCCTGCCAGCGATACGCGCATCACGTGGCGCATCCCGGTGAAGGTCGCGCTGGCCCACGCCGTACCGCGATGCTCCTCGAGCTGCGCTGCCCCACCGGCGAGGGTCAGGACCGCGCGGATCAGCGCGGTGGCGGGGTCGTGGCGAATCTTCTGGTGGATCATGCCTGCTCCTGTCGATAAATGTTCATGAAATGTTCTATTCGTTGACGCAAGTCTTCGCGTGGTTCGCGGCCACGGCGCAGGTCATCGACCAGCCGCGGGTCGCGCGCGGACAGGCGGCCGAAGCGGGTGTGTGCCATCCCCGTTTCGCGCAGGAATGTCTCGACCAGGCGCAGCAGCGGCATCGGCTTTTCTCCTCGAATCGACAGGCGGGATGGAGCCCGCGTATGGGTAATAGGAATTATCCTATAGGCGATTCGCGAAGTGTAGGAAATATCCTTGAAGATGCCGCTGGTGATGCTATATCTCGGTTATGGAGCAAGATGTTCGCCAGACGCTGGAGCGGCTGATCGCGGCGCGGGGCGTGAGCCTTGCCGGGGTGTCGCAGCTGCTCGGCAAGAACCCGGCCTATATCCAGCAGTTCCTCAAGCGCGGCACGCCCAAGCGGCTCGACGAGCGCGACCGGCGGCTGCTGGCGCAGTTCTTCGGGGTGAGCGAGCAGCAGCTGGGCGCGCCCGATGAGGCGCTGCCACCGGTCCGCACCGGCAGGGGCGGGCGCAGCATCCCGGCGCACAGCAGTGAGCGTGGCCTGCCAGCGCGCATGCGGCTGATCCCGCGCCTCGCAGTGGGCGCATCAGCGGGGCCTGGCGCGCTGGCCGAGGACGAGGTGCCGGTGGCCGAAATCGCGTTCGACGAGGCTTGGCTGCGGCGGCTGGGGGCAGGGTCGGACGCGGTGACGATGATCCAGGTCGAAGGCGATTCGATGGCTCCGACGCTGAACGACGGTGACGATATCCTGGTCGCCATGGCCTCCGATGCCGCCAGGCACCGCCGCGATGGTATCCATGTGCTGCGCATGGATGATGCGCTGATCGTCAAGCGGCTGGCGTTTCGTCCAGATGGACGGTTGTCGGTGACGTCTGACAACGCGCTGTATCCTAGCTATCCGGACGTCGCTCCAGAGAGCGTGAGCATCGTGGGGCGGGTGATCTGGGCTGGGCGGCGGGTGTGATATCTGAATGGCTTATTTATTTAATCGCAATTTGTGATATCCTTGGGCGATGAGCAGGGTGGCTTACAGCGATAGGGCGTCGCGAACGCTGAGCCGGATGGATCGCGCCACCTCGCGACGGATCATGAGCAAGGTCGAACAGCTTGCCCGCGATCCTGAAAGTCTGGCCAACAACGTCAAGCGGATGCAGGGCGTCGGCGGGATATGGAGATTGCGCGTCGGCAGCTGGCGGGTGATCTACTCGGACGACGGGTTGGTCTTATTTGTTTTCAAGGTTGGGCCGAGAAGCTCGGTATATGATTGAGGTTTGACATGGGATCAGAGCCACAGCGTTTCGTGACTCCCGAGGGCACCGCGATGGTGATCCTGCCGGAAGCGGAATATGAGCATCTCAAGGCCATGAGCGAGGACAATCTCGATATAGTCGAGGCGCTGGCGACCAAGGCACGGATTGACGCAGGTGAGGGGACCATGCCCGGCGATGTGTTGGCCCTTATTCTCAATGAAGAGATGAGCCCGATAAAAGCTTGGAGGCGCTATCGCGGTTTGAGCCAGGCAGAGTTGGCCAAGGCAATTGGCCGGTCGCAATCGTCGCTCAGTCAGATCGAATCCGGCTCGGTCGAATGCAGCACGAAAATGTTGCGTGCGTTGGCAAAGGCACTCGATGCACCGCTGTGGGCGCTGCGCGACCTTGCCGAAGACGACTGACTTGCACGCACCCGCTATCCTTGCCACATAGCTTGGCATGACCGACACCGCAGCCAACCCCGCCCAACCGCCGCTTCGTGCCGCGATCATTCCGGTGACGCCGTTGCAGCAGAACTGCACGCTCTTCTGGTGTACCGAGACGATGAAGGGGGCCTTGGTCGATCCGGGCGGTGATCTGCCCAAGCTCAAGGCTGCGGTGGCGCAGGCCGGGGTGACGCTGGAGAAGCTGCTGGTGACCCATGGTCATATCGACCATTGCGGCGAGACGGGCACGCTGGCGAAGGAATTGGGCCTGAAGATCGAGGGGCCGCACGAGGAAGACCGCTTCTGGATATCGCGGCTCGACGATGATGGCCGCAATTACGGGATCGCCGGCGCGGTGTTCGAGCCTGATCGCTGGCTCAAGGATGGCGATACCGTCACCGTCGGCAATCTTGTGCTCGATGTCATCCATTGCCCGGGGCACACGCCGGGGCACATCGTCTTCCACCACGCGCCGTCGAAACTGGCGATCGTCGGCGACGTATTGTTCCAGGGATCGATCGGTCGCACCGACTTTCCGCGCGGCAATCATCAGGACCTGATCGATTCGATCACGCAAAAGCTCTGGCCGCTGGGCAATGATACGGTGTTCGTGCCCGGCCATGGGCCAACGAGCAATTTCGGTTTCGAGCGCCAGCGCAACGGCTTTGTTGCCGACCACGTGCTGGCTTGATTCTCTCCCCAGGTGTTTTGCGCGTTCCCCTCCCTGGCCAGGGAGGGGTTAGGGGTGGGTCGTGGCGATTTAGGGCGGACGGTTTTCTGTAACGGACTACCCACCCCCAGCCCCTCCCTCAGAGGGAGGCGAGCTTTTGGAGCGGGAGGAGAGAGGCTCACGCCACCGGCAGCACGCTCGCGACATAGACCGCATAGCCCGACAGGCCGAGCAGAATCAGCAGCGTCGTCAGCGTGCCGATCATGCGGCCCAGCTTGAACGCGCCGCCATCCATGCCCAGGCCATGCGCGATGCGGCCCAGCATATAGACCACGCCGACCACCCACAGCCATTGCGCGGCAAAGCCCGAGGCTTCGAGCCCGGCGATCAGGATCAGCACGAAGGGGGTAAACTCGACGAAGTTCGCCTGCGCGCGCATGCGGCGGATGACGAATTCGTTGCCGCCATCGCCCACGCTCACCTTTTGGCTGGTGCGCACCTGGCCGATGCGGATGGCAAGCCAGATGTTGATCAATCCGGCGGCAGCGGCCATGGTCAGTGTCAGCGGCAGGTACATATTGGTTTTCCCTCAACGTTGCGCCGTGTTGCGTGCGGCGATTTCCGGGCGAGGGGTAGCGCGACAATGCTTGCAACGCACGAGATTTTCGCTATAGCCCCGCCTTCGCACGCGAACGGGCTTTGTTGCTCCACCGGCTGGCTGCGCAAAACGCGCCCGCTACGGAAAACATGGCAATATCGCATTGATAGACAAACAAATAAGGTAAGCAGATCCTGCCATGGCTGTTCCTAAAAGAAAAACCTCACCCTCGAAGCGCGGCATGCGTCGCAGCCACGATTCGCTGACCATCGATGCGTTCAGCGAATGCTCGAACTGTGGTGAACTGAAGCGCCCGCACCATGTCTGCGGCGCATGTGGCCATTACAATGGCCGCGAGGTGCTTGCAGTCGCCTGATTTCGGTCAGACGAGCTTTGCACTTTTTCAGGGGGATTAACCGGTGCCGATGAAGCCGCGGATCGCGATTGATGCGATGGGCGGTGATGAAGGCGTGCGTGTCATGCTGGGTGGTGCGGCGGAAGCCCGCCACCGCCATGAGCGCTTTACCTTTCTGCTGGTCGGCGACGAAAAGCAGATCAAGGCAGGCCTGGACCGTCACCCCAATCTGCGCGCTGCGTCCGAGATCCTGCACACCGATGAGGTCGTGCGGGGTGAGGACAAGCCCAGCCAGGCCCTCCGCAAATCCAAGAACTCGTCGATGGGGCTCGCTATTCAAGCGGTCAAATCGGGCGATTGCAGCGCCGCGGTCAGCGCCGGGAACACCGGCGCGCTGATGGCGATGGCGAAGCTTGCGCTGCGCACCATGCCGGGGATCGACCGGCCAGCGCTCGCCGCGCTTCTGCCGACGCTCGAAGACACCGACATGGTGATGCTCGATCTGGGCGCCAACACCGAATGCGATGCGCGCAACCTTGTGCAGTTCGCGGTGATGGGCGCGGTCTATTCGCAGATCATCTTCGGCTTTGAAAAGCCGCGTACGCGCCTGCTCAACATCGGTACCGAGGATTCCAAGGGCACCGATGCGCTGCGCGATGCCGCAGCGGCCCTGCGCGCTGCCACGCACCTGCCGATGGATTTCCAGGGCTTCACCGAGGCGGACAAGATTTCGCGCGGCGATGTCGATGTCGTCGTCACCGATGGCTTTTCGGGCAATATCGCGTTGAAGGCACTCGAAGGCACCGCGCGCTTCGTCACCGATCTGCTCAAGCGCAGCTTCCAGTCCTCGCTCCGCTCCAAGATCGGCTTCCTGATCTCGCGCCCGGCGACCGACCTGCTGCGCCACCATCTCGACCCCAACAACCACAATGGCGCGGTGTTCCTGGGCCTCAACGGCGTGGTCGTCAAAAGCCATGGCTCGGCCAGCATCAAGGGCGTGGCCAATGCGGTGGAAGTGGCCGCGCGGCTGGTGGAAGACAATATCACGCTGCGCATCGGCGATGTGCTGAAGGATTTCGACACCAGCGCGATCGCCAGCAACGGCGTTGCCTCCAACGGATCGGGCGAATCACCCAAATGAGCAATCACGCACTGGTCGAACGCAGTGTCATTCTGGGCACGGGATCGGCATTGCCCGTCCGCCGGGTTTCCAATGCAGAGCTGTCGGAAACGGTGGATACCTCGGACGAGTGGATCACCGAGCGCACCGGCATCAAGTTTCGCCATATCGCAGGGCCCGATGAGACGACATCGACGCTGGCCATCGATGCGGCGCGTGCGGCGCTCGATGCAGCGGGGCTCGAAGGCTCCGACATCGACCTGATCGTGCTGGCGACCGCCACGCCCGACAACACCTTTCCCGCCACCGCCACCAAGGTGCAGGCTGCGATCGGCATGACCTGTGGCATTGCGTTCGATGTTGCGGCGGTATGTTCGGGCTTTCTCTATGCGTTGAGCGTCGCCGACAGCATGCTGCGCACCGGCATGGGCAAGCGGGCTTTGGTGATCGGCGCAGAGACGTTCACCCGCATTCTCGACTGGGAAGACCGCGGCACCTGCGTGCTGTTCGGCGATGGCGCAGGCGCGGTGGTGCTGGGTCTGGAAATCGCAGCCGAAGGCGATGCAGCACCGCGCGGCATCCTGGCGACGCAGTTGCACGCCGATGGCCGCCATCATGACCTGCTCTATGTCGATGGCGGGCCTTCGACCACCGGCACGGTCGGAAAGGTGCGGATGAAGGGGCGCGAGGTGTTCCGCCACGCCGTCGTCAATCTGGCGGAGGTGATGGAGCAGGTGATGAAGCCTCTGGGCCTCACCAGCGCCGATATCGACTGGGTCGTGCCGCACCAGGCCAACGCCCGCATCCTTGATGCGACCGCCCGCAAACTGGGTCTGCCGCCGCAGAAAGTGGTGATCACGGTCGACCAGCACGCCAACACATCCGCCGCCTCGGTACCGCTTGCGCTCGATACGGCGGTGCGCGATGGCAGAATCAAGCGCGGCGATCTTCTGGTGCTCGAAGCGATGGGCGGCGGCCTGACCTGGGGTGCGGCGGTGATCCGCTATTAACTTCGCGTAATTTTGCCGCGCAATACGCTCAATTCGCACTGTTTTTACTCGGCTGGCATTTGCCATTGCCCCGTTTATGGGCTAGTTTTCGAAGCCTAGCGGGTTGAGGAGACGGGGCGATGCGTTCGGTGGGAACTTTGACAAGGGCGGATCTGGCCGACACGATCAACCATCAGGTGGGCCTCTCGCGCGCCGATGCTGCGCAGATGGTCGAGCTGGTGCTCAATCACATGACCGACGCCCTGGAGCGCGGCGAGAACGTCAAGATCTCCGGCTTCGGCACCTTCCTGCTGCGCGACAAGGGGGAACGCGTCGGCCGCAACCCCAAGACCGGCATCGAAGTGCCGATCACGCCGCGCCGCGTGCTCACGTTCCGCGCCAGCCAGATCATGAAGGAAAGGATCATGTCGAGTGACTGATCCGACCATCTCCGCCAAGGCTGAGGGCGCGATGCGGACCATTGGCGAGGTTTCGGCGGAGCTCGGCGTCAAGCCGCATATCCTGCGCTATTGGGAAGCGCAGTTCGACGCTCTGGCGCCGCTCAAGCGGGCCGGGGGCCGTCGCTACTACCGCGCGCAGGATGTCGAGATATTGCGCACCATCGATCGGCTGCTCAATCGTGAGGGCTTCACCGTGCGCGGCGCGCGTCAGTTTCTGGCGGGCAAGGCGGCAGCGCCTGCAGCCGCAACCCCCGCACCTGCCGCTGCGGCCAAGCCCGCCTTGGATATCGCCGCGCTCCGCCAGATTCGTGATCGGCTCGCCGAAGCACTAGCCGCAGCCTGAGCGTTCGCCTCAAAGCGGCTTGCGCAAAATCCAGTCGGTAAAGGGCACATTGCCCGTCATGAACTGCTGCTGCCCGACCTTCTCGAAGCCGAACCGTGCATAGAAACGCTGCGCTGCCACGTTGACCGTGTAGACGCACAGGTACAAAGACGGCGCACCACGGAATCGTGCTTCCTCGATCACCGCGTCCATCAGCCTTTGGCCAAGCCCCGCACCCTGCCAGCCAGACAGCGCGTAGATGCGTTTGAGTTCCAGCGCACCTGCATCGGGGGCGATGTCCAGATTGGGTGGGCACAGCATCGCATAGCCAATCGGCGCGCCCAACGGCGTTTCGATCAGCCAGAAGGCGTAATCGGGCTTGGTCAGCCAGTCGGCATAGCGCGCAACGCCATGCTCGTTTGCGCAATGATCGACCAGAGCCTCGCCGGGATGGTCGAGGGCAAAGGCGGTGAGGAACGTCGCCGCGCCCAGCAGGGCAAGCTTGGGGGCGTCGTCCGGGCCTGCGCGGCGCAGGATCGTTTCAGGCACTATCGTTTCAGACACTGGAGCGTTCATCGCGGTCAGTCGTCGTCCTGCGGCCCCAGATCCGGGTCCAGGTCGCGCGGGCGGGTGACTTCGATCAGCTTGGCGCTGCGATTGTCGAGATCGGCCCAGTGGTCGATCGCGATGTCGAGAATGGCGAGCGCGGCGGTCGGGAACTTTTCCTCGACCACATCACGTAGCGGGCTTGAGCCGTCATCGGGGACAAGATCGAACACCAGATCTTCGAGCCCCGGATTGTGCCCGACCATCAGCACATGGCCTGCATCGTCGGGAACGCCGCGCAGCACATCGATCAGCGTGACCGACGAGGCGAGGTAGATGCGGCGGTCCCAATCGGGGTTGAGCGTGTGGCCAAAGGCGGCCTCGAAATGATCGATCGTCTCGGTGACCCGCACCGCAGGCGAGGCGACGACGGCGTCGAACATCATCTTCTTTTCCGCCGCATACAGACCCATCGCCTTGGCGCCACGCATGCCGCGTGCGTTCAGCGGTCGGTCGAAATCGCGCAGTGAACGGTCCAGCCAGTCCGATTTGGCGTGCCGCAGCAAGGTTAGCCTCTTCATCGTCCCTCTCCCCCGGATCCCGTCACGGGATCGATTCGCGCGCCCTCGGTCGGTTGCGCAGAAACGCCAGTTTGCACCGCTTGTAAAGCTTCGGAAAGCGTCACCCTGCGCACCGGGGTTCCTTCGGGAAAGGCCGAGAGCAGCCGCGAGGGGAAGGCCGACGACAGCATCACGAAGCGGCCGCGATCATCGGCACGGCGGATCAGCCGCCCGAAGGCCTGGGCGAGCCGCGCGCGGATGATCATGTCGTCATACTGGGTGCCGCCCCCTGCCGCGCGGCGCGCGCGGTGCAGGATATCGGGCTTGGGCCAGGGCACGCCTTCCATGATCACCAGCCGCAGCGAATCGCCGGGGACATCGACGCCATCGCGCAAGCTGTCGGTGCCGAGCAGCGAGGCGCGCGGATCATCGCGGAAGATATCGACCAGGGTCCCGGTCTCCATCGGATCGACATGCTGCGCGTACAGAGGCAGCCCCGATTGCGCGAGGCGGTCGGCGATGCGACCATGAACGCTGCGCAGCCGGCGGATCGCGGTGAACAGCCCCAAAGCGCCGCCGCCCGCCGCCTCGATCAACCGGCCATAAGCGCCTGCGAGCCCCGCCATGTCGCCGCGCTTCACATCGGTGACGATCAGCACCTCGGCCTGGTTGGCATAGTCGAACGGGCTGCGCGCCTCGAACAGCTCGGGCGGCTTTTCCAGGTGGATGGCACCAGAGCGCGCGAGGGCAGGGGCCCAGTCCGCCCCGGCCTTGAGCGTGGCGGAGGTGACGAGCACGCCGTGCGCGGGCTTGATCACCGCCTCGGCGAGCGGTTTGCCGGGATCGAGCCAGCGGCGGTGCAGCCCCATGTCATACTCGCGGCCCTCGAACCGGTCGAGCGCCAGCCAGTCGACGAAATCGGGATCGGTGGGACCGCCGATGCGGCCCAGCAGCGAAGCCCAGGCGGCAAGCAGATCGATCCGCCAACCGAGCGAGGCGAGCGCGCCTTCGATCCGTGCGCGCGCTGGGCCGTCAACCCAGTCGGGCCCATCCTCGATCAGCGCCTCGAGCCGCCGTCCCAAGGCCACCAGCGGGCCATGCAAAGCATCGATCGCGCGCGCAGCATCGAGCGCCGCGCCGATCAGCGGGCCGTCGAGCTCGGCGAGTTCGGTCTCCAGCCCATAGCCTGCATCCTCCGCGCCGCTCTCGTCGCGGGCGTAGACGGTGCCGCGGATCGCGGCGAGCAACTGTTCGATCTCGCCCGAGGCCGCGCCTTCGCGGATGCGCGCCAGCCAGCCTTCGCCGGGCAGAGCTTCGGCGGCGATCCGCGCTGCCTCGATCGCACGGCCACCCAGTTCGTCATAAGAAGCAACGTCGGAGAGGCGCGCGGCAAGCCCGCGCCTGCGACCGCGCGACTTGCCCTCGGGCCCCATGATCCAGCGGCGCATCTCGACCGTTTCCTGGCCGGTCAGCGCGACTGCGAACATCGAATCGGCGGCATCGTGCAGGTGATGGCCCTCGTCGAAGATGATCCGCGTCGGGCGGCCCTGCTGCTCGCGCGCACGCGCGGCATTGACCATCACTAGCGCATGGTTGGCGATGACCAGATCGGCATTCTGGCTCGACCTGGTGGCATGCTCGATGAAGCATTTGCGATAGTGCGGACAGCCGGCATAGACGCATTCGCCGCGCCGGTCGGTGAGCGCGGTGACGCCTGCGCGCCGGAACAGCGTGGTCAGCCAGCCGGGCAGATCGCCGCCGATCATGTCGCCGTCGCGGGTATAGGCAGCCCAGCGCGCGACGAGTTGCGCCAGCACCGCTGCGCGGTTCTGGAAACCGCCCTGCAGCGCGTCTTCCAGGTTGAGCAGGCACAGGTAATTCTCGCGGCCCTTGCGGATCACCACGCGTTTGCGGAACGTCGCCTCGTTGCCGTAGATCCGCTCGGTCTCGCGCGACAGCTGGCGCTGCAGCGCCTTGGTATAGGTGGAAATCCAAACCGTGCCGCCCGCGCCGTGCGCCCAGAGCGAGGCCGGGGAAAGATAGCCCAGGGTCTTGCCGATGCCGGTGCCGGCTTCGGCCAGCAGCATGTGCGGTTCCTGGCGCCGTTCGCGCGGGGCAAAGATGTGGCTGGCGGTGCGCGCGAACTGGCGCTGGCCTTCGCGCCGCTCGGCGCCGACACCGGTCAGCGCCTCGAGCTGCGCTTCGGCCTCGTTCTCTTCGAGCGTGATCTGGCGCGGCTGGGGTCGGGGCGGCTGCTCCTCCCATTCGGGCAGTTTCGAAAACAGCCAGCGTTCGGCCTTTTCGGGCATCTTCAAGTTGCGCGAGGCGACGCCCGCCCAGGGCCAGCGCAATTTGGCGAGCGCTTGCAGCGACGACCATGCGCCTTCGCGCTGCGGCCAGTCGGCCCGCTCCAGCGTGGCGACCAGCGCCTCGGCGGCGGCGTGCAGCAGCGCAGGGATTGCGGAGTCTGGGAGGGGATCGTTGTCGCTTTCCCCCTCGACCTTTGGCAGGGACAGCTTGAGCGACCGCGCCAGCCCCATTGGCGTCGGCACCATGAACTGCGCCGGATGCACAAAGGCGAACATCTCGAGCAGGTCGAGACCCGAGAGTTCGGGATATCCCAGCCGCTGCGCCAGCAGGGGGGCGTTCAACAGGATCAGCGGGGTCTCGGCGGCGCGGCCGATCGCATCGCCCTTGGAGATGCGCACCGCAGGCTCGCCGGGATGCGCGAACCAGATCGCGCTATGGCTTGCATGCAGGGCTGGAAAGTTTAGGGAAGCGGACATTGTGCCCCTTATGGCGGCATCGGAACGAAAAGGAAACACACGTGAGCGCGTATCGCGAGGCAGCAATGCGATCCAAGGCCTGGCCCTTCGAGGAAGCCCGCAAGCTGCTGAAACGCCATCCCGGCGGCAAGCCTGAAAGCGCTGGCCCGATGCTGTTCGAAACCGGCTATGGCCCATCGGGCCTGCCGCATATCGGCACGTTCCAGGAGGTGTTCCGCACCACGCTCGTGCGCCGCGCGTACGAGACGCTGACCGGCGGCGCGCCGACGCGGCTGGTCGCGTTCAGCGACGACATGGACGGTCTGCGCAAGGTGCCCGACAACGTGCCCAACCCGGACATGCTGCGCACGCACCTCGGCAAGCCGCTGACCCACATCCCGGATCCGTTCGGCAAGTTCGAGAGCTTCGCGCACCACAACAACGCGATGCTGCGCGCGTTCCTCGACCAGTTCGGCTTCGATTACGAGTTCGTCTCTTCGACCGAGCGCTATCAGAGCGGTGCCTTCGACGAGGCCTTGCGCGGCGTGCTCCGCAACTATCAGGCGATCCTCGACATCATGCTGCCGACGCTGCGCGCCGAACGCGCTGCGACCTATTCGCCGGTGATGCCGATCAGCGCCAAGTCGGCCGCGGTGCTGCAGGTGCCGGTCGAGGTGGTCGATGCCGAGGCGGGAATCGTGCGCTTTACGGACGAGGGCGAGACCATCGAGCAGTCGATCCTGGGTGGCGGCGCGAAGCTGCAGTGGAAGGTCGACTGGGCAATGCGCTGGGTGGCGCTGGGCGTCGACTATGAAATGTACGGCAAGGACCTGACCGACAGCGGCGTGCAGTCGGGCAAGATCGCGCGCGTGCTGGGCGGGCAGAAGCCCGAGGGCATGATCTACGAGATGTTCCTCGACGAAAAGGGCGAGAAGATCTCCAAGTCCAAGGGCAACGGCCTGTCGATCGACGAGTGGCTGCGCTATGGCAGCGAGAACAGCCTGGCGTTCTACATCTTCCGCGAGCCCAAGGCCGCCAAGCAGCTGAGCCTGGGGGTGGTGCCGCGCGCGGTGGACGAGTATTTCCAGTTCCGCGACAACTGGCATGCGCAGGACGAGGACAAGCGTCTGGGCAACCCCGCGCACCACATCCATGCTGGGGAAGTGCCCGAAGGCAGCCCGCCGGTGAGCTTTGGCCTTCTGCTCAATGTCGTCAGCCTGCCGGGAATGGACGACAAGGATCTGGTCTGGGGCTTTGTCCAGAAGTACGCGCCCGGTGTAACGCCACAGACGCACCCCGAGCTCGACGGGCTGATCGCCAATGCCGTGAATTATGGCCGCGATTTCATCGCGCCGACGCTCAAGCGCCGTGCGCCGATGGGGGCCGAGGTTCAGGCATTGCAGACGCTCGATTCCGAGCTTGCCGCACTGCCCGACGATGCGAGCGCCGAAGATATCCAGAACATCGTCTATGCCATCGGCAAGGACGAGGCGTACGGCTTCGGAAACTTACGCGACTGGTTCAAGGCGCTGTATGAGACGCTGCTGGGCTCGGAGCAGGGCCCGCGCATGGGCAGCTTCATCGCGCTGTATGGCATCGGCAATACGCGCCAGCTGATCGCCGAAGCGCTGGCATGACGGTTATTGCAGCTCGGCTTTACCGCGAAGGTCGGTTGCTGCGCGACATTGACCTCACCCAGCCGCTGCCGACGCAGTGGGAGCCTACCGATCTCTTGTGGATCGGGCTGCACGAGCCGACCGCCGCCGAACTCGATCCCATCCAGCGCCAGCTTGGGCTGCACCCGCTGGCGGTGGAAGACGCGCTCGATCACCGGCATTTGCCCAAGATCGAGCCATTCGGGGATCATCTGTTCACGGTCGCGCGCACCGTCCACCTGGATGACAGCGCCAGCAAGACTCGCATCACCTACGGCAACACCGCGATCTTCATGGGGCGGAACTTCATCGTGACCGTGCGCCATGGGTCGCTGCGCGATCACGCGCCCGTCCGCGCGCAGCTTGAGGCGACGCCGTGGATGCTGTCGCATGGGCCCGATTTCGTGCTGCACGCGATTCTCGACTTCATCGTCGACGGGTATCTCAGCGTCATCGATGTGCTCGAGGACGAGGTGCTGGGGATGGAGGACCGCGCGCTCGACGCGTTTCTTGACCGCGAGCAGACGGGCGCGTTGTTCTCGCTGCGGCGCGATCTGTTTCGCCTGCAACGCGTGCTGGGGCCGATGCAGGATGTCGCTGCGCGCTGCATGAACCTGCAGCTGCCCCAGATCGATGCGGACATTCACCCCTATTTCCGTGATCTGCACGACCATGTCCGCCGCGCCGATTACCGCGTTGCGGGTCTGCGCGACACGCTGACATCGGTGATCGAAACCAGCGGTCTGCTCGAGCAGCAGCGCCAGGGCGTGATCACCCGGCAGCTCGCCGCCTGGGCCGCGATCCTTGCCGTACCCACCGCGATCGCCGGGATCTACGGAATGAACTTCAGGTTCATGCCCGAACTGGAATGGCGCTATGGCTATTTCCTGATCGTGGGCGTGATGGCGACGGTGTGCATCGGGCTGTATATCCGCTTCAAATGGGCGAAATGGTTGTGAGACGCGGCTGATGGCGGAACGCCGACGCGCCGGAGTCGTATGAGTGGGAACCCCCATCCAAGGAGATCCCCCATGGCACTTCCCGATCTGACCGGCCGCAGCATCTGCATCCTTGCAACGCACGGCTTTGAACAATCCGAACTCATCCAGCCGCGCGACGACCTCAAGGCCGCTGGCGCCAAGGTGACCGTCGTCTCCCCCGAAAGCGGCGAAATCCGCGGCTGGAAGGGCGCTGACTGGGGCCAGAGCGTCGCGGTCGATGCACCGCTTGATGGCGCGAAGGCGGAAGATTATGACGCGCTGGTGCTGCCCGGCGGCCAGATCAACCCCGATCTGCTGCGCGCCGATGACACCGCGATGGCGCTGATCAAGGACTTCGCCGCTGCCGGCAAGCCGATCGCCGCGGTCTGCCACGCGCCCTGGCTGCTGATCGAGGCGGGCCTGGTCGAAGGCAAGACGCTGACCTGCTACACCTCGATCCGCACCGATCTGAAGAACGCTGGCGCGAACTATGTCGACCAGGAAGTGGCGGTTGACGGCAATCTGATCACCAGTCGCAACCCTGACGATCTGCCCGCGTTTGGCGAGGCGATCGCCAAGATGGTCAGCGAAATGGCCGACGCACGGTCCGAGACTGTCTGATCGGGCAGATCATGCGGCGGGTTTGATCACCTGCCGCATGACTTCGGCATAGCCGCGCGCGATGGTCATCCGCCCCGAATGGCCTGCATCGACCAGCTGTCGGTGCGCGCGCGGCAGATTGTAGCACGGCACGCCCATGAACAGATGGTGCTCGCTGTGGAAGTTTACCCAATAAGGCGCGACCGTTGCGCGCTCCAGCCAGTTGGCATGTGTGGTGCGCGCGTGGGTAAACGGGTCTTCGCTGCCGGTCGAGGTGCAGGCGTGCTCGGCGATGTTGCGGATGCGCAGATACAGCTGGAACGTCGTTGCCAGCGCCAGCAGCCAGACCAGATAGGGCAGCGCGCCAAGGCCCGTGGCGAACGACAGCGCCAGCAGCACGATCTGTGAAGCCACAAACCGCAGCGTCACCTTGCCGATGAACAGATTCTGCTCCTTCGCTCCCGGGCCGAAGCCCTTCAACGCCATCGCCAGCTGCGCGCCGCGCTGCTTCAGGAACGTCTGGCCGGTGAGGTCACGAAACACCTTGCGCATCAGGCTGGCGCGCGTCGTGGGAAAGGGGGCGGACAGCGACAGGTCCGGGTCCTCGGGCTGCTGCGTATAGCGGTGGTGGGTCAGGTGATAGGTGCGATAGGCGTGCAGATCGGTGCCCATCGGCACCCCGGTGACCCATTGCCCAACCCAGTTGTTGACCGCGCGATCGGGGTGCAGCAGGCCATGTGCGCCCTCGTGCATCAGGATCGCGAGGCCCAGCTGTCGCCCGCCGATCAGGATGATCGCGATGATCCACGCCCACCAGGTGCCCAGATACGCCGCGCCCCAGGCCAGCGCGATAATCACCGCCCAAGCGTGCACGACCAGCGCCAGCCCTTTCCAGCGCGATACGGTGGTGAGCGCGCGAAAGCCTTCGCGGCCGAATATCTGTGCCGGATTGGCGGCCTTGACCAGCGCCATCTGTGCCTCTCCCCGCGCCTCGCGCGCTTTACGTTTGCGTCAGTCTAGCAGGCTAGCAGGGCAGGTGCAAACGCGCCTGCATGTGCGCTGGGTCTGGTTTACATATGCGATCCCGGCTTGCGCGCGAGAGACGAAAATGTGCTTATGGTTGCAAGGTTACCCGCGAAAGCTCCCGCCATGTCTCAATTGCTCCACCCGCATCCCGATTGTCCCGCACCCACCGGGGTGAGCCTGTCTGTCAGCTGGACCATGCTGCAACAGGGGCTGCTGATCGTGGAATACCGCGTCTGTGATCCGGAGGCCCGAATCCGGTGGCCCATGGCTGCTCGCGTGCCGGTTCGCACCGACAATCTGTGGCAGCACAGCTGCTTCGAGGCGTTTGTCGGCTCGGCCAACGGCAGCGCGTATGCCGAGTTCAACCTGGCTGCATCTGGTGCCTGGGCAGCCTATGCGTTCGATCGCTATCGCGACGGTATGCGCGATCTTGCGCTGGCCGCGCCACCGGTGATTGACCCAGCAGAATCCCGCCACTGGCGTGCAACGATTGACCTGGGGGGCCTGGACGACCTGATCGGTCCCACCCCCTGGCGGCTGGCGATCACTGCCGTGATCGAGGCGGATGACGGCAGCAAGAGCTACTGGTCGCTGGCCCATCCGGCCGGAAAGCCCGATTTTCACCACCCCGATTGTTTTGCCGCGCGGCTAGGGTAAAGAGCGCACACCCATTGGCAGCGAGGTCTTATGCTCTTCGGTATCGATCGTCTTCTAGCAGAGCCTGATCTGCGCAAGCCCTTGGCAGGCAAGCGCGTCGCCCTGGTCGCGCACCCGGCATCGGTGACCGCAGACCTCAGGCACTCGCTCGATGCCCTGGCGGCGCTCGACGATGTCACGCTCACCGCCGCGTTCGGCCCGCAGCATGGCCTGCGCGGCGACAAGCAGGACAATATGGTCGAGAGCCCGGATTTCACCGATCCGGTCCACGGCATTCCGGTGTTCAGCCTCTATGGCGAGGTGCGCCGTCCGACCGGCCAGATGATGAGCACCTTCGATGTGGTGCTGATCGACCTGCAGGACCTGGGCTGTCGGATCTACACCTTCGTCACGACCTTGCTCTACATGCTCGAAGCCGCCGCGAAGGAGGGCAAGTCGGTCTGGGTGCTTGATCGTCCCAACCCCGCCGGTCGCCCGGTCGAAGGGCTGGCGCTGCGCGAGGGCTGGGAAAGCTTCGTCGGCGCAGGCCCGATGCCGATGCGTCATGGCCTTACGCTGGGCGAGATGGGGCGCTGGTTCATCCAGCATTACGGCCTCGACGTCGATTACCGCGTGATCGAAATGCAGGGCTGGCAGCCCGAAACTGCCCCCGGCTTCGGCTGGCCCGACAGCCGCATCTGGATCAACCCCAGCCCCAACGCGCCTAACGTCGCCATGGCGCGTGCCTATGCCGGCACGGTTATGCTGGAGGGCACGACGCTGAGCGAGGGCAGGGGGACAACGCGTCCGCTCGAGATTTTCGGCGCGCCCGATATCAACGCGCGCGATGTGATCGCGAAAATGCACGAGATCGCGCCGCACTGGCTCACCGGCTGTGCGTTGCGCGAAATCTGGTTCGAGCCGACCTTCCACAAGCATGTCGGCCAGCTCTGCCATGGCGTCCATATCCATGCCGAAGGGGCGTTCTATGATAATGCCGCGTTCCGCCCCTGGCGCGTCCAGGCGCTGGCGTTCAAGGCGATCCGCAGCCTCTATCCCGATTATCCCCTGTGGCGCGATTTTCCGTACGAATACGAACTCGGCAAGCTGGCGATCGATGTCATCAACGGCGGCCCGGCGTTGCGCGAATGGGTGGATGATGCCGCCGCAACACCCGCCGATCTTGATGCTCTGACCCAGCCGGACGAAGCCGCGTGGGATGCAGTGCGCGCACTCCGGCTGTACTGACGCGCGAGGTGGGCGGCCGGGGCACAATCTGACCCACGCCTCGTGGCGCATCCACCCGATTGCATGAACGCGCCGCTTACCGAATTTTCACAGACTCCCGCTATGCCGGGGCCATGGAAGCGATCTACAAAGTTGAAGTCGATCCGGCGACAAACATGGTCAGGCACTATCTCGCCGGCTTCTTTGAACCGATCGATGTCGAAAACTATGTCGCGGCGCGCAATGCAGCGCATGCCCAGCTGACCAGCGCTCCGAATCAGCATGTCACGCTGGTCGATGTGCGCGACATGAAGATCCAGCAGCAGGATATCGTCAAGACGTTCGGCGGGGTCCTCGCCGACCCCCGCCATCATTCGCGCAAGCTGGCGTTCGTGGTCGCATTGTCGCTCGCCCGGATGCAGTTGCTGCGCGCAACCGCCCACCGGACCGCGCAGTATTTCTCCACCATCGAGGAAGCCGAGGCCTGGCTGATGGCACCAGCCGACGCCAATGAAAGCGATGACCCGAGCGCGGGCGGGTTGGAACAGCGCGTCGCTTGAGCGCTGCTCGTTCTGGCTGGACTCTCAAGGGTATTGGCTGACGATCTGACACCGTGGCACTGGGTCTGCACGCTTGCGCCACGCCATAACGTTATCTTCGCCAATCGCTGCCATGCTGGGTCCCCATGACCGCAGAACAATGGCTGAACCGCATCTTTGCAGACCGGGCCCCGCGCCGCTTTGGCAGCGGGTGGGTGAGTGGTGTGCTGGCCGTGGTTCTCGGGCTGTTGAGCGTTGCAGCTGTGCTGTGTCTGCATTTTCCGCACCTGCTGACCTTGCCCGAGCTGCGCGGACGCTATCCGCTGGGGCTGGTGCGCACGGCCATTGATGCTGGGATCTTCGCCACGCTGCTGATGGCGGCGCTGTCGATGCTGCTCCGGCGAAAGAAGGCGCTAGGGCTGGCGGGGCTTGCGCTCGCGGGCATCGCGCTGGCGCTTGGGGCGGGCGGGGTGGCGATCCCTGAGGCACAGGCCAGCGCGGTCTATGTCGGGCTCGACTGGTTCGTGCTCGGCGTTCTCACCACTGCGGCGCTGTTCGTGCCGCTCGAGCGCGCCTTTGCGCTGCGGCGCGAGCAGGGGCCGTTCCGGCGCGGCTGGCTGACCGATGCGAGCTATTTCTTGATGAGCCATGCGCTGGTGCAGCTGATGTCGCTGCTGGTGCTGATCCCCGCGACGCAGATCGGCCAGGCGCTGGCGATCGCCCCGGTGCAGGCCTGGGTCCGGATGATGCCGCTGGCGGTGCAGTTCGCCGCGATCGTTCTGGTCGCTGACCTCGCGCAATATGCCGTGCACCGCGCGTTTCATGCCGTGCCGTTTCTGTGGCGCTTCCACCGCGTCCACCATTCGGTGACCACCATGGACTGGATCGCCGGATCGCGGCTGCATCTGGTCGATGTCGTCGCCACGCGTGGGCTGGTGCTGCTGCCCATCGTGAAGCTGGGGTTCAGCGAGCCTGCCGTCTACGCCTATCTCGGCTTCGTCTCGCTGCACGCGGTGTTCATCCACGCCAATTTCGCGCCGCGCGCGGCGTGGCTCGAACGCTGGATCGCGATGCCGCGCTTCCACCACTGGCACCACGCCATAGAACCTGAAGCGCGCGACACCAATTTCGCCGTCCATCTGCCGATGATCGACCGCTGGTTCGGCACCGAGCATATGCCGCCTGATCGCTGGCCCGGCGGCTATGGCGTCGAGGGGCTGGAGGTGCCGCAAGGCTATGTCCGCCAGCTGATCTGGCCGCTGCGCCGATAGCACGCAAAAAAGGCGGGGACCGAAGCGGGCGAAGGTTGCCCCCCGCTCGCTCCGGATCCCCGCCTTTCGATATGACCCAAAGCCCCCCCCAGGCATGGGTCACACCGCCAACTGCGAAGCCGCGTCCCGGCTTGCGGTCAGAAATCGAAGCGCAACGAGGCGGAGATTGTCCGTCCGTTGATCGCCCGGGCAAAGCCGATGCCATTGGCGGGCACGCTTGCCTGGTTCACCTCAAAAATGCCCAGCGTGTTGAACACGTTGTTGGCGTTGACTTGCAGGCTGCCGCCATTGAACAGCTTGACCTGACCGAACAGGTCGACCGTGGTGAAGCCGGGCATGACCAGAAGGTTTGAATCCTGCGAAAAGCTCTTGGTCACACCGACGATGCTGGCACCGATCACGGCTCGGCCCAGGTCGACCTGGGGCGTGGCAAAGAAGGTCCAGTCGGGCTGATGACGCGGTTCCTTGCCCGTCAGCGTCGGATCGAGCAGATCGCGCGTGATCTTGGCCTTGGTATAGGTGGCCCCGATCATCAGGCTGAACGGTCCCTTTTGCACCCCGCCTTCCATCTCGACTCCGGTGGCACGATAGGTGCGGTCGGTGCGGTTTGCAGCGCCGTTGATCACATTATGGTCCGCTGCCGTCACCCGGAAGGCCGTCGCGTTGAACGTCAATCCGTCCTTGCGGAACTTGAATCCGCCTTCGAGCTGCTTGACGTCATCCTGCTTGTCGCGCGTGCTGCGGATCGAGCCATCGGCATTGTTGATCAGCGGCGTGAACAGCACCTTGTCGGCATTGGCGCGCGCGCCCTTGCTGTAGCGGGCAAACAGCGAAAAGGGCTCTGCCGCACGGTAGTTGATCCCCGCCGAATAGCTCAGATAGCCGTAATTGTAATTCACCGGTGCCGACTGGGTGAAGGGCAGGAAGGCGACCCTGCGCTCGGCCGGATTGATCAGGCCATCGCGGTTGATGTCCTGGGTGATCAGGCCGACGCTGCCATTGTTGAGATCCGCGCCGACCAACGAACCACGCACCCGGCCGGTGTCATAGCGCAGGCTGCCGCCGATCGCGATCTTGCCGAAATGATAGTTCACCGAACCATAAGGCGCGAACACCTTGTAGTTCACGTCAAACGCGCGGCGGAACAGGCTGGAGGCGCGGGCAAAGGCGAAATAGCCGTTCAGCGTCTGCGGTTGACCCGCGGCGTTGAAGATATCGACCTGAGCGGTGCCATTATCCCCATTGGCGTCGATGTTCATCGCCGTGTGCAGCCAGGTGGTGTTGAGGTCCTGGGTCGCCAGATAGGCACCGACCGTGGTGGTCAGCTTGCCGCCGGGCAATTCCCACACCTTGGACGCGCGGAAGTCGTTGGTGAAATTGTCGAGCGAGCGCGCGCGCACGAACGAGAAGAAATAGAGCGACAGCAGGCCGTTGCCGTTGATCAGCCCATTGGGGTCGATCAGCTGGCCCGCCAGCGGTCCGCTGGCATAGCGCGCGGTTGCGCCGACACCGCCTTGTCCAGCTGCAAAGGCCGACACGGTGTTGGCGGTGTTGGGAAAGCCGCGGCTGAAGTCGCCGCCATTGGCAGCATAGCGCATGCGTTCGGTAATCGTCCAACCGCCGACATCGAACTGTGCTTCCACGCCGATTGACTTGGATTCGGCGCTCTGGCCGGTGGCAACCGGGAAAGCTGCGGGCTGGTTGTTCTGATCCAGCGTGACCACCGGGCCGAGGAACGACGACAGGATCGTGTCGTTGCGCAGATCGAAGCCCGGAAAGCTGCGAATGCGCGGATTGGCATTGGTCCCGGTGATATTGGCGAAATACGGTGCAAAGGTCGGTGAGCGGTCGTCGAGATACTTGAGGTAGAGCCGGATATAGCCGTTCTCGAACTCGCGGGTGATGTTGAACTTGACCTGGCCGCCCTTCCAGCCGTCGAAGCCGTTGTTGCGTGGGCCTTCGCCCTGGCGATAGAAGCCGCCGATCTGGAAGCGGGTGTTTTCGCCCAGCTTGCCGCCATAGGTGAAATCGACGCGCTTGGTGTCGAAGTCGACCCCGGTGGTGAGCTGCACCGAGCCGCCTTCCACTTCACCAGTGCGCGACAGGATGTTGATCAGCCCGCCCGGCGAGTTGGACGCGAAGGTCGAGGCCGAGCCACCACGGATCGTCTCGATCGCGTTGACGGTCAGGTCGTTGCGCAGATAGACATCGGCGCCCACGTTGAACAGATCGGCAAATTCGAGCAGCGGCAGGCCATCTTCCTGAATCTGCATGTATTTCGAACCGCCGGCTGCCAGCGGCAGTCCTCGCACGGTGTAGTTGTTGTTGCCTTCGCCGATGCTGGTCGCAACGCGCAGGCCCGCCATGGTGCGCAGCACCTCGCCAATCGGGCGCGGGCCGAGAATGGTGATGTCACTCCCGCGAATCGCGCTGGTTGACGTTGCGCTGTCGAGCCGGTCGCGCCCCTTGGCGACGCCGGTGGAGAATACTTCGACCGGTGGCTTGGCCGGGTCGGCGCTCTGCGCTTCGGCTTCGGCTTCGGCTTCCGCTTCGGCACCGGTTGCCGCTGTGGTGGCCGTGGCAGCGGCGGTGTCGGCCCAGGCCGGCGTCGATAGCGCCAGATACGATGTTACGAGAAAAAATGCCGTTTTGGCCATGGTAAGTCGTCCCCTTACGTTACCAGCCCCCCTGGCACCGCCGCCTCGTGGCGGAGCAGTCTGCTGATCAACTGCGGAATGACTATGTTCTAATAGTAAAGTTTTAGTTTAACCGTTTTGTTAGGGACGTTTGTTGACAGAAGTGTAAGTTCCGGTCTGGTCGTGATCGTCAGATTTTCGCAGAAATGCGTCAATTGCATCGTGTCCACCCGTATTTATACGGGTGCACCGAGGCGCAAACGACGATGATAGCGGGGTTTGACGGTAACGGTTGGTAGCATTGACTGCACGAGCGGCCTCGTTAGCGCGCTGAAACGACGCAATCGCCAGCGCATCAGAGCGCCGTGCATAGCCCGGAAATCCCCGACGGGAGGCGGCTTTCTAGTCTGCGATAGGGAAGGCTGCCGAACGCCCGCTGAGGGCGCTCGGCCACTGTGCCTTACTGGTCGAGGAACGAGCGCATCTTGCGTGACCGCGACGGGTGCTTGAGCTTGCGCAGCGCCTTGGCCTCGATCTGACGGATACGTTCGCGAGTCACCGAAAACTGCTGGCCGACCTCTTCGAGCGTGTGGTCGGTGTTCATGCCGATGCCGAAGCGCATGCGCAGCACGCGTTCCTCGCGCGGGGTGAGCGAGGCCAGCACCCGCGTCACGGTTTCCTTGAGGTTCGCCTGGATCGCGGCGTCCACCGGGATGATCGCGTTCTTGTCCTCGATGAAATCGCCCAGGTGGCTATCTTCCTCGTCGCCGATCGGCGTTTCGAGCGAGATAGGCTCCTTGGCGATCTTCATCACCTTGCGAACCTTTTCGAGCGGCATCGACAGGCGCTCGGCCATTTCTTCGGGCGTCGGCTCGCGACCCTGTTCGTGCAGGAACTGGCGGCTGGTGCGCACCAGCTTGTTGATCGTCTCGATCATGTGCACCGGAATACGGATGGTGCGCGCCTGATCGGCAATCGAACGGGTGATTGCCTGACGAATCCACCAGGTCGCATAGGTCGAGAACTTGTAGCCGCGGCGATACTCGAACTTGTCCACCGCCTTCATCAAACCGATGTTGCCTTCCTGAATGAGATCCAGGAACTGCAGCCCGCGGTTGGTGTATTTCTTGGCGATCGAAATCACGAGGCGCAAGTTCGCCTCGACCATTTCCTTCTTGGCGATGCGCGCTTCGCGCTCGCCCTTCTGCACCATGTTGACGATGCGGCGGAACTCACCCAGCGACATGCCGGTGGCAGCGGCAATGTCCGAGATTTCCGAACGGATCCGGTCGACGGCTGCAGCTTCGTTCGAAGCGAACGCGGCCCATTTCTTGTCGATGCCAGCCATCGCCTCGAGCCAAGCCTCGTCCATCTCGTGGCCGACATAGCGGTCGAGAAAGTCCTTGCGCGGAACCTTGTGGCGCTCGGCCAGACGCAGCATCTGGCCGCCCAGCGCGGTCAGGCGGCGGTTGAACGAGTAGAGCTGGTCGACCAGATACTCGATCTTGTTGGCATGGAACTGCACCGACTCGACTTCGGCGGTCAGTTCCTCGCGCAGCTTGTGATAGCTCTTTTCCTTGGCGGACGGGAAATCGTCGCCAATGCTGAGCGCGTTCAGGCGATCACGCTGGATCTTCTCGAACTTGCGGAACAGCGAGGTGATCAGCGCGAACTTCTCGAGCGCGGCAGGCTTCAGCTGCGCTTCCATCTGCGCGAGCGAAAGAGTGTTGTCCTCTTCCTCGTCGTCATCGGGACGGCGCGTGCGACGCTCGGTCAGGTCGTCCTCGTCGTCGTTCGACTCGGCGACTTCCTCGACCTCTTCTTCTTCCTTGAAGCTGGGGCCAGCGGTCTTTTCGCTGATCTCGCCATCGTCCTCGCCGTCCTCGGACAGGCTTTCGGGCGCGGGCTCCTTGGACAGCATCGCATCGAGATCGAGGATCTCGCGCAGCTGCATTTCGCCGTCGTTGAGCGCGGTCGACCATTCGATGATCGCGTGGAAGGTGATCGGGCTTTCGCACAGGCCCAGGATCATCGTGTCGCGGCCGGCCTCGATGCGCTTGGCGATCGCGATTTCGCCCTCGCGGCTGAGCAGCTCCACCGCGCCCATTTCGCGCAGATACATGCGCACCGGGTCATCGGTGCGGTCCATCGTCTCCTTCTTCTTTTCAGGAGAGATGTTGAGCTGTTCGGAACCGTCGTCGGGCGTGTCGTTGTCCTCGGCAGGCTGCTCTTCGCCGCCTTCCTCGTCGTTCTCGACGATGTTGACGCCCATTTCGGAGATCGCGGACATCACATCCTCGATCTGCTCGGACGACATCTGGTCTTGCGGCAGCGCCTCGTTCAGCTCGTCATAGGTGATGTAGCCGCGCTTCTTGGCGCGCGAGAGCAGCTTCTTGACCGAGGCTTCGTTCAGATCGATCAACGGTGCATCAGTGCTGTCGGCCTTGCTGTCTTTCGGTGCCTTGCTTGCCAATTTACGTACTTCCTGTCACCTGTCTCGCCGCTGCCCGCGTCCTGGCTGCGGAGAATAACCGTTTTATCAAGCCGCATCGGGCCAGTTCAAATATGTCGCGTACCGGGCCTGATCTGGCATGAGGCGAACCCACAGGCGGCACTCCCTTGGCCGCTTATCAGCTTCGCTCCGTCAATTCTATCAGGCGCTGGTCAAACGCTTCCTTTCTTGCCCTTAGCTGCTGCTGCTCCAAAAACAAACCGTCTTGCATGTCATTTTCGAAACGTTGCGTTACATCCTGCAACGCAGCCTCCAGCCGGGGGCGGGTGATCATCACTTCAATGGCTTCGGCAAAGTCCTCTGCGACCCTGGCCTCGCGCTGTTCATCGACCGGACTGGAAGGTGTCGAGCAGAAGGAGAAAGGCGGTGTTCCGCCCGATTTCAGCCTGTCTGCCGCATCTGCCAGCCTCTTGTCTTGCAATATGGTCATCAGCCCCGGCGTATCAAGACCGCCACGTGCGGCCATATGCGCAGCGTCGAGCATCGCATCGAGCAGTTCGGCCCAGCGGTCGGCAAGGCCGACAAATTCGCTGAGCGTCTCCGAATGGCGCAGGATCAGCGCCGGACGCAGCAGCAATCCGGTGAGAACGCCCCGCAAGATCATGTCGCTCATCGGCTGGCGGCTGAACGCGCGCAGTTCCTCGCTTGGCGGTGCTGGCTCGTCGCGCCGCGGCCAGGGCTTGCCGCTGCGGCGGGGCGTATTGCCCGAGCCGGCATAGGAAGCAGGGCCGGGGGCATGGCCGGGGGCAGGGGCGCGCGCGCCGAAGAACAGGTCCGAAAAGCGCTGGCCAATCTCGCGCCGGTAGAGCGCCTTGATGTCGCCATCGGCAATCGTGTCGGCATGCGCGTTCAACCGTGCCTTGAACCCGGCGCGCGCTTCCGGGCTGGCGAGCGGGGCGGCGTTCAGTTCGTGCGTCCAGAGGTGATCGAGCAGGCCGGTCGCCTGGTCGATACACGCGCTGAACGCCTGCGGGCCCGAGGCGCGCACCAGATCGTCGGGATCCTGTCCTGCGGGCAGCGAGACAAAGCCCAGCGACTGGCCGGGCTTGAGCAGCGGCAGCGCCCGGGCGGCGGCGCGCATCGCGGCCTTCTGCCCCGCGCTGTCGCCATCGAAGCACAGCAGGGGCCGGTCGACCATCTTCCACAGCCGCTCGATCTGGTGTTCGGTCAGCGCAGTGCCCAAGGGCGCGACACACTCGCCAAAGCCGGCCTGCGCCAGCGCGATGACATCCATATAGCCTTCGACCACCACGATCCGCCCGCTCTGGCGCGAGGCGGGGGCGGCGAGATGCAGGTTGTAGAGCGTGCGCCCCTTGTCGAACAGCGGGGTGTCGGGCGAGTTGAGATATTTGGGCTCGCCCTGGCTTAGAATGCGGCCGCCGAAAGCGATCACCCGCCCGCGCGGATCGCGGATGGGGATCATCACCCGGCCCCGGAAGCGGTCATAAGGCGGCTTGTCTTCAACCTTGATCAGCAACCCCGCCTCGATCAGCAGATCCTCGTCGATGCTGGCGAGCGCAGACTTGATGCCGCTGCGGCTATCGGGTGCAAAACCGATGCCGAAGCGCTGGATGGTCTCGGCGGTCAGCCCCCGCTTCTTGAGGTATGCGCGTGCCTCTTCGCCCGCTGCGCTTTGCAGCTGCGCGACAAACCAGTCCTGTGCGGCCTGGCAGACATCATGCAGCGATGCGCGCTCCTGCTCCTGCTGTGCTGCGCGCGGATCGGGCGCGGGCACGCTCATCCCTGCCTCGGAGGCGAGCTCCTTGACCGCATCCATGAAGCCCAGACCCTGGTGGTCGGTCATGAACCGGATTGCATCGCCATGCGCCCCGCAGCCGAAGCAATGATAGAAGCCTTTGTCGTCGTTGATCGTGAAGCTGGGGGTCTTCTCGTTATGGAACGGGCAGCACGCCTTGTACTCCCGCCCCGCGCGCTGGACCTTCACGTGCCGCCCGATCAATGTCGACAGCGTGATCCGGGAGCGCAATTCGTCCAGCCACTGCGGAGAGAGGGTCATGCGGCTTCGTGCCCTGAAGTTCTGGCGGGATCATGCTCACATGCGCCTGATCTAGCACCTGCAACGGGATGGTTACCACGCGAGTTGGCCAAATAGACATGGGTAAGCGGATGTCGTGCATACGTCCCTCGACTTCGCTCGGGACAAACGGGCAGGGGTGCCTGGTTGCGGGGCCGTGTTGATCCAAGATCGTTGCGGACTAGGGTCATGAAGATTCGGCCTTCCCCGCTTCGTTTGGATTATCCCTATCTCCGTTTGTCCCGAGCCCTTCGGCTGGCTGGCAAGCCAGCCGCTCAGGGTGAACTTCTCGGCGCAGCCGGGAAGTCGAGGGACGTTCGTGAGGCGGTCGTGCATAGAAACTGACCACCTCCCAATCCCCATTGATCAAGCCGATCTTCTTGGCGCGTGACCAGGATTTGATCTGCTTCTCGACCTCGATCGCATCCCCCCGCGTCTGGTAATAATCGCTCCAAACGAGTTCGACAGGCCGCCTGCGCGAGGTGAAATCGCAGAACCCGCCATATTGGTGCTCACCCATGCGCCGTTCCAGATCATCGGTCTGACCCGTGTAAAACTTACCGTCTGCGCATTTCAGGATGTAGACCCAGAACGCCATGACTTTGATCTCGATGGTTGTGCGGACGTCCCTCGACTGCGCTCGGGACAAACGGGTGGGGTGTTGCGGGGACGAATGTGTCAGCCCGCCAAGGCTTCCTTCACCCAGCCGCTGGCCTTGCTCATGTCGATCTCGGACGCGTGGCGCGCTTTTACCTCGGCCATGACGCGCCCCATGTCCTTCAGGCTCGCGGCACCCGTTTCGGCGACGACAGCAGCAATGGCAGCCTTGGCGGCGGCCTCGTCGAGCTGGGCGGGGAGGAACTCCTCGATGATCGTGACTTCGGACGCTTCGATCGCGGCGAGTTCGGCGCGGCCGCCCTGTTCGTACATCGCGATCGATTCGCGGCGCTGCTTGATCATCTTCTGCAGCACTTCGGTGACCATCGCATCGTCGTCGGCAGGCGCGGCCGAGGTGCGCAGTTCGATATCGCGATCCTTGATCTTAGCCAGGATCAGACGCACCGCCGCCGTGCGCGGCTTGTCTCCGGCCTTCATTGCCGCAACCTGCGCAGCCTTAAGCGAATCGCGAATCATGCGAACGCATCCTTTCCCCGATGAATTTTGGAACAAGTTCCCAACCTAGCCGGATAAAAATGTTTTTCATAGATTGACCGTGCAAGCCCCAGCCGCCTAGTGACCCGCCAATTTGGCTGCTTGTCGGCAGGGGGTTGTGAACGGGGCTTTGGCCCAGTCTTGGTGCCAGCCCAATCCTGCCATAATCTGCAGCCCGGCCCATTTGCGACTCAACGCACGACAAGGAAAACGATCCATGGCGCACGCCAACACCTCCGCTCAGCCTCAAGGCGCGACTGGTCTGCTGCTTCTGGCCGATGGCACGACGATCTGGGGCAGGGGCTTTGGTGCTGCAGGCGCCAAGGCGGGCGAAGTGTGCTTCAACACCTCGATTACCGGCTATCAGGAAATCCTCACCGACCCGAGCTACGCCGGGCAGATCATCACCTTCACCTTCCCGCATATCGGCAATGTCGGCGCGAATGGCGAGGACGTCGAGGCCGATGTCCCCCAGGCTTTGGGCTGCATCGTTCGCGAGGATGTCACCAACCCCAGCAGCTTCCGCTCCGCGCAGCATTTCACCCAGTGGCTCGAGGCGAACGGCCAGATCGGCATTTCAGGCGTCGATACCCGCGCGCTGACCCGCCGCATCCGCGAGGCGGGCGCGCCCAACGCGGTGATTGCGCACGCGCCCGATGGCGTTTTCGACATGCCCGCACTGCTCGCACAGGCGCAGGGCTGGGCGGGCCTTGAGGGCATGGATCTGGCGATCGAGGTCACGAGCGCACAATCGCGGGGCTGGGAAGGCGGCAAGTGGACTTTGGGTCAGGGCTATGCCGGAGCCAGCGAAGGCGAGCGGCCGCATGTCGTGGCGATCGATTATGGCGCCAAGCACAATATCTTCCGCTCGCTGGTCGAGGCCGGCGCGAAGGTGACCGTGGTGCCCGCGCAAACCCCGCTCGATGATATTCTCGCGCTGGAGCCTGCGGGCGTGTTCCTCTCGAACGGCCCCGGCGATCCGGCGGCAACCGGCGCGCATGCCGTTCCCGTGATCCAGGGCCTGCTCGAACGCGATGTGCCGATCTTCGGCATCTGCTTGGGCCACCAGCTGCTCGGCCTTGCCGCGGGTGCGCGCACGATGAAGATGCACCAGGGCCACCGCGGCGCGAACCATCCGGTCAAGCGCCTCGAGACCGGCCCAGGATTCGGCAGGGTCGAGATCACCAGCATGAACCACGGCTTTGCGGTCGATACCGCGAGCCTCCCCGCCAATGTCATCGAAACGCACGTGTCGCTGTTCGACGGCAGCAACTGCGGCATCGCCTTCACCGACAAACAGGCGTTCGGCGTCCAGTACCACCCCGAGGCCTCACCGGGCCCGCAGGACAGCTTCTACCTGTTCGAGAAATTCGTCAGCGGCCTCAAGGCTCCGGCGGTGGCGGCATGACGATCAAGCTCCCCGCCGTCGATCCGCTCCGCATGGAGCAGGAATGGGCCGCCGATCAGGATGTGCTGCGCAATCTGGCCGATAATGGCGACCAGGCGAGCATCCGCCGTTCGGTGGACGTCAGCTTTCGCGGATCCGAAGACAATCTGGAGCGATTGTCCGAGGCGGCCGAGGAGCTCGGGCTGACCGAGCTGGGCCATGAGGACGATGCAGACGGCGGCGGCACCTTCCTGTTTCTCGAGCGGGTGCAAGCGGTCGATGAAAAGTCGATCCGCGCGCTGACCGAACTGTGCCTGCAGATCGAGCAGCTTTTCGACCTCGAATATGATGGCTGGGGCTGCGAAGCCCAGACCGGCACGGTGCACTGACCAAGCACCCCGTCGCCTCCTCCCCAAGATGACATCAATGCCTAAAAAGAGAGCACAATAACAATGCCCAAGCGCACCGACATAGACAGCATCCTGATCATCGGCGCCGGTCCGATCATCATCGGCCAGGCGTGCGAGTTCGATTATTCGGGCACGCAGGCGTGCAAGGCGCTGAAGGAGGAGGGCTATCGCATCGTCCTCGTCAACTCCAACCCCGCCACGATCATGACCGATCCCGACATGGCCGACGCGACCTATGTCGAGCCGATCACTCCAGAGATTGTCGCCAAGATCATCGCCAAGGAGCGCGCCGAGCGCCCGAACGAGAAGCTGGTGGTGCTGCCAACGATGGGCGGGCAGACCGCGCTCAACACCGCGCTGGCGCTCGATGCCGATGGCACGCTGGAGAAATATGACGTCGAGCTGATCGGCGCGAAGGCCGAAGCCATCGACAAGGCCGAGGATCGGCTGAAGTTCCGCGACGCGATGGACAAGATCGGGCTGGAATCGGCGCGGTCGGGCATTGCCCACACCATCGACGAGGCGCTTGCTGTGCTCGATCGCACCGGGCTGCCCTCGATCATCCGGCCCAGCTTCACCATGGGCGGCACCGGCGGCGGCATCGCGTACAACCGCGACGAGTTCGTCCAGATCGTCACCGGCGGGCTCGATGCCTCGCCGACGACCGAGGTGCTGATCGAGGAGTCGCTGCTCGGCTGGAAAGAGTACGAGATGGAGGTGGTGCGTGACAAGAACGACAATGCCATCATCATTTGCTCGATCGAGAATGTCGATCCGATGGGCGTGCACACCGGCGATTCCATCACCGTGGCACCCGCGCTGACGCTGACCGACAAGGAATATCAGATCATGCGCTCGGCCAGCATCGCGGTGCTGCGCGAGATCGGCGTGGAGACGGGCGGATCGAACGTGCAGTTCGCGGTCAACCCCAAGGATGGCCGCCTGATCGTCATCGAGATGAACCCGCGCGTGTCGCGCTCGTCAGCGCTGGCATCGAAGGCAACCGGCTTCCCGATCGCCAAGGTCGCGGCCAAGCTCGCGGTGGGCTACACGCTCGACGAGATCACCAACGACATCACCGGCGCGACGCCTGCCAGCTTCGAGCCGACGATCGATTATGTCGTCACCAAGATCCCGCGCTTTGCGTTCGAGAAGTTCAAGGGTGCAAGCCCGCTGCTCGGCACCGCGATGAAATCGGTCGGTGAAGTGATGGCGATTGGCCGCAACTTCCAGGAATCGATGCAGAAGGCGCTGCGCGGTCTTGAGACCGGTCTCAGCGGCTTCAACTTCGTCGATCACCTGGTCGGCGCGCCGCATGACGACATCATCGCAGAACTGAGCCAGGCCACCCCCGACCGGTTGCTGATCGCCGCGCAGGCGCTGCGCGAAGGCATGACTGTCGAGCAGGTGCACGCGGTCGCGAAATATGATCCGTGGTTCCTCGAGCAGATCAAGCAGATCGTCGATGCCGAGGCCGAAGTGCTCGCCGATGGTCTGCCGCGCGATGCGGTGGGCATGCGGCGGCTCAAGTCGATGGGCTTTTCGGACAAGCGCCTGGCCTATCTGGCGCTCAAGTCAGCCAACCTGCGTCCGGGCATGAGCCAGGCGCTGGCGCGCGGATCGGGCATGGTGCGCGATGCCGTCGTCGCGATGACCGGCGGCGTGACCGAGCAGGAAGTGCGCGCGCTGCGCCACAAGCTGGGCGTGCGCCCGGTGTTCAAGCGGATCGACACCTGCGCGGCCGAGTTCGCGGCCAAGACGCCGTATATGTATTCGACCTACGAGGCGCCCACCTTTGGCGAGCCCGAATGCGAGAGCCAGCCGACCACGCGGCGCAAGGTTGTGATCCTGGGCGGCGGGCCCAACCGCATCGGCCAGGGCATTGAGTTCGATTATTGCTGTTGCCATGCCTGTTTCGCACTCGGAGACGCCGGGTTCGAGACCATCATGATCAACTGCAACCCCGAAACCGTCTCGACCGATTACGACACGTCGGACCGGCTGTATTTCGAGCCGCTGACGGCAGAAGACGTGCTCGAGATCCTCGATGTCGAACGCGCGACCGGCGAGCTGGTCGGCGTGATCGTGCAGTTCGGCGGGCAGACCCCGCTCAAGCTGGCACAGGCGCTGGAGGATGCCGGCATCCCGATCCTGGGCACCTCGCCCGACGCGATCGACCTTGCCGAAGACCGCGAGCGCTTTGCCAAGCTGGTCGACAAGCTGGGTCTCAAGCAGCCGCTCAACGGCATTGCCCGCAGCCGCGAAGAGGCGATCGCGGTAGCCAACCGCATCGGCTATCCGGTGCTGCTGCGCCCCTCCTATGTGCTGGGCGGCCGGGCGATGGAAATCGTCGATGGCCAGGCGCAGCTGGAATCGTACATCACCACGGCCGTGCAGGTGTCGGGCGACAGCCCTGTCCTGATCGACCAGTATCTGCGCGATGCGATCGAAGTCGATGTCGATGCGATCTGCGACGGGCGCGATGTCGCGATTGCCGGCATCATGCAGCATATCGAGGAGGCCGGTGTGCATTCGGGCGACAGCGCCTGCACTCTGCCGCCCTATAGCCTGTCCGATGACCTGATCGCCGAGATGGAGCGCCAGACGCGCGCACTGGCCGAAGGGCTGAAGGTCCGCGGCCTGATGAACATTCAGTTCGCGGTCAAGGACGGCCAGGTGTACCTGATCGAGGTCAATCCGCGCGCCAGCCGCACCGTACCGTTCGTCGCCAAGGCGATCGGACAGCCGGTCGCGAAATATGCCGCGCGCGTGATGGCGGGCGAGATGCTGGCGGACCTGCCGGTGATCAACCGCGATATCGCGCACATGGCGGTCAAGGAAGCGGTGTTCCCCTGGGCGCGGTTTGCCGGGGTCGACCCGGTGCTGAGCCCCGAGATGAAATCGACCGGCGAGGTGATGGGCATCGACAAGGACTTCGCCACTGCCTTTGCCAAGGCGCAGATCGGCGCGGGCCTGACTCTGCCGACCAAGGGCACGGTGTTCATCTCGGTCAAGGAGAATGACAAGCCTGTGGTGCTGGAAGCGGCACGCGGGCTGATCGAACTGGGAATGGATATCGTCGCCACCAGCGGCACCGCGCGCTACCTGGCCGACAATGGCGTGGCCGTGACCGAGGTGAACAAGGTGGCGCAGGGCCGTCCGCACATCGTCGACCGCATCAAGGACGGAAAGATCGCGCTGATCTTCAACACCACCGAAGGCTGGCAGAGCCTGAAGGATTCGCAATCGATCCGCGCCAGCGCGCTGACGGGGAAGATTCCATACTTCACCACGGCAGCGGCGAGCGTCGCGGCGGTCAAGGCGATGGCCTCGCTGGCCAAGAGCAGCCTTGAAGTAAAGCCGCTTCAGGCTTATTATCTACGGTCTGACGCTTGAGCCCCCCGACAAGTCGTTAATCTGGCCCGGCCCCGAACACGGGCCGTCCATGGTGTTATTGTCGGACGATTGGCCAAGTTTCAGCCAAAGAAGAAGGGATATGCCGAATGGCAACCGTCGATAAGCTGCCGATGCTGGCAGAAGGATATGAAAAGCTCTCGCGCGAGCTGAAGCTGCTCAAGGAAGAACGCCCGCTGATCGTGGAAGCGATCGAGGAGGCGCGCGCGCATGGCGATCTGTCCGAAAACGCGGAATATCACGCGGCCAAGGAACGCCAGGGCCAGGTCGAAGCGACCATCGCCGATCTGGAAGGCAAGCTGAGCCGCGCGCAGATCATCGATCCGACGACGCTTTCGGGCGACAAGATCGTGTTCGGCGCAACCGTCACGCTGATGGATGAAGACGACAAGCCGGTGAAGTACCAGATTGTCGGCGAGGCCGAAGCCGACGCGCGCAAGGGCCGCATCAGCTATTCCAGCCCGCTGGGCCGGGCGCTGATCAGCCGTCAGCTTGACGACGAGGTCGAGGTGAGCGTGCCTTCGGGCGACAAGTTCTACCTTGTGTCGAAGATCGAGTTCATCTGAACCATGCCCCCCGTGCCGCGCGGCGCGGCGACCAACGCGCTGGTCATCCTCAACGTGCTGGTGTGGCTTGTCGGCTTCATCACCGGCTGGACCGAGCCGATGCAGGTCGAGGGGGGATTCTGGGCGGCGCGGCTGCATGACAGCCTGTATGGCCACAGCAGCGCGCTGCCGGCGGATTATCCCTGGATCATCCCCGCCTGGCTGACGCCGATCACCTCATCGTTCCTGCATGCCGGGCTGTTCCATCTGGCGATGAACATGCTGGTGCTGGTGGTGGTCGGCCGTCTGGTCGAGGCGGCGCTGGGTACCGAGCGCTTCGTGCTGCTGTATATGGCAGGCATCATCGGTGCTGCCGCGGTGCATTATGCGATCGATCCGCTGTCGACGACCCCGGTCGTCGGAGCAAGCGGTGCGATCTCGGCACTGCTCGCGGCCTATTTCCTGCTGTTCTCGCGTCGCAAGCCGCCCGCCATCGGGCCGGTGCCAGGGCTGTTCGTGCACATCGCCTGGCTGCTCGCCGCGTGGGTCGGCATCAATCTGCTCAGCCAGTTCGCCTTTGCCGGGACTGCGCTCGGCATTGCGATCTGGTCGCATGTCGGCGGCTTTATCGCCGGACTGCTGCTCGCAGTACCGCTCGCGCGCGGCCACCGGATCCGGCGGCCGCGGCACGATATCCCCTGAAGGGCGTTCAGGCGGCCGGGGTTTCCGGATCGAGCAGCCGGTGCAGGTGCACGATCACATAACGCATCTCGGCATCATCGACCGTCGACTGCGCCTTGCTGCGCCAGGCTTCCTCGGCGCTGGCGTAATCGGGGTAGACGCCGACCAGATCCATCTTGTCGAGTTCGCAATAATCGAGGGTTTGCGGGTCGCTGACGCGGCCGCCCATGACGAGGTGAAGTTTGCTCATGTATCTGTGCGTCCCATGACCGAGTGAACCGGATGCCGGACGGCATCCTCTCCTGGCAGGGGCGATGCGTGCCAGCCCCTGCTGCATGGGGCTGCGCCTTAATGCGGTTCTAAGCGATTTTCCAGCACTGTTCGCGCCAACCCGGTTCGAGCCTATCAGCGCTTGCGCGCCTTAATCTTGTCAACGGTGCTGCCGATCTTGTCGCGGGCCTGCGAGGCCAGCGGCCCTGCGGCCTTGCCGATCGGCTTGCGCGCAAGAAACAGCCCGCCCAGCAAGCCTGCCAGCGCGATCTTCCCGCGATGCGCCCATGCCAGCGACGCGCCCTTGTCTGCGGCGTTACCGAGCGTGTCGGCGGCGGTGTGAATAGCCTCCTCGCGTAGATTGGCAGGCGCAAACCGCTCCTTCGCGCGTGCCAGCGCCTTTTGCCACTGCGTGCGCGCCGCCAGACGCCGGGCAGACACTTCCGCCAGCGTCTGCGCGCTGTCGTCGTCTTCGTGTGGGTGGGGGGATTCGTCGCTCATGCGTCAGTCCTTGCCTCTTCGGGCGCATCGGGCTCGCTCGCGAACAGCGCACCAAGCTTGCCGATGCGTCGCGCTGCCAGCCAGAAGCACAAACCGGCGAGCAGCAGCGCGCCCAGCACCGTCGCGCCCATCGCGCCCCACGCACCCAGCAACGGGATCAGCGCGATCATCGTGCCGATCACCAGCGCGATCAAGGCACAGCCAATCAGGATCAGGCCGACGACAGCAAGCAAAGCCATGGCGCGGACCTGTCGGCCGGCCGCAGCGATGCGCACCTTCTGGAAGCCTATTTCTGCATCGACCAGCTCGCACCCGTCTTCGTACAGGCCGCGAAGCTGGGCGATCATTCCGGGCATCTCCTGCTCCGTCTCGGCAGCAGGCGGAGCAGGGTTCGCGCCGGGTACGGGCGCGTCCGGGGGGGCAGATTGGGCCAAGGGATCGATCCGGGTGTCGGGCGCGATCAGCGCCGTTTACCGAACATCGACGAGACGATCTTGGCCAGCACAAGGCTGAAGACCGCCGCGATGCCGGCTGCAGCCACCGGCTTGGTCCGGACGAATTCCTTGGTGTCCTCGGCGATTTCCTCGACCGGCTTGGCGCGCAGGCGGTCAGCGGCATCGGTCACCGATTGCGCTGCACTGCGGGCATAGTCGCCATATTTGGGGCCGATATTGTCGTCGATCGCACCGGCGCTGTCGCTGATGATGCGTGCCAGGCCATGCGCGGCGTCGCACGCCATGTCCTTGACCTCAACTGCTGCATCCTTGGCCTTGGCCGTCATGTCTTCGGGAATCATCGCACTCACCTTGTCAGTCATGGCGCCGAACGCGCCCGAGGAATGGGCAGCCGCTGCCGCACCGGCACCTGCAGCGCCGATCGAGACCAGCTCCACGCTGTTAGGCGTCGGGGTCTGCATGCTCGGGGCGGGTGTTCCGGCGGGCTTGACCGTAGCCTTGCGCTTGGGCGCTGCGGTTGCGGGCTTTTCGCTGCCGCTCGGGTCTGCGGATACCGGATTGGCGGCGCCATCGGCCGTTCCCGCCTTCCTGGCGCGCGGCTTTTTCGGCGCGGCCGTAACGGGGGCCTCTGCCTTGTTTTCTTCGTCGGACATGATTTCCTCCTCAAGCTCCACGGCAGACGCACGAGGCGCTGCCCAGGTTCCGCTTGCCCATGACTATTCTGGCCAGTCTGTGGACATTTTCAAGCGATTTCGCGGACGCAGCATCGGGCACCGCGCAACGCATGCCGCGAGGTTGCAAAGCCGCAGGCGACCGCCTAGAGCAGCGCCATTCCTATAACCTGAAAGACCGGAAAGAGTGCCGCTTATGACCGCGATCATGGACATCCACGCCCGCCAGATTCTCGATAGCCGCGGCAACCCGACGGTCGAAGTGGACGTGCTGCTCGAAGATGGCAGCTTCGGCCGGGCAGGGGTGCCCTCGGGCGCATCGACCGGCGCCTATGAAGCCGTCGAAAAGCGCGATGGCGACATGGCGATGTATCTGGGCAAGGGCGTGACCCAGGCCGTCGACATGGTCAACAGCGAGATTTTCGAAGCGGTCGTCGGGCTGGATGCCGAAGACCAGCGCGACATCGACATGGTGATGATCGATCTCGACGGCACCGAGAACAAGTCGCGCCTGGGCGCCAACGCGATTCTGGGTGTCAGCCTGGCCGTCGCCAAGGCAGCAGCCGATGCGCGCGGCCTGCCGCTCTACAGCTATGTCGGCGGCGTTTCGGCGCATGTGCTGCCGGTGCCGATGATGAACATCATCAACGGCGGCGAACATGCCGATAACCCGATCGACTTCCAGGAATTCATGATCATGCCCGTCGGCGCGGACAGCCTGGCCGAAGCGGTGCGCTGGGGGTCTGAGATCTTCCACACGCTCAAGAAGGGCCTGCATGAAAAGGGTCTGGCGACCGCCGTCGGCGATGAGGGCGGCTTTGCCCCCAATCTCGCCTCGACCCGCGCCGCGCTCGACTTCATCATGGCGTCGGTCGAAAAGGCTGGCTTCAAGCCCGGCGAGAACGTGATGCTGGCGCTCGATTGCGCCGCGACCGAATTCTTCCGCGATGGCAATTACGAGATCAGCGGCGAGGGCCTTTCGCTCAGCCCGGTGCAGATGGCCGAGTATCTCGGCAAGCTGTGCGACGAATATCCGATCCGCTCGATCGAGGACGGCATGAGCGAGGACGATTTCGAAGGCTGGCTCGCGGTGACCGAACTGCTCGGCAAGAAGGTGCAGCTGGTCGGCGACGATCTGTTCGTCACCAATCCCGAGCGTCTGGCGATGGGCATCGACAAGGGTCTGGCCAACAGCCTGCTGGTCAAGGTCAACCAGATCGGCACCCTGACCGAGACGCTGGAAGCGGTGAACATGGCGCACCGCGCGGGTTACACCGCCGTGATGTCGCATCGTTCGGGCGAAACCGAAGACGCGACGATTGCCGATCTCGCGGTCGCCACCAACTGCGGCCAGATCAAGACCGGCTCGCTCGCGCGCTCGGATCGGCTTGCCAAGTACAACCAGTTGATCCGCATCGAAGAAGAGCTGGGTGCCAGCGCGCACTATGCCGGGGCCGCCATCTTTCGCTGATCTTGCCGGGCATTGATCGCATATTTGATTCGGGCTGGCCGTTTCGGCTTGCCAGCCCGAATCAATTGTGATTCAAGCAATCAATGCCGTCCCGTAAACCCGTCATCAAACCCGCTAAACAGGCCATCGCTCCGGGCATCTCGCTCGTCGCGCTGCTGGCGATTGCGGCTTATGCCCTGCTGGGCCCGACGGGTGTGCTTGCCTGGGGCGATTATCGCCAGCGGCTGGAAGTGCAGAAGGTCGAGCTTGCCCGCCTGCACAAACAACGCAACGCCCTGCGCAACCGGGTCGAGCTGCTCGATCCGCGCGCGGTCGATCCCGATCTGGTCAGCGAACTCGTCCGGCGCGAGTTGAACGTCGCGCATCCCGACGAGATCATCGTTCCGCTCAAATGATCGAACCAGTCTTTCCGCGGCGCTGATGCTGCGGGAATATTGCGCAAAAACCGCCTTCGCCGTTGCGTAAACCGCGCCCTTGCTTCTATAGACGGGCGGTCAATTCCTCCCCCGCCTCACGGCACTGATCCTTCAGCGTGAAAGGTTTTTTCGTCTTGGTAAAGACACCCGCTGCAAAGCCCGTTCGCAAGCCGCCTGCAAAGGCCTCATCGAAAGCTCCGGTCCTCCCCGAAGAGGGCAGCAACCACCCCCGGCCGCGCACGCCCGAACGTTTCGAGGCGAGCCAGGAAGAGCTGATGCATTTCTACAAGGAAATGCTGCTGATCCGCCGGTTCGAGGAACGCGCCGGCCAATTGTACGGCCTGGGCCTCATCGGCGGTTTCTGCCATCTGTACATCGGCCAGGAAGCCGTCGCGGTCGGCCTGCAATCGGCTCTGACCCCGGGCAAGGACAGCGTGATTACCGGCTATCGCGACCATGGCCACATGCTGGCTTATGGCATCGATCCCAAGGTGATCATGGCCGAGCTGACCGGCCGGGCTGCAGGCATTTCGCGCGGCAAGGGCGGGTCGATGCACATGTTCTCGACCGAGCATAAATTCTACGGCGGCCATGGCATCGTCGGCGCGCAGGTCGCGCTGGGCGCGGGCCTGGCGTTCGGGCACCAGTATTCGCAGGATGGCGGCGTGTGCATGGCCTATTTCGGCGATGGCGCGGCCAACCAGGGCCAGGTCTATGAGAGCTTCAACATGGCAGCGCTGTGGAAGCTGCCGATCGTGTTCGTGATCGAGAACAACGGCTATGCGATGGGCACCAAGGTGTCGCGCAGCAGCGCCGAGACCGAGTTCTATCGTCGCGGCGATTCCTTCCGCATCCCCGGCATGCAGGTCAACGGCATGGACGTGCTCGAAGTGCGCGGCGCGGCAGAGGCGGCGCTCGAATATGTCCGCGCCGGCAATGGCCCGCTGCTGATGGAACTCAAGACCTATCGCTATCGCGGTCACTCGATGTCGGATCCTGCCAAGTACCGCAGCCGCGAGGAAGTGCAGAACGTCAAGGAAAAGTCCGATCCCATCGAGGCGGCCAAGGCCGAACTCATCCGCATGGGTGTGAGCGAGGACGCGCTCAAGACGATCGACAAGGACATCCGCGCGGTTGTCAGCGAGGCGGCAGACTTTGCCGAAACCTCGCCCGAGCCGGATCCGTCCGATTTGTATACCGATGTGCTGGTGGAGCAGTATTAATGGCCATCGAATTGAAAATGCCCGCTTTGTCCCCGACCATGGAAGAAGGGACGCTGGCGAAATGGCTGGTCAAGGAAGGCGATAGCGTCGTCTCGGGCGATATCCTGGCCGAAATCGAGACCGACAAGGCGACGATGGAATTCGAGGCGGTCGATGAGGGCACGATCTCGAAGATCCTGATCCCCGAAGGCACTGACAATGTGAAGGTCGGCGCGGTCATCGCGCTGATCGCGGGCGAGGGCGAGGATGCTTCTGCAGCGCCTGCTGCTGCACCCGCTGCACCGGCGCCGACACCCGCGCCCGCACCGGTGAGCAAGGAGGAAGCCGCCGAGGCGATCGTTCCGGCCAAGCGTGCCACGGTCAGCGACCCGGCGATTCCCGAAGGCACCAAGATGGTGGGCACCACCGTGCGCGAAGCCTTGCGCGATGCGATGGCCGAGGAAATGCGCCGCGACGAGCGCGTGTTCGTGATGGGCGAGGAAGTCGCCGAATATCAGGGTGCGTACAAGGTGACGCAGGGCCTGCTCGAGGAGTTCGGTCCGCGCCGCGTGATCGATACGCCGATCACCGAATACGGCTTTGCCGGCATCGGTGCGGGCGCGGCGATGGGCGGTCTGCGCCCGGTCATCGAGTTCATGACGTTCAACTTCGCGATGCAGGCGATCGACCACATCATCAACTCGGCTGCCAAGACCAACTACATGTCGGGCGGGCAGATGCGCTGCCCGGTGGTGTTCCGCGGCCCCAATGGCGCGGCGAGCGGCGTCGGCGCGCAGCACAGCCAGAACTTCGGCCCGTGGTATGCCAACGTTCCCGGCCTGATCGTGATCGCGCCGTATGACGCGGCCGATGCCAAGGGTCTGCTCAAGGCGGCGATCCGCACCGAAGACCCGGTCGTGTTCCTGGAGAACGAGCTGGTCTACGGCCGCACCTTCGATGTGCCCGCGCTGGAAGACCATGTGCTGCCCATCGGCAAGGCGCGCGTGATGCGCGCAGGATCGGATGTCACCATCGTCAGCTATTCGATCGGTGTCGGCGTCGCGCTGGATGCAGCGGAAAAGCTCGCGGCTGAAGGCATCGATGCCGAAGTCGTCGACCTGCGCACGCTGCGTCCGCTCGATACCGCGACCGTGCTCGAGAGCCTGAAGAAGACCAACCGCATGGTGGTGGTCGAAGAAGGCTGGCCGGTCTGCTCGATCGCCAGCGAAATCTGCGCGGTGGCGATGGAGCATGGCTTCGATGATCTCGATGCGCCGGTGCTGCGCGTGACCAATGAAGACGTGCCGCTGCCTTATGCCGCGAACCTCGAAAAGCTGGCGCTCGTTGATAGCGCCCGTGTGATCGCGGCGGTGAAGAAGGTCTGCTACAAGGGCTGATCGCCTGAAATGATAAGGATGGCCGGGCAGTGCAGCCCGGCCATCCTCAGATCTTCGTGCAGATCAGGTTGTTCACGCAACGCCCCTTGTCCGGGTTGTTCGGATTGGTGCCGCCGCTGTGGCCTGGCAGGCCTTCGCCCTCGTCATCATCGTCATCGTCCGCTGCCGCCGCAGCCTCCGCCGCCGCAATATCTTCATCGCTGGTTTGCGGCAGGATGGCGTCGTATTTGTCGCAGGTCGATTTGCGCGCCGGGGTAACGTTGTCGGTCGGTTCCTTGCCGATCTCGCGTGCATCGCGCACGGTATAGGCGGCTTCCTGCCGCAGTTCCTGCGGCTCCATGAACATCGTGCCGAACAGCGGTGCATAGGTGTAGGTCAGCTCGACGAACATGACCGCCGTGCCGGTGCTGGCGCTGATCTTGTCGCCAGATGGACCCATGCCCGTAAAGCTGGTGCCGGAGGCGCCGGTGCCCTGTGGGCCATAATCCGAATCCTCGAATGCCATGCCCTTGCAGCGCTGCCACATGATGGTCTGGCCGCCGCTCGCATTGACCTCAAGGCTGGAAAGCACGGTGCGGCCATCCTCGTAGAGGCCCGCAGCCCCCGCCTGGATCGACGCGGCCTGGAACACATCGTTGATCTGCTGTTCGTTGATCACCTTGGCGGCGAGGTTCGAATTGAGCGTACCGATACGCGAGGCGTTGTCGGCCATATTGAGCGCGATCTGGCTCATCTTCATCTGGGTGACGGCAAGGTTTGCGACCTCGACGCCATAGAAGCCCAGGCCGATGAAGATCGGCAGCGAGAAGGCGAATTCGATGAGCGCAAGCCCGGAACGATCGCGCCGCAGAGCGCGGGCGAGCCTTCGGGTGCGGGCGAAGGGGCCGAGCTTTCCGGCCATGGGCGGGGTCGCCATCATGTGCAGATCACCTCCTTGGTTTCCGCATTCTGGTCGCCATAGGGCTGGTTGCGCAGCACCGTGGCCGACGAGATTGTCATCTGGCCGTCCTGCCCGACCAAAGCATAAAGCGGAAACTTGCGCTGATAGGT
Source organism: Hydrogenophaga intermedia (assembly GCA_943370475.1). Taxonomy (GTDB): domain Bacteria; phylum Pseudomonadota; class Alphaproteobacteria; order Sphingomonadales; family Sphingomonadaceae; genus Blastomonas. Next base: position 79,583 of record CALRRI020000009.1, read on the forward strand.
CATCTGGACAGTGTAGAGCACAACGTCGCGCGCGCCGCCGACGCCGGTCTTGCCGAGATCCCTGTCCCACGATCCGTTGGCGTTTTCATCGGTGAAGCATTCCAGCGGATCGCGGTTGCCGTTGTTGTTCTTGTCGTCGAGCTCTTCGGGCAGACCGACCTTGGCAAAGTCGCGATAGTTGGTGCGCGTATAGGTGAAGGTTGCCCCCTCGCCGAGACCGGCGAGGTTCGTCTTGATCCTGGCATCGAGCGTGCCGATCGAGGCGGCCCCGGTTTCCAGCGCGGAATCGCGTCCCGCCTTTTGCACCGCGCCATCCAGAATGGCGCGCGCATAGACGGTGTAGCCCAGATCGAACACGCCCAGCAGCAGCATCAGGAATGTCGGCGCGATCAGCCCGAACTCGGTCACGCTCACTCCGCGCCGGTCGCAGCCTGCCCGCCTGATGAAACCTGGCATCCGGATCACCTTGCGCATCACTTGGTCAGCCTCAATTCCGAAATCTGCTTGGCGATGTTCTGGAACGCCGTGTTGAGCGAGTTGCTGTTGGCGGCGGTGAACGCGCTGCCGCTGCTGGAACAGGTCTGCATGTCCGCGGTCAGCTCGGTGCCAAAGGCGATCACCCACAGGCGGATGCCCTTGCCCTTGATGGCCTCGCAAATCGCGAGATAGCGGCGGCGCTGGCGTTCGAGCTGCGTCGGGTCGGCAACGCCGCCGGTGACACGCTGGTCGTACATTTCCAGGCCGTACATGCTGGCGACAAAGTCATAGCTGGTGAGCTGGCCGTCGGTCATGAAGATCATGTGGCGGCTGACAGACCCAGCATTGCCCTGTTGGCGTTGACCGTCGACTGGAACAGCCCCTGCGGCGATGCCAGGCGCGCGCCCCAGAGCAGGCCGACGTCATGGTACGTGCCACCGACCGCAACCAGTGCATCGACATAGGTCTGCACCTGGTCCTTGGTCATCGTGGCCAGCAGCGTCGCCTTGCTGGGACAGGCAGTGTAGCCGCCGCCATAGTTCTTCAGACTCGTCGGATCATTCCTGAAGAAATAGACGTCTTCCCAATGCGGCCGCCATTTCGTCGCTGCGCTGTTGGGCACGGCATCGATATTGAGATCGTGCGCATTGGTGCTGCCATCGACGGTGATTCCGTTGCTGCCGTATACAATGGTCGAGCCCGCGATCGTGTCACGTTCCTCGATGCAGCCGCTCCAGCGGCTGGTGCTGCCGTTGACTTCGCTGGGCGTGGTGACGGCCGGGTTCGAAGCCTTGATCGAACGCACGAAATCAAAGACCGGGAAGGCGCGCTGTTCATAGATCCAGATGACCGTTGCGCCCCCGACAGGAACGTCGGAATCCACATGGGTCGTCCGCTCCCGCACGCACACTCTTGTGGCCGTGCCGCTCCAATTCGGTGCAGCGCCGTTCCAGCTGTAGGCCGCATAGGTGACCGTCGTGTTCGGATCGGTGGGGGCCGCTGTTGGCGTGAACCCGGTAAAGGCGGTATTGCTGCCATAATTGGTGCAGCGCTGCCGGGTGATGTTGGTTCCCCCGCCCGCAATTGCGGTGTGGGGCCTGGTGGGGCACGCAACTGACTGCGTGCCGCCGAACACCTGGCAGTCGATGGTCGTGGTGCGCCAGCGCGGGCGGCGCGACTGATAGTTCCAGGTCTCGCCGGTGTTGCCGCCGATCATCCATTGCGCATTGGTATCGTAGAGCAGTTCGCCCACGTTGACGTTGGTCGAATAGGGCACGAAGGAATAGCGCAACCGGGCGTTGCTGCCGACCGATGCGGCAGCGAGCGTGTCGTAGAAGCTGATCACCGAGTTGCGCAGCGCCGTGATCTTGACGATCGAGCCGCTGTCGCCGGTGGGGATGCTGTCGAGCATCGAGCCAGTGACATCGAGCACGAAGGTCACATCGGTGTTGCTGAGATTGAGCTCGGCCTCGCAATTGACCGCGATCTCGATCGTTTCCTGCCCGAACATGCCCATGATCGTTGTCGGCATGACGGTGGACGCGCTGCCCAGCACCAGGCTGCTGCCGGTGGGGCTGCTGGTATTGAACACCACATTGGTGGAGTTGTTATAGCCAGCCTTGAAGTTGATATCGAAAAAGTCCTGCGCCTGCGCCTTGGCCGCATCGTTGTAGCTGCCGCGCTCCATCGCGCGGCGACCGGCCAGAACGCCCGCGTCACAGGCATGCTGGATGCGCGACTTGACCATATAGGCGCGGCTCATGTCGACCGCGCCGCCGATCATCGCGGCCATCGGCAGGATGCTGGCGGCCAGAATGGGCAACACGTTGCCGCGCTTCGAGCCGAGCAGGCGGCTCAGCCAGGGCCGCTTGGGCTCGGCTGCGGCAGCGGTCGGCGCTGCGCTATCGTGGCGCTGATGTTCGGTGTGGCGGATGGTCATGGTGTCGAAAATGCCCCTGAGACTTAGCGTGCCTTCTACGATCACAATGGTAAGCAGCCCTCAAAGGGAGTTGGTTATCGCCATGTTTACCTTGATCCGCCGCACAAATTGGTGGATCGCGCGTCCGATGAACGCCCCTGAAACCCCCGTTTCGCCGCTCGTGACGCTCGCTAGTGGCTATGGCGATGCGCAGATGCGCCGCTGGTGCAGGGCGCTGTTCGCGTTTGATGCGCAGATCGCCGGCATCGTGCTGCAGGCGCGCGAGGCGATGCTGGCGCAGATCCGGCTGCAATGGTGGCATGACGTCATCGCGCAGCCCGCCGCCTCCCGTCCGTCCGCCAACCCCGTGCTCGCCGCGCTGCTGCCGCTGGAGGCCGAGGGTCTTGACCTGGCTGGCGCGCTGGGCGGCGTGATCCGCGGTTGGGAGGCAGCACTCGACCGCGAGGATCCTGAAGCCGTGGCCGACTTCGCGCGAGGAAGGGGGCAGTTGCTCGCGGCGTTCGTGCCGATCGCGCAAGGCGAGGATGCAACCGACCTGCAGCGCATCGGCGAGGCCTGGGCGCTGTGGGACATGGTACGCTTCCACCGCCGCACCGAGGCGCTCGATGCAGCCGTGCGTCGTATCGACGCTCAGGCACTGGCGCGCATCGGGCTGTCCAAGCGGCTGCGGCCGCTCTCGATCATCGGACGCGCGGTCCAGCTTGACATCGCGCAGGGCCCGATGGATCGTCCCTGGGGCAGTCCGGGAGTGTTTGCCCGGCTGGTTTGGCACGGTCTGGGCGGTCGCTGACCGGCTGGCTCCCCGGGCCGAATGAAGGGGGGCCAAGATGCGGATCCTGTTCGGTGGACTGGCGGCGATCGTGCTGCTGATCGGCGGCTTCTTCCTGATCCGCGCGCAGCAGCAGGATGACGAACTCGCCAATATTCCCGCGCCGCCGCCGCCCGTTCAGGACAGCGCGCTGCCGACCGCCGATCCCGGCGCGATGCGCGGGCCCGAACCTCCGGAAGCGACCGAAATGACCCGCGAACAGCGCCGCTTTGCCCGGTTCGACCGCAACGGCGACCGCATCATCACCCGCGAGGAATTGCTCGCCAGCCGCACCAAGGCGTTCCGGGCGCTCGACCGCGACGGCAACAATCTGCTGACCTTCGAGGAATGGGCGGTAGCGACGTCCGAGCGGTTTGTCGGTGCCGATGGCGATGGCAATGGGCGGCTCAGCCCGGAGGAGTTCGCCACCACCCGGCCCAAGCGCGCCGTCCAGCGCTGCAAGTGCTGAACCGTGTCGTCGTTATTCGGCGGCAATCGCCTCGGTCTCGCCTGACATCCAGCGCTGCAGATCGGCACGCGCACGCGAGGTATAGGCCTCCTTGCGCTGCTTCTTGTGCACCTTGTCCTCGGGCGGCGGGAACAGCCCGAAATTGACGTTCATCGGCTGGAAGTCGCTGGCTTCCGCGCCGCCGGTGATATGGCCGAGCAGCGCGCCCAGCGCGGTGGTAACCGGCGGGGTTTCGAGCGACCTGCCCTGCAGTTCAGCTGCGGCAAAGCGCCCCGCCATCAGCCCGACGCTGGCGCTTTCGACATAGCCTTCGCACCCGGTCATCTGCCCGGCAAAGCGGATATGAGGCGCGCTTTTCAGACGCAGCTCGCCATCGAGCAGCCGCGGCGAGTTCATGAAGGTGTTGCGATGAAGCCCGCCCAGTCGTGCGAACTCGGCTTTCTCCAGCCCGGGAATGGTGCGGAACAGCTCGACCTGCGCGCCGTGCTTGAGCTTGGTCTGGAAGCCGACCATGTTCCACAAGGTGCCCAGCTTGTTGTCCTGGCGCAGCTGGACGACCGCATAGGGCCAGCGGCCGGTGCGCGGATTGTCCAGCCCCACCGGCTTCATCGGACCATAGCGCAGCGTCTCCACCCCGCGCGAGGCCATCACCTCGATCGGCATGCAGCCCTCGAAATAGGGCGTGTCCTTTTCCCACTGCTTGAACTCGGTCTTCTCGCCGTCCATCAGCCCCTGGTGGAAGGCGAGATACTGCTCCTTGTCCATCGGGCAGTTGATATAGTCCTTGCCGTCGCCTTCGGGCCCGACCTTGTCCCAGCGGCTGGCCATCCAGCAGATGTCCATGTCGATGCTGTCGCGGTGGATGATCGGGGCGATGGCATCGAAGAACGCCAGCGCATCCTCGCCGGTCGCCGCGCCGATCGAGTGCGCAAGGTCCATCGCGGTGAGCGGGCCTGTCGCGACGATCGTCGGGCCGCTCTCGGGCAGCGTGTCGATCCGCTCGCGCACGATGTGGATATTGGGATGCTCTTTGAGCGCCTTGGTGACATTGGCCGAAAAGATGTCGCGATCGACCGCGAGCGCGGACCCGGCCGGCACCTTGGCGGTTTCCGCCGCGGCCATGATCAGCGAACCCAGCGTGCGCATTTCCTGGTGCAGCAGGCCGACGGCATTGCGATCGGCATCGTCCGACCGGAAGCTGTTCGAGCAGACGAGCTCTGCCAGGCCATCGGTCTGGTGCGCGGGCGTCATGTTGTCGCCGCTGCCGCGCATTTCAGAGAGGCGCACCCGGACGCCCGCCTGCGCCAGCTGCCAGGCCGCCTCCGACCCGGCAAGGCCGCCGCCGATGATGTGAATCTGGTGATCGAATTCCTGTGTGCGTGTCATGTTCCCGCAGATAGCGCTTGATAACCGATTTGCCCAGCTTGCGTTGATCGACGGATCGGTGCCATCACGCGAAGGATCAGCAAGGGGAGCGATATGGTCGTCAAACGCGCATTGGTGGAATCGCGGCCATGGCTGCTGCTCAGCCTGCTGGCCTCGATCACCTATTTTTTCGTCAGCGATGCGCCGATCCCCGGGCTGTACCTGATGCTCTGGAAGGGGCTGGGCGTCGGCTTTCTGGCTGTGTTCGCGCTCGTGCGGCACCATTCGGTCGATGGCCGCCTGATTGGCGGGGCCATGGCGCTCGGAGCCATCGGCGACATGCTGATCGAGATCGACATGATCTACGGCGCGATTGCCTTCCTGATTGGCCACGTGATCGCGATCGCGCTCTATGCACGGCACCGGCGGGCGTCGGTCACCTTCAGCCAGCGGCTGTTCGCGCTGCTGCTGGTGCCCGGCGTCGTGCTGATCGCCTGGGCGCTGCCGATGGATCGCAGCGGGGCTGCGGGCATCGCGCTCTACAGCCTTTTCCTCGCAGTGATGGCGGCGATGGCGTGGACCAGCGATTTCCCGCGCTATCGCGTCGGCACCGGCGCACTGATGTTCGTGATATCCGACCTGCTGATCTTTGCGCGGCTGGGCCCGCTGGAGGGCTCGGCCATCCCCGACTGGCTGATCTGGCCGCTCTATTATTTCGGGCAGTTCCTGATCTGCACCGGCGTCATCCAGACGCTGCGCCACAAGGATCCGCGCGTCGCGGCTTGAGGCGAGGGCGCGGCAGTGTTATAACATCTGTATGAACAAGCCCCTCAAGCTCATCAAGATCGGCAATTCCACCGGCATCATCCTGCCCAAGGATGTGCTGGCGCGGATGAATTTGGGGCAAGGTGATGAGATTTATCTGAGCGAAAACGCCGACGGCCGTCTAAGCCTTGACCGCTATGATGCCGAGTTTGCTCGTCAGATGGAAATGGCCGAACAGATCATGCGGGAGGACCGTGATATCCTGCGCGTTCTGGCCAAATGACCGAGTGGAAATGGATCGACAAGGCCATTCTGCTGGCGGTGCATGACCGCCAGATTGCCGAGCATGGCGGTGGCCAAGGCATCCGCGACGAGGGTCTGCTGGAAAGTGCAACCAACCGACCCGTGAACCTGGCTGGCTATGGCCAGCCTGCCGCCGCTGACCTCGCCGCCGCCTATGCGTTCGGGATTGCACGCAACCACCCATTTGTGGATGGCAACAAGCGCACAGCATGGGTCGCGGCGCGCCTTTTCTTGATGGTGAATGCGGTTGAGATCGCGTTCGACAGGGCCGACGCTACCGTGATGATGCAACAGCTCGCCGCAGGCGACCTGTCCGAAGACGAGGTCGCCCGCTGGTTTCGCGATCATATCGGGCCGCGCGGCTGAGCGTTATTCCACCGCGGGTGCGGCACCTTCGGTATCCTCGCCACCGGTTTCGTCCGCGTTCTCGCCATTGTCCTCTTCGGCGATCCGCGCGGCGCTGACGACATGCTCGTTGTCGGCGACGTTGAACAGCCGCACACCAGCAGAGTTGCGGCCAATGACGCGCATCGTCGAAAGGCTGAGGCGAATGAGCTTGGCCTGATCGGTGACCAGCATCAGCTGGTCGGACTGGTGCGCCGGGAAGCTCGCCAGTACCGGGCCATTGCGATCGATATTGTCGATATTGGTGATGCCCTGGCCGCCGCGACCGGTCTTGCGATATTCGTAAGCCGAAGACAGCTTGCCATAGCCATTGGCGCAGACGGTGAGCAGGAACTGCTCGGCCTCGGCAAATTCGGCAACGCGCTCGGGTAGCAGCGTCGGTTCGGCCTCGTTGCCCTTCCACGGGGCGGCGCGCAGATAGTCGTCGCGTTCCTCGGTCGTGGCTTCGAAGCCCGAAAGGATCGACAACGAGATCACCTCGTCGCCTTCGCGTAAGCTCATGCCGCGCACGCCGGTCGAGGTGCGGCTCTGGAATTCGCGCACATCGGTGGCGGCAAAGCGGATCGCCTTGCCCTGGCGGGTGGCGAGCAGCACGTCGTCTCCCTCGGTCAGCAACGCCACGCCGATCAGCCGGTCGTCCGAGCCTTCGTCGAAGCGCATCGCTATCTTGCCGTTCGTGGGCACGTTGGTGAACGCATCCATCGAGTTGCGCCGCACGGTGCCGTTGGCGGTGGCGAACATCACGTGCAGATCGGCCCAGGTGCTCTCGTCTTCGGGCAGCGGCAGCACGGTCTGGATGGTTTCGCCCTGCGCCAGCGGCAGCAGGTTGATCATCGGACGTCCGCGCGTGGCTGGCCCGCCCTCGGGCAGGCGCCAAACCTTCTTGCGGTACACCTTGCCATGCGTGGAGAAGAACAGCACCGGCGTGTGCGTCGAGGTCACGAACATGCTGGTGACAGCATCCTCGTCCTTGGTCGCCATGCCCGAGCGGCCCTTGCCGCCCCGCGCTTGCGCGCGGAACGCCTCGAGCGGGGTGCGCTTGATATAGCCCTGCAGCGTGACGGTGACGACCATCTCTTCGCGCTCGATCAGGTCTTCGTCGTCGATGCCATCGGCCGCCGGTGCGATTACCGACAGGCGCGGGGTGGCGAACTCGTCGCGCACCGCGATCAGCTCTTCCTTGAGCACCTCGTACAGCTTGGCGCGGTCGCTGAGGATCGCCAGATACTCGGTAATCGCCACGGCGAGCGCGCTGAGCTCGTTGCCGATCTCGTCGCGGCCCAGCGCCGTCAGGCGATGCAGGCGCAGATCGAGGATCGCGCGGACCTGCGCGTCGCTGAGGCGGTAGATGTCGCCTTCCTGCTCGCCCTCGATCGCCTCGACCAGCTTGATATACTGCGCGATCTCTCCGATCGGCCATTCGCGCGCCAACAGCGCCGCGCGGGCTTCGGCGGGCGAAGCGGAGCCGCGGATGATCTTGACGACCTCGTCCATGTTGGTCACCGCGACCACCAGACCGAGCAAGATGTGCGCGCGGTCGCGCGCCTTGGCGAGCTCGTACTTGGTGCGGCGGGTGATCACCTGCTCGCGGAACTGGACGAACGCCTCGATGATGTCCTTGAGGCTGAGCACTTCGGGTCGGCCGCCACGGATCGCCAGCATGTTCGCCGGGAAGGACGACTGCGCAGGGCTGTAGCGCCAGATCTGGTTGAGCACGACCTCGGGCGAGGCATCGCGCTTGAGATCGATGACGATGCGGACGCCCAGGCGGTTGGACTCGTCGCGAATGTCGCTGACGCCCTCGATCCGCGCTTCCTTGCCCTTGGCAGCCTCTGCGATCGTCTCGACCAGCGCGTTCTTGCCGACCTGATAGGGGATCGAGGTGAGCACGATCGAGCGGCGATCACCGCGGCCTTCCTCGATGGTGTGGCGCGCGCGCATGATGATCGATCCGCGCCCCTTCTGGTATGCCGCGCGGGCGCCAGATTGGCCGAGGATCAGCGGCGCGGTCGGGAAGTCGGGCCCCGGAATGATCTTCATCAGATCATCCAGCTCGATCATCGGGTTCTCGATCCAGGCGAGGCAGCCGTCGATCACCTCACCCAGATTGTGCGGCGGAATGTTGGTTGCCATGCCGACGGCGATGCCGCCTGCGCCATTGACCAGCAGGTTGGGGAAGCGCGCGGGCAGGACCTGTGGCTCCTGGCGCGAACCGTCATAGTTCGGGATGAAGTCGACGGTGTCCTTCTCGATATCCTCGAGCAGCTTGAGCGCGACCTTGCTGAGCCGCGCTTCGGTGTAGCGCATCGATGCCGGGGCATCGGGGTCCATCGATCCGAAATTGCCCTGGCCATCGACCAGGGGCACGCGCATCGCCCAATCCTGCGACATGCGCGCCAGAGCCATGTAGATCGAGCTGTCGCCGTGCGGGTGATAGTTACCCATGACGTCGCCGACGATCTTGGCCGACTTGCGATAGGGCTTGCCGGCGACGAAACCGCCTTCGTGGCTGGCGTAGAGGATGCGGCGGTGGACCGGCTTCAGGCCGTCGCGGACATCGGGCAGGGCGCGGCTGACGATGACCGACATCGCGTAATCCAGATAGCTGGACCGCATCTCATCGACGATGTCGATGCGTTCGATTTCGGTGGGTTCCGCAGGTGCGGTGGTATCGTTCATTCCATACGCCTTAATTGCTTTTGTGACGCTTTTGCGTCCCCCGTGGCTCTAGGCCACGAGGGGTCAAAATGCCAGCTTTTGCGGGTCTTGAGCCGCTATTTTTCAACAGGAAAAACAGCCGCTTGAGTGTTTGCGCTTGTCAGGGCTGGATGGCGCTGCCGTCGAAGGCGAAGATGCCCCCCGAATCGGCTGGAGAAAGCCCTGCCAGCGCGTCCAGCAGGCAACTTGCACTGTGGTCTGCATCGAACAATCGGCCCTCGGCGACATTGCCCTGGAAGGGCTGGCTGAGCGCCGTATCGACCGTGCCGGGGTGCAGCGCGACGCAGATCGCCTGGTCGTTGCGGCGGCCCCATTCGATCGCGATGTTGCGGATCGTCATGTGCAGCGCCGCCTTCGCCGCACGATAGCCGTACCAGCCGCCCAGACGATTGTCGGAGATGCTGCCGACCCGCGCGCCGATCGCCGCGAACAGGGCAGGGGCCTTGCGTGGCATCAGCGGCACGAAATGCTTGGCGACCAGCGCCGGGCCGATGGTGTTGACCGCAAAGTTGCGCGCCATCCACACCGGATCGATATCCTTGAGGCTCTTTTCCGGCCCCTTGCCATCGGCATGCAGCAGTCCGGTCGCAACGATCACGCCATCGGGGGCAATGCCCTGATCGCGCAGATGGGCTGCAGCCGCTGCGATGCTCGGCTCGTCTTCCAGATCGAGGTGCAGCGGCCCTGTAAAGCTGCGCGCAAAGCCCGTGACGCTATCGCCGCGTGCTTCGGCTTGCCGGACGAGCGCCGCGCCGATCCCGCCCGATGCGCCGATGATGATCGTGGTGCGGCTCATGCGCGGACGAAGCGCCAGATGCTGTCATCGCTGGCGTCGAAATCGAAGCGATAGCCATCGCTGTCGAAGCCCTTGAGCGCTTCGGGATCGCTGTGCCGGTTCTCGCACAGGAAACGCGCCGCCATGCCCCGCGCGCGCTTGGCATCGAAGCTGACGAAACGCGGTCCCTTGGGGCCCTGCTGGCGAAAATCGGCGGTCACGATGCGGATGCCGCGCCGCGCCAGGCCCTTTTCGGCCGCGGCAAAATATTCCTGGCTGGCGAGGTTGATGACCGTATCGCCGCTGCTGGCGGACAGGTCCTCGGCGATCGCAGCGGCGATCCGGTCGCCCCAATAGGCGACCAAAGACTTGTGCCGCGGGGCCCAGCGCGTCCCCATTTCAAGGCGATAGGGGCGGATGGTGTCGAATGGTCTGAGCAACCCGTAGAGGCCAGACAGGATGCGAACATGGTCCTGCGCGAAGCTCAGCGCCGGATCGTCGAGCGTCCGCGCGGCCAGCCCGGTATAGACATCGCCGTTGAAAGCAAAGGCCGCAGGCCGCTCGGGCTGATCGTGAAACCCGCGATAGCGCGCATGGTTGAGATCGATCAGCGCATCGGACACCGGCATGATCTGCTTGAGCCTGGCCTTGCTCAGCCGTGCAGCCGAGCGCACCAGCCGATCCGCCTCTGCTTCGAAGCGCAGCGGCGTGGGGTCGACCGGGGGAACGGGCGAATCGAAATCCAGCGATTTGGCGGGGGACAAAAGGATGATCATAGCGGGCCGCGAATAGCGCAGCCTCGCGCATGATGCAAAGTGCGTTCGGCGCGTGGCTCGTAGCGGACTTCGCGTGCGCTTGCAGCCTGCCGGCGGCTGCCTTTTTGGCCCGGAACCGCAAAGCCCGGTTGTTCGTTTCTGCCGGAGCCATTAAGGACGGCTTCATCAAGCGCCCGCCAAACGGGCGAATAGCATCGGCACGCTTATGGCCGTGTTTTTAGTTCGGAGGATAACATGCGTCGCATTTCCCGTTTCAACATGGCCCTGATGCTGGCTCTGGCCGGAACCACCGCCGTTTCGCTGGCGCTGCCGGTCGATGGAGCCTTTGCCCAGCGCGCCGACAAGAAGGGCAAGAAGGGCAAGGAAGAAGCGCCGCAGATGGAGCTGAGCCCCGAGTTCCGCAATTCCTTCGCTGCCGCGCAGACCGCCTTTGGCGCCAGTGATCTGGTGACGGCCGAGACCAGCCTGACCCAGGCTGCAGCCATTGCCGTGAGCCCGGACGAGAAGTATCTGACCGGCAAGATGATGCTGCAGATCGGCCTGAAGAAGCCGGACGAGGCGATGCAGATGAAGGGCGTCGAGACCGCGCTCGCCAGCGGCAAGTCGACCGAGAGCGAAATCCGCACCTTCAACAGCTTCATTGGCGAAAAGGCGCTGGTGAAGAACGACTTTGCGCGTGCACGCACGTACCTCACCGCCGCCGTGCAGGCCGGACAGAACGGCCCGGTCAACCTGTTCCAGCTCGCCGAAGCGCACTTTGGCGAAGCCATTGCCAAGTCGGGCGGCCGCAGCATCGACGCGACCAACTCGCCGCTTGCCGCACAGGGTCTGCCGTATCTGCAGCGCGCCGTCGAAGCGCAACTTGCAGGTGACAAGCAGTATGCGCCCAGCTGGGCCAAGCGCGGCTTCCAGATCGCCCGTGCGACCAAAAGCGACAGCACCGTGTGGGCCCAGCTGCTGCTGCGCGCCGACAGCGGCAAGGGCGCCTGGAACGAGGTGGTCCGCGCCGTACAGGGCGACAACCGCAACTTCACCAGCGAGCAGAGCCTCGATGCCATGCGCCTGCTGCGGATGGTCGGCGGCCTTGCCAGCGCCAGCGACTATCAGGAATATATCGAGGCTGCCGGCGCTGCCCGCCGCCCGACCGAGGTCATTGCGCTGATCGAGGAAGGCAAGGCGGCCGGCATCATCACCGATGGCAATGCCACCTTCAGGGAAGCTTTGAACACCGCCACCACGAACCGCGGCGATTACATCGCCACACTGCCCGATTCGGTGCGTGATTCGCGCGGCAAGGCCACGGCTACCGTGACGCTGGCCACCGCCGATGCACTGCTCGCCAACAAGCAGTATGCCGAGGCCGAAGAACTGGCGGCGCTCGCGCTGACCAAGAATGTCGAGGACAAGGAACGTGCGATGATGGTGCAGGCCATCGCGCAGGTGGCGCAGGGCAAATATGCTCCGGCCAAGCAGGTCCTGTCGGGCGTCACCGGCGTGCGCGCGCCTCTTGCCAAGCTGTGGGCGCTCTACATCGATCAGAAGTCGGGCGCGGCTGCACCGGCAGCCGCTCCGGCTGCCTGATCGGCCCACGCCAACCGACATTGACAAAAAGGCAGGTCAGGCATCATGCCCGGCCTGCCTTTTTCTTATGGAACAAGCGGTATCGCTGAGGTCAGGCGGAACCGATCCTGAACATCCTATTCGTCGAGTGGGACGCCGGGCTGCTGCTTGGACGTGCGGATGGTGAGCGATGTCTTGACGCTGGCCACATTGGCAGCAGGCGTCAACTTGGAGGTCAGAAACGCCTGAAACTCCTGCAGGTCGCGCGCCACGATCTTCAGGATGAAGTCGATCTCGCCGTTCAGCATGTGGCATTCGCGGACCTGGGGCAGGGTGCTGACATGCTCCTCGAATGCCTTGAGGTCGCTTTCCGCCTGGCTCTTGAGGCTCACCATCGCAAACACGGTGATGGCAAAGCCCAGCTTTTGCGGGTCGATATCGGCATGATAGCCGCGGATGATGCCCGATTCCTCCAGCGCGCGAACGCGGCGCAGACACGGCGGCGCGGTCAGCCCGACCCGGCTGGCCAGCTCCACATTGGTGATCCGGCCTTCTTCCTGAAGCCGGGTCAGCAACTGCCGGTCGATATGGTCCAGACTTGACACGATTTTTCCCCTGGCTTGCACTTGGATCGCGGCATTTGCGGCGATGCTCGAGCATCGCTAACGCGCGCAACCTGTGGTCTTGTCGTCCCTGGCAGAAACTTTCCGCAACAAGACGCCATCCATCTATAATATAATTATTCAGTAACGCAATTGTCCCACATTGCGACGCGACAAAAAGCGCCCTTTCGCAGGTGAGTTGCTCTGGCTATCCCTTGTCGCAGCTGTGCGGCCCGGTGTATCGCCAACGCCCTGCCTGACCGCCGTTTTACAGCCGATCGAGGACTGCTACCCGCTTATGCGTTATGATGACCGCCTTTCAACCGTACTGGCCGGCGCAGTTCCTGCCGGGTCGGCGGCGGTGGCGCAGTATCGCCAGCTGGTCGACATCCTGGGGCAGATCGCAGGCGATGACGTCGATGCGCGCCACGGCGCCGCGCTCGCGCGGATCCATATGCTGCGGCCGGCGGTCACCGATGCAGAGCGGTTGCTGACGATCCAGTGCCTTTCGGGGCGGCTCGTGTCGCCAGTGCTGGTTCAGTACCTCGCTTCGGAGCGCCCGGACATTGCCAGCGCCGCCATTCGCGCGGCGCGGCTGAACGATGATCAATGGGCCGCGTTGGTGCCCTCGCTGCCGACCCGGGCACGCGGTTTCCTGCGCAACCGCCGTGATCTGGGCGCGCGCACCCGAACCCTGCTCGATCAGCTGGGGCTTTACGACACCGCCTTGCCGGACGCGGCGATTCAGGCTGCGCCCCAGACCGAGCCGGTGGCGGCGGTCGCGGTCGATGAGCCGGAGACTGTGGTCGCCGACAAGGCTGTTGCCGATGCTGACATCGTGCTCGAAGAGCCGATCATCGTCGAAGCCGCACCTTTTGTGCCGCTGATCGAGCCGGAACCCGAGTCGGAACCCGAGTCGGAACCCGAGCCCCAAGCCGAATTCGTGCCCGAACCTGAAGTCGAGCCCGAAGCCGCACCGAAAGTGGAATCTGGTGGGCCGCAAAGCATCGGCGAGATCGTCAAGCGGATCGAAGCGCTGCAGGAAGTCCGCATCCGGCAGGCTATGGAAGACCGTCCTGCTTTCTCAGCCGAAGGCTGGGGCCTGATCGAGAACGCCGTATCGACTGGCGAGGGAGTGGCCGCGCCGGGCACCGCATCGGTCAAGGCCGATCCGGACCCTGCCTCCGTCGATGTCCCTGCCGATGCCGATGCTGATGTCGCTGCCGATGCCGGGACCGGCGGTTGGCCGCAGGGGCACCAGCACTTCCAGTTTGCCACCGGGGTCGATGGTGCCATCACCAGCACCCAGGGGATGTTGCTGGGCATGGTGCATGGCCTGTCGCTCGCGATGCCAGCCCTCGCGGGCTTTCGCGGCGTCGATGCGGCGGTTTCGACCGCGTTCAGTCGCCGCATGCCCATTCGTGGCGGGCGGGCCGATCTGGGCAGCGCCGCATCGCTGGCGGGCGAATGGCGGGTGGATGCCGATCCGTGCTTCGATCGCGCGACCGGACGTTTCATCGGCTATAGCGGTACCTTGCGGCGTCCGATGCCCTGGGAAAGCGCGGGGCCCGAGGCGGGCACACAGGGGCTGGCCGGGCGCGACGGACTTCGCCAGATCGTCCACGAACTGCGCACGCCGCTCAATGCGATCATGGGCTTTTCCGAGATCATCGAGCAGCAGCTGTTCGGGCCGGTCGCGTCCGAATATCGCGAGATGGCGCAGCGCATTCGCCAGGATGCGCGCCAACTGCTCAGCGGATTCGACGATCTCGACACCGCGCTGCGGCTCGACCGCAACGCGATCGACGACCCCGAAGGCCATGTCCCGCTCAGCGACCTGACCGACCGGCTGACCGCGCGCGTGCAGCCCCTGCTCGAGTTTTCAGGCGCCGCGTTCGATATGGGGCCGCTGCCTCCTGCCGCGGTGATTGCGATGTCGGCGCAGGCGCTGGACCGCATCGTTCCGCGCCTGGCGGGCGCGCTGATCGGCAGCTGCGCGCCTGGCGAGACGCTGGCGCTGCAGTTTTCCACTGCTGCGCATGCGATCGACCTCAGGTTCAGCCGTCCGCAGTCGCTCGCCGGGCTGGACGAGGATCGGCTGTTCGATGTCGATCGCAGCGATGGCGGGCAGGGCGACGGCGGGCCGCTGCTCGGGCTGGGCTTTTGCCTGCGCCTCGTGCGCAACCTGCTTGCCAGTCACGGCGGCCAGCTCACGATCGAGGCCGATGCTCTGCGCTTGACCTTGCCCAGCGCCGCGATTAGCGCAGAAGCTGCGCGCTCATAAGCGGGAGGAGCGTGGCTGGGACGGCGCCAGGGGGGGTGTCCGGCCCAACTTTGCGACGCTGCGAGACCGAAGCGAATGACCTTTGCAAGATTGCCGGGAAAGGATGATTTCGTCCATTTCTCGCCCGATGTCGGCCCACGCTATCTCGTCACGGTCGATGTCGAGGAAGAGTTCGACTGGACCAAGCCCATCGAGCGCGAGGGCTATTCGCTCGAGGCGCTCGAGGCGATCACCGATTTTCAGAAATTGTGTGAGGAATATGGCGTAAAGCCTTTGTATCTTGTCGATTGGCCGATCATTTCTGATCCGCGCGGCAGGGAAATCTATGGCCAATTGGTGCGCGAAGGCCGCGCCGAGGTGGGCATCCAGCTGCATCCGTGGGTGAATCCGCCGTTCGACGAAGAGATGACGCAGCGCAACACCTATGCCGGCAACCTGCCCAAGGAACTGGAGCGCGCCAAGTTCTTTGCGCTGCGTGATGCCATCACCGAAGCGACAGGCACCCAGCCCATCGCCTATCGCGCGGGGCGTTACGGCATCGGCCCGCAGACGCTCAACCTGCTGCGCGAGGCCGGGGTTCGCTTCGATACGTCGGTGCGCGCGAATTTCGATTACAGCAAGGCCGAAGGGCCGGACTTCTCGCAATATCCGCTTGAACCCTATTGGCTCGACAAGACGCTGGGCATTGTCGAACTGCCGGTGACATCGGTGTTCTGGGGGCTGTTGCGCCGCCAGGGCACGCTGTTTCCGCTGGCGCAGATGGCGGGCGTCACCAAATCGCTGATGGCACGCGGGCGGCTGCTCGAGCGGATCTCGCTGACGCCCGAGGGCATTTCAGTGGAAGAGGTCATCCGCGGCATCGACATCGCGCTCGATGACGGCCTGCCGATCCTCAATTTCTCCTTCCACTCGCCCTCGCTGAAGGCCGGCTACACGCCCTATGTGCGCAAGGATGAGGACGTCACCGCTTTCTACGACTGGTGGCACCGGGTGCTGTCCTATCTGGCGCAGCGCGGGGTGCAGCCGACCAGCATTGCCGGGATCGAGGCCAGCATCGTGCGGTGAATTCGCATCGGCAGGCGCAGGAAACGGCGGTCTGGCCGTTTTCCCGCTTGCCATGTCGCCCCGCGCTGGGCTAACCGCGCCTCTGGCACAGCCGGGACGGGCCTGTAGCTCAGTTGGTTAGAGCTGGCCGCTCATAACGGCTAGGTCGGGGGTTCGAGTCCCTCCGGGCCCACCAGCCTGTCCCGCTCCGGACCACCAGGGACCGGTACGGACTTGCAGGCCAGAAGCCTGATGACGGCCAAAAACGGTTCGGGGAGTGGCGCAGCCTGGTAGCGCGTCTGCTTTGGGAGCAGAGGGTCGCAGGTTCGAATCCTGTCTCCCCGACCATTTTTCTTTAAACGCTTTATCTCAATGTGTTAGATGAGATTGAGCGGGCGAACATATACACAAAAATATACAGCGCTCGAAGCACGAGTGGGCGGACGGGTTCTCGCGAACACTGAGTGCTGCGTTGGATCATCCGACGCGGCTGTCACAGCCTCGCATCGTCGGGCTTGTCGTTCCTGGGTTGCGCTGACCGGCCGGTCCCCTTTGCCCCTGCTGTCGCCAGAACCGGAAATTCTCTTTCCGACCCCAGAACGGTCACAAGACAATCAGCCCTTACAAATTCGAGCGGACGTTCGGGCGAAGGTAATTATTATTATTCGAATATCGTTCGAACAAATTTGATTTGATCAACGTCACAGGTGCCCACCGCAACCTGTCCCGCAATACCACCAAATTCACAGATTGTTTGACCGTCTTGTGCATAAAGAACGTGCTCATTGCCAACGTCACTCCCTCGATCAGAAGGCATGACATGAAAAACGCGACGACCTTCTAAGGTTGCTTCTTCAATCAATTGCGCTTTCTGGGAAGCCGCTAACTTAGTGACCCAATCTGGTAATGGGTCATTGGCGTTCTGCTTTGCTGGCGGCTCGCACGCAGTCGCCAAGATTGCAATACAGATGATTGCGCAACTAAATCGACCCATCTGATTTTTGCGATCATTCACAACGTCGATTTATCCAGTGATGGCAGCGTTGGCAACTACCCCGTGTCAAAGCCGCCATTCGCCTTACCACCCACCATTGCATCGCGCGCATCGAAGAGCAGTTTGCGTAACTCCAGAGTGGTGTCAGCCGAGACGAACCTCACGCCATGCTCAATTCGAGGAGGCGGCGGTAATGTCCGTTTGGACAGCGAGCGAGGTCATCGTGGGTGCCTTGCTCGACAAGCCCACCCTGTCCAAACACAAGGATGAGATCGGCGCTGCGGATGGTCGAGAGGCGGTGCGCAATCGTCAACGTCGTGCGGCCTTCCACCAGCTCGGCGAGAGCCAGCTGGACCAGCCTTTCGGTTTCGGTATCCAGGCTTGACGTCGCCTCGTCGAGCAACAGGATCGGGCGATCAGCCAGCAGCGCCCGGGCAATCGCGACCCGCTGGCGTTCGCCACCCGAAAGCTTGGCACCACGCTCGCCGACGATCGTGTCATAGCCATGGTCCAGCTGCTCGATGAACAGATCGGCCCTGGCCCTGCGCGCGGCCCGCCGGACATCCTCCATGCTGGCATCCGGCCTGCCATAGCGAATGTTTTCCGCGAGGCTGCGGTGAAACAGGATGGGTTCCTGCGGCACAACCGCCATCATGCCGCGCAGATGCTCAAGTGACATCGCGCTGATGTCGTGACCATCGATGATGACCTTGCCGCTGTTCGGACTGTAAAGCCGCTGGATCAGTTTGGTGATGGTGGATTTGCCTGACCCCGAGGGTCCGACCAGGGCCACATGTGTCCCGGCAGCCGCTTCAAAGCTGAGGTCGCGGAATATCGCCGGGCCGGACGTGTAGCGAAAGCCCACATTGGCAAACCGGATATGACCTGCGACCGACCTTGTGCCGAACGGTCGGCCCGAAGGGCTGATCTCGTCGCGAGCGATGAGGAACTCTGCGGCGTCCTCCAGCTCGGCATAGGCGCGCTGGATGGTGCGGATGTCCTGACCCAGATTGCGCAGGCTGCCAGACAGCATCGCCACCGCCGACATCGCGAAGGCCACATCGCCTACGCTCGCCAATCCCTGCACCGATTGCCAAGCGACAAGGGAGAGCACCGACAGCTGGGTAAACGTCCAGAGCAGCTGCTGGAACGCATTGGTATCGGTCGCCCGGTTGAACGAGATCAGCGCCACGGACGCCCAGTGATCCGAGCTCTGCCTCAGTCGATGGTCTTCGCGGACCTCGGCGGCAAAGGCCTTCACCGTGCTGTTGTTGGCAACCGAATCGGCAAGCGCTCCGGTCAGACGGCTATCACGCTCGGCGGCCAGCACGCTGGTGGGACGCACCCATCGCATGGCGAGGAACCAGCTGACCGCCAGGTAGACCATGGACCCTGTCACGAACGAGATGCCGGCCAGCGGATAGCGCCAGCACAGGATTCCACCGATCACTGTCAGCGTCAGCAACGGTTGCAACAGCCGCAGCACCAGGATGTTGCTGAGCATGTCGAGTGCCCAGCGGGCCCGCGAGATCCGATGCACCGTTGCTCCGGCAAAGCTGTTGGCGTGCCAATCGGTGGGAAGCCGCTGAACCCGGCTGAACAGGTCAAGCTGCAACCGCTGCATGGCGCGGGTGGTGACGCGGTTCCAAAGCCGGTCGAGCAACTGTCGCAACAGGATTGCGGCAATCATCGCGACCCCGGCCAGCATCAGCGGTTGGTGGAACCGGGTAAAGTCGAGCGGGGTTCCGGGCTGAGCCACCGAGCCAACCAGCTCGCCCATGGCAACCGGGGCTGCGGTTTCGGCGGCGACGACCGCAATCAGCAGGGCGATGATGCCGGCCACGCTGCGGGGCTCGACAAGCCAGTAACGCGCAAACGCCGCAAGCGTCTGTTGCCAGCTGAGCGATGTCGTGCGGCGCGGGACATGCGCGAGAGCTGCATTGGCGCTCATACAAGCCGTTCCAGTTCGGACAGAATGGCCGGATGGTCACTGGGTCCGGCATCGGGGTCGCTGGCATTGGGGGGAAGCACCAATTGCCGGGTTACCTGCCACCGTTCGCCACGGGCGGGAAACAGCAGCACGTGATCGATCGCCCCGCCTGTCCGCCCGCAGCCTGCGACCGCCAGCGCCTGCTCCCGGCAATCCGGGTGCAGCCGCGGGTGATCGATCAGGCCGGCCAGCGCGGGGGACGTGGCGGGTGCGTTGAGATCGCCCATCAACAAGCTGGTGCGCGTGTCATCCGCGAGCAAAGCCTCCACTACAGCTTCGGCCTGCTGGCGGCGGACGGTTTCGCCATCTGCAATATGGGTGAAATGAGTGCAGGCCACGCACAGCGAGCTACCGTCATGGCGGAGCACGGCCATCAGCAGGTTGCGTTCGCCGTCGCGCGGATCGTCCGGCAGCGCGCTCATTGTTGTGCTCTCGACGGGCAGCCGGGTCAGAATGGCGAGGTCGGATCGCGAGTCCTGCAGATCGCCATCGTGCTGTCGCAGCTTTCTGCGCTGTTCGCCCCTGGCGAGCTGGCTGTTGCAGATGGAAGCCAGGCTGGCAGCCACGTCGATGTCGAGTGCCGGCGCGGCGAAGCATTCCTGCAGCGCCATAACGTCGGCTCGCAGGCCGGGCAGCGCATCGGCCAACAGGAGCATACGGTCCTGAAACCGGCCTTCGTTTTTCCAAAGATTGAAGGACAGCACGCGCAATGTCGCCATCGTCATGCTTGCCTGTGGCCGGCGACCCACACCCCGCGCACGACAGGGAAGCCGGCGTTGAGACTGACCCTCAGCAGATCGGCGCGCAGGCCCGGTGCGATCTCGCCGCGATCAAAGAAGCCCAGGGCACGCGCTGGCACCCGGGTGACGGTGGCCACGGCAGCCGGGAGCGTCCAGCCATGCGCTGGTTGAGCGAGCAGGAACGCACATTCGACAAGGCTGCGCGGCACATAGTCGGAGGCAAAGCCGTCCAGCAGGCCTCGTTCGCTGAGCGTTGCTGCGCTGACGTTTCCGGAATAAGACCCGCCGCGAACCAGATTGGGGCCCCCCATGATGTTCACCATGCCAAGCCTCCGGGCTTCCTCGGCAGCCTCGAGCGTGACGGGAAATTCCGCAATCGATGCGCCAGCAGCATAACCTGCGATGACGTGATCGCTGGTCTCATCGTCGTGCGCAGCCAGCACAATTCCCATGCTGCGCGCGGCCTTGCCCAGGTAATCGCGGTGGATATCGGCATAGCTTGCCTGGTTCGCCCGGCGCATGGCGAGGCGTTCATTGACCTGGTCCTCGCTCAACTCGCTACGCCAGTTGCGATCCAGGAAAAACTCGAGGTCGCGGTATTGCCGCTGCCCGGGCGTATGGTCCATCAGCGAGGCAAGCCGGGTAAAGCGATGCGGCAGGAATTCGTCGACAAAATCGGGCAGGTGCTGCGCCGGCAACTCGCAGCGCCAGTGCAGGAAATGCTCGGCGCGCAATGCTCCGCCCGCGCGTGCCTGGTCGATGCCGCCCAGAAGATGTCGCAGATTGGCCAGCCCGCGCGATTCGATGTGGCTCCATGCCCCGAGCGACAGGCTGTCCAGCACGGTGGTGACGCCGCTGGCGATGCACACGCCGTCATGGGCGATCGTGGCGGACACCGGATTCCAGTCGATGCTCGGGCGCGGAAAATAGTGCCGTTCAAGATTGTCGGTGTGCATGTCGACGATGCCGGGGATCAGGTAGTCGCCCTCAAGATCGATCGAGGCGTGGTCAGAATGACCCTCTGCGACGTCGCGGATAGTGTCTCCCTCGATGACAAGGCTACCCTTCACGACCGCGGCCGAGGTAACGATTTGGGCGTTTGTCAGGATGGTCTGCTGGCTCATGAAGGTCGTGTTCCCTAGGTTTGACTGATCGTTGACTAGGCCGGTTCGGCAGGGGGCTGCAGAACCAGCTCGACCCTGTCTGCGGCCAGCCGAGCCTCCCCATATTCCAGGATGGCTCCGGCAAGGTCGGTGTTGATGGCGCGAGTGATGATGAGCGGCACATGCTGCGGCATGCCCAGCATCTGGGCTTCATCCGGCATGGGCAGGCGCGAATGGATGCGGGTGTGCGCGCGAACATAATCGGGAATGCCCAGTGCATTGAGCGTGCTGGTGATCGATCCGAACCCGGCATAGAGTTCGATGAACCCCGGTACGCGGCTGGCGAGAAAATAGTGCGCACTCATGCCTATGGGTTGATCGTTGACGATCGCAACCCGCTCCAGGCACACCAGGGGGGTCGACTGTCGGACGCCAAACTCGCGGGCAATGTCTGCCGGAGCGGGGGTCTGTTCCAGCTTCAGCGTCCGGTTGATATGCGCTGCACCAGCCCGCCTCACGGTTTCGCTGAACCGGGTTCGCCGCGTGATCGGCATCGGCAAGGTAGGCCTTGCGACATAGCTGCCCCGCCCCTGATGGCTGTGGATCAATCCGCTATCGGCCAGGCTGGCCAGCGCACGGCGCACAACATGCCGATTTACATAATACTTTCGAACCAGCTGCTGTTCGCTGGGAAGCTTGTCCCCTGGCATGAGTCGGCGCTCCTGAATCGCGCGCTCCAGTTCATCTGCAATGGTTTTCCACATCGTCGGCCACCCTCTGGGACAAGCATATAAGAAGGAATCATGACAGTTCGATTTAAAGTCCGACAAGTTTTAATTGTGTCATATTTCCGCAATGTTGTTTTGGATTGTAGTCAATACTGGCTTTAATTACCTATTGTTCGACCCAACGCATGATGCGAAGTCTTTCGAGCCGGAGTTTGGCATGAATTCAGATCAAGAAGTTGTCGCGGCGCGGCAGCGGGCACATTCGCTAGTTGCCCGCAGTCCGGAAGAAGCGGTTCGCAACCTGTTTGCAGCTCTCACGGATCTTCCCGCCACCCAGCGGCTGCGGCCGAGCGATATTGGCCTCATCATGGTGCGGGGGCGGATCGGCGGAGATGGAGCGCGGTTCAACGTGGGTGAGCTGCCCGTTGCCCGCGCTGCCATGCAGATCGATGGCGGGCCAGTTGGTATCGGCTACGTGGCCGGACGAAATCAGGATCATGCAGAAATGGCCGCGCTGGCCGATGCGATGGTGCAGGACCCCGCATGGCGCGATGTCGTCGAGGACGGGGTGCTGGCTCCGCTGGCGGGTCAACTGGCCGAGGCCAAGGCGCTGGCGGGTCGCAAGGCAGCGGCGACCAAGGTCGACTTCTTCACCATGGTCCGCACACGGAGGCCGCAATGACCGCTGCAGCCACGCTGGCCGGCATGGCTTCGGGCTTTGCCGATCCGACGCACGATTCCCAAAGGACGTTTCGCCGTCTCATGGATGCCATGGCGCGGCCTGGCCGGGTCGTTGATCTTGACGTGCAGCTTTCCCCGCCCGTCTCAGGGTGGGAAGCGGCGGGCGCCATCGCATTGACAGTGCTGGACTTCGAAACGCCAGCCTGGGTCCCTGCAGGCGCAGAAGGGGACGTGTTGGCCGCCTGGCTGCGGTTCCATTGCGGCTGCCCCGTGACCCGCGATACGGCCGAGGCAGCTTTTGCGTTCGCGCGCGCTGAGGCGCTGCCGCCGCTTGCCGATTTCAATCCCGGCGAGGCGAAATATCCGGAGCGTTCGACAACGCTGGTCGTCCTGTGTCCGGCGCTGGTGGGTGGTGGGCAGGTCCTGCTCGCCGGCCCTGGAATCCCGGCTCCGCTCGCAATCGCGCCCGCAGGATTGTCCCCGGACTTCTGGGCCGCCGTGATCGCGGACCGGCAGCGGTTCCAGCTGGGCATAGATCTGGTGCTGGCCTGCGGTCAGCAGATCATCGGCCTGCCCCGATCGACCCGCATTACCGTGTGCGCACCCGAAGGAGAGTGAATTATGGCTTATGTTTCCGTCAAGGGCGGCGAGCGCGCGATCGACAACGCCCATCGCTGGCTGGATGAAAAGCGGCGCGGCGACACGGGTGTTGCCGAAATCGAAGTCCAGCAGATCCGTGAACAGATGTCGCTGGCGGTTGACCGGGTGATGGCCGAGGGCAGCTGCTATGATCCCGAGCTTGCGGCATTGTCGCTGAAGCAGGCGCGCGGCGATGTCACCGAGGCGATCTTCCTGCTGCGCGCCTATCGCACCACGCTGCCGCGCTTTGGCATGTCGCAAGCGGTCAGCACCCCGACAATGGCCGTCCAGCGCCGGGTCTCGGCAGCGTTCAAGGATATCCCGGGCGGCCAGATACTGGGCCCAACGTTCGATTACACGCACCGGCTGATCAATTTTGATCTCGCTGACACCGGTCCTGCTGCCAAGGCGGCGCTGTCTGACAGCCCGCTGCCAGAGGCGATGGCCACCATTGCGTCGGTCTTTGCCCACGAGGCCTTGCTGGAGACGCCGCAAGCCGATGCCGAGGATGGCAGCGAGCCTTACGACCTGACACGCGAGCCGATGGCATTTCCCGCCGGACGCGACCAGCGCTTGCAGGCATTGGCCCGCGGCGATGAGGGTTTTCTGCTGAGCCTTGCTTATGCCTCCCAGCGCGGTTGGGGGAACACGCATCCGCTGTGCGGCGAAATCCGCATGGGTGAAGTGGTCGTGGAGTTCGTGCCCGAGGAGCTGGGCTTTGCCCTGGAGGTCGGCGAAATCACGGTGACCGAGTGTCAGATGATCTCCAACTTCGAAGGCTCGGCCGAACGCCCGCCACAGTTCACTTTCGGCTATGGGCTCACCTTCGGCCACAACGAGCGCAAGGCGATGAGCATGGCGATCGTCGACAGGGCGCTGCGCCATGCCGAAGTCGGCGAAGCACCAGCCCATGCCGTGCAGGACGAAGAGTTCGTGCTGTACCACAGCGACAATGTCGAGGCTTCGGGCTTCGTGCAGCACCTCAAGTTGCCGCACTATGTCGATTTTCAGGCAGAGTTGCAGTTCATCCGCCGCTTGCGCCGCGAATGGCAGGAAGCGCGTGCCACCAACCAGAGCGACGCAGTCGCGGAGGCAGCGGAATGACAATCGCGAACACGACGGCGCGGCGCGCCTATAATTATGCCTATCTGGACGAACAGACCAAACGCATGGTCCGCCGGGCAGTTCTCAAGGCGATCGCGATCCCTGGTTACCAGGTTCCATTCGGCTCGCGCGAAATGCCGGTGCCTTATGGCTGGGGGACGGGCGGCATCCAGCTGACCGCTGCCATCATCGGACTGAACGATGTCTACAAGTGCATCGACCAGGGTGCCGATGACACCACCAATGCGGTTTCCATCCGGCGCTTTTTTGCCAAGGTGGCCGATGTTGCCACCACGGAGCGGACCGAGGATGCCAGCATCATCCAGACCCGGCACCGCATCCCGGAAGCTCCGCTGCGCCGGGGGCAGATCATGGTCTACCAGGTGCCGCAGCCCGAGCCGCTGCGCGGGCTCGAGCCGCGCGAGACGGAAACCCGCGCCATGCACGCCTATGAGGAATACGGGCTGCAGTATCTGTCGCTTTACGAAAGCGTCGCGGCGTTCGGGCGGATTGCCGGCGGGGCGGGCTACCCGGTTCTGGTCGACGAGCGTTATCTGATGTCGCCCTCGCCGATCCCCAAGTTCGACAATCCCAAGCTGCACCAGAGCGAAGCACTGCATCTGTTTGGCGCAGGCCGCGAGAAGCGGGTCTATGCGGTGCCGCCGCACACCGATGTGCGCAGCCTGGATTTCGAGGACTATCCGTTCGAGGTGCAGAGCTGGGACGAGGTGTGCGGGCTGTGCGGCTGTGCCGAAAGCTACAAGGACGAAGTGATCCTGGACGACGCCGGCAACCGCATGTTCGTGTGTTCAGACAGCGCCTATTGCGGTGATCGGCGTGCGGCCGGCCATGCAGGTCCGATGGCGGGCCACGCGCTGGCCGATGGCGATGACGACCTGGAAGAAAAAGCCAGCCGGGGGATCGAAGCATGACCATGATGCAAACTCTGGACCGCAACGCTCCGCTGCTTTCGGTGCGCGGACTCGATCGCTACTTCGGGCCGATCGCCGCGTGCCGCAATGTCAGCTTCGATCTGCGGCGTGGCGAGATCCTGGGCATTGTCGGTGAAAGCGGATCGGGCAAGACGACGTTGCTGCGCTGCCTTTCGGGCCAGATCGAGCCAAGCGCGGGTGAGGTGCTGTTTGCCAGCCGCCGCCATGGGTTGACCAATCTGCTCGACCTTTCGGAACAGGACCGCCGCCGGATCAGCCGTGAGGAGTGGGGCTATGTCCACCAGAACCCGCGCGACGGCCTGCGCATGCGCGTGTCGGGCGGTGCCAACGTCGCAGAACCGCTGATGATGAACGGCACCCGCCATTACGGCGGCATGCGGGCGAAGACGCTGGAGTGGTTTGAGCGGGTGGAGCTTGATGCCGGTCGCATCGATAACAAGCCGCGCACCTTTTCTGGCGGCATGCAGCAGCGGCTCCAGATCGCGCGCAACCTCATCCATGGCCCCAGCCTGGTGTTCATGGACGAACCCACCGGCGGGCTCGATGTGTCGGTGCAGGCGCGTCTGCTCGACCTGATGCGCGTTCTTGTGCGTGACATGGGCCTGGCTGCGATCATCGTCACCCATGACATCGGCGTTGCGCGGTTGTTGGCCGACCGGCTGCTGGTGATGAAATCGGGCGATGTTGTCGAGAGCGGCCTGACCGATCAGGTGCTCGACGATCCCCAGCATGGCTACACCCAGCTGCTGGTATCTTCCGTTCTGCAGATCTGAGGTACAGTCATGACTCACGCAACCGTTCCCGCCGAGCCAGCCATCCGCATCAGCGGCCTTGGCAAATGCTTTACCCTCCACAATCAGGGCGCTGCCCAGGTGCCGGTCTTCACCAACGTCGCACTTGATGTCAGCGCAGGCGAGTGCGTGGTACTCAGCGGACCTTCAGGCATGGGGAAGTCGACGCTCTTGCGCGCTATATACGCCAATTATCTGCCGAGCACCGGCAGCGTCAATGTCGTCCATGATGGCAGCTCCATCGATATCACCCACGCACCGCCGCATGTTGTTATCGACATACGTCGCCGGACGATGGGCTATGTCAGCCAGTTCCTGCGCGTTATCCCGCGCATCTCGACGCTTGCGCTGGTGATGGAGCCGCTGCTGGAAAACGGCGTCGCCGAAGATGAGGCGAGGGACCGCGCCGAAGCCATTCTCGCCAAGCTCAATCTGCCCAGGACTTTGTGGCACCTGCCGCCGGCAACGTTTTCGGGAGGCGAGCAGCAGCGGGTGAACATCGCCCGCGTGCTGGTTCGCGAATATCCCGTGCTTCTGCTGGACGAGCCGACCGCCTCGCTCGATGCGGCCAACCGCGCGACAGTCGTTTCTTTGATGAACGAGGCGCGCATGCGCGGCACGGCGATGGTCGGGATTTTCCACGATGAGGTCGTCCGCGAGCAGGTTGCAACCCGCCTGTTCGACATCACGCTGCATCGTGCAGCTGCCTGAACGGATATCCAAGATGACATCCATGCGCCTGTTCAGCCGCCAGATCGTCCTTGCGGACCGCTGTATCAGCGGTGAAATCGTCGTTGAGGGTCAACATGTCACTGCCGTCAGCGAATGCGATACGCCGACAGCAACGGCGCAGGACCTGGGCGAGGATCTGATCATTCCCGGTCTGGTCGATATCCACACCGACAACCTCGAAAAGCACTATCAGCCCCGGCCCGGGGTCGGCTGGGATGATGTTGGCGCAGTCATGGCGCACGATGGCCAATGCGCCGCAGCTGGCATCACCACGGTGCTCGATTCCCTGTGCATGCATGGCGAACGCAATGGCCTCGACAGGGCTGCGGCGATGCCCCGGATGATCGCGGCCATCGACCACGCCATGGCCGAGGGGCTGCTGCGCGCCGATCACCTGCTGCATTTGCGCTGCGAGGTCACCAACCCCGCGCTGATCGAAGCCGCACAGCCTTACCTTGCCCACCCCCGGCTGCATCTGCTGTCGCTGATGGATCATCGCCCGGGGCAACGCCAGCTGCGATTGAAGCCTTCGGCCGATGAACCCGAAGCGCCCGATGAACTTGCCGAACTGTGCAGCGCTCAACGCAGGCAAATGGCACAGTTTGCTGGCACGCATGGCGTGCCGCTGGCCGGGCATGACGATGCGACTCTTGACCATATTGCCGAGGCGGTAACGCTGGGCTGCACCATGGCCGAATTCCCCGTGACCGAGATCGCGGCGCAGGCGGCAAAGGATGCGGGCATGACGATCGCCATGGGCGCGCCCAACCTTGTGCGTGGCGGATCCCATTCAGGCAATCTTTCCGCAGGGGATGCGGCGCGCGCAGGATTGCTCGACATTCTGGCGTCAGACTATATCCCTCTGTCCATGATCCGCGCCGCCTTCCTGCTGGCAGAACCCGATTATGGATGGCCGCTGCCGCGCGCCATCGCCACCGTTGCCGACAATCCGGCGCGTGCCACCGGGCTACTCGATCGGGGCCGGATTGCGCCGGGCCTGCGTGCCGACCTCGTGCAGGTCCGCTGGAAGCCGGGACGCTGGCCGCAACCGGTGGCGGTGTGGCGGGCCGGGGAAAGGGTGGCCTGAAACCGATGCCTGCACGCTATGCCATCTATTACGCGCCTGATCCGGACAGCCCGTTTGCGCATCGCGCAGCGGCCTGGCTGGGCCGCGATGCTGCAACTGGTGCACGCGTCCCCCAGTTCGTGCCGCCGGGCTATGCAGCGGAGGACTTTGCCAGCCTGACGGCCGATGCCCGTCGCTACGGCTTCCATGCAACCCTCAAGGCACCGTTCGCACTTGCCGAAGGAGCCCGTCGGGAGGCTCTTGTCGAGGCGGTGGCCGAACTGGCTCAAGAACAAGCGGCATTCAGCTCACAGGTCTGGGTGCATGCGCTGGGATCGTTTATCGCCATCCGGCTGGTGTCGCGCTCAGAGCCCATGCAGGCGCTGCATGAAGCCAGCGTGCGGGCGATTGACCGTTTCCGCGTGCCCCCAGCACCAGCCGAACTGGCCCGACGCCGCAAGGCACCGCTCAGCCCGATGCAGGACCAGAATTTGCAGGCATGGGGCTATCCCTATGTGTTTGCGGACTTCCGCTTCCACATGACACTGACCGGCAGGGTCGAGAATGCCGATGAAAGGCTTCGCCTGCTGGACGCCGCCGGCGCCCATTTTGCCGAAGATCTGGGCGAGCACCAGTTTGATGCTCTGAGCCTTTTCTACCAAGCCGATGCCGACAGCCCGTTCACCATCATCGAACGGTTTGCGCTGCAACGGCGCTGATCGCGTCCAGAAACTGCGCGGTTGAATCGTCGAGCGACCCGGAATTGTCGATGATGGTGACATCAGCGCCCTGCGGCTGTGCATAGGAAGCGCGTGAAAGGCGGGCCGCAACCTCGTCCGGCGTTTCCCGGCCCCGTCCGGCGATGCGCTCCGCCAGCACCATCAGCGGTGCGGTCACCCACAGAACCCTCATGCGGGGATAGCGACCGCGTGCGGCGTCGATGACAGCGCGCGAGACATTGCACAGCACGCACTGGCCGGCATCCAGCGCGGCATGAATGCTGATCGGGATGCCATAGCCATGGCCATTGGCCTCCCACGACAGTGCATAATCACCCGCATCGCGCCGCAAGCTGAATTCCGCCTTTGTCACAGCATTGTGCTGTTCGCCGCCAGCGTCGGCCGGCCTTGTGATGTCGCGTGAGGGGAACAGATAGTACGGGTCGCTGGCCAGCGCCTCTCGAGCGGCAGCCAAGAGGCTGTCCTTGCCCGCGCCGGAAGGGCCGACAACCAGCACCAGCGTACCTGCCTGGGTTGGATCAACCATGCCGTGCCACGAAATCCTGCGCATCGAGTT
Source organism: Hydrogenophaga intermedia (assembly GCA_943370475.1). Taxonomy (GTDB): domain Bacteria; phylum Pseudomonadota; class Alphaproteobacteria; order Sphingomonadales; family Sphingomonadaceae; genus Blastomonas. The sequence goes on from CALRRI020000009.1 coordinate 108,690, forward strand.
GGCGGAAATCCTCGAGCGCGGCAGCGAGGCGGTCGTGCTCCCAGTCCCACCAGGCCAGCGCCAGCAAGGCCTCTCGCAGCGGCTCATCGAAGCGGTAGCGAATGATGTGCGCGGGCACACCGACCACGATCGCAAAAGGCGGCACATCCTTTGACACCACAGCCCCTGCCCCGATCACGGCGCCGGTGCCGATGGACACACCGGCAAGGATCGTTGCGCCATGGCCGATCCAGATGTCGTGTCCCATCGTCACCTGATCGGCCCGCCGCCATTCGAAGAACGCGGCATCATCCTGATCGCCCAGCTCATAGGACTTGGCGCGATAGCTGAAATGATGCTGCGCCGCCCGCCAGGTCGGGTGGTTGCCTGGATTGATCCTGACATCGCGCGCAATCGAGCAGAATTTACCGATGTCGGCGTAGGTCGCGCTCGAATCGCTGACGATGTACGAATAGTCGCCGAAAGCGACCTCGTTCATATGGGTGCGTGCGCCAATCCGGGTCCAGCGGCCCAAAGCGCAATCCACAACTGCAGCTTCCGGATCAATCTCTGGCGCGGGGTTGCCATGGACCGCGAATGGCCGCTCGGGCACCTGACGCCCGACATATTCCAGCCCGCGTTCTGCCGCCAGGGCGGTGAGCCGACCGCTCATTGCAAGCCAGCCTGCATCAGTTGTGGGGCGGCGGGAATTGCCATGAAATCGTCGTCGTCCTCCTCTGGCAGCTCGGCGCAAGGTTCGCCGCCTGCAGCATAGATCGCGGCGACGACCCTGTCGGTCAGTTGCCTGACCGGTCCGTCAAACACCACCCGGCCTTGGTTCATTCCGATCACGCGCTGGCAGTAGCGACGGGCAATATCGATCGAATGCAAATTGACCAGCACGGTGATTCCGCGCGACTGGTTGATGTCGGCAATGCTTTTCATCACGATCTCGCTGTTGATCGGGTCCAGCGAGGCCACCGGCTCATCGGCCAGCAGGATGTCAGGGTCCTGGACCATCGCGCGGGCGATGGCAACCCGCTGCTGCTGGCCGCCGGACAGAAACTGGGTCCGTTTGAAGGCGGTATCGGCCATGCCCAGGCGGTCGAGTTCGATGATGGCGCGGGCCCGCAGTTCGGCAGGGAACTGGTTGAACAGCGAGGGCAGGGTGGGCCTGGTGGCCAAGGTGCCAAGCAGCACGTTGTTGAGCACATCGAGGCGGGGGATAAGGTTGTAATCCTGGAAGATGATGGCAGCCCGGCGTCGCCACTCGCGCAAGGCCTTGCCCTTGCAGTTCGTTATGCACTCGCCTTTCCAGTGAATGCTTCCCGCACTGGGCGTGTACAGGCGATTGATCAGCCGCAGCAGGCTGCTTTTGCCAGAGCCGGAACGGCCGATGATGCCCACCATTTCTCCGGGTTCTATGGTCAGCACCAGATCATCGACCGCGACGACGTCGCCAAAACAGCACCTGAGATTCCTGATTTCCAACATGGACCGGCTTCCTTCAGATAAGCTGCGCCCGCAGGCGCTGTGAAATCTCGTCGAGCAGTGCGACGATGAGAATGTAGAGCAGCGTGATCAGCGCCACTTCGTCGAAGGCGAAAATGCGGATGCGCTCGTTGAGTTCGAAGCCGATGCCGCCGGCGCCAACGACACCGACCACCGCGGCAGCCCGGAAATTCTGTTCAAGATAATAGAGGCTCTGGCTCAGCCAGATCGGCAGCACCTGAGGCAGAATGCCGAAGCGGATGACCGCTGCCGAATTGGCACCCGTGGCCTGGAGGGACTCGCGCTGGCGGCGATCGATATTCTCGATGGCTTCGGCAAACAGCTTGGCCAGACGCGGGATGTCGGCGAACGCCAGCGCCAGCACGCCCGGCAATGGCCCCAGGCCGAACGCTGCCACCAGAATCAGCGCCCAGACCAGCACCGGAATGCCGCGAAAGATGTCGAGCAAGCGGCGCACCGCGAAATGAACGACTGCATTTCTGACCAGATTGCGCGCTGCCATCAGCCCCAGCGGAATGGCGCCCAGCACACCCAGTACAGTCCCCAGAACGGCGATGCCCAGCGTCTGGGCGATGGCGATCAACAGCCGCACCAGCTGTCCGCCATCGCTTGGTGGCCACATGGCCCATAAAATGACGCCCAGCTTGCCGATGCCCTGGCCGATCACATCGGGGCCGATGTCCAGGTCGATGCAGCAGACGACAAACACTGCAGCGATCGCCGCACAGATCAGCCAGGGCCGGAGTCTGGCGCGCAGCGGTATATCAATGGCAAGTGGCACCCGCGCCCGGGCCCTTGCGATCATGTCCGCACCGGCCAAGCCGTCGACCCGGGTTGCGGTCATGACATTGCTCCGATCAGCCTGTGGCGCAGCGTTTCGGACAACAGGTCAATCAAGGTGATACAGACGATGATCAGGACCAGGATCGCCAGATAGGTGTCGAATTCGGTGAAGCTGATCGCGCGTTGCAGTTCGACCCCGATGCCACCGGCTCCGACGATGCCGAGCGCCGCTGCCGCAGACAGGTTCAGCTCAAGCCGCAACAGGCCATAAGACAGAAGCTGCGGCAGCAATTGGGGGATGATGCCGAACCGCATCTGGGTCAGCCAGTTGCCACCGGATGCGGCAACCGCGTCGACTTGACGCATCTGGGCGCTCTCCATGCACTCGCTGAACAGTTTGCCGAGCGAGCCTGTCGTGCTGACGATCAGTGTCAACACGCCCGCCACCGGCCCAAGGCTGAAGGCCGCAGCGAAGATCAGCGCCAGGATGACATCGGGGATTGTGCGGGCGGCATCGAGTCCGCGCCGCACCATCAGCCGCAGCGGCAGATTGCGGTTGAGGTTGCTGGCTGCCGCAAAGGACAGGGCTAGCCCGAACACCCCGCCCACCAAAGTCCCCACGATGGCCATGGCAATCGTTTCGCGCATCGCGACCAGCCAAAGCGGCAAATCATAGAACCAGCTGGCCAGCGAACCCCTGGTGTCGCGGTTGGCAAACAGCGCATCCATCCGCAAATCGGGGATCAGCCGATCCACGAATGTGGCAATGCGGTCTCCCCAACCGGTTCCGACCGAACCTGACCGCAACTCGCTGACTTCCAGCGACATGACGAGCAATGCCGACGCCAGGACCAGCCAGCCCAGCGATCGTATGCGGTTGCTGCGAAGGCGCTGACGCCATTCTTGCACCAGTGCCGCCGCGCGCTGGAGTTCTGCAGCCTCGGCGCGCGGCATATCGATCATTTGCTTGCCGTTTCCAATGCGCCCGCTTCCACGGGGGTGATCTCGCGCGCTCCCGGTGCCAGCCAGCGGGCGATGACGGGCTCTTCCTGAAACAGCGCGACATGGATGCCCACCAATCGCGCCCAGCTTTCGGGTGAGATGTCGCGCCGCACGGCCCAGGCTTGCGCCACTGGCTCGCGGCCGCGCCAGACCTCGCGAAGATCCCCGCAGGGTTTGTCATCCTTTTTGACGCCGCGGCAGTATCGATACCATTCCGCTGCGCCTACGCCGACGGCATCGCCGTCACCGCTGCGCAAGGCATCTGCCGCGCTCTTCGCATTCGCTTCGAGCCGAGCTTTTGCCAGACTGTCCGGTGCGATGCCCCCGACGGTGAGCCCCCGACGGACAGCACCCAGAACCTCTGCATTCTCGCTGGACAATATCAGGCCAAGCTTGCCCGCCCGGTTTTTCTCGACCAGATCGGCCAGCGATCTGTCGGCAGCTTTGTTGGGAACGACGACCACGGTGATCGCGCGGCCTGGGCCGGTATCGGGGCGCACTGCAAGGATCGGTCGGATACGGTCCTTCACCGGCAAAAATGCAGGGCCGTCGATAAGCCCGATCTCGACCTTGCCATCTGCGATAGCGGTCGCGATCGCCTGAGGCCCGGCCAGCGGACAGAACGAGACCGGCACTTCCATGCGCTTTTGCAGATGGCGCGCGTAGCGCCTTTGCGCTTCAGGCCAGCTTGCCGAGTCCTCACTGCATTCGCCGCTGGCTGCCGCATCAATCCCTATGCGCAACTGGGTGAGTGGGGCAGGGCGTTCTGCTGCTGCCTGTCCGGTTTCGCTTTTGTCTGAGCTGCATGCCGCCATCCCAAACAGGGCCAAGCCGGCAAAGATGCGAGGAATGATCATTTCGACGTCCCCGCCCGGCGCTGACTGATATCGTCGGCGCGGATCGCGATGATATCTTCGTAGTTGGAGCGATTGACAGGAAACATGTCGTTGCCCGGGGCCTGTCCCATTTCCGCCCAAACCTCTGGTTTTTCATAAGGGAGCATCGCCAGCGCGCCGCGCGTGACATCGATGAAGGCCTGCGGCCGGTCGGTTCGGATGACAAAAGGTGAGTTTGGCATCGGTCCGGCCGTCCAGATGATACGGACATCATCGAGGTCGAGCAGCCCGCGCCGCGCCAGGCTGACATGGCTGCCGGTCGCAAAGCCCGTTTCCGGCGTGCCGGCGCTAACCGTGATCATCGCGGCATCCACCCGTCCGTTGACCATCGCCAGCAGCGCTTGGGTTCCGCCGCCTGCCAGGATCGACCGGGCAAAATGCTGGTCGGGTTTGATGCCCTGGTTCTTCAGCTCCCGGCGCGGATAGATATATCCCGAGGTGGAATTGAAATCGATATAGGCAATGGTCTTGCCCTTGAGGTCGGCCACGGTCTTGTAGGGTGACGATTTGCGGACCGCGATCGCGGCATAATAGCCTGTATTTCCCTCGGCCTGTCTGACGAGCAGAAACGGCACGACCTTGCCGCCAACCTGGGAATCGACATTGGCGTAGGATCCAGCCCCCATCGTGGCGAAATCCACCTGGCCAGACGAAACGGCCTGGATGACACCGTTATAGTCAGACGCCTCGAAGGTTTCCACCGGCAGGCCTGTGATCTCGCGCAGATGCGCGCGATAGCCGTCCCATGTCGCCGCGTAGGCCGGGTCTGCCTCATCACCCCGAACCGCGACGCGTAGCGTGCCGATCTTGGCCTGCCAGCTACCTTCTGGAAAGCCAGATTGCTCCTGCGCCGAGCACGCTGACAAAGCGAACAGCGCCAGGCTGAAACCGGCGATCGAGCGCATATGACTGCAAATCCGAATCCAGTTTTTCATGCTGGATGGTATTGCGTCCGCACATGTTGTTTTTGTGACCGCCATTTCGGTCGCGCCAAGGTCGGCTCGGCAAAAAGTACTTAAAAACAAGTGTATAGCCCTAATTTGTTGGACAACTCGCGCAAACAAGTTTCTCGCTTGTCACTGTAATGTCATGGATGAATATCGTGCATGGAGATCAGCAAAGCTGCGCGTGGGTCGATAAGGCCTGGCCAACCGGGTTGCTGACATCGACAAAGCCTCTCAGCGTCGCAACGGTGACGCTGTGCTGGGGTAGGGTGAACACCAGGTCACGGCCCGCGCTCAGGGCAAAGCGTGTCCCCGGCAAAGGATTGTAGCCCGCGCGCGTCGGCCCAAGATCATATTTGATGTGGTGCGATATGTCGAAATGCTGTGCGCTGCCATCGAGCATGACAGCAAACCAGCAATGGCCCGGAGCTGAAACGGTCTGGCCATGCTTGAAGAAGACACCGCTGATATAGGCGGCCTCAATTCCGGAAGCGCGCACGGCGGCGACGGCGTAACTGTGCGTGTCGACGCATGTTCCGGCGTGGGTGTCGCATGTCAGCGCGGGCATGGCATCTTCATTGTCGCCCAAGCCGACTGCGCGGCGGCCATAGACAAAGCGTTCATCGACATGGGCCACCACGGCGTGCAGGCGCGCCAGGTCATCGCGATCTGCGCTCAGGCCTGCAACCAGCCGGATCAATTCGTCCGATGGCATCTCGTGGTTGCCACCTGTCGGGGTGAACAGCCATGGCGGGAAGGCGCTGCCGACATCGGAAAAATGGACATCAACCGCCACCTGGCCCGCTATCGGCTCGATCAGCATCGCAGTCTGGCCGCTGTTGTCGGCCTGGACGGTGCCGAGATAGTGCCCTTGGCAGATGTCGATCGCCAGCACCGTCTGCTCAGGCGTGTCGAAAGGTATCCCGAACAATACCGGGTCCAACCATGGCTGGCTTTCGGCCAGAGTGAAGCGTACCTGCGCCATCGGGGTTTCTCGCCTGACCCGTTCTCAATAGGTGACCGTCAGATCGACCCCGAAGGTGCGCGGCTCGTTGTAGACCCCCGATTCAAACCGGCTGGCGGTGTTGAAACCCCGGGCGGTCAGCACGTCCCGGTCGAACAGGTTACGCGACCACAGCGATATCTCCATCTTGTGACCCGACGACCCCAGGCTGACATTGGTCAGCGCCAGACGCGCATTCGCCAGTAGCGAAACGTTTGTCAGAGGCGAGGTGATCAGGTCATTGCCTGATCTGAGGCGACCGGCGTAGTTCAGGTCAAAGTGGACAACCAGATTAGCCCCTTCGAATTCGCGCACATAATCGATGGCGCCCGACGCGGCGTGATGGGGGGTCTGAACCATCGAAATGCTCGAAGCACGGCCGGTGAATGGATTGACCGTGGGCGGGATGTTCCAGGTGGTATAGGCATAGGAGGCGCTGAGCGTCAGACCGTCCAGCGGGTTGATGGTCACGTCGATTTCGGCACCCTTGACCCGCGATTTGCCAGGAACATTGACCGTCTCGTTCACGGTGCGCAGGCTGCCCTGGACCACCGCATTGCGGTTGAAATCCACCTGCTGATCCGAATATTCGCTGGTAAATGCGGCCAGGTTGATGCGCACCCGGTTGTCCCAGAACTCGGTTTTTGCTCCGATTTCCGCAGTCTGGATGGTTTCCGGCCCGAAGGGTGCGAAGGTCAGCGAACGGGAGTTGGCACCGCCTGCGCGATAGGCCTGTCCCCATTTCGCATAGAGATTGACGTCATCAATCGGCTGCACTTCCAGGGTGAATGCGGGATCCAGCCGATCCGCCTTGAACGTGAAGCTGGTGGCATCGTTGCGTCCGTTCACCTTGAGCAGCCGACCTTGGCGGTCATCGTGCGTGTAGCGTGCGCCAGCGGTCAATTGGACGCGATCGTCAAAGATGGGCGGGTTCCAGCCAAGCTGAAGATAGGCGGCATAGGACGTTGCCGATGCAATGCTCGCGCGATCCGGGAAGGGGTTCTCAGCGCCGGCCAGCAGACTGGGCAGCCGTGTCCATGCCGTCCCGGTGGCGTTCCATTGCAGCGTGTTGGGGGCCCATGCATCGTCACCGCCGCTTTCGTCGAAATAATAGGCACCCGCCGTGAAATTCAACCGCCCGACTTTGCCGACGACCTGCAGTTCCTGGCTGAACTGGTCCTGAAAGGAGGACGCAAGACTGTAGCGCGAAAACAAGCCATTGGGCCTGTAACCTGCGGTATTGGGGCCGACCGAGTTGTCGAACTGGGTCTGGCTGATGTTGCGATAGGCAGATATCGAGCGCAAGGTCACCATATCGGAAGGGCGCCATTCTGCCGTGAGACGAATGCCCTTCTGATTGCCGACGCTCGGCTCCTGCGGCACCGCGACGTCCGCTCGCGTGACACGCCGCGTTCCGACGGTGACGATGGGGGCAACGGCAGTGCGGGTAGGGACCGACAGGAGTTGCAGGTAGCTGGGCGTCGTCGCGTCGCGTGCGATATCAAACCCATAATCAAGGCTGAAGGTATCGCTGGGTTCCCACAAAGCGCGCACGGCAAGGCCCTGCCGGTCAAAATAGTTGAAGTCCGGCTGTCCATCGGCCACGCCGCGGACCTGCCCGTCGCGATACTGTTTGATCGCATCGATCTTGACGGCGACATTGCCGGCGCGGGGCAGATCCAGATGCAGTTCTCCGGTGTAGCCGTTGAAGTTGCGGACACCGCCGCCGACGCGCAGGCCGAATTCGCCCGACGGCTTGCGCGTGACAATGTTCAGCGCGCCGCCAATCGCATTGCGTCCGAACAGCGTGCCCTGGGGGCCACGGAGAACCTCGATCCGCTCGACATCGTACAACGCCGCCGCCAGTCCCTGCGGACGCGCGAGGTACACTTCGTCCACGTAGATGCCGACGGTGGCATCGCGTGCCGGCTGATTGGTATCGGAGGCGGGGCAGATACCGCGAATGCAAACGACAAGTGCCGAATTGCGCCGCGCAAACTGGCCGACGCGCAGCGAAGGGATGGTGCCGTCACGCAGGTCTACCAGGCTCATGATCCTGCGGCTCTGGAGTGCGTCGGCAGACAGCACCGAGACCGCAACCGGCGTTTCCTGTAGATTGGTCTCGCGCCGCTGGGCCGTGACAACGATGGCGCTCAGTCCGGTCGTCCTGGGGCCTTCATCTGCAGCAGTGTCGCCACCTTGACCTTGCATGTCGAGCGCGGTGTTCATCGCAAGGGGCTGAGCCATCGCCGAAGTCGCGGTGAGCAGTGCCATCAGCGAAAGCCCAGTTGCTCCGATCGACTTGCTGCCGGACGCGATTTGAAATCCATGCCTGAAGATGCCCACTGCCCCGTTCCTTTCCGTCAATTCCACGTCGCGGTGGCTAGCCCGATGGGGCGTCTTGGGAGTGACCTGACAAAGAAAGCTGGATGAACTGGAAGAAACTTGTTGGGATTTGGCGAGCATGACGCAGGCTAGCGTCAATCTTGGTGCACGCGCCTCGGCCACCCAGATCCTCGATCTGGCAGGCCTGGCCGTCTTAGACCGTCTTTATCGTGCCTTCGATCTGGTCCAGCGCGTTTGCCAGACGCGGGAGAGCATAGTCCAGGAACGCGCGCCGTTTCAGCGGCTGGACGCGCTGCGGCTGGTGGATCAGGCTGACCGGGATCGGATCGGCCCCGCACGCGTGCAGGATCGGCAGCACCCGCCCGCGCGCAATCGCGTCTGCCGCCTGATAGGAGAGCACGCGGGCAATGCCGAGCCCCGCCGCAGCCCCCTCGACCACCGCCTCTGCGGTGTTGACCGAGAAGCGTGGCCGGATCGGCACCACGCGCGCCGTCGGGCCGCTGCCGATCGTCCAGCTGCGAACGGTCTGCAGCCCTTCAAAGGCGATGCAATCATGGTCAGCGATTTCCTCGGGCGTCACTGGCTCGCCGGCGCGCGCCAGATAGGCAGGGCTGGCACAGAGCACCCAGCGAATATGCCCCGCCGTCCGCGCGATCAGATCGCTGTCCGGCAGCCGCCCGATCCGCACCGCGACATCGACATGCGCCTCGACGAGGTCGATCACCGCATCCGACAGAACCAGCCGGACACTGACCTGCGGATACACGCCGAGGAAGTCGTGCACGATCGGCGCGATGTGGAGGCGGCCGAACAGAATGGGGGCAGTGACGATCAGCTCGCCGCGCGGTTCTCGATACTCGCCCGATGCCGCGCGCTCGGCCTCGGCCAGTTCGTCGATGATGCGCCGCGCACTGCCCACAAAGGCTTCGCCTGCCTCGGTCAGGATCAGCTTGCGGCTGGTGCGGACGAGCAGCTGCGCCCCCAGATGGGCCTCCAGGTCGGATACACGGCGGCTGACCGTCGCCAGCGGCGTGCGGAGCGTGCGCGATGCCGCGGACAGGCTGCCGCCGTCGATCGCGGCGATCAAGGTGCGCATGGCTTCCAGACGGTCCATCAATCTTTCCAAATTACGGAAGGTTGGCTTTCAGGAATAGCGCCTATTCCCACAAAACGAAAGGGACCATTTGTGTCTTCGCCGGACCTACCCGCACCCCTGCAGCCCCTGGTCCCGGCAGAAGGAGCCCCATCCATGACCCGTATTGCCATCCCCGCCACTGTTGCCGACGCCCCCGAGGCTTCGCGCCCGCTTCTCGATGCCGTCGCCAGGCAGCTCGGCTCGGTCCCCAGCCTGTTCCGCGCCGTTGCGGTCAGCCCGCACGCGCTCGAAGGCCAGCTTGGTCTTTCGGCTGCGCTCGGCAAGGGCAGCCTGCCCGCCGCCACCCGCGAGCGCATCGCGCTTGCCGTCGCCGAGGTGAATGGCTGCGATTATTGCCTCTCGGCACATACCTATCTGGCGCGCAACCTCGCCAGGCTCGACGATGCCGAGATCACCGCCAACCGCAGCGGCGCGTCGAACGATCCCAAGGCCGACGCTGCGGTCCGCTTTGCCGCCACGGTGGCACGGGAGCGTGGCCGCGTGACCGATGCCGAGTTCGCGGCGGTCAGGAACGCCGGCTATAGCGACGCGCAAATCATCGAGATCGTCCAGCACGTTGCACTCAATGTCTGGACCAACTTCTTCAACAACGCCTTCCAGACCGAGATCGACTTCCCGGTCGTCACCGCCCGCCCGCAGAGCAGGCGCGCCGCCTGACCTGCAGCCAGGGCTGCCAAGCCCGGCGGGTGCCGACCTCGCTTTGGTCGCCGCCAATTTTCTTTCACACGATATTCAAGGATGAACCTCATGACCCTCCACAAATTCGCCACCGTCCACGATCGCCAGGTCTTCTACCGCGAGGCAGGCGATCCTTCGCTTCCGACGCTCATCCTGCTGCATGGCTTTCCCAGCAGCAGCTTTATGTTCCGGAGCCTGATCCCGCTGCTCGACGATCGCTTTCACGTGATCGCCCCTGACTATATCGGCTTTGGCCAGTCGGATGCGCCTGCGGCCGATGCCTTCGATTACAGCTTCGACACTCTTGCCGATCATGTCGCTGGCCTGATCGATCACCTCGGGCTGACCTCCTACATCCTCTACATGCAGGATTATGGCGGGCCGATCGGTTTTCGGTTGTTCACCCGGAATCCGGAGGCGGTGGCAGGGTTCGTGATCCAGAACGCCAACGCCTATATGGCCGGTGTCGGCGAGCAGCCGGCGCAGATCTTCCTGCCGCTGTGGGAAAAGCGCGATGCCGCCAGCGAAGCCGGTGCGCGCGCCTTTCTGTCAGCCGAGACCACCAGGTTCCAGTATCAGGTCGGCGCGCAGAACGTCGAGGCGGTCAGCCCGGACAACTGGACGCATGATCAGGCGCTGCTCGATCGCCCGGGTCACGACGCCGCGCACCTCAACCTGCTCGAGAATTACAAGACCAACATCGCGCTGTATGACAGCTGGCACGAGGCCTTCCGGGCGCACAGCCCCAAAACCCTGATCGTGTGGGGCAAGCATGATCCGTTCTTCATCCCCGCTGGTGCCGAAGCGTTTCTGGCCGATCTGCCGCAGGCCAGGCTGCTATGGCTTGAAAGCGGCCACTTCGTCCTCGACGAGAATGCCGCAACCGTGGCTGCCGAAATCAAGGCGAGCTTTGGGGCTTGATGCTGCGCACCCGGGCCTGGCGACCGACTGGCCGCCAGGCCCGGGCCACCCCGAGATCAGGAGTGACCGACATGACCCCAAGCAGCGACATCGCCTTTACCCCCACGGTCAAGGCCGTCCAGACCGAGCGCCGATCGCGCAGCGCCTATGCCCGGATGGAAGCCCAAGGCGGGTTTCGCACGATCATCGACGAGCGGTTGAGGTCAATGCTGGCTGAGGCGAATTCGGCCTATCTCGGCACCGCGAGCGCCGATGGTCAGCCCTATATCCAGCACCGCGGCGGCCCGCGCGGCTTCATCCGCGTGCTGTATGAGCATACGCTCGGCTTTGCGGATTTTGCGGGCAACCGCCAGTATGTCTCGACCGGCAATCTTGCCGACAACCCCAAGGCGTTCCTGTTTCTGATGGACTATGCGCGGCGCGCGCGCATCAAGATCTGGGGCACGGCCCGTTTTGCCGACGATCCCGCAGTGATCGCGCAGCTGATTCCAGAAGGGTACCGCGCCCAGGCCGAAGCAGCGCTGTTGTTCGATATCGCCGCCTGGGACATCAATTGCCCGCAGCATATCCCGCTGAAATTCGACGCGGATCAGGTCGCGGCCACGCTGGCCGAACGCGATGCGGAGATCGCGCGCCTCAAGACCGAGAACGCCCGTCTGAAAGGAACCGAGGCATGATCCGCCCGCCTGTGCCGCCCTCCACCGATGCCACCGCCGCTGAAAAGGCGCGGCTTGCAGAAGATGCCTGGAACAGCCGCGATCCGGCGCAGGTGGCGTCCGCCTACACGCCCGATAGCCGCTGGCGCAATCGCGCCGAGTTCATCACCGGCCGCGCCGAGATCGAGGCGTTCCTCACGCGCAAATGGTCGCGCGAACTCGACTACCGGCTGATCAAGGAGGTCTGGACGCATGCCGGCAACCGCATCGCGGTGCGCTTTGCCTATGAATATCGCGATGACAGCGGCCAGTGGTTTCGCGCCTATGGCAACGAGAACTGGCAGTTCGACGCGCAAGGGCTGATGGAGCTTCGCATCGCGAGTATCAACGACCATCCGATTGCCGAGGCCGAACGCAAGTTCCATTGGAGCCTGGGCCGCCGCCCGGACGGTCATCCGGGACTGAGCGAGCTGGGCTTGTGACAGCGTCATGGGATGCGATGGCGCACACGGCCGGCTGGGGTGCTAGACGAGATCGAGCGCCATCAGCGTGAAGGCCACCCGCTCGGCCCGCCATGTTTCGGCCGTTTCTGGATCGGCCGGGCCCCAGTGGTTGCCATCGCGATCGAGCCTGAGCGCAACTGTGTTCTCCGGGTGCGCCGCGCGAAGCCGTGCGACATATTTCAGTACCCCGCTCCACGGTATCCGGACGTCTGCCAGCGATGCGGTAAGTTAGACCGGGGGGAGCCTGCGCTCAGGCACATTCTGATAGGCGCACAGGCGCAATACGCGGGCAAAGGCGGACGGGTCGTTGAGGATATCACCGACTTCGGACGTCTCGGCAGCGGCAAGCGGCCGTTTCGGGTCGAGCAGCGCGCTCAGAACATCAACATAGGGCACGTCGGCCATGACCCCGGCCCACAGATCGGGCGCGCGGTTCAGCGCTGCGCCGACCAGCCACCCACCGGCCGAACGGCCCATGCTGACAATCCTGCCCTGCGGGACGATCCCCTGCGCCACCAGCGCGGTTCCGCAGGCTATGAAGTCATCGACCGGTTTGCCCCGGGCTGGCCCGCGCCCCGCATCGTGCCAGGCACCGCCCAGATCGCCGCCGCCGCGCACATGGGCAATCGCATACGCCACGCCCCGATCGAGCAGGCTGAACCGTTGCGGGTCGAAATCCGGGTCGGACGGGACACCATATGCGCCATAGCCATACAGAACCGCTCCGCGCAGCGCGCCCTGGCGCGGGCGGATCAGCGAGATCGGGATGATGGTGCCATCGGGCGCGGTCGCTGGCAGGCGCTCGGTGTCATAGCGGCCAAATGCCCCGCTATCGGCTCGCAGTGCTGCCAGCGTGCCATCGGCAAAGTTGTAATCATACAGCGCCTTGGGCCGGGCAAAGGTTTCCACTCCCAGCCGCAGCTTGGCCGGATCAGCCTCGCGGTTGGCCTCGGGCCCGGCAGTCCAGCGGTCGAAGCCGACCACCGCCACCGGATCGGGAATGGAGATATTGCGCCATGTGGAACGCGATCGGTCAAACACCCGCACCCGGCTGCTACCTTCATGCCGCTCCGCCACGACCAGATGACGGCGGAAAGCCTGGTGCCACGCAAGGCCAGTGCGGTCCTGCGCGGCGACGAGTTCGGTCCAGCGGTCCGGTTGTTCAAACGGCGCCGTCACGAGGCGGAAATTGGGGTGGGTGTCGTTGGTGAGAATGTCGATCGCATCGCCGCCGCCGTGGTCCGCCACGTACATCCGTCCCGTGCGCCGGGGACTGACCAGCTGCACTGCCGCGGGGCTTTCACGATCGACAATGCGCACTTCGGCGGTGTCGACCGATACGGCATTGATCAGGGCGAACCGGCCCGAGCTCGTCTGCCGGATCTCCACGAAAAAGGCGGGGTCAGGTTCATCGTGGAGGGTTGGCCCTTCGCCCTGCGGCTTGCTCAGCCAAAAGATTCGCGCACGCGACGGCCGCCCCAAGGTAGCGACCTCGCCATAGATGATCCCGCGGCTATCGGCGGTCCACACCAGCCGCTCCGAGGTAATCTGCACACCCGCATCGTGCACGACATCGGCCAGCAGTCGACCCGTTGCGAGATGCTTGAAGCGGATGTCGTGATGTTCGGGGGTGGCGACCGTGGCAAAGGCCAGCATGGCACCATCGGGCGAAAGACCCCAGGCCACGCAATCGCCAAGCGGCTTGCCGCCGTCATCGGCCTGTGCGGCATCGAGCAGCAATTGCCGATCGCCGCTGGCAAGATGGATTCGCCAGAGCTGGCGGCGACCCTGCGACCAGTCGCTCCAGTAACCAAATGCGCCATCGGGCACCGGCGCGGGATGGGCGGCGGGCGGGCGCGCGGCATCCGCCTCGCTGCGCAGCTGGCGGGTGAGCGCCTCCAGCGGAGCCATGGCCTGATGCGCGGCGGTCTGGAAATCCGTCATCAACTGGATCACCTTCGGATCATCCAGCGCTGCATCATCGAGCCAGCCGAACGGATCGGCTAAGGTGACGCCGTGGAGCATGCGGGTGCGCGCGCCTGCTGCCGCCGCCGATTCCGTCTCAGCCCAAGCCGTTCCGGCAAGCCAGGGCAGTGTTCCCGCCGCGATGATGCTGCGCAGCAAGCTTCGCCGGTCAAGTGCGCTGATCGGGTCAGGGAGTGCAGGGGGCGAAGGGATCATGGCTGGGCTCAACGGGTTTCAGGAGCCCTGCCTTGACCGACATTACCTCTCGCATGGGCGTTTTGCCGTGAACGGGCATATCCATCCCGTGAACGGGGCGGTCAGACGATCAGCGCGCGCAAGCCCTTCGAGCCTGTCCGGCTGAGCGGAACGGCGCTGCCGTCGGGCATGTGCGCGAACAGGCGGCCGTCCCCAGCGGTGGGCACTTGCACAAGCGCCCGGAGCCGCAGGCGAAAAGCGCTCTGCCTCCGCTTAATTTGGTGCATCGCCGGAATTCTCATGCCAGATGGAAATGCTGCTTCGGGGAGATCACGCGCTATGGACCATACCATGACGTACGGGGATTACATGCCGCACGGCATGTGCCTTCTGTGGGAGCCCTGGCTCGTCACGGTGTGGGCGGGATCCGACCTTCTGATATTCTTGTCCTACACCGCCATTCCGCTGGCGCTGCTGACGATCCTGCGGCGGCGGACCGAAGTGCCCCATGCCGGTGTGGTCACCCTGTTCGCGTCGTTCATCCTGCTGTGCGGTTTCACCCATCTGATGATGATCGTCACCTTGTGGTATCCCATCTACCCTTGGGTCAGCTGGATCAAGCTGGCCACGGGCATCGTGTCGATGACAACCGCATTCGTGCTGTTCAGGATGATCCCCGCCATTGTCGGCCTGCCGTCACCCGCAGCGCTGGTCGCGGCCAATGCAAGCCTGGGCGCAGAGATCGCGGCGCATCGTGCCACCCTGGCCTCGCTGGACCGCCAGGTGAAAGAGCGCACCGCAGACCTGGAACAGGCCACCACGGCACTTGCCGTTCAGGCGCGCGAGGCGGTCCATCGCAGCGGCAACCTTCTTGCGGTGGTCCACTCGCTTGCCACGCAGTCGGCGCGCGGGACGCGCGATACCGACCAGTTTCTCTCCACGTTCCTGGGGCGTGTCCAGGCGTTGGCGGATACCACCCGATCGATGGCGAAGAGCGAGCGGTCTTCAGCAGACATCGTGCAGGTCGTGGATGCCGGTCTGCAAGTGCTGCGTGCCAGCTTCGGGGACAGGGTCACCTCAGGCGGTCCGGCCATGACCATCGATCCGGCGGCCGCGCAGCAGCTCAGCCTCGCGCTGTATGAGCTTTCGACCAACGCCCAGAAATACGGCCTGGGGGCGTCCGATCATGCCCAGGTCGATGTGCAGTGGAGCGCTGGTGCGGGGATGTTCGAATTTGTGTGGCGTGAAAAAGGGATCAACGTGAAAGGTCTCGACATGCCGGCGGCGGAAGGTTTTGGCACCAAACTGCTCATGCGCATCGTGCCACAGATGCTGAATGGAAACGCGGAAAGATCGTTTCTGAACGATGAGATGGTCTACCGGCTATCGGCCCCCATCGACGTTGTTGCGGCGCGCGACGACGACGATGTGAGCGATCGTCTGGCGACGCGTATCATCGACACAAGCTTCGGTCTGGAATGACGGCAGTCATCCTGGCGGAGGTGTCGGTTCAATTTCGCGAACAACCGTTCAATGCGCCCACTGCGTCTCTGCAAGCTCGGGCACGGCGTTCGCTTGGTCGGGCGCGGCTGGGCCCGCCGTCTTGCCGGGGGCGCGACGGGCGGGCTTTTGGTTGGTCGAGATGCCGCGCTGCGGATCAGGGCGCCTTGGCGGCGGTGGCTTCGATCTCGATCAGGAACTGCGGCCCTGCCAGGGCAGCGACCTGGACCGTCGAGCGCGCGACAAGATTGGGATTGGCCGCTGTGCCGAAGAACTCGCGATAGCCTGCGTTGAACCCGGCAAAATCCATCTTGCCACCCAGCTTGGGATCACCGACCACGAACACCGTCAGCTTGACGACGTCCGACATCGCATAGCCCTGTTTGGCAAGCGCCGCCTCGATCTTCTTGAACGTGCTGATCGTCTGCGTCTTGGTATCGCCATAGGCTTCGATGCCTTCGGTCTTGGCAGGATCGATCGGGCTGGCAAGCTGTCCGCTCAGCATCAGCACTTCGGCGCCGGGCGGGATGGTGACGCCGCTCAGGATGATCGCTGGCGGGGGATTGGTATGGCGCACGATCGGTTCAGCATGCGCTGCCGCCGTGCAAAGGCCCGCTGCGGCGAGGGACAGGACGAAATGTCTGATCAAGGGAATATCCTTTCACTGGCTGATAAAGATCGCCCCGGTTGAAACCGACGCCGTGCAGGTCAGCGTCAACCGGGGCATGATATGCACGGGTCAGAAGCTCACGCTGCCCCGGACATACCAGAAACCGCCCGCCCAGCCGAGCGGCGATGTATCGGGATAGAACGAGCCATTGGCCGCGCCCCCGGTTTGCGGATAGATGTTGCGGGTCTCGCGCTCGGGATAGTTGTTGAAGATATTCTGCCCGCCCACGGCGATCCGGTACTTCTCCTCGAAGGTGATGCCGACCTCCAGATCGGCCCAGACTTCGGCGCTGAAGGTCTTGGGCCAGGGGTTGGGATAGAGCGCGGCAAAGGCCGGATCGAACCCTGTCGCCGGGGCGAAATAGGTGGTGATGCTGCTGGCGTAGTTGACCCGTGCCGTGACATCGAACATCCCGCTGGTGAAGGTTTCCGACAACACCGCACGCCAGCGGGGCAGCGATTCCTCGATATTGCCCTCACGCACCCGGTCGATCAGCGGCTGTGCCGTCCCGCCGATCGCTGCAGACTGGGTGACAGAGCGGATGTCGGTGACCACCGTCTTGTTCCAGTTGACCGCAAGGCTGGTGTTGAAGCTGCCGATCTCGGTCGTCGCCCGGTGGGTCAGAACGGCATCGACGCCTTGCGTGCGCGTTGCAAAGCCGTTGGTGAAGAAGTTGATCTGACCCAGATCGAGCGCGTTGGCGACGCCCAGCCCCAGCAGCGCGGTGCGGTTGGCCGCGGTCACGTTGAAGTTGCCGGTAATGCCGATGCGATCCTTCACCTTGATATTGTAGTAATCGAGCGTGAAGGTGAAGCCGCCCCCCGGCGTGATCACCAGGCCGCCAGAGAAGCTGGTCGATTTCTCGGGCTTGAGCGGTGCCGATCCATAGGCGATGCCGACGATGCTGTCCGGGCGGACGGTGGCGACGGCCACCGGCACCGGGCTGCCGTTGGGGAAGGCGGTCTGCACGTTCTGCGTGAACTGCTGACCCGGGGTCGGCGCGCGGAAACCGGTGTTGAAGTTGCCGCGCACCGCAATGGCCTCGGCAATCGCCCAGCGTGCGGAAATCTTGCCGTTGATCGTGTCGCCGAAATCGGTGAACCGGTCATAGCGTACCGCGCCCGACAATGTGACGCTCTCGACGATGTCCGCTTCCAGATCGAGATAGGCCGAAATGCTGTTGCGCCCCCCCGACGTGACCGAATCCGGGCCAAAGCCGGGAAAGCCGTTCGCCCCCACCGGCTTGGTCGACAGGAAGGTCGTGCCGTTGGCGCGCTGCACGGTCTGCGCGGCGAACGGCCCGGTGACCCAGGACGCGCGGTCGCCCAGACCCACCTCGTAATTCTCGCGCCGGAACTCGACACCGCCAGCAATGTTGAGCGTGCTCGCGAGCCCCACTTCCGCCGGATAGCTCAGGTCGAGGTTGAGGTTGGTTTCGGTCTGCACCAGCTTGCCGAGATAGAAGCTGGTCGGGCTGTCCGGCCCCAGCGAGGGGTTGATCGTGTTGCTCATGAAATAGCGGATCTTGTTGGTGCCCGACGCCGCGGACAGGTCGTAGCGCAACCCGCCATCGGTCTCGCCCTTGTAGCCGCCGACTATCGCCACATCCTCGTTCTTGGCCTCGAAAAACGGGGTGAAGCCGTTGGGGAATATCTGGCTGGCCTCGAAGGTCCGCCCGGTTTCGCTGAAATTGCCGTTGGGCAGGCGGTCGAGATAGGTGGTGTTGATCGACTTGCCGAGCGCACCGGTGTTGCCGAAGCCGGGGCCGCGGCCCGGAATGGGGGTGGCGGTGACGCCGATCGGACGACGGTAGTTGAAGTCGTTGCCCTGGCGCTGGGTGCCCCAGTTGCCGAACAGGTACAGTTCGTCCTTGTCGCCCAGCGGTAGCGATGCGTTCCACACCAGCCGATAGGCGCGGTTTTCGGGCTGGCCCAGACGGTTGCCATTGGGAATTTCCGGTCGGATCCCGGCGGCCACCAGCGGCGCGATTTCCGGGCGCGGCGAGGAGCGGTCGAACACGTTCTGGTCGATGAACTCGCCCGATACGTTCAGAAAACCGCCGTCGCTGCCCAGCTTGGTGCCCCAGATTGCCGACACCTGGGTGTCCTTGCCGTCGCCCTGATAGGTCTGGCCGTAGCGGGCCTGGATGTCGATCCCGCTGTCCTTGGTGCTCAGCCCCAGGTTGATCACGCCCGCGATCGCATCCGATCCATAGAGCGCCGACGCGCCATCGCGCAGAACCTCGATACGGCCGAGCGCCTGGGCGGGGATCTGCGAAAGATCGGGGCCCTGCGATCCCTGGGCCAGCTGGCCGCCGGCCACCTGCACCAGCGCGGAGCGGTGCATGCGCTTGCCATTGACCAGCACCAGGATCTGATCCGGCGGAAGGCCGCGCAGGGTGGGCGGGCGGACAAAGGCCGAGGCATCGCCCAGCAGGTTGCGTTGCTGGTTGAACGATGGAACCAGCGTCTGCAGGATGGTCTGCAGCTGCGGGCTGGCTTGCGTTGCCAGATCATCCGCCGTGAACACATCGACCGGCACCGACGATTCGATCACCGTGCGGTCGGTCCGGCGAGTGCCGGTGACCACGATGTCGGCGCGATCCTGATCCTCGTCATCCTGCACCATGGCATCCGCCGTGGCCTGATCGACGTCATCTGCAGCAGCGGTTGCCGCCCAGGCGGTTTGCGACACCGCCAGAATGGAGACGGCCAGGGCCGCCCTAGAAATACCCCCAAAAATCATGTCTTCAAGCTCCCTCTATATCAAGGTTGAGCTTTTCATTCATCGTCCCCAATCATCCCGATCTTGCGTCGGGATCGTCTTGGTTCCTTCCTGCGACGATGTTCGATTGATCGTTATGTCGTTGTCGTGTGCGCCCTTTGAGCCTCCGGCTCGTGAATGGGTTTGTGCATCGGGACAAATCTGACGCCGACGCCGTCGTAAATCTGGGTGATTTCACTGCCCGCGACATAGCCGCGCGCCTCGTAGAACGGCACGCCCGGCAGCGTTGCCATCAGTTCGGCCGATGTGAACCCGGCAGCGACCGCTGCATCCTCGCAGGCCTGGAGCAGGACCGTGCCGACACCGCGCCGCGCGAATTCGGGCGCGACGAAGAACGCGCGGATCTTGGCCGGGTCAACCTGAGGATCGACATAGCCCGATGCGCGCGCGGCAAAGCGGTCCGATCCGAACAGCGTTGCGCGCCGGCTCCATCCGCCGCATCCGGCCAGCCTGCCGTCGCTCTCGACGATCAGATAGGTGCCATCTTCGACCAGTTCGCTGTCCACCCCGAAGACATTCGCAATCGCCGCTTCGGTCTCCGCCTCGCCATAATGGCCGATGCTCAGCTGGCGCGCCGAGGCAGCGATCAGTTGCTCCAGCACCGGAATATCAGCGGGGGTTGCCGCACGGATATGCACGATCAGGCGACCGCACGGCGAGGCTCGGTCACGCTCCTGTCGGCCATCTGCTGGACCAGCGCGCTGACCCCGGCATGGGCGGATTGCAGCGCGCCTTCCTGCCAGCCCGGCGTCTGGCTGAGCGCCGCGCTGGAGAAGAAGATGCGGCCATCGGGCTGGTTGAGCAGGCGATAGGCAGGCGTATCGGTCGCGGCATGCTCGCGCTGCCGCTGCCCCGGGTTCCAGTTGGGCCAGGGACCCAGGCTGTAGGGCACCTTCTTCCAGTTCACCGCCAGCGGCGCGCTGCAATCGGCGCCATGGCCGGGGTGGACCTTGTCGATCGCCGCGCGCGCGATCGCGATCTGCTCGGCAATCGGGCGCCTGGCGAATTTCTTGCCCGGCTCGCCCGAGCTGTAGCAGCCCAGGATCATGCCGCGTTCGCTGTGCAGCCCCCAGGACGGGTACCAGATCAGGCTGGTTTCACCGCCGACAAAGGTCAGCCCGCCGTAGATCTGGTCCTCCTCCCAGAACCGGGGGGCGTCGAAGGCGACCTTGTTCGAATCCTCGTACACCACGCCGGCGATTGCGGTGGCGACGGGCTTGGCAAAATTGGCATCGATTCCCGCCAGCACGGGGAAGGGGATAGTGCAGACGCAATAATCCGCCTTGAGCGTCTGCGCTCTGCCGGTGCGGGTGTCGACATAGGCGATCTCCACCGATTCCGGGCTCTGGCGGATGCGCTGGACATCGGCGTTGAGCACGGCACGCTTCTTCAGGTTGCGCTCGATGCCGACCGAAATCTGGTCCATGCCGCCCACCGGCTGGAACATCGTCGCCTGCATGTACAGATTGTCCTCGAAGCCCATCATCTGCAGCTGGTCGTTCGCCAGCAGGTCGGCGAGCGGGACCGGCGCGGCTGCGCTTTCGAAGGACGAGACGCCCGCACCCGGGCCCGT
>CALRRI020000010.1:0-127910 GCA_943370475.1 Hydrogenophaga intermedia
CGTCCTCGACGATGAAATCGATGGTTACGCCATCGGCGCGAGTCTTGATCGACCCGGTCTGCACCATGCCGCCCAGACGGATCGCGCGGCCCGGTTCCACGCCCTTTTCGGCGATGTCGCCGGGCGTGTAGAAATAGCTCGCCTGATCCCGCAGCGCATAGGCAGCGATCAGCCCGGCGGCGATCAGGCCGACAAAGGCGATGCAGATCAGAACGAGACGCTGGTGCTTGGCTTTCATGGGGCTGGGCATTGGGGGGGTGTCCGGTTCACTTGCGCTTGAGCGCGTCGAGCCGCGCTTCTGCGCGTTTCAGGGCCATCCAGCAATAGCCGATCAGGCCGATGCTGCCTGTGATGCCAAGAGCGTAGGCCATGATGACATAGGTCCACTGGGTCATGCCGCAGCCAGTCTGCGCATCCGCGCCTCGATGCGGATATCGGCAAGCAGGGTACGCATCCGCATCAGCACGATCGCGCCGAAGATCAGCGAGAAGCCGATGACGGCCATGCCCAGCGGCCACAGGAAGGCAGGATCGATCGCCGACTTGCCCATGGTGATGCTGGCCGGCTGATGCAGGCTGTTCCACCACACCACCGATCGGTTGATGATCGGCACGTTGACCGCGCCGACCAGGCCGAAGATCGCGGCGACACGGCCCGTTCCGGTGCGGCCTGCGGCGGCATCCTTCTGGCTCGCATCGGCGAGCGCCATATAGCCGAGGTACAGGAACAAAAGGACGAGCATCGAGGTCAGGCGGCCATCCCACACCCACCAGGTGCCCCAGGTCGGCCGCGCCCAGATCGATCCGGTCGCAAGGCAGAGCGCGCAGAAGAACGCGCCGGGCAGAGCGGAGGCACGCGCGGCGATTCCCGCGAGCGGATGCCGCCAGACCAGTTCGACCAGGCTGGCGATGGCAATGCTGGTCCAGCCCGCCATGCCCAGCCAGGCGGCGGGCACGTGGATGTACAGGATGCGCACCGTATCGCCCATCAGCCGGTCGGCAGGCGCGTTGAAAAGGCCCAGGAACAAGGCAATAGCGACCATGATCACACCTGTGACCATCAACGCCGGAGTGAGCGGGCGGGCTATCGACAGAAAGCGCGTAGGATTGGCAAAACCGTGCATGAGCAAAAGTGCGTCAGCTTCCTTGCACCGAGGCATATCGGCGTCGTCCCTTGTTGCCACGATGCAGGCAGCGCCTCAAGGGATTTTGCGTAAGGCGATCTGCAGACATGCCTTCTGCGCCCCGGCAAAACCTCTCCCCCTCCCCTGAAGGAGGGGGAGCCGGTTTACTCGACCGCCAGCTCCAGCTGGCCGTCGCCATCGGTGACCTTGACCGTCGATCCATCGGGGATCTCGCCGCGCAGCAGCTTGTCCGCGAGCGCATCCTGCAGATAACGCTGGATCGCCCGTTTCAGCGGCCTTGCGCCATAGACCGGATCATAGCCAACGCGGCCCAGCCATTTCTTGGCGCTATCGGACAGATCGATGGTGATCTTGCGGTCCTTGAGCAACCGAGCGACACGCGCGACCTGGATGTCGACGATCGGCGCCATGTGCTCTTCGCCCAGACGGTGGAACAGGATGATCTCGTCCAGCCGGTTGAGGAATTCGGGACGGAAATGCCCGCGCACGACCTCCATCACCTGCGGCTCGACATCCTTGACCTTCTGATCCTCGGTCATCCCGGCAAGATACTGGCTGCCCAGATTCGATGTCAGGATGATCAGCGTGTTCGAAAAATCGACCGTGCGGCCCTGACCATCGGTCAGGCGGCCGTCGTCGAGCACCTGGAGCAGCACATTGAACACATCGGGATGCGCCTTTTCGACCTCGTCGAACAGCACCACCTGATAGGGCCTGCGCCGCACCGCCTCGGTCAGCACGCCGCCTTCCTCATAGCCGACATAGCCCGGAGGCGCACCGATCAGCCGTGCGACCGCGTGCTTTTCCATGAACTCGCTCATGTCGATGCGCACCATCGCATTGTCGTCATCGAACAGGAAACCTGCCAGCGCGCGGGTCAGCTCGGTCTTGCCGACACCCGTTGGGCCCAGGAACAGGAAGCTGCCAAGCGGACGGTTGGGGTCCTGCAGGCCGGCGCGCGACCGGCGCACCGCCTTGGCAACTGCCTCGACCGCAGCCTGCTGGCCGATGACGCGCTTGCCGATATGCTCTTCCATCGCCAGCAGCTTCTCGCGCTCGCCCGCGAGCATCCGCTCCATCGGGATGCCGGTCCACTTGCTGACGACAGCAGCGATATCGTCCTCGGTCACTTCCTCGCGCAGCATCGCCCCTTCGGTGAAGGTGGCCGCTTCGGCCAGCTTGCGTTCCAGCTCAGGAATGCGGCCATAGGAAAGCTCGCCCGCGCGCGCGAGATCACCGTTGCGCTGCGCCTGGTCGAGCTCGATCCGCAGGCCATCGAGCTCTTCCTTGAGCCGGGCTTCGGCGTGGATCTTGTCCTTCTCACCCTTCCAGCGCGTGGTCAGCTCGGACGATTTCTGCTCGAGTTCGGCCAGGTCCTTCTGCAAGCTTGCCAGCCGGTCCTTCGACGCGGCATCGCTCTCGCGGCCCAGCGCCGAGGCCTCGATCTTGAGCTGGATGATCTTGCGGTCGAGCCCTTCGATCTCCTCGGGCTTGCTTTCGACCTCCATGCGGATGCGGCTTGCTGCCTCGTCCATCAGGTCGATCGCCTTGTCGGGCAGGAAGCGGTCGGAAATATAGCGGTTCGACAGCGTCGCAGCGGCCACAAGCGCATTGTCGGTGATCCGCACGCCATGGTGCAGCTCGTACTTTTCCTTGAGGCCGCGCAGGATCGAGATCGTGTCCTCGACATTGGGCTCGCCGACGAACACCGGCTGGAACCGCCGCTGCAGCGCGGGGTCCTTTTCGACATGCTTCTGATATTCGTCGAGCGTGGTCGCGCCGATGCAGTGCAGTTCGCCTCGCGCCAGCGCAGGCTTGAGCAGGTTCGAGGCGTCCATCGCCCCCTCGCCTTTGCCTGCGCCCACCAGAGTGTGCATCTCGTCGATGAACAGGATGATCTCGCCATTGGCGCCCTTCACCTCGTCAAGCACTGCCTTCAGCCGCTCCTCGAACTCGCCGCGGTATTTCGCGCCTGCAATCAGCGCGCCCATGTCGAGCGCCATCAGGCGGCGGTCCTTGAGCGAATCGGGCACATCGCCATTGGCGATGCGCAGCGCGAGGCCTTCGGCGATCGCGGTCTTGCCGACGCCGGGTTCGCCGATGAGCACGGGGTTGTTCTTGGTTCTCCGGGCGAGAATCTGCACCGTGCGGCGGATTTCCTCGTCACGCCCGATCACCGGGTCGAGCTTGCCCTCGCGCGCCACCTCGGTGAGGTCGCGGGCATATTTCTTCATCGCCTCATAGCTTTCCTCGGCGCTGGCCGAGTTGGCCGCGCGGCCCTTGCGCAATTCGTTGATCGCGGTGTTGAGCGCCTCGGGGGTCAGACCGGCCTTGGCGAGCGCATCACCCGCCTTGGTGCCCTTGGCGAGCGCGATGGCCAGAAGCAGCCGCTCGACCGTGACAAAGCTGTCGCCTGCCTTGCTGGCGACCTGCTCGGCGCTGTCGAGCAGCCGCACCGCATCATTGTCGAGACCCGGCGTCTGCTGCGCGCCGCCGCCCGAAACCGCAGGCACCTTGGCGAGCAGGCCGTCGACCTCCTGCACCGCGACCGGCGCATTGCCGCCTGCACGGGTGATCAGGCCGGCAGCCATTCCCTCGCTGTCTTCGAGCAGGGCCTTGAGAATATGTTCGGGGCTGATCCGCTGGTGGCTCATGCGGATGGCAACGGTTTGCGCCGATTGCAGGAAGCCCTTGGCGCGGTCAGTAAATTTTTCGAGGTTCATGGGAGTGTCTCCGCCCTATCTATGCCCTTGCTGACCCCAAATAGTGTTGCATCTTTGCAACGCAAGGGGTTCACCCGACACACGACGCAACTTGCACCGGCAGCCTCATCGCGTAAGCCACATTGCGTCAGGCCCGTAGCGTCAGCCCTGCCCTGCCCGCCTCAACATCTGCAGCGCGCGCGACAGGTGCGGGCGATCGAGCATGCCACCCTTGTAGCCGATGGTTCCGACGCCGGGGTTGGCGGCGAACAGATCGACGATCGCCTGCGCCTCAGCCAGCTCTTCCTCGCCGGGGGTGAAGGCGGCGTTGATCACATCGACCTGCGAAGGATGGATCGCGAGCATGCCGGAAAACCCGTCACGCCGAACCTTTTCCGCGCGCGCCTTCAACCCTTCCAGATCGCGAAAATCGCTCTGGATCGTCTCGATCGCCGCGACTCTGGCATGCGCGGCACCCAGCAGGCACAGGCTGCGTGCGAGCTCATAGGTGAAGCCAAAGTTGCCATCGGCGTTGCGGTTGGTGCTCGCGCCGATCGAATCGGCCAGATCTTCCGCGCCCCAGCTCATCGCCACAACCCGCGGCGCATCCTTGTAGTCGCCGGTATGAAACATCGATCCGGCGGTCTCGGTCACCAGCGCGATCACCGGGGTCGAGCCGAGCGCGATGCCATTGGCCACCTCCAGCGCCGAAAGATAATGGTCCAGCCGCTCGACGTCCTGCCGCCCCTGCACCTTGGGCAGCATGATTCCGCCGGGCCTTGCCGGCATCACGGCGGCGAGATCGCTGAGCGTGTGCGGTCCATCGAGTGGATTGACCCGCACCCACAACCGGGCCCGAGCCTGCTCGCGCGCAGCCAGCATATCGTGCACCATCTGGCGCGCGACATGCTTGCTCTCCGGCGCGACCGAATCTTCCAGATCGAACAGCACCACATCTGCGGCGCTGTCTGCGGCCTTGGTCATCTTCTTTTCGCTGTCGCCCGGAGCAAAAAGCCAGGATCGCATCGGAAGGGGGAAATCCATTGTCATCGGTTTTGTCCGGTCACTGCGAGAGCCCCATCGCCCCCGCATTTGTCTTCTATCGCCGTTGCCCGGCAGCGCAAAGAGACTGCAAATCTTGCATCATCCCCCAAAAACCGGGGTAGTAACTGATTGAAGATACTGCAAGAAATGTCTCACAGAGAGCCAGCCGCAATTTTGCGACCATGCCGGTTGCGTCAAATTGACGGAAAATATGGCCAACCGGGCGCGTATTCGATGACAGGGGTATGCACGTGAAATCATTTGCCAGAGACAATACCGCGCGGGCTGCCACCACGTGGCCTCGGCCGGTCCGCACCGAGACGACGGTGGCCGATACAGCGCGGATCAATGGTCAGGATGCCGACCGCAAGATGCGGCTGATCATGCGCGAACAGCAATCGAGCCGGCTGCGCTCCAGCAGCTTTCCCGGCCTGAAGCTGCGCAACCCGCTGTGGGACATGCTGATCGCGCTGCTCGCGGCCAAGCGTGGCGGAAACCAGCTTTCGATGAGCGACCTGTGCCTGATGAGCGATGCTCCGGAAAGCACCGCGCTGCGGCTGATCCACCAGTTGCGCGAAAAGGGCTATGCCGAAATGATCCCCGATCGTTCGGACCGGCGCAGGACGCGGGTGTCGCTGACCAGCCTGGGTGAAGCGCAGTTCGTCCAGTATCTCGACCGGTTCGACCCTGCCTGAATCGGCTGGCAAGGGCTGCGAGAAGATTTTACCTCGATTTAAGGGTTGTTGGTTACGCGTGGTGGTGTGAGGAAACACGCACCATGGCATTCGGTAAAAAGGGACTGACCGATCACGATCCTGTCGCTGCCCCCGGCAGCGACAGCGCAATGCCGACACGCGAAGCCCGCGTGCATCGCCTGATGAAGGTCACGATATTCCACGAACGCTTCGGCAGCGCGGATGGCGTCATCCGTGACATTTCCAGCGGTGGCCTGGGTGGTCGCTGCGGCGCGCCGCTGGTCGCAGGTGACGTGATCGAGATCGACCGGCCTGGTCTTGGCAGGTTCGAGGCAGAGGTTCGCTGGGTGCGCAGCGGCCAGTTCGGTGCGCAGCTGACATCTGATCTGCGGATCGACACCAAGCAGCTCGAAAACCTGTCATTCAACAGCGGAAACTGGGACAGCAAGGTCAACAAGCCGCTGGAAAACCACGTGTTCACGCGGTTCAAGCCGATGCAGAGCACCTATCGCCCGACCATATCGATGGTTCGCCGCGACAAATAAAAAGGGCCCGCCGCGGCCAATCGGCACAGCGGCGAGCCCCTTTTGAAACCTGGCCCCTTTTGAAACCTGGCTTCGTCAGTCGAACTTCAGGCTCTTGACCTTCTTCACGCCGGCCAACTGGCACAGCTTCCACAGCACCGGCTCTTCGACCGCGCCATCGAGCGACAGCAGCAGCACCGCTTCGCCGCCTGCGCGCGCCTCGCGGCGGCCCAAGTGGAAGGTCGCGATGTTGACGTTCGCCTCACCCAGCGTCGATCCCAGGCGACCGATGAAGCCCGGCTCGTCGCGGTTGACGATGTAGAGCATGTGACCGTCGAGATCGGCCTCGATCTTGATGCCGTAGATCTCGACCAGGCGCGGCGTGGCGTTGCCGAACAGGGTGCCGGCGACCGAGCGCTCGCCATCTTCGGTGGCGACCGAAACGCGAACGAGGGTGTGGTAATCCCCTTCGCGATCATGGCGAACTTCGCGGACGTCGAGCCCGCGATCCTTGGCGAGGAACGGCGCGTTGACCATGTTCACCGAGCTGCTGAATGCGCGCATGAACCCGGCGAGCACTGCAGCGGTGATCGGCTTCATGTCGAGCTCTGCCGCAGCGCCCTCGACCTCGATGGCGATGCTCTTGACGCGGTCGCTTTCGAGCTGACCGACCAGCAGGCCGAGGTTGGTGGCAAGCGCCATATAGGGGCGCAGCTTGGGGGCCTGCTCGGCCGACAGGCTGGGCATGTTGAGCGCGTTGGTGACGCCGCCCTTGACCAGATAGTCCGCCATCTGCTCGGCGACCTGGATCGCGACATTGACCTGCGCTTCGCTGGTCGAAGCGCCCAGATGCGGGGTCGAGACAAAATTGGGCGTACCGAACAGCGGGCTGTCGGTGGCAGGCTCGGTGGCGAACACATCGAGCGCGGCGCCTGCGACATGACCCGAATCGAGCGCCTCCTTCAGCGCCGCCTCGTCGATCAGACCGCCACGCGCGCAGTTGATGATGCGTACGCCCTTCTTGGTCTTGGCGAGTGCGTCCTTGCTCAGGATGTTGCGCGTCTGGTCGGTCAAAGGGGTGTGCAGCGTGATGAAATCGGCGCGCGCCAGCAGCTCGTCGAGCGTCACCTTCTCGATGCCCAGCTCGACGGCGCGCTCGGGCGTCAGGAACGGATCGAAGGCCACAACCTTCATCCGCAGGCCCAGCGCCCGGTCGGCGACGATCGAGCCGATGTTGCCCGCGCCGATCAGGCCCAGCGTCTTGGCGGTGAGTTCGACGCCCATGAAGCGGTTCTTCTCCCACTTGCCGGCCTGAGTCGAGGCATCGGCCTCGGGCAGCTGACGAGCGAGCGCAAACATCAGGGCGATCGCGTGTTCGGCGGTGGTGATCGAGTTGCCGAACGGGGTGTTCATGACCACGACGCCCTTGGCCGAGGCTGCCGGAATATCGACATTGTCGACACCGATCCCGGCGCGGCCGACGACCTTGAGGTTGGTCGCGGCATCGAGGATCGCCTTGGTCACCTTGGTCGAGGAGCGGATGGCGAGGCCGTCATACTGGCCGATGATGGCGGCGAGCTCTTCGGGGGTCTGGCCGGTGATGACATCGACTTCACAGCCGCGCTCGCGAAAGATCTGTGCGGCTTTGGGGTCCATTTTGTCGGAAATGAGAACTTTAGGCATGTGGAGATTCCTTTTGTCGGAAAAATGGTGTGCGGGTCCCCGGCGCAGGCGAGGACTCATCTCCGGACCGGTGCACAGGCGCACGCGCTGGAGATGGCCCCCGCCTACGCGGGTGGACCGGGTCAATTACTTGGAAGTGAGCTCGGCGTACGCCCAGTCGAGCCAGGGGCCGAGCGCCTCGATATCGGCGGTGTCGACCGTGGCACCGCACCAGATGCGAAGGCCCGGAGGAGCATCGCGATAGCCGGCGATGTCGAACGCCGCGCCTTCCTTCTCGAGCAGGCCGGCAAAGGCCTTGATAAAGGCTTCGTCCGCGCCCTCGACCGTCAAGCAGACGCTGGTGGTCGATCGCGTGGCTGCGTCGGGCGCGAGATGGCCCAGCCACGGCCGTGCCTGGACGATGGCGTCCAGCGCTGCCGCATTCGCATCGCTGCGCGCGAGCAGGCCATCGGCACCGCCAATCGACTTGCCCCATTCGAGCGCGAAGATCGCATCTTCGACAGCCAGCATCGACGGCGTGTTGATGGTCTCGCCCTTGAACACGCCTTCGGCCAGCTTGCCCTTGGAGACCAGACGGAACACCTTGGGCAGCGGCCATGCGGGCGTATAGGTTTCAAGCCGTTCGACTGCGCGGGGACCCAGGATGATGACGCCGTGTGCACCCTCGCCGCCGAGCACTTTCTGCCAGCTGAAGGTCGCAACGTCGATCTTGTCCCACGGCAGATCATAAGCGAACACCGCGCTGGTCGCGTCGGCGAAGCTCAGACCCTCGCGGTCGTCGGCAATCCAGTCGCCATTGGGAACGCGCGCGCCCGAGGTGGTGCCGTTCCAGGTGAACAGCACGTCGTTCGACCAGTCGACCGCTGCCAGATCAGGCAGCTGGCCGTAATCGGCGCGCAGGATGGTGGGATCGAGCTTGAGCTGCTTGGCGGCATCGGTCACCCAGCCTTCGCCGAAGCT
The DNA here is from genome assembly GCA_943370475.1 of Hydrogenophaga intermedia. Taxonomy (GTDB): domain Bacteria; phylum Pseudomonadota; class Alphaproteobacteria; order Sphingomonadales; family Sphingomonadaceae; genus Blastomonas. The sequence goes on from CALRRI020000010.1 coordinate 8,753, forward strand.
TTCCCAGGCAAGCGCAGTGACCGGGCGGGCGCCCAGCATGGTCCACATCGCCATTTCATAGGCGCCGGTGTCAGAGCCGGGCACGATGCCGATTCGGTGAGTGTCGGGGAGCTTGAGCAGCTCGCGCATCAGATCGATGCAATATTGCAGGCGTGCCTTGCCTATCTTCGAGCGGTGCGAACGTCCCAGCGATTCGGTGGCAAGCGCTTGCGGCGTCCAGCCCGGGGGCTTGGCGCAGGGGCCGGAAGAAAAATACGGCCGAGCAGGCAGGTTTGCAGGTTTTTTGGCGAGCACGGCAGTGCTCGCGCCAACAGTATCAGTCATGTCAGTCTCTCCTTACAGAGAGCACGCGCGGCGTTGGGACCGCGTGGCCCGTCGATGGCGTTAGGGATGAATTGCACGAATGGCAATCACCAAATGCCCGGCGGGTTCACAATCGCGCCGCCCGGTGCAACAAAAGCGCAGGGCGGCGCTGAGATCACTTCTTGAAAATTACCTTGCCGCGCTGCGAAACCAGCAGCTTTTCCATCGTCACGGGATGGAAATAGGCCTCGACATTCTGGCCTTCGGGGGTGACGCCGTACACTTCATAGCATCCGCCATCGACCTTGGACTTCTTGACCGTCCAGCCATCCTTTTTCAGCTTGGCTTCGAGATCGGTGCGGCTCTTCCAGGTCGTCTGCGGACCCGAGTCGCACTTCATCTTGCCGGTCGCAGCGGCTTCCGGGCTTGCCGAAAACTGCATCGCTGTGGCAGCGGCAACCGCCAGCATCGCCTGAGCAAATTTCATAATTGATCCCTCTTCTCTATCCAGTGAGTGCCTCTTTGCGCCCCCGCGCTGAACGACGCTTTAACATAAGGACGATGCGGGCTGTTTCCAGGACGAGCAGCGGAACGAAATGCACCGCCATCGCCAGATATTCGCCATCGACATACACCCAGTGCAGCGCGATCAGCAGCGCTGCGGGGTAGACCAGCCGCTGCAGCCGCTTCCAGTTCGCCCGCAGCGCGCGCTGCGAGGCGTTGTTGCTGGTGAGCCCCATCGCGATGAATATCACCAGCGCGGCATAGCCGGTCCAGATGCTGAAGATCAGCGCCTCTTCGGCGATCATCCCCCAATCGCCCATGTCATATAGGTAAAAGGCCAGATGCAGCACGCCATAGCCGCAGGCCGCCACGCCCAGCGCCCGGCGGCGGGCCAGCAGCCAGTCGAGCCAGCGCTTGCGCCCCAGCACCGCGCGCAACGGCGAGATCATCATCGCGATGATCATGAACCGCACCGAAAACTCGCCGCTGGGGTGGATCAGATCGAACGCCGTGACCGGGTCCTGCGCGAACCCCGCCATCATTCCGAGCGCGGGCAGAGCCAGCAATGCCCAGAAAAACGGATGCACATTGATCAGTCGCAGCATGGTGTCGGCTCGTCCGTGATTGACGCCCTGTTCGTCGCGCCAAGCGGTAGCCCCATCGCAAAGGTCGCGCAATGCCGTGCTTGCAGTCCTTGCCAGCCTGTTAACCACGCTCGGCACAACAGGGTTAAAGTTCACTGTGTAACACAGTCACCATGTCAGAAAGCGTTCACCCCCTCGACCCTGCAGCCTCGGCCATCTTGCCACCTTGTCCCTCGGGCGACACGGCACAGCCGAGCGCTGGGGCCGCCTGGCACCAGCGGCACAGGTCCGCCGCGCGCCGCGCCGATCCGCGCTTTCACGGCCATTTCGAATCACCCGAGCTGCAACGCATGGCGCTGGTCGCGGCGTTGACCGTGCTGATTGCCGGCTGCTCGATGCTGCCCGAGGGCCGAGGCCTTTCGCGTGCCCCTGCACAGCCGCCTGCGCGCAGCAGCACCGGCATAGCCGCCCTGCCCCCGCCGCCTGCAGCAGAAACCCGGCAGTGCATCAACCAGCTGGCCAAGGCGCAGGTGCGGTTCACGCCGGTGCCCGACCAGACATTCGGCGCGGGCTGCTCGCAGCTGGGCAGCGTGCGCCTGTCGACTATCGCGCTGACGGACCCTGGCCGTGGCCGGGCGGAGCTGGCGATCAGCAATATCGGCCCGGTGCGCTGCGAACTGGCGCAGCGATTTGCCGGATGGGCGCAATTCGGCATCGCCCGCGCGGCCGAACAGATGCTGGGCAGCCCGCTGGTGAAGATCGAGACGATGGGCAGCTATGCCTGCCGCAATATCGCAGGCTCGCTCAAGCTGTCGCAGCATGCGCACGCCAATGCGATCGACATCGCCGCCTTTGTCCTCGCCGATGGCCGCCGTATCAGCGTCAAGCAAGGGTGGAACGGGTCGAACCAGGAGCGCGCCTTTCTGCGCACGATCCACTCGAGCGCCTGCAAGCGCTTTGGAACGGTGCTCGGCCCCGACTATAACGCGGCGCATCACGACCATCTGCACGTCGACATGAGTGGCCAAGGCTATTGCCGATAGGCGATCGGCTCATTAATTGCGGGCGATGACCAAGAAAGAACTGACAGAGCCGCGTTTTCGCCCAGCCGCCGAAGATGCCCGTACCGCCGAAGCTGCGGTACACGACACCCCCCAGACCCAGGACCCCGCGTACCGCCTGGCCTTTGGCGATACCGAATTCCTGCTGCGCCAGGAACTGCGCCCGGTGCGGTTCCAGCTGGAACTTCTCAAGACCGAGATGCTGCTCGAAGAGGCCGGCATCGGATCGACGTTGGTGATCTACGGCTCGGCGCGCATCCCCTCGCCCGACAAGACCGAGGGTCTGGTCGAGGCGGCCCGCACGCCGGAGGAAAAGACCGTCGCCGAACGGCTGGTCGCCAAGGCGAAATATTATGACGAAGCCCGCAAGCTCGCCGCGCTCGCCAGCGAATGCGGCGTCGAGGAAGACGGCAAGCGCCAGTTCGTCGTCTGCTCAGGCGGCGGCCCGTCAATCATGGAGGCCGCCAACCGCGGCGCGGCCGATGTCGGCAAGGATTCGATCGGGCTGAACATCGTGCTGCCGCATGAGCAGGCGCCCAATCGCTTCGTCACCCCGCATCTATCGTTCCAGTTCCACTATTTTGCGCTGCGCAAGATGCACTTCCTGCTGCGCGCCCGCGCGGTCGCGGTGTTCCCCGGCGGCTTTGGAACGTTCGATGAATTCTTCGAGCTGCTGACCCTCATCCAGACTGGTAAGATGGCTCCGATCCCGATCATGCTGTTCGGCCGGGAGTTCTGGAACCGCGTGGTCAACTTCGAGGCTTTGGCCGAAGAGGGCGTCATCTCGGCGAGCAATCTCGACCTGTTCAGCTTTGTCGAAACCGCCGACGAGGCGTGGGACAAGATCCGGAGCTTCTACGACCTGCCCTGTTCGTAAGCGCAGCGCGCGCGATGCCGGTCGTGCCGCATGATCCCGCATGGGCCGGGGCCTTTGCAGCTGAAGCACAGGCGATCGGCGCGGCCCTGGCGGGCTCGCTGATCGCTGTGCACCATATCGGCAGCACCGCGATCCCGGGCATCTGCGCCAAGCCGATCATCGACATGCTGGCAGAGGTGCGCGATCTGGATAGCCTCGACCAGGCAGCGCCCGCACTGGTGGCGCTGGGCTATCAGGCGAAGGGCGAGTTCGGCATTGCCGGACGCCGCTATTTCCGCAGGGACGACGCAGCGGGCATCCGCACACACCATCTGCACGCCTACGCAATGGGTTCACCGCATATCGCGCGCCACCTGGCCTTTCGCGATTATCTGCGCGCGCATCCGGCAACTGCGGCGGACTATGCCGCGCTCAAGCAGCGGCTGGCATCAGACCCTGTGTCCTATGTCGAGCGCAAGGGCCCGTTCGTATTGTCCATCCAGGCAGAAGCGCTCGCCTGGTACACAAGCCGCGGCATTTACTGACCCAGTTCGACGCTGCGTCGGGCGGCTGCCGCCATTGCGTCTGCCACCAGCCGGTCGAGCGCCGCATCGGCATCGAAGACATTGAGCGCGGCGCGGGTGGTGCCGCCGGGGCTGGCGACGCGTTCGGCGAGCTCAGCTGGCGATTCGGGCGACAGATGGGCTAGCTCGGCCGATCCGCGCACCATCGCCATCGCAAAGCGCGCGGCCTGGTCCTCGGCCATCCCCAGCGCAACAGCCCCCTTGCCCAGCGCATCGATGAACCGGAACAGATAGGCCGGGCCCGATCCGCTGAGTGCGGTGACGAGGTGCATCTGCGATTCGTCGGTCAGCCATTCGGCGGTGCCGAGCATCGCGAACAGCGCCTCGAGCCGGTCACGGTCCGCATGGTCGAGCGTGTCAGCATAGAGCGCGGTGACCGACTGGCCGATGCCCACCGCCATGTTGGGCATGATCCGGGCGATCACGCGGGCGGTCGGCACAGCGGCGGCCAGGCCTGCGATGTCGATGCCGGCGAGCATCGAGACCAAGAGCGTGCCCGAAAGATCGATCGTTGCCAGCTGCGGCGCGACATCGGCCAGCATTTGCGGCTTGATTCCCAGCAGAAGCCAGTCGGGCGCGGCAATGGATGGATCTATTGCGGTGAGGTGACGCACGCCTTCGGGCAGGTCACGCGGCGACGGATCGACGACGGTAACACTGGCAGGTGCAAGCCCCTGCGCAAACCAGCCGCGCAGCATCGCGCCTGCCATGTTGCCTGAGCCGATCACCAGCAGAGATTGGGGAAAGACGCTCGACACAAGAAACTCCGTTTGTCCCGAGCGAAGTCGGGGGACCTGATGGTCAACCGTCGCGCGTACGTCCCTCGAATTCGCTCGGGAACGCGGCTGGAATGGCTATGCTGCCAGGACCGTCAAGCCTCGCCTTGCGTGTCGATCAGCGCGGCGGCCAGAGCTTCCTGCGGCGTCTTGTCGCCCCAAAGGATGAACTGGAACACCGGGTAGAAGCGGTCGCATTCGTCGATCGCGGCTTCCACTGCCAGCTGCGCCTGGTCGAGCCCCAGCATCGCATCGCTGCCCAGCATCATGCCGTTGCGGTACAGCACCACGCCGCTGTTCGACCAGATGTCGAAATGCCCAAGCCACAATTGCTCGTTGATCAGCGCAAGCGCCTCGCAGATCACCGCAAACTTGTCGTCGGGCACGCGGATGTCTGGCATGGCGAGCAACTGCAGGACATTGTCCTCGTGCCGCCAGATGGCGCGCAGCTGATAGCTGGTCCAGCTGCCCTTGACCTCGGTCAGCAGCTCATCCTCGCCGACCATTTCGCAAGGCCATCCGCGCGCCTCGAACAGCGCGGCCAGCATGTCGACCGGGGCTGCTTCCTCCCGGTCCAGATCAAGCTGCTGTTCGTTCACGTAAAATGTCCTTTCGCGCCCCGTGGCACTCTGGTCAAAATGACCCGATGCCCGGCTGCGCGCAATGGGCCCACGGCGCAGCGCGGGCCGTGATGTGACGAAGTCTGTTCAAAAACTGTGGATAAAGACAGTGTATGAATGCCTTATTCGCCGCCCGAAGCGCCCTTGGCCGCCAAAGCGGCTTCCAGCGCTGCGATGCGCGCTGCCAGCGTATCGGCCTCTTCGCGCGCCTTGGCCGCCATCTCCTTGACCGCCTCGAACTCTTCGCGGCTGACGAAATCGAGCCCGGCGATCCATTCGCGGGTGCGCTCGCGCGCGCTTTCGCCCGCCTCGCGGCTCATGCCGGCAACGGTACCGGCAAGACCGTTGATGAACTTTGCGAAATCGCCGCCAAATTCGGACTTGTTCTGCATGATGGGCTCCTTGGAAAGGCGCAATGGGCCTCTCACATCTGTGTTGATGGTATCATGTGGGGCGGTTTGCGCCAATCGCAACCCGCCGCCGCGTGTTCACTGGGCTGCCGGGGCCAGCTGGATACGCTGGGCATCGCGCGGCACGACCAGTTGCTCGGCATCGGGATTGAGCTCGTCAATCTGCTTGTTGAGCACAGAGGCGAAGCACAGCCACACCAGATATGGCACCATCAGCCACGCTGCCAGCGGCCGCACCCGGCCGAACACGATCGTGGTGGCAAATGCCGCCACGAACACCGCGACAATCAGATAGAAGCCGCCGGTCACCTGATGCATGCCGAAGAAATAGATCGGCCAGGCGAGGTTCAGCGCCAGCTGCACGAAGAACAGCAGCACCGCAAGACCGCGCAACCGGGCACCGCGCGCGGTCACCACGACAGTCACCGCCAGCCCCATCATCACGTACAGGATCGACCATGCCAGGCCGAAGGCCCAGCCCGGCGGTTGCGCCGCAGGCTTCTGCAGCGCCTGGAACCAGCGGTTCTCCTCACCCGATCCGGAAAAATTGCTCACCCCGAAGCCCAGCAGAACAACCAGAGGCACAAACAGCAGCGCCCATCGCAGGAAAGAGAGGCGAAGCTGCATGGGAGAGGCAATTTCATTCATCGAGGCGTAGTCTCCTGCCCGAAAATCTGGGCGTCCGGCCTCGCATATCGGATTCGCCAGCGCCGCGCCAGCGCGGTTTACCATGGTTTTCATTGCCTTTTTGCGTCAGCAGCTGCGCCCCTTTTGCGCTGCGACCAGAAATTCGACATTGCCGCTGGGGCCGGTGATCGGGCTCTGGGTCAGGCCGATGACCGGCCAGTCGATGCTTTCGAGCCACCGCATGACGCGGTCGCACACCGCTAAGTGCAGATCGGGGTCGCGCACCACACCGCCCTTGCCGATCTGATCACGTCCCACTTCGAACTGCGGCTTGATCAGCGCCGCCAGCCAGGCACCGGGGCGCGCGAACGCCATCGGCACCGGCAGCACCTTGTCCAGCGCGATGAAGCTGGCATCGCACACCACGATATCGATAGAACGCGTGATATGCGCATCGGTGATGATCCGGGCGCTGGTCTGCTCGTGCACGGTCACGCGGTCGTCCTGCCGCAGCTTCCAGGCAAGCTGGTTGGTACCGCTGTCCACCGCGAACACATGCGCCGCGCCGCGAGTGAGCAGCACATCGGTAAATCCACCGGTGGACGATCCGACATCGATCGCGGTCATGCCGGTGACGTCGATTCCGAAATGGTCGAGCGCGTGCGCAAGCTTGATCCCGCCGCGCGAGACCCAGGGATGGTCGCGCCCGCGCACATCGAGCAAAGCGTCATCGGGAACGGTCTCGCCCGCCTTGGCGACCTTGCGTTCGCCCACAAACACCAGCCCCGCCAGAATCAGCGCCTGCGCGCGCGCGCGGCTTTCCGCCAGCCCGCGTTCGACCAGCAGCTGGTCGACACGCATCTTGCGCGGTTTGCCGGAAGTGGAGGCGGGGGAATGCTCGGCCATGGCCACTGCCCATAACGGCAGCGATATCGTTTTGCGAGCGCGAGATGATTACCCCGAAAAATTTGAAATACAAGACTTGCCGTTGCCCCGGCAATGATTCAAAACAGACGTGCAAGGTATACAGATCGTCAAGAACCCGCGAAATACCGGGTTTTTGCGAGTGGCCCTTCACTTGGTTTCAACATAGCGAAAGGAGGTGATCCGATGTCTCATGGTTCAGCAAAGGGGTCGGTCAAGTCCATTCGGAGTGTTCGCGGCTAACAGCCTTCTGCCCTATGGTCTGGGCAGGCGCTTGTTAAAGCGCGAGTTACACTTCGAAGGCGGCACTTCCGGCCGCTGACCATGTGATGGGCCGCGCGGGGAGCTTCGACTCCCGGCGGCCCCTCTCATATTTTCCGGCCAATGCGCCGACGACCCAGCACGCATCGCAATGTCGACAGAGCCGTTTCGACAGCGCCATATCGATATAGCGGCAATGCGGTTCAGACGGGAGCACTAGGCCCCCGCCCTCCCCCAAACAGTTTAGCCCAGCTTCTGAGCGATCAGCGCCTTCAGGTCCGCCGAAGAGCGCGCGCCGAAGTGCGAGATGATCTCGGCTGCGGCAATCGCACCCATCTTGAGGCTGGCTTCGGCATCGCGGCCCTGCGCCTGTCCGGCAAGGAAGCCTGCGGCAAACAGATCGCCCGCACCGGTGGTGTCCACCACCTTGTCGATCGGCTCGGCCGGAACGGCAAAGCGCTGGCCATCCTGCACCGCAATCGCGCCATGTTCGCTGCGGGTGACGACCAGCGTCGGCAACTTGGCGGAAATCGTGGCGACGGCGGCTTCGAAATCGTCGACTTGCGCCAGCGAGCAGATTTCCGATTCGTTCGAGAACAGGATGTCGATCTGGCCCTTGTCGAGCAGATCGAGGAAGTCGGCGCGGTGGCGGTCGATCACGAATGCATCCGACAACGTGAAGGCAACCTTGCGGCCTGCCGAGCGGGCGGCGTCGATCGCGGCGCGCATTGCGGCACGCGGCTCTTCGGGATCCCACAGATAGCCTTCGAGATACAGCACGGCAGCATCCGCAATCATCTTGGGGTCGAGCGCGCTGGCGGGCAGGAACTGCGATGCGCCCAGGAAGGTGTTCATCGTGCGCTGACCATCAGGGGTGACGAGGATCAGACAGCGCGCGGTCGGGGTCTCGTCGCCGGTGCGCACGGGCGTTGCATAATCGATGCCCAGCGCGCGGACGTCATGCGCGAACACTTCGCCCAGCTGATCGTCTGCGACCTGGCCGATGAACGCGCACTTGCAGCCCATCGCGGCGAGGCCGGCCAGCGTGTTGGCAGCCGATCCGCCGCTGATTTCCTGCGCCGGGCCCATCGCCTCGTAGAGCGAGGTTGCGCGTTCTGCGTCGATCAGCATCATGCCGCCCTTGGTCAGGCCTTCGGTGGCGAGCAGGGCATCGTCGGCGGGGGCCATCACATCGACGATGGCATTGCCGATGGCGAGGACGTCAAAACGGGGGCTGGTCATGGCGGGCAGGACTTTCTGTAGGCGCGGGCGCGCAGGAATAATGCCGCGCGGCCTATCGGCTTGGACGCACAGGTTCAAGCCCATTCGCGCGCGATTGACCGGCCCGACGAATTGCCCGACACAAGGCGCGCAATGATCAGCGCCTTTTTCAAGAGCCTGGGCCAGCTGGGCGACCGTGCGATCCTGGGCGCACTGTTTTGGACCGTGCTGTGCGCGGTGCTGATCTTCGCAGCGTCCGGCTGGGCTCTGTGGCAGGGCCTGGCCTGGGCGATGGCGCGTTATGGTGGGCCGCTCAGCGACTATGCGGCATGGACCGGGGTGATCGCTGCGTTCGGCACGATCATCGCGTTCTGGTTCTGGTGGCGGGTGGTCGCCATCGCGGTGCTGCAGCTGTTTGCCGACCGCATCGTGATCGCGGTCGAGCGCAGGCATTACCCAGAGGCCGCCGCCAGCGCGCGCGATCTGCCGCTGGGACCATCGCTCGCGATGGCGTTGCGCAGCCTGGGCCGGGCCGTGCTCTACAACCTCCTTGCCCTGCCCTTCGCACTGATCCTGCTGTTTACCGGCATCGGCGCACCGATGCTGTTCCTCGGCGTCAACGCGATCCTGGTTGGCCGCGACCTCGACGAGATGGTGGCAGCGCGGCATCCGGGGCTGGCAGGCGCGGCCGGTTCAAGGACCAGCCGTTTCGTGCTTGGGCTGGTTGCCAATCTGCTGCTGCTCGTCCCCTTGGTCAATCTGCTCGCGCCGATTATAGCCGCGGCCATGGCCACGCACCTTTTCCACCAGCGCGAGGCCAGGGGGAATTCCTGATGGTCCGTTATCCCGTTTTGCTGGCACTGGCTGCGGGCCTTGTCGCCTGCGCCGCGCCGCAGAAGGTCAGCGCTCCGCCGCGCGCCGTTGTTCCGGCACGCAGCACGACGCTGAGCACCAAGGGACTGGAAGCGGTTCTCGGCAAATCGGCGCGTGACCTGGAACGGATGTTCGGCCAACCCCGGCTGGATGTCCGCGAATACGATGCGCGCAAGCTGCAGTTCGCAGGCAGCGCCTGCGTGCTCGATACCTTCCTCTATCCTGAAGGATCGGGCGGCGCGCAGATCGTTACCTATATCGACGCCCGGCGCAGCGACGGCCAGTCGGTCGACCGCGCTGCCTGTGTGGAAGCGCTGCGCAAATAGCCTATTCGGCAGGTTCGGACTGAGTGGGGGCTACGCTGGTCGCATCGGCGATCGGTTCCGCGGGCTCTTCCTTGGCCGCCTTGCGATCGGTGAACCAGATCGCCACGATGCTGAGTTCATAGAGCAGCACCAGCGGGATCGCGAGCATCAGCTGCGAGACGACATCGGGCGGCGTCAGCACGGCTGCAACGATGAATGCGCCGACGATCATGTACCGGCGCAAGCTGATCAGTTGCGCGCGCGAAACAATGCCAGCGCGATTTAGCAGCATCAGCAGCACCGGCAGCAGGAAGCTGATCCCGAAGGCCAGAATGAACTGCATCACGAGCGACAGATAGGCATCGGTGCTGGGCAGTGCCTCGACTTCGAGCCCGCCCGATTCGCCCTGGAACTGCAGGAAGAAATGAAACGCGGTGGGCATCACGATGTAATAGGCGAGCGCTGCTCCCGCAGTGAACAGCAGGGGTGTCGCCAGGATGAAGGGCAACAGGGCGCGCTTTTCCTGCCGATAGAGCCCCGGCGCGACAAACGCCCACATCTGGTTGGCGATGATCGGGAAGGAGACGCAGAACGCAGCGAAGATCGCGACCTTCACCTGGACGAAAAACGCCTCGTAGAGCTTGGTATAGACCAGCCGCCCGCCGCCGTCGCCAAACGCCTCTTTCAGCGGGACGACGAGGAAGGCGAATATCTGTTCGGAAAAATAGAAACAGACGCCGAATGCGACCAGCAAGGCGACGACGCACTTTACCAGTCGCTGGCGCAGCTCGATCAGATGATCGAGCAGCGGCGCGCGCGATGCGTCCACGTCGTCTTCGGGAAGGTCGGTTTCAGCCGTGCTCATCGCTCGCCCTCGGTGACCGTTGCAGGCGCAGGCGCTGGCGTGGCGGGCATGCCACCGGGCACGGCGTCCACGGCCGCAGGCGGATCAAGCGCTTCCATCACTGCGGCAGGTTCGGGAGCGGGAGCCGGAGCGGGCGTGACGGCAGCATATTCGCGCATGATGCGCTCATTGTCCGCCTTCCACTTCTTTTCCATTTCCTCGAGCTCGACCTCGCGCACCATCGCATCGATGCCGGTGCGGAAATGGCGGGTCACGCTCTTGGCCTTGCCGATCACCTGCCCGACCTTGTAGAGCGCGCGCGGCAGATCCTTCGGGCCGATCACGACGATCGCCACGATGATGATCATCAGAAGTTCGGTCGATCCGATGTCCATCATGACATGGTCATACCTTCATGCTGCCGCGCCGATGGGCCGGCGGGCAGTCGCGTGTCAGCCGGGTTTGCGCTCTTCGGTCGCGCTGGTCGCGGTCCCGTCGATAGTGCGCGCAGGCGGTGCCTCGATCTGGGCGACCGGCCGCTTGGGCTGGACCGGCTCGTCTTCATCGTCGGCCATGCCCTTCTTGAAGCTCTTGATGCCCTTTGCGACATCACCCATGATCGAAGAAATCCGTCCGCCGCCAAACAGCAGGACGATGATGATCAGCACGATTACCCAATGCATCAGGGAGAACGATCCCATGGCAAATCTCCTGAAAGCCTGCGGGCTATCTAGGCCCGATCCTGATGGTTTTCCAGCAATGAATCCGATTCATCCGATGAGCGGTCGCCATCACCGCCCCGATCATCTGTAGCCAGCGCGCCTTCCAGTGCCAGATCGACCGGATCGAGCAATCCCGCTGCGCGCAGGTCCTCGAGCCCCGGAAGATCGCGGCGGCTGGTGAGCCCGAAATGGGTCAGAAAGCCCAGCGTGGTGGCATAGATCAGCGGGCGTCCGGGCACTTCGCGGCGTCCGGCGGGTGCAATCCAGCCCTCCTCCATCAGCACGTCGATGGTGCCCTTGCTCACCTGTACCCCGCGAATCGCCTCGATCTCGGCGCGGCTGACCGGTTCGTGATAGGCGATGATCGCCAGCGTCTCGGTGGCAGCGCGCGACAGCTTGCGCGTCTGTTCGGTCTCGCGCCGCAGCAGCCAGGCCAGGTCCGGCGCGGTCTGGAAATGCCAGCGCCCGCCGCGCTCGACGAGTTCGACCCCGCGCCCGGCATAATCCGCCACTAGCCGCGTCAGCGCGCCTGCGATATCGGCCTCCGCGCCGATCTGCGCGCGAAGATCCTCGACCGTCTGCGGTTCGGTGGCGGCGAACAGCGCCGCCTCCACCGCGCGCACGATCGGGTCGGGCAGATCGGGTCCGCTCATGATGCCTTGCGCACCTGCAACGGCGCAAAGGCCTCTTCCTGCGCCAGCTCCACCCGCCCCTGTCGCGCCAGTTCGAGCAGCGCCAGAAAGGTCGACGCGGTGGCCGAGCGGCGCAGTTGCGGATCTGCGCTTTCGGGCAGAAACGCGCGCAGATCGGTCCAGTCGAGCGCGGTGCCGAGCATATAGGACAGCCGCGCGAGCGCATCTTCCAGCGTCATCACCCGGCGCGACTTGACCATGTGCACCACAGGCTCGCTGCGCCGCTTGACCTGGCCGTAGGCGCTCAGAAGATCGAACAGCGAGCATTGGTAGCGCGTCCGTGTGAGCAGCCGCAGACCCTCGGCCTGGCCATGCGCGAAGACATCGCGCCCCAACCGGTCACGCCCCAGCAACCGGCCCGCCGCCTCGCGCATCGCCGCCAGGCGTTGCAACCGCAGTTGCAGGCGCAAGGCAAGCTCCTCGGGCGACGGCTCGACCTCCGGATCGCCGGGCAGTAGAAGCGCGGACTTGAGATAGGCAAGCCAGGCCGCCATCACCAGATAATCGGCGGCCAGCTCGAGCTTCAGGCTGGTCGCGCTCTCGACGAAACCCAGATACTGGTTGGTCAGATCGAGGATCGAGATTTGCCTGAGATCGACCTTCTGCCGCCGCGCCAGGTCGAGCAGCAGGTCGAGCGGACCTTCCCAGCCATCGACATCGATCAGCAGCGCTTCCGCTGCCGCCGTGGCGGCGGGCACGGGTTCGCGAAAGAAGATATAGTCGCCATCGCCCGGCGTTGTGACACCTGTCGAACCGGCGGTGCCGGTGATCAGATCGAGTTCGTTCACGCCAGCGCCAGCAGGGCGTCACGCTTGGCAATCAGCTCTGCCTGGTGCGACCAGTCGGTCACCGGATTGATCGCGGCGCGAGCGCGGTCGAGCCGGGCACGCGATGGGTCGGAAATATCGGGCAGCGCTTCGGCGATGCCGATCATCTCGTCCATCCGCGCCCAACAGTTGAGTGCGATGTCACACCCGGCTGCGATCGCGCGCGCGGCGCGATCGGGCACGTCGCCCGCCAGCGCCTTCATGTCGAGGTCGTCGCTGAGAAGCAGCCCGTCAAAACCGATCTTCTGCCGGATGATGTTCTCGACAATCCAGGGCGAATGCGTGGCGCAGCGTTCGCTATCCCAGGCCTCGAACAGGATATGCCCGGTCATGCCGATCTCGGCGGTGTTCAGTGCGCGGAACGGCGCGATGTCCTGCTCCAGCTCGTCATCGCCCGCGGTGACGCGGGGCAGTTCCATGTGGCTGTCGACCATCGCGCGGCCATGGCCCGGCATGTGCTTAATCGTGCCCAGCACCCCGCCGCGCCGCAATCCATCGAGCACCGCCCGGCCCAGCGCCGCGACGCGCATCGGCTCCTGCCCGAGCGCGCGGTCGCCGATCGCGGGCGTGCCACCCGGGATCGCGACATCGAGCAAGGGCAGGCAATCGACGGTAATGCCGACCTCGGCAAGGTCCAGCGCCAGCGCCTCGGCATTGACCCGCGCCGCCTCGATCGCGCTCGCCGGAGCGATATCGTACAATCGGTCGAACGCGCCGCCCGGCGGAAACGCCAGCCAGTGCGGCGGCTTCATCCGGCTGACCCGCCCGCCTTCCTGATCGATGAGGATCGGCAGCCGGTCATCGCCGTGCAGCGCGCGCAGATCATCGGTCAGCGCGCGCAGTTGCGCACGGGTGTCGATATTGCGGCCGAACAGGATATAGCCGGCAGGCACGCTGTCCTTGAAAAAGGCGCGCTCGTCGGCGGTCAGTTCATGGCCCGCCAGGCCAAAGATCACGGGTTTCATAATGACCGGTTGTCGGCCAACCGGATCGCGAAATCAACGCACCACGAGGCAGTTTTGCCCAGCTTTCTTCAGCTGGTCGCAGACCTGGCTCGCCCTGGCAGGGGAATCGAGCACCACGCTCAACCGATACACCGTACCGCCATCAACGGTTGCAGGCGCGATCCGCCGGTTGAGGCCCGACAGAACTTCGTGCCGCTGGCTCAGCTTGCCCCAGCCATCGGCGGCGCTGGCCTCGTCGGTATAAGCGCCTAGCTGCACCAGCGCGCTGCCCTCAGGCGGAGGTGCACCCGCCGCATCGGCGAGCTGGCCAGCGGGCTGTTCGCCCTGGCTGACGGCAAAGCTGGAATCGCCGGTGCCTTCGACCTTCTGTTCCTGGCTGTCCTTGGGCCGCACCTTGTAGTCGCCTTGCGGCGCCGCGATCAGGCTGCCGTCGCCATCGGGCGCGCCGCCGCTGCCGCCCAGCCAGTAGACGCCTGCCAGCACGATCGACAGGCCGACCAGACCCAGCAGGATCAGCCCCAGAATACGGCCTGTGCCGCCGCTGGAAGGCGCATCGTCTACCGATTCGAGCCAGGGCAGCCGGTCATCATCGGCATCCAGCCCCAGGGGCTGATCCCTCAGTTCGTCATCCAAGCCATCATCCAGCCGATTGCTCATTCACCCGCCCCATTCATGCGCAGCCGCCTTGCCGAACCGGCCGGGGGCTACATCTGTGTAGCCGCCTCCACCGCCATCAGCGCCAGGCCGTTGGCGATGACTTGCCCGATATTTGCCGCCATGAAAAGCCTTGCGCCACTGGTGGCGGGATCGTGCGCCATAACGATACGCTTCTCCGGACGGTCATTGCCCAGGTTGAAGAAGGCGTGGAAAGCTGCGGCGAGATCGCCAAGGTAGAAAGCGATGCGATGCGGTTCGCGGTTGAGCGCGGCGGCCTCGACAATGCGCGGGAACTGCGCCGCCATCGCGATCAGCGCGTACTCTTCGCTGCCCAGCAGATCGAGGTGATCGGCCGAGGGGCTGAGCCCTTCGCCTGCCGCCTTGCGCATGATCGAATGGATACGCGCATGGGCGTATTGCACGTAGAAGACCGGATTGTCCTTCGACGCTTCGACCACCTTCTCGAAGTCGAACTCCATCTGCGCATCCGCCTTGCGGGTCAGCATGGTGAAGCGCACGACATCCTTGCCGACCTCGTTGACGACATCGGCGAGCGTCACGAAATTGCCCGAGCGCTTGGACATCTTGAGCGGCTCGCCGCCGCGCATCAGCTTGACCATCTGCACCAGCCGCACATCGAACCGCGCCGGGCCGCCGGCCCGGTCCTCGGTCAGCGCCGCGACCGCCGCCTTGATCCGCTTGACGGTGCCGGCATGGTCCGCACCCCAGATGTCGATCAGCTGGTCGGCGGTTTCGGCCTTCTGATAGTGATACGCGAGGTCGGCGCCGAAATAGGTCCAGCTGCCATCCGACTTGCGGATCGGGCGATCCTGATCGTCGCCGAATTTGGTAGAGCGGAACAGCGGCAGCTCGACCGGCTCCCAGTCCTCGATCACCTTGCCCTTGGGCGCTTCGAGCTCGCCGTCATAGACCAGATCGCGCGCGCGCAGCACGGCTTCGGCGGCCTCGGGCTTGCCTGCGGCCTGCAACTCGGCCTCGGACGAGAAGACATCGTGATAGATGCCCAGCAGCGCCAGATCGGCGCGGATCATGTCCATCATCGCGGCGACCGCGCGCTTGCGGAACGAGGGCAGCCAGTCGGCCTCGGGCGCATTGGCGTGGGCATCGCCCAATTCGCCAGCGAGCTCCTTTGCCAGCGGAACGAGATAATCGCCCGGATACAGGCCCTCGGGCATGTCGCCGCTTTCCAGCCCCAAGGCCTCGCGATAGCGCCAGTGCACCGACCGGGCGAGCACATCGACCTGGCCGCCGGCATCGTTGATATAATATTCGCGGATGACCTTGTGGCCCGAATATTCGAGCAAGGTCGCGAGCGCATCGCCCACCACCGCACCACGGCAATGGCCCATGTGCATCGGGCCCGTCGGGTTGGCCGAGACATATTCGATGTTCACCGTGACGCCCTTGCCCAGCTCGGAGCGGCCGTAATCGGCGCCCAGCCGGGTGATGGCGTTCAGTTCGTCGGTCCACACTGACGGCGCCAGCCGCAGGTTGAGGAAGCCGGGCCCGGCGATCTCGACGGCGGTGACTGCATCGATCCTGCGCAGTTCGGCTGCGATCGCCTCTGCCAACGCGCGCGGATTGGTGCCTGCGGGCTTGGCGAGCACCATCCCCGCGTTGGTCGCCAGATCGCCATGTGCCGGATCGCGCGGCGGCTCGACGGTCAGCGCGCCACGATCCAGACCCGCGGGCAGCGTACCGGCGGCTTCCAGCGCGTCGAGCGCCTCGTGCAGATGCTGGGTGAAGAGAGTGTAGAGTGTCATGATGTGAGCCTTGTCATCCAAACTCCTCGCCCCTTCAGGGGAGAGGACAACGAGACTTGGCCTGCCTGCAGGCCTCGTCGCAGTCGAAGAGGGGGATTAGCAGACCGCCTGCGCGACCCCCCTCTGCTACACGGCTCCAATCAGCAAGCTGACAAGGCCGTGTATCCTCTCTCCTGAACGGGAGAGGACTGCGTGATCTTCATCGCGTCGCGTTGTACTGCAGCTGGTCCGCCGTCAGCTGGAAACCGACCAGCAGTTCAAAGCTTGTCCGCTGCAGCGCGCTGCGCACTTCGGGGATCGACAGCGGGTCGATCGCGGCATCGGGGTCGCCCGACTTGCGCTTGCGCGTGATACGTTCGCGAATGTCCTCGGGCAGGGTTGCCGCTGCCTTGTTGATATAGCCTGCGCCCGACGCCTTGGCCTCGGCGCGATACGATCCATCGGCAAAGTTCAGCGTCACCGACCCGAGGCGCTTGGCGACCACGGTATTTCCGCCGCGCAACACGGTGGAGAAATAGGGCAAGGTCACGGTGCGCTGACCGCGATTGTCGCTGCGCCGGGCGTAGACATCGAATGCCGCCGTCGCATAAATTTCCGCGCCGGTCTCGTCGCAGGTGGGGCGCACGTTGGTGATGGTTGCCACCACGTCGATCGCGCTGGCATCGCGGCTGCTCGCCGGATTGAACAATGTGACATCGCCGGTGTGCTCGGGGATCGCGGTATTGGGGCAGGCCGACAGGGTCGACGAGACGCCGACGCCCGAGTCCACCACCAGCTGGTTCTTTTCCGCACAGCCCGACAGGCCAAGCAGCGCAAGCCCCGTCCCCAATATGACGATGGACGATTTCATGGGCAGATTGGGCATATGCAAACAAAAATCCTTCGAGGCCACAGTGCATCGCTCCTTATCTGCCGAAGGGTTTGAGCGCAACGGCCAGATTTCCGGCGCTTGCCCCCCTCCCTCCTGATGGACCGCGATGCCAGATAGGCTTTCCACCGCGCGCCGCATCGCCTAAGACAGGCGCTGAACTACGAAAGCCTTTCTGAACATGACCGAAACCGCCCAGCCTCCGCTCCTGGTCAAGATTGCCTCGCCGCGCGGCTTTTGCGCCGGGGTCGACCGCGCGATCGAGATCGTGGAGCTCTCGCTCCACAAATATGGCGCGCCGGTCTATGTCCGGCACGAGATCGTCCACAACAAGTTCGTCGTCGACAGCCTGAAGGCCAAGGGCGCGATCTTCGTCGAGGAACTCGACGAGGTGCCCGATGGCGTGCCTGTGGTGTTTTCCGCGCATGGCGTGCCCAAATCGGTTCCGCACAAGGCGGCAGAGCGCGGTCTCAACTATCTCGATGCCACCTGCCCTCTGGTCTCCAAGGTCCATCGCCAGGCCGAACGCCAGGTCGAGGCAGGCCGCCATATCATCTTCGTCGGCCACAAGGGCCATCCTGAAGTGGTCGGCACCTTCGGACAGGTCGAGCCGGGGCACATGACGCTGGTGGAGACGGTCGAGGATGTGATGAAGCTGGAAGTGGAAGACGAAAACCGCCTCTCCTTCCTGACCCAGACCACGCTCTCGGTCGATGACACCGCCGAAATCCTGACCGCGCTGCGCACGCGCTTCCCCGCGATCGTCGGACCCAAGGCAGAGGACATCTGCTATGCCACGTCCAACCGCCAGGCGGCGGTCAAGGTGATGGCCGAAGATTGCGATCTGGTGCTGGTGATCGGCGCGCCCAACAGCTCGAACTCGCTGCGGCTGGTCGAGGTTGCCGAGCGCGAGGGCACCCGCGCCAAGCTGATCCAGCGCGCGGTGGAAATCGAGCTGCGCTGGTTCGAGGGCGTCAAGACTCTGGGCCTGACCGCCGGCGCATCCGCCCCGGAAATCCTGGTGCGCGAGGTCATCGACGTGCTGGGACGGCATTTCGACCTCACCGAGGAACGCGTGAAGACCGTCGATGAACGCATCACCTTCAAGCTGCCGCGCGCGCTCGCCGCAGAGGCCGATGCTGCCTGATGGCTGTCTATACGCATGTCAGCGCCGAGATGATGGCGCGGTTTCTGGACGATTACGACACCGGTGAGCTGATCAGCTTCAAGGGCATTGCCGAAGGGGTCGAGAACAGCAACTTCCTGGTCGAGACGCGCGGCGGGGCCGATGGCCATCGCTTCATCCTGACGCTGTACGAAAAGCGGGTCGACCCCGCCGATCTGCCGTTCTTCATGGCGCTGCTCGATCATGTGGCGGAGCGTGGCTGCCGCGTTCCGCGCGCGATTGCCGACCGCAAAGGCGTGCAGATCCGCGAGCTTGGCGGGCGCCCGGCGTGCCTGATCGAGTTTCTCGAGGGCATCTCGCTCAGCACCCCCAATCCCGCACAGGCGCGCGCGGCAGGTGTGGCATTGGCCGAACTGCACAGCGCGGTTGCCGATTTTTCCGGTGGCAGACCCAACAGCATGGGCCTGGCCAGCTGGCACGAGCTGGCGGCGAAATGCGCTGGCCAATGGCAGCAGATCGACCCGGCGCTCGAGGACATCGTGGGTCGCGAGCTGGAGTATCTGGAGGCGCACTGGCCGCGCGACCTGCCGCAATCCGTGATCCATGCCGATCTGTTCCCCGACAATGTCCTGATGCTGGGCGATCGGGTGAGCGGGCTTATCGATTTCTACTTCTCGTGCACCGATGCGCGCGCCTATGATCTGGCGATCACGCACAGCGCCTGGTGCTTTTCGGGTGATGGCACGCAGTTCGATGTGACCTTGTCTGACGCATTGCTTGACGGTTATCGCAGCCATCTTGCCCTGACTGCCGAAGAACAGGCAGCGCTTCCCATTTTGGTACGCGGCGCGGCGCTGCGTTTCACTTTAAGTCGCGCTTATGACTGGATTAATACTCCGGCAGATGCTTTGGTAACGCGCAAGGACCCGATGGCCTTTGCCCGGCGGCTTTTGTTCTATGCAGACCCGGCGCAGGCCGGGCTGTTCGCCTGAAACGGGCCCTGGGCAACAGGCACAAGTTGAGCAGCCATGAAAACAGTCGAGATATTCACCGATGGCGCCTGCAAGGGCAATCCCGGCCCAGGCGGCTGGGGCGCGCTGATCCGCTATGGCAAGCACGAGAAGGAACTGTCTGGCGGCGAGCGCGATACGACCAACAACCGCATGGAAATGATGGCCGCGATCCGCGCGCTCGACATGCTGATCGAGCCCTGCAACGTCGTCCTGCACACCGACAGCACCTATGTGAAGGACGGCATCACCAAATGGGTCGCAGGCTGGCAGCGTAACGGCTGGAAGACCGCGTCGAAAAAGCCGGTGCGCAATGCTGATCTGTGGCACGAACTGATCGGCGCCGTGGCACGGCACACCGTCGAATGGCGCTGGGTGAAAGGCCATTCGGGCCACCCGGAAAACGAACGCGCTGATCGCCTCGCCAGTGCCGCTGCCGAAGCGTTGATGCGCTAAGCGGTCGCCGTGCCGGGAACGATCCAGGCACGGCATTTTGGGATCAGGCTCAGCCCCGACCGATCAGCTTCTGCGCCATCCGGTCTGCGACGGTGGCGGGCGATTCGCCGGTGGTGCGGCTTTCCTGCCAGATGCCGGTCAGCCGCTGCGGGATGCCGGTGAGGCGCGCGTGCACCTCTGCCACCTGCGCCGCTCCGCCTTCTGCTTGCGCGAAATATTCGAGCGCCACCGAGATGATGCCGCCGGCGTTGATCACGTAATCCGGGGCATAGAGGATATCGCGGTCGATCAGCATGTCGCCATGGTGCGGCCGCGCGAGCTGGTTGTTCGCACCGCCCGCCACGATGCCGACATTGAGCTTTTCGATGCTCTCCGAATCGAGGACAGCACCCAGTGCATTGGGGCTGAACACCTCGGCCTCGACCTGCATGATGCGGTCGGCGGACACGGTCTCTGCGCCCAGTTCGTCGGCCAGCGCCTTGGCGCGGTCTGCATTGACGTCAGCGAGTATCAGCTTCGCGCCTTCGGCCGCGAGCAGACGGGCGAGGCCGCCACCGACGCTGCCGGTCCCCTGCACCGCGACACGCACGTCCTTGAGCCGGTCGGTGCCCAGCTTGAAGGCGACCGCAGCCTTGACGCCCAGGAAGATGCCCTTGGCGGTGAACGGACCCGGATCGCCGCCGGCCGAGCCGGCGTCCTGCACCGGCAGGCCCGAGACGAACTTGGTGCGCTGGCTGATCGCGACCATGTCCGCATCCGACATTCCGATGTCTTCGGCGGTGACATAACGGCCGCCCAGCGCGTTGATGGCATCGCCGAACGCGGCGAGCATCTCGGGGGTCTTGCGGTTGTCGCTGTCGGCCAGGATGACGGCCTTGCCGCCGCCCATGGGGAGGCCCGCCATCGCGTTCTTGTAGCTCATGCCGCGCGACAGGCGCAGCGCATCGGTGATGGCGCGGCCCTTGTCGGCATAATGCCAGAAACGGGTGCCGCCGCCTGCAGGGCCCAGCTTGGTCGAATGGATGGCGATGATCGCCGAGAGGCCCGATGCGCGGTCGTGCACATATTGCACGGCCTCGTGTTCGTCGAAGTCAGGCAGATCCCAATAGCTTTGCATGCGCCAGTGTCCCCAGGATGGTCAGCACGCGGAAGTGGCCTTGTGGCCATCATTTCAGAGCAGATGGGGCGACCGAGGGGTCTCGAACCCCCGACCTCCGGTACCACAAACCGGCGCTCTAACCAACTGAGCTACGGTCGCCACACACTGCACACGCCACGCGGAGGCGCTCCTTAGGAGCGCGTGGCGGCGATCGTCAAGCGACGATTGAAGGCGCTCGCTATCTTACAAAGCGGGGCGGCAATGCAAGGGAAAATGCAGGAAATAACCCAGACAGACGAAATTAAATTAGCCGCAGCGATTCACGGCTCGCCGACCCTGCGCGCGATAATCCTGGCCGGGCTGAGCTGCGCATCGAGCAGGCTGGTCTGCCGCCAGCGGCTTTCCCCCTGCGCGATCACCAGATCGAGCTCGAACCAGCGGCTGACGATCTGCGGCTGCGATTCGATCTCTGGCCCGAAGGTCTGTGACTGCAGCGCCAGCGGCCGCCAGAAGTCCGCAATCCGCGCATAGCCCAGCTGCGGACGCTGCGAAATCAGGCTGCGCGCACGATCGAGTGGAATCTTGCCCGGCGCCAGCATCATGATCAGCGGCGCCTGTTCGGGCAGCAGGGTGTTGACGTTGATCGGCGAGAGCACGGAATCGGGCAGCGCGCAGATCCATGGCTCCAGCCGCGCATAAAGCTGCGGCGTCATGCCGCGCAGCGCCTGCACCTCGCCCTTGTCGCCCAGCAGCCGCCCGGCGGTGCGATAGGGCTGGTCGAGCTGCATGTAGAACTGGTCCTCGGCGCCTGCAGGCAGCGAAATCTGGTCGGTGTCGATCCAGTCCGCCAGCGCATCGGCCATTCCGCGCGCCTCGTCCGATGCGACGCCCAGCGCCTGCATCAGCCCGGCAAACTGGCCGATGCCCACGGGGCGCGAGGCCAGGTTGCCGGGCTCGCCTTCTACCACCGAATTGAGATTGAAGCAGTTGCCGCCATCGCGCACTGTCGCGGTGACCACCGCGCCCGAACCGTCGTCGATCGGCAGCACCGTGGGCGTACCGATCCAGCCCCCCGCGTTGACCGTGCGCGCAGGGCTGAGATCGAGCCGCCGCTTGATCTCGCGCGCGGCCAGGCTTTCCGCGCCCAGCGCCACAAAGCGGGCGCGATCGGATGCATCGGCATTGCCCGCCAGCCGCACCGCCAGGTTCACCCGGTCGAGAATCAGCGTGGTGACGATCGCCATCACCGCGACCAGCAGCAATACGCTGAGCAGCGCGATCCCGCGCTCGGAGCGGGCGATGACGGGGCGCTGGGCGATCATGCGCCGCCACCCGCCACCAGGAATTGCAGCGTCAGCGGGCGCGCCGCGTTGCCGGTCTGCACCAGCGTCAGCTCGATCGCGATGGGCAGCTCGTCGGTGCGTTGCGGCCGCCAGTCCGCCTGCCAGACGCCCTGCTTGTCACGAAAGCGCAGCCGCGCCGATTCGATGCCTTCCAGGATCGCCACCGGGGCACCGGTCTTGGCCCCATCGGCCTTGGCCGCGATGGCGCGCGTCAGCCGCCCCTCGCCCAGCGCCCATTCGACGCGTTGCAGGCTGGAGACACCGGGCTGTGGATCGATCTGCGCCACCTGGCGGGAAAAGCCGAGCAGCAGCTCATCGCCGCTCATCAATGCCACCCGGTCGCTGCCCTGTGCGTCGCGCGATGGCCGCGGCAGCATCAGCGTCAGGTCCTGCGCCATGATCGCCGAGAAGCGCCGCAGGTCGCCCATCTCCTCCAGCCGCACAGCGCTGCGCGCCTCGGCCTCGACCGTCTGGCGCAGCAGCAGCACCGAAGCGCTGGCGATCATCCCGAAGATGAACAGCGCGACCATCATCTCGACGAGAGTGAAGCCGTTTCTCTGCCGTGAAGCGCTCTCCTCTCCGCGTTCCCGAGCGAAGTCGAGGGACGGTTGCGCAACGTCCCTCGACTGCGCTCGGGACAAACGGGATTGGGCTACAACTGTATCTCTCACAACACCGGCCTCAGCACCGTCAGCGTCACCTCGGGGCCCGTTGCCTGCTTGACCGCGACCTCGACCTTCAGGATCTCGCCGCCCTCCAGCGCCGTGGTGGTGCGTCGCCAGCTGAAATTGCGCCCGGCATTGCTGGCCGAGCCTTCCGTGTCGCCCAGCGATGGCGGGTTGGGGTCGGTCAACGCCTCGACCGCCAGATTGCGGACCATGATCTCGCTGTACAGGCGGCTGTCGAGCTCTGCGGTCTGCATCAGGCTGGCCCCCTGCAGCTTGATCAGCGCCAGCGCCGCGATCGAAAACACCGCCAGGGCCACCAGTATCTCCAGCAGGCTGAAGCCGGCAGATCGATCTCGTTGGGGCGGGCGGCACGGCATGGGCGATCATTTAACCGGCAATGCTGCACCGCGCCAGCCGTTTGCGGGGTTGAACTCCGGCTGATTTGGGGGCTAATCGGCAGGCAGATGCCCGCCGCCCATGGATCGGACCGATGAGCCAGACCAATACCGCCAGCAACCAGTGCAACATCGCAGCGCTGACGAAGGTGCCAGGCATCCAGCGGGTGCCGACACCGCGGATGGAGCTGTTCATCCTGCGCGACTTCCTTTCGCCCGAAGAGTGCGCGCGCTTTGTCGACAAGATCGACGCCGACCGCCGCCCCTCGACCATCGCCGACCCCAATGGCGACCATTATTTCCGCACTTCCGAAACATGCGACATGCGCGCCGACGACCCGGATGTGATCGCGCTCGACGCGCGGCTGAGCGCACTGTCGGGCATAGACCGCCCGTTCGGCGAAACGATGCAGGGCCAGCGCTATGCCGTGGGCCAGGAGTTCAAGGCGCACACCGATTATTTCGAGCCGGGCGGCGAGGATTTCGAGCGCTATACCAAGGTCGCAGGACAGCGCACCTGGACCTTCATGATCTATCTGAACGAGCCGGTCGCAGGCGGCGCCACGCGGTTCAAGACCATCGGCAAGTCGATCCAGCCCGAAACCGGCAAGCTGGTCGCGTGGAACAACCGGCGGCCCGACGGCAGCCTGAACCCTGCCACGATCCACCACGGCATGAAGGTGCGCGAGGGGACGAAATACGTGATCACGAAATGGTATCGCGAGAGGTCCTGGGGCTGGTGAACATCACCGGCTATCGCCCTGGTCCTGCCATGCTCGTCACCGCGGCCTTCATCGGCCCGGGCACTGTCACCGCCTGCGCCAGCGCGGGCATCGGCTTTGGCTATGCGCTGCTGTGGGCGCTGGCATTTGCGACCATCGCAACGATCATCCTGCAGAACATGGCGGCGCGCGTCGCCATCGTGACGGGCCAGGGCCTGGCCGAGGCGATCCTGGCAGCAGCGTCCAGCCCGCCACTGCGCTGGGCCATCGCGGCCTTGATCTTTGCCTCGCTCGCCATCGGTAATTCGGCCTATCAGGCAGGCAATGTCAGCGGCACCGGCGCGGGTCTCAAGCTGCTCGGCATCACCGGCATATCGCCCGCCTTGCTGTCGCTGGGCACGGGGCTGCTGGCGGCCGCGCTAATCATCATCGGCAAACCGGCGTGGCTGGAAAAGCTGCTGATCGCGCTGGTGCTGGCGATGTCGCTGGCCTTCATCGGCGGACTGGCGGTGATCGAGGTCGACTGGGCGGCGGCAGCGCGCGGACTGGTCCCTGCCCTGCCCGAGGGCAGCCTGTTCACCGCGATCGCGCTGATCGGCACCACCGTCGTGCCCTACAACCTCTTCCTCCACGCCGCATCGGTGCGCGGCAAGTTCGCCGCCGACCGCAACGGGCTTTCCGCATCCAACCTCGACACGGCCATCTCGGTGACATTGGGAGGCCTGCTGTCGATGGCGATCGTGATCATGGGCGCGGCCACGGCGAAGATGACCGGCAGCGGCATGGGCCCGCTCGATGATGTCGCGCTGCGGCTGGAGAGCCTGTTCGGCGCCCCTGCCCGGATCGTCTTTGCGCTGGGCCTCGTCGGCGCCGGGTTCAGCTCTGCCCTGACCGCGCCGCTCGCCACCGGATATGTCCTCGCCGAGATGATGGGTGGGCAGGATGATCCCGAGCGCCGCACCCGGATCTTCAAGCGGACCGCGCTGGCGGTGACCGTGATCGGCACGGGCTTCGCGTTCTTTGCGGTGAACCCGGTCGAGCTGATCCTGATCGCGCAATCGGCCAACGGTCTGCTTCTGCCGATCCTCGCCGCCTTCCTTTTGTGGGTGGCATCGCGGCGGGCGAGCCTGGGCCAATATGCCAATGGCATGGCTGCC
This sequence comes from Hydrogenophaga intermedia, assembly GCA_943370475.1. Lineage (GTDB taxonomy): Bacteria > Pseudomonadota > Alphaproteobacteria > Sphingomonadales > Sphingomonadaceae > Blastomonas. The sequence goes on from CALRRI020000010.1 coordinate 33,997, forward strand.
AATATCGCAGGTGGCGGCGTGGTGCTGGTGTGTGCAGGGCTCGGCTTGCGGCTGATCCTGCGTTCGGCGGGCATCTGGCCTTGAGCGGATCGATCGACCTCAACGCCGATCTGGGTGAGGACCCGCTGGAAGAGGCGCGCGACATTGCGCTGATGACCCACATCTCCAGCTGCAACATAGCCTGCGGCGGCCATGCCGGCGACGATGCCAGCATGGCGCGGATGCTGATCGCCGCGCGCGATGCCGGGGTGGCAGCTGGCGCGCATCCCTCCTACCCCGACCGCGCAGGGTTCGGCCGCACCTCGCTCGACATGCCGCTGCCCGATCTGATCGATTCGCTGCTGGACCAGGTGCAGGCGCTGGAGCGGGTCGCGGACGGCCTTGCCATCGCGCTCACCCACATCAAGCCGCACGGCATGCTCTACAACGATCTCGCCGATCGCCCGGACATGGCCGCTGCAATAGCCACGGCCCTGCACAAGTCCTTCCCGACGCTGGCCCTCGTTGGCCTGGCGCATGGCGCATTCGAGCAGGCCGCAACCGGCGCAGGCGCGCGGTTTATCGCGGAAGGATTCGTCGATCGCGGCTACACGCCCGCGCGCCATCTGGTGCCGCGCAGCCAGCCCGGTGCGCTGATCGCAGGCGATGATGCCCGCGCAGCGCAGGCGCTCGCCATCGCGACGGGCCAGCCGCTGACCGCAAACGACGGCAGCATGATCCATGTTGTTGCACACAGCCTGTGCATCCATTCCGACAGTCCCGGATCGGAACAAACCGCTTTGCGGATCGCCGGGGTGATGGCAATCAAGGGCATAAGCATAAAAGCGCCCGGAGAGATGCCCGATGACCCTGCCGATCTATTGTGCCGATGACTGGTTGATGATCCGATCGCTCGCACCCGATCAGGTGGCGGGTCTGGCACTGGCGGCACAGGAACAGGGTTGGGACGATATCGTGCCGGGGCTCGACAGCCTCTCGCTCAGCTGGAACCCGGCGGCGCGATCCTTGGAATCCGCACGCGCAACGGCAGAAGCGCTGCTCGCAGAAGCCACGCAGGCCCCCGCCGGAACCGCCTTGCCCGCGGTCACGCTGCACATCTGTTATGACGCGGTCTGGGCGCATGATGCAGACATCGTCGCCGAATTGCTGGGCATGGCCACCGACGCACTGCCGCAATGGCACGCCGCGCAGGAGTGGAAGGTGGCAATGCTGGGCTTCCAGCCGGGCTTTGGCTATCTGGTTTGCGATGCGAAAATTCCCGAGATTCCGCGCCTGTCCGATCCGCGCGCGCATGTTGCGGCGGGGTCCGTCGGCGTGCTCGGCCAGATCTGCGGGCTGTACCCGCATGCAGGGCCCGGCGGCTGGCCGATCATCGGGCGCATTGCCGAAACGCTGTTCGATCCGCATGCCGCATCGCCCGCGCTGCTGACTGCGGGCCAGAAGGTCCGTTTCGAACGGGTCGATGGCGCGACCTTTGCCCGCCTGACGGGAGCCAGCGCATGAGCATCACCGTCATCAAGGCCGGGCTTCAGTCCAGCGTCCAGGCGGGGCCCTTCCGCGCGCTGCGTCGGCTCGCGGTGCCTTCGGGGGGGGCGGCCGACACGTTGAGCCTCGCGCTCGCCAACCGGCTGGTGGGCCAGCCTTATGATGCCGCCGCGATCGAGGTTACCCTGGGCCCGGCGGAGTTCCGCGCCGATCAGGCGATGGCGGTCGCGGTCACCGGCGCGCCTTGCCAGATCGAGGTCAACGGCGAGGAGGTCGAGCCTCATCACACGCTGCACCTGAAAGCGGGCGACACGATCTTGATCGGCCGGGTCTGGGCAGGCTGCCGGGTCTATCTGGCATCCTCCGCTCCGATCGCGGTGCCTGCCGTGCTGGGATCGCAATCGACGCTGATCGGTGCGGGCTTTGGCGGGCTGGAGGGGCGCGCACTAGCCGATGGCGACATCATCCCGACCCACGATGCCGATGGCGGGGCGGACGATCTTGTCACCCCTGCCGAACTCCAGCCCTTTTTCGGCCATGGCTTCGTGCTGCGCGTGGTCGCCGGGCCCGAGAGTGATCGGCTGGCACTGGGCATGGGGGCTCTGGCGCGCAAGCGCTGGCGGGTATCCTCGCGGTCGAGCCGGATGGGGCTCAAGCTCCAGGGGACGGCGATCGACCTCAATTCGGCAGCGCCGATCCGCAGCGGTGCGGTCTTCCCCGGCATCATCCAGTGCCCGCCCGATGGCATGCCGTATCTGATCGGCTGCGAGGGCCAGACCACCGGCGGCTATCCGCGCATTGGCCAGGTCATCCGTGCCGACCGCCACCTGATCGGTCAGCTCGCACCGAATGCCACGATGCTGCTGGTCCCGGTTCAGCCCGAACAGGGCGAACAGATCCTGGCTGACAAGATCGCCCTGTGGGCCGAGTGGCTTCCCGGGCTGTCGCTGTCGTAACGCTGGCCGCGATCAGCCGCCCATTGCGGCGAAGATCATCGGTCCGCCGATCTCGATCGACTTCTTGTAGGCCGGGCGATCGCGCATCCGCTGCAGATAGGCCCTGAGCGCCGGGCGGTCGCCCAGCAGCTTGCTCGCATCGGCGACTTCCAGCAGATAGGCCATGTTGATATCCGCGCCGCTCAGCCGGTCACCGACCAAAAACTCATGGTCGGTCACGGCCTTGTCGGCATGGTCGAGCAGCTTGGTGACTTCCGCCCCCAGAAAGCCGCCGAGCATGGGCCCGAGGCCACCAAAGCGCGGGCCGAGCGCGGTGAAGATGATCGGGCCGGACATCGTGCCTTCGGCAAAATGCAGCCATTCGAGATAGGCCGGGCGATCCTTGGCATTGGCAGGGGCCAGCGTTTCCGAGCCGAAGCGCTCGATCAGATATTCGATGATCGCGCCCGATTCGACCATCACATGCCCGTCGATGATCACCGTCGGCGCCTTGGATAGCGGGTGCACCTCAGCCAGTTCGGGCGGCGCGCGGAAGGTTTGCGGATCGCGCTGGTGCCGCACCATCTCATAGGGCGTTCCCATTTCCTCGAGCAGCCAGATGATCCGGGTGGAACGCGAATATTCAAGATGGTGCAGCACAACGCTCATGGCAGGTCTCTCCGGTCGGTTCTGGTTATGGTTGATTGAAACGTATCAGTCGGCGACGGTCAGCGTTCCGGCCATTTCAGCCGGCGGCAGCGCGCCGGGAGCGTTCATGCGCGGATCCTTGTCCATCTCCAGCCAGTCGCTGTACGGGCGGCCGTAGATCTGGTCGAAGAATTCGTACGGCAGGCGGAAGGGCCGGGTCGAGCCGCTATTCCACAGCATCACGATACCGGTCTGCGTGGCAGGATCGAACCACATCGCCGCGCGATAGCCGTTGACCGCACCGCCATGGCCGACCAGCCAGTGGCCGTCATAGATATGGCTGCGCCAGCCCTGGCCATAGCCGTGGCTGATGATCAGCGAATCCGGCCCGCTGCGTCCGCCGCGATAGGTGGCGACACGCGGGCGGTGGATTTCGGCGCGCACGTTGGCCGAGACCACCTGCGGCGACTGGCCCATCTGCGCCTGCATCCAGCGCGCCAGATCGACGATGTTCGAGCTGACCCCGGCGGCGGCCGGCACGCGGAAATAGGCATCGGACAGGACCTGCACCTGGCCGCGCCGATAGGGGCGCGCCCAGTTGCGGGCACCGGTGAGGTTGGTCATGCCCATCCCGGCGCTCTTCATGCCCAGCGGCGCGAACAGCATCTGCATCGCAGCCATGTCATACGGCATGCTGGTCGCATTGCCGACGATCTCGCTGAACGCGTCATAGGCCACGTTCTGATAGCTGTGGCAATCACCCGGCAGGCACTGCTGCGGAACGGTCGACAGCATGTTGCGGAGCATCGGGGCCGGATCGCCCGATTCCAGCTTGCCGTCATAGGCGTTGCGCGCAAGGCCCAGACGGTGCGCCAGCAGATCGGGGATCGCGAGCCGGCTTTCCGCGCCGCCCGCCAGCTTCAGGCTGGTGCCGAACGATGCCAGCGGCGCCGACAGGCTGAGCTTGCCCTGCTCGGCCAGTTTGTAAGCCAGCGTGCCCGCCACCCCTTTCGAGACCGATGCCCACCGAAACACGGTGTCGGGCGTGACCGCAAGGCCCGCCTCGCGATCGGCAAAGCCATAGCCGTTCACAAAGGCCAGCCGCCCGTTTTCGACCGTGGCGACCGCGAGGCCCACCATTTCGGGATCGCGCATCATCCGCTGAACCCGGGCATCGAAGCCGGCATAATCAACCTTGCCCTGCCAGCGCTCGGGCGACAGTGGCAGATTGGCATCGTCGATCAGCGGCTGGCTCGCCTGCGCCGCGATCGCCGGCGAGCCGGTCACCACGCCACCGCCACGCGAGACGCTGAGGCCGATCAGCAACGCGCCTGCGGCGATGCCGCTGGCTGTCCATACAGCAGGACTGCGCAGCCAGTGCTTCATGCTGTCTCCGATAGTCAAATTGCGCCCCGGCTCTCATGCATTATTGCCTGCATTTGCGCCACTTTACATGTTTTGCCCTGTAAAATGCTTAAGAGCAAGCCATACAAGATTCGGTCTGTCGCCGGTGCGGTTCGGATCACCGGTTCATGCTCCACACGGAACTCACGGCGATGCACTGATGCGTGCGCCTGATCGTGTGCCAGTGGTCACAAAGGCGCGTCGAAATTGTGCTATCAGGCCGGCCGTTTGTTATTCACATCCGTCGGATTGAAAAGGAGAGCCCCCCGATGTCGATTGCCTGCAAGACCTTCGCCGCGATAACGCTGCTGTGCGCCGCAACGCTCGCTCAGGCAGCCGCACCGACAGGCCCCGCAAGCGGCACTTGGGCAACCGACTTTGGCACGGTCAAGCTGGCGGAAGACGCACAGGGCACCATCAACGGCTCTTATGAAACCGACGATGGTCGCATCACCGGCAAGATCGAGAACGGCGTGATCGACGGTTTCTGGGTGGAATCGGTGTCTGACTATACTTGCGATACCGCCAAGATGGGCAGCCGCCACTGGGGCCGGATCCGCTTCGAGCTCAATAGCACCCGCACCGCCTGGACCGGTATCTGGTCCTATTGCGACTATGAATATCTCGAAGGCAATGTCTGGAACGGCAAGCGCGTCGCCAAATGACCTGCGACGCTTAACCCAGGCCGGATAGCCAGCGCGCGAACGACAGCCACGGCCCTGTCGACCAGATCAGCGGGGTGAGCACGATGCGCGCCAGGACGATGGCCGATCCTGCAACGGCGGCCGGGTGGAAGCGGCGGGCAACGAGCCGGTCGCGCAGCAGCAGCACCGCCAGCAACAGCAGAACCACCAGCCCGGAGAGCGGCCCCACGGCTTCTCCGGGCAGTCCCAGCATTCCGATCAACCGGCCAGCCGATGGCTGGACCATGTTGATCATCGCTACCAGCATCAGGCGCTTGTGGATATCGAGGCGCTGGCGCAGCATCAGGGCGGCGATGATCAAGCCGCCGAACACCGGCGCATCGAGCAACGGCAGCGCCGCCCAGGACAAAGGATCGATCCCGGGCGGCGCGGTCAAAGGCCGGTGGATGCCCGCCACCCCGACAGCAATGGCCAGCGGGATCATCATCGCCACCAGAAGGATGCCGAGCAACCCCAGTTGCCGGTGCAGATGGCGCTTGCCCGCAGAGATGAGGCTGGCCTGCACAAGGAACAGCAACACCCAGGCGCTGAACACGATGCCATGCAGGTGCACCAGCAGGTTCAGCGGCTCCATGGGGTGCATCGGCGGGATGAAGGCGCGCAGATAATAGCTTGGCGCAAAGCCGATCACAGTCAGCGCCAGGATCAACACCGCCATCGACAGGAAGAAACGGTGTTCGCGCTCAGCCTTGCTCGGGCCAGCCCCCACGAATTGCGCCATAATGCCTGATCCCCCCGGATAAGCCCTCAGTCTGAGGCGTTATCGGGGGATAGGCAATGGCTTGTTTGAGGAAACCCGTCGCAGACCGGGTCAGCCAGTGGCGCGGTGGTCTACCGTGATCAAGGCCGCCGCCGCGATCTCATCCTCGTGCGCCGGATCGCGCCAGGTTTCCGCGAGCGCCATCGCTTCCCATTCCAGCATCGCCGGATGACCCAGCACCCGTTCCACCCAGCCGCTGGCGGTATCGGACAGCTTGAGCCCAAAGCTGCGCACCCGGAAGGCGACAGGGGCGAAGAAGGCATCGACCGCGGTGAATTCAGTACCTGCCAGCCAGGGACCGCCAAACCGGTCGAGCCCCTCGGTGAACAGCTCGGAAATCCGGTCGATATCCGCCTGCAGCGCGGGCGGGATGGCGATGAGATCGGCGCGCACGCCCACGCTCATCGGGCAGATGTTGCGCAAAGGCGAAAAGCCCGAATGCATCTCGGCCGCCGCGCAGCGCGCCCATGCGCGGGCAATCGGATCGGCGGGCCAGACGCCTTGGTGACGTTCGGCCAGATATTCGACGATGGCGAGCGAATCCCAGACGATGACATCCTCGTCATGCAGGCACGGCACCTTGCCGTTGGGCGCGAAATGGCGGAATTCCTCCGCATTGTCCGGTCCCGCAAACGGCACCAACCGGTCATCGAACGGAAGTTCGAGCGCGCGCATCAGCAACCACGGGCGCAGCGACCAGCTCGAATAGTTCCGGTTGGCGGTGTACAATGCGTAGGCCATGGTTACTCCGCTGCTGTGAGATGCTTTTTGAAAAAGCGGGTGCTGTCGGCGAGCACCGGTCCCTTGCCGCGGAACGGCTTGGACAGCGCCATCACCACCTCTTCGTGGTCGAGCCCCTGATAGTTGATCATCTCGACCACGGCGCCTTCCTGCTTGAGTCGCGCGGTGAGGTTGATCGCGTTGCGCGGGCGCACCGTGGTGTCCTTGCTGCTGGTGATCAGCAGCATCGGCGGCGCATCGGCGCGGGCAAAAGCGATCGGCTGGGTCACCTTGGGGTCGGGATAGGCCGACATCGCGTCGATCGAGCGCTTGGTGGTGAAGGGGTAGAAATCATACGCGCCGCTGAGGCCCACCACCGCCTTGACGATGCCGGGGTCCACCTCCGCCGCCGTCAGCCAGCGCGGATCGAGCGCCAGCAGCACCGCGGTGTGCGCGCCTGCCGAGTGGCCGGAAAATCCGATGGCATCGGCATTGCCGCCGTAGCGCGCGATATTGTCGCGGGTCCAGGCGACCGCATCGGCGGCATCCTCGACAAAGGCCGGAAAGCGCACTTGGGGCACCTTGCGGTAATCGGGCACGACGACGACAAAGCCCTGCCTGGCAAAGGCGCGCCCGGCAAAGGCATAGTCCTGACGCGCGCCCTTCACCCAGCCGCCACCGTGCCAGAAGATCAGCACCGGCCTTTTGTCACCATCCTTGGCATCGGCAGCACGCCACACGTCAAGCGTCTGGCCATGCTCGCCGAACGGCACCGCCTCTGCCACCAGCGCAGCGCCTTGGCCGCCGCCCATCACCGCATCGAGATGGCTCAGCAGCAGCGGCGGGGATGTGGTCGCAGCATAAGCTCCCAAGCCGCCGACTGCGGCAAGCAGTGCCCCCAGGCCCAGCTTCGTGCCGCGCTTCACGTGGTGTAATGCGCGGTGGTCTTGGCGGCGACGTCTTCTGCGGTCACGCCGGGGGCCAGTTCGATCAGCTTGAACGGGCTGTCATGGTCGGGCCGCTGGAAGACGCACAGATCGGTGATGATCATGTCGACCACATTCTTGCCGGTCAGCGGCAGCGTGCACGCCGGGATGAACTTGGGGTCGCCGTTCTTCGAGGTGTGCTCCATCACCACGATGATCTTCTTGACGCCCGCGACCAGATCCATCGCGCCGCCCATGCCCTTGATCATCTTGCCCGGGATCATCCAGTTGGCGATGTCGCCGTTTTCGGCGATTTCCATCGCGCCCAGCACGGTGAGGTCGATATGCCCGCCGCGGATCATCGCAAAGCTGTCCGACGAGCTGAAATAGCTCGACGAGGCCAGTTCGCTGATCGTCTGCTTGCCCGCGTTGATCAGGTCGGCGTCCTCGTCGCCATCCATCGGGAACGGGCCGATGCCCAGCATGCCGTTCTCCGACTGCAGCGTCACCTCGATGCCCTCTGGCACGTGATTGGCGACCAAGGTCGGGATGCCGATGCCCAGGTTGACGTAATAGCCATCCTTGAGTTCCTTTGCGGCGCGCGCCGCCATGTCGTCACGGGTCCAGGGCATAGTCTAGGCTTCTCCACTCAAGCTGTTCCAGGCTCGCCAGGTGCCGATGGCATACACCAGACCGAAGGCGAGGACGATGATCGAAGACCAGCGGAGAAAGGACTCCGACAGGTCGGGACGTGCAAAGGCGGATGGGAAAAACAGCACCATTCCGCGCAAGAGATAGATCGCGCTGATCACGACCAGCCCGGTGCGCAACAGCGGCAGCCGGGCAATCAGACCGGCGCCCGAAAACGCATAAGCTGCCCAGATTGCAAGCACGACGGCGACACCCAGCGTCATCACGGGCGGAACCCAGCTGCCGCGCGCTGCGGCTTGCGCCATCCGCTCGCCCGCGCCGAAGAAACGGTACCAGTCCGGCCCGCCGATGATGCAGCCCAGATGCAGCAGCGATGCGGCAACGCTCAGCGAACCGCCGGCAATCAACCACATCTGCCCCTGCGACAGACTGTTCACGGCTGTGGCTCCCAATGCGTTTCAGCCGGGAAGATGTCGTCGAACCCGCCGCGGATCGAAGGGCCGTATACGGGGTTGGCGAACAGGAACCAGCCATTGCCCCACAGGCGGTCATAAGGCGCGGCGGTGGCGAGTGCGCGCCGCTGCAGCGGCGGGGCTTCGGGCTTGTTGAAACCGTTGCGGAAATCGCCGAGCTGGTCGCCCGCCATCGCAACGACACACCAGCGCGATGCGATGGTGGCGCGGCGCTGGTCCTTGCTCGATCCGGTGGCATCGTCGCCCATCAGGAACAGCGTCTCGCCATGCTTGAAGTCGCCCAGGCCCGCCGCAGCCAGCGTCTGTTCGCTGCCTGCGGCGTTTGCCGAAGACCGATTGGTGTTGGCGATCGGCGTGATCCCGGCAGCACGCAACGCAGCCATCGCGTCCAGCGCGCCGGGCATCGCGACAGCCTTGCCGGTGCCGGTCTTTTCCCACTGGTCCCACGTCTTGGCGTCGAACTCGCTGCCCGTCAGCGCGAACCAGCGCATTGGACCGATGTTCCAGATCAGGGTCTCGTCGGCATCGAACACGGCAGCGAGCGGCTTGGTGCCGCACGCGAACGGCTTGCCGGTTGTCTCATCGATGATCACGCTGTCGGCCGGCCGCGCCTTGGCCTTGGCAAGCGCGTAGGCTGTCAGCTGGGCATAGGTCTGGCGAACGGAGATCGCGCCCTCGGCCGAGCCGTAGAGCCATTGCTGGCCCATCGGGACGGCGGGTGCCGGAGCCGGGGCCGCTGCAGGTGCAACGACCGGCGCTTCGACAATGGTCGTGGTGCAGGCGGAAAGCGCTAACCCCGCAAGAGCAACGATAGCCTCTCCTCCCCGCCTGCGAGAGGGGAAAGGGTTGCGAGCGCTCACGCTTCAGCCCGCTCGCGCACGGTCTTGAACTCGATCTTCTTGTCATACGGCGCGCCGCAGATCAGGCGCTTCACATAGATGCCCGGCAGGTGGATGCAGTCCGGATCGAGGCTGCCGGTCTCGACGATTTCCTCGACCTCGGCGATGCAGATCTTGCCCGCGGTCGCCATCGGCTGGTTGAAGTTGCGCGCGGTCTTGCGAAAAATCAGGTTGCCCGATTTATCGGCCTTCCAGCCCTTGATGATGCACAGGTCGGCATAGATGCCACGTTCCAGAATGTAGGTCTGGCCGTCGAAGTCCTTGTGCTCCTTGCCCTCGGCCACCTGGGTGCCGACGCCGGTCTTGGTGTAGAAGCCGGGAATGCCCGCGCCGCCCGCGCGGCAGCGTTCGGCGAGCGTGCCCTGCGGGCAGAATTCCACTTCCAGTTCGCCCGCGAGATACTGCCGCTCGAACTCCTTGTTCTCGCCGACATAGCTCGAGATCATCTTCTTGACCTGGCGGGTGCGCAGCAGCTTGCCCAGACCCTCGCCGTCGATCCCGGCATTGTTGCTGGCGATGGTGAGATCCTTGGTGCCGGCATCGCGGATCGCGTCGATCAGCCGTTCGGGAATGCCGCACAGGCCAAATCCGCCCGCGCAGATATGCATCCCGTCAAATAGCAGACCTTCCAGAGCGGATGCGGCGTCGGGATAGATTTTCTGCATGACAAGATGTCTCCAAGGCAAATAGATGAAAGCAACCGCCAAGCGGCTGGTTTTCCGTGATTCGCGTTCCCCGCCAAGCCCTAGCGGCACGGCTGTGCTTTTTCCAGCGCCCGCTTGATCTGAATCAATGCATTCGGCCAACCGGCGGCGCAAACTACAGGCATCAAAGAGGAGAGAACGTGATGAGATCGATTCTGGTATATGCCGATGCTGGCAAGGCATTCGAATCCCGGCTGCAAGTCGCCCTGGACCTGGCGCGCAGCCAGAACGGACACATCACCTTCCTGCAGGCAACGCCGCTATCGGGCTTCATCGTGATGGACCCGATGGGCGGAAGCTATGTGCCCACAGGCATGCTGGAACAGCTGCGCGAGGACGAGGAAAAGCTGCGCGCGCTGGTCGAAGCGCAGATGAGCATCGAGGCGCTGCCCTGGGACTGGACAGCCTATGACGGCGATGTGACCCAGGCGGTGATCAGCGCCTCGCGGCTGGCGGATGTCATCGTGCTGTCGCTCGACAATGCCGAACGCAATGTGCACCCGCACCCTCTGCTGTCGATCGCCGATGTGGCGGTGGAAACGCGCTGCCCTGTGCTGGCCGTGCCGACCACGCTCAAGTCGTTTGCCACAGGCGGAAAGGTGCTGATCGCCTGGGATGGCAGCCACGAGGCGGCCAATGCGGTGCGCCAGGCGGTGCCGCTGCTCAAGAACGCTGCGTCGGTCCATATCGTCTCGATTGTCGAGCCGAAGAAGGCCGGCGGCTTCCCCTCGATCGAGGCAAACGAATATCTTTCCCGCCACGGCGTGCTTACCGAACTGATCGAACGCGAGCGCGGTCTGCTGGCGATCGAGGAGGTGATCGAGAATGTCGCAGGCGAGATCGGCGCGGACCTGCTGGTCATGGGCGCTTTTGGTCACAGCCGCCTGCGCGAGGTGCTGCTGGGCGGGGTGACGCGCTATTTCCTCAAGGATTCAGACATCCCGCTTCTGCTCGCGCATTGACCGTGGCCGCCGCAGCGGACGGGCGCGTCAGAAGCGCGCCCGTACCGTGAAGCGGGCGTTGATCGGCTCGCCCGTGGTGATGTTGTTGTCGTTGTGCGACGCCGGGAAATAGCGTTCGTCGAACAGGTTTTCGACGTTGATCTGCGCCTCGATCTGGTCGGTCAGCTTGAAGAATACCGCCGCATCGACGCGGGTGAAGGCCGGAAGGCGGACGATGTTCGAAATGCTGGCGAACTGGCTGGACTGGTGCGTGACGCCAAGGCCGAAGCCCAGCCGGTCGCTGACATCAAAGCGGTTCCAGAGGCTGGCCATGTGGCGCGGCACCTGCCCGATGGAGCGGTTGGCCAGCGCGCCTGCGACCACCCGGCCGCGCTCATCGGAATCCAGATACGAATAGCCGGCGTTGACCTGCCAGGCGGACGTGATCTGGCCGGTGAACTGCGCCTCGAACCCGCGCGTCCGACTGCCGGTGAGCAGCGAATTGGCCGGATTGGCGGGGTCCACGACAACCCCGTTTTCACGGTCGAGCTGGAAAATGGCGGCCGACACCCGCAGGTTCTCGGCGATATCCCATTTTGCTCCGATCTCGTAATTGTCGAAGGCCTCAGGTGCCAGCGTCGCCTGCGCCGGGGTCAGTGTCAGGAACTGGTCGCCCGATCGCGGCAGGAAGGTTTTGGTGTAGCTGGCGTAGAACGACATGGCCTCGATCGGCTTGAAGATCAGGCCGAGCCGGGGCGACCATTCGGTATCTGTCCGCGACAGCTGCCGTCCGGCCTGGATATCGTTGACGTCAATCTCGAAGCGATCGTACCGCGCGCCCAGCACGATATCGAAATGGTCACCAATGCCGATCTGATCCTGCAGATAGAGCGAATAGAAGGTGACGTCCGACACGGTGTTGCGGTTGTTGACCGGGAAGCTCACCGCCGGAATGACCAGCGGGTCGGAAAACGCAAAGGTCGCGGTGTTGGTGCCGCTGATGGCGAACCGCCCATTCTGCCGGTTGTTGGCCGACTGCTGGGCGCCATATTCATAGCCTGCCAGCAGGGTGTGGGAGAAGATGCCGGTCTCGCCCGTCCAGACGAGATTGCCCTGCACGAAGAAGTTTTCGCGCTGGGTCGCATCGCGGTAGGAATCGAGGGTAACCCGGCCTGCGCCCAAGTTGCTGGCAGCAGGGAAAAGGTTGCCATAGACCTTGTCGAAATCGGCATATTGCACTGTCATGTCGTAGCGCAGATTGTCGGTGAAGCTGTGCTCCAGCCGCCCGCGCAGGATGTGCGCTTCCAGCGATGTCTGGTTGACCTCAGCGGAGCCGAAGAAGGTGCGGTAAACCCCGCGCGCTGGGCGTGCAGGATTGGCGATCGTGCCGCCCGCGATCGCCGGAATACCCCGATCAACAATGCGGTCGTCGTCGATGAATTCGTAGGACAGCAGCAACCGCGTATTGTCGCCGATGCTGAAGCCGGCCGTCGGGTTGATGGCGATGCGATCTCCGCCGAAAGCGTCGCGATGGTTGTCGAATTCCTCGTACATCGCGTTCAACCGCAAGCCCACGGTTTCGCCCAGCGCAGCATTGATATCGCTGGTCAGGGCAAACGCGCCAAAGCTGTCGACCGAGGCCGATCCGCCGTAGAAGGTCTCATCGAGCACCGGGGTCTTGCTGACACGGTTGACCACGCCGCCACCACCGCCACGGCCGAACAGCAGCGCATTCGATCCCTTGAGGACCTCCACCCGCTCCAGATTGTAGAGCGGGCGATAATATTGCACGTCGTCGCGGACGCCATCGACGAAGAAATCGGCAGTGGTGTCCTGGCCGCGGATCGAAATCTGGTCGCGATGGCCCTCACCCTGGTTCGACGAGACGCCGGGCGTGTAGCGCAGCACATCGGCCAGATCCTGCAGCGCCTGATCTTCGATCTGCTCGCGGGTGTAGACCGAGATTGCCTGCGGGATGTCGACCAGGGGCGTCGGCGTCTTGGCCGCGCGGACGATATCGAGCGCCAGATAGCCTTCCGAGCGACCGGTCACGATAATCTCGCGCTGGTCTTCTGCGCTTTCGATATCGCCGGTCGCCTCGGCGCTGTCGCTGGCGGCATGAGCGGGCGCGAGCGCCGATCCCAACGCAAGCAGCGAAACTACGCCAAGCGCGCCTGCAAACCGAACCTTACCCCGCATCAACCATACCTCAATTCGCGAACCTCGTTGCCAGAGATTCTCGTTCTCATTTTCCGCCGAACTAATGATAGGCATTCTTAAGTGCAACATATTTCAGAGCGAGGCTTGGCGGATCCTCCCATCCGCTGGCAAGGCGCTGGCACTGGGCGGCCAATGGCATTAGCATGCCCCCCGCAGATCTGGCCGTCACGAGGACCAACGCCTATGCTCAAATTCCTGAAATGGCTGTTCATTCTGTTGATCGTCGCGGTCGTCGGCATCGGCATATGGGGCTATGCGCCCGATATCGAGCCGAGCGAGCTGCAGGCGCTCTATGGCCAGCCGCCATCGCAGTTCATCGAACTGCCCAACGGTCAGAGCGTGCACGTCCGCGATGAAGGGCCGCGCGATGCGCCCGCGATCCTGCTCATCCACGGCTCCAACGCCTCGCTGCACACCTGGCAGGGCTGGGTCGATGATCTGAAAAAGGACTATCGCGTCGTCCGCTATGACCAGCCAGGTCACGGCCTCACCGGGGCACAGGTCAAGGGCGATTACAGCACCGAGGCGTTCCGCGATACCGGCGCAGAAGTGATGAACGCGCTGGGCATCAGCCGCTATGTCGTCGCTGGCAATTCGATGGGCGGCTGGGTCGCCTGGAACATCGCGCTGAAATACCCCGCGCGCGTCGCTGGGCTGGTGCTGGTCGACGCCTCGGGCGCGCCAGAGGCCAAGCCCACCAAGATTCCGATCGGCTTCAAGCTGGCGCAAAGCGCAGCGGTGCGCCCGATCCTGAAGGTGTTCACCCCGCGCGTGATCATCAAGCAGAGCCTCGAGCAGAGCGTCGGCGACCCTTCCAAGATCACGCCGGACATGGTCGATCTCTACTGGAAGCTGCTGCGCCATCCCGGCAACCGCGAGGCTACCGTGGCGCGCGGCGATTTTCCGCGCAAACCGGCCGATCCGATGGAATTTGCCGGGCTGACCATGCCTTCGCTGATCCTGTGGGGCAAGAAGGACACGTTGATCCCGCTTCCCAACGCGATCTGGTTTGCACGCCAGCTGCCCAACGACACATTGATCACCTACGACGATCTGGCCCACCTGCCGATGGAGGAAGATCCGGCCCGCACCGTAGCCGATCTGCGCGGCTGGCTGAAAAAGACCGGACTGGAAAAAACTGGGCTGAACCAGCCTGCAACAGCCACGACACAATCGGCGGCTAGCGGTGCGGCGGCTCCTGCTGCCGTACCGGCAGCGCAACCAGGGAGCTGACATGGGGGACCGGATGCACAGCATCGCCGTCTACAATCTGAAGGGCGGCGTCGGCAAGACCACCAGCGCGGTCAACCTGGCCTGGTGCTCGGCGGTCCTCTCCTCCCGGCGAACGCTGTTGTGGGATCTCGATCCGCAGGGTGCCGCCACCCATCTGATCTGCAACGAGCGGGTGGTGAAAGACGAGGCACGATCGATCTTCGCGCGCGATGTCGCCCCCGAAAAGCTGGTGCGACCGTCGCAGATCGAGGGGCTCGATCTGCTCGCGGCGGACCATTCGCTGCGCGGACTCGACAAGCTGCTGTTCGAGATCGGCAAGGCCAAGCGGCTGAAAAAGCTGCTCGACGGCCTGGGCAAGACCTATGACCGGATCATCCTGGATTGCCCGCCCGGCCTCAGCGAAACCTCCGACCAGGTGCTGCGCGCCGCCGATCTGGTGATCGTGCCGATCATCCCCTCGCCGCTCTCGCAACGCGCGTTTGTCGAGGTGCAGGCCTATCTCGATGGCAAATCGGGCAAGCACGCACCGATGCTGCCGGTGTTCGTGATGGTCGACCGCAGGCGCGCGCTGCACAAGCAGGCGCTGGAGGCGTATCCCGACTGGCCGGTCATTCCGATGGCAAGTTCGGTCGAGCGGATGGCGGAGGAACGCAAGCCGGTGGGCGCGTTCGATCCGAAAAACCCGGCGGCGCAGGCTTATGCGAAATTATGGCAGGGAATTGAGCGCAAGCTCGCCGGTTAAAACGGCAGCGGGTACCGCGCCAGCATCAGCGCAGTGGCACATCCGGAAACCAGCATGAAACGCACGACTGCCAGGACGGCAGTATCGCTCTTCGAGGGTCTGGCGAGGGTCGCGGCTTTGGTCATGCCATAAGCTTGCGCACGACCGCTTAAAAACCGGTTAAAGACCGTAAGAGTTCAACGGATCAACTGGACTTCCACCCCGATATCGATGTCCTCCCATTGCCGGTCAGCAGTCAGGACCGGCAGCTTTTCTCTTTGCCCCAGAGCCAGACAGGCGCGGTCGCCCAATGACAATCCACGGTGACGAGTGAGCAGACGTAATCCAGCGGCTCCCTTGGCAAGCCGATGATCCAATGGAACAATCTCCAGGTTCAAGCCAGTAAAGTCGGCATCGGCTTCGTCGATCGTCAGGCCTGCTTCCACCAGACGGGTCAGCACCTCGACCACGTTCACGGCGCTGATCATGCCATTCTGCAGACGTGCAAGGACAACTTCACTTCCCGGCTCATCAAGCATCAGAGCCAGCACGGCAGAAGTGTCCAAGACCACCATGGCTATTCGCGTTCGGCTTCCGCACGCCTTTCAGCGATGAAGTCGTCAACGGTAAAGGGGACTTTGATCTTGGCCCTGACCGAACGCTGTATGTCCCGAACGACATCGATATGCGACCGCATCACAATGGTACCGTCGTCCCGCCTCTCGAAAACAATGCGATCGCCATCGACCACACCCAGCTGCCGTCGGACGTCCGCTGGGATAACGATTTTTCCGCCTTTCACGATTTTCGCCGAATGGGTCATTTCAGCCTCCTGGGTCGGGAGCATATCATCTGACCTGATGTTCAACAATGACCCCACATCGAAGATGGACTAGCCGTCAGCCAGTCGCTCCAGCGCCTCACCCTCGATCCGCCAGGGTTCCCAGCCTTCGGAATGGTGCGCGCCGATATGGTGGTAGAAATCCTTGGCCTTGGCGTTCCAGTCGAGCACCGCCCAGTCCATGCGCGCGCAGCCGCGCGCCTTGGCCTCGCGCGCCAGTGTGGCCAGCAAGGCGCGACCGGTGCCGGTGCCGCGCGCCTTGCGATCGACGAACAGGTCTTCCAGGTACAGCGAAGGCGCGCCGGTCCAGGTCGAATAGGTCAGCAGCCACAGCGCGAGCCCGACGACCTCGCCGTCCATTTCGGCGAGATGCGCGAACACCTGCGGATTGTCGCAAAACAAGGTGGCGCGCAGCGATTCCTCGGTCGCCTGTACCGCATCGGGTTCACGCTCATAGACCGCCAGCGCGACCACCAGCCGCAGAATGTCAGCCTCATCGCCGGGCCGCGCGGGGCGGATCGTCACAAGCTTCGTCATAGAATCAATGGTTCCCGGCAAATTTGAGTCCAACGACACAGGCGATCAGGCCCGCGATCAGCGCCATCCGAACAATGCCGAGCGATTCCGCGCCGGTGGCGACGCCCACCGCCAAAGTCCCGACCGCTCCGATGCCGACCCACACGGCATAGGCTGTGCCCAGCGGGATGGCCTTGGCCGCCTTGTCGAGAAGCGTGAAACTCAGGAAGGCACAGGCGATGAAGCCGGCCGTCCAGGCCCAGTCGCGAAAGCCGTTCGAATACCGCATGCAGGTGGTGAAGCCGACCTCGAACAGGCCTGCTCCCAGCAAAAGCAGCCATGCGTTCATCGAACTATTCCGCAGCCACGACCTCGGCATTGCCGGCATCGGTGGCTTCGGCCTCGATCTCGGCCGCCTTGGCCTCGACCAAGCGGACGATGTGATCGACCATGCCTTCATCCTCGACCGTGTGGTCGGTGATGCCAGAGAGATACACCATGTGCTTGCCCTTGCCGCCGCCGGTGAGGCCGATATCGGTCTCGCGCGCTTCGCCGGGACCGTTGACGACACAGCCCAGCACCGACAGCGACAGCGGCGTGTTGATGTGCTGCAAGCGCTCTTCCAGCTTCTGGACGGTGCGGATCACGTCAAAGCCCTGGCGCGCGCAGCTGGGGCAGCTGACGATGCGCACGCCGCGGGTGCGGATGCCCAGCGATTTCAGGATCTCATAGCCGACACGCACCTCTTCCTCGGGCTCGGCCGAAAGCGAGACGCGAATGGTGTCGCCGATCCCTGCCCACAGCAGATTGCCGATGCCGATGGCGCTCTTTACCGTCCCACCGATCAGACCGCCCGCCTCGGTAATGCCGAGGTGCAGCGGGCAATCGACCGCATCGGCCAGTTGCTGGTACGCGGCCACCGCGAGGAACACGTCGCTGGCCTTCACCGCGACCTTGAACTCGTGGAAATCATGGTCCTGCAGCAGCTTGATATGATCGAGCGCGCTTTCGACCAGGGCTTCCGGGCAAGGCTCGCCATATTTCTCGAGCAGGTCCTTCTCGAGGCTGCCGGCGTTGACGCCGATGCGGATCGCGCAGCCATTGGCCTTGGCGGCATTGACGACCTCGCGCACGCGCTCCGATGAACCGATGTTGCCGGGGTTGATGCGCAGGCACGCCGCGCCAGCATCGGCGGCTTCGAGCGCGCGCTTGTAGTGGAAATGGATGTCGGCAACGATCGGCACCTTCGAGGCGCGCACGATCTGCTTCATCGCGGCAGTGGATTCGACATCGGGGCACGACACGCGGATGATATCGACGCCGGCCTCTTCGCAGCGGCGGATCTGGTCGATCGTCGCTTTTGCGTCGGATGTCAGCGTATTGGTCATCGTCTGTACGGTCACCGGCGCGTCTCCGCCCACCGGCACGTTGCCCACCATGATCTGGCGGCACTTGCGCCGGTCGATATCCCGCCAGGGACGCAGAGAAGGGTTGTGGGCCGACATAAATTGCTCTCCAAGAGTGTCCGGTGGTTATAGTCGCTCCGTGCGGCTTTGGCGAGACATCAGGGCTAAAAGACACAGGATGGGGATCCGCACATGCACAAGATGATGAAACTGGCGCTGGCAGGCGGCCTGATGGCGATGGCGGCTGCGACCGCCCTGCCCGCACAGGCCCAGCAACGCACCGCCAACGACCAGGCGGCGCGCGAACTGTATCGCAACATCATCGGGTTCCGCACCGCGCGCGGGCACAGGCAGGTCCCTGCAATGGTCGCTTACCTCAAGGGCGAGTTCGTCAAGGCGGGCTTCCCTGAAGGCGACATTATCGTCACCGATTACGACAGCGAGGGCGAACCGACGCAGGGCCTGATGGTCAGCTATCGCGCCAAGGGCAAGCCCAAGGCCGGGCCCATCGTGCTGCTGGGCCATATGGATGTCGTCGAAGCGCTGCCCGAAGACTGGGAGCGCCCTCCGTTCACGCTGATCGAAGAGGAAGGCTATTTCTTCGGACGCGGCACGCTGGACAACAAATACGGCATCGCCAGCCTGGCGCACACGTTCATCCGGCTGAAGAAGGAAGGCTGGACGCCCAAGCGCGATCTGGTGCTGGTGTTCTCGGGCGATGAAGAGACCGGGATGATCAGCACCCGGGCGCAGGCGAAGGTGGTCGCCGAAACGATCAAGCCCGCCCTGGTGCTCAACAGCGATGCCGGCGGCATCCGGCTGACCGAGGATTTCAAGCCGATCATGTTCGGCGTTCAGGCAGCCGAAAAGACCTTCGCCACGTTCGAGCTGACCGTCACCAACCCTGGCGGTCATTCCTCTCGCCCCCGGCCTGACAATGCGATCTACGAACTGGCCACCGCGCTCAAGGCGATCGAGGCGTACCGCTTCCCGGTGCGCGACAACGCGATCACGCGCGGATCGTTTGCCGAGCTCGGCAAGATCACGCCCGGCCCGCTGGGCGAGGCGATGCTGGCGTTTTCGCGCAACCCGGCGGACGAGGCTGCGCGCGCGACATTGCTGGCTTCGCCCGCGACATCAAACATGCTCTCGACCACCTGCGTGGCGACGATGCTCAAGGGCGGCCATGCCGAAAACGCGCTGCCGCAATCGGCCACCGCCACGGTCAACTGCCGCATCTTCCCGGGTGAAGGTGGGGCCGCCGCGACCGAGGCCGCGCTGAAAAAGGCGATCGGCAACGACAAGATCGCCTTCAAGCTTAACACCGATGTCGTCGAAAGCCCCGCATCGACGCTCAACGCCGAGGTGCTTGGCGCGGTGAAGGCCGGCGTGCACGCGCGCTTCCCCGACATGGTGATCGCGCCGTACATGGAATCGGGCGGCACCGACGGCATGCATTACCGCGCCTTGGGGCTGAACACCGTGGCGATCAGCGGCGCTGCGATCCGCGATGCCGACATGTTCGCGCATGGCCTCAACGAGCGCATCCGGGTCGAGGATTTCTACGCCGGGCTGGATCACTGGTATCTGATCCTCAAACATCTGGCCGATTGAGCCTTCTGGGAGACACACATGCCAACGCTCTTCATCACCGGGGCCAATCGCGGCCTCGGACTCGAATTCGCGCGCCAATATGCGGCCGACGGCTGGACTGTCATCGCCACCGCGCGGCAACCCGATGCAGCGACCGAACTGCAGGCGACCGGAGCCGAGGTGCATGCGTTCGATGCGACCGATCCGGCGGGGCTCGATGCCTTGAAGACCGCCCTCGGTAACCGACCAATCGACGTTCTGATCGCCAATGCCGGCATGCTGGGCCCTCAGGCTTTCGACCGCGCTGGCTGGGCCGATGCGTTCCTGACTAACGTCATCGCGCCGACCGAGCTGGCCATCCGGCTGAAGGCCAACGTTCTAGCCTCGCAGCAGCGCAAGATGATTGCGCTGTCATCGACGCTGGGCAGCATCGCAGGCAACGACAGTGGCGGCCTGCTGGCCTATCGCAGCTCGAAGGCGGCGCTCAACGCGGCATGGCGCTCGCTGAGCATTGATTGGAAAGACAGTGGTCTGGCGCTGGCGATGGTCCATCCCGGTTGGGTCAAGACCGACATGGGCGGCCCCGGCGCGCAGATCGAGGCGAGCACCAGCATCACCGGCTTGCGCAAGGTCATCGCGGGCCTGACACCTTCGGTCAGCGGGTCGTTCCTGGACTATCAGGGCAACCGGATGGACTGGTGATCGCGGGTCAGGGCGCCGTCTGGAAAGGCTTGGCCTCGGCGAGGATCAGCGCGAACCAGTCATCGGGATCGGTCCATTCGTGGCACATCGTCCAGCCTCCCGAGCGCAGCAGCAGCCGCGCATCGCGGGGGCCGTATTTGTGGCTGTTTTCGGTATGGATCGTCTCGCCCCTCGCCATGCTGAAGCGTTCGCCCAGCACCGTGAACGCCACGTCCTCCATCGCCTCGAGATGCATCTCGATCCGCGCATAGCTGTCGTTCCAGCGCGCGACATGGCGGAGCCGTTCGACCGGAATGTCGCCGTCCAGCTCGCGGTTGATGCGGCGCAGAAGGTTGAGATTGAACTCGGCGGTCACGCCCTGGGCATCGTCATAGGCGGGGATCAGGATGTCGGGCGACTTGATCCGATCCATGCCGATCAGCAGCATCGCCCCCTCGCCCAGCGTCTCGCGCATCGAACGCAACAGGTCGACCGAACTGCGCGCGACCATGTTGCCGATGGTCGAACCGGGGAAGAAGCCGAGCTTGGGGATGCCTCTGACGGCATCCGGCAGCTGCAGCGGCCGCATGAAATCGCCCTCGAGCGGGTGCACCTGAAGCTGCGGAAAGTCCGCAGCAAGGCTGGCGGCTGAATCCCGCAGGAAATCGCCGGAAATGTCGATCGGCACGTAATGCTCGCCTTGGATCGCACGCAGCAGATGCGGCGTCTTCACCGAGGATCCTGATCCGAATTCCACCACCGCGCGGCCCGCGCCGCCATGCTCTGCTACCTCGCCGCAATAGCGCTGCAGCAAGGCGGTCTCGGTACGGGTGGGGTAATATTCGGGAAGGTCGGTGATCGCCTCGAACAGCTCGGATCCAGCGAGGTCGTACAGCCAGCGTGCGGGAATGGCGCGGCGGGTGCTGCGGAAACAGGCGAGAACGTCGTCCCTGAAGGCCGGATCTGCATCTGCCGACGGTGCCTGGTCCGAAGCGTCGGAAGTCTGGATCATGGTAGCCAAGGGATGCGCTCCTGCGGGTCGGTCAGCTCAGGTCTTTGGCCAGCCTCAGGCCGGTGAACTGCCATCTTTGATGGGGATAGAAGAAGTTGCGATAACTGGGACGCACAGAGCCGCGCGGGGTTGCACAGCTTGCGCCGCGCAGCACGAACTGGCCGGACATGAACTTGCCGTTGTATTCGCCGACCGCGCCCTCAGCCGTCTTGAAGCCCGGATAAGGGCGATAGGCGCTGCCGGTCCATTGCCAGACATTGCCGTAAAGCGATGCAGCAGCATCAGCGCGGGCGCGCACCGGGCCTGCATGGTCGAGCTGGTTGCCGGAAGCGCCATCGTGCGATGCAGCGATGGCTTCCCATTCGGCCTCGGTCGGCAGCCGTACCCCCGCCCATGCGGCATAGGCATCCGCCTCGTACAGGCTGATGTGACAGACGGGCGCAGCGGGATCGACGCTGCGCAGGCCATCGAGGCCGAACTGCTGCCAGCCGCCGTCTGAATCCTTGCGCCAATAGAGCGGCGCGGTGATGGCGTTCGCCTGCACCCAGGCCCAACCGTCCGCCAGCCAGTGGCGCGATTGGCTGTAACCGCCGTCGGCGATGAACGCAGCCCATTCACCATTGGTGACCGGCCGGTTGGCGAGCGCATAGGGGGTGAGCAGCACCGCATGGCGCGGCCCTTCGCAGTCGAACGCAAAGCCATCGCCATCATGGCCGATCTCGACGCGGCCGACCGGTCCCTCGATCCATTCCAGCGGCTGCGTCTCGACCGATGCAATCGGCGCAGGCGGCCAGATCGCGGGGTTCAGCGGGTTCTGCGCAAAAAGGTACAGAATGTCGGTCAGCAGAAGTTCCTGGTGCTGCTGTTCGTGGTTCAGCCCCAGTTCGATCAAGGCCAGCACTTCGTTACTGAAGCCCGGCATTGCGTCAGCCATCGCGGCATCGACATGCGCACGATAAGCACGGATGTCGTCCAGCGAAGGCCGGGTCAGCATACCGCGCATCGGCCGCGCGTGCCGCGCGCCTTCGGCCTCGTAATAGCTGTTGAACAGGTAGTGATAATTGGAGTCGAACGGTTGATAGCCGGGCAGATGATCGCGCAGGATGAAGGTCTCAAAGAACCAGCTGGTGTGCGCCAGGTGCCATTTGGCAGGCGAGGCATCGTCCATCGCCTGCACCGTTGCGTCGGCGTCCGAAAGCGGCTCGGTCAGGGCAAGGCTGAGCGCACGGACCTGAGCAAACAGTTCTGTCAGCGAAACGGCATGAGCCTTCGGGGCGGGGGCAGTGGCGGTCATGGTCGTCTATCCTCCCCGGCTGTCCATTTTCCGGCGCATGCCGAAATTCGGAGGCAAGGACGTACCAGCGGACTCCTGGACTCCGGCTTGCGCCGGAGAGCGGGACATCAGCGCGATGCGCCAGGCACCCACAAGGGGTCGTTGCCGTTGTTGATCCGGCGCGCGAGGACGAACAGGAAGTCCGACAGCCGGTTCACGTACATACGGGCGGCGGGATTGATCGATCCCTCGTGCGAGGCGGCCACCAGCGTCCGCTCCGCGCGGCGCGCAATCGACCGGGCCAGGTGCACGGCAGCAGCGCCCGGACTTCCGCCAGGCAGGATGAAGCTGGTCAGCGGGGGCAGGCTGTCGTTGACCGCGTCGATGCGGGTCTCGATCCAGTCGACCTGTGCAGGGATGATGCGCAGCACCATTTCGGACGGCGCGAAATCCTCGCCGGGCGTGGCGATATCTGCGCCCAGATCGAACAGGTCGTTCTGCACGCGGATCAGGTCGGCGGTGAAATCGCTCTCGCCCAGCGCGACGACGGCAAGGCCAAGCGCGCTGTTCAGCTCGTCGATATCGCCAATCGCGGCCATGCGCGCCGAATCCTTGGGGATGCGCGAGCCGTCCACCAGACCGGACGTACCGTCATCCCCGGTGCGGGTGTAGATCTTGTTGAGCTTGACCATCAGTTGTCCCCGCGCCCCGAAGGCTCAGCGGTTCATCAGCATCAGAACCGCGACCGCAGCGATCGCCATTGCCTGATATTTGACGCGGGCGAACATCATCTTGTTCTGCATCTGGTGGCTACGACCGACACCGTCCGATTTGAGGTCTTCCTCCGTCATCTGGATAAAGGCGACAAGGCCACGCACGAGGCTGACCAGAACCATGATTGCCAGACCGACAATCGCCAGGATGATGATGATGTTCATGGGCAGGTATATGAGGGCTCGCCCCATGAAATGCCAGAAGGAAGCATGCCTTTTCGCAAATTTTCCAGCAACGCCGGACCGTCCATCCCGGCCCCGCGCAATGACGCTAGGGATGCGGCCCCTTCGCTCTTGGCAAGCTTGCGCCCGTCCGGCCCGGCGAGCAGCCGGTGGTGATGGTAAACCGGCACCGGCAGGTCGAGCAGTGCCTGCAGCAGCCGGTGGACATGGGTGGCGGCAAACAGGTCTGCGCCGCGCACGACATGGCTGATCTGCTGGTGCGCATCGTCGAGCGTCACCGCCAGATGATAGCTTGCAGGCGCATCCTTGCGCGCCAGCAAGACATCGCCGAACAGATCAGGCCTTGCCGCCTGTTCGCCCGCCTCCAGATCATGCCATGAGAGCGCGCCGGCCTGCGCAATCGCTGCGGACATATCCAGCCGCCAGGCGTGCGGTTCATAGGCCAACCGCCGGATGCGTTCATCCTCGCCGAGCTCGCGGCAAGTGCCGGGATAGACCAGGCCCTCCGGCCCCGGCCGGGCACCTGCGGCCGCAATCTGGCTGCGCGTGCAGAAACAGGGATAGAGCAGGCCCCTGGCCCTGAGATCGGCGAGCGCGGCCTCGTAAGCCGCAAGGCGCGTGGATTGGAGCAGCACTCCCTCGTCCCAGGCCAGGCCCAGCCAGCTGAGGTCAGCGAAAATCGCCTCGACCAGATCGGGGCGCGAACGCACGCCATCGATATCCTCGATCCGCAGCAGGAATGCGCCGCCCATCTGCCGCGCCAGATCATGCGCTCGAAGCGCCGCATAGGCATGGCCCAGATGCAGCGCGCCATTGGGGCTGGGGGCAAAGCGGGTGCGCATCATGGTCTGCACGTCCATGGCTTGGGTGTAATGGGCCGACTTATCACCATATATCGTGGATACGCCCTCTTGACCTGAGCGGGGCCATCATGCTGATTAACCGCAAATCCGGTTATCACGTTTTTGTCATGGGGCTGTCACGCAACACGGTTTATAGGAAGCAGCGCGGACGAATGGGAGAGGGTTTAAGCCGACCATGTTTCATCCCGATTTGATAGAACGGGCCGTTCGCGACCCGCACCCCGACTTTATTCGGCATCCGGATAGCTGCCCGGCGCTGGTGCTCAACGCCGATTACACGCCGCTGAGCTATTATCCGCTCAGCCTGTGGCCGTGGCAGACCGCGATCAAGGCGATCTTCCTCGACCGGGTCGATGTCATCGAGACCTATGAGCGCGAGGTCCACTCACCCACGATCCAGATGAAGATCCCGTCGGTGATCGCCTTGAAGCAATATGTGAAGCCGTCCGAATATCCCGCCTTCACCCGCTTCAACCTGTTCCTGCGCGACCGCTTCCACTGCCAGTATTGCGGATCGCCGCACAACCTGACCTTCGACCATGTCGTCCCGCGCCGCTTGGCGGGCAAGACCACGTGGCAGAACGTCGCCACCGCCTGCGCCCCGTGCAACATGCGCAAGGGCGGGCGCACACCCGCGCAGGCCGGCATGCGCCTGATGGTCCAGCCGATCCGCCCGACCAGCTGGCAGCTGCAGGAACGTGGCCGCGCGTTTCCGCCGAATTATCTGCACAACAGCTGGCACGACTGGCTGTATTGGGATGTCGAGCTGGAGGCTTGAGGGGCGGGGGGCAGGGAGTGGCCAATTTTCGGTTAGTTCAAGCCGGATTGGTCGGGACTTTCCCGCTACCATCCACCTCCCCAATATTCGGCGATGCCACCAGCAGCAAAGCCGATACCGACGGCCAGAATAAAGCCCGCATATCCTTTGATGGCGCGCCGCATGTAAATGTTGCGCCATTCTGCCTTACGAAAGCCCGCTGACCACATCGGAAGCCAGTATCGCGTGCCGTATACCCACGCGCCGACGGCGACGCACATTGCGGCGATGAACATGGCCAACATTACTTGGGCGAGCGTAGACACAGCAAGATAGTAATTTATGCGCGGCCATATGCAAGCGGGTGATCTACGAAGTGATTGCGTTTTATCGTAGTAGCACAGCTGCCACCCACCTCCGCTCAGCCTGAGCCTGTCGAAGGCCCCGCTATTCGGCCAGCGTGGGCGCGGGTCCTTCGACTTCGCGGGCTGAAGCCCGCTGCTCAGGATGAGCGGGGGTGGGTAGTAGGGCGTTCCCACTGAAAAGCGGGCGCGTAATCATTCAACGGGCGCATCAACGCGCGTTCCCCTCCCTGCAAGGGAGGGGTTAGGGGTGGGTGCGAGCGTCAGCGAGCCGGGGGCGTGTCATCGCCAGCGGTGCTGACCCACCCCCTGCCCCTCCCTTGCAGGGAGGGGAGTTTTGGGTGTCCCTTACGCTACCTTCACCTGCTCCGCCGCCGCGATCACTTCCAGCGGGCGGACGATCAGCGTCACCCGGTCATGGCCCACCGCGACATTCAGCACATCGCCCGCCTTGACAACGACGGGCTCGGGGAAATTGTGCAGCATCTGCAGCCAGCCGCCGTCGGTATAGCCGTCGGGATGGTTGTCGAAGGTGATGCCCTCGGCCAGGTCGACATGCATCCACTGGACGATGCCGCTGGCGATGCCGTCTTCGAGCACGTTGATCTGCAGCAGGTGCAGGTCGCTCTGATGGCGGGTGTGGGTGAGGTCGATATGGACCAGCTCGACATCGTCGGACAGGCGCTTCCAGTCGGTCATCGTGCCGTGGATCGGCAGCCGGGGCGAGGCGAGCGCGCCGAAGCGCGAGATATCGAAGCCCGAGACCTGATCGACGAAGACATAATCGGCGAGCACCTGGCTTTCGACCAGGCAGCCGATCGCCGAGGCGGCGCGCGGGATGACGATGGCATCAGGCTTGAGCAGCCGCGCATGCGCATCCTCGAAGGTATCGATGACATGCTCGGTGAGCAGGTCGCTCGAGAGGATTTCGGAGACCAGGATGTCCGCGCGTTCATCCAGATGCATACCGACCTTGAGCTCGTTCGACGGCGCGGTGTGGACGGTGATCGCTTCTGCATAGCCGTTGTCGGCGATGATCTTGCGCGCCATGTCGGCGATGATCGGTACCATCTCGCACGCGGTGACCGATTGTGCGCCGGCGCGCGCCGCCATCATCGACAAAAGCCCGCTGCCGGTGCCGATATCGAGCACGCGCGCATCGGGTCCGGCCTCAGCCAGCGCGGCGATGATCGCGGCCTCGAAGGCATCGTTGCGACGCACGTCGTTGAGCATCGGGATATGCCAGAAGGGCACCATTTCGGCGCTGAGGCGGCGGATCTGGTGTTCGATATGGATGTTGCCCGGCTGCAGCGCCTGTGCGCGCTGGAACTGCTCGAGCGCCTCGGCCTTGCGACCGGCATCGGAGAGCATCACGGCCAGGTTGTTGGCGGCGACGGGGTTGGTGGGATCGGCAGCGCAGCTCGCCTTGAGCGCGGTGATGGCCAGGTCAATACGGCCGGTGCGGCTGTAGATCAGCGCCTTTTCATGATGCGCGACCGCATGATCGGGGTTGATCGCGAGCAGCGTATCCCACAGCTCCAGCGCCTCGGCATTCACGCCGCGCTGGCCCAGCAGGCACGCCAGGATCGGCAGCACCTCGGCGGTGCGATAGCCATAATCGATGACCATGCGGTAGCGGTCTTCGGCGGCAGCCACGTTGCCCGCCGCCTGAAGCTCCATCGCCTCTTGCAGCAGGGTCCGTGCGATGGCGATGTCTTGATCGGTATGCGTCATGCTGTCCCCCGTTGAGGCCTGTTAACTCAGTTCAACAGACTATTAACGCGAAGGGTTAACAATTCGTAAGGAGCACAAGGGGTTGCGTCGTTGGCACGAGAGGCATTTGACGTTCCGCGAAATGGAACATAATAAGAACAAATGTCCCCGTTCCGCGATTCCCTCGAGTCTCTCAAAAGCCGGATTGCCCGCATCGAGCGGGTGCAGGCGGCAGGCGCGCAGGCGCAGGCCGCAGGGTGTGTGCGGACCGGGCATGCGGAAATCGATGCGGCGCTGGGCGGCGGGCTGGCGCGCGGGCGAGTGCACGAGGTGTTCGCGGCCGAAGCCCATGATGCCGGCTGTGCGACCGGCTTTGTCGCCGTGCTGGCATTGCGGCTGGGCGGAACTCTGGTCTGGCTGCGCGAGGGCCAGGCGGAAAAGCAGGGCGGGCGGCTGCATGCGCCAGGACTGGCCGAGATCGGCCTGCACCCCGCGCAGGTCATTCTGGGCATCATGCCCGATCCGTTGGCGGTGCTGCGCGCCGCCGCCGATGTGGTGCGCTGCCCCGGGGTCGGCGTGGCGGTGGTCGAACTGTGGCGCGAGCCCCGTCTGCTCGATCTGACCGCGAGCCGAAGGCTGGCGCTGGCGGCGGAAGCCTCGGGCGTCACGGTGATCGGCTTGCGCATCGCCGCTGCGCCTTCGCCCAGCGCCGCACAGACCCGCTGGCAGGTGGCCGCTGCGCCATCGCTGCCGATGGAAGCCAATGCGCCAGGCTATCCTGCCTGGGGGATCGAATTGCTGCGCCAGCGCGGACGCCCGGCGGGCGGCCGGTGGCGCGTGGAGTGGAACCGTGAACAAGCCCGTCTTGCAGATGCCTTCTCCTCTGATGGTGCCGGAGCCGCCGCCGGAAACACTCCCGGAACAGGGGCCGCAGCGGCGCTATCTGGCGCTGTTCTTCCCCTTTCTGCCGGTCGACCGGCTGGCCCGGCAGCGGCCCCCTTCCGCCACGCCGGATAGCGCGCCGGGTGACACAGGGGACGATTGCGCGCCGCTGGTGCTGGTGGAGAAGGTGCGCGGCGCGATGCGCATCGCGGCGTCCTGCCCGCAGGCTCAGGCGCTCAGCATCGCCCCGGGCATGATGCTGGCCGATGCGCGCGCGCAGGTGCCGCAGTTGCGCGTGCTGCATCACGATCCGCTCGCCGACTTGGCTTGGCTCGAGCGGCTGGCCGACCATTGCGACCGGTTCACGCCTCTGGTCGCCGCCGACCCGCCCGACATGCTGGTGCTCGACATCACCGGCTGCGCGCATCTGTTTGGCGGCGAGGCGGCGCTGGTTGCGGCGGCAGAGCAGTATCTCGCGCGCTTTTCCGACGATCTGCGTCCCGGTTGCGGCGATACGCCCGAGGCGGCGCAGGCGCTGGCGCGCTTTGCCCCCGGCCTGCCCCCAGCCCGCCCCGAAGATGCCGATGCGCTGCTGCGCCGCCTGCCGGTCGCTGCCTTGGGCATCGAGGAAGAGACGCAGACCGCGCTGATCCGCGCCGGGCTCAAGACCATCGGCGACCTCGCGATGCGGCCCAGCGCACCGCTCGCCGCGCGCTTCGGCGCCGATCTGGTCGACAGCCTCGACCGGCTGCTGGGCAGCGCCGACAGCCGTATCACCCCGCGCCGCACCGCGCCCGCCTTGCGCTTCGAGCAGCGCTTTGCCGAACCGATCGCGCGCACCGAAGCGGCGATGGCGGCGATCGGCGAGCTCGCGCAGGAAGCAGCGATCGCGCTGGAGCAGCGCGGCATGGGCGGGCGGGTTTTCACCGCACGCTTCTATCGCAGCGATGGGCGCACCTTCGATCTCGCCACCGAAAGCAGCCTGCCGATGCGCGATCCGGATGTGCTGATGCGGCTGCTGCACGAACGGCTGGATGCGCTCAGCGATCCGATCGACCCCGGCTTCGGCTTCGACATGATCCGGCTGGCAGTGCCGCGCATCGAGCCGCTGACCCCGGCGCAGTTGCAGCTGGAGGGCGGCAGCACGGGCGACGAGGCGATGGCTGCGCTGGTCGACCGGCTGAGCAGCCGGCTGGGGCGCGGCGCGATCCGCCGTTTCCAGCCGCGCGACACGCATGTGCCCGAGCAGGCGGCGCTCACCCTGCCCGCAGTCGACCTGCCGACCCCCGAACCCTGGACCGCGCCCGAGCCCGGCGAGCCGCCGAGCCGCCCCATTCACCTGTTCGATCCACCCCAGCCTATCGAGGTGATCGCCGAGGTGCCCGATGGCCCGCCGCATCGCTTCCGCTGGAAGCGGCAGCAGCACCATGTCGTGCGCTTCGAAGGGCCTGAGCGGATCGCGGCGCAATGGTGGAAGCACGCGCCCGGCAAGAGCCCCAAGGGAGGAGGAGGCCTGACCCGCGACTATTACCGCGTCGAGGACGCGCGCGGCCGACGCTTCTGGATCTTCCGCCACGGGCTGTACGAGACCGAAAAGCCCGATCCGCGCTGGTATGTGCACGGCCTTTTCGCATGACGAAAAGGCCCAGCAAAGAGCCGCTTTTCGCATGAACACGCCCTTTGCCGAACTCGTCACCGCGAGCAATTACTCGTTCCTGCGCGGGGCATCGCACCCGGCGGACATGGTGGCGCGCGCGATCGAACTGGGGCTGGCGGGCATCGGCATTGCCGATCGCAACACGGTGGCAGGCGTGGTCCGCGCGCATATCGCGCTGCGCGATGCGCACAAGGCGGCCGCCGAGATCGGCGTGCCCCCGCCCGCGCTCCGCCTCGTGGTCGGCGCGCGGCTGGTGTTCGCCGATGATACGCCCGACATCATCGCCTATCCCGCGACCCGGCACGGCTGGGGACGGCTCACCCGGCTGCTGACGCTCGGCAATCTGCGCACCACCAAGGGCGACTGCACGCTGCACCTGCCTGATCTGCTCGAGCATCTCGACGACCTGCTGCTGATCGTGATGGCCTCAACCACCGATGCCCTGATGCTGCGTGCGCTTGCCGAGGCTGCGCCGGGCCGCGTCTGGGCCGGTGTCACCATGCCCCGCAAGGGCGCCGACCGCCGCCGTCTCGCGCGGATGATGCAGCTCGGCGCCGATACCGGCGTGCCTTTGCTCGCCACCAACGATGCGCTTTATGCCGCGCCCGATCAGCGCCCGCTGCACGATGTGCTGACCTGCATCGGTGCAGGCACCACGCTCGCGCAGGCCGGGCGCAGGCTGGAAGGCAATGCCGAGCGCCATATCAAGCCGCCTGCGGAAATAGCGCGCCTGTTCGCCGACTGCCCGCAAGCGATCGAACAGACCACCGCCCTCCTCGATCGCATCAGCTTCACCCTAGACGACCTGCGCTATCAGTATCCGCTCGAGCCCGTGCCCGAAGGCTGGGAGGCGCAGGCCTGGCTCGAGCATATGGTGACGCAGGCCGCGCGCGATCGCTATGGCAGGGAGTTGCCTGCCAAGGTCCGCAAGCTGCTCGACGAGGAGTTTGCGCTGATCGCGAAACAGAAATACGCCTGCTATTTCCTCACCGTGCACGATCTGGTGCGCTTTGCCCGCACGCGCGATCCGCCGATCCTGTGCCAAGGGCGCGGCTCGGCGGCCAATTCGATCGTCTGCTTCCTGCTCGGTGTCACCTCGGTCGATCCGGTGACGCACGACCTGCTGTTCTCGCGCTTCGTCTCCGAAGAGCGCGCCGAGCCGCCCGATATCGATGTCGATTTCGAGCACGAGCGGCGCGAGGAGGTGATGCAGTACATCTACCAGCGTTATGGCCGCCACCGCGCCGGAATCGCCGCGACGGTGATCCACTATCGCCCGCGCAGCGCGGTGCGCGAGGTCGGCAAGGTGCTGGGCTTTTCCGAGGATGTCACCGCCCGCCTCACCAGCACGATCTGGGGCAGCTTCTCGTCCTCGATGGCCGAACAGCGCTATGCCGAGGCCGGGTTCGAGATCGACAATCCCGCGATCGTGCGGCTGCGCGATCTGGTCGACCAGATATTGCACTTCCCCCGGCATCTGTCGCAGCATGTCGGCGGCTTCGTGCTGACCGAGGACCGGCTGGACGAGACCGTGCCGATCCACAATGCCGCGATGGAGGACCGCACCTTTATCGAATGGGACAAGGACGATATCGACGCGCTCGGCCTGATGAAGGTCGATGTGCTGGCCTTGGGCATGCTCACCTGCATCCGCAAGGCGTTCGCGCTGATGCGCCAGCACGGCCTGGGCGAGCACGACCTCACCGTCGATCTGGAGGCGGACGATCCAGAGGTCTATGACATGCTGTGCCGTGGCGACAGCATCGGCGTGTTCCAGGTCGAAAGCCGCGCGCAGATGAACATGCTGCCGCGCCTTCGCCCCCGCACGCTCTACGACCTCACCGTGCAGGTCGCGATCGTGCGCCCCGGGCCGATCGAGGGCGATATGGTCCATCCCTATCTGCGCCGCCGTTCAGGCATCGATCCGGTCGAATACCCCTCGCCCGCCCCGCCGCACCCCGCCGATGAGCTGAAAAGCCTGCTCGGCCAGACCTATGGCGTTCCGCTGTTCCAGGAACAGGCGATGAAGCTGGCGATCGTCGCGGCGGACTTTACCCCGGGCGAGGCCAACCACCTGCGCCGCGCGATGGCGACCTTCCGCAATGTCGGCACGATGCACAATTTCCGCGAGAAGCTGGTCAAGGGCATGACCGCGCGCGGCTATACCGCCGAGTTTGCCGAGCGCTGCTTTCGCCAAATCGAGGGCTTCGGCAGCTATGGCTTTCCCGAAAGCCATGCGCTGTCGTTCGCGCGGCTGGTCTATGTCTCCTCCTGGATCAAGTGCCACCAGCCCGCGGTCTTCGCCTGCGCTTTGCTCAATTCGCAGCCGATGGGCTTCTATGCGCCCGCGCAGATCGTGCGCGATGTGCGCGAGCATCAGGTCGATGTGCGCCCGATCGACATCAACGCCAGCAGCTGGGACAACACGCTGGAGCGCGACCTGCATGGGCGGCTGGCGCTGCGGCTGGGCTTTCGCCAGATGGATGGCTTCCGCGCCGCCTGGGCCGAGGCGCTGGTCGCGGCGCGGCGCGCGGACGGGCGCTTTGCCTCGATCGAGCGGCTGGCGCGGCGCGCCGACCTGCCCTCAGCGGCGCTCAGGATGCTCGCCGATGCCGATGCCTTCGGATCGCTGCGGCTCAGCCGCCGCCAGGCCCTGTGGGAGGTGCGCCGCACGCCCTCGGGCGAGCTTCCGCTGTTCGCCGCCGCCCGCGCGCGCGAACTGGGCGCCGAGCCCGACATGCAGCTGCCGATCATGGCCGCGTCCGAGGAGGTGGTAACCGACTACCAGACGCTGCGGCTCTCGCTCAAGGACCACCCGATGACCTTCCTGCGCCCCGGCCTGCGCGCCGAGGGCGTGCTGTCCTGCGAGGACACCAGCAACTCCAAGGCCGGCGCAGCGGTGCGCACCGCCGGCATCGTCCTCGTCCGCCAGCGCCCCGGCAAGGGCAACGCGATCTTCGTGACGATCGAGGACGAAACCGGCGTCACCAACGTCGTCCTCTGGGCCCGCCTGTTCGAACGCTACCGCCGCGCCGTGATGGCCAGCCGCCTGATGCAGGTCGAAGGCGTGCTGCAACGCAGCCCCGAAGGCGTGGTGCACCTGATGGCGAACCGGGTGGTGGACCGGTCTGACTTGCTGGCGACGCTGACCGCGACGCGGGGGGACGGCGCGCTTACGCCGCCTTTGGCGCGGGGGGATGAGGTGGCACGCCCGGTGCCGTCACGCCATCCGAGGGATGCCAGGGTGCTGCCGAAGTCGCGGGATTTTCATTGAGCGGGCAGGAATATTGGGTTCAACCTCAGCCGATCAAATCCGCAATGGCAACGCGCAAAGCTCTGCTGTCATCCTCCCCCAAATAACCGAGTTGACGAATGATCAGGGCTCGATCGAGTGTCACCACAAGCGGCTTTACTGCAGAAGGCTTGAGCAGGCCCGCAGCTTGCCATTCCTTCAGCCACACCTCGCCAAAACCGGCAGACGCACGGAGTTGGCTGGTTATCGCCATCAGGATCACATCGGGGCGCAAAGCATTATAGCTCGACGAGCTGATGACAACAGCGGGACGCTACTTGGACGTTGTTTGATCAGTGAAAGGGAAGCGAACCAGAACCACGGCGCCAAAGGCGATATCCGCTTGCTCAAAGGGCATCGTAGATGTCGTCTTCGGGATTATCCCAAATGGCGGCAAAAGCAGGGCTGCTTGCCGCGGCTACCATCCGGCTAAGCTCAAGCTCGCTATTGGCCGAAGCCCCATCGCGCATCGCAATGAAGTCGACAAAATCCTCGACTTCACTCTGCCGGGCGCGCGATAGCATACCGATCTTTTCAATCAGCGCGCGGGGCACGGGCTTCGGATCAGGAGCGGTTGCCATGTTTTCAATAATGAGGGCAGACGAACGCCGTATCAACCCTTTATCGGGTTTCAGAGCCTGTCTTGGCGCTTCAATGGCCCGCAGCTTGTCGGTTTCCACCTTCGCGCGCGAGGCGTTAACGCCGGCCTGACGCTGCGTCCACCTTCCCCATTGACCTCCCCCCGCCACCGCCTACCCTCTCCTTCATAACACTAGGAGAGCCCGCCATGACCGCCACCACAGCCGATCCCAACGCACTCAAGGGCGAAGACTGGGCGGGCGAGATGGGGGTCAAGTGGCTCACCCATATCGACCGGTTCGAGGGCATGATCGCGCCCATTGGCGATGCGCTGCTGGCGCACGCAAGCATCTCCCCGGGGGAGCGGGTGATTGATCTGGGCTGTGGCGGGGGATTGACCTCGCTGGCTGCGGCTCAGGCGACGGGGCCGGACGGTGCGGTGCTGGGGCTGGACATCTCGCCCGATCTGATCGACGAGGCCCGCCGCCGCGCTGCGGACCATCCCAATGTCAGCTTTGTCTGCGCCGATGCCGCCACCGTCGCGCTCGACACCCCCTACGACCGGCTGATCTCGCGCTTCGGATCGATGTTCTTTACCGACCCCTATGCCGCCTTCACCAACCTCCATTCGCTGATCAGGCCGGGCGGGCGGATCGATCTCGCGATCTGGGCGGCGCCGCGCGACAATCCGTGGATGATGGAGCTGATGGGGGTCGCGCGCTCGCATATCGACATCCCCTCGCCCGATCCGCGCGCGCCCGGGCCGTTCGCCTTGGCCGATCTGGATTATGTCCGCGACATCTTCGCGCACGCCGGGTTCTCCGCGCCCGATGTCGAGGCGTATCAGGGCGAGCAGGCCATCGGCGGACCCGGTGCCTCGCCCGACGATGCGGCGGACTTCGCGCTCGCCTCAATGGCGATCGGCCGCGCGCTCGCGCAGGCGGGCGACGACGTGCTCGCCCGCGCCCGCACCGATCTGGTCACGCTGTTCGGAGAGCGGCATGTGCCCGGCAAGGGCGTGATGATGGCCAACAAGGTGTGGCTGGTCAGCGCGACGGCATGACCAGCGCCCAGGTCACTCCTGCACGTTGGCAACGTTGTACTTGAACACCTCGTCCTGGGTCAGGCAGCGCCGGGTCGATTGATCGCCGCCACCGCCGCCGCTCGCCACCGCCTTCTGCTTGTACATGATGTCGGTCAGCAGCTTGCGCGAGACGCCCATGCGGATCAGGAAGTCGTTGTCCTCGCTCGCCAGCAACGCACTTTCCTGCTCGATATCACCGATCAGCTCGACCGTGGTGTCGGTGCCCAGAGCCACCGACTGGTCGATCGCGTCGCGGTCGTTCGTCATCGTGAACATGTGCACCATGAAGTTGCCGCCGGGTTCGACCACGCGCAGCTGACCGCCCATGAACACGAAGTTGCAGGCGGAAAAACAGGTCCAGCCTGCCGGAATGCGGGTCACCAGCCCCGGGGTCGAACGGATCAACCGTCCGGCCGCGTTTCCGGCCCGCGCGTTGCCGCCGGGCGAGCGCAGCCAGATTTCGGCGATATCGGGATTGTCGGTCAGCGCCTGTTTCAGACGATCGGGAAGTGTCTGGTCGACCGGCCCTTCGGCCAGAAGCACCCGGGCATCGCCCTTTTTGACGACCTTCAGTGCCATGATCTTGTTGCTCGACCAATCGGGCGCCTGGGGGCAGCTGGGATTGGCCGGGTCCATCTTCACCGGAGACTGAGCACAGAGCAGCGCTGTGGCGGTCAGGCCCATAAGCAACCGGGGAAACAAGGCCATCAAATCACGCCTGCGCGATTTCATAGCGGGCCGCGCCCGGCTTCTTGCACATGCGCTTGGATACGGTCGTCTCCTCGCCTTCGACGATGATGACATCGTTGACGTTCATGCAGGTGGACCCATCGGCGAGCTGGGTCTTGCCCAACACGGTCGATGTGCCCGACACGTTCTGGCGTGTCTCGCTGGTCCAGGTCGATGTGCTGCCCACCTCTTCGCCACGCGTTGCCTCCAGCGTGGCGTCAGCGGCCTGCTTCTGCTCTTCGGGCTCCAGCTTGCAGGCAATGGCATCGGTGAGCAGCCCGGCGACCTCGGGCACAGGCAGATAGCTGATGATGCCGCCCGCACGCCCCGCCAGACTGCCCAGCATGCCGCCGATGACCGAGCGCCCGACCGCCTTGCCGGTGCTGTCGTCGCAGCCGTTTGCGGTCTTGCCGCTGTTGCTGGCCCTGGGCTTGGATCGCAGCAGCCCGCCGAACTGCGCGTGCGAAGGCACCGGCAAAGCCAGTGCAAAAACTGCGGCAAAGGCTGCCGCGCGAACTGCCGAGTTCATGAATGTCCTATCCATCGCCAAGCCTCTCCTCACAGGAACCGCCAACGACCCTGTACTTACGCTACCGTAGCGGAAACCGCCGGTCAAACCATGACCCGCATCACACCCGGCCATCATCGCCGCAAAATGCGCCGGAAACGCCCTTAGCGATAGGAGATATCTGCCAGATGCCCATGAAATCCTTTGTATTTGCGGATAATTAACCAAAACCATCCACAAGGCGACATGCTCGCTCGCCTGTCCTCCTGGTCCCGCACGTTATCGGTCAGTTCCCGGACCGCGCTCAGCCTCGCGGTTGGCTTTACCATCGTTATCGCTGCCACCGCTCTGGTCGCCTTCGGGCAGGAACACGTCACCGCCATCGACGAATCGATGGCCCGGCTCGACCAGCGCAATGCCAAGGTGGTCGATGAGCTGGCGGACCGCTTCGATCGCATCGCCAAGACTCAGGCAGACGCGATTTCGCTGTTCCGGGCAGAACGCGCGGCGCTGCGCCCGGCGGAAGCACGCCGGCTGTTCGACCTGCTCTATCCCCGCTCCACCGACGGGACCCGCCGCAGCATCGATGCGCTGTTCGAAGGCGGGCCGACCGCGATCGGCATGACGCGCGGCATGGCCGGGTTCATTCCGGCCGCCATCGAACGCGACGATGATGCGGTGCGCGATATTGTCGCAGCGACGCTGGCGGTGCGCAGGCTGGGTGAAGGCAGCCGGTTCGAGCTCGAGAGCCTCTATTATTTCACGCCGCACAATGGCATCGTCATCTTCGGGCCAGACCGGTCCGACCGTCTGGAATTCTATCGCCGCACCGCGCCTGCCGATTTTGCCTTCCAGGACCGCGAATTCGCGACCATTTCGAGCAAGGCAGCCAATCCTGCGCGCAAGATGATGTGCACCGGCCTGCAGTCGCTGATCTCGCTGAAGGATCAGGAGGTGTGGACCACGGGCTGCATGACTCCATTGGACCGCGACAAGCAGCACGTAGGAACGTTCGGCACCTCGATGCCGCTCGACCAGATCGCGCCTGCCGGGCGGTTTGCCGGATCCATCGACGAGAATGTCATCCTCATCTCGCGCGAGGGTCGGCTGATCTATCACCCCGATTATACCCTGCAGCACAACCGGGATACCGGCACCTATCTGGACATCACCAACAGTGACAGGCCCGAACTGACGGCATTGTGGCAACTGGTCAGCCAGCACGGCAAGACGGGCTATTCCGGCAGGGTGGACGCGCTTGGTGCTTTCGTTTCGCTGCGTCCGGTGCCCGGCGCGGGATGGTACGCGCTGGCGGTCAAACCGCAGTCCCTGGTCCTGGCGGAGGCCTTGCGGCCGATCCCGCGCATTGCCGCGATGGCGGTGATCGCCCTGACCGTCTGCCTGCTGATCGTCACGCTGGTGCTGCGCCGCCTGGTCGCCCGGCCGCTGCGCCGCCTGTCGCGCGATGCCGAGCGCATCACGAGGGATCTGGCTGCAGAATCGATGCTGAAGCTGCCCGAAGGCGAGCGGACGGGCAACGAGGTGGGTCAGCTGGTCTCGCGCTTCGAAACCATGGCAAGCGCGATCCGGCAATCGCACAGCCAGCTTGAGGAGCGCGTCGCCGAACGGACCAAGGCGCTCAACGAAGCCAATGAGAAGCTGCGCATCCTGTCAGAGCTCGACCCGCTGACCGGAGTCGCAAACCGACGCAAGATCATGGCAGAGCTCGAAGGCCGTATCGAGCGCATGGGGCCCGCGAGCGCCCTTGCGGTGCTGATCCTCGATATCGACAGCTTCAAGTCGATCAACGACCGCTATGGCCATGTCGCAGGCGACGACACGCTGCGCGCGCTCGCCGTCCG
The DNA here is from genome assembly GCA_943370475.1 of Hydrogenophaga intermedia. GTDB lineage: Bacteria > Pseudomonadota > Alphaproteobacteria > Sphingomonadales > Sphingomonadaceae > Blastomonas. The sequence continues at coordinate 71,987 of CALRRI020000010.1, forward strand.
CGTGCAGGCGCTGCTGCGACCCGGCGATGCGCTGGGCCGGATGGGCGGCGAGGAGTTCATGATCGTCCTCGATCGCGCGCGGCCCGTGGTCGCCGAGGCGATTGCCGAACGCGTGCGCGCGGCGATCGCGCGCCAGCCTTTCCATGTCCATGGCAATGTGACGCTGAACGTGACCGCCAGCCTGGGCGTGGCGGGATGGCGTCCCGACGATACGGCCAAGGTGCTGTATGCGCGCGCGGATGCCGCGCTGTACCAGGCCAAGGCAGCCGGCAGAAACTGCGCCATCTTCTCGCAGGATAAAGCGGGCAAGCGTTCCGCAGCCTGATCGGCCACAGTTGGTGCGGGCGGGGGGACTCGAACCCCCACGGGCAAAGCCCGACGGATTTTCTTACCCGCTACGGCTTTCGCCGCCGCCCCTGTCTGGGGCGTTCGGGGTCTGGACTATCCCTTCACCCTGCCCCGCTCATGCGGAGTTTAGGTGCTGCCCGTCTAGTCTCTACACCTTCCCGGCTGGATAAGCCGGGCTTGGCTCGGGATTGCCATCTGACAGGGTTCCCCGAATTTGAGCAGTTCTACAGCGCAGGTTTCCCTACGTGCACTCAGTTTGTCTTCAAGTCCGTTGCGTCTACCATTCCGCCACGCCCGCACGAACGGCTGCGTCTATAGTCCGGGAAGGAATTGCGCGGCAAGCCCGATCACCCAAGCCACGCATTTGGACGCTTTGGGGGCGTCAGTCCGTGTTAAGGCGGGCGCGCATTTCCTTGCCCGGCTTGAAATAGGGGACGCGCTTGGCGGGCACATCGACCGCTTCGCCCGTCCGCGGGTTGCGGCCCTTGCGCGGTTCGCGCGCCCGGGTGGAAAATGCGCCAAAGCCGCGCAGCTCGACCCGTCCGCCTTCAGCCAGTCGCTGGATGATATTGTTGAAGAAGATGTCGAGGATCTTTTCGATCTCTTCGGGCCGCAGTTCGGGATTTTCATCCGCTAAGTGCTGCAGCAGCTCCGATCGTATCATGGCCAATCTCCTGCAATCGATTACACGACGGGATGGATACAACGAAGCACGCCCAAAAGCTCCGCCCGTTAATCAATTGACCAGCCCCCCGACAAGCCAATACGCCGACCCGTAAAACGGATGGCGCAGGTGCATGTGCCGGACGGCCGCGAGCGGAAATCCAACACATGGATGCTGTCAGAAATCGCACCTGAATTCAACGTCGTTCTTGGGAAAACCCCACGAAGATCGGATCGGCAGATGTAAAAAGGGGCACCGGCTGCGCGCCGATGCCCCTTTTTGAAACGGGGTCAGCCCTGTCGGGCCGACATATCCGTCGATCAGTCTTCGCGCTGCTTGAGTGCGGCGCCCAGGATGTCGCCCAGCGACGCACCCGAGTCGGACGAACCGTACTGTGCAACAGCCTGCTTTTCTTCAGCCAGCTGGTGCGCCTTGACCGAGAAGGTCGGCTTGCGCGAACGATCGAAACCGGTGACCATCGCATCGAGCTTCTGGCCAACCTGGAAACGGTCAGGACGCTGTTCGTCGCGATCGCGGCCCAGATCGTTGCGCTTGATGAAGCCGGTGGCTCCGTCTTCGCCAACCTGGACTTCCAGACCACCGTCGCGCACTTCGAGCACGGTGACGGTGACGACTTCGTTCTTGCGCAGGTTGGAGCTGTCTGCACCGCCCATGGCAGGCGCACCCTTTTCCAGCTGCTTCATGCCGAGCGAGATACGCTCCTTTTCGACATCGACGTCCAGAACGATCGCCTTGACCTGCTCACCCTTGAGGTGGAGGTTGAGTGCGTCTTCACCCGAGATGCCCCAGGCGATATCCGACATGTGAACCATGCCGTCGACGTCGCCATCCAGGCCGATGAACAGACCGAATTCGGTCGCGTTCTTGACTTCGCCTTCGACGACGCTGCCCACGGGGTGCTTGTCTGCAAAGGCGTCCCAGGGGTTCGACTGTGCCTGCTTGAGGCCCAGCGAGATGCGACGCTTTTCGGCATCGACTTCCAGAACGATGACATCGACTTCCTGGCTGGTCGAAACGATCTTGCCGGGATGGACGTTCTTCTTGGTCCACGACATTTCCGAAACGTGCACCAGGCCTTCGATGCCGGGTTCCAGTTCCACGAACGCACCATATTCGGTGATGTTGGTGACAGCACCGGTGAGCTTCGCGCCGACGGGGTACTTGACGCTGGCGCCTTCCCACGGATCGCTTTCGAGCTGCTTCATGCCCAGCGAGATACGCTGCGTTTCCGAGTTGATGCGGATGATCTGCACCTTGACGGTCTCACCGATGGTGATCGCTTCGCTCGGGTGGTTGATGCGCTTGTAGCTGATGTCGGTTACATGCAGCAGGCCATCGATGCCGCCCAGGTCGACGAACGCACCGTAATCGGTGATGTTCTTGACGATACCGTCGATGATCTGACCTTCGGCCAGCGACTGGATGAGACCGGTGCGCTGTTCTGCGCGGGTTTCTTCCAGAACGGCGCGACGCGAGACAACGATGTTGCCACGACGACGGTCCATCTTGAGGATCTGGAACGGCTGCGGAATGTCCATCAGCGGAGTGACATCGCGCACGGGGCGGATGTCGACCTGGCTGCCAGGCAGGAAGGCCACGGCGCCGTCGAGATCGACGGTGAAGCCGCCCTTGACGCGGCCGAAGATCACGCCTTCGACACGCTTGCCTTCGCCAAATTCGCTTTCCAGCTTGTCCCATGCGGCTTCGCGGCGTGCGCGGTCGCGCGACAGCATCGCTTCGCCATCGGCATTTTCGATCCGGTCGACATAGACTTCGACTTCGTCACCGACCTTCAGGCCGTGATCCTGGCCGGGCGCCGCGAATTCACGCAGTGCCACGCGGCCTTCGGACTTCAGACCGACGTCGATGACGGCCTTGTCGTTTTCAATTGCGGTAACCGTGCCCTTGACGACGCGGCCTTCGAATCCACCGTCGGTGGCAGCGCCGCCGCCCAGTGATTCGTCGAGAAGTGCCGCAAAATCATCGCGGCTGGGAAATGCCGTAGAGGCCATAAATCCTGTATTCCTTAAACTGTTTTGTCCGGCCAGCCGGTTGTCTCCGGCGGTCTTGGCCCAACCTGCCCCCCGGGCCGAATGCACCGGAAAGCGCCCGAAAAGCGCAGTTTACGGGCAACAGCAGCAGATATGCGAACAGCGCGAACAGCCGCGCGGGCCGATGGCGGCGCGTGCGATGTTCACGACGGTCGAAACATCTAGGACCGAGCGGGTGACCCGCCTTTGGCCCTGCTGTTCACCAGCTCAATGGCTCTTTGAACGGCCTGCCCTATAGTCAAATCGCTGGTATCAAGCAAGAGCGCGTCACTGGCGGGCTTGAGCGGTGCCACCGCGCGGCTGGAATCGCGCGCATCGCGTGCAGCAAGGTCCGCCGCGATCTCCTCCAGCGTCACCTGCTCGCCGCGCCGCACCATCTCGTTGAACCGTCGCCCGGCGCGCGCCGCAACGCTGGCGGTAACGAACAGTTTGGCCTGCGCCCCCGGCGCGATCACCGTGCCGATGTCGCGTCCGTCGAGCACCGCCCCGCCTGGCTGACCGGCAAAGGCGCGCTGACGCTCCAGCAGCGCGGCGCGCACCGCCGGGTGCCGCGACGCGCGGCTCGCGAGCCCGCCCGCCATCTCGGAACGCAGGTGCTCGTCGGCCAGCAGCGCATCGTCGAACGCGCAGCCCGCCAGGGCTTCGTCCGCATTGTCCGGGTCACCGCCCAGCCGCACCGTCATCACGCCGACGGCCCGATAAAGCAGCCCGGTATCGAGATGCGGCAGCGCGAAATGCGCCGCCAGTGCCTTGGCAATCGTCCCCTTGCCGCTCGCGGTGGGCCCATCGACGGCGATGATCATCGCTTCGCCGCCTGTTGCTCGGCCAACGCCGCACCAAAGCCCTGCTCCATCTCGGTGTTGAATTGCTGCAGCTCGGACGGATTGACAAAGGCATCTGCCTCGCCTGCCAGTTGCCGCGCGCGCTTGCCATGGAGGTCGAAGAAAAGGTCGTGGTTGGCCAGGAATACGTCCGCTTGCAGTCCACGCACCTTGGCAAAGGTCGCACGGTAATTGGCGATCATGCCAGGATAGGCCTCCGGCACCAGCGACTGGCCGCCCAAAGATGCGCTGCAATGTAGGAACACCTTGCGGGGAACACCGTTGGAGTCGGTCGCGGTCAGCGTCCAGGATGTGCAACCGGGCGAATGACCCGGCGTCAGAAGCGCGGTCAGCGTGGTGCCACCGAGTGTCACAGTGTCGCCGTCGGCCACTACGCGGTCGACTCGCACCGGCGGGAACGGCGTGTCACTGGTCGGGCCATGATCGACCGCGCCCGCCTCGAGATACGGCTTGTCCGCCGCGCTGGCGATCATCACCGCCCCGCTGGCGCGTTGCAGCCCGGCAAGGCCCGCAGCGTGATCGTAATGCGCGTGGGTGTTGAGCAGATACTTGATGTCGCCGGGATTGAAGCCCAGCGCGCGGATGTTACCGAGGATCTGCGGCACCGATTGCGCCAGCGCACCGTCAATCAGGATATGGCCTTTCGGCGTCGTGATCAGGAACACGCCCAGCCCTTGGGTACCGACGAAGTGCACGTTGCCGAGAATCGTGAACGGGGCGAGCCGTTCGTTCCAGCGCATGGCGATCGCGGTTTCGTCGACGACCGGCGCGACCTGCGCGGCCTCGATCTGGGAATCGCTTGCAAGCGGCTGCTGTGCGGTCGGTTGTGCGGATGGCTGAGTGGCGACGCACCCCGTGCCGGCGACAGCCAACATCGCCGCGATCAATATCTGCTTCATGGTTCGGTCCCTTCCCGATGCGCTCCCGCCCGTCGCTCTCGCGCAGCCTTGACCAGACCGACCAACGCGATCCCGCCCCAGGCGGTCTCCAGGATCACCGCAGCCAGATTGAAGTGGACCGACAGCGATAGCAACAACAGGATCGAGCCTGCCAGGTTGACCGCATTGAACAGCAACTTGTCGATCCGCTCGACGATATTGGCATAGGCAAAGCCGCCGATGAACAGAACGCTGCCGATAACGCCAACAATATTGGCGACAAGCGGCGTCATGCTCCGCCCGTCGTTCGTGCCAGCAGGCCCAGGAAATCGGGAAAGCTCGTCGCGATCGGTGCAGTGTCATCCACCTCGACCCCGTTGCTGCTGACGAGGCCCGCCACCGCAAAGCTCATCGCGATGCGGTGGTCGAGCAAAGTCGCCACCGGCCCGCCACCGCGCAGTTGGCCATTATGGCCACAGCCGGTGATGCCGAGGCCATCCTCGCGCTCCTCGACCGTTGCGCCGGTCGCCTCCAGCCCGCGCGCCATCGTGGCAAGCCGGTCCGATTCCTTGACGCGCAGCTCGTCAAGCCCGCTGGTGATGGTTGTGCCGTTCGCCATGGCGGCGGCGATGAAGAACACCGGAAACTCGTCGACCATGCTCGGGACGATGGCGGGATCGACGGTGATGCCGGTCAGCGCGCTGGCCCGGACCCGCAGGTCTGCCACCGGCTCACCACCGACGGTCCGCTCGTTCAGCCGCTCGATCTGCCCGCCCATCTGCTCGAGCACGGTGATCAGCCCGGTGCGGGTCACGTTCATGCCGACATTCTCGATTGTGAGGTCCGATCCCGGCACGATCAGCGCGGCGACAATAAAGAAAGCCGCCGATGAGGGGTCGCCAGGCACCTCGATATCCTGTGCAGTCAGATCGCATGGCCCGGTGACCGAGATATGCCTGACGCCGTCCGCATCGGTTTCCACGACCAGATCGGCACCAAAACCCTTGAGCATCTTCTCGCTATGATCGCGCGTCGCCACCGGCTCGATCACCGTCGTGGTCCCCGGCGTGTTCAATGCGGCGAGCAGGATCGCCGATTTCACCTGTGCAGACGCGACCGGCAGACGGTAGGTGATCGGCACCGCAGGTTGCAGGCCCTTGACCATCAGCGGCAGCCTGCCGCCTGGGTAGGCGTTGAATTCGGCCCCCATCAGGCTCAGCGGATCGGTGACGCGCGCCATCGGGCGGCGGCTGAGAGATGCATCGCCGGTGAACATCGCGGTGATCGGATGGCTGGCGACCAGCCCCATCAACAGCCGGGTGGAGGTGCCGGAGTTGCCCATGTCGAGCGCTTGGGCCGGTTGCATCAGCCCGCCGACACCCACGCCATGGACGGTCCAGATGCCGTCGTCGCCGCGCGCTATGTCCGCGCCCATCGCCCGCATGGCAGCGGCGGTGGCGAGCACATCCTCGCCCTCAAGCAGGCCCGATATGCGGCTTTTGCCGACGCACAATGCTGACAGCATCAGCGCGCGGTGAGAGATCGATTTGTCGCCGGGCACACGGATTATGCCGGTGAGCGGCCCGGACGCGCTGAAGCGGCGCGGCACCGGTGCCTGGTCTGCTGAATGGGCCATGGGATGAAACAAATTCCGGTTGGGCATCATGCTGCCAGAGATGAATTGCGACGCAGCTTTTGACAGCGGCACAAAGCTATGGCAAGGCGCACGCCGATTTTCCGAACATGGCGACGGCCGTCTTGCGGAAGCCTGCATCTCTCCACACATACTCAAACATCTACCAGAACCGAGGCATTATTCATGATCAAGGCTGAATGGGGCGCCAAGCACAGTTGCCCGAAATGCGGCACCCGCTTCTACGATCTTGGCAAGGACGACCCTGTATCCTGCATCAACTGCGGCAACAGCTGGACGCCCGAGCCGGTGCTCAAGTCCAAGCAGCCGCTGCCCTTCGAGGAAGAAAAGAAGAAGGTCATCGAGAAGGAGGACGTGGATCTCGCCGATGAGGATCTGGACATCGACGAGGACGGCGATTCGCCGGACAACGATGTCGATCTGGGCGGCGACGACGACCTGGGCGTCGCGGCCGCCGACGACAATGACGAGGAAACCTGAGGCCTTTTCGGCTCAAAGGATACCCACTGTGAAATAACGGCAAGGGGCGTAAATTGCCCCTTGCCACCACAGGACGGCTCGATTAAAGGGCTGTCCTTCCCGACGCCGGGGACCCAAAACCGGCGCATATGGGGCCTTAGCTCAGCTGGGAGAGCGCTACACTGGCAGTGTAGAGGTCAGCGGTTCGATCCCGCTAGGCTCCACCATTCTTCCTTTCATCATTGGTCTTCGCGTATTGCCGTGGTTTGCTGCGGCAACCGCATGCCTGGTCGCGACTTGGCGACACATCGCAATTCATCAGAGCCCTTGGACACACGATCGTGTCCAAGGGCTTTTCTTTTTGCGAACCGTAAAGGACACGGAACCTTTCATCATCCCTGTTGTAAACATAAATATATGTGAAATATAGATCATTATATTGAAACAGATATTATAACATTATTTCATCGTGAAAAATAGAAAATCAGGTACATTGAGATTTCTTTTTGACGATTCTGAATCTTTGCACATACCCGCAAAAACCTCATTTAACGGATCGTAGAAAATGAAGATTTCAACTCTTGTTTCGATTTTTCTGGTCGCGGCCTACTGGCCCGCTCAGGGGGCATCCGCACAGCACGTGGTGCCGGCGGGCCATCTCGATCTGGCAGGCTATCGGGTTAGCTGTGGGCCGGTTCAGACCGTTGTCATGCACATGGAAGACATTGCTGTCACGCAGGGTGGCCGGATCTATCTCAACTCCACGCTGCTGACACGTCCCCGCGCCGAACAGATTTTCTGGTACACACATGAATGCGCCCACATGATATTCGGCGCTGGCGAGATGCGGGCCGACTGCTGGGCGGTCAAGCAGGGCCGGATACAGGGCTGGCTGCAGCCAAGCGATTTCGACGCGCTGTCTGCTTCGATGCGGCTTCACCCCGGCGATCGGACTCATCCTGCGGGACCTCAACGCGTCGGGGCGATGGCGTCCTGCTTCAATCGGTAATGCTTGCCATGTCGGCATTTTGATGACGGTATGGACTCATGACCACCCTTCTCATCGCAGGCGCAACCGGCCTTGTCGGACGCGAAACGCTGACGCGAGCGCTGGATGACCCGCGTATCACGCGCGTCACCGCCCTCACCCGCCGTGCGCTGCCGCCGCATGCCAAGCTTGCCAACCCGGTCGTCGATTTCGAGGCACTGCCGCTGGAGGCTGACTGGTGGCGCGCCGATGCCGTGATCTGCTCGCTGGGGACGACGCGGGCCAAGGCCGGATCGGCAGAGGCCTTCATCCGCGTCGACCACGACCATCCGCTCGCCATCGCGCGCGCAGCGCATCAGCACGGAGCGCAGGCCTTTGCGCTGGTCTCCGCGATCGGTGCGGATGCAAAGTCCGGTCTGCTTTACAACCGTACCAAGGGCGAGGTGGAGGCGAGCATCGCCGCGCTCGACTATCCCAGCTATACTATCGTCCGCCCCGGCCTGATCGGCGGCGAGCGCGACGAGTTCCGCGCCGCCGAACGCGTATCAGAGGCGATCCTGCGGGTGTTCGCACCGGTGCTGCCACGCGGATGGCGGATCAGCCCGGCGGGGAACATCGCCCAGGCGCTGATCGAAGCGTCAGTGGCAGCCAAGCCGGGGCGGCACATGGTGTCGGCCGCCGCACTCGCCTGATCGAAACGCCGCGCTTATTGCTTGGGCACACCCGCCTTGTCGCGGATGGCCTTGAACTCAGAGCCTGGCTTCCATTGCGGCCAGCGGTTCGAATTGGCGAGTTCGGCGCCGATCTGCCCGACCAGTTCGATATCCTGCACCGCGCCCTCCAGGTTCCAGTCGGGGCCCCAGGCATCGCAGGCCTGGTGGTAGCACTGGCCGGTATAGGCATCGATCCACGCCTGTCCCGCCGCGCTGCCACCCTGCTTCAGGTTGGAAGCACCCGCGATACCCATCAGCAGCATCACCGGCACACCGCGCTTGGCGAACGAGAAATGGTCGGCCCGGTAGAACAGACCGCGTTCGGGCAGGCTTTCGGGCGTCACGGTGCGTCCCTGCGTGGCTGCGACGCGCGCCATATCGTCTTCCAGCGTGTTCTGCCCCTTGCCGACCAGCACGACATCGTTCGCCGCGCCTGCGGTCTGCAGGATGTCGAGCCCCAGATTGGCGACCGTCTTTGCCATCGGATAGACGGGGTTGGCGGCATAATATTCGGAGCCCAGCAGGCCGCGCTCTTCGGCCGTCCAAACGCCGAACACCACGCTGCGCTGCGGTGCGGGCTGCGCCTTCATCGCGCGGGCGATCTCCAGCATGCCGGCAATGCCCAGCGCATCGTCATTCGCCCCGGCGCGATAGATGCGGCCCTGCGCATCGGGCTTGCCTTCGCCATAGGCGTCCCAGTGTGCGCCGATCATCACGACCTCTTCAGGCCGCGCGCTGCCGGGGATTTTTGCCAGCACGTTGTGGCTGGTGACGACCTCGGGAACCACCGGAATATCGGCGTTCAGCGTCACGCCCTTCAGCTCGACCGGGCGGAAGCCAGGCGAGCGCGCAGCAACCTCCAGCTTCGCCAGATCCTGCCCAGCCGCCTGGAACAATCGCGCCGACATCTCCGCAGAGAGCCAGCCCTGCAACCTCAGGCTGCTGAGGGCCTCGGGCATGCGGACGATGTCATAGTTCTCGCCGCCGGCGCTGATCACCACATTCCAGCCATAGCCCACGCCTGCGGCATTGTGGACAATCAGCGCAGCGATCGCGCCCTGCCGCGCGGCTTCCTCGAATTTGTAGGTCCAGCGGCCGTAATAGGTCATCGTCCGGTCACCGAACTTGCCTGCCACCGCATCTCCTAGCTTGGCAGCGAAATCGGGATCGTTGATCAGGAACACCGCGACCTTGCCCTTGAGGTCTGCGCCCTTGAAGTCGTCCCAGCCGCGTTCGTCCGCCTTCACGCCATAGCCGACAAAAACGAGGGGCGCATTGTCGATCTTCGCGACGTCCTCGGGGCGGATGGTGGAAAGATAGATATCCTCGGCGGGCCTGGCAGCGACACTGCCGCCGGGGGTCGTAAAGGCCAACTGGCGCGGGGTCTGCAGCCGCGTGTGGAGCAGCGGCACCTTCTGCAGCCAGCCGCCGTCCGGGCCGGCAGGCTCCAGCCCCAGCGCCTCGAACCGCGCGATCAGATAGCCCAGGGTTCGGTCTTCCCCGCGCGTGCCGGGAGCGCGCCCCTCGAACGTATCGGACGCGAGCGTGCGGACGGTTTGCGTCAGCCGGTCGGCATCGACCGTGATCGGGGTCTGGGCGGTCAGAGGAGACGACAGGGCAGCGCTGGCTGCGGCGAGGAGCAAAAGCGGTTTCAACATCCGCCACCCTTACCGGCGGCAGGCAAGCCAGAGCAAGCGGCATGGTGCAACTGACCGACAGCCCAGCGTGGCGGCTAGTCTGCCAGCATCGAAGCTGCCGCCGACAGCGCGAGGCCGGACATCAGCAGCCGTCGCAGGGTCAGGCTGGAGGGAAGGCCCGAAACCTTGATGGCATCGGCAAGTCCGGCCACGATGGCACGCGTGCCCGAGCCGGTCGATTCCTCCCACCGGGGACGCAGCGCCGCCGCCACCGATGCGCTGCGCACCAGCAGGATGTCCTGAATGCGCGCGCCAGGACGCGAGCCCAGTTCCTGCTTGTAGCCGCTGTCGCCTGCGCCCCAATCGATCTGGCGCACCCCCTGCGCCATGCTGTCTTCAACGGCGTGCACCGTCACGATCTGCCCGGGAGAGAAGGCGGCGAAGGCATCGTCATAGCTGCTGGCGATGCCGTACTGCACCTCGCCGCAGATGAGATCGAGCGAGAAGGCGATCGGCCGGTCACCGACGTAGAGCAGGCTCACTGCCAGCTTCCGCGCCAGCTGCGGATCGCCGACAACCCGCTGCCAGTGCGCCATCATATGCGGGTTGAGAAATTTTGCGCCACTACGATCCGTGCGCTTTCCGACCCAGCTGTTCTCCTCGATCCGCACGAGATCGTGGAACACCTGTTCGGACCAGTCGCTGCCGCGCACCGTGCGCAGGCTGAGCGGACCTTGCTCTTCCAACCGGGCGGCCATGCGGCGCACCTTCTTGCGCCGCGACTTGCTGGGCCAGGTGTCACCCGCACCCGGAGCGGGCAGATCCTGGATGAAGCTTTGGCCCATGTCGCGGACCAGCACGTGCCAGCCGGTCGCATCGGCAGCCGCCGTCATCAGCTGCGCCAGACGGTCGTCGTGATAGATCGGCCCTAGGCGCAGCAGCGGGCCGACAGCTGCCTGCGTCACCGGGTGATCGAGCACCGCGCGCATGTCGCCCACGCCGGTACTCGGGTCGAGCGCGGCGCTGCGAAACGGCCAATAGCTGCCTGCCAGCGCGCGTGCCTTGAAGCCTGAAGGACCCAGCGGCCGCAACGGAAGGGCCAGGATTTCACTGCCATCGCCGCGCCGCGCCACCAGGGTGGAAAGCGCATCGGGCTCCCCCTTGCAGAACCAGGCGTCGCGCAGGAAGCCGTGGCTGGCGGGGCCTGATCCTGCGAGCTTGTTGACGATCGGCGAGACGCCCGGCACCACCACGCAGTTGATCGCACCCAGCGCTACCGCCTTGGCCCGCATCTGCTTGTGGTCGATGTGCATCATGGGCGTCTCCTGCTGTGTGCGTGCCCGTCCTGCCATGCCAGACAGACGATAAGCGAAGGTAAACCGGTGATGAGATTACGCGAACTTCGGTCGCCGGAGCCAGCAGCTCCGGCGACCGTCATTCAGCAGCAGGACCAGGATCAGAATTCAGACCAGTCGTCGCCATCATCCTTCAGCGCCAGATTGCCGGAGACCCTGGGCATGCGGGCAGGCTTTCTGGCGGCCATCGGTGTATAAGCTCTGCGCTGGGTTTGTGCCATTGGCGCTTCGCCCAACTGGAACCGGGCAACCTTGGCGGCGAGTTCCTCGGCTTCGCTGGCAAGGCTGCGCGCAGACGCGGCGGTTTCTTCGACCATCGCGGCATTCTGCTGCGTCATCTTGTCCATGTCGCCCACGGCCGAATTGACCTGAATCATGCTGGCCGACTGGCTTTCTGCCGACGCTGCGATGCGGGTGATGACCTGGCTGACCTCGCCGACGCGTTCGACGATGCGATTGAGCATGGTGCCTGTATCCCCCACCAGCTTGACGCCGTTGTCGACGTGCTCGGTGCTGTTGCTGATCAGGACCTTGATCTCCTGCGCTGCATCGGCACAGCGCTGCGCCAGCGCCCGCACCTCGTGCGCGACCACAGCAAAGCCCTTGCCGGCATCGCCTGCGCGGGCCGCTTCGACTCCGGCGTTGAGCGCCAGCAGGTTGGTCTGGAAGGCGATGCCGTCGATCACCGTAATGATCTTGCCAATCTCGCTCGATGATTTTTCGATCGAATCCATCGCGCCGACCGCCTTGCCGACGATCTCGCCGCCTTCGGTGGCCTCGGCCTGCATCTTGGCCATCTCGGCGTTCACCGCGACGGCGCTGCGGGTGGTTTCCTGCACCATATCGGTGGCAGCGCGCATGGCGGCGGCAGTTTCCTCGAGCGAGGCAGCCTGCTCCTCGGTCCGCGAGGCCAGATCGTCCGCGCCCGTGCGGATTTCGCCGCTGCCCGAAGAGATCACGCTGACGCTGGAGCTCACCGCAAGCAGCGTCTCGCGCAGCGAGGCAGTCGCGGCGTTGAAGTCCTTCTCAACCTGGGCATATTCGGACGGCAGGCCCGCCATCTGTGCGGTCAGATCGCCCTGCGCGAGCTGCTTGAGCGCGCTTCCCATCTGACCCAGAACAACGCCGCGAACCTTTTCCTCGGCACCGACAAAATAGGTCGACAGTGCGACGTCGATGTCGAGCAGCGAGACCTTGACCAGCGCCGCGACATCGCGCGCCAGCTTGCGACGGCCTGGCACAAAGCGCAGCAGACCCGGCGAGATCATGCCGTGGATCATCTCTTCGAGGATCAGCGCATAGCCGCCAACATACCATTTGGGTTCCAGCCCGATCCGGGCATGGACCTCGCCCACGCCGACAGCACGCTTCATGTACTCATCGGTGAGGCCGTCACCGAAGATCTTCATCCAGTGGCTGTGCTGTGCGTTCTTGGCATAATCGAGCCGCGACGGGTCCGAAAAAAAGCCTTTGAGTTCGGGGATAGCCCCGACCTTGCGGTAGAATTTTTCGAGCGCGCGATTGACGTGACGACCCAGCGAACGCTTCACCCGACGAAAGGTGGAACGATCAGCACGGTCCAGTTCGTAAAACTCAAGCCTCTCCTGCAGTCCGGATTGCATTTCCTTTTCTCCCAAAAAAGGTAAACAAACTCTCAGAAGCAAGACATAGCCCAAAGCCAGTTAATCAGGCGTTTCCAGCGCCAAAAAAGATCAAAATTGATGGTAAACAGGCCTTAACGATCTTTATGAGAGCCTATCTGCACCGAGCTCAAACTACTGTTTGTGAAAACAAAAACCTTAATACTGTTATGTGTCTGCAGTTTGTTGCAGATAAGGAAAAAAGGCCGGGAGATTTCTCTCCCGGCCTTCCTTTGCGACCCTTGCGGGGTAAGTTTTACTCAGCGGCTTCCATCGGATCGGCCTTGTCGGGCTTGCCGTCACCGTCCGTATCCCAGGCATCGGCGGTGCCGTCATTGTTGCGATCCCAAGCGTCCATCGTGCCATCGCCGTTCGAGTCGAGCGTGGCGGGCGGAACCTGGCTGTCACCGGCAGGCGCTTCGGTCGCAGGCGCTTCCTGGGTCGGCGTTGCCGGGGCTTCCGGGGTCATTTCCTGTGCCATGACAGGGGTGGCTGCCAGGGCACCGGCGGCAATCAGCGTTCCAAAAATGGTCTTCTTCATGGTCTTGCTCCTCGTTGTCCGGCCTCGTGAAATCGGCAGAGGCCTTTTGAAATTTCATGTTTGCGGGACGATGTGGTCTCCGCAGCATCAACGAGGATGATCAAAGGCTGTTCCGGGCGGATATTGGCCCTGACGCCGCCAGCGGGCAGGTTCCCGCAAGTTGTCGCTGCCGTGGCTCGTCAAGGCGCAACTTGACGCAGTGAGGCACGCCAAATCGTTGCAGACAAGCGACCAGGACAACTTTCAGTTCGTCGCAAAACGACATGAAAAAGGCGCCCTCCCGCAAGAGAAGGCGCCTTTTTACTGAAAAACGAAGAAATTTAGGCGGTCAGGCCGCTGCAAACAGCTCCGGCTCCAGCGCCATGATCGCTTCCGATCCCGCTTCGATCTTGCGGCGCAGCGCGCCTGCATCGGGCATGATCCGCTCGGCGAAATAGCGCGCGGTCTTGAGCTTGGTCTCATAGAACACGGCATTGCCGGTGCCGGCATCCAGCGCGGCGATCGATGCGCGCATCATCCGCAGCCACATCAGGCCCAGCGCCACGATGCCCATGATGTGCATGTAGCTGTGTGCGCCTGCGCCGACGTTGTTGGGGTTCATCAGACCGTTCTGCATGAACCACATGGTTGCGGCCTTGAGCTCGCCTGCGGCCTTTTCGAGACGTTCGGCGAAATCGGCGAGACGCGCGTCACCCTTGGCATCGGCGCATTCGCTGTCGAGGATGCCAAAGAAGGTCTGCACCGCGCGACCACCGTTCTGCGCGAGCTTGCGGCCGACAAGGTCCATCGCCTGCACGCCGTTGGTGCCTTCGTAGATCATCGCGATGCGCGCATCGCGGACATACTGTTCCATGCCCCATTCGGCGATATAGCCATGGCCGCCATAGACCTGCTGCATGTTGGTGGCGATCTCATAGCCCTTGTCGGTGCCATAGCCCTTGATGACCGGGGTCAGCAGGCTGATGATGTCGTCGGCAGCCACGCGCTCGTCTTCGGTCTGTGCCTTGTCCGTCAGGTCGACCTGCAGGCCGCCCCACAGGATCAGCGCGCGCAGGCCCTCGTTGATCGCCTTGGCTTCCATCAGCATGCGGCGCACATCGGGGTGCACGAACAGCGTGTCTGCCTTTTCATTGGCGTCAGCAGCGCCGGTCAGCGCCCGGCCCTGACGGCGGTCACCCGCGTACTGCACCGCGTTCTGGTACGAGACTTCGCCCATGGACAGGCCCTGCCCGCCGACGCCGAGGCGCGCCGCGTTCATCATGATGAACATCGCAGCCAGGCCCTTGTTCTCTTCGCCGACCAGATAGCCGGTCGCGCCGTCATAGTTCATGACGCAGGTCGAGTTGCCGTGGATGCCCATCTTGTGCTCGATCGAGCCGCACGACACCGCGTTGCGCTCACCCAGCGAGCCATCGTCATGGACGATAAACTTCGGGACAATGAACAGCGAGATGCCCTTGACGCTGTCGGGCGCGTCGGGGGTCTTGGCGAGGACGAGGTGGATGATGTTCTCGGTCAGGTCATGCTCGCCCGACGAGATGAAGATCTTGGTGCCGGTGATGGCATAGGTGCCACCGGGCTGAGGCACCGCCTTGGTGCGGATGAGGCCCAGGTCCGTGCCGCACTGCGGCTCGGTCAGGTTCATCGTGCCGCTCCACTTGCCGCTGATCATGTTGGGAGCGTACTTCTCCTTCTGCTCCTGGCTGCCCTTGGCGAGGATTGCCGAAACCGCGCCGTGCGTCAGGCCGGGGTACATGGCGAATGCCATGTTGCTCGACGACATGAATTCCTCGAACGCGATGCCGACGACATGCGGCATGCCCTGGCCGCCAAACTCTTCGGGCGCAGCCAGCGTGCCCCAGCCCGCGTCGCAATACTGCGTGTAGGCATCCTTGAAGCCGTCGGGGGTGGTCACGGTGCCGTCGGCATGACGGGTGCAGCCCTGGAGGTCACCGACCTGGTTGAGCGGGAACAGCACTTCCTCGACGAACTTGCCGGCCTCTTCGAGCACGGCCGACAGCACGTCCGGTGCGGCATTGTCGAAACCGGGAAGGTTCGAATATTTCTCGATGCCGAGAACTTCGGTCAGGATGAACTGCGTATCGCGCACGGGGGCGGTATATTTGGGCATCTTGCTGTCCTCTCAAGGTTCAACGTCAAATGCAGACCGCATCTGGCCTGGGAAAGCGGGCGTGGTCCTTGCTGGCAACCGCCCGGAAACGTTTTGGCCCGTCAGGCCTGGTCGGCGCGTTCCACCTGCTCGACCATCTTCACGAACTGCGAAAGCTCCTGGATCGAGCTTTCGATATCCTTCTTCTGCTTGCGCATCAGCGCGATGCGCTCCTTGCAGCGCTGCAGGGTGACGCGGCGCTGTTCGCGACGGCCGTCGCCGATGTCATAAAGATCGATCATCTCGCGGATTTCGCCAAGACTGAAGCCCACGTTCTTCGCGCGCATGATCCAGGCGAGCCGGGCACGGTCGCGCTTGGAATAGACGCGGGTCAGGCCCTTGCGCTCGGGGGCGATCAGCCCTTCATCCTCGTAAAAGCGCAGCGCCCGAGCAGTCACACCAAATTCGTCCGAAAGATCGGAGATGGTGTAGCTGTCCCGGTTCTGGAGGTCGGGGGTATCGATGCGGCCAAGGGTCGAACGGTCGTGCATGATTGCCGAGCTACATTCCCTTGACGTAAACGTCAAGGAGAATCAGCCCGCGCACAGCTTCCTGATGGCACGCCCCGATGCGCTGCTGGCGGCGGCGTCGCCCTGTTCGACCAATGCGAACGAGGCACCGGCCAGGCTGGCCCGGTCACCGCACAGGCTCGCACAGGCCGCGGGCACATTGCCGGGCACCGCCAATGCGTTGCCATCGAAATAGGCGTCGAAACTGCACCCGGCGATCGTCTCGCCCTTGCCGGTTCGGCTGAGGCTGATCCGCGCGCGCTCCCCGGTCAGCTCTGCGCGCCCCGTGCCTTCGCATTGGGTGGAACCGCCAAAGGTCACCAGCACGCCGACCTTGTATCCCTTCTCGCGATTGCCGCGCGCGCAGAAGGCGTCGCTGCCGGTGCCGCCGGTATCGGCAAAGCTGCCCGCCAGATCGATCGCTTGCGGATCGGCGATTACCCCAGCATCGATGGCGGCGGCATCGAGCGGCGTAACGGCGGCGCCATCACCCTCGGCCTGGGTCTCGCTGCACCCCGCCAGCATCAGGCAGGCCAGGGCGAGCGTACGCCTCATGCAATGCGCTCCAGCGAACCATCGCCCGCGACCCGGCGATAAAAGCACGATGGCGCGCCAGTGTGGCAGGTGGGGCCTGCGGGCGATGCTATCACCCAGACCGCGTCCTGATCGCAATCGATCCGGAGCTCGATCAGCTTCAGCACATTTCCCGAGCTTTCACCCTTTTTCCAGAGGCTTGCGCGCGACCGGGACCAGAAGTGAACCTCGCCGGTGTCCAGCGTCAGCTGCAACGCCTCGGCATTCATGTGCGCGACCATCAGCAATGCACCGCTGGCCGCATCGGTGACACAGGCGGTGATCAGCCCTGCGGCATCATATTTGGGGTCCAGGGCCAGCCCGGTTTCGCGCACATCTGCCATCGCGCCCGGTTAATCCCACCCAGCGCGGCGTGCAACACGGTTAACGAAAAATGACCTGTGAAATCTCCTGTGACAAAAGCAAGACAAACCCCAATTGCGTGCCTATAGGGTAGCCGAACCAGCCAGCGGCAACCGAATCGGGCGCGCGACATGATCACCACTCATCCTTTTGAAGACGACAAGCTGCGCGAAGAGTGCGGCGTATTTGGCGTGGCCGGAGCCACCGATGCTGCCGCGATGGTCGCATTGGGGCTGCACGCGCTGCAGCATCGCGGGCAGGAGGCGGCTGGCATCAGCAGCTTCGATGGCCGCACCTTCCACAACCACAAGGCCTTGGGTCATGTGGCGGGCAACTTCGATTCCGAAGACACGATGCGCGCGCTCAAGGGCGATTCGGCGATCGGCCATGTTCGGTATGCGACCACCGGCGAGACCGCGCTGCGCAATGTGCAGCCGCTCTATGCAGAACTGTCGTCGGGCGGCTTTGCCATCGCGCACAATGGCAATATCTCCAACGCCATGAAGCTGCGGCACGATCTGGTGCGCACCGGATCAATCTTCCAGTCGACCTCGGACACCGAGACGATCATCCATCTGGTCGCCACCTCGCGCTACCGGACCTTGCTCGACAAGTTCATCGACGCGCTCAAGCAGGTCGAAGGCGCCTATTCGCTGATCTGCCTGACCGAAACCGGCATGATCGCCTGTCGCGATCCGCTGGGCATCCGCCCGCTGGTGATGGGCAAGATCGGCGAGACGGTGATCTTCGCATCGGAAACCGTCGCGCTCGACATCGTGGGCGCAGAGTTCGTGCGCACGGTCGACCCGGGCGAACTGGTCATCGTCAGCGGCGGCGAAATCCGCTCGCACCGGCCGTTCGCCGACAAGGCCTCGCGCCCGTGCATCTTCGAGCATGTCTATTTCTCGCGCCCGGACTCGATCGTCGACGGCTCGTCGGTCTATTCGGTGCGCAAGGCGATCGGCGCGCAGCTGGCAATGGAAAACCCGGTCGATGTCGATCTGGTCGTCCCCGTTCCCGACAGCGGCACGCCTGCGGCCATCGGCTATGCCCAGCAGTCGGGGCTGCCGTTCGAACTGGGCATCATCCGTTCGCATTATGTCGGCCGTACCTTCATCCAGCCGGGTGACGGGGTCCGCCATCTGGGCGTCAAGCTGAAGCACAATGCCAACAAGCCGCTGATCGCGGGCAAGCGGCTGGTGCTGATCGACGATTCGATCGTGCGCGGCACCACCTCGCTCAAGATCGTGCAGATGATGCGCGATGCAGGCGCTGCCGAGGTGCACATGCGCATCGCCAGCCCGCCGACGATGCACAGCTGCTATTACGGCGTCGATACGCCGGAACGTTCGAAGCTGCTCGCCGCACAGAAATCGATCGAGGAAATGCGCCAGTTCATCCAGGCGGATTCGCTGTCGTTCCTGTCGATCGACGGCCTGTACCGCGCACTGGGCGAAGCCAACCGCGACGACAACCGTCCGCGCTACTGCGACGCCTGCTTCACCGGCGATTATCCCACCACGCTTACCGACCTTGCCGAGCGCGATCAGCCCAACCAGCTGACGCTGCTGGCCGAACGGGTCGCTGGCTGAGGACACGTTTCATGACCGACACGCTACTCGAAGGGCAGCTCGCCCTGGTGACAGGTGCGAGCCGCGGCATCGGCGCTGCGACCGCCAAGGCTCTCGCCGCGCGCGGCGCGCACGTCATCCTCACCGCGCGCACCGCCAAGGATCTGGAAGCCGTCGAGGACGCGATCTTCGAAGCCGGCGGCAGCGCGACCATTGCGCCGCTGGATCTTGCCGATGGCGACAGCATTGCCCGGCTGGCCACCGCGATTTCCGGACGCTGGCAGGCGCTCGACATCCTGGTGCTCAACGCCGCGATGCTGGGCAGCCTGGGGCCGGTGCCGACCATCGACGGGGGCGAGTTCAACCGGCTGATGACATTGAACGTGCTGAGCACGCAGGCGATGATCGCCTATTTCGATCCGATGCTGCGCAAGAGCCGCAACGCCCGCGTCATCGGCCTCACCAGCTCGGTCGCCGCCGCGCCGCGCGCCTATTGGGGTGCCTATGGCGCATCCAAGGCCGCGCTGGAGGTGCTGCTGGCATCCTATGGCGAGGAGATGCGCAACATGACCAGCATCCGCACCGCCATCGTCGACCCCGCCCGCACCCGCACCGCGATGCGCGCCAAGGCCTATCCTGGCGAAGACCCCGCGACGGTCAAGGAACCCGAAAGCGTCGGCGAAGCGATCGCCGATCTGGTATCAGCCAGCTTCGAGACCAATCACCGCCTCGTCCTGCAGGGCTAAGACCCGCTTCCCTCATCGCACTAACCTCTCCCCTCCCGCTCGCGGCAGGGGTGGCTGAGCCGCAGGCGAAGTCGGGGTGGGAATATCCACCGATCGTGGTCTCACGCCCACCCCGGTTCAGCAAGCTGAACCTGCCCCTCCCGCCAGCGGGAGGGGAGAAGCAGGCCTCGTGGTCTTGCACAGCGTTGCCCTTCCGCTACGGCTCTCGCGTATCGATCGCGATGTTACAAACGAAACTCCAAATCGCCACAAATCGGTAATTGTTGCGACGCACAAAAGTCTCGGGCTGCGGGCAAGGGGCGGGCATTCACACTCATTTCGAGGACATGCCCCGATGCGTTACCCGCTTTCGACTCCGCTCCAGACGTCGCTGCTCGCGCTCGCCTTCGCCCTGTCGGCCACCCCCGCGCTGGCACAGGATCAGGCCGATGCCGCCGCCGAAGATGCTCCCCGCAACGACGATACCATCATCGTCACCGCACAGAAGCGCGAACAGTCGATCCAGGACGTGCCGCTCACAGTGTCTGCAATCAGCGGCGAGCAGATGGACAAGATCGGCATCGACGAGTTCGACGAACTGTCGGCCTATATCCCGGGTCTCAACATCCAGGAACAGAGCGCCAACAACCCCGGCTTCGTCATCCGCGGCATCACGTCGGATTCGGGCAGCGCGCAGATCGCTCCGCGCGTGACCATCTATCTCAACGGCATCGATGTCTCGCGTTCGCGCGGATCGTATTTCGACCTGTTCGACGTCGAGCGGATCGAAGTGGTCAAGGGCCCGCAGGCGACCCTGTTCGGCACGGCCGCGACCATCGGTGCGATCTCGGTCGTCACCGCCAAGCCCCAGCCGGGCGTCTCCGCAGATTTTCGCGCAAGCTACGGCAATTTCGGCCTGTATGAAGGTCGCGGCATGATCAATGTCGGCAACGACAAGATCGCCGGCCGCATCGCTGCATCGTACAAGAAGCGCGACGGCTATATCCGCAACATTGCAGGCGACACCGGCACCATCTCGGCCCGCACCGTTGGCCAGCAGCAGGCGGACCTTAACGGCATCGATCAGTTTGCAGTGCGGGGTTCGCTGCGCATCTGGCCGACCGCCGAAAGCACGATGGATTTCGTGTTCAACTACGAGCAGCAGCGCAACCCCGGCACCGCGTTCAAGTCCGGATCGATCGCACCGACCGGCGGCACCACCAGCCCGTTCACCTTTGCCGAGCTGGGCGGCGCCCCTGCCGACCTCAGCCGCGCGATCCTGGGCCTGCCCAAGCTGGGCCTCAACCGCGAGGTCTATGACGCTAGCGTGACCTTCCAGACGCCGATGGGCGGTGGCTGGTCGCTCACCTCCATCAGCGGCTATCGCAAGTTCGACAGCCTCGAGACGTTCGACGCCGACGGCAGCGCGCTGTTCTTCCTCGAATTCGCCGAAGATGCACAGGGCGAGCAGTTCAGCCACGAAACCCGCTTTGCATATGACAGCGACCGGCTGCGCGGGTTCTTCGGCTTCAACCTGTTCCACGAGCAGGGCACCCAGGCCGTGCCGTTCGTGACCGATGAAGGCACCTATATCAGCTGCGCGCCCTTCCCGGCCTTCGCGCCGGTGCGCAACAATGTCGCTGCGGTGCTGGGCGTGCCCGGCGCATCGACCTGCGGCGCGCTCAACAGCACCAACCCAGCGCGCAACGCCACCTCCATCCTGACGCGCGGTGCAGCCACCGTGCTGCCTTATTCGAGCTCGTTCACCAATGGCGGCAAGAACTCGGTCTATTCGGTGTTTGCCGACCTGACCTTCGATGTCTCCGACCGGTTCGAGCTTTCGGCAGGCGTGCGGTATCTGTACGAGGACCGCTCGTCGACCTACACCGCCGTGCAGCCGGGCAGCCAGATCTTCGCCTCCTTGGGCGTACGCGGGGTCTCGCTGCTGGGCGCGGCCGATACCGGCGGCCAGATCTTCAAGGCAGAAGACAATTTCGATGCGTGGCTGCCGCGCTTCAATGCGCTCTACCGCGTCACCGACGAGGTCAACGTCTACGCCACCGTCTCCAAGGGCCGCCGTTCGCCGGTGCTGAACCTCAGCGCGACCGCTCGCCCCACCGGCGCCGTGGCGAACTTCACGCTCGTGCCGGAAGAAAAGATCTGGAACTATGAAGGCGGCATCAAGGCGGCCTTCGGCAGCTTCACCGGATCGATCGGTGCATTCTACCAGGATTACTCGAACTTCCAGACCAGCTTCTTCAACCAGCAGGGCCAGACCGTGCCGGTCAACGCAGGCAATGCCGGCAACTTTGGCGTCGAAGTGGAAGGCGCACTGCGGATCGGCGACAATGTCCGGCTGTTCGCCAACTACGCCTTTATCGACGCGAAGATCGAATCGCCCAACCCGGCATTCCAGGACAACCGCTTCCGCTTGCAGTCCAAGCACAAGGCCGCCGCCGGGATCGATGTGACGGTGCCGATGGGCGACAGCGCCGAACTGTTCTTCTTCCCGACCGTCACCTATTCGAGCAAGCAGTTCTTCGAAATCCCGAACACCGAACGGCTGAGCGAAAACGGCTATCTGCTGGTCAATGCCCGCGCCGGGGTGCGCTTCGACGAGGGCCGCTACGAGATCACCGCATTTGCTCGCAACCTTACCAACGAGGACTATCTGATCGACGCAGGCAACACCGGCGGCGCATTCGGCACCGCGACCTTCATCGCGGGCGAACCGCGGCTGTACGGCGTGCAGGTGGCAGCGAAGTTCTGATCAGACGGGTCCGTCTGAGAGCCACGAATGAAAAAGCCCTCCCCCGTCATGGGGGGAGGGTTGGGTGGGGGTTATCCTTCGGGATCGAAGGCAGGCTGGAATGATCTGCTGCTGGCGTCCAGCCGCGACCCCCACCTCCACCGCTTCTCCATCGGCAGCACGCTACCAAGGCGCGCGCGTCCGCCATCAAGGGCGAGGCGAAACCTTCAAGGTCGCAGTGTCTCAACCCCGCCCATATAGGGCACCAGCGCGTCGGGCACGCGGACCGAACCATCGGCCTGCTGATAGTTCTCGACGATCGCCACCAAAGTCCGCCCGATCGCCAGCGCCGAGCCGTTGAGCGTGTGAACGAACTCCGTCCCCTTCTCGCCTTCGGGGCGGAAGCGGGTGTTCATGCGGCGCGCCTGATAGTCGCCGCAGTTCGAAATGCTGGCGATCTCGCGATAGGCGTTCTGGCCCGGCAGCCAGACTTCCAGGTCAAAGGTCTTGGCGCTCGCCTGGCCCATGTCGCCCGCACACAGCAGCATCTTGCGGTAAGGCAGCCCCAGCGCCTGCAGAATCGCCTCGGACGCCTGGCACATGCGTTCATGCTCCGCCGCCGACTGGTCGGGTGCGGCGATGGTGACGAGCTCGACCTTCTCGAACTGGTGCTGGCGGATCAGGCCACGCGTGTCGCGCCCGGCAGAGCCCGCTTCGGAGCGGAAGCACGGGGTCAGCGCGGTGAGCCGGATCGGCAGCTCGGTGGCGGTGAGGATCTGCTCGCGCACGCTGTTGGTGAGGCTGACCTCCGAGGTGGAAATCAGCCAGCGGCCATCGGTAGTCTGGAACAGGTCTTCAGCAAACTTGGGCAGCTGCCCCACGCCGAACACCGCCTCGTCGCGCACCAGATAGGGCGTCGCGCATTCGTTGTAGCCGCGCGCAACCTGCGCATCGAGCATGAACTGGCCGAGCGCCCGGTTCATCCGGGCAATGCCACCGCGCAGGAAAGTGAAGCGCGCCCCCGCAATCTTTGCGGCGGTCTCGAAATCCATGCCCAGAGCCGGACCGATGTCGGCGTGCTCCTTCGGATCGAAATCGAACTTCGGCTGGTCGCCCCAGCGGCTGATCTCGACATTGCCGGATTCGTCCTCGCCATCGGGCACGTCGGCTGCGGGCAGGTTCGGCAGTGCAGCCAGCCGTGCGGCCAGTGCGGCATCGCCTGCCTTCGCCTGCTCTTCCAGATCGGCCAGACGGGTCTTCAGTTCTGCGACTTCCGCCTTGAGCGCATCGGCCTTGGCCGCATCCTTCTGCGCCATGGCCTGGCCGATCAGCTTGGATGCCTCGTTGCGCCGCGCCTGCGCCGCCTGCGATTCATTCAGCGCCTCGCGCCGCGTCGCATCGAGCGCGATGATCTCGGCAGCCACAGGATCAAGCCCCTTGCGCGCGAGCGCGGCGTCGAAGGCGGCAGGGTTTTCGCGGATGAATTTGATGTCGTGCATGGGCCTGCCTATGCCCTGCACGCCCGCCCCGATGCAATCCGCAATCGCGCACGGCAAACAGCAAAAAAAGGGCGACCCTGGCCATGCCGGGATCGCCCTTTTCTCAAAAGCGGATGACGGTCAGGCGGCGGTGACGGACGCCGCCGACCGGTCAGGCCGCGTTACGCTTTGCATCTTCCTTGCGCTTGGCGAAGCGACGGCGCGCCGCCAGCGCGACTGCGCCTGCACCAAAGAGCAGAATCGCGGGCGGAGCCGGCACATCGGTACCGCCGGTCGAGCTGGTGCCGCCGCTGGAGCTGGACGAGCTGCTCGACGAAGACGAAGACGACGAGCTGGACGAACCCGAAGAACCGGTGCTGCCGCTCGATCCGGTCGAACCGCTGCTGCCACTGCTGGTGCCGCCGAAGCTCGACGAGCTGCCGGTGGAGGTTGCGCCCGACGAGGTGCTGGACGACGAGGAACTGCTCGACGACGAGGACGAAGACGATCCGCTCGACCCCGAAGACCCGGTGGAGCCCGACGAGCCGGTCGACCCGCTGGAGCCCGAAGAACCGCTCGAGCCGGTCGATCCGCTGGAACCGGACGAGCCGCTGCTCGACGAAGAGCTGGAAGAGCTACCCGATGAAGACGACGACGAAGATCCGCTCGAACCCGACGAACCGCTGGAACCCGAAGAACCGCTCGATCCCGACGAGCCACTCGAGCCCGACGAACCGCTCGAGCCCGAAGAACCGCTCGAGCCCGAAGAACCGCTCGAGCCCGACGATCCGCTTGAACCCGACGATCCGCTTGAACCCGACGAACCACTGGAACCCGAAGAGCCGCTCGAACCCGAAGAGCCGCTGGAGCCCGACGATCCGCTCGAACCAGAAGACGTACCCGGCTTGCCGCCGCCCGAAGACGAAGACGACGAACTGGACGACGACGAACTCGACGAGGACGAGCTGGAGGACGAAGAGCTCGACGAGCTGACGTTGCCCGAGGACGACGACACATTGCCCGAAGACGACGACACGTTGCCCGACGACGAGGACACGTTGCCCGACGACGAGGACACGTTGCCCGACGAGGACGAAACGTTGCCCGAAGAGGTGCTCACACCGCCGGTCGAGGTCGAAACACCGCCGGTCGAAGTGCTGACACCACCGGTCGAGGTCGAGGTGGAAACGCCGCCGGTCGAGGTGCTGATACCGCCAGTCGAGGTGGAGATGCCGCCGGTGGAAATGCTGCCCGACGAGGTGCTGGTCGATCCGCCGGTGCTGGTGAAGCCACCGGTCGAACTGCTGGTCGATCCACCGGTGCTGGTGAAGCCGCCAGTCGAAGTGCTGGTCGATCCGGTCGAGGAGATCACGACGCTGCCGCCGCCACCGCCGCCGCCACCGAAGAAGCCACCGAAGAAGCCGCCGCCAATGCCGCCGCCGAAGCCGCCGCTACCGCCGACAACAACCGGGAATCCGCCGCCACCGCCGCCGCCGGAAAAGCCGCCCGAATCCTGCTGGGGATAGGCGGGCAAGGGCAGCGGAATGGGGGCCTGCTGAGTCGTCACCGTGATGACCTGCGGCGTACCTACAGGGGTGCGCGCAACCATGCGACGGGCGCGCTTCACCTTGCGGACAGGTGCCGCCTTGGCGATCTGACGGCCGCGAATCGGCTTGGTGGTCTTAGTCTGGCGGTACTGCTTCACCTGCGCCGGCGGCGTATCCGCGACGTGCACTGCACCACCACCGATGATTGCTCCACCGCAGGTGCAAGCGCACAATTTTGCCAAGGCCATCCGTACAGACATCGTGTTTTCTCTCTCAGACCTGGGAGACTGCTTGCGACAACCGATACCAAAACCGGGGTCGGGTCAGCATCCCGATATGCTAGGCAAGCCAGAACAAAGCGTTAATCTCAATGGTGTTAACCTTGATTTGACAACATGCGCGACAAAAATTTGCGGCTTTGCGTGCCCGGGGGCACCCCCTGTCCCGATTTGGAACCGAAAAGTAGCGCCAAATTAACCCATAGCAATCACCAACACTCCGTTTTGGCGCGCAGCGGGCGAATGCCGGTACGGCAAGCTTGCATCACGCAGGCAGACTGACGGATTCTCGCCAATTCTCTAGCTTTGCAGCTTGTATGCCCCCTTGCCGCTGGCTATAGGCCGCTGCAACCAAAGGCCGACGGGATGTGTCCGACCCTGGGCGCATGGCGGCGGTGCTGCAGAATCACCGGGAGCATTCAATGGCGTCCATCTCGACGGCAATCGACGATATCGATGTGCTGGCCAAGGCGCGCAGGAACATATCGGGCGATTATTTCCCGTCGCCTGATGAAGACTATATGTCTGCCCGCCAGCTGGAATATTTTCGTACTCTCCTGCAGGAATGGAAACGCTCCATCCTGGCAGCCTCCAAGGACACGCTGCAGCAACTGCAGGATGGTCCGATGCGCGAGCCGGACCTCAATGACCGGGCCTCGAGCGAAACCGACTGGGGCATCGAACTTCGTACCCGCGACCGCCAGCGCAAGCTGATCGCCAAGATCGATTCCGCCCTGCGCAGGATCGACGAAGGCGAATACGGCTATTGCGAGGTCACCGGAGAACCGATCGGCCTGGGCCGTCTGGTCGCCCGTCCGATCGCAACGATGACGGTGGAAGCCCAGGAAGCGCACGAGCGCCGCGAGAAAATTTCTCGCGACGACTGAAGCTTCGGGTCGATCGGCTGACCTCTATATTAACCAATTGGCGATATTCCGGCGGTTATAAGAATCACGCGCAAGGCGTCCCTGTAAAATTGGGGGCATCTCGTGATCTCAAGCCAAAGCCTGGATGCCAGACCGATGACCATGCCTGTCAATCCGAAATCGCTCGAAAGCCAGGAGGCTCGCGCACGAGACAGCTTGTTCCTGCTGGCGGACCTCACCATTGAGGACAGCGGCCAGCAGCACAAGGTAAAGGTCCGCAACCTTTCGGCCGGCGGGATGATGGTCGAATCCGACCTCGATGTCACCCAGGGGCAGAGCATCGTGGTCAACCTGCGCAACATCGGGCCTGTGCGCGGCGAAATCGCCTGGGCGCGCAGCGGCCGTTTCGGCGTGGCATTCAACCGCCCGGTCAATCCCAAGCTGGCGCGCAAGCCGGTAGGGAGCTCGGCTGACGAGACCCCGCGCTATCTGCGCACTCCCCTCACCCACAGCCCGTCCTTTCCGCGCTGACCGACCCACCGGCCAGCCAGCGCGAGAGCAGGCGGCCTCAATCGTTGGCAGGCGAAGGCAGGTCGGAATTCTGCGCGCCCACGCTTTGCGGGGCGAGCCGGTGGTTCGCCGGACTGGCGGCAAAGACGATCGGGTGGCGCAGCGTGCGGTAGGGGCCGGTGTGCGGCGCATCCATGTCCATGAAAAAGCCGGTCGCCTTCAGATGCGGATCGTCGGGCACGGTTTCGATCGTGTTGAAACGCATCGCGGGAATGTCTTCCTTGTCGAGCAGTTCGACCCATTCGTCGGTGGTCTTGGTCGCAGCGACTTCCTCGATGATCGCGTACAGGTCACCGGTGTTCCTGGTCCGCTCCTCATAGGTTGAAAACCGCGGGTCCTCGAACACGCCTGGACGTCCGCCGATCTCGAAGAATCGCGCCCACTGGCGGTCGACATAGGGCACGATGGCGATGTAGCCGTCCTTGGTGGGATAGGGCCTGCGACGTGGGTTGATCGAGCGGGTATAGCCGAACTTACCGTCACCGGGGAACGTCTGCCCGTAGAGGTTTTCCACCATGTTGAAGAAGGTAAAGCATTCGAACATGGGCACGGAGACAAACTGGCCCTGACCGGTCCGTTCCTTGTGCACCAGCGCAGCGAGCGTGGCACTGGTGGCAAACAGCCCCACCGTCTTGTCGGCCACCAGCGAGGGCGTGTAGGCAGGAGCACCGTTCGACCGTTTGGCGTAAAGATCGGCCCAGCCCGATGCCGCCTGCACCAGATCGTCATACGCCTGGCGCTTGCCATAGGGGCCGTCGGCACCATAGCCGCAACAATGGATGTAGATGATGTCCGGATTGATCTTCCGGACCGATTCATAGTCCAGCCCCAGCCGCTCCATGCCGGCCATGCGCACATTGTGGAAGAAGACATCCGCCTCGCGCAGCAGCGTTTCGAGCTGCGCCTTGCCCTGCGCATCGCGGCCGTCGATCGTCACGGCCTTTTTGTTACGGTTCAGCGCCATGAAGATAGGCCCAAGATCTCCTGTCGGAGACGATCCGGCATAGCGCATCATGTCGCCCGCGTGGCTCCCCCCCTCGTTCTCGACCTTGATGACGTCTGCCCCCATGTCGGCCAGCATCATGGTCGCCAATGGCCCCATGACCACGCTCGACATGTCCAGCACGCGCACCCCTGCCAGCGGGCCGGTCGCGGCAATATCGCTTATCGTCCAGATTGATTCTGCCACCGGGGCGCTCCTTCTTGCGATGAAATTGTCATCATCCCAGCCACAATGCTGTGCATAATGGGCTGTAGATGGTCGAAAATGGCACAAAACCGACGGTTTTGGGCCGAATCCGTTCGTTTCGCAGTTGCGGAATCCTCCGTTTTGGAGGTATCATCTGCCCTGCCGGAGCAGGGGTGTCTTGGCCTGAACGAACGGGTTGTGCCTTTTTCCGTGGGGGATTTATGGTTTTGAGTTTGTTTGAAAGCGCCGACCAGCGGCGCAAGGATGATGAAGAATTGGGGACTATCCACCGTAAATACGGTGACGAAACGTGCAATGTCCTGCAGGCCCGCGTGAACGACGAAACCCTCAAATCGCGTGACCGCAAGCATTGGGCCAGGCTTCTGCGCAAGGCCAAATCGCGCTTTGGCGGCTGAGGACAGCTGAATTCGACACACGCTGAACACCCCTCCGCCCCGTGCCGGCGAATCGCGGCGCTGGCGATGTTCACCTTCTGAGTTTCAACGATATTGCAGGCGCTGCCCGGGCAGGAGCCATCGCGTGCGTGCGGCTGCGTGGAACATTGGGCGGCATCGCTGGAGCGGGCGGTGCCATGGCCCGTGCCGCGTTGTGCGGCATGCATGTCGGCCAGGCTGAAATCCATCTCCGCACCCTTGTTAATCGAACGGTTAACAAAGGGGATGGGGGAGAAAGCGCCGCGCGTCAATGCCCAGATATGCCAGGCATCGCGCGCGGTCGAAACGGTATCAATCGCCAGTGAGAATGCGGTCGACCAGCTGCTTGACGCTGGGCACGAAGCCGTTCGAATAAAACGGATCGGTGCCGAAATTATACGCGGCATGGCCTGCAAACATCAGGTTCTTGTCGACATCCTCGCCATGCGCAATGTTCTGCAGCGCCTTCTGGATGCAGAAGCTGCGCGGATCGGCAAGGTATCCGGTCGAGAAATTGTCATGGTCCTTCCACGCGGAAAATCCGCAATGCGACAGGCAGCCCATGCAATCGGTCTGGTCCTTGCGGATCTCGGCGCGCTCTTCGGGCGTGCAGAACACAAGGGTGTTATCCGGTGTCTTGAGCGCGGTGGTAAAGCCTTGCGCGTCCCAGCGACGCGCGCGCTGCAGATCCTCGGGCGTGACCCAGAAATTCTTGCCCTTCACCCCGACATCGAGCTGCGAGGTGTGTTCACCCGCCGTCTCGGTCGAGAACGGGATCTGCCGCTCTGACCGTGCCTCCAGGCTGCGCAGGAACGGGTTGCGTACTGCGCTCGAATAGAAGCCGGTGGGGCTGAACTTGTGCAGCAGAACGTCGCCGGGCTGGATCTTGGTCAGCTCGTCCTTCCAGCCCTGCGGAATCGGGCTTTCCTGCGTCAGCAGCGGACGGGTGCCGAACTGGAACGAGATCGCCCCGAGCTCGGGATTGTCGATCCAGTTTTCCCAGTCGCGCAGGTACCAGACACCGCCCGCCATCACGATCTGCACGTCTTCGGACACGCCCTCGGCGCGCATCGTCTCGCGCAGCGCCTTGACCCGCGGATAGGGATCCTGCGGCACGCGCGGATCCTCGGCATTGGACAGGCCGTTGTGCCCGCCGGCAAGCCACGGGTCTTCATAGACCACCGCCACCATCAGATCGGCATATTTGTGATAGGCGCGCTTCCACAAGGCGCGGAAGGCGCGGGCCGAACTGACGATCGGCAGATAGCCGACGTTGTATTGCGCCGCGATCTCGGACAGCTTGTAGGGCATTCCCGCGCCACAGGTGACGCCGGCCACCATGCCGCGGGTCTGTTCCAGAATGCCGTGCAGGATCGGCTGTGCGCCGCCCATTTCCCACAGCACGTTGATGTTGATCGCACCGTTGCCACCTGCGATCTCGTACGCACGCCGGACCTGCTCGACGCCGCCGGCAATGGCGTAGCGGATCAGTTCCTCGTGGCGCTCGCCGCGCGTGCGGCCGTGGTAGATCTGCGGGATGACCTTGCCGTCGTCGTCATAGCTGTCCGCGTTCACCGCCGATACCGTGCCGATGCCTCCGGCCGCCGCCCATGCGCCCGAGCTGGCATGATTGGTGGCAGAAACGCCCTTGCCGCCCTCGATCAGCGGCCAGACTTCACGTCCGCCATAAACAATCGGCTTCAAACCCTTGAACACGTATTCGCTCCCACATTGGCACAGCCGTATAAACATGCTGCGCAGCAAATGCCCAATAAAAACGCCCCGCCAGCCGGTCCGTTGCCTGATCGCGTCAGGGCTGATCGCATCCCTTGATCTTGCCCGGTTCCAGCGCCGGACCCATGGCTTCGAACCGTGCAAAATACCCTGCGATATCAGGCTTCTCGATAAACTCGACCAGCTTGTAACCCACCGCCTCGAACTCGCAGAACAGCAGCTTGGGTGGCATGCCGTGGCGGTTGGTCGGGCGATCGACATCCACCACGATCACCTGCCCGCCCTTTTTGAGCGCGGGCCGCAACCGTGAGATGAACGCATAAGGCTCGGTCACCTCATGGTACATGTGCACCATGAAAATGCGGTCGAAGCTCGCTTCGGGCAGGCGCGGATCATCGATTTCGCCCGGCTTGATCGAGACATTGTCGAGCCGTTCGCGTTCCACCCGGGTACCCAGCCGCTTGAGCGCGGCATCGTCGATATCCTGCGCCAGCACCCGGCCGTTCTTGCCGACCCGCTCGGCCAGGCGCACTGTGTAATAGCCGTTGCCTGCGCCGATATCCGCCACGGTCATGCCCGGCGCGATGCCCGCCAGATCCATCACCTTGGTGGCCTCGTTGCGGTCGTCGCGCGCTTCCTCGTTGGAAAACTCGTTGCTGACCACATCCGCAACCGGTCGGTCGGCGCGCGGAAAGGCGCGCGCGGTCTCGGGCCGGTCGGCCTGATCACCCGATGCCGGCTGGCAGGCGGCAAGCCATGCCGTCGCCAGCAAAAGCCCCGCCCGCCGACCGAACCGGTCAGTCGACATCTTCGACGTCCACCTTCTCGCCAGTCACCTTCTGCGACAGCGCCGCCGCCATGAACGGGTCGAGCGCGCCATCGAGCACATCGCCTGGCGCGGTCGAGGTCACGCCAGTGCGCAGGTCCTTGACCAGCTGATAGGGCTGCAGAACGTAGGACCGGATCTGGTGACCCCAGCCGATCTCGGTCTTCGCGGCATATTCACCCGAGGCTTCAGCCTCGCGCTTCTGCAGTTCAGCCTCGTACAGCCGCGCCTTCAGCATGTTCATCGCGGTGGCGCGGTTCTTGTGCTGCGAACGGTCATTCTGGCTGGCGGCGATGATGCCGGTGGGAATATGCGTGATGCGCACCGCCGAATCGGTGGTGTTGACGTGCTGTCCGCCCGCACCCGAGGCGCGGTAGGTATCGATCTTGAGGTCGCTTTCCTTGACCTCGATCTCGATATTGTCGTCGATCACCGGATAGACCCAGACGCTGGAAAAGCTGGTGTGCCGCCGTGCCGAGCTGTCATAAGGCGAAATCCGCACCAGACGGTGCACGCCGCTTTCGGTCTTGGCAAAGCCATAGGCGTTCTCGCCCTTGATCAGCAAAGTGGCCGACTTGATGCCCGCCTGTTCGCCCGAGTGATAATCGACCAGCTCGACCTTGTAGCCGCGCCGTTCGGCCCAGCGCGAATACATGCGCTGCAGCATTTCGGCCCAATCCTGGCTTTCGGTGCCGCCAGCGCCGGCATGGACTTCCAGATAGGTGTCGTAGCTGTCAGCCTCGCCCGCGAGCAGCGCCTGCACCTTGTCGCGCTCGGCGCGTTCGGCCAGCGCCTTCAGGCTGGCGAGCCCTTCGGTGATGGTCTCGTCATCGCCTTCGGCTTCACCCAGTTCGACGAATTCGATGGCATCGGCCATCTCGGCGCCGATCTCGTTGACCGTGCCGATCGCCTGTTCCAGCCTGCGCCGCTCGCGCATCACCTCTTCCGCGCCCTTGGGATCGTTCCACAGTGTCGGGTCCTCGACACGCGCATTGAGCTCGTCGAGGCGACGCAGCGCGCGGTCCCAGTCCAGAAACTTGCGGACCAGTGCCAGCGCGGCGTTGATGGTATCGATATGGGCCTGCCCTTCGGCACGCATGGGGTCTACTCCTGATAGCTTGGAGCCGCGCTCTAGCCGATTGCCCGCCAATCGCAAAGCCCTGCACCGCAATCGCGATTGATCTTGGCCACCAAGCGCCTAGATTGGTGTCTATGCACGGCACCCCCGGCCCGGTCACCATCGATTTGAACATGCTGCTGCGTGCCTATGCGATCGGCATTTTCCCGATGGCCGATGCCCGCGACGACGTCGATGTCTTCTGGGTGGAGCCCGAGATGCGCGCCATCCTGCCGCTCGATGGCTTTCGGTTTTCCAAGTCGCTGAAGAAGGTGGTGCGCCAGGACCGGTTCACCGTCACCTGCAATCGCGCCTTCGCCCGCGTGATCGCGATGTGCGCAGAATCCGCCGATGGCCGCGAGCAGACCTGGATCAACCGCACGATCGAGGCGAGCTTCATCGCCCTGCACCGCCAGGGGCGGGCACACAGCATCGAATGCTGGCAGGGTGGGGATCTGGTGGGCGGGCTCTACGGCGTCGAGATCGGCCGAGCCTTTTGCGGCGAGAGCATGTTCAGCCGCGCGACCGATGCCAGCAAGGTAGCGCTGGCGTTTCTGGTCGCGGCGATGCGCAAAGGCGGCCTTCAGCTGCTCGATTGCCAGTTCATCACGCCGCACTTGGCCTCGATGGGCGCGATCGAACTGCTGCAAGGCGAGTATCTCAAGCTGCTGAATGCGGCGATCGGAGATTCGCCTTATGCACCGCCCAGAGCGCAGCGACCGCACCCGGTGATGCCGGGGCTCTATTCTGTATCGGTCGAGGGTGTCGTCGGGCCGGGAGCCGATTCGGGGCTGGTTGCAGGATTTGCCGCATTGGCTGGCGGCGGCGCGGTCGGGGCAGCGGATGGCGCCCCGCCTTCACCTTCAGCCGGGGCCTCTTCGCCGGGATATTCCATCGCGCAGTTCTTGACCCAGACATCGTAGATCGGGTGCTCGACGACGTTGAGCGACGGCGATTCCTTGAACACCCAGCCTGAGAACACGCGCTTCCACACCGGCTCGGACGAGCGCGTCTCGCGGTCCTGCACCAGCAGTTGCACGAATGCCCCGGTTTCCGGCACCGGCTCCCACGGCGCGGTGCGCTCGCAGGCCGAAAGGCGAATGATGGCGTTGCCGATCCGCCGCGATTCGCCCGGCTTCATCTCGATGTCGCGCGTCTCGCCGTTGCGCTTGTTGAGAAGGGAAATGGTGGCAACCCGCTCCGCCATCGGCGTGGCATCGCCCTCGGCCAGTTGCATCGGCGGAGGCGCGGTGGCCCGGATGGCGGCGCGCTGGGGCGCATCCCGCTTGGCCGATGGCAGCAGGCGGTCGCCATATTGCAATCCGCCATAGACGCCCGCTCCCAGAAGCGCGGCGACAACAAGGATGATGGCGATGATTCGCCCGCGCGTCACGCCTCGGGCGTCCACGCTTCATAATCGCCGGTGGCCGCAGCGCGCACGCCGCCGCGTTCCAGCGAGCCTGCGGGGCGGTACGCTCCGGTCGTGCCGGTCAGGTTGGGGACATAGTCCTTCTCCCAGATGCGCGGCGGCGGCAGATGGCTTTCGGGGATCGCATCATAGCTGTTGTGCAGCCAGCCGTGCCATTCGGAGGGCACGCGGCTGGCATCATTGGCTCCGTTATAGAGCACCCAGCGGCGTTCCTTCTGGCCCTTCTTCGGCTTGGAGCGGAAATAGGTGTTGCCCTGATGGTCTTCGCCGACCTTTTCGCCGTTCAGCGCGCTGAACAGATGTGTACCGACGGTCGCGCCGTCCCACCAGGTGAAGATCTTTGCCAATAGTCCCATGGCAGCCCGCTTAATGCCTGACAGCGGAAAGGGGAAGATGGTTTTGCACCGAAAAGCCCCCTGCCCGCGCGATTGCGTGGCCCTGCAAAAATGAAGCGGGACAGCAGCGCCATCCCGCTTCGATCCTCAGGTGCGACCCTTGGGGATAGGGTCGCCGGGGTCTTGGACCCCGGCAATCGGGTTCAGCCGACCAGTGCCATCTGCTTGTCGGAAACAAGCCGGTGCATCGCCTTCTGCAGCTTTTCAAACGCCCGCACCTCGATCTGGCGCACGCGCTCGCGGCTGACGTTGTAAACCTGGCTCAGCTCTTCGAGCGTCTTAGGGTCATCGACCAGTCGGCGTTCGTTGAGGATATGCCGCTCACGCTCGTTGAGCGACTGCATCGCCTCGCCGAGCAGCGCGTGGCGCATTTCGGCTTCCTGTGCGTCGGCTACGGCGACATCCTGCAATGGCGTGTCGTCGGTGAGCCAATCCATCCACTGGCCGTCGCCATCCTCGCGCATCGAGACGTTGAGCGACGCATCGCCCCCCATCGCCATGCGGCGGTTCATGTTGACGACTTCGGTCTCGGACACGCCCAGCTTGGTGGCGATGGTCTTCACATCATCGGGATGCAGATCGCCGTCCTCGAACGCGCGCAGGTTGTTCTTCATCCGGCGAAGGTTGAAGAACAGCTTCTTCTGCGCTGCCGTGGTGCCCATCTTCACGAGGCTCCAGCTGCGCAGGATGTATTCCTGGATCGATGCCTTGATCCACCACATCGCATAGGTCGCGAGGCGGAAACCACGATCGGGCTCGAATTTCTTCACGCCCTGCATCAGGCCAATGTTGCCTTCGGAGATCAGCTCGCTGACCGGCAGGCCATAGCCACGATAGCCCATCGCGATCTTCGCGACGAGACGCAGGTGCGAGGTCACCAGCTGCGCAGCGGCCTCAGGATCCTGATGTTCCTGATAGCGTTTGGCGAGCATGTATTCCTGCTCGGGTTTCAGCAGCGGATATTTCCGGATTTCGGTGAGGTAACGGTTCAGGCTAGCCTCGCCACCAAGGGCGGGGATCGTTGCCGGGACGCTTCTGGTCGCGCTCATTTTTTCCCTTTCTGCCAATCCGTTATGCAGGCCTCGAAGGAGCGCCCGTCATGGGGATCGCATTTCGACTTGCAACCTAAACACGCAATCTATCCAAAAGTTCCGCCATGTCGGCCGGAATCGGACTAAAAAAGTCGCATTCAGATCCAGTCACCGGATGTATAAAGCCCAGCCGCTGGGCGTGCAATGCCTGACGGCTGAAATCCGCCACTTTCAACAGGTCGCGCAACGCCTTTGGCGGCCGCGAATAGAGTGGATCGCCGAGCAGCGCATGGCCGATGCTGGCCATGTGGACGCGCACCTGGTGCGTGCGCCCCGTCTCCAGCCGGCACTCGATCCGCGTGGCTCCGACAAGCTTTTCCTCGCTGGTGAAATGGGTGACGGCATGCTTGCCGCGCCCTTCCCCCACCAGCGCCATCTTCTTGCGGTCATGGTCGCTGCGGCCGATATTGCCGCGCACGGTGCCGCTGGCCGGGCTGGGCCGCCCCTGGACGATCGCGACATAGCGCCGGTTGATCGAATGCGCGGCAAATTGCGCGGCCAGCCCCAGATGCGCCGCATCGGTCTTGGCCACTACCAGCAGACCCGATGTATCCTTGTCGATCCGGTGGACGATGCCGGGTCGCGCCACGCCGCCGATGCCCGACAGCTGACCCGCGCAATGGTGGAGCAACGCATTGACCAAAGTGCCATCGGCATGACCTGCGGCGGGGTGCACGACCAGCCCGGCAGGCTTGTCCACCACCAGCAGATCGCTGTCCTCGTGGACGATGTCGAGCGCGATGTCCTGCGCCTCGGTATCGAGCGGGCGAGCCTCGGGAATCGCGATCGCATAGGCCATGCCAGGCACTAGCTTGACCGATGGACGCGTCGCAGGCTTGCCGTCCAGCATCACCGCACCGGCCAGGATCAGCGCCTTGATCCGTTCGCGCGACAGCGCAGGCTCGACCACCGCCAGCCCCGCATCCAGCCGCTGGCCCGCGAGGGAATCCGGGATTGTCCCGGTGGCACTGGATTGCGCTGGATTCATCGCTATCCTCTGGCCGATGCCGGTCCTGCTTTCAAGCGCGCTCCACGCCCAGCTGCTTGCGCACGCCGCAGCCACGCATCCGCTCGAATGCTGCGGCCTGCTGCTTGGGAATGACGGGGCGATCAATATGGTGCAGCCCTGCCCCAATGTCGCAGACGATCCCGCGACCGGTTTCGAGATCGACCCTGTAGCGCTGATCGCTGCGGAGCGGACGATGCGCCAGGGCGGGGCCCAGCTGATCGGCCATTACCATTCGCACCCCAATGGCCGCAGCGAGCCATCGCCGCGCGATGCGGCAAGCGCAGCAGCAGACGGACGACTTTGGCTGATCGTCGCGGCGGGCGAGGTCACCGCCTGGCGGGCGGTTCGCGGCGGTGCGCGGCATGGCGCATTCGAACCGGTTGCGCTGCGCCTTTCGGACGGATAACAGACACCGCCCGCCGATGCATTGACGCCGCGCCGCATTAAGGCTTGAACCTGTGCGGCCTTTTCGCCACATCGGCGCGGGTCGGCCTTCGCGCCGTCCTATGCAACCGCATTTCCCCTTACCGCCACAAAGGCCAGCCCCCGCTTATGCCCAGTTCCACGGACCTGTCAGAAATCGAACTCGCCAGCCTGCTCTGCTCGCGCCTGTGCCATGATCTGCTGAGCCCGATCGGCGCGATGAACAATGGGCTGGAACTGCTGGCCGACGAGACCGATCCGGAAATGCGAGCGCGCTGCATCGAGCTGCTGTCCGACAGCGCGCGGGCCTCTGCCAGCAAGCTCAAGTTCTTTCGCCTCGCCTTCGGCGCTGCCGGCGGCTTTGGCGAGAAGGTCGATGTCAACGAACCGCGCCAGCTGATCGAAGGGCTGGTGGCCGACAAGCCGCGCATCGAGCTGCGCTGGCACGTACCGACCGCGATGCTGGCCAAGCCGGCGGTCAAGGTGCTGCTCAACCTCGCGCTGATCGGCCTCGACGGACTGGTGCGCGGCGGCCAGCTGATCATCGCGGCCGAGGAACAGGGCGGGACCTGCGAAATCGCGGTCAACGCCACAGGCCCCAAGGTGGTGATCGACGAGGCACTGGCGGCCACGCTGCAGGGCATGATCGGCAGCGGACCGCTGAGCCCGCGGACGGCGCCTGCCTATATGATCGAGCGGATCACGCGCGCCAACGGCGGCACCATCCAGCTGGCAGCGACACCCGAATCGCTCATCATCGGCGCCACGCTCACCGTCTGATCGCGCAGAGGTTTGCCTGCTTTCCAGGGAAGCGGCGCAACGTGATCTTAACCATATCCGGCGCACACCGTCCCCCAGCGCTTGCGGACGGTGACGATGGACGACCTGATTCAGGAATTTATTGCTGAGACCCGTGAAACGCTGGACGCGTTGGCCAGCGAACTTGTGCTGTGGGAACAGGACCCGCAGGACAGCGAGCGGCTGGCCAGCATCTTCCGCTTCGTCCACACGGTGAAAGGCAGCTGCGGCTTCCTCAACCTGCCGCGCTTCGAGCGCCTGAGCCATGCGGCAGAGGAAGTTCTGGCGCAGGTGCGCGATGGCAGGCGCGAGACTTCTGCACCGCTGGTCGATGCCGTACTGGCGGTGATCGACCGCATCGGCGAACTCATCATCGTCATGGAAACCGGCGATGCGCTGCCCGACGGCACCGATGCCGACCTGATTGCCGCGCTGAAACTGGACAATGACGAGCGCGAAACACCTGAGGCCAAAGCCGTGCCGGTGGCCGATGATGCCAGGAGCCATGCGCGCCGGCAGGCCGCCATCCGCTCGATCCGCGTTCCGCTCGACCTGATCGACCATCTGATGAACGGCGTGTCCGACATGGTGCTGGCGCGCAACGAGGTGGCCCGCTGCCTGCGCGACGAGCAGAACGGCGCGACGCTGGAAAACGCCTTCGAACGGCTGTCAGCCTGCATCGCAGACATGCGCGATGCCATCGGCCAGACGCGGATGCAGCGCATCGAGCGCATCTTCTCGCCACTGCCCCGTCTGGTGCGCGATCTGTGCGCGGATCTTGGCAAGCAGGTCGATCTGCGCACCTCGGGCAACAATGTCGAGCTCGATCGCGAGATGATCGAGATGATCCGCGATCCGCTGACCCATATCATCCGCAACGCGATCGATCACGGCATCGAAACTCCCGAAACCCGCCATATGCTCGGCAAGCCCCAGATGGGCCGCCTCAGCATTTCCGCGCGCCAGTCGGGCAACCAGATCCTGATCGAGATCGCAGATGACGGCCAGGGCATCGATACCGACAAGCTGGTGTCGCGCGCGCTGACAACCAAGGCGCGCAGCACGGCAGAAATCAATGCGCTGAGCGAACGGGCCCGGCTGGAATTGATCTTCGCACCGGGGCTGAGCACGGCTGACGAGGTTACCGCCATTTCCGGGCGCGGCGTCGGTATGGATGTCGTGCGGTCGAACATCGAGCGTATCGGCGGTTCGATCGACCTTGAAAACAACCCCGGCAAGGGCCTGCGCGTCATCCTGCGCGTGCCGCTGACACTCACCATCATCCCGTGCCTGACGGTGCGCGCCGGAGGCCAGGAGTTCGCAATCCCGCGATCGGCGATCCGCGAAATCCTGTTCGACACCAACAGCCAGGTCCGCATCCAGCAGGTCGGCGGCTGCGACCTTGCCCATATCCGCGGCGAATGCCTGCCTTATGTCGCCTTGGAGATGCTGCTGGGACTGGCCATGGAGCCAAACCCTGCGAGCAGCTATCGCACCATCATCACGGTCAACGCCGCATCGGACCTGCGCTATGCGCTGGCGGTGGAAGCGGTGATCGATCACGAGGAACTGGTTGTCCGCCCCGGTGCCCCGGTGATCATGGCCGACGGCCTTTATGCCGGAACGACGCTGCCCGACAACGGGCGACCGATGCTGCTGCTCGACCCTTTGGGCCTGGCGCATCGTGCCCGGTTGAACGAGATGGTCCGCCCCGATGAGACCGTGCCCGACGAAGCGCAGATAGCGCCCGTCGCCGAAGGAAGTTCGGCGCTGCTGTTCCGCGAAGCGAACGGAGACCTGCGGCTGATCGCGCTGACGGCGGTCGAGCGGGTCGAGGACGTTGCCACCCAGCGGCTGGCGGTGGCCGCGGGCCAGGTCCGGCTGAGCATCGAGGGCGAAAGCCGCCCGGTGATCGGCCTGTCTGCCGTGCCCGGCGAAGAATTCGTCAAGCTGCTGCACCTCACCGATGGACGGTTGCAGGTGCTCTATGCGGTGGAGGATGTGATCGACATCGTGCGCCTGCCCGCGAAGGTCGAGCCCGTGGCACATCCTGGCCTGATCGGCGGCATCGCCCTGGTCGATGACATGCAGCTCGAAGTGATCGATGCCCATTGGCTGTTCAGCACGCTGGCCGGTGTACCGCCCGAAGCGGATCGTCCCGCGTGCCGCCTGATTGGCCAGGATGACCCGTGGACGCGCAACATTCTGGCGCCGCTGGTCGCTGCTGCCGGCTATCGGCCAATTCTGGTCGATAGCGATTGCGACGACGGCCACGACGCTGCCATCAGCATCATCGTCGGTGACGGAGCCCCCGCTCCTGCCAGCCTGCGCGGACAGATCATCCGGCTGAGCGATTCGATCGGCAGCGCGGGCGGCGATGCCGACACGATCTATCGGTATGATCGCGCGGCACTGCTCGGCCGCCTGATCGCAGGCCAGAAGAGGCACGTCGCATGAAGGATCTTTATCTGATCGCCGTCATTGCGGGCGAAAGCGTCGCACTGCCCACCAACCAGATCGACAGCGTGGTCAAGGTCCGCGAATCTGTTCCGGTGCCATCGGCTGCGCCATTCATCTCGGGTCTCTTCGCGCTGCGCAGCCGGGTGCTGACGCTGATCGATTGCCAGTATTTCGTCACTGGCGAGCCCATCGATCTCGTTCCCGGACAGCCCGCCATCGTCGTCAACATCGGCGGCTGCTCTTACGGCCTGCTGGTTGACGAGGTGCTCGACGTCATCCAGATCCGGTCGCAGGCCATCGCGCTGCCGGGCCAGCTCCCCGCCGGATGGAGCGAAATCGGCCATGCGCTGCTGCAGGTGAACGAGGCCACCTATCTGCTGATCGACCCCGAGTATCTGGTGAACCCCGCCACCCGGCGCGCCGCCTGAAACACCGGTTCGGCCTTCCTTTCACCGCAAAGGCGATCGCGTTAAGCTGCTGATTACCAATCGGACATAAGATCAATCCGTGGCGACCATGCCACAGGGAGGCCGCTTGGATGAAAACGTGTCTGGTCGTTGACGACAGCAAGGTGATCCGCAAGGTTGCGCGGCACATTCTCGAAACGCTTGATTTTTCCGTTTCCGAAGCCGCCGATGGCAGCGAGGCGTTGGACCAGTGCGGCCGTGAAATGCCCGATGTGGTGCTGCTCGACTGGAACATGCCGGTGATGGGCGGAATGGAATTCCTCTGCGCGCTGCGTCAGGTCGAGGGCGGCACCGTCCCCAAAGTCGTTTTCTGCACCACCGAAAACGGACGCGGCCATATCCAGGCGGCGATCGAGGCAGGTGCCGACGAATATGTGATGAAGCCTTTCGACCGGGAAACCCTGCACAGCAAACTGCAAATCGTCGGCTGCGCCTGAACAAAAGCAGCGGGGGGATTGAGATAGCATGACAGGGTCGAGGCATCTTGCCGTCGCCCGGCCGGGACCGCAGGGGACCGAAGCCGTTGGCGCGCCCAGCCGGGTGCTGATTGTCGACGACAGCCTGGTTGCGCGCTCCATCATCCAGCGGATCGTCGAAACCCTGCCCGGCTTCGAGATTGCCGCCAGCATGGCATCTGCCGGCGCGGCGCTGGCCTATCTTGCCGACCATCAAGTCGACATCATCGTCCTCGACATCGAAATGCCGGGTCGCAGCGGGCTCGATGCGCTGCCCGAGTTGTTGGCGACAAGCGGTGATGCCCGTATCCTGGTGCTCTCATCGCATTGCAGCGATGGCGCGCCGGTGCAGATCAAGGCTTTGGCTTTGGGGGCAAGCGATACGCTGGCCAAGCCCGACCGCCAGTTCTACCCGCAGGATTTCGCAGACGCGTTCCACGCCCGACTGCGGCTGCTCGCCGAGGCGCGACAGACCCGCCGCGAGCCGATGCCGGTGATGCTGGCGCGGCCTGCGCCTGCTCCCTGCCCGCTAGGTTGCATCGCCATCGGATCATCAACCGGCGGCATCCCTGCCATCCACGAGCTGCTGACCGCGCTCGACCCGCGCATCACCGCACCGATCCTGATCACCCAGCACCTGCCCACCGAATTCATGCCGCACTTTGCCCGGCACATCGACGATCTGGGGCTACGCCCCGCGCGCGTTGCGACGCACGGCGGCCGGCTGGAGCGCGGGCACATCTATTGCGCCCCGGGCGATGCGCATCTGGGGCTGGAATGTCGCGGCGGCGAGGTCCGCATGGCGCTGCTGCCCG
Source organism: Hydrogenophaga intermedia (assembly GCA_943370475.1). Classification (GTDB taxonomy): domain Bacteria; phylum Pseudomonadota; class Alphaproteobacteria; order Sphingomonadales; family Sphingomonadaceae; genus Blastomonas. Next base: position 113,819 of record CALRRI020000010.1, read on the forward strand.
ACTGGCCGAACACTGTCTACAAGCCATCGGTCGATCCCATGCTCGATGCCGTCGCGAGGTGCTTTGGCGCCAGCGGCGCGGGCATCATGCTCAGCGGCATGGGGTCCGACGGTATCAACGGTGCCCATAGCCTCGCCAAAAAGGGCGCACCCATTTACGTACAGGATGTGCAATCCAGCACCGTGTGGGGGATGCCGGGCGCCGTTGCCCGCGCGGGTCTGGCCAGCGTCATCCTGCCCCCTGCCGGAATTGCCCGGTTCATGGCCGATTGCTGGCTGGAGGACGCATGATCCATTCCCAACCCGCCGCCAGCGCCACGCGCATTCTGGCAGGTCTGCTCGAGGCCCGCACCGGCCAGCAGATTGCACCGAGCCGCTATTGGCGCATCCAGACGGCGCTAGCCCCGTTGCTCAAGCAGCATGCGATACCGGATCTCGACGCGCTGGTCGCGGTCCTCTCCGACCCGGACAACGAACCGCTGCTGCAGGAATCGCTCGAGGCGATGCTCAACAACGAGAGCTTTTTCTTCCGCGATACCGCGCTGTTCGCGACACTGCGATCGGAGGCCTTCCCGATGCTGCGCGAGCGGCGCGCCCAGCGCAAGACGCTGCGCATATGGTGTGCCGGCACGTCCACCGGCCAGGAAGCCTATTCGGTTGCCATGCTGTTCGAATCCGACCGCGAAAAATGGGCCGACTGGACCATAGATATCGTCGGCACCGACATTTCAGGCTGGGTGGTCGAGCGTGCCAGGGCCGGTCGATACAGCCAGTTCGAAATCCAGCGCGGCCTGTCGGTCGACTATATGCTGCGCTATTTCGCGCAGCAGGGCGAAGACTGGGTGATCGATCCCGCGATCCAGAAAATGGTCCGCTTCGAGCAGGAAAACATCCTGAAACCGCGCAGCGACCTGGGCAAGTTCGATATCGTCCTGTGCCGCAACGTGCTGATGTATTTCGGCCCGGAAACCCGGGCCATCGCGTATGCCAAGCTGGAACGGTCGCTGGAGGATGACGGCCTGCTGATGCTCGGCGCGGCCGAATCCGTGCTGGGGCAGACCGAACTGTTCTCGGCCACGCGCGAAATGCGCGGGCTCTACTGCAAGGCCATGCCGGGTCGTACCGGCCTGTCCGCCCTGCCCGCCCCCTATGCCTGAACTTTTTGGTCGCGTGACTGTTCGCAAACGCAGCAAATAGCTGTTCTGTCCGGGCATTTGCCGTATGCCAGCGCCCATGCAGCCCGATTCGACCCCGACTGACCTGCCCGAACGCGGCTTTGGACGTCTCGACTGGGCGGTCGCCATGGCGATGATGCTGCTCTGGGGCTTCAACATCATCGCAATGAAATCCGCCGTGGATAGCGCAGGCGCACTGCCCGCAGCATTCCTGCGCCAGGCGATCGTCGCGGTGGTCTGCCTGCCGTTCCTGCGGATCGTACCGGGACGGATGCGGCTGATTGCGGTGCTGGGCGTCCTGAGCGGCGGATTGTTCTATGTCGCGGTCGGCGTCTCGCTCAAGGTCAGCACCAATATCAGCGCGCTCGCCATCGCCGGCCAGTTGGGCGTGCCCTTCTCGCTAATCCTCGCGGTCGTGTTCCTCAAGGAGAAGATCGGCATTCCGCGCCTGATCGGTATCATCCTGGCGCTGTTCGGGGTGGTGCTGCTGGTGTTCGATCCCAAGGTTGCAGGCGAACTGCCCGCCATCGCGATATCGGCCTGCGGTTCGCTGATCTGGGCGATCGCCACGCTGATCCAGCGCAATCTGGGCGGCATCGGCGTGCTCAACATCAGCGGCTGGCTGGGGCTGATCGGATCGATGGTGATCCTGCCCTTCGCGCTGCTGCTCGAACCCGATGGCATGGCGATGCTGCCGCACCTCAGCATGGAAACCTATGCCTGGACGATCTACGCGGCCTTGGGGTCCAGCATCGGCGGGCACGGCGCGATGGTGTGGCTGCTGCAGCGGCACAGCGTCTCCACCGTCAGCCCGCTCACCATTCCCACGCCTGTCATTTCGGTTGCCTTTGCCACCTGGTGGTTCGGCACGCCGCTGACCCCGCTGATGGTTGCAGGTGGATTGATCGCATTGCTCGGCGTCTCTATCGTGGCGATCCGCAACGCACAGCGCTCGCGGATGCTGGCCGAAGCGCGGCTGATGAAGGAAGGGACAAGATCGTGACGGAAGGAACCGGGTCTTGATCGAAACCCCGTCGCCGAATTTCGACGAACGCACCCTGCCGATCACCATGCTGGTGCTGCATTACACCGGCATGCAGGACGCCCCGTCCGCCATCGACTGGCTTGCGAACCCCGCCTCCAAGGTCTCTGCGCATTATGTCGTGACCGAAGACGGCCAGATCATCCGCATGGTCGATGAGGCCAATCGCGCCTGGCATGCAGGGCGCGCGCACTGGCGCGGGATCAAGGACGTCAACAGCGCCAGCATCGGCATCGAGATCGTCAATCCCGGACACGAGTTCGGCTATCGCCCCTTCCCCGAAGAGCAGATGTCGGCGCTGATCCCGCTGGTATCGGAAATCGTCGATCGCCACGGCATTCCACGCGCCAACGTTGTCGGCCACAGCGATGTCGCGCCTGCGCGCAAGCAGGATCCCGGCGAGCTGTTCGACTGGCAGAGGCTGGCGCGGGTGCGCCTGGCGCTGCCGATCCCCGATGGCCGTCTGGTCGATCCTTATTGGAGCGACGGCGCGTTCCTGCTCGCGCTCGAACGCTTCGGCTATGACATTTCCGACGGGCGCGCGGCAACCACCGCGTTCCAGCGGCGCTGGCGCCCCGGCACGATCACCGGCGAGATCGATGGCGAATGCCGGGCGATCCTGTTCTCGTTGCTGCTCGACCGCGACGCCGGCCGTTACCGCTGATTGCGCTGAGCGCATTTCGCCGCTAGGGCCTCGGCTGCCAGAGGGTCGGGCAGCCGCGGGTCAGCAATGACGCGAGGAAAGTCCGGGCTCCACGAAACAGGGATGCCGGGTAACGCCCGGCGGGGGCGACCCCAGGGACAGTGCAACAGAAAGCAGGTTGCCCAAGGCTTCGGCCCGGTAACATTGAAAGGGTGCGGTAAGAGCGCACCGCGCGGCCAGCAATGGTTCGCGGCACGGTAAACCCCATCCGGAGCAAGACCGAATAGGGGCGGATTTGGTGATACGGCTGTTGCTTGCAACGGCGCGTCCCAGGGGTGTTTCGGCCCCTTGCCGCCCGGGTTGGTTGCTTGAGCGGTGCAGCAATGCCCCGCCTAGAGGAATGGCTGCCCATGGCGGGAAACCGTCAGGACAGAACCCGGCTTACAGACCCTCTGGCAATTTTTTCGAATGATGGCGCAGTGACGGCGCGCAGCCCGGAGAGCCTCAGAGCGAGGCGAGCACCAGCTTCGACGGCACCGAATAATCGATCGCGGCAGGCGACTGCTGCAACTCATCGAGCGTGCACTCGGCAAAATCCTGCGCCGCATCATCGCCTGCATAAGCCTGCGAACCCAGCACGAACGTCGCCATCATGGCGATCGAGAGCATGGCGGAGAACATCAACTGGCGGCTCATTGCGGCAAATCCCTGAAACGTCTTGATATGCAATCTATGCTGCAGACGCGAGATGGATAGCCGCGCAATGGTTTCAAGACCCTTAGCGTTCGACAAACGACATTTGCGGGCGATGAAGCGAGGCGTTGGTGCCTCACTCGACCGCAAAACGCCCCGTATCAAACGCCGTCAACCGGCGCTGGCAGCAAGCGGCGTCAGGAAAATCGTCGAGGATAGTATGGCCCAGTCGTTGAGAATATGGGCACCGGTGCTCACCCAGATGTTCTTCGTCCAGACATAGGCCCAGGTCAGCACGAGCCTGGCGCTGCCGATGACCACCACGCATTGCACGACATTCCAGTCATAGGTCGGCAGGTGAATGAGCCCGAAGGCCACAGCCGAGAGCAGCCAGGCCGCCAGAACTGCGGAATTGCGGCCCCAGCCCGCGTTGTTGTGCAGGAACGCCAGCAGCGCGAGGAACGGCAGGATCGTGATCAGCTCTTCGCCCAGCAGCTGCACGGCAACCTTGGCAAAGAAATTGACCATCCGCAGCCCCTCCAGACTGGCCGCATCCACGATCCCATCGTTGCCACTCGTCGTTCCGAACGCATTGATTATGAGGCCGACCGACATCGTGATGATGATGTTGAGCAGCGCGAAGCCGAACATCAGCAGCACCTCGCGCACGCCGACGCGGCCGAATATCGCGGTCCATCGCCCCGGTGCCGCGATCGCCAGCGCCAACAGCGGCAGGCCCACGAACGCGGCGACCTGCAGCCAACCGGTGGCGATGCCATCCTGAAAAGGCATTGGCGTGACCAGGGCGGCAAAACCGGCCACCGTTGCCGCCAGCACGATCCACCAGCCGCTGCTACGAATGGTCTGCGGTATCCCCGCGTAATAAGGAAAGTCGGCTCCCTCAGGTTCCAGCGGCAGACGCGCCGCTCCGCCGATCGTGTCGTTCATGTCGCTTGCCCCCCATGATTCCCCTGCGACAAAAACTGGCCGAAGGCGCGCATCGTTGCAAGCGGCTAGCGGGGGCACAATTCTCGATGGCGTCGCGCTGGAGAGGGACTAGCCCTGCCCGCCCCACATCGCTAGATGACATGCCATGGCAGGCAGACGATCCACCGATTGGGGCTTTCCCCGCTGGCGCGGCTATGGGTCTTCGCGTGAGGCTCAGGCGGTGCGGATCTGTGACCGGCACGGCTGCGATGAGGCGGGCAATTGCCCCGCGCCCAAATCGCCCAACAGCCCCGACCGCTGGTATTTCTGCGAGAAGCACGCGGCCGAATACAACCAGGGCTGGGATTATTTCGCCGGGCTCGACAAGGAAGAGGCCGCCGCGCGCGCTGCCGAGGAAAAACGCGATACATCGGGCTATCGCGAATCGGTGTTCAACGAATGGGCAGGCTCGGGCGACGGCAGCCGCTCGCGCGACGAGATGCGCGCGCTCGATGTGCTGGAATGCAACGCGCACAGCGAGTTCGACGAGATCAAGAAGGCCTATCGCCGCCTTGCCAAGGCCAACCATCCCGACACCAACCAGAACGACAAGGATGCCGCACAGCGGTTCCAGGCCATCCAGGCGGCCTATGCGGTGCTGCGCAGCGCCGAGGAAAGAAAGACCTGGAAAGGCGTGTAATCGCCCCTCACCGCCCCTATCTGCTCCGAATGAAAACCGAAATCCGCGCCAACTGGTCGCATGCAATCCTGGTGTGCAAGAAATGCCAGAAACGCGCCAAGGCCAGCTTCGGCCCCGAAGGCGATCCGTCGCTCGCCAAGGCCTTGAAGCGCCGTCTGCCCGCCGGCAAGGGCCGCAAGGCGCGGCTGGGGGTGATCGAGGTCCCCTGTGTCGACATCTGCCCCAAGAAGGGCGTCGTGCTGATCGACACCCGTCATCCCGACAGCTGGCGCATCGTGCGCGATGATGCCGATATCGACCGCTTGGCCGAAGAGCTGTCCAGCTGATCTGGCGCATAGCAAAAGAGCCCCTCCCGTCTCCGGGAGAGGCCCTTCGGCATCAACAGGGTTAAAGCTTAGCGGCAGTTGACCCGGCTGCGGTCGATCGCACGACCGGCGGCTGCACCGCCCAGACCACCGACAACGGCGCCCAGCGTCTTGTCGCCGCGTCCTGCGATCTCGTTACCGAGCAGCGCGCCGACGCCCGCACCGACCAGCAGGCCGGTGGTGCCGTTGCTGCGCTTGCAGCGATAGCGGCCATCTTCACCACGCCAGTAGCGACCCTCGTAGCGCGCCTGCTGACGGGCATCGCGGCGGCCTTCGCGATAGGCGCGGCGCTCGCCGCGATCGAATTGCGCAACGTCCTGGCTCTGGAAAGTCGTCGGCAGCGCCAGGGCGGTGGCGGGAGCAGGCGCCGGGCTCAGGAATGCGGCTGCGCTGGCAAGGGCAAGGTTCAACATGATGGTATCTCCACTGAAAGCTCCGGGCGGTTCGTCCCGGCTCAATGCTAACAACATTCATCCCCGCCCTCGGTTTCATGAACAGAATACAACGACGCTGAATCGCGCACCTTTGGGGTCAGAACGAGCCATGCGCGCGATGAGCCGTGATTTCGCTTGCAACCTTGCACTGTCTTATCCATATAAGACACATGCTGAACATTCTTTCCATCCTCATCGGGATCGTCGCCCTTCTGCTGGCCATTCCTGCCTTCATCCCGCTGCTCGGCGCGCTCAACTGGCTGATCGTGCCGATCGCGCTGCTGGGCGTGCTGCTGGGTTTCCTGTCCAGCAGCAACACCGGGCGCAACTTGTGCCTGGTGGTGCTGGTGGTCTGCATTATCCGGCTATCGCTGGGCGGCGGCATTCTCTAATTCGCCGCCATGAGCGGTGAAAACGAACGATTGAAGGGCCTGCCCGAAGCAGTTGGGGCCTATACCATCTGGGGCTTCATGCCGCTGTTCTTCAAACAGCTGCAGGGCATTTCACCGGCAGAGATCGTCGCGCACCGCGTGATGTGGTCGGTCATCCTGGTGCTGGCGATCCTCTGGGCCCGCAAGAGCCTGGGCGAATTCCGCGCCGCCATTGCCGATCCGCACACCCGGCGCTTCATGCTGGCCAGCACCACATTGATCGCGGGCAACTGGCTGATTTACATCTGGGCGATCACCAACAACCAAATCCTCGCCGGCAGCCTGGGCTATTATATCAACCCGCTGGTCAACGTGACGCTGGGTGTCGTCTTCTTCAGCGAGCGGATGAACCGAACCCAGTTGGCCGCAATTGCACTGGCAGCCGCCGGGGTATTGGTGCTGGCAAGCGAGTCACTGGCGTCAATCTGGATCAGCCTGTCGCTTGCGGGCACGTTCGGCCTCTATGGCATGGTCCGCAAGATGGCCCCCGTCGGGTCGCTGCCGGGCCTGGCCTGCGAAACCGCGCTGATGCTGCCGGTTGCCATAGGCTATGCCATCTGGGCCGCACTTTACGACCCGACCCCGGGCTTTGGCTATTCGACCTATACCGACGCGTTTTTGATTGCAGGCGGCGCGATGACGACGGTGCCGCTGCTGCTGTTCGCCAGCGCGGCACGCAAGATGCCGCTTTCGACTTTGGGCTTCATCCAGTTCATCGGCCCGACCATCCAGTTCGTGCTTGGCGTGTTCGTCTATGACGAACCGTTCACCCGTGCGCACGCGATCTGCTTTGCGCTGATCTGGAGCGCGGTGGCGCTGTTCTGCGTGGATGGGGTGCGCCGGTCGCGTGCGACGCGGGTGGCGCAACAGACGGCCTGACACCAGCACTGGCGTCCTTGCGCGGCGGATACGGCGCTGCCGCGCAGACGATACACAGCAAAACGGCACCCCCGCTTGCGCAGGAGTGCCGCTGAAAGACTAGTTCGAAAGGCTTCAGCCTGCCGAAGCGAGGCCCTTTTCCTGCATCAGCGCTTGAAGCTCACCGGCTTCGAACATTTCCATCATGATGTCCGATCCGCCCAGAAACTCACCCTTCACATAGAGCTGGGGAATGGTCGGCCAATCGGAAAATTCCTTGATGCCCTGGCGGATTTCCATGTCCTGGAGAACATCGACGCTTTCGTAGTCGACGCCCAGATGGTCGAGAATGGCGATCGCCTTGCTCGAAAAGCCGCACTGCGGGAACAAGGGTGTGCCCTTCATGAACAGCAGGACGTCATTGGCTTTGACGATTTCGGCGATGCGCGCGTGTGCGGTGTCGGTCATGGGTTCAGCTCCGTGAATATGCAGATCATGCCAATTAGCTGGGAAGCGCCGTGGTCAGTTGCAAGGCGTGCAGTTCGCCGCCCATGCGGCCACCGAGCGCGGCATAGACCGCGCGCTGCCGGGCAATGCGCGACAGCGGGCGAAAACTTTCCGCCACGACATGCGCAGAATAATGGTCGCCATCGCCCGCCAGATCGGTGATCGTGACGTCGGCATCGGGGATGCCCGCCTTGATCAGGGCCTCGATATCGGAGGCAAGCATCGGCATGGCTCAGTTCGCCTCTTCGATATACTGGCGGCGGGCTTCGGCCATCTTGGCCTCCAGCGCGGTGCGAACGCCCAGCTCGTCGATCTCGACACCGGCGGACACCAGATCACCCAGCAGCTTGCGGATGACATCCTCATCGCCTGCTTCCTCGAAATCGGCCTGAACGACCGACTTGGCATAGGCTTCGGTCTCTTCGGGCGTCAGCCCCATCTGCTGCGCTGCCCAGTTGCCGAGCAGGCGGTTGCGCCGCGCCGTGATGCGGAACTGAAGGTCTTCATCGGCTGCAAACTTGGCTTCGAACGCGCGTTCGCGATCACTGAAACTGGTCATGTCGGCCCCTTGTTGGTCATGCAGGTCTGGCGTTAGCGCATAGGGGCAAGGTGCCTGAGCGGCAAGCGCCAAACCGCATGAATCCGCTGGTTACATCGTCACGACAAGCTTGCCGATTGCCTCGCGATTTTCAAGCCGGGCAATCGCCTGGGGTGCATTTTCGAAGCTGAACGTCTCCGAGATGCGCGGAGAAATCTTGCCCGCCGCCCACAGATCGAACAGTTCGGCGATATTGGCAGCGTTGCGCTGCGGCTCGCGCGCGGCAAACGCGCCCCAGAATACGCCGCAGACATCGCAGCTCTTGAGCAGGGTCAGGTTGAGCGGCAGCCTGGCGATCCCGGCGGGGAAGCCGACCACCAGGAAGCGCCCTTCCCACGCCATCGCGCGTACGGCAGGCTCGCTGTAATCGCCGCCGACCGCGTCATACACGATGTCCGCACCATGCGCGCCGACCGCATCCTTGAACGCATTCGCCAGCGCCTTGGACTGGTCCTTGTCGAACGGCTGGCGGGCATAGACCACCACCTCGTCTGCGCCCGATTCGCGCGCGGCCTTGGCCTTGTCTTCGCTGGAGACGGCCGCCACGACGCGCGCGCCATAGGCCTTGCCGAGTTCGACGGCAGCAAGACCAACGCCGCCGGCTGCACCCAGCACCAGAAGCGTATCACCCGGCTTGATGTGGCCGCGATCCTTGATCGCGTGAATCGAGGTGCCATAGGTCATCAGCAGCGATGCCCCCTGTTCGAAACTGAACTGATCGGGCAGCTTGTACGCGCCCGCTGCGGGCACGACCTTCTTTTCGACCAGACCGCCAAAGCCCGTCCCCGCGATCACCCGATCGCCGACCGACCAGCCGGTCACGCCTTCGCCCACGGCCTCGACAAGCCCTGCGATCTCGCTGCCCGGCGCAAACGGGCGCTGGGGTTTCAGCTGATACATGTCCTTGATGATCAGCGCGTCGGGGAAGTTGATCGAACACGCCTTCACCGCCACCAGCAGCTCGCCGGGGCCGGCGATCGGGGCATCGACTTCGGTCATCGCCAGCGTATCGGGACCACCGGGCGCATTCGACAATAAGGCTTTCATCTGAGGCTCTCTCCTTGCTTTTTTGGTTTGCTGTGCTCGAACTCCCGTCGTTGCGGGAGGATGGCAGGTCAGGCCGCTGCAGGCACCAGCCAGGGCCTGTCGGCGCTCACTTTGGCCTCATAGGCGCTGATCGCATCGGCTTTGCCCAGGGTCAGGCCGATCTCGTCGAGCCCCTGCATGAGGCAGGTCTTGCGGAACGCATCGATTTCGAAGGTAAACCGGTCCTGGAACGGGGTCGTGACCGACTGGCTCTCCAGATCGATATGGATCGGATCGGTCGCCGCGACCTCCATCAACCGGTCGACGGCCTCTTGCGGCAGCACTACGGTGAGGATGCCGTTCTTGAAGGCGTTGCTAGAGAAGATGTCCGAAAAGCTCGGCGCGATCACCGCGGTGATGCCCAGATCGGTCAGCGCCCAGGCGGCATGTTCGCGGCTCGACCCGCAACCGAAATTGTCGCCTGCAATCAGGATCGGCGCACCGGCGAACTCGGGGTCGTCGAACACGTTGCCGGGTTCTTCGCGGACCGTTTCGAATGCGCCCTTGCCCAGGCCTTCGCGGCTGATCGTCTTCAGCCACTGCGCCGGGATGATGATATCGGTATCGACATTCTTGCGGCCAAAGGGAATGGCCCGGCCCTCGACGCGCTCAATCGGTTGCATGGGGACCCTCGGTCGCTTCGGCACCGGGTTCTTCCGGCTTGGCAGGCGTGTCCGCCTTCGGCTTGCTGAACTGCTTGCCGACATACAGCAGGGCTGCGGCCAGGGCCGCCGACCCGACGGCCGCGCCTGCCATGGCCTGGTTCGACCAGCCGTTCTTCTTGTCCTTGGTCACGTTAGTTACTCCGCCGCTTGGGGAAATGCCGGCAATTTCTTGATGTCTGCCGGCTCGTGCTGAATGATCACCTTTGCATTGAGATTGTCGGCCAGTTTCTTGAACCGGTCAAGCGAAGCCAGCGTCTGCGCGCGATCGAAATTGAAGGTCGGCACGCCATTGCTTTCGTAATTCTCTTTGAAATGCGCCAAGTCACCGGTCAGGAGCACTGGCCCCTTGGTCTTCAGGCGCACCAGCAGGCCGTTGTGCCCGGGCGTATGGCCAGGCAGCCGCAGCATGGTCACCGATCCATCGCCAAAGACGTCCTTGTCGTTTGCCACCGCTTCCACCTTGCTGCCGCCCTTGATCCAGGGCTCGAACGGCTTGGGGTCTGCGCCATAGCTGGCGGGGTCGGTGGTCACCACCTGCCAGTCCTGCTTGCCGACCAGCAATGTTGCGCCCGGAAACTCGGCGAGCTGGCCGATATGGTCGAAATGATAGTGGCTCACCCCGACATATTTGATCTGCGCCGGATCGACCTTCAGCGCCGCCAGCTGTTCCTTGATCGTCGCCGTCACGGTCGCGTCCATCGCGGCCTTGGGGTCAAGCGGCTTGCCCTTCATCGCGGCGGGAAGGCCGGTGTCCCAGAGCAGATAGTCCGTTCCGTGCCGGATCAGATAGCAGCTGCTCGCCAACCGCTTCGACTGGCCGGTATAGGCCTTCGTGTCCGAAAACGCGTTGAGATCATTCGCCGCCACCGACCCGCAATCGAGCCGCCAGAGCTGCACTTCGGCCTGCTGGGCTGCGGCGGGGCTGGTGCTTGCCAAGGCAAGGCCTGCCATCAACGCTAACGAGCGCATTTTCATGTTCATCCTCCCAAAATGACGACATCACGCGATCGCGCCGCTGCCGCAAGCTGCTGGTCGAAGGTCGCCAGTGGCAGCTGATGGCTGATCGCACAATGCAGATACGCAGCATCATAGACCGTCAGACCATGCTCGCGCGCCAGAGGCAGCAGGCGAGAAAACGGTGCCAACGGCTCCAAGGCATCGATATCATAGCTGAGCAATCCCAGCAGGTTGACAAAGGCGGGCACATCATCTGGTGAGCAGCGCCCCCTACGCTCGCCCTGCCGAATGCCGTTTGCCATTTCGGCAAACCAGTGCGGCGGGACCACCAGTTGATGGTCGTCCGTCATGGCATGGATCGCCATCGACTGCGGCGTTTCTTCATCCTTGAACAACCAAGCCAGTGCGACCGACGCATCGAGGACGAACCGTTCCATCCCTATCGACGGCCTTCGTTGATCAGATCCTTGACGGTCATGTCAGGGCCGAGCGTAGGCCCTTGCGCCCGCCGCCATTCGACGAACTCTTCCCGCGCCCGACGACGCGCGTCGATTTTCTGGTGTTCGCTCTGATCAGGGTGCCCCAACCGCGCAACAGGCTTGCCGTGGCGGGTGATCAATATCGTCTCGCCAGCGATCACGCGGTCGAGCAGGCTGGAAAACTGGGCCTTAGCCTCTGCTGCCGAATACACCGTTGGGCGCATGTCCATCAAAGCCTCCCGTAGTTTTGACCAAAATACCTCTTAATTTTGGTCAAATCAACGTGCGAACGTCGCTCAGCTTCCCGGTGACCGCCGCTGCTGCCGCCATCGCGGGGCTGACCAGATGCGTGCGCGCACCGGGCCCCTGGCGGCCGACGAAGTTGCGGTTGGAGGTCGAGGCGCAGCGTTCGCCGGCGGGCACCTTGTCCGGGTTCATGCCGAGGCACGCCGAACAGCCCGGCTCGCGCCATTCGAACCCCGCGTCGATGAAGATGCGGTCCAGCCCCTCTTCCTCGGCCTGGCGCTTGACCAGACCCGATCCCGGCACGACCAGGGCCGACTTGATGCCAGGCGCATTGCGCCGCCCTTTCAGCACGGCCGCTGCGGCGCGCAGATCCTCAATGCGGCTGTTGGTGCAGCTGCCAATGAACACATGCTCGACCGGAACATCGGTGAGCGGGGTCCCTGCGGAGAGGCCCATGTAATCCAGCGATTTCTGCGCTGCTGCACGCTTCGACGCGTCGGCAAAGCTCTCCGGATCCGGGATCCTGCCGGTGATCGGCACGACGTCTTCCGGGCTGGTGCCCCAGGTGACCGAAGGCGCCACATCGGCTGCGTTGACGACCACGCTCTTGTCGAACTTTGCGCCCTCATCGGTGTGCAGCGTGCGCCAATAGGCCACCGCTGCATCCCAGTCGGCGCCCTTGGGCGCCATCGGGCGACCTTTCAGATAGGCGAAGGTCGTATCATCGGGCGCGATCAGACCGGCGCGCGCGCCCGCCTCGATCGACATGTTGGCGATGGTCAGCCGTCCTTCGATCGACATATGCTCGAATACACGCCCGCGATATTCAACGACATGGCCGGTGCCGCCCGCAGCACCGATCTGGCCGATGATGTGCAGGATCAGGTCCTTGGGGCTGACGCCGTCGGGAAGGTCGCCCTCGACGCGGATCTCCATCGATTTCGACCGCTTGAGCTGCAGCGTCTGCGTCGCCAGCACATGCTCGACCTCCGAGGTGCCGATGCCGAACGCCAGCGCGCCCAGCGCGCCGTGCGCGGCGGTGTGGCTGTCGCCGCACACCATCGTGCAGCCGGGAAGGGTGAAGCCCTGCTCGGGCCCGATGACATGGACGATGCCCTGGCGGATGTCGGTGGCATCGATATAGGGCACACCGAACGCGGGCGCATTGCGCTCCAGCGCCTCGAGCTGCGCGCGGCTTTCGGGGTCGGCGATCGGAATGCGCTTACCCGCGGCGTCGACCCGCGCAGTGGTGGGCACGTTATGATCGGGAACGGCGAGCGTCAGATCGGGCCGGCGCACTGTGCGGCCGGCGATGCGCAGGCCTTCGAACGCCTGCGGGCTGGTGACTTCATGCACGAGATGCCGGTCGATGAAAATGATCGCGGTGCCATCGTCGCGCTGGTCGACGACATGCGCGTCCCAGATTTTCTCGTAGAGCGTTTTTGCCTGAGCCATCGCGCAAATTACCCCTTATGAACCGATCTTTGCAGGCCGATTGGCAGATGCGGCAAGGCAAATCCAGCGCGGATTTGGTTGCCATTGCAACCAGGACAATATGCCCTCTTCAATCATGGTGCGATTGTGCCTATTCTAGAGCGATGCAAGCTCTCATCAACCTCGGCATCGTTGTCGCTTCGGTCGCGTTCATGGAATTCGTGGCGTGGTGGAGCCACAAATACGTGATGCACGGCTGGGGCTGGGACTGGCACCGCGACCATCACGAGCCGCACGACAATCTTCTCGAGAAGAACGACCTCTACGCCATCGTCGGCTCGGCGCTTTCGATCAGCCTGTTCGTCATCGGCGCCTGGCTGTGGGAACCGGCGACCTGGATGGGCATCGGCGTGATGATCTATGGCGCCATCTACACGCTGATCCACGACGGGCTGGTGCATCAGCGCTATTTCCGCTGGGTGCCCAAGAGCGGTTACGCCAAGAGGCTGGTGCAGGCGCACAAGCTGCACCACGCGACAATCGGCAAGGAAGGCGGGGTCAGCTTCGGCTTCATCGTCGCCGAGGACCCGGTGAAGCTCAAGCAGGAGCTCAAGCGCCAGCGCGAGGCGGGGATCGCCGTGGTCCGCGATTCGGTGGGGGCGGCTTAAGCGGCGTTCTTGAACATTAGCCAAAACCCTCTCCCTCGATGGGGAAGAGATAGGAGGGTAATCCTTATCCGGCAGCCAATTGCGCGGGGCCTTCGACAGGCTCAGGCTGAGCGGAAGGTGGTGAATGACTTGGCTAAAAAGCGAAACATCGCCCAAACCCGCTCAGCCTGAGCCTGTCGAAGGCC
>CALRRI020000011.1:0-121455 GCA_943370475.1 Hydrogenophaga intermedia
CACCGTCGCCGACGAGCCGATGCAGTCGATGTACACCGGCGAAGCCCGCCCGCACTGGCGCGCCGACAACGTGGTCAGCATCAACCGCTGACGCAATTAAGTTGCGATTGACAATCTATTAGGGCTGACGCAGTTTCCGATCCTGTTCCGCAGGGGAGGAAACTGCCGATGTCCGTGAATGTTCTGACACCAGCCGCGCTGCTGGTGATCTGGTCGCTTGTCATGCTGTTCTGGATGGCAGGATCACGACTTCCGCAGGCCAAGAAGATGGGCGTCGACATCTCCAAGGCGGTTGGCGGACGCGGCAGCGATCTGGACCCGGTCCTGCCGCCGCAGACGGCCTGGAAATCCCACAATTACGCGCATCTGATGGAGCAGCCGACCATCTTCTATGCGACCATCGCGATCCTGGGCCTCGCCGGTGCGGCGACCGATACCATCAATGTGGCGCTCGCCTGGGGCTATGTGCTGATCCGCATCGTCCACAGCATCTGGCAGGCGACGGTCAACAAGGTCCAGACCCGGTTTCTGCTGTTCCTGGCTTCGACCCTGTGCCTGATCGTGCTCGCCATCCGCGCGCTCCTCGCGACACTTTAAAGGGGATACGTTCATGACACCTGCCATTCTTCAACCCGTCGTCATCCTGCTCGCCTGGACCATGGTCATGTGGCTGTGGATGTACGTCACCCGCATTCCGGCCATGCAGCGCGCCAAGATTGATGTCGCCAATCTGAAAGGTGGCACAGGCAAGGATCTGGATGCGGTCCTGCCGCCGGACGTTCAATGGAAAGCTCATAATTACAATCATCTGCTGGCTGAACCGATGATCTTCTATGCCGTTTGCTTTGTGCTCGCGATCATTGGCCATGGCGAAGGCATGAACCTGACCGTGGCATGGCTCTATGTCGCCCTGCGCATTGCGCACAGCCTGGTGCAGGCCACTGTCAACCGCGTTGCGGTACGCTTCCTGCTGTTCGCCTCATCAAGCCTGTGCCTGATCGTGCTGATCTTCCACGCGGCGATTCCCGTTTTCGACCTTCACCTGCACGGCTGAGGTCAATCCGGGCGGACAAACAGACTGGCCAGTTCCACATGGGTCGACCAGCGGAACTGGCCCACCGGCCATAATGTGTCGAGCACGAACCCGGCATCGCACAATGTCCGTGCATCGCGGGCGAAGGTTGCCGGGTTGCAGCTGACATAGCAAAGCCGCTTGATCGTCGACCCCGCGATCGCCGCGACCTGCGCCTCTGCGCCTGCACGCGGCGGATCGAGCACCAACCCGTCAAGCCGGTCGAGCATGTCGCGCTGTACCGGGTTGCGGAACAGATCGCGGTGATCGGTGAACACCGGCAGCTGCCGCGCATCTGCGGCGGCCTTGAGGGCCAAGACTGCGTCGCGTGCAGCTTCTGCGGCATAGATCTTTCGCCCAGGCTCCCCCAGGTGAAAGGCGAAGCTGCCCAGCCCCGCAAACAGGTCGGCGATCATCCGGCATCCCTGCAACGCCTCGCTGGCCGCCGCCGCCAATGCACGCTCTCCATCGCAGGTGGCCTGGAGGAAGCTGGCCTGCGGAAAGCGGACCTCTACCCCGCCAAAGGTGACCGTGGCGGGCACCGGCTCATATTGCGTTTCGGGCCCAAGACCCTGGTCGATCGAGAGCCTGGCGAGCGCCTGCGCCTTGGCGAACTCCGCGAGCATTTCGTGCTGGGCCAGTGTGGCCGGCGCCAGACCGCTGATCAGCACATCGACGCCCTGGTCGATCTCGGCCAGCTCGACCTGCCCTGAAACCTTGGATTCCGGCCACTTTCCGATCAATATCCGCACCGCCATCATGACGTCATGCAGTCTTGGCGTCACGATCTCGCAGGCGCGGACATCGACCAGATCGTGGCTGCCCTGTCCGGCAAAGCCCAATGTCACATGCCCGCCCTTGCGGACAAAGCGCAGCGATGCCCGCCTGCGGCTGCGGGGTGGCGAGAGGTGCACCGGGCGCACTTCACGCGCGGCAATGCCCTTGGCCGCAAGCGGACCCGTGACGCGGTCGCGTACAAAATCGGCCAAAGCTGCATCACCGAGATGCTGAAGGCTGCATCCGCCACAGCTGCCAAAATGCGGACAGGGGGGCGTGGCGTGATGCGGCCCGGGCATGATGCTGCCATCGGGCGCAATCGAATCTCCGGGGGCAGCCCCGGCGACATGGCGGCCAGAGCCAGTGACGCCATCACCGCGCGCGGCAATCCGCACGACGATGTCGTCCGTCACGACAGGTATTTCATCAGGCAAGACACGCCTCCAGCGCCTCGGGCAGTTTCCCTGCCAGCTCCAGTGCGGAAAAGGCGGGACCGGCGATCCGTGCCGCGCGGTCGTGCAGCCATACGGCCTCACACAGCGCAGCGAAAGGCCTGCCGTGGTTTGCCAGCCGCGCGGCGATACAGCCTGCCAGTACGTCACCCGTCCCGGCTACCGACAGCCACGAACACCGACGATCGGCGATCACCGCCTGGCCATCAGGCGCCGCGATGACGCTATCCGCGCCCTTGTAGACGATATGCGCGCCCCAAGCGGCGGCGAGCCTTTGGGCCTGCTCCACCTTATTGCCGCCTTCGGCCCATCCAGCGATACCGTCTGCGAGCACCATGGCCTCACCGTGGTGTGGCGTCAGCAGCACCGGGGCGGCGCGCCTAGCCAAGGCACTCTGCTGAGCCTTCAACAGATGCAGCGCATCGGCATCGATCACCAGCGGGTGGCGTGACGCCAGGGCTGCAGCCAGGAGAGCGGCAGCAGCGGGCGTTCGTCCCAGCCCCGGGCCAATGAGCACCGAACCGATCCGTTCGTCCGCAATACGCCCGGCGACAGCCGCAGCATCGTCGGCGCGTTCCCAGACCAGGTCTGCCGGCAGGCTGGCAGGCGCCTCGCCCGCTCCGATCAGCTTGACATAGCCCGCACCGCTAGCCTGCGCTGCGCGGGCGGCCAGGTGCGCTGCGCCCGGCATTGCGCCAGCCAGCACCGCGACCAGCCCGCGCCTGTATTTATGCGATGTTGCATCGGGCGGCGATATCAACGGCTTCTGGAGCCTGGCTACAACCTGGCCGTGCGGATCCACACCTATCTCGATCAGGCTCAATGAGCCGAAATCACGGGCGACGGGCTCGAGCATATGGGCGTATTTCCAGGCGCCCAGCGCCAGCACATGGTCGAAGCGCAAGGGTGCGTTGAGCCATATGGCGCGGTCGGCATCGGCGCCGCTGGGCAGATCGACGGCAAAGCTGCGCTGCGCCGCGCTGACCAAAGCGGAAAACCGGGCCCAAAGATCAGCGTCCAACGGACGCGTCAGGCCGCTGCCAAACAGGCAGTCGACCAGCTGGGAGTGCGGTTTGGCATCGGCCAGCGTGATGACCTCGCCGCCATAATGCGCTCGGGCATTGCGGGCAGCATCAGTGCGCGGCTCGGCGAGCGCGGCCACGCAAACCGGCACGCCTTTCAAACGCAAATATTCGGCGATAACATAACCATCGCCGCCGTTATTGCCAGGTCCGCACAGGATCAACGTGGGCGTCAGCCCGCCGATGCGCCAGATCAGGTCGCCAGCCCCCTGACCGGCTCGAAGCATCAGCGCATCGACGGAGATACCACTGGCGAACACCGCCTGTTCGGCCGCCACCATCTGAGCGACCGTCAACACGGCGGATGCCGATTTATCCACCGCCCGCGCCAGGCTTGATCGTGGCAGGAATGCGATAGCGATCGGGGCCCACGGAAAGCTGGATGCGGCCATCCGCCAAGGGTGTCACCACGGCCTCTTCCGAGCCATCTGCAGCCACCAGCCCGCGCCCGTCGGTCACGATCTCGAACCGGCGGAACCCGCCATCGGGGTGGCGCATCACCAGTTCGCGCCGGTCGCCATTCTGAACCCGCTCGACATCGCACTGCTCGGTAAACTCGGCCTCACCCGCCAGCGCGCACGACACGCGCGGGTCGTCGCCGCCAGCCATGTCTTCACCATCACCGGAGGCATTCTGCCCCGAGCACCCGGCAAGCGCCAGCAAGATGCTCACAGCCAGGACCTGCCGATCAAATGTCCGCATAGACATGCTTTTCCGCCTGCGCGCCAGGATGGGTCAACGCGCCCTTGCTGGCGGGGCCGACGTTTTGCGCATAGCGCCACAGCGCCCCCGACTGATAGTCGTTGGTGCGCGGCTGCCAGGCCTTGCGGCGCTCGGCAAGCACGGCGTCATCCACCAGAAGGTCGATCGTGCCCTTTTCCGCGTCGATCGCGATGACGTCACCATTCTCGATCAGCGCGATCGGGCCGCAATCGGCGGCTTCAGGACCGACATGGCCAATGCAGAAGCCACGCGTTGCACCCGAGAAGCGACCATCGGTGATCAGGGCAACGCTCTCGCCCATGCCCTGGCCGTACAGCGCCGCGGTGGTCGACAGCATCTCGCGCATGCCGGGCCCGCCCTTGGGGCCCTCGTAGCGGATGACGATGACCGAACCTTCGCGGATCTGCCGAGCTTCGACAGCGGCAAAGCACTCTTCCTCGCAATCGAACACCTGAGCAGGACCAGTGAATTGCAACCGGTCCATCCCGGCCACCTTGACGATCGCGCCGTCGGGGGCGAGCGAACCCTTGAGGCCGACGACACCGCCCGTCGGGCTGAGCGGCGTCTTGACGTCATAGATGACCTTCTGGTCGGGGTTCCAGGTGACCTCGGCGATATTCTCGCCCAGCGTCCTGCCAGTGACCGTCATGCAATCGCCGTTGAGCAGATCGTTCTCGAGCAGCGTCTTCATCAGCATGTAGACACCGCCGGCATCGTACATGTCCTTGGCGACATAGCGGCCGCCGGGCTGAAGATCGGCGATATAGGGCGTCGTCTTGAAGATCTCGGCGACGTCGAACAGATCAAACTCGATGCCGGCTTCGCTCGCCATCGCAGGAAGATGCAGACCGGCGTTGGTCGAACCACCCGTTGCGGCGACAACGCGCGCAGCATTTTCAAAGGCTTCACGGGTACAGATGTCACGCGGCCTCAGGTTGCGCGCCAGCAGCTCCATCACCTGCTCGCCGGCGGCGATCGCGATATCGGCGCGGCTTTCATAGGGCGCGGGCATCATGTTGCTGTTGGGCAGCGAAAGCCCGATAGCCTCGCCGACACAGGCCATGGTGTTGGCGGTATACTGGCCTCCACACGCGCCATGCCCCGGGCATGCGACCTTTTCCAGCGCGATCAGATCCTTGAGGGGGCAGTTGCCCGCGGCATGCTTGCCGACTGCCTCGAACACGTCCTTCACCGTCACGTCGCGGCCATCATAATGGCCCGGCAGGATCGACCCGCCATAGACGAAGATCGACGGCACGTTCAGCCGCAGCATCGCCATCATCATGCCCGGCAGCGACTTGTCGCATCCAGCAAAACCGACCAGCGCGTCATAGCAGTGCCCGCGCATCGACAGCTCGATCGAATCGGCAATCACCTCACGGCTCACCAGCGAGCTCTTCATGCCCTGGTGCCCCATCGCGATGCCATCGGTCACGGTGATGGTGTTGAACCGGCGCGGCATCCCGCCCGCCTTGTTCACGCCGTCGCGGCAGACATCCGCTTGGGCGTTGAGCGTCGTGTTGCACGGAGCGCTGTCATTGCCGGCGCTCGCGATGCCCACGAATGGCCGCGCAATCTCTTCCTCGGTCAGGCCCATCGCATAATAATAGCTGCGATGCGGCGCGCGCTCGGGTCCAACCGAAACGTGGCGGCTGGGCAGTTTCGACTTGTCGAACGAATGTGTCATGATGAGGCCTTTCTCTGGCCGCGCTCTTTCCAAAAACCAGCCGTTTACGCAAGGCTATTGCTACAGGCGAGCACCACCGGCGCAAGTATAGCCGCCATTCGAGCAGCGCCGGCCTCGTCGGCGACCCGATCCTGCCGCATCTCGACCCCCAGATACGGCCGCCCGGGCGCTTCGGCATGGCGGTTCATCGTCGCATTCAGCAGCGTGCCCGAATAGGGAAGCTGATCGCCAACATGCAAACCCGCCTGTTGCAGCATTGGAATGGCGATCCGGGCGGCGCGATCATCGCGGTTGTAGAGAATGCCGATATCCCAGGGGCGCTGCTTGTCCGGCTGCGACGCCAGCGAAGGCGTGAAGCTGTGCAGCGAAAGGATGAAGGGGTGTTCCAACGCACGCAGGCTGCGATCGACAGCGTCATGATAGGGTCGATGGAAGGCTGCAAGGCGTGCCTCGACATCGGCATGGGCATTGCCCGGGATGGCAATTCCGTCGCTAGTCGCCGGTATCAGTCCCGGCGCATCCTCCTCGCGGTTGAAATCGATGACCAACCGCGACACCGTCGCTAGCACGGCGCCGCAGCCGAGTGTTTCGCACAGCCAACGCGATACGCTGGCCACCCCGATATCTATCGCCACGTGCTGGCCCATCACGTCGTCATCTACGCCCAGATCGATGCCTGCGGGCACGTGATTGCTGGCGTGATCGGCGATGATCAGGATGTTCTGTCCCGACGCACCTAGACGCGGCGTAATGATTTCATAGGGTTGAAATGCCTTCATCGCACCGATCCTGACATGAGCCACCAGCCGGGTTGCGCAATGGCCAAAGCCTCGCGCGCCGCTTCTGCCTCGTTCGGCGTGGCAAACAGCGCAAAGCAGGTCGCGCCGCTGCCGGACATTCTGGCAAGCTTGACGCCGGGCTGGGCAGACAGGGCATCGAGTACGGCGACGATCTCCGGCACCAGCACGCGCGCGGGCGGCTCGAGATCGTTGCGACCGTTGCGGATGATCGCATCAACGCTGGAACTGTCGAGCGCGCCACGATCAATCTGGTCCCAGCCCTTGAACACCGGCGCCGTGCCGAGCGGAATACCAGGGTTGACCAGCAGGATCGACATACCCGCGAGGCCAGGCAGATCGAGCGGTGCAAGCGCCTCGCCACGCCCTTCAACCCGCAAAGTCTCGCTGATGACGCAGGCAGGGATGTCGGATCCCAGGGTCTCGGCGATGGCGCACAGTTGCCGATCAGCCAGCCCGCAATCCCAGAGCAGGTTGAGCAGCCGCAAGGCCGCTGCCGCATCGGCAGACCCGCCGCCGATGCCAGAGGCGACAGGAAGATTCTTGGTCAGGTGGAGGCTCGCCCCGAACCTCTGCGCACTCCCGCCCGAAGTCGAGGGATGCATGTGCAACGGTTGCGAAAAGGTGCCCGGAATTTGCTCGGGACAAACGGAAAGTTGGAGGGCTTTGGCGGCGCGGATGACCAGATTGTCAGGTCCGCTATCCAGTCCATCTGCAAAGGGCCCATCAATCCTCAGCCGCAGTTCCCCATCTTCGCGGGGTTCGGCACGCAATTCGTCCCCGCCCTCGACGAAGACAAACAGGCTTTCCAGATCGTGATAGCCATCCTCGCGCCGCCGCCGGACATGCAGCGCGAGGTTGACCTTGGCATAAGCGGTTTCGGTCAGCACCAGTCGGGGTTCCCGCGAAAAAACCCCTCTCCGCTCGGGAGAGGGTTTGGACCCCTTACATGTTCGGATAGTTCGGGCCGCCGCCGCCCTCGGGCACCACCCAGTTGATGTTCTGGCTCATTTCCTTGATGTCGCAAGTCTTGCAGTGGACGCAGTTCTGCGCATTGATCTGGAAGCGCGGGTTGCCCTCTTCCTGGCCGACGATCTCGTACACGCCCGCCGGGCAGTAACGCTGCGCCGGCTCGTCATACAGCGGCAGGTTGTAGGCTACCGGCAGTGCGGGATCCTTCAACTGCAGATGCACCGGCTGGTCCTCTTCGTGATTGGTGTTCGAGAGGAACACCGAAGAGAGGCGGTCGAAGGTGATGACACCGTCGGGCTTGGGATAGTCGATCGGCTGGTACAGGTCCGCGCGGCCCATGTGCTTGTAATCGGCATCGTGCTTCATGCTGATCGGCAGGCCGATGCCCAGATGGCGCATCCACATGTCGATCCCGGCCAGAACCGTGCCCATCGTGCCGCCGAACTTGTCGACGCAGGGTTCGGCGTTCTGCACGGTCTTGAGCTCGGTCGCGATCCAGCTGGCGTTAAGGTTTTCCTGATAATCCGACAGCTCGTCAGACGTGCGGTCTGCCTGGATGGCGCGAAACGCGGCTTCAGCTGCGAGCATGCCCGACTTCATCGCGGTGTGGCTGCCCTTGATGCGCGGAACGTTGACGAAGCCCGCGCTGCACCCGATCAGCGCACCGCCGGGGAACGCCAGCTTGGGCACCGACTGCCAGCCGCCCTCGTTGATCGCGCGCGCGCCGTACGAAACGCGCTTGCCGCCTTCGAGGATCTTGCGGATTTCGGGATGCGTCTTCCAGCGCTGGAATTCCTGGAACGGCGAGAGATGCGGGTTCTGGTAGGACAGAGCGACCACAAAGCCGAGGGCGACCTGGCCATTGGCCTGATGATAGAGGAAACCGCCGCCCCAGGAGTCATCGAGCGGCCAGCCCTGGGTGTGGATGACGCGGCCCGGCGCGTGCTTCTTGGGGTCGATGTCCCACAGTTCCTTGAGGCCGATGCCATAGACCTGCGGCTCGCAATTGGCTTCGAGGTCAAATTCGCGCTTGAGGATCTTGGTCAGATGGCCGCGCGCGCCTTCGGCAAAGAAGGTGTAGCGCGCATGCAGTTCCAGCCCGGGCGTATAATCGGCCTTGTGCTCGCCGTCCTTGCCGATGCCCATGTCACCGGTGGCGACGCCCTTCACCGATCCATCCTCGTTGTAGAGGATTTCGGCGGCGGCAAAGCCCGGGAAAATCTGGACTTCGAGCTCCTCTGCCTTCTCCGCCAGCCAGCGGCACAGGTTGCCCAAGCTGCCGGTATACGTGCCCTTGTTGTGCATGAACGACGGCGTCGTGATGTGCGGGATCGCGTACTTCGCCGATTTGCTCAGCACCCAGTGGTGGTTTTCGGTCACCGGAGTTTCCGCCATCGGGCAGCCCTGCTCACGCCAGTCGGGCAGCAACTCATCCATTGCGCGCGGATCGAAGACCGCGCCGGACAGAATGTGCGCGCCAACCTCAGACCCTTTTTCGATCACGCAGACTTCGATGTCAGCGCTGTTTTCCGCAGCCAGCTGTTTGAGCCGGATCGCCGCAGCAAGCCCGGCAGGGCCCGCGCCGACAATCACGACGTCAAATGGCATGGATTCGCGTTCACTCATCATCTGTTCCCCGTTGCTCAGGACCGGCCCTGTGCCATAAGGCGTGTTGCATGGACCTTCCCGTTCACTCCAATAGCGCCGCAGCGCCCAAGTCAACCCGCTTTGGGGTATCAACGTGCTAAGCCAAACTTCCGATCCCCTGCGTGAGGCACAAAGCCTGGTCGACTGGTGGCAGCTGGCCGGGGTCGAATGGGATTACGCGGACGCGGTGAACGACTGGCTCGCCGAAGATCCGATGCCCGCCGCCACACGCCCGATCGCCCGCGCTCCCGACAGCCTGCCTGCCGCGCGACCTGTGCCAGCGCAGCCCCCCGCACCCGCTGCGCCACGCGCCGATATTGCGCTGCCAAATGATCTTGCGGTATTTCAAACAGCTTGGGCCGCAGGTGCGCTCGGCCCGGATGGCGGTGATGGGCGGCATGTAGCGCCACAGGGAGTTGCCGGGGCCAGGGTCATGGTCCTTGCCGACAGCCCGCTGCGTGACGACGGCGATACAGTGCTCAGCGGCCGATCGGGCGTTCTGCTCGACAATATCGCCCGCGCCTGCGGTTTTTCGGGCGATGACATCTATCGCGCATCCTATTTCCCGCGCGTGGTGCTCGATGCGCAGGCTGCTGCACCGCATATGGCTGCCTGGAAGCGCATTGCCCTTCACCACATCGCTCTGGTCGGGCCGCAGATGCTGGTGGTTGCCGGCGAAGACACCGCCAGAACGCTGCTAGGCCACGATCCATCGCAAAACCCACCCGCTTTACATTTTCTTAACCATGGTGACCGAACTGTCAAAACCGTCGTCACGCGCAAGTTCAGCCTGATGCTTCATCGCATCGCGCAGGAAAAAGCGATGGCGTGGCAGAACTGGCAGCTGCTGCTCGTGGAGTGATACCTTGCTGAAAAAAGCGCTGATCATCGCCGGTGGCGCGGCCCTGCTTGCTTCCCAGCCGGTTCAGGCCGAGACGTCTTCGTACAGCTATTTCTCGACCCGCATCGCCAAGACACAGGTGCCTGAGCAGCTATCATCGGCCGAGCGGCAGTATTACACCGATGTGTTCACCGCGATCCGCAGCCAGAGCTGGGCCAAGGCGAGCGAACTGCTCGACAGCCGCGAAAAGGGCCTGCTGCACGACATCGCCCGCGCCGAGCTGTTCCTTGCCGCCAATTCGCCGCGCGTCGAGATGGGGCCCTTGCTCAGCCTGCTGAATGCCGCCCCGGAGCTTCCGCACGCCGAACGCCTTGCCACGCTCGCCACCAAGCGCGGCGCAACGATCCTGCCCGATCGGCCGCAGACGGTGCGGATGGCGAGTTTTGCCGGAGTGACACGCCGGGGCAAGCCGCGCAGCGTCGCCGATGGCACCATCCCGCCGTCGCTCGCAGCGCAGATCCAGGAGCGGATCGTTGCCGATGATCCGGCAGGGGCCGCCGCAGCACTGGCCGAACAGGTTGATCTGCTCAGCCCTTATGCCCGCGCCGAGCTGCAGCAGCGCGTGGCCTGGTCCTATTATCTCGAAAACCGCGATACCGAGGCGCTGCAGATGGCGCGGGCCGCGACCCTGGGCTCTGGCGAGTGGCTGGGCGAAGCGCACTGGACTGCTGGCCTGGCTGCATGGCGGCTGGGCGATTGCGCCGCAGCCTTGCAGGGCTTTGAAGGCGCAGCCGCCAATGCCTGGAACGAGGAACAGCGCGCGGCGGGCTATTACTGGGCCTCTCGCGCAGCCACTCGCTGCCGCCGCCCCGATCTGGTCCAGGCCAATCTGCGCGCTGCCAGCCAATATGGCGAAACGCTCTATGGCGTGCTGGCCGCTGAACAGCTCGGTCTCGCCAATACGGCCACCCGCGCAGCCGATTTCAGCGATATCGACTGGAAGCAGCTGAAGGACCGAGCCAACGTCCGCCGCGCCATCGCCTTGGGGCAGATCGGCGAATCATCGCTGGCCGACCAGGTGTTGCGCCACGAAGCGCAGATCGCCGGGGACCAGTCGCATGATGCGCTGCTGCGGCTGGCGCGCGATCTTTCGATGCCGCAGACGCAGATGTGGCTGGCGCATAACGGACCGCAGGGCAGCCGCCCCGACAGCTTCGCCCGCTTCCCCTCGCCGCGCTGGGTCCCAGCGGAAGGCTGGAGGGTCGATCCGGCGCTGGTCTATGCGCACACCTTGCAGGAATCGAATTTCCGCAGCGATGCGCGCAGCCCCGCCGACGCGCGCGGACTGATGCAGGTCCGCCCCGGCACCGCACAGGACATGGCGCGCGCACGTGGCCAGTCGCTGGATGCCGGCGATCTGTACCAGCCGACGATCAATCTTGAATATGGTCAGCGCTATCTCGAATTCCTGAACACGCGGCCCGAGACGCAAGGGCTGCTGCCCAAGATCATCGCCGCCTATAACGCAGGCCCGCTGCCGGTGAGCCGCTGGAACGACAAGATCCGCGACAATGGCGACCCATTGCTGTTCATCGAATCGATCCCCTATTGGGAAACCCGCGCCTATGTCGGCATCATCCTTCGCAATTACTGGATGTACGAAAAGCAGGCAGGCGTCGCATCGAAGAGCGCAACCGGACTGGCCCAGGGCATGTGGCCGCGCTTTCCGCATGCCGGCGGCATCGAGCTGGTGCGGCTTGGCACCGTGCAGAACAACTGAGCGATGGCGATCGATGAATCCCGGGCCTTCAAGCCCATCAACATCGCGCTGCTGACCATATCGGACACGCGCACCGCCGCCGATGACACCTCGGGGGACATCCTGGCGGGGCTGATCACCGGCAAAGGCCACCGGCTGATCACGCGTGCGATCGAGCGCGATGATGTCGATCGGCTAGTGATGAGGCTGAACAACTGGATCGATGATCCGGAGATCGACGCGATCATCTCTACCGGCGGCACCGGCCTCACCGGGCGCGACATTACCCCCGAGGCGCTCGACCGGGTGAAGGAAAAGGACATTCCGGGGTTCGGCGAGCTGTTCCGCTGGCTGAGCTATCAGACGATCGGCACCAGCACGGTGCAATCGCGCGCCTGCGCGGTGCTTTCACGCGGCACCTATCTCTTCGCGCTGCCCGGATCGAACGGCGCGGTCAAGGATGGCTGGAACGGTATTCTCAATGAGCAGCTCGACAGCCGCAACCGTCCCTGCAATTTCATCGAACTGATGCCAAGGCTGCGAGAAACCTGAGCGTTATCGTTTCGGGTATTCAGCCCTGATCGACGCTGGTGGCGGATGGCTTGTCAGGGACTGCACCGATGCCCAGGCGCCTTGCGACATATTTTATGCTTGGCCCCTGGATCACGCTGGACAGCAGGACGACAAAGAACACGATGTTGAAGATCGTGAAGGCGCCGGGAACGCCTGCGACCATCGGAAACGTCGCGAGCACGATCGGCACCGCGCCGCGAAGCCCCGCCCAGGATACGAACAGCTTGGCCCGCCAGTCGAGCGAACGGAACGGGGCGAGGCAGATGAACACGCTGACCGGGCGCGCGACCAGCATCAGCACGAAGGTGATGCCAAGCCCCGGAACGATTACGTCCACCAGATTGCTGGGCGCTACCAGCAGCCCCAAGGTCAGGAACATCACGACCTGCCCCAGCCAGGCCAGCCCGTCCTGAAAGGTCGATATGATCTGCCGCGCGTCATAGCTGCGATTGCCCGCGACCAGCCCTGCAACATAGGCCGCCAGAAAGCCGTTGCCGCCGATCACTTCGGCCAGGCCGTAGGCGATCAGAGCGGCGGCAATCGAAACGACGAACGCCAGCCCGCTGGCGCGGTAGGAGCGCCGCTTCAACAGCTCGGGCAGCAGCCACCCCAGCGCCAGCCCGATACCGACCCCCAATGCCATCTGGCCCCCGAAATTGGGCAACAGCCCAAGCGGAGAGGCGCCGGGTTGCGCGATGAACAGCAAGGCTGCACCGACCATGAAGATCGCCATCGGATCGTTGGTTCCCGATTCGAGTTCGATCAACGCGGGCACATCGCTGCCCAGGTCCAGTCCGGTAGAGCGGAGGATTGCGAACACCGCCGCCGCATCGGTCGACGCCACCACCGACCCCAGCAGGAAGCCTTGGAACCAACTGAAATCGAGCAGCATGACCGCCGCAAAGCCGGTGATCGCGGCACTGATCAGCACCCCGAATGTGGCCAGCACCAGGGCAGGCCGGACCATTTTCCGTACCGCCTGCCAGCTCGTATCCATCCCGCCGGAAAACAGGATGAAGATCAGACAGGCCACGCCCACGCCTTGCGTCAGCTCATAGTCGTCAAACGAAATCCGGCCCGGACCATCGATACCGGCCAGCATGCCGAGCCCCAGAAATCCGATCAAGGCAGGCAAGCCGAACCTGCTGGACAAGGTGCCTGCAACCACCGTGGTCAGCAGCAGCGTGCCGATGACCAGCATGGCAACAGGAAGGGGAATGGACAGCATCCCTTCTCCAGAGCATCTGGGCAGGCCCATAGCAAGGTGCACGCCCCGTTCGCCCCTGCGAAGTGAGACCAGTCGAAGGCGGGTTGCAAAAGTTCACACTTTGTTCCATGGCCCGGTCATGCCCGTTCCTCCTGCCCCCAAAGGTCGTGGCGCGCCCGTCAATGCCGGATCGACGCGGTTCAACCTGCCTCAACGCGAGGTAGACGGCGACTGGCTCGATGCGCTGGCGGTCGTCGATGATGGCATCCCACCGCTGCGGACGACAGTGACACTCGAACATCCACGCTCGATCATTTCGCGCAATAGCTCGCCCGACCTGCCGTTCGACCAGTCGATCAACGCCTATCGCGGCTGCGAGCACGGCTGCATCTATTGCTATGCACGGCCCACCCATGCGTGGCTGGACCTGTCACCGGGGCTCGATTTTGAAAGCCGCCTGTTCGCCAAGCCCGATGCGGCCAAGCTGTTGCGCGCAACCCTGCGCAAGACTGGATATGTTCCCAAGGTCATCGCGCTGGGCACCAATACCGACCCCTATCAACCGATCGAGGCCGAGCATCGCATCACCCGGTCGATCCTGGAGGTGTGTCTGGAAGCGCGCAATCCGGTGTCGATCACGACAAAGTCGGACAAGGTGCTCACCGATCTCGATGTGCTGGTGCGGATGGCAAGGCTGGACCTTGTTGCGATCGCGCTGTCCGTGACGACACTCGACGGCGCGACCGCCCGGACCCTGGAGCCGCGCGCCGCGGCACCGCGCAAGAGGCTGGCCGCGATCAAGACGCTGGCGGATGCAGGGGTGCCCGTGCACATCAACGTCTCGCCGGTGATCCCCGCAGTTACCGATCACGAGATCGAGGCGCTGGTCGCCGCAGGCGCGCAGGCAGGTGCCCTCTCCGCCTCGTACATCCCGGTCCGCCTGCCGCACGAGGTCGCGCCGCTGTTCCGTGCCTGGCTCGACGCGCATTATCCCGATCGCGCCGCCAAGGTCATGGCCATCATCCAGGACATGCGCGGAGGACGCGACAATGATCCCGATTTCGGGTCAAGGATGCGCGGGCAAGGCCCCTGGGCGGAGTTGATCCGCACGCGGTTTCGGCTCGCGGTGAAACGCGCAGGCCTGAACCAGCACAAATGGACGCTCGATATCAGCCGGTTCCGTCCGCCTGCCGATGGGTGCCAGGGCGAACTGTTCTGACCCTTCAATTCTGCATCGCCGTCGATCTGGCAGCGCAGCAGGGGTACGCTAGCCCTTGTAACCGAAAGCCTCTTTTGCCATCGCGACCAGCAGCGGGCTCGCCTCCGGCAGCGACTTTGGCACGCTGGCCTCGAGTTTTTCAGTGATATGGGTCAGCACCGCAATCCGCGCTGCCTTCTTGTTGTTGCCGTCAAACACCGCCCAGGGCGCCCAGCGGGTATCGGTCTGGCGGAACATGTCGTGCATCGCCTCCAGATAGGCGCTGCGTTTTGCCCGATTGCGGAAATCCTCCTCGGTCACTTTCCAGCGCTTTTCCGGGACCGACAGCCGGTCGGCGAGCCGCTTGTCCTGTGTCGCCTGGGTGACATGGAGGAAAACCTTGATGACCGCGGTTCCGCCATCGGCCTGCTGCGCCTCGAACTCGTTGATCTCGTCATAGCCGCGCTTCCAGTCGCGCTCTGTGCACAAGCCCTCGACCCTTTCGACCAGAACACGGCCGTACCATGATCGGTCCAGGACAGCGATTTCGCGGCTGCCCGGCAGCTTCTGCCAGAAGCGCCAGAGGAAATGCCGGTCCTTTTCCATCGCCGTCGGAGCACTGATCGGATACACTTGGAAATAGCGCGGATCCCATTCGGACGTCATCCGCTTGATGATCCCGCCCTTGCCCGCGGCATCCCAGCCTTCCATGACGATGATCGCGCGCTTGCCGTGAACGATATGCCGGGCATGCGCGTGCGACAGCCTCTCCTGCAGCGCCTTGAGCGCCGCGTCGTAATCGCCGTCGAAACCGGCACCCTTTTCATAATGATCCAGCTTGATGCTCATGATCCCTCTCCCCCCAGTCGCGCTTCGCGCTCTGCATAATCGGCTTCTGCTATCCGGCGCGCAGCAATCCGGTCGAATGCTGCATTGATCGCCCGTTCGCGCGGCAGCAACGTCTGCGCCTGGCGATAGCGGACCAGCGCATCATCAAGCAGGCCACGCTGCTCTGCGCACAGCGCGAGGTTGAAGACAACCGAGCTCTGCCCCGGCACCTCGCCATCGAGAGCCTGCCAGATCTCGCACGCGCCGCGCGGGTCGCGCGCCGTCGCCTTGAGGGCGTCGCGGAACCGGTCGGACTGGCCCTTGTCCAGCCCCTTGCGGACCTCCAGCACCCGGATACCCTCCGCCCGGTAGACCGGCGCGATATCGCTGCGCACTTCGTCGGCAATCCTCTCGATCAGCATCGATATGGTATCGGGCACACTGCGATTGGCCTCTCTGTCGGGGCAGATCACCACCTGGTCGCTCTGGAACAGCTGGCGCTGGTAGACGATCCCGCCATCATCGATCCGCGCCATCCGCAACGACGGGTTGATCGAGACGACGCGGCGCTGGCAGCGGATCTTGACATCCTGCTCGCGCAGGCACTTGCCGTTACCGTCGCGCTCGACGCATTCCTTGCGGTTTTCCTCGACCGGCTGGTTCTGCACCTGCGCGTTAGCGATGCCTGACAGGACCGCATCGGCAGGTGCGGTAGACCGCTCGGCGACGACGCGGAAATAGGGCTGGCCCAGCACCGCGATCTGCGCCAGCGCGCCTTCCAGCGCAAAGGACAGTTCACGGCCATCGCGCCCGCCGAACCGTTCGACGACCACCGATCCGACCTGCGCCGCTTCGCGGTGGCGCGCCGGATACAGGCCTTCGACCGTCAGGGTCTCTGCATTCGCCGGCATGGCGCTTACAGACAGCACCACCCCGGACACCAGGCGTGCAAGTCGCCCACGATGCGCGATGAAATCGAAAATTCCCGTCATGCCGACCGCCCCAGAGTGCCAACGCGAGCTCGCCCGCACGAATCCGTTGAAATGTAACACAATACTTGCCCGAGTCATGCGGCAATGCTGTGTCCGGCGTCACTGTCGGGGTGCGGGTCAGGCGGGGATGCAAGGCACCCCATATTGCTGCAGGACTTTATCCGAGCTGATCAGGCATGCTTTCTCGACATATGCCTGTGCCAGCAACAGGTGATCGAACGGATCACCGTGATGATGTGGCAGGTGGCTCAGCGCCAGCAGATGTGAATTGGCAAGATCGAGCAGTTCAAAGCCAAATTCAGGCAGGCGCGGCAAGATATCAGCGGGGCCAATGTGAAGTTTGCCGATGCGCTGCTTGATCGCGGTTTCCCACAGCGAC
The DNA here is from genome assembly GCA_943370475.1 of Hydrogenophaga intermedia. GTDB lineage: Bacteria > Pseudomonadota > Alphaproteobacteria > Sphingomonadales > Sphingomonadaceae > Blastomonas. The sequence continues at coordinate 16,987 of CALRRI020000011.1, forward strand.
ACCTGACTCACCAGCGCTTCGTTTCCAGCCGCCGCGATCAATGCCCGCGTCTTGCGAGACAGACGCGGGTCATCATCCAGCCACCAAAGCAGGACATGGGTATCCAGCAGCAACTTCACACCGAGAGACCGTCAGGACTTTGGACTCTCAGCAACATACTCCCAGGCTTCGAAGCTCGCCAGAATATCTTGAGGCCATTCATCAAAGTCATCCGCCATGTGGATCTGCCCCCGCAGCGCGCCGGGCTGCCGAGGCTTTTTCAGCGGGACGAACGCTGGCGCTGGCTCAGACTGAAACGGCATCTGCATGTCACGCACCCCTGCACCGAGCGCACGTACTGCGCCATCGCCAGCAGCGATGCCCTGCAGATACGCCTTGACCATGGCTGACAGCGAGGTGCCCAGCTCGGCGGCGCGGATTCGTGCCAACCGATGGGTCTCGTCATCCAGAGCGATGGTCACGTTTTTCATGACCAACGCAGTACCACAGTTTCACAGTATGGCCAAGAGCCCGCTCGCGATCAGCCCTTTTGCTGCTCGACGACGCGGATGTTCAACTCGCGCAGCTGCTTGAGGTTCACCGGCGACGGTGCGCCCATCATCAGGTCTTCGGCCTTCTGGTTCATCGGGAACAGAACGACCTCGCGGATGTTGGGCTCATCGGCCAGCAGCATCACCATGCGATCGACACCCGGCGCCGAACCACCATGCGGCGGTGCGCCGAACTTGAACGCGTTGAGCATGCCCGAGAAGTTCTTCTCGACATCCTCGGCTGTATAGCCTGCGATCTCGAACGCCTTGTACATGATGTCCGGACGGTGGTTCCGGATCGCGCCCGAGGACAGCTCGACGCCATTGCAGACGATGTCATACTGCCAAGCGAGAATGTCGAGCGGATCCATCGTCTCCAGCGCTTCCATTTCGCCCTGCGGCATCGAGAACGGATTGTGGCTGAAATCGACCTTCTTGGCGTCTTCGTCATATTCGAACATCGGGAAATCGACGATCCAGCAGAACTTGAACACGCCCTGTTCGATCAGGTTCAGCTGCTCGCCCACCCGGGTGCGCGCTGCGCCTGCCAGCTTGGCTGCCTGAAGCTCCTTGCCCGCAGCAAAGAACACGCCGTCATTGGGGCCAAGCCCGAGCTCTGCGATCAGCTTGGCGGTGCCTTCCTCGCCATGGTTCTTGGCGATGGGGCCGCCGGGAACGCCATCCTTGATGTTGATATAGCCCAGCCCCGCATGGCCTTCGCCCCGCGCCCAGTCGTTCATGTCGTCGAAGAACTTGCGGCTCATCGCGCCTGCCCCCGGTGCCGGGATCGCGCGGACCTTGCCGCCTGTACCGACGATCTTGTCGAACAGACCAAAGCCCGATCCCACGAAGTGACCGGTCACATCGCTGATCACCAGCGGGTTGCGCAGATCGGGCTTGTCCGAACCGTATTTCAGCATGGATTCGCGATAGGGAATGCGCGGGAACGCGCCTTCGGTCACTGCCTTGCCATTGGCGAACTCCTTGAACACGCCGCCGAGCACCGGCTCGAGCGCGGCGAACACATCGTCCTGGGTCACGAAGCTCATCTCGAGGTCGAGCTGGTAGAATTCGCCCGGGCTGCGGTCAGCGCGAGCGTCTTCGTCGCGGAAGCACGGCGCGATCTGGAAATAGCGGTCGAAACCTGCCACCATCAGCAGCTGCTTGAACATCTGAGGCGCCTGCGGCAGCGCATAGAATTTGCCGGGATGCACGCGGCTGGGGACCAGATAGTCGCGCGCGCCTTCGGGTGATGATGCCGTCAGGATCGGGGTCTGGAATTCGGTGAAGCCCTGCTCGACCATCCGCTTGCGCAAGCTCGCGATCACCTGCGAGCGCAGCATGATGTTGCGGTGCAGACGTTCGCGGCGCAGGTCGAGGAAGCGATAGCGCAGGCGGATGTCCTCGGGATATTCCTGCTCGCCGGCGACCGGCATCGGCAGCTCGTCGGCAGCCGACTGGATCACCACCTCTGCGGCACGCACCTCGATCTCGCCCGTCGGCAGGTTGGCGTTCACGGTCTCGGCCGAACGCGCGACCACGGTGCCCGTAACGGTCACGACGCTTTCGACGCGCAGCCGTTCGAGCGCGGCAAAGGCCGGGCTGTCGGAATCGGTGACGATCTGGGTCAGGCCATAATGGTCACGCAGGTCGATAAACAGCAGATTGCCGTGATCGCGCTTGCGGTGGATCCAGCCGGACAGGCGAACCTGCTGGCCGACATCGGAAGCGCGAAGCGCCGTGCAACTGTGGGTGCGATATGCGTGCATGAAACCGTCGATCCTGATCGTGACATGGGGGCCGCACACCTGCTTTGCGGAATGGCTGGCCGATAGCGCGGCTAACACCGTGCCGCCGTGCTTTTGTCAAGCTTTGTGCGTCTTTGCCCTTTTCCGGAAACTCAATCGATCAAGCCGAGATGAACCAATGGATCGCTGCGGAACACGGCGATATCGCCGGGATCGGCCAGCAACCGCCGCTGCGCGAGCCGGAACCGGCGGTAGTCGTCGCCATAGTCGCTGGCCACTCGCGCGGCGTCGAGATCGTTGGTCTTGCCCCAATGCCGGGTGAAGCGGATGCCCATCGCATCAAGCCTTGCAACGACCGCGCGGTAGCTGCGATGGCTGACATCGCTGCGCGGTCCGTCAAAATCGATCACCACATTCTCGGCAAAGCGCGCAGGCGCCAGCAGCCCCGCCGCCCGCTTCATGAAGCGCAATGTCACCACCGTACCGCCACCGCCGCTCAGGAAAGCCTCGATCAGCGGTTCGAACGCGCGATCAAGATCAGTGCGCGCCATGGTCACCGAACCGTTGAACAGATCGGCGATCGGATTGTGCGGTTCGGTGGTGTTGCCCCAGGTGGCCACCGCCTCGGGATCGGTGATGTCGCGCTGCGTTGCATAGCCCGCCCGCATCGCCAGTTGCAGAATGTCTGCGCGAAACATGTCGAGACCGGCCATCGCCTTGCCGATCAGCGTCAGCGCGTCATAGCCCGCCCCTGCCAAGGGTCGCGGAGGTGGCGGGATCGCCGGATCAAAGTCGCGCAGGTACAGGAGGCGCAGCAGCGCATCCTTGCTGAACGGCGCGAACGGATTGAGGATGACCTGCACGAAATGCGGGTCCTCATCCAACGCCTGTGCCCGAGAGAACGCGCGAAAATCGCCACCTGCCAGCAGGCTGATGTCGCTGCGGGTGATCCGCCCACGCTTCTGGATATTGCGGACCATGTAGATGGGAACGCATTCGATCACCATCGCGGTCACGAAACCCATCGCCCCCACCGCGACCTGGCAGGCGGCAAACACATCATCATCGCGAAAGATGGTGCTGCCGGTCGCCGCGACAAACTGTGCCGACATGACCGGCTGGTGCGGCTCCACCCAGAACACGCCAGACGGGGTGACCACCTGCAGCGCGCGAATGTGGTCCTGGATGCCGCCAGCCGCGATCACGCTGCCATGCGTGCCGGTCGCGCAGGCTCCTGCCCAGGTCTGGCCGTTGCTGGCGCCACCGGTCTTCAGGCTCAGTCCCATTTCCTCGGCGCTGTCATTGATCTCGTCCACGGTTGCGCCCGCCTGCACGAGCATCAGTCGCGAAGGATCGCATCCCGGTGCAACATCGCTGCTGCCAAGGCGAAAGCAGCGGTTGATCCGCCGGGTTTCGACCAGCCAGCCGTCATTGGCGAGCGTGATCGGCGACGGCGACCAGCCTGCCCCCAGAGGACGCACCTGGCGCCCTGTCCCCCGCGCCTCCTGCAGCAGGCCCAGCACATCGCCCGCCACCTCTTGCAGCACGTGGCGGCCGCCGGCAGCGTCGCTGTTCAGCAGTTCGATCAGGTCGGCCACATCGCCCGACTCGGTGCCGTGATAATTGACCCAATGGCGCGGCCCATGACGCAAGGGTGCCGGCATCAGCAGTCACCCGCAGGGCTGTTGCCCGCAAACAGGCGGTAGTCGATGGTCACCCGTCGCACGAAACCCAGGGTGACGAGCGACAGCAGGATCTGGCTGAAATTCATCGAAAACCGCATGTCGTTGATCCCGTTTCCCGACGGGTCGCTGACGCAGGCACTGCGTCCCGCCCGGGTTGCAAAGCCCCACCCGAGTATAGTCAGCACCTCTCGGTCACCACCGACGGGTCGGGAATTCTCGAGAACCAGAAAAGCATCACCCCCCTGGGTCAGAAGCTGACCGACAAGGCACAACGACAGAACAACGATGACCGCGTGATAAATCCACATGCTTGACCCCGGCAATGGCATTAGCTGTGCGTTACATAATCCGATGAATAATGATTCTCAAAGACACCAAGACGTTATTCTTGTCCATAACCGATTCATTGTAGCGCTCCGCGATGGTTTGCGACCTTCGGCACACGCTGTATAGGTTGGCCATGCATATCCATCCGTTGATCACCGACACCGATTCCCTTGAGCGCCTTTGTGCTCGGCTGGCCCAGTCCGACTTCGTTGCGGTCGACACGGAGTTCATGCGCGAGAACAGCTATTGGCCGGAACTGTGCCTGGTGCAGATCGGCAATCTCGAAGAGGCAGCCGCCATCGATCCCAAGGCGCCCGGGATCGACCTTGGCCCGCTGCTCGATCTGCTGACCGAGAATCACGACGTTCTGAAGGTCTTCCATGCAGGGCCGCAGGATATCGAGATCATCTTCAACCTCACCGGCAAGACCCCCTCGCCGCTGTTCGACACGCAGGTCGCTGCGATGGCGCTGGGTCAGGCCGAACAGATCGGCTATGCCAATCTGGTCGAGAGCTGGCTGGGGCTGACGGTGGACAAGGGCGCGCGCTTTACCGACTGGTCGCGCAGGCCCCTTGAGGCGCGCCAGATCGATTATGCCATCGGCGATGTGACTCACCTCGCCAAGATCTTCCCAAAGATGCTCGACAAGCTGCGCCGCACGGGCCGCGGTGCATGGCTGGACATCGAGATGGAAAAGCTCGGTGATCCGCGCCAGTACAAGCCCGATCCCGATACCTTGTGGCAGCGCATCCGTCCGCCGGGCCGCAGCGCCCAGATCCTGGGCCGCATGCGCGCCTTGGCCTGGTGGCGCGAAACCGAGGCGCAGGACAAGAACCTGCCGCGCGGCCGCATCATGAAGGACGAGACGCTGGCCGATATAGCGGCGCACCCGCCCTCGACCCAGTCGGACTTGGGCAAGGTGCGCGGTCTGTCTGCCGCCTGGCGCGAGAACGATATCGGCGCACGCATGATGGACGCGCTGATCGCTGCACGCCCGCTCAGCGCCAGTGAGATGCCGCCCAAGAGCCCGCGCGGCCCGGCACTGGGAAAGGAAGGCGCGCTCGTCGCTGACCTGCTCAAGCTGCTGCTCAAGATCCGCTCGCGCGAGATCGATGTTGCCGCGCGCCTGCTCGCGCGCAGCGATGATCTGGAGGCCCTTGCCGCCGGCGTGCGTAAGGGCCTGCCGATCCTGGAAGGGTGGCGCTTCGAACAGTTCGGGCGCGATGCACTGGCGCTGGTTGAAGGCCGCATGGCGTTTGCCATTGCCGATGGCCGTATCAAGATGACCCGCACCGAACTGGCAGCTGAACCCGACATCGTGGTTGTCGCCGCGCTGGCGGAGCAGCCATGACATCCTATCTGCCGACCCTCAAGCAGCTGCAATATCTCGTCGCACTTGAAGAGCACGGCCACTTCGGAAAGGCGGCAGACGCCTGTTTCGTGACCCAGTCGACGCTGTCAGCGGGCCTGCGCGAGCTGGAGACCTTGCTGGGCGTCGTGCTGGTCGAGCGGACGCGCCGCGTGGTGCGCTTCACGCCGCTGGGCAACAAGGTCGTCGCCAAGGCACACCGCATATTGCGCGAGGCAGAAGAACTGGCCGACCTGGTGCGGTCTTCGGGCAAACCGCTTTCGGGCGAACTGCGGATGAGCGTGATCCCGACGATCGCGCCGTTCCTGCTGCCGCGGCTGCTGCCGGGATTGCGGCGCGAGCAGCCCGATCTCAAGCTGTTCCTGCGCGAGGAGGTCAGCGCAGCTGCGGTCGAGTCGCTCCACCATGGCCAGGTCGATTGCGTGCTGCTCGCGCTGCCGTTCCCGGCGGGCGATGTCGAAAACGAACTGCTGTTCATCGATCCGCTTTATGTTGCCTTCCCCAAGGATGACCCGCGCGATCCGCCGGCACAGGTCGCGCCTGAGCTGATCGACGAATCGCGGCTGCTGCTGCTGGAAGACGGGCATTGCCTCAAGGACCATGCGCTGGCCGCCTGCAACCGCCCGGAACTGCGCGCCAATGCCATGATGTTCGGCACATCGCTTCATACATTGGTGCAAATGGTCGACAACAAGCTGGGCCTGACGCTGCTGCCACAGATGGCGATCGATGCCGGCATTCTCAACAACACCGGGATCGTCGCCCGCCCCTTGCTGGCCGAGCACGCCTCGCGCGATATCGCCATCATCTGGCGCCGCAACAGCCCGCGCGCCGAGGAGTTCCGCATGCTCGCCGATATTCTGAGGCGCGGCCATGCCGAGGGCAAGTGCGCGGCTTGACGGAGACCACCGAGCGCCGGTGGACGCTCAATCCATGTGCTTGAGGCCGACCCGCAGATAGTCCCAGCCGGTGACCAAGGTCAGCAGGGCCGCGCTCCACAAGGCCACGAGGCCCAGGTCGTGCATCCACGGCTGATCGGGAAAACCACCGGAAAAAATGAGCGTGCCCAGCGCCAGCAACTGCAAGGTGGTTTTCCACTTGGCCAGTTGCGACACCGGCACGGACACCTGAAGCCCGGCGAGAAATTCGCGCAAGCCGGATACCGTGATCTCGCGCAACAGGATGATCAGCGCGGCGATCATGTGCACACCATCGATATTGTCGTTGGCACACAGGATAAGGATGACCGCCGCCACCATGATCTTGTCGGCGATCGGGTCGAGGAAGATGCCCAGCCTCGACACTGCCCCCTGCGCGCGCGCCAGATATCCGTCGAAATAATCGGTGATGCCCATGAGGCAATAGACGACAAAGCCCAGCAGATAGCCGGTCGCCCATTCCGGCCACCACAGCAGGGCGGCCAGCAATGGCACGGTGACGATCCGCGAAAGCGTGAGGATGTTGGGTACGGTCAGCATGGCTTGCCCGCCTCATAGCCACATTCTGTGCAGATGGAAATGGCTTGACCCGTCCTGATTCGAACCCGATACGGCGGCAACGGCTCTCGCGCCGTCCCGCCCTGTCCAGTCACATGGCGCGGCGGCGATGGGGCGGCAGGTACATTACCGAGGAACTGACAGCATGGCTTCAGCTGGCGCGCTTTTGAACAAGAGGCGCTTTCTTCCCCTGTTCGTGACCCAGTTGCTCGGCGCGTTCAACGACAATCTCTACAAGAACGCCATGGTGCTGTTCGTCGTCTACAGCGTCTACAATGACGAGACGGCGGAAACCTGGTTCAGCGCGATCGCGACCGCGGTGTTCATTCTGCCGTTCTTCCTGCTGTCAGCCCTGGCAGGCCAGCTGGCGGACACGCGCGACAAGGCGGTGATCATCCGCATCGTGAAATTCTGCGAAATCATCATCATGCTGGTCGGCGGAACCGGGCTGTACATGGCCTGGGCAGGCACCGCGGTGCACACCATCGCCATACCGCTGATGATGCTGGCGCTGTTTGCGATGGGCATTCACTCGACATTCTTCGGCCCGATCAAATACGCCATCCTGCCGCAGCACCTGCGCGATGACGAGGTGCTGGGCGGCACCGGGCTGGTCGAGGCGGGCACCTATATCGCCATTCTGCTGGGGACCATTCTGGCGGGCTGGATCCCGGTCGAGGTGGCCGGTATTGCTGTCGTGCTGACCGCGATCATCGGCTATTTCACTGGCCGCCAGGTGCCCCCTGCCCCGCCGATGACCGAGCGAACCAAGCTGGACTACAACTTCATCCGCGCGTCGATCGCGCTGATCAAGTCGACGATGAAGGTCAAGCGCGTGTTCCTGGCGATCATCGCGATCAGCTTTTTCTGGACGATCGGCGCGGTGCTGTTCATCCAGTTCCCGCCGCTGGCCAAGAACGTGCTGACCGCCAGCAAGGAAGTCGCCAGCCTGTTCCTGGTCGTGTTCTCGGTCGGCGTGGCCATCGGTTCGGTCGCGATCAACGCGCTGCTCAAGGGGACGGTTTCGGCGCGCTATTCGCCTGCGTCGGTCATCGTCATGGGGCTGTTCGTGGTCGCGTTCTTCTTCGTGTGCCGCCAATGGGTGCCCGATACCGGCGGATCGCTGTTCACGGTGAGCGAATTCGTCCAGCATTCGATGGCCGTGCCGCTGTTGCTTTCGCTGCTGGGTATCGCCGTGGCCGGCGGCATGTTCGTGGTGCCGCTCTACGCGTTCCTGACCACCACGGTGCACAAGAGCGAGGCCGCACGCACGATCGCGGCAAACAACATCGTGAACTCAGGTGCGATGGTGGTTGGATCTCTGATCGCCATCGGCCTCAGCCTGGCGGGGCTGGCGGTGATCTATCAGCTGCTGCTGAGCGCGGCGATGTGCGTGATCGCCGCGTGGCTGGGCCATCTGTTGCACCAGGCGAGCCTGGAGCCGCATGGCGACCACGAACTTGGCAGCTGATGACCGAACGCTAGGCTGAAGGCGCTTATTCGACAACCCTGACCAGTTTGCGTTCCAGCGGAGCGAGCACGCCGGACAATTCGTGCCCGCGCTTCAATATGGCGCCGCCTTCGCCCACCAGTGCCCATTGCCCCTGCTTGCGCCGCAGCGCGGGTCGCTTCTCGATGCGATATTCGGGTCTTTCGGTGGCGCGGCGAAAGCAGGAAAACACCGCGGCCTCGCGGCCCAGTTCCATCGCATAATCGCGCCAGACGCCCGCAGCGACGGCGCGCCCGTACAGGTCGAGGATACGGTTCAGCTCCTCCCGATCGAACGCGACCTGACTAGGCGACCCGGGGACGGGAAAGAGGGAGACGTTACCGCCGGGGTTCAAGCCGCAGCCTCATCATGGAGAGACCGGCCCATGTCAGGCAGCGGTTCCGCTGTCGCGATCAGGCTCAACCGGTACCGGGCGAACGGCGCGACGGGCCTCGTCGCGTTCATCGATCAACTGCGAAATCCGCTCCTGCATCTGCCGGATCTCGCACTGGAGCAATTCGAGCTTCTGCGTCGAGGGATCGAAGGTCTGGCTGCACGGGGTGCCATATTGCACGAAGCCGCGCTGCTTTTCGGCGGCATCGACCGGGGTCGGCCGCGCAGGGATGCCTACCATCACCGAGCCGGGTGCGACATCGCGCGTGACGACGGCATTGGCACCGATGCGGGCGCCCTTGCCCACGGTCAGCGGGCCCAGGATGGCTGCGCCCAGGCTGATGATCACATCGTCCTCGATGGTGGGATGGCGTTTGCCGCTGACGCCATCGGTCGGGTTGCGTCCGCCCAGCGTTGCGCCTTGATAGATCGTCACATTGTCACCGATCACTGTCGTTTCGCCGATCACGACAAAACCGTGGTCGACGAAGAAGAAGCGCCCGATCTCGGCCCCCGGGTGAATGTCGATGGCGGTAAGGAAACGCGACACATGATTGACGAAGCGCGCCAGGAAATACAGTTCGCCCTTGAACAGCCAGTGCGCCACGCGGTGCAGGCCCAGCGCCAGCACGCCTGGATAGAGCAGGATTTCCCAGCGCGAGCGCGGCGCGGGGTCGCGCGCGCGGATGGAATCCAGATATTCGCTCAGTGCGCTGAACATGGCGCCATCCCTTTGATCGTCGATTTGCGCCCTAAATAGAGGTTGCGGCCGGGTTTTACCAGTACTCCGCTCAGATTGCCCGCGCGCGCAGCCCCAGATATTGCGCCAATCGGCGCAGGCGGCGGTCCACGACTTCACCGTAAAGCGGCTTGTCGGCAGGGCTGAGCGCCAATTCGAGCGTGTCGCCATTGCGCGTCAGCGAGGTCCGGCGCAGCACATCGTGGGTGCCCGCACCAAGCCTTTGCGCCAGCCGCATGGCCAGCCCCCAGCCAATCGCCCGGTCGAGCATGTGGTCGGGCGCAACGTGCTGATCAAGCGGGAACGGGCGCGGGCCCCCGCCAAAATTGGTATAGAGCGCCTGACCGATCATCGATCGGCCGATCACGTCGGTGCCGACCCAATTGCCGTGCAATGCAATCTCGAGCCCGCGTTCGGCCCTGAAATCGGGGCTGGCCTGCCAGGCGACGTCGGACAGGTGACACGCTGCCATCAGCCAGCGCTGCCAGTGCGGGGGATCATCGGGAAAGACCGGCGCAATCCATTCGAACAGCGGCTGCGATGCCTCGGCAAAGCGCGATTGCAACTGGCCAAAGCGCTCGGTGGCCACCAACAGCGGATCGCGCTGGCGTACCTCCTCGTCCATCCGTGCATAGAGCAGGCCTTCGCGCAGACCGAAGGACGAGACGACGAACTCGCTGGGATCGAGATAGCTCTGCATCAGACGGAGCAGCAGGATCGCATCGGGCAGCGTCTCGATACGCGACGGGGCCAACCCGGTCGCCCGGCGCACCGCTTCCTTGTCCATCGCGCGGAAACCCGCAAGCAACTCATCAGACCGCGATACATCGATCCGGTACTGGTGCAGCACGCGCAGCGGATAGGCGGTGAGGTGCATGTCGAGCCGGGCAAAGGCGCGCCAGGAACCACCGACCAGATAGAAGGGCTTGCCCCTGTGATGGCTGAGCCAGGGATAGGCCTCGACCATCGTCTTGAGCTTGCGACCAAGCGCTGTCGCATCATCACGGCGGATCGCAGCGGCGCGCAGCACGCCCAGCGGCAAGGTTGCGGTCTCGAGCACCTGGCCATCGGCAACGCGCGCCAGATCAAGACTGCCACCGCCCAGATCACCGACGATCCCGTCGGCATCGGGGATCGCCGACAGCACACCCATGCCCGCTGTACGGGCCTCGTCCTCGCCCGAGAGGATCGTGATCTCAAGGCCGAGCGCGGCGACGCGGCGGGTGAACTCATCGCCATTGCTGGCATCGCGCACCGCTGCGGTGGCCACGCACACGGTCTCGTCGACATCCATTTCGCGTGCCACGATGCGGAAGCGTTCGAGCGCCTGGATCGCCCGCGTCATCGCCGCCTCGTCGATCGCCCCGGTTTCGGCCAGAGACCGGCCCAGACCCGCCATGACCTTCTCGTTGAAGATCAGCGCAGGGTTGCGACGCGGACCGGAAAACACGACCAGTCGCACCGAGTTCGACCCGATATCGACGATCGCGGTGCGATACAGGTGAACCGGCTGGTTCTGCTTGCGAATGAAGAAGTTCATGGTCACCCGCGATCAATCCGCGCGCAGATCGCGGCGATTGAAGCTGAGTTTCGGCACCGCATCGCTGTTCTTGAGCGCCGTGCCTCGGCCAGAGAGCGACGGATTGGTCATGAAATAGCGGTGCAGATTGAACGGCTTGTCGTCAGGCCGGATGCGGATATAGCGCCCGTCGCTGTCCAGTTCCCAGCTCTGTTCGTTGTCGAGCAGATTGGCGACCAGCACCTGTTCGAGCACCTGATCATGTACCGTCGGGTTCTCGATCGGCAGCATATACTCGACCCGGCGGTCGAAATTGCGCGGCATCCAGTCGGCAGAACTGATGAACACCTTGGCCTTGTCGTTGGGCAGGGCATCGCCATTGCCAAAGGCCCAGATGCGGCTGTGCTCAAGAAAACGCCCGACCACCGATTTGACCCGGATGTTGTCCGACATGCCCGGCACGCCCGGACGAAGGCAGCAGATTCCGCGAATGACGAGTTCGATCTGCACGCCGGCGTTGCTCGCTGCGTAGAGTTTCTCGATCATCGCAGGATCGACCAGCGAATTCATCTTGGCCCAGATCGCTCCGGTGCGCCCGGCGCGCGCCTCTTCCATCTCATGATCGATCAGCGCGATGAGATCGCCTCGCATGTCGCGCGGCGACATCGAGAGCAGTTCGAGCTGCTCCGGTTCGACATAGCCGGTGATGTAATTGAACAGTTGCGCGGCATCGCGGCTGGCGCGCGGATCGGCGGTGAAGAAGCTGAGATCGGTGTAGATGCGCGCGGTCACCGGGTGATAGTTGCCGGTGCCGAAGTGGCAATAGGTCCGGAAGCCATCGGGCTCGCGCCGCACAACCATCGAGATCTTGGCGTGGGTCTTCCACTCGATAAAGCCGTAGACCACCTGCACGCCGGCGCGCTCCAGCGCACTCGCCCAGAGCAGGTTCTGCTCCTCATCGAACCGCGCCTTCAGCTCGACCACGGCCGTTACCGATTTGCCCGCCTCGGCTGCTGCGATCAGCGCGTTGATCACAGCCGATTGCTTGCCGGCACGGTACAGTGTCTGCTTGATCGCCACCACGTCGGGGTCCTGCGCGGCCTGCTTCAGGAATGCGATCACAACCTCGAAACTCTCATACGGGTGGTGGACGATGATGTCCTTGCTCCGGATGGCGGCAAAGCAATCGCCATTATGTTCGCGGATGCGTTCCGGAAAACGGGGCGTGTATGTCGGAAACTTGAGATCCGGGCGGTCTTCGTCGACCAAAGCTGCAAGGTCGCCTATGCCCAGAAAGCCGTCGTCGGACGACTTGGTGCCGCCATCATGTAGCAGGTTGTCGTCGAGCAGCTGGGCCAGCCCCTGATCCATCAGCCGCGAGGTTTCCAGCCGGATCACCTCGCCCCGCCGCCGCCGCTTGAGCGCGGTGCGGAAATAGAGCACCAGATCCTCGGCCTCTTCCTCCACCTCGATATCGCTGTCGCGGATGATGCGGAACAGGCCCGAGGCGCGGACATCATAGCCGGGGAACAGCTTGTCGGCGAAGGCGACAACGGTCTTTTCCAGCGAGACATACCAGCCTTCGTCGCCGGCAATGCGCAGGAAGCGCGGCATGGTGGCGGGCAGCATCACCAGTTCGCGCACCGTCTTGCCGTCAGAGCGCCGTTTCAGATCAAAGATCAGGCTGAGACCCTTGTTCGGAATGAACGGAAAAGGGTGCGCCGGGTCGAGCGCCTGCGGGGTGAGCACCGGGAAAATCTGCGTGACGAAATGCTCGCGCAGCCAGACACGGTTCGTCTCATCGAGGTCCTCGACCTCGGCTTCGACGACGCCATTGGCCGACAGCTCTGAGCGCAATTCGCTCCACACCCGCTGCTGCTCGGCGTTCAGCCGGTCGACCGCGCGCTCGATCGCGGCAAGTTGCTGCACCGGGGTCCGGCCATCGGCGGAACGCTCCTCGACATGCTGCGCGACCTGGCCGACAAGTCCGGCGACGCGGACCATGAAGAATTCGTCGAGATTGTTGCCCGAGATCGACAGGAAGCGCAGCCGTTCGAGCAGCGGGTGGCGCGGGTTGCAGGCTTCTTCGAGCACCCGGTCGTTGAACGCCAGCCAGCTCAGTTCCCGGTTGAAATAACGCCGCACCGAATCATCGGGCCGCGGAGTTTTCGCTTCGGTTTCAGTCGGTTGAGCCGCCATCTGTTCCTGCCAATTTCGCCAGTGCCTCGCGCACCAGTCTTTGGCCGATCGGACGCTGCATTGCCAGTGCCATCTCGTCGACGGTGCGCGCGAACGCGCCGATGGCAGGATAGGAGCGCTCCATGCGAACGGCCGCATACGCCGCCAGAGCATCGGGAAAGGCAAGGCCTGCTCGCGCCAGCAGCTTCTGCAGCAGCAGCGCTGCCATCTCCTCGTCAGGAGGCGGGATCTCGAGCAGCAAGGATGCGCCGAGCCGCGACAGCAGATCGGGAAGCTTTATCCCCCATTGCGCCGGCGGCGAGGCTGCGGCGAACATAACCGGCGCGCCTTGCGTCTGTGCCCGGTTCCAGGCGTGGAACAGCGTCTCGTCGCTCTCGCCATCGGCATTGTCGATGAAGCAGCCGCCCGATCCGGTGACGAACGCGCGGCCGATCGTGGTCTTGCCCGATCCGGGCGGCCCGACCAGCACCGCAGCGCCGAAAGGCAGCCGTGTCCAGTCGAACAGCCGATCGACCACCGCGCGGTTGCAGCCGGTGACCAGAAACGCGCTGTCAGCCTCCGGTCCGGCTGCCGCAAAGGGCAAGGAGAACTGGCGTGTCATCTGCGGTTATCCCCCGCCGCCTGGCGTCGGTGCTGCTGCGGCGGCACGCGAGATGCGCAGCACCCCTGCGCCCTGCTGCACTCGGTATCCGCGCGCTTCCAGCGCGCCGCGCAGCGCGTCGATATCGATCAGGGCATTGACCTGCATCACCGACGTTCCACCCAGCGCCAGGCTGGCAGTGCTGGCCGACTGAACGCCGGGGATGCTGCGCAGCAGGCGCTCGCCGGCCTGCACCGCGCCGACATCGGGGGTTTCGAACTGGATCGAGATGATCTGCGGGCCCGTGGTCAGACCACCGCTATCAACCGGCACATCATCTGCGAGGGTTTCGTCGATCAGTTCCTCGACAATTTCGACCGGCTTTTCGATGATCAGCGACGAGTCGGGCCGCAATTCGCCCGAACGCACGGCCCCGGCGTAGATCCGGTCCAGACGCTCGATGGCTTCATCCAGCATCGCGGGTAGGCCATCGCTGTTGCGCGCGCGCAGCGTGAATTCGCCGAGCAAGCGGCTGTCAGGACCAAAGCGTGCCGCAAACCGCCCGGTGATCGGACCGCCGGGATACTGGCGCTCGATGTGCGCGACCGGCACGACAACATCGGCAGCGCCAAACTGATCGAGAATGAGACGCCACCAGGTACGGCTGCGCCGACCCGATTGCGCCGCGTTGACCAGCAGCGAATCCGCACCCGAACCGTGCGGGCGGATATAATCGACGATGCTCTCGGAGGTGCGATAGCGCGCCCAGGCCGCCTGCCACGGTGTGCGGTTCTCGAAGGTCTGGGCAGAGCCGCCACTGACATAGATGGGAACCACCAGCATCGGCGCAGAGCGCAGCACCGCGCCGCTGACGCCAAGCAGTTCGCCAGCGCGCGCGCGATCGAACAGGACGCCCAGCTTGCCGATATAGCGGCGCGGGCCGATCTGTTCGTTCTCGACCACGATCGCTGACACAATCCCATCGAGCGCCGAATCGCTGAGCTTGGGCGCGGCGCCCGACCGGTTCATCTGCGACCACAATTTCTGCCAGCCCTTGCGCTGCGCCTCGCGCCAGGCGTTGGAGCGCGCCTCTTGCGCATTCTTCCCCGACGCATCGACCGAAATGCCGCTGACCTCGAAATCGCCGCCGCTGGCAATCGGCGGAATCCCGCGATCCCCCTCGATCTGCGCATAGAGAACCGCTCCCAATGCCAGCAGGATGGGCAGCAGGGCGATGGCGATCCATGCACGCTTCGACAAGCGCACAGGAGCAGTCAGAGACAGGCTGGTGGTCAAGATACCCTAGCTTTTTTACCCAAGCGAAACATCATCCCCCGGCGTGATCGTCGCTGGCGGCATTCTCGCGGCCCTTTTGGCGACAATGGCGTGGAAATCCAAGCGAGAAGTCGCTAACCGCTCTGCCCATGACTGACAAGACCGGCGATACGCCAAATCCCTCCTCCCCTGGCCCGGCATCCTATAGCTATGCCCAGGCTGGTGTTTCGATCGCCGCAGGCAACGCGCTGGTCAAGGCGATCGGCCCGCTGGCCAAGGCAACCGCGCGCCCCGGTGCCAATGCCGAACTCGGCGGGTTCGGGGGCTTTTTCGATCTGAAGGCCGCAGGCTTCAAGGACCCGCTGCTGGTGGCGGCCAATGATGGCGTCGGCACCAAGGTCAAGCTGGCGATCGATCATGACCGGCATGATGCGATCGGCATCGATCTGGTCGCGATGTGCGTCAACGACCTGATCGTTCAGGGCGCCGAGCCCTTGTTCTTCCTTGATTATTTCGCAACCGGCAGGCTCGATACCGGCATTGCAGAGCGCGTCGTCGCCGGCATTGCCGATGGCTGTAAGCTCGCCGGTTGCGCCCTGATCGGCGGTGAGACCGCCGAGATGCCGGGCATGTATGCCGATGGCGACTATGACTTGGCCGGTTTCTGCGTCGGCGCGGTCGAGCGCGACGAAGTGCTCACCGGTGACCGAGTGAAGCCGGGCGATGTGCTGCTGGGCCTCGCCTCGTCGGGTGTCCACTCCAACGGCTACTCGCTGGTCCGCCGCCTGGCTGCGGACAAGGGCTGGAAGATGAACCGCCCTGCCCTGTTCGATCGGGACATTCTGCTGATAGACGCGCTGATCGCGCCGACACGAATTTACGTGTCCTCGTTGCTGCCGGTGGTCAAATCGGGCCGTATCGCCGCAATGGCGCATATCACCGGCGGCGGCCTGCTCGAGAACATCCCGCGCGTGCTGCCCGATGGCGCGCATGCGCATGTCGATGCCGATGCCTGGGTCCAGCCTCGGCTGATGGCCTTTCTGCAGGCGCAGGGGCATATCGAACCGGAAGAAATGGCGCGGACCTTCAACTGCGGTATCGGAATGGTGCTGGTCGTGGATGAAGCCGATGTCGCCAGCGTCACCGCCGATCTGGAAGCCGCAGGCGAAACCGTCCACCGCATCGGGCGTATCGAGCCGGGCGACAAGGGCTGTACGGTCAGCGGATCAATCGAGACATGGAGCGCCAAGGCGGCGTGGAGCGCCACCCATGCGGGGTAAAGCCCGAATCGCTATCCTGATTTCCGGCGGCGGCACCAACATGGCCGCCCTGCTTTATGCCTCGCGCGCGCCGTCGTGCCCCTATGAAGTGGTGCTGGTCGCGTCCAACAACCCTGACGCCGGGGGCCTCAAGCTCGCGCAAGCCGAAGGCGTGCCGACCTTTGCGCTGTCGCACAAGGGTATGACCCGCGAGGCCCATGACGCCGCGATGGACAAGGCCATCCGTGCGAGCGGCGCAGACCATGTCGCGCTCGCAGGCTATATGCGCATTCTCACCCCCGAGTTCGTGCGCGGCTGGGAAGGCCGGATGCTCAACATCCATCCCTCGCTGCTGCCCAAGTACAAGGGACTGCACACGCACCAGCGCGCGCTGGATTCGGGCGACCGTGTCGGTGGATGCAGCGTACATCTGGTCACTGCGGAATTGGACGATGGCCCGGTGCTCGGCCAGACCGAGGTGGCGATCCTGCCGGGCGACACCGCAGACACGCTCGCCGGGCGTGTCCTGATCGCAGAGCACCAGCTCTATGCGCGCATGCTGGCCGACTATGTTGCGCGCGAATCCGATCCCGACTGGATCCTCGCCAAGGTCGGCGAACTGGCGCTGGCGCTGCCCGAAACTGATGCCCGCCCCTCGCACGGCGCCCCCGGCTGGCGCGTCGGTGGCGAGAAGACCGGCAAGTATTTCGCCTATGTTGCGATCCATCACCATGGCGAGGAAGCGATCGCGCTGCTGGTCAAGACCAGCGGCGCAGACGAACAGGCAGCGTTGGTCGATCAGGATCCCGAGCTGTACTATCTTCCCAAATTCTACGCGCCGTCAGGCTGGATAGCGATTAGGCTGGATACGGGCCGCACCGACTGGGATCACATTGCCGAGTGGCTGCAGCGAAGCTGGCGCAGTGTCGCGCCCAAGCGGCTCACTAAGATGATGGATATCGCGGCGGAGTTCTAACCCCTGCCAAACCAGCTGCGCACACGGCGAATGACGAGCTTGGGGAGCCATTCCAGCGCCATTGATCTGCTGGTGCGCCTGTCATCGACGCCCTCAAATCGATAATGGCGCGGCTGGCTGTCGACGAAGATTTCCCTGGCGACGTACTGAGCGTCATCTGGGAAAAGGCCTGCAGATACAGCGAGCTCTGGACCGCCAATTGGGCGATGGAAGATATGACTTCCGCAAGTCCGGCAAAATCCGCGCTCGGCAAAGCCCGAAGAGCGGAAAATGGCGAGGTCGTCGCCTTCGATTTTGGCTTCTGGCACCTGCAATGCCATCCATGGACCGCTTGTCCATGCCCGGCACAGTCGGCAATGACACACGCCGACATCGTGCACGGGTCTTGGCAACGTAACCCGGACGCCGCCGCAAAGGCAGCGCCCGGCAGTTACCTGGCTGGCTTCAGCCAACAATTTCTTCCGGCTTGAAGAAGTAGGCGATTTCGATCGCGGCGTTCTCGTCGCTGTCCGAACCATGCACGGAGTTGGCTTCGATGCTCTCGGCCAGTTCCTTGCGGATGGTGCCGGGTTCGGCATTGGCGGGGTTGGTCGCCCCCATGATGTCGCGGTTGCGCTGCATGGCGTCTTCGCCTTCCAGAACCTGCACGACGACAGGACCGGAAATCATGAAGTCGACCAGTTCGCCGAAGAAGGGACGCTCGCGGTGCACGGCATAAAAGCCTTCAGCCTGTTCGCGGGTCATGTGGATGCGCTTGGAAGCTACGACGCGCAGGCCTGCTTCTTCCAACATCTTGGTGACTGCGCCGGTCAGGTTGCGACGGGTTGCGTCGGGCTTGATGATCGAAAAGGTCCGGGTGACGGCCATGGGATGCTCCTGAGGTTTGACAATGGCTGCGCGCACGAACGGCGCGCTTCGCCGCCGCCCCTAGACGGACCGATTGTGCGCTGCAAGAAAAACCGAATCAGCAGCGCCCTGGCGGTGTTTGTCAGCCTGTGCCCGCGATGAGTGTGATCGAAGATCCGGCGTCAGCAGGCGCGACCTGAAGCGTGAACGAACCGCCGTCCTTGGTTCCAGCGATGGCGCGCATGTCCTGCGTCGTGATTTCGCTTTCGACCTTGAAACCCTTGGCTTCGACCGATTTGCGATACCAGGTCAGTACTTCATCGGGCTTGGCGCTGCTTTGCATGACCACCATGCCGCCGGTCTTTCCGTCGGAATTGCTCATCATCGTCGAGACGACCTTGGCGCCGGGATAAACCTCAAGGTCGAAGGGAAGCTTGGCATCGGTTTCGCCATTGTTGATGTTGACGGTCGCGGTACCATCGGCGCTCTTGATCTCGATCTCGGAGGCCTCGCCATCGCCTTCGCGGGTCACATTGACCTCGTTGCCCTCGGCATCGCTGTAGACCGTCTTTTCACCACCACAGGCCGCCAATGCGAGCGTCGCTGTTGCAGCCATCAGGAATGCGCGCATATCCAATGCTCCTATGTTGTGCCAGTGCGACCCGTCACTGCGACCTTTCAATGGGACACATCAGTGTGACCCGGTCGTGCCATCCTGCCGTTTGCCGGCTGCCTGTTCAACCCATTTGCCGCCGTCCTGCTTCCAGTAATGCCGGTCGAGCCCCTCGCGCTCGCCGAGCGATACCCAGGCTTTGCGCGCATCGGCGATGGTCGGCTCGCCAAACAGCAAAAAGATGCGGGCAAAATCGAGCGCTTCTTCGCGCCATAGCCCGTCTGCCAGGGCGATGAAACGCGCGCCGTTGATCGGCTCTACCCGGTCGGCGAGCAATAGCGGCTGGACCTGCGGATTGGGCCCGTCGCGCTCGCCATGCGCCAGAAAGCTCTCCGGACTGTGCGTCCACAACGCATGGCTCAACGCTGCGCGGCGGCCCGGATCGGCGGACACGATCAGCATCCGCTCCCCCAGGCCCATCGTCCGCGTCGCCAGCACCGGCAACACCCGCTCGACGGGGTCGCGCGTCAGGTGATAGAAATCGACCTGCATCACTCTCCTCCCCGGCGAACGGATGGATCAGACTTCAGATCAATTCTCGAAATTGTCAGCAATCCACTGATTCAGAAGGCGAACGCCGTAACCGGTTGCGCCCTTGTCCCATACGGGGCCCGGCTTGTCGGCCCAGACCATGCCCGCGATATCCAAATGGGCCCATTTGACACCCGGCTTGATGAAGCGCTGCAGGAACTGGGCTGCGGTAATCGATCCACCGCCGCGAGCCCCGACATTCTTCATATCGGCAATCGGGCTGTCGATCATCTTGTCATAGGCCTTGCTGAGCGGGAAGCGCCACAGCGGATCGCCTGCGAGCTTGCCGGCTGCGGTCAGCTTTTCGGCCAGACCGTCATCATTGCTGAACAGCCCGGCATGCTGGTCGGCCAGCGAAATGATGATCGCGCCGGTCAGCGTGGCGAGATCGACAATATATTCGGGATCGTAGTTTTCCTGAGCCCAATGCAGAGCATCGCACAGCACCAGACGGCCCTCGGCGTCGGTGTTGATCACCTCGATCGTCTGGCCCGACATGCTGGTCACGACGTCGCCGGGGCGCTGCGCGTTGCCATCGGGCATGTTCTCGACCAGACCGCAAATCCCGACGACATGGGTCTTGGCCTTGCGACCAGCGAGCGCCTTCATCGTGCCCGCCACTGCGCCGGCACCGCCCATGTCCCACTTCATGTCTTCCATGCCGGCAGCAGGCTTGATCGAAATGCCGCCGGTATCGAAGGTCACGCCCTTGCCGACGAGCACGACCGGCTTGGCCTTGGCATCGCCGGTGCCGTTCCAGCGCATCGCGATCATCCGCGGGGGCCGCACCGAGCCCTGCGACACGCCCAGCAGCGCGCCCATGCCCAGCTTTTCCATCTCTTCCTGGCCCAGCACCGTGATTTCGACGCCCATTGCTTCCAACGGCTTGCAGCGTTCGACAAAGGTCTCGGGGTAGATGATGTTGGCGGGCTCGGTCACCAGTTCGCGGGTCAGCGCAACACCATCGGCAATCGCGGCCTGATCGCCCCAGATCGCCGCCAGCCCCTTGGGCGCATTGACCACGCCGATCTCGCGCAGGCTGACCTTGGACTTGGCGGGAAGCTTGGTGCGGTATTGGTCGTGCGACCAGCTGCGCAGATGCGCGCCGAACAGGAACTGTGCCGCCGCCTCTCGATTGGCGGAGATTCCTCCCAGGCCCATGTCGACGGCCAGGGTCTCGACTCCCGACCGCTGGTATTTTGCGACGAGCTGTCCGCCCGCGCGCTCCATGTCGGTGCGCGCGCCTGCGCCGGTGCCGACAAGGGCCACGCGCAGCGTCTTGCCACTCTGGCTGACGAAAATGTCGAAGACTTCTCCCGCGGCGGCTTCAAATCGCGCGGCCTTGGCTGCGTCGACAACCAGACCAGCAGACTCGAGCGGCAGCGCCAGCGCGCCGAGCTCGTCCTTCGCCACCGGATAGGCGATGACAGCGTAACTATCTGCGGAAGCGTCAAAAACAATATTCATCAAGCAGTCCCCGAGAGGCAGCCCAGGCTGCCGGTTAATACAATATCCACCATATCGGCGTTACGAAGGCGGCTTCATACCGGCGACAGGGCACGGCCTGCCATATTGGTGGCCCGGCAGCAGTTGCAAGCGATAGGACAGGTTCGGTTTGTTTGCCAGCATTTGCCGCACGCTTGCACGGACCATCGAAAGCGGTTTGCGCTCGCGCTTGTGCAGTGCAATACGCGCGAATCTGGCGTTCGGCCGCTCGGCGATTCCCGCCAGCATATACCAGCGCATGGATCGACGGATGATTGGTGTGCGCATTTCACGGGCAAGTCTGATGCTGGGGACGGCCTTGCTGGCCGTCAACGCCGCGCCTGTGCTCGCCGCCGATCAGGCCGTGTGCACCCGCACCAGCCATCTTCTTGGCGAAAACCTTACCTTCTCGCGCAACGATATCGTCCAGTATTCCGATGCCGATGACATGCAGTCATCCCCTGCGGCGGGCAGTGCTGCCCAGCCGGACCAGGTGATCGAGTTCACCGCCGATCGGCTCGATTACGACAGCAATGCCGATGTGGTGACTGCCACCGGCAATGTCCTGCTGGTCCGCGCGGATCAGTCGCTGGTCGCCGATAGTGTCGTTTGGGACCGCAAGTCCGGTGAGGTCCGTGCCAATGGCGGGGTGCAGATCATCGATGCCGAGGGCAACAAGCTTTACGGCGACTCGATCGAGCTGACCGAGTCGATCCGCGACGGCGTGATCGAGAACATCCTGGTGGTGCTCGAGGCTGGCGGCCGCATGGTCGCCACCCGCGGCACCCGCACCGATGGCGTGATCGCGCTCGAGAATGCTGCCTATTCCGCCTGCCTGGTCGAAACACCGACCGGCAAGCCCAAGCGGCCCAGCTGGCAGCTGCGCGCGATCAAGGTGGTCTATAATCCTGCCGACAAGCGGGTGCGCTACAAAGGTGCGCGGCTGGAACTGTTTGGCCTGCCGGTGATCCCGATGCCGGGGCTCAGCCATCCGGTGGGAGAAGGCAGCGGCGGCGGCCTGCTGGTTCCCGATATCCGCTTCAGCCAGGCCAACGGCGTTCAGCTGAGCGTACCTTATTATTTCAACCTTGCCCCCAACCGCGACCTCACCGTCACCGGATCGGTGTTTACCGAAGCTTTGCCGATGGTCGCTGCAACCTATCGCGCGCTCACCGACAGGGGGGCCTATCAGATCACCGGTTACGCCACCGCAGGGTCTCGCATTCCCGTGGGTGCAGGCGGTGCGATTGCTGATAGCCAGAACGATTTCCGCGGCTATTTCGACGCGACGGGCCGGTTTCAGCTGAACGAGGCTTGGAGCATTGGCGGGTCGATCCGCGTCGTCACCGACCGCACGTTCCTGCGCCGCTACGACGTCAGCCGCGATGACCGGCTGCGCTCCACGATCGAGGCAGAGCGGATCGGACCGAACAGCTATTTCTCGCTTGCCGGATGGGCGACGCAGACTTTGCGCGTCAACGATCCGCAGGGCCAGGTGCCGATTGCGCTTCCCGTCGTCGACTGGCGGCTGCGGCTGCCCGATCAGGTGGCGGGCGGCAAGGTCGAGTTTCAGGTCAACACGCTGGCCATCACCCGGACCGCAGGCCAGGATACGCAGCGCGCGTTTGCCCAGGCGCGCTGGGACCTGCGCCGCCTGACCGGAATGGGTCAGGAATTCACGCTGACCGCACTCGCGCGCGGCGATGTCTATAACAGCAGCGACAATGCGCTGACCAACACGCTGATCTATCGCGGCAAATCCGGGTTGCAGGCGCGTGCCAGCGGCTCGGTCGCGGCCGACATGCGCTGGCCGTTTGTTGGCGAGGCCTTTGGCGGCACGCAGGTGCTGAGCCCGCGCGTGCAGGTGGTCGCAACGCCGACCACCGGCAATCTGGCGGTACCGAACGAGGATTCGCGCGCCGTCGAGCTGGAAGACAGCAACCTTTTCGCGCTTAACCGCCTGCCCGGCTATGACCGCATGGAAGAGGGCGTGCGCGTTGTCTATGGCGTCGAATGGTCGCTCCAGCGTCCGGGAATGCAGCTGAACGCGGTGGTC
Source organism: Hydrogenophaga intermedia (assembly GCA_943370475.1). Taxonomy (GTDB): domain Bacteria; phylum Pseudomonadota; class Alphaproteobacteria; order Sphingomonadales; family Sphingomonadaceae; genus Blastomonas. Next base: position 40,162 of record CALRRI020000011.1, read on the forward strand.
GGGCAGAGCTATCGCTTTGACGACGAGCGCGATTTCCTGCCCGAAGGGACCGGCCTTGGAAACCGCACTTCGGATGTGGTTGGTCGCCTTGATCTGAAGCTGCGCAACTTCATCCGCTACACGCATCGCTTCCGGCTCGATAAGGACAATCTGGCGGTTCGCCGCAACGAGGTCGACATCACCGTCGGCGGACGCCAGACCTATGCCCAGATCGGCTATCTGCGGCTCAACCGCGATATCGGACCCGAGGTCGAGGATCTCGCCGACCGCGAGGAAGTGCGCGTCGCCGGCAGGGTGCGTGTGGCCCGCTACTGGTCCGTTTTTGGTGCGGCCGTGGTCGATCTCAGCAATGCGCAGGAAGACCCGCGCCTGCAGTCCGACGGGTTCGAACCGATCCGCACCCGGCTGGGTGTCGCCTATGAGGATGACTGCCTGGAACTGGGCGTGACATGGCGGCGGGACTATATTCCCGTGGGCGATGCGCAGCGCGGCGACACCTTTCTGCTGCGGGTGGCCTTGCGCAACCTTGGCTTTTGATCCCAAAGGCGATATTCACCGCCCCGCTCATCCCCGGTTCACGCTGGCGAGGGCAAGGGATCGCATTTCCCCATTCAGGAAGATATGAGCTTGCACGCATTGAACACCATCGCGATCCGTACCCGTAAGCTGGCGAAAAAGACGCTCTTGCTGTCGCTGATTGCCGGGCTCGCGCTGCCTGCACTGGCCCAGACCGTGTCCGATGATGCGGCGCTGCCCGATACCGCACTGAACGTGCCCGAGGGTCTGACGATGTTCGGCAAGCAGGACCCCAATGTCCGGCGCGCCACGGCTATCGTCAACAGCGAGATCATCACCGGTACCGACATTGACGAGCGGGTCGCGCTGATCCTCGCCGCCAACGATGCGCCGGTTTCCGAAGAAGAGCGGGGCCGCCTGCGCCTGCAGGTGCTGCGCAACCTGATCGACGAAACGCTTCAGATCCAGGAAGCCGCCGCGAACGACATCAAGGTCGAAGAAGCGCAGGTCGATCGCACCTATTCGCAGGTCGCCGCGCAGAATTTCCGCCGCGATACCGCAGCGCTCGACAAATATCTTGCCAGCATCGGCTCTTCGTCACGCTCGCTCAAGCGCCAGATCCGCGGCGAACTCGCCTGGCAACGCCTGCTCGGCCGCAATGTGACCCCGTTCATCAACGTCTCGGAAGAAGAGGTGAAGGAGGTTATCGACCGGCTGAAGGCCTCGAAGGGGACCGAGGAATACCGCATCGGTGAAATCTACCTCTCGGCCAACTCGCAGAACCGGGCCGAAGTTGCCAAGAATGCCGCGCAGATCGTGCAGCAGCTGCAGCAGGGTGGCTCGTTCGTTGCGTATGCACGCCAGTTCTCCGAAGCTTCGACCGCTGCGGTCGGCGGCGATCTGGGCTGGATCCAGCTGGGCCAGCTCCCCTCGTCACTTGCCGTCGTGGCGCGCGACATGCAGGTCGGCCAGCTTGCCGGACCAATCGAGATTCCCGGCGGTTTCTCGTTGATGTACCTGATCGACAAGCGCCAGATCCTCACCGCCAATCCGCGTGACGCACTGCTCGGTCTCAAGCAGCTGTCGATCGCCTTCCCGGCGGGAACCACCGAAGCTGAAGCCACCCGGCGCGCGTCCGAATTCGCCTCCGCCACCCGCGCCATCAAGGGCTGCGGATCGGCCGACGAAATCGCGGCTCGCCTCGGCGCGACCGTGACCAATAACGACCAGGTTCCGGTGCGCGAACTTCCCGCTCCGCTGCAGGATACGCTGATCGCGCTGTCGATCGGTGAAGCAACGCAGCCCTTCGGCTCGGTCAAGGATGGCGTGCGCGTGCTGGTGCTGTGTGGCCGCGACGACCCGCAGGCAGAAGGCGGCCCCAGCCCCGAGCAGCTGATGGCCAACATGGAAGAAGAGAAGGTCAACCGCCGCGCCCAGATCTATCTGCGCGACCTTCGGCGTGACGCCGTGATCGAGTATAACTGATGGCGGCGGACCTCCTTCGGGCGTGACGCAGCTGCTGGCCATATCTGCCGGTGATCCTGCCGGCATCGGTCCCGAAATCATCGGCAAGAGCTGGGAAGAACGCACGGCACAATCGCTGCCCGCATTCTTCGCCATCGGTGATCCGCGCGCCTTTGCCGCCGTCTGGTCCGGACCGGTGCAGGTCATTGGTGAACCACGCGAGGCTGCCGAGCATTTTGCTCATGCGCTGCCCGTGTTGCCGGTCATCGACAGCGGCAAGGTGGTTCCAGGCGAACCCGATCTGGATGGCGCACGCTGCGCTTTGCAGGCGCTGGAGATGGGCGTGGGGCTGGCGCGTGCCGGCACGGTCTGCGCGATCGTGACGGGTCCGATTTCCAAGTTTCAGCTGCAGAAGGTCGGCTTCAACTTTCCCGGGCAAACCGAGTTTATCGCCGAGGCTTGCGGGGTTTCGCGCCAGAATGTCGCAATGCTGCTGGCTGGCCCAGACCTGCGCGTTGTGCCGATCACGGTGCATATCGGGATCGCCGCCGTGCCTGCGGCGCTGTCGATCGATCTGATCGTGAACAGGGCGCGCGCCGCTGCCAAGGGCATGGCGCGCAATTTCGGCATCGAACGACCGCGCTTGGCGATAGCAGGCCTCAATCCGCACGCCGGCGAACAGGGCAGCATGGGCAGCGAAGAGGCTGACATCATCATTCCCGCGATCGACATCCTGCGCGAAGAAGGCTTTCTGGTCGCAGGTCCCCTGCCCGCCGACACGATGTTCCACGCGGCCGCACGCGCTCGCTATGATGTTGCCCTGTGCCAGTATCACGACCAGGCGCTGATCCCGGTCAAGGCGCTGCATTTCGACGATGCGGTCAACATGACTTTGGGTCTGCCGATCGTGCGCACCTCGCCCGACCATGGCACCGCGTTCGATATTGCCGGCAAAGGGCTCGCCAGCCCGCGATCGATGATCGCTGCCATCCGCATGGCCGGTGCAGCCTGGCAGCACCGCCAGACCTACGAAAGCTGATGCGCGCGCCCATGGCCAGCCTGCCGCCTTTGCGCGATGTGATCGCGCGCCATGGCCTCGCCGCCAGCAAGGCGCTGGGGCAGAACTTCCTGCTCGACGAACAGTTGCTCGATCGGGTCGCCGCCGTGCCGGGCAATCTGGACGGTCAGGACGTGCTCGAGATCGGTCCTGGTCCAGGCGGTCTGACCCGGGCGCTGCTGCGCGCCGGAGCGAACGTCACCGCGATCGAACGCGACCGGCGTTGCCTGCCGGCGCTGGCGGAACTGGGTGAGGCGTTCCCCGGCCAGCTCAAGGTGATCGAGGGCGACGCACTGGCGATGCCGCTCGCCAGCGTGATGCCGGGCCCCTGCCATATCGCGTCGAACCTGCCCTATAATGTCGGCACCGCGCTGTTTGTCGGCTGGCTGAGCGGGCAGGCCTGGCCGCCGCAATGGAAATCGCTGACTTTGATGTTCCAGCGCGAGGTCGCCGACCGGATTGTCGCGACGCCTGACGACGATGCCTATGGCCGCCTTGCGATCCTCAGTCAGTGGCGCTGCGATGCGCGGCTGGCAATGAAGGTGCACCGCAGCGCATTCACCCCGCCGCCCAAGGTGATGTCGGCGATCGTCCATCTTACGCCTGCGACCATACCCGAAGGCGTATCGGCCGCCCGGCTCGAGTCGCTGACCGCTGCGGCCTTCGGTCAGCGGCGCAAGATGCTGAGGCAAAGCCTCAAGAGCCTGCCCGGTGCGCTCGCGGCGCTCGAAGCAGAAGGCATCGAGGCCTCGCGCCGTGCGGAGACGCTCAGCGTCGATGATTTCGTCCGCATCGCACGGACGATGGACGCAGGCTGATCAAAGCTCTTTCCTTTCGCGTCACTTGCATTAGCATCCCTGCCTGAGTGCGCAGCCAGGCAGAGACCCGGCGCAGCACAAAGGACGAGGAGCGAGACGGCATGTACGATCTGATCATTCGCGGCGGCACCATCTATGATGGCCTGGGCGGCGCACCCTTTGTCGGCGATATCGCCATCAGCGGCGATACCATTGCTGCGGTGGGTACCGTTTCAGGGAGCGCGCGGCACGAGATCGATGCCAGCGGGCACATCGTCACCCCCGGATTTGTCGACATCCACACCCATTACGACGGCCAGGCCACCTGGGATGACGTCATGGCACCATCGGCCTGGCACGGCGTAACGACCGTGGTGATGGGCAATTGCGGCGTCGGCTTTGCACCTGCTGCGCCCGACAAGCACCAATGGCTGATCGGCCTGATGGAAGGCGTCGAGGACATACCCGGCACTGCGCTGGCCGAAGGGATGAAATGGGACTGGGAGAGCTTTCCCGAATATCTCGACTCTCTCGAAAGGCTGCCGCGCACGATCGACATCGGCACGCATGTCCCGCACGGCGCTGTCCGCGCCTATGTGATGGGGGAGCGGGGTGCGGCAAACGAAGAGCCGACCGATGCGGATATCGCCGCGATGTCGCGGATCGTCGAGGATGGCTTGCGCGCAGGGGCACTGGGCTTTTCGTCCTCACGCACCGTGCTGCACAAGTCGATTGACGGAGAGCTGGTCCCCGGCACGACGGCGACTGCGCGCGAGCTGATCGGCATCGGTCGCGCGATGGGCAATGTCGGCTATGGCGTGTTCGAAATGGCGTCCGATCTCGTGCCCGAGTGGAACGAGTTCGATTGGATGACCGCGCTGTCGAAGGAAACCGGGCTGCCGGTGACCTTCGCAATGCTGCAATCGCCGATGAAGCAGATGACCTGGACCGAGCAGATGGCGGCGTGCCAGGAAGCCAATCGCACCGGCGGCAATGTCGTGGCCCAGATCTCGTTGCGCGGCACCGGCGTGGTGATGAACTGGCGCGGCACGGTGCACCCGTTCGTCCAGCGCCCAAGCTGGCGCGCGATCGCCGATCTGCCCTGGGATGCGCAGCTTGCTCGCCTCAAGGACCCGGCCTTCAAGGCGCAGCTGCTTGCCGAAGACAATCTGCCGCCGCCGTCGATGGACACCGCCGCATTGTTCATGATCGTGACCGCAGGCTTTGCGATGCAGTTCGAAATGGGCGAGGATTTCAGCTACGAACCGACCCGCGCGGAAAGCATCGCGCTGGTGGCCGAGGCTGCGGGTCGTGATCCGGCGGGGCATGCCTATGATGCGCTGATGGCGGACGACGGCAACGGCTTCATCTATCTTCCCATCCTCAACTATCAGGACGGCAATCTCGATTTCATCAAGGGGCTGCTGGAGCGCGACGATACCGTGGTCTCGCTCTCCGATGGCGGGGCGCATTGCGGCACGATCTGCGACGCGGCCGCACCCACATTCCTGCTGAGCTATTGGGCCCGCGATCGCAAGGCGGGCACGATCCCGGTCGAGCTAGCGATCAAGCGCCAGTGCCATGACACAGCGCGGCTGTATGGCCTCAACGATCGCGGGGTGATCAAGCCGGGTTACCTTGCCGATCTCAACGTGATCGATTTTCCGCGCCTGCGCCTCAGCCGCCCCTGGCTGGCGTTCGATCTGCCTGCTGGCGGCAAGCGGCTGCTGCAAAGCGCAGAAGGTTATGTCGCGACGATCAAGTCGGGCGAAGTCACGTTCCGCAATGGCGAGGTCACCGCGGCGCGCCCCGGCACATTGATCCGCGGCCCGCAGAACGTGGAGCAGCGCGTCGCAGCCGAGTAAGCGGCACATTCGGGCATGATGCTGCGGTCAAGCCAGGCGGCGCCTTCAGGCGTCGTCCGGGTCGCAGGGCCTCAGGGCTCCGGATGCTGTCGCAGGATCGCGCCGCACGGCTCCAGATGGGCTTCCATGGCAATATGCACGGCCTCTGCCAGGCTTTTGACTTCCAGCTTCTGCATCAGCTGCGCGCGATAGGCCTCGACCGTTCGCGTGGACAGGCCCAGCCGATAGGCGATGATCTTGTTGGCAAGGCCCAGCACCATGCCGCACAGCACATCGCGTTCGCGATCGGACAGGCGGGCAACATGCTCTTCGGCCTGGTGCCTGCGGCTACCCTCCTGCACTTCGCGCAACTGCCGGTTCACCGCATTGCCGATCGCGCGGACCAGATCATCGACATGAAACGGCTTTTCGAGAAAGTCGGTGGCGCCTGCATGCATCGCCTGGACGGCGGTTGAAACCGAACCTGCACCTGTCAGCATGACGATCTTGTGCAAGGCGCCTGTGTCCACCAGCGCCTGCTGAACATCCATGCCGCCCATGCCGGGCATGTTCAGATCGAGCACGACGCACCCCGCCGGCAGAGCTGCCTGCGCCGCCAGGAAGCTGACCCCGTCGGCAAAGGTGTTCACGGCAAAGCCGCGCAGCTCAAGGGCCTCGGACAGTTCGTTCCGGACATCTTCATCGTCATCAACGATGTAGACTTTGCGCCTGTCGGTCAGGTCCATCATTCAATCCTTCGCAGCGATTGGAAAACGGAGTGTGAGAGTTGCGCCCGAGTCGCCTGCATTATCGGTCAGCGCGATCGAACCGCCAACCTCGTCCATGATCTGCCGGCAGACGAACAGGCCAAGGCCCGTCCCCTTGCCTTCCGGTTTGGTGGTGCAGAATGCGTTGAACGCATTGCCCGCGACCTGCGGATCGAGGCCCGCACCATTGTCCCGGATATGCAGGCTGACCGCGTCGTTGGCCAAGGCCACGGTCACTCCGATCCTGCCGATCATGCCAGGCTCCTGCATCGTGCGCCGCGCGTCGATGGAATCGGCAGCATTCTGCAGGGCATTGACCACGATCTGCTCCACGCCGATGCGCGGCAGGGTGAGCAAGGGAACGCCAGGGGGGATGCTGACCTGCAGATTGATCGTCCGTTCGGCCACCAGCGGCCGCATGAAGCGCACAGCGTTACGAACCGATTGTCCAAGGTCGGTCGGTGCGCGCTCATCGCGTTCGATCCTGGTGTAAGCCGATGTCCGCTGGACAATGGTGTTGGCGCGCTCGACCTGCTCGACGATGCGCCGAAACTTCTTCCGCAACCTCGGCGTATCCGGGTTCTCGCTGTCGAGCATCAGCATACCGTTTTCGGCTGCCAGCGAGATCGTGAAAAGCGGCTGACGCAATTCATGGCTGAGCGCCGATGCCATGCCGCCAAGCTCCATCAACCGCGCGCTATGCCGCATCTGGGTCTGGAATGCCTTGGCGGTCCGTAGCCGCACCAGGCAGCCAAAACGCCAGCATCCGCTTTCGCTGTCATACTCGCGCGCCAGCAGCAGATACCATTGATCTTCGGGCCCATGGCCGCGCCGGAATTCGACCATCAGCTCCTTCTGATCGGCCAGATCGTCAAAATGGCCAGTGTCGGCGGCATGGACGGCAAGGCTGGCGTTCCGCCGCCCGAGCGCGGGATCGATCCTGGTATAACGCAACTCGCGGCGGTGCGCGTCGAAACGGATATCGCTGAGCAGCTTCAGATCGATCGCCGAGCGGAGCTCTTCGACGGCATGGGTCAGATGAACCCGCTGCCGCTCGAAGGTCACGAAATCGTTGTTTGCCGAAATGAAGGATTCGAGCAGTTCGTCAGCCTCTCGAAACGGCGCGGTCAGACGGGTGTTGACATAGCCGCGACCAAAACCGCGCAGGGCCTGGTTCAAGACCTTGGTCGATCTTCGAACCTGTCGGCCAAACATCCAAAGCCCGATCTGCGCCAGTGCAAGATAGGCTGTCAGCGGCAAGACGCCGCGAAGCACGTCACCATAGAGATCGACGACATGAAGCCGCGGCGAAACAATGGCCAACCGGCCCCTGTCTTGCGGAACAACATAGCACATTTCGAGCCAATAGGCGAAGGTACCGCGATCGGCCGCGCTGCGTGTTCCATTATCGAGCTGCCCGCAGCCCAGCGAGGCGGCCGTCTGGTTCAAGCGTTCGGCTGGGGTGATCACAAAGGGCAGCACTTGGTCCACCCCATGCATCCTGAGCCGGTATGGTCGGCCAGGTTGCAAGTGTTCAAGCCTGGGCAATGCCGCCATCGCACGCGCGACATCGTGCTGATGCAGATCGAGCCGCTCATTCACATGGTTGAGTTCGCCGATCATGAACAACGTTGCAGCACCGGCCACAGCGATTGATACCACCGCTTCGAGTGATTGCTGAAGGCCGACAGAAGACGGGCGGCGAATTGTGCGCTTGGTAGTGTCGATCAGGACCGTCAGCGCAACAATGTCGCCCAGCGCAGCGAGCGTCGTTTCCCACAATATTCTGCGCAGTAGCACCACGGCAGCAACATCGATCGGCAGAGCGTAATGCATCTTTGCCACACCCAGCCCGATCAGGGTCCCAAAGATGGTCTGGTAGAAAAAGGTGACCGATGAAAGGCTGCGTGTTTCCCCGGCGAACCTGTGCACCGCCAGAACATTGCCCGCTGCCAAGACTACGCCGAGCGGGTGACCCCACCACCAGATCGACGGCGCCATGGTGCAGACTGCAGCGATGACCCCAGCCTTGAGCCCGAACCAGCGATAGGCCAGAAGATAGAACAAGGGTCCGAGATAAAATTCAAAGCCCGGCGCCAACACCAGACGCAGGCTGGACACAGCCGTCGCTGCTGCCAGCGCCAGACATGCCAGCGGCCAGAAATAGGGCAGGATGACGCGATAGCCTTGCGGATAGGTGACGCTCAGCATGGCGGGCCCCCGGCGGTCGCAACGAGGTGGCGCAAATCCGCGAGCCCGATCGGCTTCATCAGCAGCCCGCGGGTCCAGGCGGCGATTTCCGCGCGTGCCGCCTGGGTCAGGTCGAGGTGCGCCGTCATCAGGTAAAGCTTGTCGGGCAAGGGTGCACTGGTCGCACCAGCCAGAGCCTTGAGCACATCAAGGCCGTTTTCGTTGCGCAGCTTATAGTCGCAGAGCACCAGATCGAACGCCTGGGTCCGGCTTGATGCTACTGCCGCTGCGCCGTCACCCACACCCGTCACCACCGCGCCGAGAGCCTTGAGCAACTCGACCAGTTCGCCTCGCAGGGCATCATCGTCCTCGATGATCAGGATCGCCGGCGCGTACACAGCCAAACCCTTAAACATTATGGTTGAGCAAAGGTTAATGCGCGTCTCGATCGGCGCGCGGGGCCCGGCTTAGCGAGATCAGAGAGCGCTATTGCTGCACCTCATGTTGCAGCCAATGCGCGCAGCATTTTTCCACTCAGGCTGCGTTGGCAAGCTCTGCGGTGGTAAGACCCGTGGCCATGCCCTCCAGCTTGAGCACGATCGCCATCCGGTCTTCGACCAGCGCGAGCCCCTCCAGGAAATTCTCTCGCCCGCCCATGCCGATCGCCGGTGGCGGCTGCATTTCAGAACCCGCTATGGTCACGATATCGTTGACCGAATCCACGATGAGACCGTGCAGCTGGCCGGCGATTTCCAGCACGATGATGACGTTGCGCTCGGTAGGTTCGACACGCCCCCAGCCGAGCCGTTCGGACAGGTCGATCACGGGCAACACCGTCCCGCGCAAGTTGACCACGCCGTGCACATAAGGCGGCGCATTGGGCAACCGCGTGGTCGGCGTCCAGGCGCGAATTTCGCGGATGGCCATGATATCCACGCCCAGCAGCTTGTCGGCCAATTGAAAGGTAATGACCTGATGCATCCTGTTTCCCCCTGCTCAGTGTGCAACGCGGCGCAAGGCCGCTGTGAGCTTTTCCGGATCGAACGGCTTGACGATCCATCCCGTCGCCCCTGCCGCGCGCGCCTTAGCCTTCTTGTCCGGTTCGCACTCGGTCGTCAGCACCAGCACCGGGATTTCCCGCAGCCGGGGCTGCGCGCGCAGCGCGGTGATCAACCCGAAGCCATCAAGGTTGGGCATGGTGATGTCGGTAATCACAAGCGCAGGCTCGTTCTCGGCCAGCCAGTCCAGCGCATCCCGGCCATCTTCTGCTTCAACAACAGCATAGCCGGCATTGACGAGCGATGCGCGCAGCAGCATCCGCATGCTCGGGCTGTCGTCGACGGTCAGGATCGTTTTGGACATGCGGTTCACCTTCGTCAGAAGAGCTCGACTTCGCCTCGCGTCGCAGGAAGCCCAACCGCCTGCGAGACCGGGAAGCTCCTGCTCACCGTGCGACACCGCACAAGCCCGGTCGCCGGTTGGAAATCGAGGCGGCGGGCCTGGTCGCCTCCGGTATCCGCCCGAACCAGCGCTATGCGATCGTAGCGCAGGAATTCCTCGGCAAAGCGCGTGTTTTCGGTGCCGATCGCGCGCATGCCGGAGTGGAGATTGCCACCGCCGTAAAGATGGGCGCGCATCGTTGCGCGCGCCGCCCCTTTCTTGATCATCTCGTTGACCAGCAGCTCCATCGCATAAAGCCCATAGCGCTGTGCGTCTTCGTCCAGCGGATGGATCGCGTTCTTGGGCGATGCGAGCAGGAAATGGTTCATGCCGCCAATCCCGGCGACAGGGTCGTGCAAGCAGCAGGCGATGCAGCTCCCCAGCACGGTCGTCAGCACAAGATTCGGATCGCGCGATACCTCGAACTCCCCCTGAAGCACGTTGTGACGGACCATACCGGTGCCAGTTATCCTCTGCTCTAGCACTGGCCTATCTCCAAATCATGAACGGCCCTCTGGTGCCACCCCGTGTCACGCAGACCGTATACTGCCCCAATCGTCTAGAATTCGGACCAGTCCTCAGATGGATCGCTGTCCATCGCGACAGCCAGGTTGCCGCGGACCGATGGCCGGGGGGCAGCGCGTGCCGCCTTGCGCAGGGCGGGCCTGGGCATTGCGCGGACGTTGGCCCCCGGCTCATCCACCTGCTCCTCCAGCGTGAAGCGCGATACAAGCCCGGTCAGCTGGTCCGCCTCACTCGCCAGGCTCCGCGCCGCTGCCGTCGATTCCTCGACCATGGCAGCGTTCTGCTGGGTCATCTTGTCCATCTCGCCGACCGCCGTGTTCACCTGCTGCAAGCTGTTAGACTGGATGGTGGCGAGTTCTGCAATGTTGCTTGCCAGGCCCGCGATCTCGGCAACCTTCTCGACAATGCTGTCCAGCGCCTCGCCGGACTGGCCAACCAGCTCGACGCCGCGCGTCACCTGCCGCGAGCTTTCGCTGATCAGATCCTTGATGTGTTTGGCCGCGTCCGCCGAGCGCTGCGCTAGGGCGCGCACTTCGTTGGCGACAACTGCAAAGCCCTTGCCGGCATCGCCCGCCCGCGCTGCCTCGACGCCGGCGTTCAACGCCAGCAGATTGGTCTGGAAGGCGATGCCGTCAATGACGTTGATGATCTTGGCGATCTCCTGCGCAGACCGTTCGATGTCGTCCATCGCCACCACCGCCTCTTTCACCACCGCACCGCCGCGCGTCGCGTTGGCATGGGCTTCGGCCACCGACCGGTTGACATGCGCGGCACCGTCAGCCGTTTCGCGAACACCCCCGGTCAGCTGCGCCATGGCGGCGGCGGTCTCTTCCAGCGATGCGGCCTGCTGTTCGGTCCGCGATGACAGGTCGTCGGATGCCAGGCTAATCTCGACCGAACCGGTGTTGATCGTTTCTGCGGTCTGCGACACCTGTGTCAGCGTTTCGCTGATCCTGCCCCGCATGAACTCGAAGTCTTTCTCCAGCTTCGAAAACGCTTCGGGCAATCCGTGCAGATGGACCGTGAAGTCCCCCTTGGCCACGGATTCCAACGCCTGGCCGACTTGGGAGATGACGGCCAGACGTTGGGCTTCTTCCGCGCGGAAGTAGCTGGAAAGAGCGATGTCCATGTCAAGCAGCGCGCACTTGACCATCGATCCGATGACATGGCCCTGGCGGTTGCCGGTGAGGCGCGCCAGCGGGGAAGCCGCGGTCGCCTCGTTGATCAGCTGCTCGAGCACCATCGCATATCCACCGATGTACCAGGTAGGGGCGAGACCGATCTTGGCATGGACATTGCCGATCTTCTCTGCCTTGGCGAAATAGCCGTCATCGACTTCGCCAGAGAAGAGCTGAACCCAGTGGTTCAATTGCTTGTCACGGGCATGATCCATGTTCGCCTGCGACTTGAAGAAGCGGCTAACATCAGGCGTTTTCGAAATCTTCTTGTAGAAGTCACCCAGTGCAGATGGCGCATGCTTCTTGAGCAGGCGCAAAATTCGTGGAAAGCGCGCGTAATCTTTTTTCGTAATTCCGAAGAACTGCATTCTGCTCTGATTGGCCGATGCCGTATCCATTGCCCCATCTCCGAATTTCTGTGGGACCAACTGACGCTGCCGGCGTAAACAAAAGCCTAAATATCGTATATCTACGGTGGCTGTTGCATCTTGGCGTCACCGGGTCCGAATGGGCTGGTTATGCGGTCAGCCCGGCCAACCTCTCGGCCCAGACCGATGCAGATCCGTTCGTGCGGCTGCACTCCGCCGGGATGTCCTCACCCTGCAAATCTTCAGCAAAAAGCCAAAAAAGGGCTTGCCCCCGTGATGATATTATATATCACGCAATCCCAGGGAGGGCTGTGTCAGACACGGCTGTGCATGTGGGGGCTATGAGAATGACAAAGCAATTCTGGGGAGCGGCATTGCCGATCCTGTTGACGGGGGTCGCCATAGTCCCCGGCGCGGCCTGGGCGGTTGAAGACGATGCCGACAACATCATCGTCACCGGTCAACGCCAGGCGTATCGCGGCGACTTCACCGTGCGCGAAACCCCGCAGGCGATCACCCAGATCGGCCAGGACCAGATCGACGCCAACAACCTCACCCGGCTGACCGATGCGCTGGACCTGTCGGCATCGGTCGCCCGGCAGAACAATTTCGGCGGATTGTGGGATGCCTATGCCGTCCGCGGTTTTGCAGGCGACGAGAACCTGCCTTCGGGCTATCTCGTCAATGGCTTCAACGGCGGCCGCGGCTTTGGCGGCACGCGTGACGTCGCCGGGATCGAGCGGATCGAGATCCTCAAAGGGCCAAATGCGGCGCTGTTCGGGCGCGGTGAACCCGGCGGAACGATCAACATCGTCACCAAGCGCGCCGATTTCGATACGCGCGGACGGATCAATGTCCAGGCTGGCAGCTTCGACCGGCGGCGCAGCGATGCGGATGTCAATCTGGCCGTGGGCGATGTCGCCGCGATCCGCCTGATCGGCTTTTACGAGAACGCAGGCAGCTTCCGCGAGACCGTTCGGTCCGAACGCGTAGGCTTCCTGCCATCGGTGTTGTTCAAACTGGGCGCCAACACCAGCCTCACCTACGATCTCGAGCTGAGCCGTCAGGAAGCGGATTTCGACCGGGGAACCATTGCAATCGGTGGCGTGCTGGGCCGGGTATCGCGGCGCGCGTTTTTCGGCGAGCCCGGCGACGGACCGATCGAGGCAGATGCCACAGGCCATCAGCTCCAGCTGGACCACGCGTTCAGCGACGACTGGCGGCTGCTCATCGGCACCCAGTATCGCGAGACCCGGCTGGAGGGCTTCTCCACCGAGGCGGAACTGGCTTCCGCCCGCCAGCGGCTGTTGCGCGACGGCCAGTCGCTCTCGCGCCAGCGGCGCTCACGGCTTTACGAAGGCGAACATTTCGTCGTGCGCGGCGAACTCTCCGGTCGATTCACCACAGGCAGCCTCACCCACCGCGTGCTGATGGGCGTCGATTATGACGAGTTTGACAACTCGCAGCTGTTCCTGCGTTTCCGTCCCGCCGCGATCGGCGCTACCACCAGCGCGCTGGCGAGCAACGACATCAACGTTTTCAATCCCGTGTATGGTCGGTTCCCGCTGCCCAATCCGGGACCACAGACCAACCGGCTCGACCAGCAGCGCGCGGTGGGCGCGTACATCCAGGATCAGATCAGCCTGACCGAAAGCCTGCAGATTCGTCTGGGTGGCCGCTTTGACGACATCACCGTCGAAAGCCTCAACCGCGCGAACAACGCCGCTGCGAGCCGAAGCTACAGCCGGTTCAGCCCGCAGGCTGGCATCGTCTACACCGCCTCACCCGCAGTGTCGCTGTATGCGGCCTATGGCGAAGGTTTCCGCGCCAACCTGGGCGCGACGGCCGCTGGAACGCTGTTCGATCCGGAAACCAGCAAGTCGGCAGAGGTCGGCGCCAAGTTCGGTCTGTTCGAGGACAAGCTTCAGGGCACGGTGTCGCTGTTCACCCTGTCCAAGTCGAACGTGCTGGCGGCCGACCCTGCCAACCCCGGCTTTTCGCTGCCCATCGGCAGTGCCCGCAGCCGGGGGCTCGAGATCGACATCAACGGCAAGCTGCCCGGCGATATCGATCTGTGGTTCTCTTATGCCTATATCGATGCAGAAGCGCGCGAGAACGTCGTCGATCTCAACTTCGGCCTGCCGATCCGCAAGGGTGACCGCCTGATCAACGTGCCCAGGCATACGCTCAGCGTCCAGGCATCGCGCGCGTTCGCCATCGGCGACACCCGGTTGACGCTGGGCGGCGGGGTGCAGCATGTCGGTGCCCGGCTCGGCGAGACCGCGACGACCTTCACCCTGCCCGACTATACTCTGGTCCGGCTGTTTGCGGCCTGGAAGATCCAGCAGAATGTCGAGATATTTGCCGACGTGACCAACCTGTTCAATACGACCTATTACACCAACAGCTTTGCCCAATTGTGGGTGCAGCCCGGGCCGCCGCGCGCGGCGTCCGTTGCGCTGCGGCTGTCTTTCTGAAGGCCCTGCCTGCATGACCAACCCCGTTCTGGTGATCGATCAGCTCGTCGTCGAGCGTGGCGGCCGCAAGATCGTCGATGGCCTTTCGCTGACACTGGCGGCGGGGGAAATCTATGCCCTGCTCGGCGGCAATGGCGCGGGCAAGTCGACCACCTTGTTTGCGATCCTGGGCTTTTTGGGCCGCAGCGGCGGGGTTCTGACCGTGGGCGGCGAAGACCCGGATCGCGCCATCGATGCGGTCCGTGCCCAGATTGCCTATCTGCCCGAGAATGTTGCGCTGTACGATCATCTCACCGCACGCGAGAATGTCGATTATCTGCTCAAGGTCGCCGATTGTCCGCGACCGCGCGCCGAGGTCGAGGCCGCGTTCGGATCGGTCGGGCTCGCGGCCAATGCCTGGGACATGCGCGCGGGCCGCTTTTCGAAGGGTATGCGCCAGAAGACCGCGATCGCGCTGGCCATGCTGCGCGATACGCCGCTGTTGCTGCTCGACGAGCCGACATCGGGGCTCGACCCTGCCGCGGCGGCCGATTTCCACAAATTGCTGGAAACGCTCGCGGCGCGCGGTGTCGCGGTACTGATGGTCACCCACGACCTGCTGGGTGCGGCGGACACCGCCGACCGGATTGGATTGATCGCGGGCGGCAAGATCGCCAGCGAGTGGTCCGCGCAGGCGACCGAGCCGCGCTTCGATCTCAATGCGCTGCACAGCGGCTTTGCGAGGGTGCGGTGAGCCAGGTGTTCACCATCGCCGGGGCAGAGCTTCGGTTGATGCTGCGATCCAGGCTGGCGCTGGTCGGCGTGGCGACCTTGTTGCTGCTCTCTGCCATCGCGGCGGTGACATCGGCGACGCAGATGTCGGCGGCGGCGATGATGCGCGCCGAGGCGCAGATCGCCACCGACCAGCAGTTCAAGGCACAGCCCGATCGCCACCCTCACCGCATGGTGCATTATGGCACCTATGCGCTGCGCCCCGTCGGGCCGCTCGCTGCCTTCGATCCAGGCGTCGATGCCTTCACCGGGACAGTGGTGTTTCTGGAAGGCCACCGGCAGAACAGCGCCACATTCGGCGCAGCGCGTGAATCCTCCGATCTCGTCCGCTTCGGCCAGTTGACCCCGGCGTTCGTGCTGCAGACCCTCGCGCCGCTGCTGCTGGTGTTCCTGGGCTTTGCCAGCGTTGCGCGCGAGCGTGAACGCGGCAGCCTGCGGGCCCTTGCGGCGCATGGTGCCAGCAGCCGTGCGATCCTGGCGGGCAAGGCTCTGGCGCTGTCCGCTGCGGCCGTGCTGGCAATGGCCCCGGCGTTTGCCGCGCTGATCTGGGCGGCGATCCAGCAGCCTGACGAGGCGGGCATCGCGCTGCTGACCGCGCTGTCGTACAGCGGCTATCTGCTGGTCTGGGTGCTGGTGATCACGGCGGTTTCGGCACTGGCCGCGAGCGCGCAAGGGTCGCTTGTGACGTTGATCGCGCTATGGGCAGTCGTGGTGGTGCTGGTCCCGCGCGCCGCTGCTGCCTGGGCCGGGGTTGCTGAACCCTTGCCCAGCCGGGTCGATACCGAATTCGCCATCGCCGCAGACCTCCGCCGCATCGGTGACAGTCACAATCCCAACGATCCGCACTTCGCCGAGTTCAAGGCCAAGCTGCCGGCCAAATACGGTGTGGATAAGGTCGAGGACCTGCCGTTCAACTATCGTGGCGTGCTGGCGCAGGAAGGCGAGCGGCTCACCTCGCAATTGTTCAAGGATTATGCCGCGCACGCAGGGGCCATCCAGCTCGCTCAGTCCGACCGGTTGACGGCTTTGGGCCTGATCAGCCCGGCACTCGCCGTGCGCCGGGCATCGATGGTGGGTGCCGCAACCGATCTGCGCACCCATCTGGCGTTCCTCAAAACGGCGGAAGCCTATCGCTACAATATGGTGCAGAAACTGAACGCGTTGCAGGCCACCGCGGTGACCGCCGCCGATGATTCCGCGCGCAGCAAGGATCCGATCGCCGAGCGCCGCACGCGGATATCCGCCGATTTCTGGAAAGGTATCCCCGACTTCCGGTTCGATGCGCCGTCTGCCGCTGCCCGCGCCGCCGCAATGATGGCTCCGCTCGCGATGCTGGCAGCGTGGAGCGCGCTGGCACTGGCGCTGCTCGTGCTCGCCAGCCGCCGGCTCGAAAGGAACGGCGCATGACCAGCCTGATGCGCGAGGCCTGGTTGCTCGCCCGCAGCCGATCGGCGATGCTGGCGTTGCTGTTGCTGGTCATCTGCGCGAGTGCCAGCGTGGCGCTGGGCCTTGCCAGCGTGGCGCGCGACCGGGCCGCGATCGATCGCATGCTCGCCGGACAAGGCGTTGAAGAGGTCGCGCTGGCAGCCTTTGTCGAAGATGCAGGCAGCGGCGCCTATTACGGTTTCCAGCCGACCTGGGATCCGCCTTCGGATCTTGCCTTTGCGGCGCTCGGCAGTCGCGACATCGCCCCTGCCCTGCTGCGCGTGCGTGCTCTGGCGCTGGAAGGGCAGATTTACGAGAACGAAGCCGCCAATCCCGAGCTGGCGCTACCCGGGCGGTTCGACCTTGCCTTTGTCGCCGTCTATATCGCGCCGCTGGTGTTGATCGCCCTGCTCCACGATCTGTGGTCGGGTGAGCGTGAGGCGGGGCGCTATCATGCGCTCGCCGCCCTGCCCCATGCGCGCAAACGTCTGTGGACCAGCCGCGTCGCGGTGCGGCTCGCGGGCGTGCTGATCGCATTGCTGCTGCCTTTCGCCGTGGGTGCGCTGCTCGCTGGAACGGCGCTGCCGCGCGCCTTGGGCTTTGCCGGTCTGGTCGTTCTGGTCTGCCTGTTCTGGACGGGCATCGTGCTGCTGGTGGCCCGGCGCGGGGTGCGCTCTGCCGTCAATGCGGCGGCGCTGGCGGCGATCTGGTTCGCGCTGACATTGGTCGCGCCGGCTGGAGCAAACCTGGCGATCAACGCGGCCGTTGCGGTGCCTGATGGCGCAGCACTGGCGCGCGAGAACCGCGAATATGTCCACGCCGGTTGGGACCGCCCGCGCGACCAGACGATGCGCGACTTCCTGAAGGTCTATCCGCAGCACGAGCCCGGCAGCGCAATCCCGCCGACCTTCCACTGGAAATGGTACTTCGCCTTCCAGCACCTGGGCGACCTGCACGTAACCGCCCAATCGCGCGCCTATCGCGACGGCATCGCACGACGGGCCGAGATGGCCGGGATCGCGGGATGGCTGTTGCCACCTGCCGGCCTGGCCCAGGCGATGTCGGCCATGGCGGGTACCGATGTTGCGGCACAGCTTGACTATCAGACGCGCATCCGCGCTTACCACCGGCGCTTGCGCGAGTTCTATTATGATTATCTGTTCAGTGAAAAACCCTTTGGCCCGGAAGAGCTGGCGCGTGTTCCGCGCTACGACCCTGCTATCGGCGGCTAGCCTAGCCTGCATCTCGGCAGCGCACGCCCAGCGCGTGACCGACAATGCCGCCGCAGGGGCCGAGGACGCCTTTGGCACCAGCATCGGCAACGAGCGCGTCGGGCTGTACAGCGGCAACGACGTGCGCGGATTCTCTCCGGTCACCGCCAACAACATTAGGCTGGAGGGGCTGTACTTCGATCGGCCTGCCGCGTTCACCGACCGGCTGGTGCAGAGCAATGTCGTGCGCGTGGGCCTCACCGCGCAGAACTATCTGTTCCCTGCGCCGACCGGCATTGTCGACTACAATATCCGGCCTGCGGGCAATGACCTGGTGGTCAGCACGATGCTGGGCCTCAACAGCTGGGGTGGCGGGCGGCTGGAGATCGACACCCAGATTCCGGTGATCCGCGACAAGTTGAGCCTGGCGGCTGGCATGGCCGGCTTTGTCGACGAACTGGCGCCCGGCAACCAGTCGTTCTTCGGTTCCTATGGCCTGGCTGCGCGGTGGAAACCCAGCCGATCGATCGAAGTCATCCCGTTCTGGAGCCGGATCGATCTCTACAACCGTGAGGCCGCGCCGCTCTTCACGCCGGAGGGCCCGTTCCTGCCGCCACGGATCGAGCGGCGGCGCTTTCCTGGCCCGGAATGGGCGGACCAGCGCAACACGGTGCAGCATTACGGCGCGCTTACCAAGGCGGGGCTCGGTCCGAACTGGCAGATCGCCGCCGGGCTGTTCCGCTCGACCTCGGACAGCGCCACCAATTTCGCGCAGAATTTCGCCGCAGTGCGCGCCGATGGCACCGCAATCCGCCGGGTATCGAGCGATCCGCCACTTTCGCTCGCAGGCACCAGCGGCGAACTGCGCATCAGCCGCAGCTTTGCCGATGGCCCGCGCCGCCACACGCTGCACGCGGCCTTGCGCGGACGAGAGCGCGTGAGCCGTTATAGCGGCGGCGCGTCGATCAGTTTCGCGCGCGCGCCGATCGATGCCGTTCTCGACATTCCCGAGCCCGATTTCAATTTCTCGCCCCAGACCGGCGAGCAGGTGCGGCAGGCGATTGCGGGTCTCGCCTATGATGGGCGCTGGCAGGGTATCGGCGCGCTCAGCATCGGTTTGCAGCACACCTGGTATCGCAAGCGCGTCGATCGGCCCGGCGCGCTGCTGGCGCGCACCGATGACGAGGCCTGGCTGCCCAATGTCACCGCGTCCGTTGAACCGACCAACCGACTGGCGCTTTATGCCAGCTATACCAGGGGGCTCGAGGAAAGCGGGATCGCGCCAGACAACGCCGCCAACCGGACCGAAGCTCTGCCCGCGATCCTGACGTCGCAGATCGATGCCGGGCTGCGCTGGAAGATCCCGGGCGGGATGAGCCTGGTCGCGGGCGTCTTCGATGTGCGCAAACCCTATTTCGCCGCCGACAATGCCAATGTCTTCCGCGAGCTGGGCGATGTCCGCCATCGCGGGGTCGAGCTTTCGGCGACAGGGACGCTGCTGCCGCGTCTGACAGTGGTGGCGGGCGCGGTGCTGATGCGCCCGCGCGTTACCGGGGAGGCTGTCGAGCAGGGCCGCGTTGGCCGACGCCCGCTGGGCCAGCCTTCGCGGTTGCTGACGCTGGCCACGCAGTACGAGCTGCCGGGCGTGAAAGGTGTTCAGCTTACGCTTAACGCGACGCATCGTGGATCGCGCGCAGCCGATACCCGCAATCTGGTCTTCCTGCCTGCGCGGACAACGATCGATGCCGGTGTGCGCTGGCGGATGAACATCGGCAGGAACCCAGCGCTGCTCAGGGTGCAGATGCTCAACGTCACCAATACCTATGACCTCGCACTGGTCGGCAGCGGCAGCTATCAGGTCAACGCACCGCGCCAGGTCACGATGTTCCTGACGGTCGACTTCTGACACCGGTTGGGTAGCGGCAACTCACCGTGATGCGAACGGAAATGGTGCGCCCGACAGGATTCGAACCTGTGGCCCCCAGATTAGGAATCTGATGCTCTATCCTGCTGAGCTACGGGCGCGCTTTGCGGGGTTTAGCCAAGCAGACGCGGCATGGCAACGCCGTTTGGCGGTAAGGACGGCGCGGGTCAGTTCTTCGCATCGGGCGGAATGACCGGAAATGGCAAGGGCGCGACCGCGACGCCTTCCTCGATCAAAGCCGCCGCTTCCCTGGGCGCCGCCTGGCCGTGGATCGGAGCATGCTCTTCCTCGCCATAGTGCATTGCTCGCGCCCGGTCGGCGAAGCTCTTGCCCACCCAGGTCGATTGTTCGAGCGCTCTGGATTGCGCCTCGGCCAGTGCCTGCAGCACGACCCGCATCTTGGCCAAATCGGCGGGAGGCGGCGCATTGCTCACCTGCATCGGCACCGAAGCGCTGGACGAAGCCTCGGCCGCTGGTGCGCCGCCTTCAGCGGGTTCTTGCGTTGCAGGCAATTGCGCGCCGCGCTGATTGCCCTTGGCGTTGAGCCGGGGCGCCATCACCGCCTTTTCGACGTCGGTCGATCCGCAGAACGCGCATGCAACAAGGGCGCGGCCGCGCTGGTCTTCAAACGCCTGGCTGGAGGAGAACCAGACCTCGAACACATGATCGTTGGCACACTTGAGATCGTAGACGATCATGGCTGCATCGCCTCTGCCACCGGCCTGCGGTTGGCGATGACGGGTACACGGCTGCGGACATCGGCGATGCGCTCGAGCGAAAGATCGGCAAAACCCAGCCCCGGAGCTTCCCCCATATCGAGCAGCACCTCACCCCAGGGATCGATCACCAGGCTGTGACCATAAGTGCTGCGGCCGTCTTCATGCGTGCCCGTTTGCGCTGCCGCAACCACAAAGCACGCGCTCTCGATCGCGCGGGCGCGCAGCAGCACATGCCAGTGCGCCTGGCCGGTGGGGACAGTGAACGCGGCAGGGACCGCGACGATGTCCGCCCCTGCCCGGCTCAAGGCGGCATAGACCGCCGGGAAACGGATGTCGTAGCAGATCGACAGGCCCAGCACCGCCTCACCCATACGAACCGCCACTGCCTGCTCGCCGCCCTCATAGACCGAGGACTCGCGCCAGCTTTCGCCGGTCGGCAGGTCGACATCGAACAGATGGATCTTGTCGTAACGCGCAGCAATGCTGCCATCGGGCGCGATGACGAAAGCGCGGTTGCGCCATTTGTGGTCGGATGTACCGCCCTGTACGGCGAGTGAGCCGAGATGCACCCAGATACCGTTGGCGATCGCCGCCTCGCGCACCGCGGCGAGCACCTCATCATCTGCTTCCGACCGGATGGTGGCCGCTGCGCGCGCCCGATTGCGGTCGAGCATGTTCGACATCTCGGGCGTGAACAGGATGTCTGCCCCGCCCGCTTTCGCCTTATGCACGGCATCGACCAGCACAGCGGCGTTCGCGGCCGGATCAACTCCCGCCGTCATCTGCAACAGGGCAATCTTCATGTCAGCCAGCCTGCGGAACGCTGATGCGCCGTCACAGCCCCAGCATCGGGTCGAGCTTGCCCGCCCGGTCCAGCGCGGCCAGATCGTCCGATCCGCCCACGTGCTGGCCGTCGATGAAGATCTGCGGCACGGTGCTGCGGCCCCCGGCGCGGCGGATCATCTCGGCCTTGGGCTCGCCGCCCATCGAGACCTCGACCTCGTCGAACTCCACGCCCTTGCCGCTCAGCAGCGACTTGGCGCGATAGCAATAGGGGCAGGTAAACTTGGTGTAGATTTCGACCTTGGCCATGGACGCGTCCTCCAAGGCAATATTTGGGCTATTTCCGCCAAAATGCAACCGTTCTGCCGCTGTGCTGTCATATCCCCGCGCCCTCGTCGCCCTCACGCAGCACGCGTGCCCAGCAATAGATCGTGACGCGCGCGGCCCCAGCCTGCTTGAGCAGGCGCACACAGGCGCGGGTGGTGGCGCCGGTGGTATAGACGTCATCGACCAGCAGCACGTGCTTGCCGGCGATGCGCGGGCGTCTGTCGCGCGGGATATCGAACACCCCCCGGATCGCCTGACTGCGCTGCTTGCGGGTCATGCCCTTGAGTGGCGGGGTCGCGCGAATGCGGCGCAGCACGGCGGTCTCGACCGGCAGGCCGAGCGGCGCTGCGAGCGAGCGCGCGATCAATATCGACTGGTTGAACCCGCGTTGCCACAGCCGCCAGCGATGCAGCGGCACGGGGACCAGCACGACATTATCATGCTCGTCCGGCACATGTCGCTGGAGATGCCGCGCGACCAGCCGCGCCAGCCCGATCTTGCCGCCATGCTTGAGCTTGAGCACAATCGAACGCGACAGATCGTCATAGACGACGGCAGCCTTGATGCCGTCGTGCAGTGGCGGATCGGCGAGACATTCGGCGCAGATCAGGTCATCGTCACGGCCGTCGGCAAAGGGCTTGCCACAAGACTGGCAGGCGGGGTCGCTGATGAAGCGCAGCGCGTTCCAGCACTCGACGCAAAATTGCAGGTCGCTCTCGACGATCACTCCGCATCCGGGACAGCGCGGCGGCAGCACCAGATCGACCAGCGGGCGGAGGACACGGACAAGCGACATGCCCTCTTGTCGCGCGGCGCGTGCCCCGGCACAAGGCCGCGATGACCGACAATGCCGCCCCCCGCATGCTGTTTTCCCCTGAACGCCGACGCCTCGCCATGGCGCGCGGCCAGCGGATGGCTGCCCTGCACGGCGGCGCGTTCCTGGCCGACCACATGGCCGACGAGGTCGTCGAGCGGCTGGCTTGGGTCAATCGCAGCTTTGCCGATGTCCTGGTGATCGGCCACGCGCCAGCGCTGCTCATCGATGCATTGGCGGCGCGGGGAGCGAAGCTGACCCTGGCAGGGCCGATCGGCCGTGACTGCGTTTGCGCCGAGGATGCCCTGCCCTTTGCGCCTGGCACGTTCGATCTTGTGGTGTCGCTGGGCACGCTCGACAGCGTCAATGATCTTCCGGGCGCGCTGATCCAGATCAACCGGTCATTGAAGCCCGATGGGTTGATGATGGCGGGGCTGATCGGCGCAGGCTCGCTGCCCCGACTGAAGGCGGCCATGCTGGCGGCAGACGAAGCGGGTGGGCGCGGTGTCGCGGCGCGCATCCATCCCCAGATCGACGTTCGGGCGGCGGGGGATCTGCTGCAGCGGGCGCGCTTTGCGATGCCTGTGGCGGACAGCGACAGCCTGACGGTGCGCTATTCGGCATTGCCTGCGCTGATCCGCGATCTGCGTAGCCATGGCTGGAGCAACACGCTGGCATCGAGCCCTCCGGCGCTCGGCAGAGCCGCGCTGGTGGCAGCATTGCAGAGTTTTGCCGAAGGCGCCGATGCAGACGGCAAGACAGCCGAACGGTTCGAGATCGTGTATCTCAGCGGCTGGGCGCCATCGCCCGACCAGCCCAAGCCAGCGCGGCGCGGCAGCGCCACGGCATCGCTCGCAGGCGTGCTCGGCAAACCGAAACAGGATTGAGCGGCGGGGCGACGATCAACCGATCGCCGCCGATATCGCCTTATTCGGTGCCGAAACCGACCGACAGGAAGTCCGGCATCGGGCCGTTCCAGCCATCATCGGGACCGTCGTTGCGCGCATCATCG
The DNA here is from genome assembly GCA_943370475.1 of Hydrogenophaga intermedia. Classification (GTDB taxonomy): domain Bacteria; phylum Pseudomonadota; class Alphaproteobacteria; order Sphingomonadales; family Sphingomonadaceae; genus Blastomonas. Next base: position 63,771 of record CALRRI020000011.1, read on the forward strand.
CGGCGTGGACGCGCGTTCGCAGACTTGCGGCGCTCGTCGCGCGGCTTTTCGGCGCGGGGACGATCGTCTGCCCGCTTGCGCGGTTCGGCTATGCGAACTTCGGGGGTGCGCGCTTCAGAGGTCCGGGCCTCGGCCTTGCGCGGCTCGGGCCTGCGCTCTTCATCGGCGGAACGATCTGCGGTCTTCGCACCCTTGCGCGCACGCACAGGCTTTTCGCGCGGACGTTCCTCGCGAGCAGGCTCGGCCGCGCCTTCAAGCACGATCTCGGGAATGGTCGTGCCGATCAGCTTTTCGATATTGGCCAAAGCCTCGGCATCTTCATCGGTGATGAAGGTGAAGGCCTTGCCCGATGCGCCTGCGCGGCCCGTGCGGCCGATGCGGTGGACATAATCGTCCGGATGCCACGGCGCATCATAGTTGAACACATGGCTGACGCCCTTGATGTCCAGCCCGCGCGCGGCAACGTCGGAGGCGACCAGGATATTGATCGTGCCGTCCTTGAACTTGTCGAGCTCGGCGATGCGGTCGCGCTGTTCCATGTCGCCATGGATCTCGCCCGAATCAAACCCGCCCTGGCGCAGCGCCTTGTTGAGATCGCGCACCGTGGTCTTGCGGTTGCAGAAGATGATGGCGGTCTGCACACCGGCATCGAGCATCTGGAACAAGGTATCGCGCTTGCGCCGTGACGAGACGCGCACCTTGCCCTGTTCGATCGAGGCATTGGCACTCGCAGGCCGTGCGACCTCGATATATTTGGGGTTGGTCAGGAACTTGTCCGACAGCTTCTTGATCGGCGGCGGCATCGTCGCCGAGAACAGCAAGGTCTGGCGCGTCGCGGGAAGCCGGGTGCAGATCGTCTCGATATCAGGGATGAAGCCCATGTCGAGCATCCGGTCGGCCTCGTCGATCACCAGCAGACCGCAACCGGTGAGCAGGATGTTGCCGCGATCGTACAGATCCATCAGGCGGCCCGGGGTCGCGATCAGCACGTCGACGCCCTTTTCCAGCGCCTTGATCTGATCGCCCATCGATACGCCGCCAATCAGCAGCGCCATCGAAAGCTTGTGATATTTGCCGTATTTCTCGAAATTCTCAGCGACCTGCGCCGCGAGTTCGCGCGTCGGCTCGAGGATCAGCGAGCGCGGCATCCGCGCGCGGCTGCGGCCCTCTGCCAGAATGTCGATCATCGGCAGCACGAAGCTTGCGGTCTTGCCGGTGCCCGTCTGGGCGATGCCGATCAGGTCGCGCATCATCAGAACCGGGGGAATGGCCTGCGCCTGAATCGGCGTGGGGGTCGTATAGCCGGAATCGGTAACGGCCTGGATCAACTTTTCGGAAAGGCCGAGATCGGCAAATATCATAGAATATCCAGAAACAGGCAGCAGCGCGGACACATATCGTCACGCCATCGATGCCGGGCCATTGGCCACGCGCGGTCCATGCGCAAACATCGCCGCAAAGTCAACCATTGTGCACGATGGCCGCGTGTGCGCGATCAGTCTTCGGGGACGAGCTGGCGGAGCTTTTCCACCTCGCATTTGCTGCCCGAGCGCGCTTGCAGAAGGTCGCGATCGACGCACAGCCGGCCATCGCTGCTGCGCTCCATGTAGAAGCCCTGGTAGAATTCGCGCGCCCTGCACGACCGCTCCAGCTGCGCCTCGATCATCCGCTGGTCACGCGTGAACAGCACCAGCATGTCCTCGTTGATCACGCGAACGCCAGTGACATCGCGCATAGCCAGGCACTTGCCGACCTTGCGATGCTCGAACTTGGGCGGTTCGGGCTGCGGCACGCGGCGCGGCGGCGGGGCGGGCATCAGCGATGATCGGGAGATCGACTGACGCGGTACACGGATGATGATGCGCTGCTCGATCCGCACCTGCGCCACCGCCCTGGGAGCGGGGTCGAGCGCGTCCTGGATGTTCGGCGATAGCGGCGCCGCCGCTGCCGGCAATGCGATGCCATCCTCGTCTACCAGCGGCAACGAGCCCAGGATCAAAAACGCAACGATGAAATCCGCAAAAACCATGGCCGCGCGCGGCGATCCTCCAGACCCGTTAAACCCCTGCATCCGGGTTAGTCCGCACGATTGAACCGCTGATTAACGATGGCGTTCAGGGACAGGGTGAGCCCGAATTGTCCCGCGCCGTGATATTTATGTCACGTCTTTCGCGATGCGCGCGGCTGATTGTCGTCGTAGCTTGCCGGGTGTATCACGCGAGCATGATCGAGACCCTGACCCGCAACACCCTGATCGAGCGTCTGGAGGCCCTGCTCGGCCCCAAGGGCGTCACCACCGATGCCCATGATATTGCGCCCTGGCTAACCGACTGGCGCGGGCGCTATCATGGCGCGGCACTGGCTCTGGTAGCACCGGCCAATGCCAGCGAGCTCGCCGCCATCGTCAGGCTTGCGGCCGAAACCGGTACGCCGATCGTTCCGCAGGGCGGCAACAGCGGCATGGTCGGCGGGGCGACGCCCGACCGCCAGGGCAACGCACTGTTGCTCAGCACCCGGCGGATGAACGCGATCCGTTCGATCGATGAGGCCTCGCGCACTGTCGTCGCCGAAGCCGGGGTCGTGCTGCAGACGTTGCACGAAGCGGTTGCGGCACAGGGCCTGCGTTTTCCGCTGACATTGGGCGGCAAGGGCTCGGCCACTGTCGGCGGGCTGGTCTCCACCAATGCCGGCGGTACGCAGGTGCTGCGCCATGGCACGATGCGCGCGCTGGTCGAAGGGCTGGAGGCCGTGCTGCCCGATGGATCGATCTATAGCGGGCTGGCCACGCTGAAGAAGGACAACCGCGGCTATGACCTCAAGCATCTGCTGATCGGCGCTGAGGGCACGTTGGGCATTGTCACCGCCGCGACGTTAAAGCTGGTACCCGCACTGATCGACCGCGCTGTCGTCTGGGCCGGCGTGGAATCACCGCTTGCCGCACGCGAGCTGCTGCTAATGCTCGAGGCCAGCGCAGGACGCGAGATGGAGGGCTTCGAGATCATCCCCCAGCGCTGTCTCGTCAACGTGCTCCAACATATTCCGGGCTCGCGGGCACCGCTGGCAGGACAGCATCGCTGGCACGTACTGACCGAATTTGCCCGTGACGATGCCTCTGCCATGCCGCCCGAAGAGCTCGCCGAACGGGTGATGGCGAAAGCATTCGAGCGCGGGCTGATTCAGGACGCCACGGTCTCCAGCAGCGAATCGCAGGCCGAGGCCTTCTGGAAGCTGCGCGACTCCATTTCGGAGGCCGAGCGCGCAGAGGGCCCGGCGATGCAGCACGATATCTCCGTTCCCGTCGCCGATATGGCGCGGTTCATTATCGAGGCTGGGGCGGCGGTCGAGGCGCGGTTCCCGGGAACCGAAGTTGCCGCCTTCGGTCACATGGGCGACGGCAACGTCCACTTTCACGTCGCCGCCCCCAAGGGGGCTGATCGCGACAGCTGGCCGGACAATCCAGGCAAGGAAATCAGTGCCTTCGTCCATGATCTGGTGGTGGCAGCGGGAGGATCGATCTCGGCTGAACATGGCATCGGCCAGATGAAGCGCGACGAACTTGCACGGCTCAGCGACCCTGCCCGGCTGATGGCGCTCAAGGCGATCAAGCAGGCCATGGACCCCAAGGGCATCATGAACCCCGGCAAGCTGATCGCGCTTTGATGCGGCTCCAGTCGCTGCACCCCCTTGCGCCGGGCTTTCGGGCAACTTAAGGCGCTGCTTCCGGTTTTACCGATAAAATCAACGTCAGCGGAGAACATTTCATGGCCAGTGCGCCGCAAGCCACCAATCTGCCGGTCCTCTTCAACGATCTGGTACCTCTCAATTCCAAGGATCACGGCAAGTTTCGCTCGCGGACCATGGACGGAGCGCACTTCCTCAAGAACCAGCACGCGATCCCGCTGACGGCTGAGGAATTCTCGCAGTCCCAGCGCCATTACCCGATCATCTTTTCCGCCGGACCCGATCCCGTGCCGCTGGCGCTGATGGGCATGAACGAAGGCGTCAACGTCTTCCTCGACGACGATGGCAAGTATCGCAAGCCGGCCTATGTGCCCGCGTATGTCCGTCGCTATCCGTTCATGCTGGCGCGTCTGCGTCCGGATTCGCAGGAACTGTCGCTGTGCTTCGATCCCACCTGCGAAGCTCTGGGTGAATTCGAAGAGGGCGAAGCACTGTTCGACGGTGACCAGCCCAGCGAAACCACCAAGAACATCCTGCAGTTCTGCGAGGATTTCGAGCGCGCGGTGCAGGGCACGGCCTTCTTCATGGAAGAGCTGAAGAAGCACGACCTGCTGATGGACGGCGAGCTCAAGATCGAGCACCCGACCCTGGCGCAGCCGTTTGTCTATCAGGGCTTCCAGATGGTGAACGAAGAGAAGCTGCGCGATATGCGCGGCGACGAACTGCGCAAGCTGAACCAGAACGGCGCTCTGCCGCTGATCTATGCGCACCTGTTCTCGCTGCAGGTGATGCGCGATCTGTTCGCGCAGCAGGCCGCCGACGGCAAGGTGCCGAACCTTCCGGCAGCCGCCACCAACGCCGGCTGACCCACTGATCAATTGCCGTCATGGCCGCCAGACGTGCGGCCATGACGGTGATCAGCCTCCAGTACTAGCGATCATCCCAGCGCGCGGCATCGGCATAATCCTCGTCGCGCGGCTCGATCCAGACCCGGCCCTGCGCACCGCTCTCGCTTTTCCAGAACAGCGCGCGGCTCTTCAGATAATCCATCAGCAGATCGGCGGCTTCGAACGCGGCGCGCCGGTGCTCGCTCGCGGTGACGACCAGCACGATCGGCTCATGCGGCTGCATGGCTCCGACCCGGTGGATCACCAGCACCGCCTCGAGCGGCCATCGGCTGGCGACCGCATCAAGCATCTCGTCGATCCCGCGCTCGGTCATGCCGGGATAATGCTGCAGGGTGAGTGCAGTGACTGCGCCATCCTGGCCCGAGGGCCGGACCAGTCCTGTAAAACTGACCATTCCGCCTGCGTTCTGCAGCGATTGGCGAAACGCCGCAATCTCGGCTTCGGGATCAAACGGGTCGGTGGATATCCGTATCGAGCGGCGCATGTCAGCCGCCGCTGACCGGCGGCAGGAACGCCAGCTCATCCTCGTCCTCGACCAACGCATCGCCATCGACAATGGCGCCATTGATCGCATAGCGCACGCGCGGCTCGGCCAGCGCGCTGCCCAGCAGCCGGTCGCCTGCATCGAGCAACCCGATGATGTCGGTGATGGCGTGCGGTTGCGACAGGATCATCTGCCGCTCGATGCCGCCCGCCAGATCGCCCAGGCGTCCGAAGAACAACAGCTGCGCCATTTCGCCGCTCAGCCGCCGGTCATCGACATGTGCCGCGACAAGGCAGGCGCCGCGCCGGGGGCATCGATGTGGAAATCATGGCGTTCGGGTTTCCGGCGAATCGCGCGATCGAGCGCGGCATCGAGCGCAGCATCGCTATCGCGACCCCGCATCGCGGCGCGCAGATCGACCCGGTCGTTCTGGCCGAGGCACATGTAGATCTGACCCGTCGCGGTAACCCGAACACGATTGCAGCCGGCGCAGAAATTGTTGGTGAGCGGCGTGATGAGGCCCAGCCGCCCGCCGGTTTCTGCAACATCGACATAGCGTGCGGGGCCGCCGGTCTTGTGGCCGCTCTCGGTCAGCGTCCAGCGCTGCTCCAGCTGCTCGCGCACATGCGTCAGCGGAAGGTAGTGGTCGAACCGGTCTTCCTCCACCTCGCCCAGCGGCATCACTTCGATCAGCGTCACGTCATGGCCGCGGCCATGTGCCCAGCCGATCAGATCAGGCAGCTCGCCTTCGTTCAATCCCTTGAGCGCAACAGCATTGATCTTGATCTTGAGCCCTGCGCGGTCCGCAGCATCGATCCCGTCCAGCACCTGCGCCAGCGCATCGCGCCGCGTCAGCCTGGCGAACAGTTCGGGCTGCAGCGTATCGAGCGACACGTTGATACGGCGAACCCCGGCATCGGCCAGCGCGGTGGCGTGCTGCGCCAGCTGCGTGCCGTTGGTGGTCAGGGTCAGCTCGTCGAGACCGTTGCCGATCTCGCGGCCCAGCCGCTGCACCAGCGTCATCAGGTCGCGGCGCACGAGAGGCTCGCCACCGGTCAGCCGGATCTTGCGCACGCCGCGTTCGATGAAGGCCAGTGCCAGCCGGTGCAGCTCTTCCAGGCTGAGCACTTCTGCCTTGGGCAGGAACTGCATGCGCTCGGGCATGCAATAGGCGCAACGAAGATCGCACCGGTCGGTCACCGAAAGGCGAACATAGGTGATCTGACGCGAAAATCCGTCGATCAGCGGGCGGGCAGCAACCTGTGTCATCACATCCGGACTACAGCATGGGGGGCAGAGCGCCCACCCTCAATTTTGCGACTGTTCGGGCGCAGGTGCCTTGTTGGGCACCGGCACGATCAGCGGAGCATGCCGCCAGCGCACCAATAGCCTCACCAGATCGAGCCCCGACAGGCCCAAGGTGGCGGTGTTGCGCAGCGGATGGACGTTGACGCGAGGCTGTGCGGCCAGCACCTCGTCGAGCACCAGCTGCACCTTCCCCGCCTTGTCGTTGAACGCCGCGAGCGGGGTCACCGACCCCGGCGTGATGCCCAGCAGTTCGACCATCTCGTCGCCCGAACCGAAGCTGAACCGGCCAGCCCCGACCAGATGGCGCAGCGCGCCCAGATCGACCTGCTTTTCAGCCAGCACCGTCACCAGATAGAACTGGCCGCTGGTGTCTTTCAGAAACAGGTTCTTGGTGTGCGCACCGGGCAGCGAGCGTTCGAGCGTGCTGCTTTCCAGCACGGTGAAAACCGCCTCATGCTCGACCTGATCGAAGCGGATACTGGCTGCGGTCAGCTCGGCATGAAGGCGGGTGTCGTCGGTCATTTGGCTGCCCTCAATTGGCGCCCATGGCGAGCTTCTGGAAGAACTGCAGCTGCGGCACGCGCAGGTCCGCACCGCTCGCCTTGGGCCAGTTGCTGACCACTGCCACGACCAGATTCTTTTGCGGCACGATCAGGATCGCCTGGCCGAAAATGCCCTGCCCGCCCCAGGCGCCGCCGGGATAGGTCCACCACTGATAGCCATAGCCAAAGCCCGGCAGCCCGACCGAGGCCTGTTCCTTGCCGGCATCGGCAAACCAGCCCTCGGGCACCTGCCCCTTGCCGCCTTCCAGCGCGAACAGACCCATGCGGGCATAATCGGCCAGACGGATCGACAGGCAGCAGCCGCCGACATTCTGTCCGGCGGAATCGACCATCCAGAACAGGTCGCCTTCAAAGCCAGCAGGCTTGACGATCTTCTCTTCGGCGTACGCGCTCAGCGTCTTGCCGGTGGCGCGCTGGACAATCACACCGATCAGGTTGGTTTCACCGGTTTTATAAACCCATTTGGTACCAGGTTCGGCCTCGCGCGGCAGGGTCTTGAGGTACGCCGTGTTGGGGTCTTCGCCCGGCCCGACCGGCACCGAGAGCATCTTCACCACATCGCTATTGGGGTCGGTATAATCCTCGTTCCACTTGACGCCCGACGTCATGGTCAGGATCTGCTTGACGCTCACCCCGTCATAGCCGCTGCCCTTGAGTTCGGGCACGTACTTGGTCACCGGATCGTCGATCGAGGCAATGAATCCATCCTTGACGGCCGCGCCAACAAGGGTCGATGTGAACGACTTGGCAACCGAGAAGCTGGTCCAGCGGTCCTCGGGCTTCATCCCCAGGCCATAGCGCTCCAGCCGCACCTTGCCGTCCTGGATGACCATCAGCCCGGCAACGTTCTGCGCCGCCATGAAGGCATCGATATCGGCATCGCTGACCGCCAGCGGCTCGCCCTTCGGCAGCGCGCGCGGGGTGCCAGCCTTGGCCGAGGTACCGGGGAACTGCGCTTCCATCGCGCGGAAGTTCGCGGCGCGCTGCGCATCGGACCAGAACAGGATCTGTGCGCCTGCGGTGCGGACCTTTTCCAGCTCCGCCGGGCTCATCTGCGTGATCGCCTTGACCGCAGGCGCGTCCGCGTCCTTGGCTGCCACCATGCCGCCGCTGCCGATGGCGAGCGCGCACGCCGCCGCAAATGTTGTCCAGACCCGCATAACCCTGTCTCCTCTTACGCTTTTGTTTTTGCGTGCGCCACCAGCGCCCGCTCTCTTGCTTCTTTATGCCCGATGACCTTCTTCGGATAGCCCTTGACGTATTTGCCCGCAGCTTCCGGATCGTGGATCGCACTATCGGAAAGCCCGGCCAGTTCAGGCACCCACTGGCGGATATAGCCCGCCGCGTCGAACTTCTCCGACTGGGTCAGCGGCGCCATGATGCGGACGAACATGTTCGAATCCACGCCCGTGCCCGATGTCCATTGCCAGTTGGTGACGTTCGACCCGTAGTCGGCATCGACAAGGGTGTCCCAGAACCACGTCTCTCCGACGCGCCAGTCGATCAGCAGGTGCTTGATCAGGAACGAGGCAGCCACCATTCGTACCCGGTTGTGCATCCACCCCGTCGCCCAGAGCTGGCGCATGCCGGCATCGACCAGCGGATAGCCGGTACGCCCCTGCTGCCAGGCAACCAGATCAGCCGAAACGTCTTCGTCCGCCGGATCCCGCCAAGGGAAGGAATCGAAACCTTCGCGGGCATTCGCCTTGCCGTAATCAGGGAACTGCGCGATCACATTCTGCGCGTAGTCGCGCCAGACCAGCTCCTTCAGGAAGGTCTCGACCGAGCCACCGGCGTCCATCGTCGCGTGCCAGACGGTGGCAGGCGAAATCTCGCCGAAGTGCAGATGCGGCGACAAGCGCGAGGTGCCCTCGACCGACGGCAGGTTGCGCTGTTCTTCGTACAGCCGCGCACGGGGATCGAACGCCGCGAGCCTGTCCGCCGCCCCAGCCTCTCCCGGGATCCATTCCTCGCCAAAGCCCTTGGCCCAGTCGGGCTTGGTCGGCAGCAGCGCCCAGTCGGCAAGCGTATTGCTCTCAGGCCATTTGTCCGGCGCGGCGAGTGTCTTGGGCGCGGGCAACGGCGGGGCCGGGGGCATATGCTGCGCCAGTGCCCGCCAGAACGGCGTATAGATCTTGTAGGGCTGGCCGCTGCCGGTCGTGACCGATCCGGGCGGCATCAGATAATTGCCGTCGTGGCGCTCGAACGTGCATCCTTCGGGCAGATTGTCCTTCAACGCCTTTTCCGCGTTGCGCCACCAGGGTTCATAGTGGCGCACGGCGTGGATCGCGCTGGCGTCGGTCTCGCGCGCCAGATCGGCGATCACCTCTGCCGCCACCCCGCGCCGCAGGATCAGCCGAGAGCCCAGCTTGTGCAGATCGGCCGCAAGCGACTCCAGGCTGTGATGCAGCCACCAGCGCGATGCTCCGCCCATGCGGCGGTGGCGCGGGGTTTCATCGTCGAGCACATAAAGCGGGATCACCGGCCCCGCCTTGGCCGCCGCCACGATTGCAGGCTGATCGGCCAGCCGCAGATCACGGCGCAACCAGACAATGACGGGGCGGGTCATGAACTATCCTTAACATCGACGACCACGGTGAACCGGTCGGCGATCGGGGAACTGTCAAAGCGCGCATCGCGCAACGTCACCCTCTTGCCGCCCGGAATGTTGGTCAGCCGTGCATATGGCATCCGCGCCCAGAACAAAAAGGCCTGCGCATCAGAACTTTGTGCCTTTGCGCGGGCGATCCACGGGCTGTCCATGCCATTGGCGACACTGCCCGTCTGCAAGACCAGTTGCGGATCGCCGAGCGCATTGAATTCGCCGCGTCCGATCAACCGGTCGGCCTGCCATAGCATCTTCCGCTGCCAGAACAGCACCGGCACGGCGTTGGCGATCACCAGATCGGGCGTCAGGCCGCGCTTTGCCTGCACCGCTTGCGCGGTTTGATGTTGGGCATGGGCCGACAACGCATAATTGCCCGAAATATAGAGCAGCGCGAACGCCAGCACCGCCTGTGCGGGCCGCTCCCAGCCCTTGCGCCCTGCGGCCTCCATGCGGCGGGAGAGCCAGATACCCAGGGGCAGCACCGTCCACAGCACCGCATCCACGATGAACAGGGTATCCCCGTGAAACCAGCGCGGCGAGAATGGCTCGAGCAGGCGGATGCCGTAATTGTTCATATAGTCGAGCGCAGGGTGCGACAGCGTGCCGATATAGGCGAGCAGCAGCAGCGCGCCCGGACGCACCGGCAATCGGTCGCGCGGCCGTTTTCGGCGGCGCACCTGCCAGCGTTCATAGGCGACCATGCCGATAGTCAGCAGGATCGGGAGGATCAGCAGCGCGATCGGTCCATGCGTCACGCCCCGGCGCAGCGCCAGCGACTGGGTCCCCAGCACGCTCAGCACCGCATCGATATCGGGCAGGTTGGCGGCGATGATCAGGGTCGGCACCGCAAGGCCGCTCATCCGCTTGAGTCCCGCCTGGCCAAGCGCCCATCCGGCAAGGCTGTGCGTAAAATTGTCCATCAGTTCAGTCCTTCATCGCCGGGAACCGCGCGAAGCGGACATTCTCCATCACCGCACGGTCGCACGAACGATGGCCTTCGGATGGATCGATGACCGTGATCGTCCCGCGTCCAGTAACATGGCCGGTCTCCCGCCCCAGCTCGAACACGAACCCGGTATCCTCGTCCACACCGACCCCGGTCACGGCTGCCGCATCAATACAGGCGACCGCGCGCATGAGCCTCGCCATCCGGTTGCGCTCGCTGAAATGCTGGTCGAAGACGATGCCCGGTAGCAGCCCCAGCCCGCGGCCCAAGACCAGCGGAACCTTGTCGGCCTCCTCGTCGCTGCCCTCGCAGTCCTTGAGGTCGCGCGAAACCGGCGCGGTCAGCGCCACATCCGGGCTGCCGCAGCCGATCATGTGTTCGCCCATCACTGCCGCCCCCGCGCTGGTGCCGCCGACAACGGCGCCGTCCTCCAGCCGTTGGCGGATCGCCGCCAGCATCGGCGTGTCGCTGCCGTCGCTGGCGACCAAGGTGGCCATGATCCGCAACTGGTCTCCGCCCAGCATCCAGATCAGGCCGGCCCGAGCCAGCTTGGCGATCTCGGCGGGGTTGCTCGCACCGCCTGCCCAGCGCGATTCATCGACCTGCTTCGTGTCGGGATCATCGACCATGGCAAGTTCCACCATGCGGATGCGGTCGGGGTCTATGCCGTGCATTTCGAAAGCCTTCGCGGCGCGCGGCACCGATCGTCCGATGATGCCCGAGGCCGCAGGGATGATCACGACATCGCGTGCATCGGCAGGCATCGCGTCGATCATCGCGCGGTAGACGTCGGCATTATCGTCCGCCAGCGCTCCGCCGACCACGACAACGGTACCAGGCCCGGCTTGCGCCGGGACCGCCAAGCATGCCAGCAGCGCCGCCCCCCAGCCCCGCATCAGCCGGGCCAAGTATCGGGATAGTCCAGCAACGCGCGCAGATCGGCCAGCGCCTGTGTCTCGCCCGTCACCTTGATCGCGGCCATGCCGAGCGCGGCGGCGGGTTTGCAGTTCACGCCGAGGTCGTCGAGATAGATGCAGGCCTGCGGTGCGATCTGCAGCGCCTCGCACATCATCTTATAAATGCGCGGATCGGGCTTGCGCACGCCCGCCTTGCTGCTTTCGATGACATGGTCGAAGCGCGCCATGATCGCGGCGATCTCGCCCGCGCGCGCATCATCGAACACCATCGCCGAGCCCTTGCCGGCACGCACGTTGTTGGTGATGCAGCCGATCGTCAGACCCTGCGCCTTCAGCGCATCGAGCGCCGCGACCATGCGCGGCCGAACGTCGCCCGCCAGGCAGGAAATGACATCGCTGCCGGTGATCTCGAGCCCCAACGCAGAAGCCTCTCCGGCGAATTCGGTATCGAAGGCGGCCGCATCGATTTCCGCGCGCTCGAACCTGGCCCAGGCATTGTCATCGGGGTTGGTCGCGTTGATCCGGCGGATGGCATCGCGCGGCAGGCCTCGCTCTGCCTCCAGCCGGTTGAACGCCTCAAAGGGCGACGAGGTGATGACCCCGCCGAAATCGAAAATCACGGCTGAAAAGTTCATGGAACGATGACCAGCCCCGCCTTGGCATCGGCCTTGCCGGCGACGGTTTCAAGATAGGCTGCCAGCGCGGCCTCAGACCCCTGGCGCTTGTCGATCGACAGGATGCGCGGAGCGAGATCGGCAAAACCCAGCCATGCAGCCTCGAGTTTTTGGCGGAAACTGTCCGGCCCCCATTCGCTGATGCGCTTTTCGCTGCGGCCAGGCGCGAAGAACATCTGGCGCGGGGGGCCAGCCATGGTGCCCGCATCCTCATTGGCGTCCCAGTGCGACTTGCCGACGACGATCGACGCCTTCAATGCGTCGCCGAAATGGTTGTGCACGCTGGCGGCGACCTGCGGGTTGCCTGCCATGTCGACCATCGCGCTTGGCACGCTCGCATCCATCGCGCTGATCGCATCATAAGTCACAACCTGGTCGTACAGGCCCAATGCTTCCACATAGGCTGCATTCCCTGCACTGGTGAGACCGATGATCTGCGGACGCGTCTCACGCTGCTGCAGCGCATGCGCGAGGCCGATCGCGGTCTTGCTCGACGCGCTGGCGACCAGAATTTGCTGCGCAGCATAATCATGCTCATCCTCCAGCTGATCAGAGATCAGCCAGCCGGTGAGGAACAGCGGGCGGAACACCGGCCAATAGTCGTGATCCTGTGCACGATAATCGCCCAGTGCATCGACGCGCTGATACTGGTTGTAGATCACCGGCAGGGTGGTCCGGCGCGGGGTAATGTCGGTAAAGCCGTTGGCACTGACTCGGCCCGGGTGCAGCACGGCATGGCTCGCCATCGGGTAATAGCCATAGAACTGCGTTCCCACCGTAACGCCCTCGTGCGCGCTGCGGCTGACCGTGGCAAAACCCCAGACCGGCAGCTGGCCCGGCGTATCGCGCTCGGCAAAGAAATCCCAATAGCCCTGATCGTTGCCGAACAGGCCCAGCGGCTTGCCGAACACCGCATAGGTGACGTTGTTGGCGGTCATCGCGTACAGATCGATAACCACCTCAATTGCGCCTTCGGACAGGTCGGTTTCAGCCTCCGCCACGATCCGTGCATCGGCGATGCGGTCGCGGTCGATATCGATGGCCCAGCGTTGGTTGGTCACGTGGTTTGTTCCTTGTTGCTGTCACGTCCCCCGAAATCGATCGGGGGTCTAAGGCAGTGCTGCACCAGCCCGCCTCTGCGCTTCGGCTCTCGCCGAAGACCGGGTCAAGTGTTCAGATAGTTGAGCTTCGCGCCACCTCGAGGCCAGTCCATCCTGACCAGCCGCCCGGTGCCCGAGAGCGTGATCCAGGCGGTCTTCAGGTCAGGCCCGCCGAAGCAGATATTGGTGGTGAAGGGATCATCGGTGGCGACGAACTCGACCAGTTCGCCTTCGGGCGAGATGACCGAAATTCCGCTCTGCCCGATGGTTGCGACGCAGACATTGCCCGCACCATCCACGGCCAACGAGTCGAAGAACGTATAACCCGAAGGGCTGTAGAGGAACGTGCCGCCCGGCCCGAGCAAGCCCTGGCTGAACGCGATCTCGCCCGGCGCCGCGATGTCATACGCCCACAGCTTGCAGGTATAGGTCTCTGCGACATAAAGCCGCTTGCCATCGGGCGAGAGGCCGATGCCATTGGGATTTTCCATCGGGAAGATGACCTCTTTCAGCAAAGAGCCATCCGCCTTGGCATAGAACACACCGGTGACATCGCGCTCGCGACGGCGGGTCTTGCCATGGTCGGTGAACCAGAAGCCGCCGGCATCATCAAAGACAATGTCATTGGGCCCGCGCAGGGTGCAGCCGAAGTCGCCGCTCTTGTAGAGCGTTTCAACCGCGCCGGTGTCGAGATCGACACGCTCAATTCGGCCACCCGAGTAACCGTCCGGCTCGCCGTGCGGGATCAGCAGCCCTGCCCGCTCGACGTAGTGAAAGCCGCCGTTGTTGCAGACGTACAGCTTGCCGTCAGGCCCGATTGCTGCGCCATTGGGGCCGCCGCCGAGCTCTGCCACGACGGTCTGCGAACCATCGGGCTGGACCCGCGTGACGCAACCGCGTTCGATCTCGACCAGCACGACGCTGCCATCGGGCATCGCCACCGGCCCTTCGGGAAAGCGCAAACCATCCGTTACCAGGTCCATCCAGAATCCTTCCCGCTGACATTGTTGTTAGCGGCCATCATTGCGGCAGTCGCATCCCCTGTCCAGCCCGCAAACGGACACAGGCAAAGATGAAAACGTGGCTTGAGCCAAAGCCGATTCGCCCCTAGACGCTCGGCTTTAATGACATCCTCTGCAACGCACCCTCCGCGCCGCCCTGCCAGCGACTATCCGCCTGGCAGCATGGCCTTTCCGCACCGGCACCTGCTGGGCATCGCCGGTTTGCAGCCGTGGGAGATCGAATTCCTGCTCGACGAGGCAGAGCAATGGGTCGATCTCAATCGCCAGGCGAGCAAGCACGACGACCGCCTGGCCGGCCTGACGCTGATCAACGCCTTTTTCGAAAATTCGACCCGCACCCTGCTGTCGTTCGAGATTGCCGGCAAAAGGCTGGGGGCCGATGTGGTCAACATGCACGCGGCGCAGTCGAGCGTGAAAAAGGGCGAGACGCTGATCGACACGGCAGTCACGCTCAACGCGATGCGCGCCGATTCGATCGTCATTCGCCATGGCAGTTCGGGCGCGGTGCAGCTGATCGCCGACAAGGTGGGCTGCCCGGTGCTCAATGCTGGCGACGGCACGCACGAGCACCCGACCCAGGCTTTGCTCGATGCGCTGACCATCCGGCGGCGCAAGGGCCAGATCGCAGGGCTGCGCGTCGCGATCTGCGGCGACATCTTGCACAGCCGTGTGGCGCGATCGAACATGATCTGCCTGTCGACCCTGGGCGCGGATGTCCGCGTCGCCGGACCACCTGCGCTGATGCCGCCTGCTGTCGAATCGATGGGCGGCACCCCCTGCCGCAGCTTTGCCGAGGCGCTCGACGGCGCGGATGTCGTGATGATGCTGCGCCTGCAGAACGAGCGGATGCAGGGCCAGTTCATCCCCTCGCCGCGCGAGTTCCGCCATCTCTACGGGCTGACCGATGCCAAGCTGGCGCTGGCGCAGCCCGATGCCCTGGTGATGCACCCGGGCCCGATGAACCGGGGCGTCGAGATCGACAGCCATATCGCCGACAATGTTCAGCGATCAGCGATCACCGATCAGGTCGAGATGGGGGTTGCAATGCGCATGGCGTGCCTGGATGTGCTGACCCGCAGACGGCGCGGCGTGGAGGGCTGGGCATGAGCAAGACCCCCACCACACCGCTCAGCATCGTCAACGGCCGCCTGGTTCTGCCGGGCCAGCCCGAGCCGGTGCCGGGCAGCATCCGGATCCTGGGCGACCGGATCACCGAAATCGGTGCTGTCACGCCGGGCGATGACGACCGCATTCACGATGCCAAGGGTGCAGTGATTGCGCCAGGCCTGGTCGATCTGGGCGTCTTCGCGATCGATCGCCCCGCCTTCCATTTCGGCGGGATCAGCCGCGCGGCCTTGATGCCCGACCAGAACCCGCCGCTCGATCACCCGGCCCGAGTCCGCTTTGCCGCCTATTCGGGCAAGCCGGATTTCTGGGTCCACCCGCTCGCCGCTGCGACACGCGACCTCGGCGGGGCAGAGATGGCAGAGATCGCGCTGATGCAGGAAGCGGGCGCACGCGCCGTCGCTACCGGTCGGCGCTGGATCGTGGACACCGGCGTCATGCACCGGCTGATGCAATATTGTGCGATGCTCGACCTGCCTCTGATCGTCCACAGCCAGGATCACGGCCTGTCGGGCACCGCCGTCGCCACCGCAGGCGAGATGGCGACACGGCTGGGCCTGCCGCAGGCCCCGGCAGAGGCCGAGAGCATCGCGATCGCCCGCGACCTGGCATTGGTCCGGATGACGCGCGCGCAAGTCCATTTCCGCCAGGTCACGACACGCGCCGGGCTGGCACTGATCCGCGCAGCCAAGTCCGAAGGGCTGAGCGTCACCGCCGGGATCACCCCTGCGCATCTGTTCCTCTCTGATGTCGCGCTGGGGGGCTTTCGCACCTTCGCCCGGCTATCGCCGCCGTTGCGATCCGAAGATGACCGCCAGGCCGCGCTGGAAGCGGTGGCCGACGGCACGATTGATATCATTTCGTCGGGTCATGACCCGCGCGGGCCGGAAGACAAGCGCCTGCCGTTTGCCGATGCCGCTCCTGGAATGGCAGGCGCAGAAACGCTGCTGCCCTTGTCGCTCGGGCTGGTCCGCGATGGGCTGATCTCCACCGAACGGCTGTTCGATCTGATCGCAGCGAACCCCGCAAAGCTGCTCGGCGTCCAGGCAGGCACGCTGCGCACAGGCCATGAAGCGGATATCGTGTTGATCGATCCCGATCGCCCTTGGCAGGTGGATTCAGGAAAAATGGCCGCGAGCGCGGGCAACACCCCGTTCGACCGGCTGCCGGTGCAGGGGCGGTGTCTCGCGTTGTTCAAGGGCGGCAGGCTGGTCGATCAGATCAAGGGTTGATCGCCACCGCCGCGCGTCAGTGCAGCTTGAGCTTGGGCCGCACGATCTGGTTGACGTGCCCGATGACGATCAGCGAAATGCCCCGCAGCCAGCCGTGGATGGCGATCAGGTGCATGCGGTAGAGCGATTGGTACGCCCAGCGCGCGAGCCGGCCTTCCACCGCCATGCGCCCGCCGACGAGATTGCCCATCAGGCTGCCCACGGTCGAAAAGCGGCTGAGCGACACCAGGGAGCCGTGGTCCTTGTAGACGAAATCCTTCAGCGGCTTGCCCGTCTGCATCCGCACCAGATTGTCGAAGATATGGCTCGCCATCTGGTGCGCGGACTGGGCGCGCGGCGGAATCGGGCGCTCCTGCCCCGGCAGAATGCACGACGCGCAATCCCCCAGCGCAAAGATATGATCATCGAGCGTGGTCTGCAGCGTCGGCTTGACGACGAACTGGCTGAGGCGGTTGAGCTCTAGGTCGCTCATCTCGCTGACGCCTTCTGCACCCTTGACGCCGGCTGCCCAGACGATGAGATCGGCGGGGATCACCTCGCCCTGCTTGGTCTCGACCGAATGCTCGGCGACGCTGACGACCTGCGTATTCTCCCGTACGCTGACGCCCAGCTGTTCAAGCTCGTGCTTTGCGACGCCTGCCAGCTCGGCATCGATCTGCGGCAGGATGCGCGGCCCAGCCTCGACCAGAGTCACCTCCAGCTTGGATTCATCGAACACCTCGAGCCCGTAGTTCCTCAGCGCCTTGGCCGCGTTGTAGAGTTCGGCGGAGAGCTCGACCCCGGTCGCGCCACCACCGATGATGCAGATCCGCACGCGGGCCTCGGGATTGCCGGTGTTGTGTTCGTGATTGGCGCGCAGACACGCATTGAGCAGCCGCTGGCGGAAGCTGTCAGCCTGGGCACGGTGTTCGAGGAACTGCGCATTTTCGCGCACCCCGGGTGTTCCGAAATCGTTGGAGACGCCGCCGAATGCCAGCACCAGATAATCATAGCGGATCTGGTGCCGCCCGATCACCTCGCGGCCCTGATCGTCGATCAGCGGCGCGGTGGTGATGTGCTTGGTCTTGCGGTCGATGCTCTCGAGCGCGCCGTTGAAGAAGCGATAGCCCCAACGCACCGCGTGCCCACCATAGCCCACCTCGTCGAGATTGGCATCAAGCGAACCAGCCGCCACCTCGTGCAGCAAAGGCTTCCAGATATGGGTGAGATTGCGATCGACCAGAATGATATCGTGCTTTTCGCGGCCATATTTGCTGCCCAGCCTGCGCACCAGCTCAAGCCCGCCTGCCCCGCCGCCAACAACCACGATTTGCGTCTTCTGATCGGTCACGTTACCCCCATGAAAAGTGTCAAGCAGAGTTAACACACTTTGCCCGCAGGCAAAGCTTTTTGCCCCTGAATGCCGAAATCAGGAAGAGGCTTCCTTTCCGAACGGTCGGTTCAGCTGCACGATCTTGGCATTGAGGATCGCGGCAAAGCTGACCCAGACGAGATACGGCACGATCAGCCAGCTCGCGAGCACCGAATAGGGTCGCAGCCAGATGCACATCGCGAATACCGATGACCAGAGGAACACCACTTCGACCTGCGCCCAATCGGGCCGGTGCAGCTTGAAGAACAGCGGCGACCAGAAAAGATGGAAGACGAAGTTGGCAGCATAGAGCGCGATGATGATGCCGCGATCGGCATCGGTCGCAGCGCCGTTCCATGCCAGCACGAGAGCCCATGCGGCCGCGCCCAGAATGATCGTCCAGGCGGGGCCGAACAGCCAGTCGGGCGGCTGCCAGCTGGGCTTCTTGAGGTTCTTGTACCAGCTGCCGATCTCGGTCAGCAGGCCGCCTGCCCCGCCCAGAATGACGGCCCAGGCGATGGCGGCGATGACGATGGGGCTGAACATCCTCTGACAATGGGGGCCATGAGGTCCAATGGCAATGCCGCATGTTGCAGCGCGGCACATCCGGGCTTGCCGCGTCGGCCTCAAGCTGCTGATATGGTTGCCATAGTAACGATTGATCGAGGGGTTTCACTTATGCGCACCACCCGTATCCTGCTGGCAACCGCGCTGCTGGCGAGCGCCGCAGCGGTGACGACCTCTGCCGCGTTTTCGCAGACACAGGGCAGTGACGCGATCACGCCTTCACTGACGATCAAGGCTGCCAAGGCGCAGTATCGCCCGGTGCGCTTCGAAACCACGATGCCGGCCTCTGGCGGAACGCTGGTTCTGCCGCTCACCACGGATGCAGACCTGGCCTCGCGCGCGTCCACGCTGAGCGACGCAGAGCGCAGTGCGATCCAGCGTGCCCTGGCTTCGGCCGAGTTCGATTACGCCAGCGGGGGCTCGCTGACCCTGCGCGGTATCGGCAATTGGGACCGCATCCATGTCGTCGGCACCGGCAAGGACCTGAGTGCGGCAGCCGTGCAGAAGCTGGGCGTCATGGCCGGTCGTTCGCTGATGAAGGAAAAGGGGGAGCTGGTCGTGCTCGCAGGCGGGCTGCCCGCCGAAGCCGTGGCAGAGCTGGCGACCGGCATGGGCATCGGCGAATACCGATCTGATTTCTATCAGGCCAAGGCGCGTGAAGCGGGACCGATGGCGGCGACGACGATCGTCAGCGATTCGGCGCAGGCGGCGCGCGCGCTTTACGAGGACCGGGGCAAGCCGCTGATCGACGCGATGGCTTTTGCCCGCGATCTTTCCAACGAGCCTGCCAATGTCATCTATCCCGAGAGCTTTGTCGAACGCACCCGCGCGGCCTTCGCAGGTATCCCGGGCGTCACCATCGAGGCGCTCGACGTGCCTGCCATGGAGAAGCTGGGCATGGGATCGATCCTGGGCTCTGGCCGCGGCTCTGCGCGTCCGCCGCGCATGCTGATCGTGCGCTACACCGGGCGTGGCGCGCCTGCATCCGGCCCCGTGGTGCTCGCCGGAAAGGGCATCACCTTTGACAGCGGCGGTATCTCGCTGAAGGCCGGGGCCGGCATGGGCGACATGAAGTTCGACATGTCGGGCGCTGCCAGCGTCGTCGGCGCGGTGCTGGCTCTGTCGAAGGCGCGCGCGCCAGTCGATGTCGTCGCGATCGCCGCGCTGTCCGAGAACATGCCCGATGGCAATGCCGCGCGCCCGGCAGACGTGCTGCAGGCGATGAACGGCAAGACCATCGAGATCATCTCCACCGACGCAGAGGGTCGGTTGGTGCTTGCCGACGCGGTCGCCTATGCCGATGCTAGGCTGAACCCGGCGGCGATCGTCGATGTCGCGACACTCACCGGATCGATCATGACCGCGCTGGG
Organism: Hydrogenophaga intermedia; assembly: GCA_943370475.1. Lineage (GTDB taxonomy): Bacteria > Pseudomonadota > Alphaproteobacteria > Sphingomonadales > Sphingomonadaceae > Blastomonas. The sequence continues at coordinate 83,627 of CALRRI020000011.1, forward strand.
CGATGATTACGCCGGGCTGTTCAGCCGCCATGATCCGCTGGCCGACCAGTTACTGACCGCAGGCGATGCCAGCGGCGACGCGCTGTGGCGGATGCCGCTGCATCCGAGCTATGCCGAGGATACCAAATCCACGATCGCGGATATCAAGAATTCGGGCGCAAGCGGGGCTGGCGCGGGTGCCGGCGCGCATTTCATTGGCGCCTTCGTGAAGCCCGAGACACCCTGGGCGCATATCGACATCGCCGGCATGGCCTGGGGCGGAGCAAGCGACCTCAAGCCTGCAGGTTCGACCGGCTATGGCGTGCGTTTGCTCGAGCGTTTCGTGCGCGACTTCCAGCCGGTGCCGAAGGTCCCGGGGGAATAAGCGCCGCGCGCTGCAATCACACCCGCTCGATCAGCATGGCGATGCCCTGCCCCACGCCGATGCACATCGTGGCAATGGCATAGCGTCCGCCAGTACGCTGCAATTCCTCGGTCGCAGTCAGCGCCAGCCGCGCGCCAGACATGCCAAGAGGGTGGCCCAGCGCGATCGCACCGCCATTCGGGTTCACATGGGGCGCGTCGTCGGGCAGGCCCAGCTGGCGCATCACTGCCAGCCCTTGCGCGGCGAACGCCTCGTTGAGTTCGATCACGTCGACCTCGCTCAGCCGCACGCGCGCGCGCGCCAACAGCTTTTGCACGGCTGGCGCAGGGCCGATGCCCATGATCCGCGGCGGAACGCCCGCCACTGCCATGCCGATAATGCGCGCACGCGGGGTCAGGCCGTTGCGTGCCGCCGACTCTTCGGATGCGACGACCAGCGCCGCCGCGCCATCGTTGACCCCGCTCGCATTGCCTGCCGTCACCGTACCGGTCGGCCGAACGATCGGCTTCAACGCCGCCAGTGCATCGATCGAGGTCATGCGCGGGTGCTCGTCAGCCTCGATGATCAGCGGATCGCTCTTGCGCTGCGGGATGCTGACCGGGACGATCTCTGCCGCCAGCCTGCCCGAAGCCTGGGCTGCGGCCGCCCGCTGCTGGCTGCGCAGGGCAAATGCGTCCTGATCAGCGCGGGCGATGCCGAAATCCTCGGCGACGTTTTCCGCCGTCTCGGGCATCGAATCGACACCATGTACCGCCTTCATCAACGGATTGACGAACCGCCAGCCGATCGTGGTGTCATAGACCGCAGTGTCGCGGGCAAAGGCGCTGCCCGCCTTGGGCATCACGAACGGCGCGCGGGTCATGCTCTCGACACCACCTGCAATCATCAGATCGGCATCGCCCGCACGAATCGCGCGCGCGGCAGAGCCCACCGCATCGAGGCCCGATCCGCACAGCCGGTTGATCGTTGCACCGCCGACCGTTTCGGGCAAGCCGGCGAGCAGTGACGCCATGCGGGCGACGTTGCGGTTGTCTTCGCCCGACTGGTTGGCGCAGCCCATCAGCACATCGTCGATCTGCGCGCCATCGAGCCGCGGATTGCGCGAGATCAGCGCGCGAAGCACAACGGCGGCAAGGTCATCGGGCCGGACGGTAGCCAGGCCGCCGCCATATCGGCCGATCGGGGTGCGCGCCGCATCGCAGATAAAGGCTTCGGTTATGGCAGATCCTCTCGATAGCAGGCCCCGGTGGTCTTGCGTCAGCCCCGGAAATTGTCCTTGGCGGTGCGCCGCTCCGCCAGCTCCTCGGCAGAGCGGGCACGCATGAAGGGATTGGTGGCGCGTTCGAGCGCGATCGTCGTCGGCACGGTCGCCTCGCCGCGCGCGCGCATCGCCAGCACCTGCTCCACCCGTTCGGCAAGAGCCTCATTGTCGGGCTCGGCTACCAAGGCATAGCGACCGTTCGACTCGGTATATTCGTGCGCGCAATAGACGGCGGTCTCACCGGGCAGTTCGGCCAGCCGTGTCATGTTGTCGAACATCTGCTCGGCCGTGCCTTCGAACAGCCTGCCGCAGCCCATCGCAAACAGCGTATCGCCGACGAAGATCGTCGACTCGCTGGGCAGATGATAAGCGATATGGCCGCTGGTGTGCGCGGGAACATCGATCACCTCGGCACGCAGCGCGCCCAGATGCACGCTGTCGCCGCCCGCCACCGTGACGTCGAGCGTCGCAATCCGCTCGCGCTCGGCTGCAGGGCCGGTGATCGTGCAGCCGGTGGCAGCCTTGATCCCCGCATTGCCGCCAACATGATCGGGGTGCCAATGGGTGTTCCAGATCTGGGTGATGGTCCAGCCGCGCGAACGGGCCTCGGCCAGAACCGGCTCGGCTTCGGCGGGGTCGATGACCACGGTCTCGCCGCTGATCGGCTCATGCGCCAGCCAGATGTAATTGTCGGACAGGGCGGGAATTCGGACGATCTCTATCATGGCCGCGTTGTGCCCAATCGCACCAGCATTGCCAAGCGCCCAATCGCCCGGACGGGCTCTATCAGGTCTCAAGGGAAAAAGGGTGGTGCCAGGCCCCGTTGCGTGAAAAGTCATGACGCAGATGCCAGCAAAAAAACATCAATCAGCGCATTTAAAAACACCTTCAGGGTCGCGTCGTCGTAAAAACTCAGAATTCTCTTCCATATTCTGAGCAAATTGATACAGCAGCCGGGCTTACGTCGCATGCGACGGATAATCGGCAGCATTATGCCACCTCTTATCCCTTTCTAGCACTACTGAAGCCGGGATGCGCCGCTGTTGGCGCATGCCCGTCATATTTGGGATAAAGGATTACCCATATGATTACCGGAACCGTGAAATTCTTCAACGCTGACAAGGGCTATGGCTTCATCGCGCCAAACGGTGGCGGCGATGACGCCTTCGTGCACATTTCAGCCGTCGAACGCGCTGGAATGCGGACCCTCGACAAGGACCAGAGCGTTTCCTACGAACTGGAAACCGATCAGCGCGGCAAGACCTCTGCCGTGAATCTTCAGGCTGCCTGATGCGCATGAGGCAGTGTGGCCAACGCGGTCGCACTGCCTCGTTCCATGTTCAGAGCTGCGTTTACTGGAGTTAGAAAATGACCGATCCGAAAAACCGTCCGTTCCTGATCAACAAGGATGCCGATGGAAATGTCCGGCTGACAGTGCGCTCCACCCGGTACAACTCGCAAGGTTACCCGCTGGTGACCGAGCTGCTGCAGGACGAGCTGTTCAAGACTGCCACGGCAGCCCGTGCGTTCGCGCAGGAACATTTCGGCGCTCGTCCGGGAGATTACGCAGCAAAGTAATCGCTGGCTCCTCGCCCGCGGTCAAGGCTGACGCATTTCCAGGCGCTGCCTTTTCGAGCCCTTTGCCTTTCGACCGAGGGCATACGCGCGGACAGGTCAGCTGACGTATCGGGCACCGCTCGCTTCTCGCAACAGCCCCGCGAACCTACCTCCCAAAAATCTCAGCCAATGCCCCCGAAGCTTCAGGCATAGTCGTTCCGGGACAGTTCGATCTCGTGACGCCTCAATGTCGTCATTCAATTGATCCGCGCACGCAACTGGACCGAGAATTGGTTTTGCGGTGCGCTATGCGGAAGCGAGCCCTTGGGATTGAGACAGACATATCGGACCAGCGGATCATATCCGGCTGCAGGCGTATAGGTACACTGCGCAAAGTCAGTGGGCGCGGTTGCAGCGTTTGAAAACCGCAAGTCTGTGCCGGGGGTGAAGGTGAGCGTTGGCGACGTGCTGGCAAATCGCACGATGCCCCCAAAGGCGGGCGTCTCGGCATTGAAGAAGCTGCTGGCATTGTTGATCGAGATCACCGTGAAAATGGAGTTGCTCTGGGTGCTGCCCGAGCCGGTATTCGTGACCGTGGCGGTCAGCGACACATCCGATCCTGGTGTGCTGAAAGCAGCGCCGCTGCCTTGGTCATAGGGTTCGGTCGCCAGAGCGACATTCAACTCGGCGACGCCCTGAGCCGTCGCTGTCGCCGAAAACTCCGACGTGATGTCCCATGCGCCGCCAGCCGTCTTGCGGGTGGCGGTTGCACTGATGATGCTGCCGATGCTGATCGGAACCAGCGACGTCATGGTACCGGAATAGGATTGAGAGCCGCCATTGTGGACAATGTCCACATGGCCCAGGTACCGCTCACCCTCGCCAAATCCGGTCGGGTCGGCGGCGCTGCTGGCGAAGAATTCGACGCGGTAACCGCTCGCGGCCGCAGGCACATCAAGCGTGAAGGCATAGGCCAGTTGATCGGAAGCGCGCACATTGACGGCGGTGATGGCGGGGACATTCAACAGATCATTAGCCCCCCCGTCGCCGTCGCCTGCGTCATTGGCGGTCACGCCGTTCTCGCCCAGATCGATCCCGATCAGGCCATTGTCATAGACGCGGTTGCTGATGACCGCGGCCTTGGTGCTCTGGAGAACATTGATGCCATTGCGTGTGTTGTTACGGACCGTGTTGCCGATCACTTGAATGTTGCTGCCAGTCGAATCCACATAGATGCCCGATCGGGTGCTGAAGGCGACGATATTCCCCTGTCCCGGTGCCGTGCCGCCGATCAGCACATTGTTGTGTGTCCGGGGATTACCGCCGATCCAGACCAGGTCTTCGGTATTGTCGAACACGATCCGCGACGTGCCGTCGGCCCCAACGCCGATGTTGTTGCCCTGGATCGTGATGCCGACCGAACTGATGTGAAAAAACTCGACCAGCGCCGAAGCGTATCCGCCGATCACATTGTTCAAGACCGAAACGTTCGAGACGCTCCCTGAATCGAACGCAACCGCATCTTTCTGGCTTGTACCCGAAAGGTCGCCATTGGCCACTGCGACGTTGCCGGTCGCGTCCGTGCCAATATAGTTGCCATTGATCGTGATGGCCGAATTGGTCCCGCTTCCCTGAATTCCGCGCCTGCGATTGCCGCTGATGAGATTGCGGCCGCTGACCGTGCCATCGCCGATGACGACGTTGCTGGCATTGTCGATCGCGATGCCGTGGTCGCCATTGGCAAAGGTTCCGCCCGTTATCACGAGCGGTTGGATGAGGTTCCCCAGAATGGTGATGCCCGATGAATTGCCAAGCACGCGAATGCCGTCGCTGGCATTGCCACCGATGCGGTTGCCTTCGGTTCCGGCAGTCCCACCGATCGCGATATTGCTGCTGTTTTCCACCCAGATACCACGCGATCCGTTGCGGGCGATGGTGTTGCCCCTGATCCGGATGTTCGAGACACCTCGCAGGGCGATGCCGTCCAGGGCGGCTCCGATTTCATTCCCCTCGCTTGCCGAATTGCCGCCGATGAGCACGTTGCTGATGCTGCCGGCAGCGAAGTTGATGGCGGGCAGCCCGCCGCTCACCAGAAGTGCGCTCATCGTGCGGGTGAAATTGAAGCGATTTTGCTGGATGCGGATTTGATCTGTCGAGGCCGAGAGAGAGTCGTCGGTCTCGAGCGCGATACCATAGCCGTTGGCGGCTATAAGGTTGCGCGTGATGTCGCGCCAGGTGGCCGCTCCGAAGAAATGGTTGATCCCGCCCCCGTTACCGCGCGCGCTCATGCCGGTCGGATCCGTGCCAATGAAATTGCCCTGAATCGAGGTATCGGTGCTTCCTACGGTGGTGACGATGCCCGCAATGTTGTTGGAGGAGATCACGTTGCCTTGTCCTGCGCCAAGCCCGCCAATCCGCGCGCCCGCGCCATACACCTCAACCCCACGGCCGCCGTTGGCATTGGCGGTGCCATCGGCCAGCAGGCCCAGATAATTGCACTGGATGGCAGCATTGGTGCTGCCTCCCAGAGGGACGATCGCATTGTTGAAGCCCGATATGCTCAATCCTCTGATGGTTTGGTTTGCTCCCCCCAGCCGGAACCCGTCGAACCCAGAACTGCCCCGGACATTCACCCGCAGCACATGCCCGCTTCCGGCCCATAAATCGCGGCATTGGGTTCCCGACTGGGTGGTGCCGTTGATTGCCACGCCGTTGTCCGAAATATCTGGCAACGCGGATGTGAGCGTGATCGTGTGCGGCCCTGCACCGGAAATGGCAAAATCTATGTCGTCGGCATCCGGCGTTGCATTGGCGTCGACAATCGCCTGCCGCAGCGTTCTGTTGCCGGTGTTTGCGGTGCTGGTCACCACGAAGGTTGCGCCTGTGCCGCGAGCATTGGTCGCCGGTGTTATGTAGAGATCGGATCGCCGAAATGTGCCGCTATCGAACAGGAAGCCATTATCGCAGATTTCCAGCCGCCACGTGCCGTTGCTTTGCTCCCCATTGAAGATGGACAGCGACGCATTCGGCCGAAAGTTGTTCTGATAGGGCGGTACGGCGGCCGACGAATGATTGGCGGCCGCGCCGTCCGTGTTGACCACTTGGGCGGCGCCATCGTTCAGCCGAACGCTGAGATTGTTGCCGCTGACACTGTCATTGTCGTTCACAATTTGACGTCGGGTTCCTTGCGGAGACTCCAAAGTCAGTCGGATGTCGCCGCGTTTGGTATGCGTTATAAAGACACCGAGATCGACGTCACCAATGATGAAGTTGCTTGTAACGAAGAAGGTTCTCACCAAAGGCGAGCCACATCCCGACAGAACGCCGCCGAAGCCCGCTTCGTCCGTGTTGGTGAGGGTGCGCGTGATTTGCGCGTTCGCCGGCGAGGTCAAAACTGCGCAGCCCGATATGATCAGCAGCAATCGCACAAGAAGCATCCGCAACGGCAACGTCGATGCTCTCGGCGGGCCAGCACACAGAGTGTTGGCCAATATTGACATCCAGGAAGAGACAAAAACCGGCATGATCATGCGCCGTTCCGCCTGAGAAAGGCAAAGCTGTCCTGATCGATCTTGGCGCGCACGACCAGGAAGAGGCCTTTCCGGCTCGGGCGGATATCGTCGAAATCCGGGTCGTCAAAACCGCTGACGTTGTAACCGACCGTCACCAGGGTGCCCTTTGCCGGCGCAAAGCCGATGCTGGGCCCAAAGGCATAAGAAGCGTCGCCGTCGCTCAGGCTGCGGCGCAAGGTTGCGCTGAAGCCGAGCTCCAGGCTCTTGCCTAGCCCCTTGCGCACATCCAACCCGGCGACGACGCTCGTGCCCGCCAGATCATAATTTTCGACGGCTTCCAGCGAGTGGCGGGCGGCGAAGAAAAAGCCGAATTCGCTCTGGCCGCTCGCCCCTTCGCCATTGCGCGGCGACCAGTTGCCCGAGAGGCTTCCAATGAAGCGCCGCGAGCGCCCGTCGCCAGAAATCGTCAAGGCGCTGCGGCCCACCGGTCCCACGTCGCCTGCCGTTGCCCCCTTCACCATATCCGATCGATATTCCAGCTTGCCCAGCAATGCCACCGATGACTCGGCCGGGCGGAATGCCACGGCCAACGACGCATCGATGACCTCGCTCCGGGTGCTGGCTGCCGCACCTTCGCCCGAAGCCTGGGTCCAGACGAAGCCTGACCCCACAACACTTCCTTCGCCAAGCTGGCGAATCATTCCGACGGTCAGCCCCTTGCGATCTGCCAGTTCCCCGTCCCTCCATTCGCCCCGGCTCGTTGCCGACCAGCGGTCCTTGCGCCAGTTGACTCCAAAGGTGATCGCGGTGAAATCTTCGAACAGGCCCGCACCGTCGCCCAGCTGGCCGCCGCTCGACAGCGGCTGTGCGGGATTGATGGGCAGGATGGCCTGTCCGCCCAGCTTGCGGTTACCATCGACCGAAACATCCACGCCAAGCTCGGGCGTGATCTGGAAATTCTGTGCAAGGCCCGCTGCTGCATAGGTGCGCTTGCCCTGCTCGGAAATGTCGGATTGGCCGAGCGTCGAGGTGATCCTCGCCCCGTTCCAGGGCGTCAGCTCGATCCCGCCGCTGAAGGTCCGCGCGGCAAGCCCTGCCCCTTCGGCAATCTCATAATTGGCAAGCAGCCTTGTGCTGGAGTTCAGCGCATAGCGTGCGCCGAGCCGGTAGCGTTCGGGAAGGTCAACGGAACCTGCCGTGCCGAGCGCAATGCTGGACGACAGTTCCAGCTCCAGCCGATCGCCAAGCAGTCGCCGCGTGACGGCCCCTTCTGCGACCGAAGACTCCTGACGGCTGCCGTCGCTCAGTCGGTCCGAAAAATGGGCAAAACCCAGCCGCCAATCGCTCTTCTGGGTGCGATAGACGGCGTTGATCTGGGCGGCATAGCGCTGGCTTTCATCCAGCAGGCTCTGGTCCAGCCACGTGCTGGCCGTGATCGATGCTGCTGCGTCGAGCGCAAAGCGAGCATCAACCCCAAATTTGCGTCGCCCCTTTTCGGCAAGGTTCTGCTGAGGGATCCCAAATTCCGGAGCGATCGAGCGGGCATAGGCCAGCACATCCAGCTTGCCCGAATGATGCTCGGCCTCGGCCTGCCAGCTCATTCCGCGGTCTGGCCCCATATCGCTGGCGGCCACTTCGCCGCGCAGCTCGGTCGCCGTCCCCAACTGGGCACGCACATCCATCGCCACCAGAGTGCCACGCAGATCGTTGGTGCTGTCGGATATCGCGGTGGTGCCCACGACCAACGCCCCGTCGAAAGCGGTATAGTCCGCCCGGATCCCCGCGTTCATCGAGGAACGCCCCCGGCCTTCGTCCACCTCATAGTCTATGACGATGAAGCGAGGGTTGAGGTCTGCATCACGGCTGAGGATCGGCTGGCGGAAGCGGATGGTCGCCGATAGCAGATCAAGGTCATAGTCGACAAACCGTATCAACTCTCGTTGTGAAACAATGACTTCTGACCTAAATCTATCACGAACTTGCACGATGATACGTTCACTGTTCGGGACGATCGCGCGGGTGGAGAGGCGATAAGGCCCTGTCAGACCATTGCCTTGAAACTCATCGCGGCGTTGCGTGCTGGCCGTCTTGGCGGCAAAGGCTTCCACATGCCATTGTCCATCGCGAGCCTCGACCCTGGCTCCGGTCATGGTGCGGCGATATGCGGCAAGATCGGTCTGATCAAAACCTGTGACAAAGTCACCATAAAGGGCGTTAAACCCTTCACTTTCAATCCTTACATACAAGCGCTCGCGGCTGACAGCATCAAAGCGGCGATCAGAGCCGTCGCCGAAGACGGTGTAATAGCTGTTGGGGTCGATGACCCCCATCAACCGCTGCTCGGCACGTTCCTTCGCCGAATCATAGGCAGCAGTCAGCAGGAACTTACCCAGAACCTTACCCTTGGTATAAAACGCAAATCGGGCATCCCGGCCGATAGCGCGACCTTCAGGTCCGATCTGCTCCATAAGCCCGGCAATGTTCGCTGCGCCAGCGGCACCTTCGGCCAGTGCAATCAATGTCCAGGGCTGGTCGCCTGGTGCCATCCATGTGTCGATGCGCTGTTCGCGGCGCACGTCGCCGTCCTGGAACACGAAGCCCAGACGCAGCGCGCCACTGACCATGGTCGGGGCCAGTTCGATCAGTGCGATCCCATCGTCACCCTCGATCATCCAGCGGGGGGCAACGGCGCCCGATCCGCTCAACTGGCTGAGCTGCAAGGCCTCCAGCGCGGCTGCGCTTTCATAAGGGGCGTTGATCGACAACTGACCGGTAAGCCCGCTCCGTGCGGGCCGTCCCATGCGGTCGGTAAGGCGGACGGCTATGGTCGGGCGCTTGCGACCGTCGGCGATCAACGACGAAAGTTCCCTGATCAGCTCTGCACGGATTGGGGCCCCGCTATAGTTTACCACCCGCTCCAGACGTCGCACCTCTGTACCCTGGGCATCGACCAGCCTTGCCACCAGCAGGTTGGCGCCATCGATCAAGGGAACGCCGCGCCAGATGCTGACCGCATAGCTTCTGTCTGCAGACACGGTCGTGCCATCAAACGCCAGATCCCCCAGCGGCTTGCCCTGCACACTGAGTTGCACCTTGTGGTTGGCGCGGTGGCGGATCACCACCCGCACAGCGGGCGCCGAAGGATTGTGCGTCGCAAGCGGAAACAGAAAATCATCTGGCCCATCACCCATCGCCAGCCAATCGGTATCGGCACCAGCCGCCTTGCGGGCACGCGCTTCGGCATCAGCTTGCTGAACCGGCATGGCCGGAAGGGCCGTGCCAGGCGAAGGTCGAGCATCGGTTGCGACGGCAGGTACGGCGCTGGAAGGTTGCTGACCCGCAGGGCTGGCCTGGCGGATGACAAAGTCAGCCACGGCGAGGCTGCCGCCCTGCCCGATCACGAACCGCGAGATCGCGCTGCCCGCCGAACGGACCGATGATGCGCATTGCAGCGGCACCGCACCGCTCGGGAGCGAATGCCTGGCGATCTGCACGACATGCGTGCCGGGCAGCACACCCTCGAAATGGTAACGGCCATCCGCATCGGTGATGGCGAAACTGCCGTCTTCCATCATCACCTGAACACCCGCCAGGCCCTCGCGCACGGGGCCGCCGCATTCACCCTGGGTGATGTGACCGATGATCGTCATGCGGCTGGCAATGACGTCGCGCTCAACCCGCACCGATGAGTTGGCTCTGACAACCAACTCGCGCGAGTCGGTCAGCGTCGCCACATTCTCTGCATAGCCAGCCGCCGCCTCTTCGCGCACACGCATGACATAGGTGATCTTGCGTGCCTCGCCCGGTGCCATCCGCCCGAGGCGAAGCGTGAAACCCCTGCCATCCGGGTCCAGCGAGATGGCTGCGTCTGGCGGGGTCAGGCCATCCACCCGGATGCTGCCAGGCCGGAGCCGCAGGCCGGAACGAGCCCGATCGCGCACGACCACATCGCGCATGGCGCTGCTGGGGTCAGGATTGCTGGCAAGCAGGGTGTAGACCAGCAGCTCGCCGGGATGGACCAGTGACTTGCTGGCTGACTTGGTCAGCATCGGCTGGGTAGCGGCGCGGTCGATGGGGATATCGATCCGGACAGGATCGACACCCGCGACCTCAAATACCTTGCCAAACGATCCTTCCGACAGCGCCAGCGGCTCGCCATCCATCCGGCGCAGTCCGGCCAGATGATTGCGTGCCATGGTCGAGGGGGCGGAAAATGGCGCAGGCGGCTGGACGATGAGCCTGTAGCTGCCGGGCGCCACCAGCGGGAAACGATATTCGCCGTCCTGCATCGCATAGCTGGTACCTGAGCCATCAGTGACAGGCTGGCCGCTGACCATATCGGAAGGCCAGGGCGTAATGCCATCTGCAGCATAGACAACAGCCGGTTGGCCGCTGGCATCCACCAGCGAAACTCGGGCTCCGGAAACCGGGCGGCCATCCTGCGAATCGACAACAAGCCCGAACGGGTCCACCAGAATGCGCACCGTGCCAACCGGAACCTGCCGACCGGAAACATCCAGGATGCCCAGCTGTACCAACTGCCCCCCCTTGACGGCCAGTTGGCAATCGCTGCGGGTGAAGCCTCTGTCGGCACGTTGGGTCGATACCACGCCGGCAAAGACCCCACTGGAATTGGCGGTTTCCCTGAACCCGAACCGCTCCAAATCCTGTCCGTCCGCCTGCATTTCCACCCAGACCGTCTCGATACTCGCCGGATCCCGGTTCATCTGCGGGGTGGAAATTTGGAGAACCAATCGCTCGCCAGCGGAGATCGCGTCGGTCGCAGCCAACGGGATGGATTGGTCGTCCCCGCGCAATCCGTTTTGGGGAGATGCGCTGGCGCACTGACCTGACGGTACCAGCGTTGTCACACCAGACGATGCGGGGCGGAATATCCGCACGGCGATGGCTGGCTGGCTGACGTTTATGCTGATCGTGTTGGAGCTGTTGGAAAAGTCGCGCCCCAGCGCAGACCAGCGCGCCTGAGCGGTAGACACGACATCGCGCGCTGCAACTTCGGCGGTCGAGAGTGCCAAAAGAAGCAGAAAAAGCGTTGCAAGAACGCCAAATGGTCGGCGGAGAGATACCACCTGCCTGCCATCGTTCTCTGGTTACTTGACCTCTGCCTGATAGACGAGCGTCAAGGTGCTGCCCGCCGTCAGGTTGCTGAGCGTGCCGCTGACGACACCGGCATTGAAGGTGCCGCCTGCCGTGCCGTCATTCTGGCAGACACCGCTTGCGACCGTGCCATTGAGGCGGATCGAGTTTGCGACATAGGTCATGTCCGATGAGACCTGAGCGCTGACCGTCAGTCCGCTCGCGGTTGATCCGCCCGCAGCATTGCTGACCGCAACGCAGAACTGGACGATCGCCCCAGGAATGATCTTGGGATTGGTGGTCGTGTTGACCGGATCGCTGACAACCGTGCTGGTCTTGTTGACTGTCAGTGCCGCGGTGCTGACACGATAGTCGTTGATGACCCCGAACTGTCCATCATTGGCGGTATCGCCCGAGCCGGCACCATCGGCAAAAACGGTATCCACGCCGGCGGTATTGGCCCCCGTCGTCTGCGTCAGGACGGTCCCCTGGGTGTTCGCAGCGCCGCCCGCAGCGGCCGTGGCCGTCAAGCGAACCGTGGCGATATCCCCCGTGGCCCGGCCGTCCGGAATGTTGGCGACGACGAACAGAACCCGGTTCGCGTCGGCGGCAACCTCATCAAGATAGGTGACCTGAACATCGGTGCCGTCGTCATAGGTGCCGTTGCCATTATCGAGGTAGACGCCCACGATGGCGGCATCGAAATTGTCGGTTCCAGGACCGAAGGCCGACGTTGCACCATTGCCCAGCTGGGTGGCGGACAGCGAGAAATCGAGCAGATCGTTGCTCAGATTGTCCAGCCTGAACGTCGTCACCGCTCGCTGCTGCAGCGGCGCCACGATCACGGAGGCGGTATCGGTCCGAGTCACCGTCAGGTTGACCCTGCGGTCAACTTTCACGGTCGCCGATGCCGTCGCCGCCGTCTGCTGAACACTGCCCACACTGTACCCGACGGTCACCTGATTGGTGATGTCGGTTCCGGCAGGCGTGCCTGCGGCAAATGCAGGGGTGCTGGCCATTGCCAGCATACCCAATGTGCCAAAAGCCGGCCCACGCCAGCGCTGGGGCAAGGTCTGGGAAATGTTGGTGCGCTTGATCGACATGTCGGTTTCCTAGGTTCTGGATCGTGCTTGCAAGGTCAGTTGACGGTGCCGAGATAATGAACGCTGCCCTTGGCCCCGATATCGATCTGGGCGATGATCCAGCGCAGGTTGGTGATGTCTGCGAGCGACGCGGAACGGCTCTGGCCGTCCGGCCCGGCAACCGTCAGCCGGTCGAGAAGGTCGAACGTCTTGCCGCCATCGACCGAAACCAGCTGACCGGGATCAATCGCCTTGGCCTTGACCGACGGCGGGACAACGCATGTGATGATGAAGTTGGTCAGCGCCACATTGTTCTGGTTCTGATAGTCGAAAACCAGCTTGAGCGTGTCGCCCGGCACCACCGTTTCGGCTGCGACCCATTCGGCCCGGCTGTTGCCATTTTCCACGACCTGCCGTTCGACCAGAATGCCGCTTGAAATCGCAACTTCGTCAGCCTTGACAGGGCTGGCGAAAGCCAGGCCGAGCGCGGCAAACAGAACGATTGCAGATTTTTTTGCGTTATATGTCATGGTTCTACAGTCCACTTTTGATACAGTTCGTTCATTGGATCTGAAGGCGATAGGCGATGGAGCGGATGGTTCCACCAGCAAGATTTCCCAATCGGACCTCGACAAGATCCTTGTTCACAGAACCGCCGTCGGTATCGACAATGTCGCTGAGGGAAGCGCCATCCAGCGTGAGGGTAGATGCGACATAGCGCGTCCCGGCCGGTACAGGGCTGGTCACCACCAGATTGTTGACTGCGCCAGAGCCCGTGACCTGCGTGTTCAATGTCATCGTGACAAAGGCGCCCGGGACCGGTTCATTGCCGCCGAAGGGATCGCTGATCGTGGCCGACTTGACGATCGAGACCGTGGCACTCTGGATAACCAGGGTGCCGATGGCTTGCGCGCGTCCGCCACTGCTGCCGATGATGGCATCGACGCCTGCGCTGCCCTGCCCCGCCAATGCGGTGCCAGGCGTGCCAGTTCCGGTCACGGCTTCGGCCAGCAATGTGACGCGGCCCTGCTGGCCATCTGCCGGAGAACCACTGGCTCCGGCGATGACAAACACCCTCAAGCTTGTATCCGGCGCGATCTCAGGCGACGCAGCGCCGGGCTGGATCAGCTGATCGACCCCTTCATCGAACACACCATTGCCATTGCTGTCGATAGCAATCGCCTTCACCACCGGATCAAAGTCGCTGCCGGCGACAGGGCGGGTGGAAAAGCGCATCGCCTCGGACCCGTTGCCGGTATTGACGACCGAGAAAGCCAGAACAGCCTTGTCGCCAGAAAGACCCACCGGTCCGGAATCGAGCAATGTCAGCGTCGCATCGATGACCTCGTCGACCCGCAAGGCAATGCGGTTGGAAGACACGCTGCCGCGTCCGCCAGCACTATCGTAGCTGGCGGTTGCAGTGCTCTCGATCAGACTTCCCGCCGTGACACCTGCCGCATGGCAAGGTGTCGCAATCGCGAAGACCAATCCGGCAACTATCAAGCCGATCCTGTCATCCATGCTGACAATTTATGGAGAAAGCCTCAAATTTGTGTTAATTTTATAGTACGAAAAATTAACCTTCTTTTAGAACGACTTCGTCCGCCCTGTGATTCGAAATGGGTCCATTCGCGTCGGCTTCAGTTCGTCAGGATGTTTGCGCTCCCGGCGGGATAACCGCCAGCCGCTGCCATTTTGAAAACGGCCCAACCCCGTCGTGCTCGCAGCGATATTCACCCGGTGAAAATGGCCGGTTGCCGTTGAATCCGTCGTTGCCAGTGGCAATGGCAAACGACCGGTCTGCCCCACGAGCAAGTGACTGCCGGTACCGAGCCTAGGTCTTTCCCGGCGAGGGTCCCTGCCCGGCTCCATTGTTCGCGTTGGCCAACAGCCGCTGCTGCAATCCGCCGATGAACGCTTCGAGCCCGAATTCGAAGGCAGACCCCAACTCGACCATGGAGGCGACATAGCTGCTGGCTTCCGCGCTTTGCTCATAGATCACCCAGCCCAAAATGAAGCTGGCGACAGCGCCTGCGGCGGCGACCGCATCTTCGGGTGCGAACCCTGCCTTCACAAGCGGGGCGGTGAGCATCGGTACGACCTCGTTCCGGGTGATCTCCGTCGGCGGGGCCATCGCCAATATCCGGCCACTGTCACGATGTGACAGGAAATTCCGGCGCTGTGCCATGCCGACATCATGGAGCCAGGACTGCCACGCCTCCCCGGGCTGAGGATTGCGGATGCTCTCGGTCAGCATCCGCTCGACCATCAGGCTGTGGAGCGCCGTCATGCTGGGGACATGCCAATAGAGCGCCGGGCTTTTCACACCCAGTTCGGTCGCCAGCGTCCGCGTCGTAAGGGCTTCAACACCGTCCCGTTCAACCACGGTCCAAGCCGCCTCAACAATGCGGGCCGGATCAAGGAATGCATCCTGTTTTCTGGGCCGCCCGACCGTCCGTTTCGGATCACTGGTCAATTCAGCACCTTTCGATTGACACCGGGTTTGACAATAAATTATCACTGATAAATAAACAAGAGGATGAGGCAGCGTGAAGATAACGCAGATCGATACGCAGCTCTGCACGATTGGTGAAGGGCCCGTCTGGGATGTCGCCGAACAGGCGCTCTATTTCATCGACATACTGGGAAAGACGGTACTACGCTTCGACCCTGTCAGCGGCGAAACGCGCACGTGGCCGGTGCCCGATGTGATCGGATCGATGGCCTTGCGTGCAGGGGGCGGCGCGATCGTCGCCTTGACGAACGGTGTCCATGCGCTGGATTTCGTTTCCGGGGACTGCGCGCTCCTCGCGACGAGCGAAGATCTGAACGAAACAGTTCAATTGGCCGATGGCAAGGTGGATCGACGCGGCCGCTTCATTGTCGGTTCCAGCGACCGCACGATGAAGGAGCCGCGCGGCAAGCTGTACGCAATGGGCCTCGATGCGACCTTGCGCGAGATCGACAATGACATCTTTCTCTCGAATGGCCCGTGCTGGTCGCCCGATGACACAATTCTCTATCACAGCGACAGCATCCGCAACACGGTGTTCGCCTATGACTATGACATAGAGACGGGAACCGCCACCAATCGACGCGCATGGGCAAGCACGGCTGAGCTTGGCGGCATCCCCGATGGTGCGACGATCGATACCGATGGCTGCATGTGGATGGCGATTTGCGAGGGGCAAAAGGTCGTGCAGTTTCGTCCCGATGGCGGCCTGGAGCGGGTGATCGACATGCCGGTCAAATGCCCTTCCAGCGTGATCTTCGGCGGCCCCGCGCTCGACCAGCTTTACGTCACTTCGCTCAGCCCGGCATTTCTCGGTCGCGAGGCAGCGCCGCTTGATGGGTGCACCTTCGTGATTGAAGGCCTGGGCGCAAAGGGCCTTGCCGAACCCAGATATGCCGCATGAAGGGCCCCATGCCGCTTTTGCTGGTCATGGTGTTCCTGAACATCGCCGGGTTCAGCCTGATCCTGCCGCTTCTACCATTTTACGCAACGGCCTTTGATGCATCGCCCTTCGACGTCGCTTGCCTGTTTGCGGCCTATTCGTTCGGCAGCGTGTTCGGGGAAATCTTCTGGGGCAGGCGCTCCGACACCAATGGGCGCAAGCCCGTATTGATCGTGACCACGGCCTGCGCCGCGCTCAGCTATGTTGCCTTTGCGTTTGCGCCAAGCCTAGCTGTCGCACTGCTGATCCGTGTCGTCACCGGTTTCTTCAGCGGCACATTGGGGGTGGTTCAGGGCGTGATCGCCGACATCACCCCACCAGAGCAACGCGCGAAAAACATGGGCTATTTCGGCGCGGCCTTCAATCTTGGGTTCGCCACCGGGCCTGCGATTGGCGGTCTGCTGGCCGAACCCTCGCTGGGTCTCGCAGGATTCCACGCACCCATCTTCGCCGCAGCGGTCCTGGCCGCAGGCGCGTCGCTCTGGGCCATGCTGGCGCTACCCGAAACCAGGCCAACAGGAGCCAGCGTGCGCCCTGCCCCAAGCTATGGCGA
The DNA here is from genome assembly GCA_943370475.1 of Hydrogenophaga intermedia. Taxonomy (GTDB): domain Bacteria; phylum Pseudomonadota; class Alphaproteobacteria; order Sphingomonadales; family Sphingomonadaceae; genus Blastomonas. The sequence continues at coordinate 100,508 of CALRRI020000011.1, forward strand.
CGCAATCCGCTTCGTCCGCGGAGACAGGCTGCTGATCCGCCTGTTCCTTATCAGCTTTTGCGGGATCGCTGCCTTTGCCTCGATGGAAGCCATCTTTGGCCTATGGACCGAGCGCAATTTCGGCTGGACCGCGCATGAAGTGGGGCTGACATTCCTGGCCGTCGGCGGTGCCGGATTGCTGGTGCAGGTGTTTCTGATCGGGCCGCTGGTCGGCAAGTTTGGAGAGGCGCGGGTGATCGTCGGCGGCCTTATGGTGTTGATCGGGGCGATCCTGCTGCAACCGGTGATCCGCCTGCCCGCAGCATCGGTGGCGCTGATGGCGATGCTGATGGTAGGGCACAGCCTTGCTTTCCCCAATGCAGGCGCGCTCGTGTCGCGGACCACGCCACCGTCCGCTCAAGGCAGCGTGATGGGCCTCAGCATGGCATCGAACGCGCTGTCGCGGATCGTGGCACCGCCGCTGTTCGGATGGCTGTTCGCGACGAGCGCCGACCTTCCTTATTTCGTCTGCGCGCTGATGATTGCGGCGATGCTCCCCGTGGCATGGGGCGTGGTACGTATCCGGGAGAGCCAAGCATGACCAGTTTCAACCCTGCCGCCTTCCGGGACTTCGCTGCTGCCATCGGCAAGCAATGGGTGATGACCAGCGATGACGATCGCATCGCCTATTCGGATCATTTTGCAGCGGACGAGGCCATGCATCAGCCTTCTGCCGCGATTGCCCCTGCCAACGCGGAGGAAGTCCGCGCGGTGGTGCGGATCGCCAACCAGTACAAGGTCCCGCTCTGGCCGATCAGCCGCGGCAAGAATTTCGGCTATGGTGGCGCGGCGCCGGTGATGAAGGGCGCGGTGGTGCTCGATCTCAGCCGGATGAAAAAGATCGAGGTAGATACCGAAAATGGCACGGTTCTGGTGGAACCGGGCGTCGGGTTTTTCGATCTTTATGACTATCTGCAGGAACGCAAAATTCCGCTGTGGCTGTCGGTCCCGGGGAACAGCTGGGGTTCGGTTGCAGGCAATGCGCTGGACAGGGGCGTGGGCTATACCAGCTATGGCGATCACGCCGCGCGGATTTGCGGGCTGGAGGTTGTTCTGGCCGATGGCGATCTGGTCCGCACCGGCATGGGCGCGATGGCCGACAGCCCCAATTGGCAGCTCTACAAGCCAGGCTTCGGGCCAAGCTGGGATACCATGTTCTGCCAGTCCAACTTCGGGATCGTCACCAAACTTGGCCTCTGGCTGATGCCCGAACCGGAATCGGTGCAAGGGTTGGACCTCGAGTTCGACAAGCCCGACGATCTGGGCTGGGCGATCGACACGATCATGCCCCTGCGCCGCGAAGGCGTGATCCAGCAAAGCCCGAGCATCGGCAACTGGCTGCGCTCTGCCGCAGTGATGACAACCCGCGACCAATGGACCAAGGACAAGGGCCCGCTGGGCGAGACGGTCGTGACCGCGATCCGCGAAAAGTTCAAGATCGGCTGGTGGAGCGTGCAGGTTCGATTCTACGGCCCCAGTGAAATCACCGATGCCTCGCTGCGGGTGCTCGAAAAGGCGTTCGACAAGAAGCCGATCCTGTCCAAGAAGCCGGCCAAATGGACCCGTGGCGACGGACCTGAAGGCTCACCCGTTACCGGGGTTCCGATCAGCTTTCCGCTGGCCAACGCGAATTGGCATGGAGGGCGCGGCGGTCATGTCGGCTATTCGCCGGTGTTGCCGCCCAGCGGCGCTCTGGCGATGGACCAGTTCAAGCGCACTTACGCGCTCTATCAGAAGTTCGGGATGGACTATCACGCCAGCTTTGCGATGGGCGAACGCAGCCTGACCAACGTCAACCAGATCCTGTATGACAAGGACAATACGTACATGATGGGCCGGGTCGACGCGATGTTCCGCGCGCTTGTCGCGGATGCGACAGCCAAGCGTTACGGCGAATACCGGACGCATATCGACTACATGGATCTGGTCGCCGGCACCTATGATTTTAACGGCAACGCCTTGCTGCGCCTCAATGAGCGGATGAAGGATGCGCTCGATCCGAATGGCATCATTGCTCCGGGGAAAAGCGGCATCTGGCCCAGGACATTGCGGGGGAACCGGGCATGAACCCTCACACCGCCCTGTCGGCCCTTGCCCTGTCGATCGTCGTTGCCGGGCTGGCAGCCTGCTCGACGGCCGAACAGCCGGACGACACCAAAATCACCAACGCGTTCCGCGGCGCACTGCAGGACCGGAGCAGCACATCCGCAGCCGAACATCTGTTCGTTGAAAAATGCGGGATGTGTCATCGGCAAATGGGGATGGGCACCGTCATCCTCGCACGGCGCATGGACCCGAAGGTCGCGATGCTGGAAGCGCGCAATGATCTCAGCGCCGACATGGTCATAGCCGCTGCCCGGATGGGGATCGGCAACATGCCGCGCATTTCCCGCGGCGAGGTCAGTGATGCGCAACTGGCGCAGATCGCAGCCTATCTCGCCAAGGAGCGGGGCAAATGAGACCGTCCCGCCGCCGGATGAACCTCGTTCTCAGGGTATCTGCCGCCGAGTTGGCTGACGCGGTCAGTTTGGCGGCGTGGGCTGGTGGATCGCGGGTTGCCCGACACGACCCGCCATCTCCCACCTTGACCTGGTCATTTGCGCGGTTTGCGGGGAGCGGTCTGGCCAGATGTCATCGGATCGGGCTTTGGCGGTGGCTGCCAACCTTTGGGCGGCGTGACGCGCTGCTGGCTGGTTCCCAAGCCCATGCTCCCCGGCTGTTGCCGTTCAACACCCGACAAATCGGCCTGCGCGGCTTCTGATGCCGTAGCGCCGCCGCGCATCAGGGTGATCTTGTCACGGCATCGCTTGGCTTCCTCGAAGTCGAGGGCACGTGCTGCAGCATCCATTTTCAGCTGCAGATCTTGTAATGTTTCGCTCATCGTTACCGAAGCTTCTTGATGGGCAGTCCGTCTGCCTTGGCGCGGTCCTTGACCGATTCGTCGCTCCGAGTCAGCGCTTTGGCCATAGCCTTCAAAGCCATGCCCTTTTTCGCCAATGCGTGGAGTTTCTGGAGCTCTGCGCTGGTCCATGGTTGTCGATGTCGTTCGAATTTTTCTGCCATGCGCTGGGTTTAGTGGATCGTGACCACAACGGCGAGCACTTCGTGCAATCAGCTGCTGGGCGGCATTGCAGTGCGCTACCCAAGATATCCTCACGCAATGGTGGGTGACCTCGATCAACACGCCGACGGTTCCGGGGTTGCTGCGGGCTTCGGCAGACCCTCTCGAAAAGGAGGGTGGTGCAGGGCTAGAATCGAACCATCAAAATAACAATTTGATATCAATGTTGTTATCAGGGTCAGTAAAAAACCGCCCCCACACTCTCCCCCACATTTTCGTAAATCTAACCGCCGTTCGGTTCTTCGTTTGGGGGGACGGGTTGGAAAATGGGCGGTCTGCAGAACGTCCGGTAAATGCATTTATCGAGCCAGCAGGCTGATGGCGACTCACGCACCACCTTGGCGGCCCTTAGGGTCAGATGTGCCCTAGTCCCCTGCTCTGACTGCCTAGCACCATATCAGCATCCGGCCAATGCTCGTCGGCTATCGACCAGAAGCTGCCGTTCGTTCACGTGGCGTGCGAGCGGTTGAGTTTGGGATTTCGCGACTGTCAGCTTTGGAGATGCTTGATGGCATTCCTGCTGTTAGTCTAGCGTCGCTGGCAGACACGCAGTGCGCGGTCCCATCCGACAAGCAAAATGGATATGCAATAATGTGGGGTGCAAGCCGCGCGAGGAGGGCAGTGCGTTGAGGACGGAAAAGACGGTTTTCTGGTCATGGCAGAGCGATCTCGACGGCCGCGTCACGCGCGAGGTTATCCGATACGCACTTGATGCCGCGATTGCGCTCGTAGCGGCCGAGGTCGAAGAGGCCGATCGGCCGACTCTGACCTCCGACACCCAGGGCGTCGCCGGAACCCCCGACATCGTGGCGACCATTCTCCGTAAGATCGATGCCGCTGCGGTGTTTGTGGGGGATGTGACGCCGATCGCCGTCTCAGCCAGCGGAAAGGCCTGCGCCAATCCCAATGTGCTGCTGGAAATGGGCTACGCCAACCGGGCACTCTCCGACACCCGCGTCATCCAGGTCTGGAACACCGCGTTTCCGGGGGCCTCTCTCGACAAGCTACCGTTCGACATGCGGGGGCGGCGTGGTCCGATCGGATTTTACCTACCCGAGGGTGCCGATACGAGCGAACTGCGGCGCGTGCGTGGAGAACTCACCAAGCAGTTGGCCGCCGCGTTGAACCTGTCGCTCGAACAGATTCCTGCGCCGCTGCCAGAAGCTGTCCAGTGGCAGCCGCATTTTGCAGGCGACCTCGATCTCTGGTTCGATCGCGACGTTCCGCAGATCGTGACGAGTAGCCATGGCAGTCGCAAGGTCCTGTGGAAGCAGCAATTCCCCGGCTACGCCCGCCTTATCCCGTCGAAATGGGCCGTGAAGCCTGGGGCTAGGCGCGCACTGGCCGAACACATGGGGCATCCCGCCCTGCTCGCGCGGGCAAACTCGCTCAACTACGGGGCAAGCCAGGGTGGCGTTATGGCTTATTGGCCGGGCACACCGGAGGGGGACGTCGATAGTACCCTTGCACTCACCCAATGGTTCGAGAAGACCGGTGAATTCTGGGGTGTTGGCGGAGGATTTCTCTTCCAGCGCGACGGAGATCGCCTTACGCTCGCGACAGGATACTTCTTCAAGCAATGGGTCGACTTTCTGGAGCGCAATTGCGCGCTGGCACTATCGCACGGTGGCTCGCTCCCGATCCATATCCGCCTCGGTATTGCCAATCTCACGGATAGTTGGTGGCCGCGCGGACCGCTCCAATTTGCTGACGAGGGCTATGCCGCTGTTGAGCGTGCATATGAGTATAATGCGACCCTATCCACAATCGATCAGGCCGAGATCCGGCGTGTCGCGGTGGAGGCATTCAACGGATTGGCGGCGGCCTACGGGCTCGACCCGTTTACGCTCGAGGAGATCGTCGAGATGGCCAAGCCGTGGTGACGAACGATGGGAAGCCAAGCCTGTAGTCCCGGCGGCGGCGGGTCGCCTCATGGCAAAGATCGGATGATCGTCGAAGCATGGATTGTTGTTGGCACAGCGAAAGCCTTGCCTGCTGTCGGGGCAACATGGATGATAGATAGATGAGTAGATCTGAGGCTTTGAGCGCGTCGTCAATGCAAGCGTCCCCATCCCGGCGTAAGGCGATCAGGACATACGGAACGTTTGGCTCTGCCCGAGACAGCTATATCACTTTCGGTTTGGCGCTTGGTGTTGAACTGACAGGTCTTCTGCAGATGAGCGTGGCGTCGAGCCCGGCCAAATCGACATTACCTATGTTGGACCACCAGACTTGAGGTAGGTCGGAAGCGCCGCGCCGGGTCTTCGTTTAGGTCCGCCCCTTGCGAAAAAGGGTCAATGCGGATATGTTAGACAAAATCTAATTTTGTTGGACGAAGCGCAATGGCAAAGCAAGGCAGCAGTGCAAAGAGTGCAGCAAAGAGCCGCGCCAAGGCACCAAGCGGCGGCGGCCGGAAGAATCGGGTCGGGCGTGATGCGAGCACCGGTGAGTTTTTTGTCGTGCGCGGCAAAATGGTAGAGGCGGTAATGGCCGCGGCCGAGCGCTCCGGCCTCCTCCATGAGAAGGGCGGACGGATCGGCGGTCGCGTCAGTCCGGCCCTTATCGCTCAGGCGAAGGCGCAAACCGGGATCAATACCGATACCGACCTCATCGAGTTCGCGCTCGCCAGCGTCGCGCTCGAGGACAGGTTCGCCGAGAGCTTTAAAGCCGTGCGCGGCACTGTCGATCCGGACCTGAAGCTCGGTTTCTGACGTGCCGGGATTTGATATCGACACCGCGCTCCGTTGGGCGCGCTTCGACCCACGCCACACACTCGCGCGCCGCAATGATTCCGAGCTTCCGTTCGCCAGCGCGGAAGAAATCGCAGGCCAAGCGCTCCTGCTCGATACATGCGTTTATATCGACCAGATGCAGGGCCGTGCGCCCGATCTTGTCGAGCAGCTCGTCGATACGCGGCACGTCAATCACTCGACTGTCGCAATCCAGGAGCTGATGCACACCGTCGGTGTGCTACGGCCCGAGGATCGCAGAACGGCCAGCGTTGTCGAAGCGGTGCAGGCACAGGTTGCAGCGATGCCCGATCACCGGGTGTTTACGCCCGATGCCGACGTGCTCGGAAGGGCCGCGATACTCGCTGGCATGCTCTGCCGACTGCAGGGCTATGTTAAGGACGCGAAGTTCAAGGCGCTGCAAGACTGCACACTCTTCCTGCAAGCCCAGAAGCTGGGCTTCACGGTATTGACGCGCAACATCGTCGAGTTCGATTTCCTGCTTCAGCTTGTTCCCACTGGGCGCGCACTTTTCTACCGCACGGCGGACAAGGTGTAAGACGATAGGGATGTTGCGTTTCGCGGGCGTGCCTCAACGAGAACTAGGTCATTCCTGATTGAGGCACCCACTGCCGTCCCTCGGCACTGTAGTGCCAGCCGGTTTCGCGGCATCGCCGGGCGCTAAGCGCCCGGCTGCCCTTCCCTCGCCTCGTCGTCCATCGGGCTCCGCAAAACGATGCGGCCATTGATCGGCACGACCTCGAGCTGCAGCGACAGGCCCTTGCGATCGCGGTGGAACCAGGCGGCTCCGACCTTGGTCCAGAAGGCCTTGTCGCCGCGATTGCTGACATGCCAGGCGATGAAATCCGGAGCCTTGGGCTCGGTTGCGCTGGCGGGTGCTGGTGCGGGAGCTTGAGTAGTGCGGGCCATGAGATGTTCCTTTCGTGTTGGTGGCTCGTTGCACCAAACAGGAAGGGCGCGCGGCAAAGGGCGCGGGGTCATGTCCAACACGGGTGACCCCGGCGCAGGCCGGGGGAACCGGCGCGGGCCGGACATTGACCCTCGACCGCGCGCGGCCAGTGCGGGTGCTCAAAACGAAGCCGCCAGACCGAAGGGCACACAGGCCAGCCCCTGCATCCCCCGCTTGCACCGTGCCGCGCTCTTCTCCAAACCCTTGTCATGACAATGGAAGGCACTGCGCGGAAACGCTGGAGCGAGGAGGAGACGGTGCTCGCGCTCTACCTCTATTTCCAGCTGCCGTTCGGGAAGTTGCATTCGGGCAATCCGGAGATCCAGACGCTGGCCGATGCCATTGACCGGTCAAACAGCTCGGTAGCGATGAAGCTGTGCAACTTCGCCAGCCTCGATCCGAAAATCACCGAGAGCGGGCGCAAGGGATTGGACGGCGCATCGAAGCTCGACCGCGCGACCTATGCCGAGTTCGGGCAAGACTGGTCGGGCCTGGTGGCGCGGGCCGAAGAGCTGTGGTCCAGCCAGGTCGACTGCCAGACCGCTGCCCAGCAATCAATGGCGCCCGCCAGCAATCTCCTCCACGAGAAGCGCAGCGAGTTCAAATTCGAGCCATGGCAAGGCGAGTCCACCACGCAGGCGGTGGTGAACCAGCGGGTCGGCCAGGACTTCTTCCGACGCGCGGTGCTGGCCAATTATGAAGAGGCCTGCTGCATCACCGGCATTGCTGACCCGCGCCTGCTGACCGCCAGCCATATCAAGCCGTGGGGCAAGGACAGCCAAAACCGCCACAACCCCGCCAACGGCTTGCTGCTGTCCGCCACGCTCGATCGCGCGTTCGATCGCGGGCTGATCACGGTAGACCGCGCCCGCCGCATTCATGTCTCGCGCCAGCTACGCGACAGCCGCAGCCGCGAGACCCGCGACTATTTCCAGCAATTCGAGAAGGCAACGCTGCGTCCGGCGGCGCGGTTCGATCCGGAACCGGCCTTTCTCGACTGGCACAATGAACACTGCTTTGTGGATCACCGCGCCGCCTGACGTGTCAGGCGGCGCGCCTTGGCCAGCAGACCCCCATCCACCGACCACATCAGAACAGGGTCAGCTGCGCCTCCTCGCCTGCGACGAACAGCACCGGCGGACCGACCATCACAAGTTCCCGTCCGGCGTGACGCACGATGATACCGTCATAGAAGCCCGCCGGATCACGTCGCGCCCGGTCGCCATCGCGGCACCGCTCATGATAGCTGCGCGCAGTGCCGCCGAAGACGGAAGGGTGGATGAGCCGGTAGGCCTCGGCTCCCGAAGGACCTGTGCCAATACAGACCCAAAGCTCTCCGGGATATCGGAAGGGCTTGCGGACGGGCTGCCCCATGCCGATGCGGTCGGCGCTGTAGCTGGCCCGAATATCGCCTTCGCCAATCTGCCTTTCGCTGGCGTGGCACCACGCACCGAAAGCAAGGCGCGACGGTTCTACCGTTTGGGACAGGCGAGCCATATCAATACTCGCTCGCCAACATGACGGTCAGCACCCGCCGGGTCAGAGCGGGATCGGCAGGGTCCTCGCTGCCGAACCTCAACTCGCGGTCGTAGGCATCGATCTTCCAGAACACGGTCACGGCGACATCAACAGGCCGCAAGGTCGACCAGACACCGTCCAGCCCCTGATAGATCGCGCCGAAGTCGCGCTCGCCATAGGGATCATTGTCGGGCGTGAAGGCATTGAAGGTCTCTAGCAATTCGCGCAGCCGCGACTGATCGGCCTCGGACAAAGCCCGAATGCCCTCGGTCGCTACGACCTCACAGGTAACGCCCATGGCGCGGCGCGCCAGATCATTGAGCCGCGCAATCCGCCCGGCCCGTGTCAGCACCGCGCCGCTCATGACACGATGCTCCCACCGCATTCGCACAGCCGCACCAGCTCGCCAAAATCCTCGCGCTCGCCCAGCTCGTCCGCCAGCTGCTGCACCGCGACCAGCGGCAAGCCATTGTCATGCGCCAGCATGCGCAGCCAGTCTTCCCGGCACTCGGCCCCGCAAGCGCGGTAATTCAAGATCAGGTCACCCATGGTCCAAACTCCATCCGGCAAAGCCGCATCCGACACGCGGCATGCGGCTCTGCCTTCCGGCGAGGATGGGAGGGGGAGGGAAAACCCCAATCGATGCCCTGGCGCGGGCCAGCGGGCACAGCCCGCCACACGGGGGTGATGATTGGGGTTTGGGAACAAGAGGGCAAAGCCCTTGGTGTTCCCCTCAAGGATCGCCGCAGCGATCCGCACAAGAACGGCGCCCTTGCACGGCGCGAAGCCGCCGGACGCCCTGCGCGCGGGCCAAGTGGGCCAGCGGGCGTCCGGCAATGAGAGAGGCAAGAGCGCCTGCGGGTCAGCTCAGAAGCACCGCGCCCTCAGGAGCATGGCCATCGGCCACGCGGGATAGAGCGCGTCTGCCAGAAACTCCCGCTCCGCTTCTAACCGCTCCTGATCGTCACCCGGATGGGCCGGGACTACAGGCCCGGTCCGCGCAGCGGATAGAGCAGGTTGCCCGGCAGGGTAGCCCACACGCGTCTAGTCTGCTTGGCGTCATTGGATCGCTCTCCGGGCACTGTTTGAACGACTGTAGCAGCCCGCTTATTCGCAAACACACGTAGGTTGAATCATGCCGCAGCTGGCAACTCCGCTACACCCAAATAGTCGAAAACCTCACCCAGCAGCGCGCCCAGTCGTTCGAACTCGAGCCGGATACGTGCTTCGGCGAGCCCGGCCACGTGGTTAGCCACGTCGACCTTCGTGCCGGTGCGAAACTGCCGTGTAACGTACATCCTATATGCCTCATCGACCTCGACGTTTGCTGCGCCGCCTTTCAATATCTCCTCGACGATTGCAGCCGGGTAGGTATCGGCAAGCACCCGATCCTCAAGCATTCCGCGTGCTTCCGCCCACTGCCAAACATCGAGGCTGTAAAGCACCTCCAGGGTTACCGGCAGGCGGAAGCCGGCTTGGAGCGCTGCGATTGCATGGTCCGGTTTGGGGTAGCAGAAGCATTTTGCCGACGCGGTATTTCCGACGCCGGCGTTCCATTCATTCTTCATTTTGACCGCGTCCACGTCCAGAATACCTGCAGCCCGAGGACCATCCTGGTGGTGTTTGTGCTGGCAACGCCAGCCGTTCAACATATCGATGACGTAGCTGTGCCCCGCGCCTTTGCGTTTGGTCTCAAAGTCCACAAAGCCCGCTTGCTCGGGGTGAAAGACCCTAGCGCAGTGTGCAAGTACGATCCTGTCACTTTCTCCCTCGACGAAGATCTTGGGTCGGTTCTGCTGGGCGAGGATTTCGGCAGTGTGCTTGGCCTCAACCTGCTCCCGAACGTCATGTACGAGTTGCTTCACGCGAGGCGCAAGGAGGGCCATGGTGCCCATCTTCTCGTCAACAGTGCAGCCGTTCTCGCTGACCGCCGTGCCTTCGTCGTCGGTATCCCGATAGACGTGCGCACAGGTGACGCCATCCGGACACGTGTCCCCAAGATCGTAGAAAACAGGAGAGTGAGTAGTGAGCAGTATCTGGGCAACGCCACGAGAGGCAAAGTCGGCGAGCTGCACGGCAAGCTCGACGGCGCTTGAAAACTCGAGGTTGTTCTCCGGCTCTTCATAGGCCCAGATGAAGCTGTACGGTGCCGCCCCTCGCACCTGCAATGATTGCTTTTTCTCGGCCATGAACTTCAAGATCAGCGGAATATGCCGTGTCTTGATCCCGTCGCCCCTGTGATCGAGTGAAATGCCTTTCGCACCGCTCAGGAAGTCGAGCCGCTGGAATATGTGGCTGAGATCGCGCGGCAGAGCGAGGCGGGTTTCAAAGCCGAGGCTGCTGCCGATACCCGTGGTAAGGTCTGCCAAATGTTCTCCGATCGAATCCTCAAACGCGGTGCTTGAGGTCCGGAAAGTCCGGGTCGCAACTTCAGCGATGATGCTGTAGATTCGTCCGCGGAGGTCATCGAAGTAGCTCGAGTCCTTGATTGCAGGCACATATTCAAATTCGACTTGCCTTAGTAGGCCATGCGCGTTCGACCTTTCCGGTATGTCGACCTGCGTCCGGACTTCCCGTCCGCGACGGTTCGTCGACAGGCGATAGCCCCAGTAACGATCGGAATGTAGTCCGCCACTTCTCCATCGTTTTTCCCAAGCTATGATCTCGCCATTCGTTGAATGGTACGACGCGGGTATGGTCAGTTCGAGGCGGACGACCACCTCCTTAGCCGTCTTTGCTCGCTCCGGGACGAACAGATTGTAGTCGTCCTCGAAGTCAAATGACTTGCCGGGGTTGGTCACCCCGTTGAAGAACAGGTTGAGTGCCCGGAGGATGTTGGATTTTCCGCTGTCATTCTTGCCCACGAATACGGAGAGCTTGTCTGCCGGTATCGTCAGGCGTTGGATGGAGCGAAAATTCTCAATATAAATGTGGCGAATGGTCACGCTCATTTAGTCCCCCTTGCCGCACTAATTCTCACGGCGAAAACTTTTTCTTGATAAACAATTCCTGACAGCCAAGGTGTTCTGCACAGCATTGCCACCGGTAATGTCCCACGTTTACTGGCCCGGTCCGCGCCATGGGATAAAGCAGGTAGTGCGGCAGGGTAACGCCTCAATCAGTCAACATTCAAAGCGCTGTCGTCCTCAACGTCTCGAATACTAGAAGCGAAAATGCTGGGTGTAGCTTGCGCTGGGGCAACCAGAACAGGCCACCAGAAAGGCGCGCCCTTCCAGCCGTCCTCTTCTCTTCCATCCTGCCCGAGAAGTGCCAAAATCGGAAGGCCGCCTCCCAAGGCGCGAAACGCCGTGCGCTCCTGATAGGACAGCGGCGCGTCCGAGTATCGGCCACCGGGGCGCCGCCGCGTGATTGTTCTGCCCTTCGGCGCGATGATCCAGCACTCGTTGCGCTCTTCAGGCGGCGAAGCAACTTTTGAGAAATACTCCACAGCAGCGCGGCACGCTTCCCAGTCGAATGAATAACCATCTTCGAACCTGAATGCTTGTTCGATCAGACTGATAATTTCGACCGCATTCGCGCACTGGAACTTCACCGGCCGTTTCGAATTAACAGCTTCCGAGGGTATCAGCGCATCAACCTTGCCCATAAGTTTAGACAAATCAGTCTTGGCTTTAGTCTGAAACCCTACTGGCAACAGCGCACCGTTCGGGCGAAGCGAGACAATGTCTGAAGCAAGGATTTTGCTTGGCGCACATGGGATTACCCTATTTGATAGATCCCGCATCACAAAGGCCACCCCACGATCGTGGGCCCCTGTTTCAAATGCATGCCTGAGAGCTGAGTCGAATTCGTGAACTGACTTGAGCGCGTTGTAGTTACCTGCGGTGGTATAAAATCGGCTGACAGCAAGGTCTTCCTTCGGGCGATTACCATACATTCGAGCGTGCTGAAGAACGGTGTCTTGCTGCATTTTCTTAGGCGAACGGCCATAGAAGAAACCAAGTAAGTTCGGCACCGTTATGCCTCGGTCAAGAATCTGACCGCCGATGAAAACATTGAAGGGCGTCCGAAGCCGCAGTTCTGCGTTCTCATCGAGTAGCGCCTGGACGTCATTGTCCGAGTTGACCTTTTCAGTGACCACACCGCCTTTGACGAACGCTTCTTGGACAAGTTCTACGATAGCGCGATGTTCGGGCATTTGATAACCACCAGCCTGAACAGATCGCGTGAGATCATCGATTGACCGTTCTACAAGGTCTGTGAAGATCGCGTCGCCTGACGTCGCAGCCTGCGACATGCCCGCAATGATTTCCTGTGCTACGGTGTGCTGCCATGCATGCGACGCCCGCGCGGTTTCGACGTGTACGATCATCGAGTAGCGCTTGGGCGGCACACCGGCCTGCTTCTGTTGGAGCCGCCTGATTGTCGCTGCCGTTACAAAGGTCACGAGCGCATGACGCAAAGCGTCAGTGCGCTTCGAGCTGAGCGCCTCATCGGTCCGAACCCGCCGTCGATCTTCCTTCTTAAGGGCCGTCAACTCGTCGTCGGTTACTGGATGCCAGAGATAGAATTCTGCATCATTTTCATCGTGTTCGCCGAAGTAGTGGTCGCCTCCGACATACCCACCGTGGATTGGCACGAGCTGAGTAAACGCAGGCCGCTTGGGTTCAAAGGTGAAATTCTGACCCGGCGTTGCCTCATACTCCTCCGGTTGGAGGTACAGCGAATAGGGAGTAGCCGTAACCTGCAAGACCGCCGGGTTGGTAAGCTCGCGGCGAAGCTCGTCGATTCTATCCGCGATCCGACCTTGTTCAATATCGGTTGAACCTTTGCGCTTGGTGAAGCGGATCGATGCGAAGTCTGCCTCATCATCGACAATTAGAACGCGCTTGGTTGCGAGCTTCGGATGAGTTTCCGCGAACAGCTTGACCAGCCGCCGCATATTGTTCGCCTCTTTCTTCGCGACGAAAATCAGCTTGTGACCATCAATCTCCCAGGCAGTCAGGCTCGGGACCGTCATAATGTCGTATACTGCGAGCTCTTCAGCCTCGCGGAACTGGCGATACTCGTGCGAAATGCGATTGACGGTCTGTTGTGCCAGCGTCTTGGTGCCTTTGGTCAGCACTACCGCCACGTCGAAACCTTCATCGAAGGCGGCAGCGATCACGCCGAGAAACGCGCGTGTCTTTCCCGACTGGATCTTGCCCAGTAGCATGCCGGGCTTGTTTCCGTCCGTATGCGAGGACAGCAAGGCAGCGACGGTGTTTCGCACGCACAGTTCAAGCTCCGGGCCGTCCGGCGAGCCTGATGCAGCGCGAGCAGCTTTCAGGCGCTCAAAGAAATCCGGCATAGTCCTGTGTCACTCCTCAAGTGCAATCGACACCCGCAAAGCGAAACCTAGGCGGCTGCCGATGTCTTCCAACAGGTCCTTCTTTGCTCGGGTCGAGCTATGCGTCATCACATAGAAATTTCCCACCTTCGACTGAGTATAAGTGTCGTGTTTTTCGTGACTTATCAGGGGAAAGTTGTTGATTGATTTCCCCAGAGCCCGCACCCGCTCAAGGCCCATCTCTTCTACCGTCTTGCAAAAGGTATCGGCAGCAGTCGTCTCTTTGAGCGTCCTTCCGGTCGGTAGCTTTACAACTAAGCTCGTTTTCGGAGCGCGTAATCCGCTGCGGTCGGCCGGCCCATTTCTCCGCTTTCGATCTGATGGAATTTCGGGTGGAGCGAAGATCAAGTCCCACTCGAACCTTACCTGACCGACCCTTTTCGCGAACTCCGCAACTTTCTCATGCTTCTCAGCCAGCCCTTTGACAGACTCCATGTCACCCGCCAGCGCTTGCCGGGAAATCTCTTCCTTGATGACATCGGCCGAGCTTTCGATTTCCTCGACGAGCATAGCGAATGCCAGATTCACTTCATCCAGGTTGAGGCTCATCGAGCTTCCTCCGCCTCAGCGACGTCGTAGACCTTCATCACTTCGTCGCCGTAGTGGTTGATGACCTTCACAGCGATCTTGCCATGCTGAGGGGCTTCAAAGGGCTGTGAGACGGTGCTGTTGAGGACGCTCCAGGCATCCTCATCCAGATCTGCCTTCAATGCGGTTTTCAGCTTCTCGTAGGGATCTTTGCCCCCGAGGAAGTAGGCCTGACGCACGAAGAAGCTCGTTTGATCGTAATCGTCGTCGATGAACCAGCAGGCGACATCATCTTCGACCTTGCCAGACGGCTTAAGTTCGCCAGTGTTGGGGTTGAAGATGTCGAGCCCAAGGATTTCAACCTCCAGCATGCCATCCTTGCGCTTGCGAAGCTTCACGTCAGGCTCGCCGAACACCACGAACAGGTTGCCCTGATCCGCGGTTTTGAGGCGATCGCCCATGCGCAGGTCCTGGTTCATGTTGACCTTGAGCACGGTCAGGCGACCCAGAGACATCGTCTCTGCAGAGGCATGGGCTTCGAAGGCGAAGCCGCATACGACCAGTACGTCGAACAGGTCCGCTGCCTCGCGAGCCGCTGCAACAATCATAGCGCGCGTGACAGTATCGTATTCGGGGCCAATGAAAATCGCTGCGCGCCGTTCAGGCGCTCCCTCGGTCTCCCCCTCGACGTAAAGTGCTTCGGCATTTACATAGCGACCGGCGAAAGGCCGGATCGTTGTGAAGCGCAGACGCTCACCCTTTTTGGTGTTGCCGACGCCGGCCACCTTGAGGTTGTCGAGCACGACGCGGATAAAATCATCACTCGTGCTGCCGGCATCATCGCGAGTGCCCAAGCGATGCGGCGCGTCCTCACCCTCTGAGAGTGCGGCGATCAGCAGCGGGTCATCTTCGTCGGCCGGCAATACGCGGTGTGGCGAGAGGCTGTCGACAGTAAACGGCCCGGCGACACGGACAAGGCCCTTCAGCTCCACTGGCTTGTCGACCAGATACTCGGTCTCGGCATTCGTCTCGATGGATGTATCGATGGCCTTCTGCCGGGCGATGCGCGCCTCCCACCACGCTGCATGTGGGGCGATAGCCTCGACCGGTAATGGGTCGCCCGGATGTTCGGGAAAATCGTCGATGGTGAAGCTGCGACCAAGTTCCTTGTTCAGCGCACCAATTGCCTTGCCGATCTTCTTGTCGAGCTTGGCCATGTCGGTCTCGTCGAGGCCATCCTCGCCGCGCTCCCAATTGCTTCGCAGCTTGGCTCGATCGTCCAACAAAGCGCGGACCTTCGCATGGAGCTTCGCCGGCTTGGCCTCCCACGGATAGATTGGCGCGCGTGGGATTTCCCATTCTTGCCATTCTGTCTTGGCAGCCGCGTTCAGCTGTTCTCGCAGATGCTCAAGCACTGCCTGGTGTTGCTCGTACAGCACGTCGATTTCCGCGTTGTTGGCAATCGACTTCAGTGTAATCCGCGGCGCTCGGTCAAGCACAAGGCCGTGTGCAATATCGTTGGTGAAGGGGCCCTTGGCTCGCACTTCAGCGGCCTCGGCCTCAGTAGGCCGCCTGCCAAGTTTGTAAGCTAGTTCTTCCACAGCACCAGCTTCGCTGTCGCGCATCGCGTAGTATGGATAGCGCGCGCTCATGAGGCGCGTCCGGGCGAGCGTCAGTGCGACGCGGCTTGTATCAATGGTAATCCAACGCCGCCCCCATTGCTCGGCAACGTAAGCTGTGGTGCCAGAGCCGCAGGTAGGATCGAGCACGAGATCGCCCGGATCGGTGGTCATTAGAACGCAGCGCTGAATAATCTTCACATTGGTCTGTACGACGTAAACTTTTGCATCTGTGAACGATCCAGTTCCAACGTCGGTCCAAACATCATTGATCGGAGCGACATCGAAATCAGACATTCGCCGCTGAAAGCGCAAGGACGAATTGCTGGTCAGATATACCCTCGCAGCCTTGACAAGGCGCGCCATACCCTCTGCGTTTGTCTTCCATCCGCCTTTGCCTGGTCCGATTTCCTCGCCGTGATATTCGACCTTGAAGGTAGCGCTGTCTGGCGAACTCTGGCTCGTTAGATCACCGGGTGTAAAAAGATGATCTCCCGAAGAAAGAGGCCTCATTCCGGACAATTCGTCATCGGTCGCTGGGCGTTCACATCCATCTTGAGAAATAACCCGGCTGTACAGATAAGCCGTGTCCATATCTGTTTTATCGAAGTAGATCTGCCGATATTTGACGATTTCCTTGTTTTTCGCATACCATAACACGATATCGTGGACGCCAGCCAAGGTCTTCGTACCGCCACTAGGGCTGCCTGCTCCGGTGGTTGTTTTGAGGACAATCTGGCTCACGAAATTACCGGGACCGAAAACCTCATCAAGAACGGCACGGACCCGGTGAACATTTTCGTCGCTAATCTGGACAAAAAGAGAGCCCGTATCAGTTAGAAGGTCCCGCATGGCTTCCAGCCGATCTCGCATATAACTGAGATAGCTGTGAATTCCGTCTGCCCATGTGTCACGAAAGGCGCGCACTTGCTCCGGCTCCCTAGAAAGCTGGCTAGCCTTCTTTGCGGAGCCCATCTGCCCGTCTTCGACCTTGGGCTTTGTGGTCGAAACTTGCCAGTTCGAACCGAACTTAATGCCGTAGGGGGGGTCAAAATAGATGCACTGGACCTTGCCGCGCAGGTCTTCCTTTTCGGCGAGGCTCGCCATCACCTGAAGGCTGTCGCCCAGGATCATGCGGTTGGTCCACTTCATGGTGTGCTGGTAGAATTCCAGCCTGTCATCCTCGTCGATGCCGTTGAAATCAGAGAACAGATCGGGCTGGTCATCGAGCGACACGGCCGTATCGCTGGCTGCGCGACGGCGGATATCGTCGATGATTGCCTTGGGGTGGATCTTTTCGGCCGTGTAGATCGGCACCGCATCTACGCGCAGGTCGTCTGCGTCCTGCTCATCCTTGCCACGCCAAGTCAATTGCACTGCCCCTTCGCCATTTTTGCTGTCAGCCCAAACCAGTTGCGGGTCGAGCGCCTTGTTTCGTTCGTACAGTTCCGGGTGCGTTGCTGGGCTATAGCGCCGCTTGAACGAAACCTCGGTCGGGGCTGCCTCAGCTTCCGCGAGAAGGCTCTGCAACTCCATGGTCGGATTGTTTGGCCGCCGTGCGGTCTTGTGCCGCACGGTCGCGACATCGAGCGGTTTGCGTGGTCCTTTTGCCATCTCAGGAAACCTTTTCGCGCGAACCGGCAGCGGTTTCGAATGCCTTCAGCATCGTCTCGAGCGCATTCGCCATGTCATAGGGCTGCACGATTTCGACCGGTGGTCCCCAGCGCCCAAACCGGCCATCGTTGCGAACGGCAGGCAGCCACAAGCTGGCCAAGGTGTCGGCCTTGGCCTGATCCTCTTCGGTCCGCCGGCCCTTGATCTCGACGACTAGCTGGAACGGATCATCATGCCCGTCGTCCCAATGCACGATGAAGTCAGGGCGGTAGTCCCGCTCCTGCCCCATGAACACGTAAGGCACCTCGAAACCTAGCGCGTGGTTTTTCACATACCCGCGCACCTGCGGGATGCGCTCCAATCGTTCGGCGAAAGCTGCCTCCCAGTCGCTGTCGTAGACTACATAGTTGACCTGGCATTTGGCCTGGTTGGTCGTGAGCAGGGTGGTCTTGGCGGTGAAGAAGTCGACATATTTGCTAGACCCCTCCGGATCGAAGGGCGCCATCACCGGGAGGATCTCTTCTTCGCCCGCGTGTGACAGAGCTTTGGCGCAGGCACGGACGATCCTCTCAACAGCCTCATCGCGGTAGCTGGCGAGACTGAGCCATCCCACTGATCGGCCATCATGCAGGTGCAGACATTCTGCTAACCAGCGCTTTGCGATGGCAAGGAACTGAGGGAAAAGGAAGGTCGGCTCCGTATCCATGTTTTCCGCCATACGCGCCCAGCGTTCCAAGGCTCGCTTGGCAAGCATGTAGGCGACGGTCTGATTACGGATCGTGTCGAGATCACCCATGTCGATGAGGTTGGACTGACCTACCAGGGGATCGACCTCGGTCTCCTTCGGGATCGGGGTGTCGGCACCGAGCCGCATGTGACTGTCCGCCACAAAGGTTGCGTTGAGCCGGCCTTTTGGGAACACGACCCGATAACCCAAAACACGGGGGAAACGGATTTCGGGAGCCGTGCGGGCTTCGTCTGCGAAAACACGAGTGCGGGGCTTGGGCGGGGAGAAATCCTTGCTGGAATTCGCCGGCATGAAATCGAAAGGCACTCCGAGCACATCAGCATATTCTGCGCGGAAGTAGCCTTCATCGTTGGGCTCATACGAAACGCGCCGCAGGGCTCGACCGACCACCTGTTCGCACAGCAGGCGCGTTCCGAATGCACGGCAGCCAAGAATGTGGGTAACGGTGTTTGCGTCCCAACCCTCGGTCAACATCGACACGGACACCACGCAACGAACGGGGCCGCCCATCCGGCCTTTCTGCCCAACGGTGTTCATCACCTCACGCAATAGATCTGCGTCGGTAATGGAGTCGGGGTCACGTCCAGGCGTCCGGCGAAGTTCGCGACGGAAGGTCTCAATCTCCTCAGCTGCGATCTTCTTGAAATCATCGGAGATCGCGTCCCCGCTTTCGAGCTGGGCGGAATCGATCAGAATAGTGCGGGGACGCTCGAGCGGTTTTCCGTTTTCAACGTTGTTGAACAGGGGCAAATTGCCGGCGCGCCATTTGCGCTTCTCCGGATCCTTCTCGTCCGGATTTTCGCAGTAGCCGGCCATCCAATCGTGGATCAGCTTCGAAGTGGATGTGTTGTTGGCGACGACAATGAAGACAGGGGGCGTCTCTGCACCCTTTGCCTGCCATTCCGTGAACTTGGCCTCGTAATCGCGATACAAAGCGCGGACCGCCGCTTCGAGCGTTGCTGGCAACTCCCCAGTCGACTGCGACTTTCCGGCCTTCCGTTGACCCTTCTTCGGCAGCTTGTCCCGAACATGCTTGTAGACATGACGGAAGATCGGCTCCTGCCGCTGCACAACATCGTCGTGGGTAGGTACACGCGGAACTTTCACGATCCCGCATTCGATCGCATCCATCAGAGAGAAGTCGGAAACAACCCAAGGGAAGAGCTTGCCTTCCTCTTGCCCCGAACCTCTCAAGAAGAAAGGGGTCGCGGACAAGTCGTAGACGGTCTTGACGCCAATGACCCGATCGACCGCTCGGATGCCATTTATCCAGACGCGTGCTTCCTTGCGACTAGCCTCAGCCTCTGCGTTTGCTTCGGCAGCGGTCTCCTCTTCGGACCGCACGATGGGCTCGATCTCAGCCGTTGGGGGCGCCTCATAGCAGTGATGCGCTTCATCATTGATTACGATGATCCCGCGCCGCCCCATGAGCGGCTTCATCACTCGCTGGACCATTTCAGCTTCGGTCTCGCGGAACCGCGCATCAAATGTTTCCGGATCTTCCCGGCCCCGCAACGCTTCAAGCGTACCCGGCTTGATATCGCCCTTCGTTTTGAGCTGAAACGAGTGGTAATTCGTGACGACAATCCGGGCTTTGCGCAGGTCATCCATCATGTCGCGGGGGACGATAGACAACCGTTCGTAGATCGAATTGCTGGTTTCTGGCAGCAAAACGCGAAGCCGGTCTTTGATCGTAATGCCGGGCGCCACCAACAGAAAAGCATCGGTGAACATTTTCGATTGGGGTCGACGCGCCTTGTTGATCGCCTGCCACGCGATCAGCATGGCCATGACTGTTGTCTTACCAGCGCCCGTGGCCAGCTTCATGGCGAGGCGATATAGGCCGGGGTTAGAAGCCTCACTTTGCTCGCGGAAATACTGGTTGTATCTTGAGTGAACCGGACTTTTGGGCGCAACCTCTGTCAGCCAAATCATTGTCTCTGCTGCCTCGACCTGACAGAAAAAGAGGGGCCTGTCTCGATCCGATGAACGCCAGTGCTTCAGCAGCCGGGCCGTCTCGTAAGTGACGCCCCACGCTGCCTCTGGCGAATTTCGCCATTGCTCAACCTGCGCGCGAATCTCATTGATTGTATCGTTCGGTCTGCGCTCAGTGGTCTGATCATTGAAGACCAGCTCCTCCTGCCCGCCACGCTTACGTTTAGGTGTCGCGACCGCGACAATGTACTCGGAACGCCGGCGTCCATTTGCCGTCTCCCCAGTCGGCATTCCTTCATCTGAAAGAACCCAATGCCTATCTGGCGACGAGAATGGCCGATTAAGGATAGGATTTTCGATAACAATCATGTATTTCTTTTAAACACCGAAGGGCAGGCGCGACAAGGGAAGGCGACATATGAACGCCGCCACAGAAGCAATTTTGGTCGATTAATCCCGCTCCCCCAACCACTCCGCAGCCTTCGCCGCCGCGCTGGCGGCGGTGAAGATCGCCCGGTTGTCGCCCTTGAGCACCTTGAGCCAGCTGGCGAGGTAGCAGGCATGGTCCGGACGCGGGGTCACCGACAGGCCAAGGTCGCCGCACAGGAAAGCTGAGCCAAGCTCGGCCACATATCCTGACAGTCCAGCCCTAATGTGACTTCTACCGCAAATTTTCGGGGCGCTTATCATGCGGCGATCTCCTCAGGCTGGGGCTGCTGGGCGTGCATCCAATCGGCGGCCGCCTGCGCCTTGCTGGCGGCGGTGAAGATGGCGCGA
>CALRRI020000012.1:0-120573 GCA_943370475.1 Hydrogenophaga intermedia
GGTTTGGCGCGTCCGCTCGCGCCAAACCCCGGCTAGGGTAGTGACAAGCGCAACTGGCTTGCCGCTGCCCGGGGTGCAGCCTATCTATCCCACGATGACCACGATCCCCAGCACGCTCGACCTGATCGGCAACACCCCGCTCGTCCGTCTCGCCGGCCCCAGCGAGGCCGCCGGATGCGACATCTTCGGCAAATGCGAATATGCCAACCCCGGCGCATCGGTGAAGGATCGCGCCGCGCTCTATATCGTGCGCGACGCCGAGGAACGCGGCACGCTTCAGCCCGGCGGCACGATCGTCGAGGGTACGGCGGGCAACACCGGTATCGGCATCGCGCTGGTCGCCAACGCCAAGGGCTACAAGACGATCATCGTGATGCCCGAGACACAGTCCAAGGAAAAGATGGACACGCTGCGCGCGCTGGGCGCCGAGCTGGTGCTGGTGCCGGCGGCGCCTTATGCCAACCCCGGCCATTTCGTGCACACCTCGCGCCGCATTGCCGAAGAGACGCCGGGCGCGGTCTGGGCGCAGCAGTTCGACAACATCGCCAACCGCCGCGCGCATATCGAGGGCACCGCCGAGGAAATCTGGGCGCAGATGGACGGCCGGATCGATGGCTTTACCTGCGCGGCGGGCACCGGCGGTACGATCGCGGGTGTGGGCATGGGGCTGAAGGCCCATGATCCCAATGTCACCATTGCGCTCACCGATCCGCATGGCGCGGCGCTGTTTAACTATTACGCCAATGGCGAGCTCAAGGCCGAAGGATCGTCGGTCGCGGAAGGAATCGGCCAGGGCCGCATCACCGGCAATCTCGAGGATGCGCCGATCGATACCCAGTTCCGCATTTCCGACGAGGTCGGCATGTACTGGGTGCAGCGGCTGCTCAAGGAAGAGGGGCTGTGCCTGGGCCTGTCATCGGGCATCAATGTCGCAGGCGCTGTCGAACTGGGGCGGACGCTGGGCGCAGGCTCGCGCGTCGTCACGATCCTGTGCGACACCGGCTTTCGCTATCTGTCGACGCTGTACAACCCCGAATGGCTGCGCGCCAAGGGATTGCCCGTCTTCCCCTGGCTGGCCGATTGACCTATATTGCCCCTCATGGTCGCTGACAAAGCCCGCAACATCGGGGGCAACCCCATCATGCACCGCCTGCAGATCGGCGTCGGCGGCATCTTCGCGGTGCTGGTGACGGTGGCGCTGGCCGATATGCTGCTCGAGCGTGCCGGATCCGACGTGCCGGTGGAGAGCGCCAGCGGCGTTGATCCCGGCATGACCGAAGCCACCGCCCCACCTGTGGTACAGCCCCCGGCTGCCAGCGAGCCGCTGGTCGATCTGGGTGTCGTCCCCGATCTTCCCGCCGAAGGCACGCAGCACAGCACCGGCGGCCAGACACCGGTCGTCGGCGAACTGCAGCCCAATCCCCAGGCCGGTCCTCCCGCACAGCCGCAGCAATGACCAGGCATGGGGCTGCGGTCGCAGCGATGGCGCTGCTGGCTGCCGCCTGTGCGCCCGCCTCCACTGCCGAACGCGATCGGCGCGACGATGCTGTGGCACCGGCGGTACCTTCCACCCCGATTATCCCCAATCTGCCGCGCCAACGGATCGTGCTGATGAGCAGCCTGCCGCTTGTCTACGGCGCGGGCGTCGACATGGCCGCCATGATCGCGGGCCAAGCCCGGCCGCACCCGCTCTACAGCGCGCTGGCGCAGGACCATGACCTCGTGGTGGCCGATGTGATCGATGCTGAGGCGTTTGCTGGCGCCCGCCTGATCATCCTGGTGCAGCCACGCGCGCTGATGCCGGAGGAACTGGTGGCGCTCGATGGCTTCATCCGGGGCGGCGGCCGGATGCTGCTGTTTGCCGATCCTCGGCTCGAATGGCCGTCTGGAACGGGTCTGGGCGATCCGACTGGCCCGCTGCGCAGCTCGCTGGTCTCGCCGCTGCTTGCGCATTGGGGGTTGGAGTTGACCGATCCCGGCATCGATCGCGTGCGCATCGCAGAATCTGGGGCGGTGCTGGTCCATCCGGGGCAGTTCGGGGCACGGCCGGGGAAATCTGGGGACGCATCCTGCCGCATTGCCGCAGGTGGCTTTGTCGCAAGATGCGCGGTGGGGAAGGGCAGGGCGGTGCTGGTCGCCGATGCCGATCTGCTCGACCCGGATCTGATCAACATTTCCGGCGAGTCGGCGCACGCCAACCGGCGATGGGTGCATGACCTTGTGAGCGAACTGGACCGGGAGGACACATCCTGAGCGTTCCAACGAAAAGGGTCTTCGGTTCGTCCCGAATCTGAAGTACTCTCCCCAATATTGCCGGGTTGGACCCAAAAAAACCCTTTCATCCCCAAATCTCCCCTGTTATGGATGACCTTAATCGGGGTTCAACCATTTGTGATGTCCTGCCCTCCTGCGGTGCTTGTGCGCTGCGGGCGAATGAAGACTTTATCCGTAGTCAGGCGACGGATGGTCTTTGTCAGGGTCAGGGCAGGCTGACGGAACACCCCCCGAACAGTCAGGGAAACGCATCGGCGCGGAACAAGGGGTGAATTGACCAAGTGGCGGAAATCAGTGCCTTTCTTGGTTCTGCATTGACCACCATCGACCCCAAGGGCCGGATGGCCATCCCGGCTATCTTTCGCAATCCCATCATCGCCAACTCCAATGGCGAAAGCTCGGTGGTCTTTTCGTACAATGCACAGGCCCAGTGCCTGCAGGGCCATGGCACCGAGCGGCTCGCCGCGCTGCTGGCGCAGATGCGTCGCCGCGAGGAACTGGCCAACGAATCGGGCGAGGAATTCCGCACGGAAATCGTCGGCGGCCCCCGCTTCAACAGCACTGCGACGATCAGCTTCGACGGCAGCGGCCGTCTGATCCTGCCCAAGATGCTTGTTGCGATGGCCAAGATCGAAAAGCACGTGTTCTTCAGCGGCAATGGCACCGATTTCAGCGTCTGGGGCGTCGAGCATCTGCTGACGCTCGATGATCCGCGTCTCGCCTCGCAGCAGTTCAACGCGCGGTTTTATATGGACGAACTGGGGGGCAAGCGCTGATGGCTGGCCCCAAAACCCGTGACGCCGCCCGCAACGCGACCAGCGACCCGCTCCGCAGCGATGCACCGCATGTCCCGGTGCTGCTGGATGAGGTGCTCGATGGTCTCGCCATCCAGGCCAGCGAAGTGCATGTGGATGCCACCTTTGGTGCGGGCGGTTACAGCCGCGCGATGCTCGGCGCAGGCGCCAGTGTCCATGGCATCGACCGCGATCCTGATGCGGCAGCCGCCGGTGCGGCGCTGGCGCAAGAGACCGACGGGCGGTTCGTGTTTCACGCTGCGCGGTTCTCGCAGATTGCCCAGGTGCTGCGTGAGGCCGGGCTGGACCAGGTCGATGGCATCGTGTTCGATATCGGCGTTTCGTCGATGCAGCTCGATCAGGCCGAGCGCGGCTTCTCGTTCCAGTCGGACGGCCCGCTCGACATGCGCATGGGCCAGGATGGGCTGAGCGCCGCGGACTTCGTCAACACCGCCGACGAGGCCGACATCGCCGATATTCTGTACTTGTATGGCGAAGAGCGCCAATCGCGCCGTATCGCCCGCGCCATCGTCGCCGCCCGTCCGTTGCAGAGGACGCTCGAGCTGGCGGCGGTGGTGCGCAAGGCTCTGGGCTATCGCCCTGGTGCGCCCAAGGATCCTGCGACGCGCACCTTCCAGGCGATCCGCATCCATGTGAACGGAGAGCTCGACGAGCTGCGCGACGGGCTGGTCGCTGCCGAGGCGATGCTGGCTCCCGGCGGGCGGCTCGCGGTGGTCAGCTTCCACAGCCTGGAAGATCGCATCGTCAAGCGCTTCCTCAAACTGCGCAGCGGCAGCGAAGGCGCAGGTTCGCGCCATCTGCCCGACATGTCCGGCCAGCGCCGGGCTCCCAGTTTCGAGAAACCCGCCAGGCCGACCCGGGCGGGCGAGGCCGAATGCGCGCGTAACCCCCGCGCGCGTTCGGCCACCTTGCGGGTCGCGGTTCGCAGCGAGGCTCCGGCCTGGGGCGCGGACGATGATGCGGAAAGGCGTGCGGCATGATCCTGGCAGTGAAACGCCTCAAGACCATCGGCTGGATCGCGCTGATCTTCATCGTGGCGATCGCGCTCTATCCGCTGTCGCTCAGCGTCGCGACGCTGCGCAGCGACCTGACCCGGACCGAGCGCGACATCCTGCGCACACGCGCCGAAATCCGCTATCTGGAAACCGAATTCGCCACCCGCGCCAGCCTGGCGCAGCTCGCCATGTGGAACGACCTGGAATATGGCTATGAGGCACCCAGCGCCGCGCAATATCTGGATGGCGAGCGCGAACTGGCCAATCTGGGCGATGCGACAAAGCCCCTCGACCAGCCGGTGCGGGTGGCCGCGATGACCATCAAGCCGCAGGCAGAGCCCGCCGCGATCAAGCCGGCAGAGCTTGCCGCCAACACCGTCAAGACGCCCGAGCCGCTGTCGGTTTCAGCGAGCGTCGCGATCATCAGCCCGGCGCGTGCCGCCACGGCTGCGACCGCGCCCAAATCTGCCAAGGCCGAGCCCAAGGCAGAGGGCCGCCGCCTGCTCGACGACCGGCTGCTCGACCGGATCAACAAGCAGGCCGATGCCGAACTGAAGAAAACGGGGGGCCAATGACCGCGCTTGCATCCGGCAGTCACAGGGTCCGTCTGGCCAGCAAGCGCCAGCATCTCACGCTCACCGCGCAGGTCCGCCTGGTCGCGGTGCTGGCGTTGTTTGGCCTGGGCATGGGCGCGATCCTGCTGCGGCTGACCTTCATCGGCGTGTTCGGCGAGCAGGCGCAGGCGGCGTCGCGCTCGGCCATGGTCGATCCGGGTCGCGGCGACATTGTCGACCGCAACGGCGTGCCGCTGGCCCGCACCATCGATGGCTATGCCATCCGCGTGGTGCCCAGCCGGCTGATCGGCGACCGCAAGGTGCTCGCCGGCAAGCTGGCGGCGATCTTCCCCGATACCAGCGAAGCGCGGTTCCTGAACCTGCTGAGCCGTGACAAGCCCACCTATCTGCGCCACCGCGCGGTGCCCGAAGAGGTCAACCGGGTCCATGCGCTGGGCGAGGTCGGCATCGAGTTCCCGCGCGAGAAGGAGCGCTTCTATCCGCAGCTTCAGCTGGCAGCGCACGTGCTGGGCTATGTCCACCCCGATGGCCACGGTGTCTCCGGCATGGAACGCGCGATGGATGCCGACCTGCTCGACCCCAAGAAGCGGCTGACCCCCTCGGCACTGTCGATCGACATCCGCGTCCAGGCGGCGCTCGAGGACGAGCTCGGCCGGGCAATGAAGTCGTATGATGCCAAGGCAGCTGCTGGCCTGGTGCTCGATGTCGAGACCGGCGAGGTGATGGCGATGACATCGCTGCCCAGCTTCAACCCCAACCGTTTCGATGCGAGCAGCGCGGCGTTCGAAGCCAATCAGGTCACCTATCGCTTCTTCGAGCTGGGTTCGACGTTCAAGCCGCTGACCGTGGCCGCAGCGATCGATGCGGGCACGGTGACCAATCTGTCGCGCCGTTATGATGCCAGCCGTCCGCTCAAGGTCGCCGGCTTCCAGATCCGTGATTCCCACTCGTCGGGCCGCTGGCTGAACGTGCCCGAGACGCTGGTGCACAGCTCGAACATCGTCACCGCGCAGATCGCCGACGAGCTGGGCCCCGAACGGCTGCAGGCCGTCATGCGCAAGCTGCACTTCGACCGTCAGGCCGAGATCAACCTGCGCGAGCGCGCCAAGCCGCTGTGGCCTGCGCAATGGGGCCGGCTGACCAACATGACCGTGGGCTATGGACATGGCATCGCGGTGACCCCGCTTCACCTCGCGTCGGCTTATGCGGCAATGGTCAATGGCGGGCTCTATCGCCCGGCAACGCTGATGAAGCTGAACCCGGCCGACGTGCCGCATGGCGAGCGGGTGTTCAAGGCTTCGACCAGCGCGCGGATGAACCAGCTTTTGCGCATGATCGTGCGTGACGGCACCGGTCGCAAGGCCGAGGCCCCGGGTTTTCGCGTCGGGGGCAAGACGGGTTCCGCTGAAAAGCCGGGCGCGGGCGGTTATCGTCGCAGCTCGGTCGTCGCGACCTTTGCCGCCGCCTTCCCGATGGATGCACCGCGTTACGTCGTGATCATCATGATCGACGAGCCCTCGGGCAACCAGGCCTCGTCGTTCCAGCGGACGGCGGGCTGGACTGCAGCGCCGGTGGTGGCGCGGCTGGTCCCGCGCATCGGCCCGATGCTGGGGATCATCCCCGATGATCGCCGCGATGTCGATGTGTCCGAACTGATGCCCTTGCTGTGGAAGGCCCCGACCAAGGCGGCCGCAAAAACGACGGGAGACGATCCGGCTTAGGCGATTATACATCGACCGCGCGTTGCAGGGGGTTGCATCTGCGCGGACCAGACATAGAGGAGGCAGGAATTTCCAGGGTCGAAAAAAGGGACGCATATGAAATTGGGTGAACTGGCATCGGGCCTGTCGCGCGACGATGCGGCGCTGACGGTTACCGGATTTGCCATCGATCACCGCAAGGTCGCACCAGGCACCGTTTTCGGTGCCTTTGCTGGTGCGCGCTTCAATGGCGAGGATTTCATCGCCGATGCTGTCGCCTCGGGCGCAGTGGCAGTCGTGGCTGCCCCAAGCGCTGTCGTCGAAGGCGCAGTTCATATCGCCGACGCAGAGCCCCGCCGCGCCTTCGCGCAGATCGCCGCGCGCTTCTTCACGCCCGTTCCCGCGCATGTCGCCGCCGTTACCGGAACCAATGGCAAGACCTCGACGGCGGAAATGACCCGCCAACTGTGGCGCATGGCCGGGCACAATGCCGCCTCGATCGGGACGCTGGGCGTGACCACTTCGGTCGATCAGTCGTCCACGGGGCTCACGACGCCCGATATCGTCACCTTCCTCGGCAACATGTCGGGCCTGGCGCGCGAAGGCGTCACGCATGCGATCTTCGAGGCCTCGAGCCACGGCCTGTCGCAGTTCCGTACCGAGGGGCTGCCGGTGCAGGTGGCGGCCTTCACCAACCTCAGCCGCGATCACCTCGACTATCACGGCACGATGGAGGCCTATTTCGAGGCCAAGATGCGGCTGGTCGACGAGGTTGTCGTCGATGGCGGCCATTTCGTGGTGTGGGCGGACGACGAATGGTCGGCCAGGGTCATTGACCGGGCCAAGGCGCGCAGCCTGCAGCTGGTTACCGTCGGCAGCGCAGGCGAGACTATTCGTCTTGTCAGCCGCACCCCGACCCAGCTAGGCCAGCAGCTCGTGCTCGCGCACGAAGGCAAGGAACTGAAGGTCAATCTGCCGCTGATCGGAGCCTATCAGGCTGCCAATGCCCTGGTTTCCGCCGGAATCGTGATCGCCGCAGGCGGTGCCCCGGCGCAGGTGTTCGATCACATGGCGCGGCTGCAGCCGGTGCGCGGCCGTCTGGAGCGCGCCGTGATCACGCGGGCTGGCGCGCCGGTCTATGTCGATTATGCCCACACCCCCGATGGGCTGCAGGCCGCGATCGAGGCGCTGCGTCCGCATGTCAGCGGCAAGCTGATCACCCTGTTCGGCGCAGGCGGCGATCGCGACACCGGCAAGCGCCCGCAAATGGGCCAGGTGGCGAGCGAGCTGTCTGATGTCGTGATCGTTACCGACGACAATCCGCGCTCCGAAGACCCGGCGAGCATCCGCGCGGCGATCATGGCCGCCGCGACCGGTGCGACCGAGATCGACGGTCGACGCGAGGCTATTGCCGCAGCCATCGCAATGGCGGGCAAGGACGACATCGTGCTGCTGGCAGGCAAGGGCCACGAACAGGGCCAGATCGTTGGCGACCGCGTGCTGCCGTTCGATGACGTCCAGGTCGCGCGGGAGTGCGCTGCATGACGTCGCTTTGGACCTCTTCCGAGATCGCTGAAGCCACCGGCGGCACGGCATCGGCCGAGTTTGCCGTGCATGGCGTTGCCTTCGATTCCCGCGAGATCATGCCCGGCGACCTGTTCGTCGCGATGCGCGGCGAGGCGACCGACGGACATCTGTTCATCGATCGCGCGATCGCAGCCGGCGCGGCGGGCGTCATCACTGAGCAGGCGGTCGATCATCCGCATGTGCTGGTTGCCGACAGCGCCGCAGCGCTCACCGCCCTGGGCCATGCCGCACGCGCGCGCAGCAGCGCCAAAATCATCGGCGTGACCGGCTCAGCGGGCAAGACCGGCACCAAAGAGGCGCTGTTTCATGCTCTCGACCGCATGGCGCCGGGGGCAGTGCACCGTTCGGTGAAGAGCTACAATAACCATGTGGGCGTGCCTTTGAGCCTCGCCCGGATGCCGCGCGATGCGCGCTACGGCGTGTTCGAGATGGGCATGAACCATGCCTGCGAGCTGGCGGAGCTCACCCGCATCGTCCGCCCGCACATCGCCATCATCACCACCATCGCCCCTGCACATATCGGCAATTTCAGCAATGGCGAAGAGGGCATTGCCGATGCCAAGGCCGAAATCTTCCAGGGTCTCGAGCCAGGCGGCGTCGCGATCGTGCCGCACGACAACCGCCATTACCAGCGCCTTTACGATGCGGCGCGCCGCTGCACCGATCATGTGCTGCGCTTCGGCAGCCAGGCGGACAGCGAAACCCGGCTGATCGATGCGATCCGCGCGCCCGAGGGTGGTTCGCTGGTCACCGCGCAAGTCGGCGAGGCGCGCCTGTGCTTCCGCGTTTCCGCGCCGGGCGACCATTGGGTGATGAATGCGCTCGCGGTGATGACCGCGATCGAGGCGGCAGGCGGCGATCTGGCGGTGGCCGGGCTTGCACTCGCGGATCTGCCGGGCATGTCGGGCCGGGGCGAGCGCCGCTTGGTGGCGACCCCCGATGGCGGCAGCGCATTGCTGATCGACGAGGCGTACAACGCCAACCCCGCATCGATGGCGGCCACGCTGGCGCTGCTCGGGCAGGAACAGGTTTCGCGCCGCATCGCCGTTCTGGGCGCGATGAAGGAACTGGGCGAAACCTCGGGCAGCTATCACGCGGGCCTTGCCGCGCCAGTGATGGCGGCGGGCGTGGCGCATGTCATTCTGGTCGGCGATGAAATGGCACCCTTGGCCGATGCGCTCGCCAATTCGCTTGAGTGGCAGGGCACAATCGCGCATGTGGCCGCCGCCGATGCGGCGCTGGGTGCGCTGCAAGGTTTGTTGGCCGATGGCGATGCGTTGCTCGTCAAGGGGTCCAATTCCGTGGGATTGTCCGCACTCGTGCGCGCGCTGGCCGAAAAACCAGCCGATACCGCTGTGGTGCGGGAGGGGGTTTGATGCTGTATCTGCTGGCGCAATATCTGGACTTTGAAGGTCCGCTCAATCTGATCCGCTATCTGAGCTTCCGCTCGGGCGCGGCGATCCTGACCGCGCTGGCGATCGGCCTGCTCATCGGACCCCGGTTCATCATGATGCTGCGCACCCGGCAGGGCAAGGGCCAGCCGATCCGCACCGATGGGCCGCAGACGCACCTCGCCAAGCGCGGCACACCCACCATGGGCGGCCTGATGATCCTCATTTCGCTGACCATTTCGGTGCTGTTGTGGATGGACCTGTCGAGCAGCTTCGTCTGGGCCTGTCTTGCCGTGACCCTGGGCTTTGGCCTGATCGGTTTCCTCGACGATTTCGATAAGGTGCGCAAGGCCAGCCACAAGGGCGTATCGGGCAAGGTGCGGCTGCTGGGCGAATTCATCATCGCAGGCGTCGCCAGCTGGGTGATCCTGGGCGAGACCGGCACGCTGCTCTATGTGCCGTTCATCAACTACCCGCCGTTCGACCTCGGGCTGTTCTACATCCCGTTCGCCGCCTTCACCATCGTCGCGTTCGGCAATGCGGTGAACCTGACCGACGGGCTCGATGGCCTTGCCACTTTCCCGGTGATCATCGCCAGCCTGACCTTCCTGCTGATCGTCTATGTGGTCGGCAATGCCAAGTTTGCCGCGTATCTCGGCATCCCGCATGTGCCGGGCGCGGGCGACCTTGCGATCTATTGCGGCTGCATCATCGGGGCATGCCTCGCCTTCCTGTGGTTCAACGCGCCGCCGGCTGCGGTGTTCATGGGCGACACCGGATCGCTGGCTCTGGGCGGAGCGCTGGGCGCGATCGCTGTCGCCTCGCATCACGAGATCGTGCTCGGTATCGTCGGCGGTCTGTTCGTGGTCGAGGCGATGTCGGTGATCATCCAGGTGTTCTTCTTCAAGCGCACCGGCAAGCGGGTGTTCCGCATGGCACCGATCCACCACCATTTCGAACAGTTGGGCTGGGCGGAATCGACCGTGGTTGTGCGCTTCTGGATCATCTCGCTGGTATTGGCCCTGGTCGGCCTGGCAACGTTGAAGATCCGTTGATTACCTCGCCCGCCTTTGCCGCGAAACGATATTGCATCCTCGGGCTGGCGCGCTCGGGGCTGGCGACGCTCGACGCGCTGATGGCATCGGGCGCGGAATGCACCGTGTGGGACAATCGCGAGGAAGCGCGCGAGACCGCGGTGTCGCACCACCCGCAGGTGCTGATCGGCGATCCGATGGAGATCGAGCTTGCCGGGTTCGATGGCCTGATCGTCTCGCCCGGCGTTCCGCTCAACCGCCATCCGGTGGCCGACCGCGCCCGCGCGGCGAACGTGCCGATCATCGGCGATATCGAACTGTTCGCGCTGGCCCGGCCCAGCCTGCCGCCACACCGCGTGGTCGGCATCACTGGCACCAACGGCAAGTCGACCACCACTGCGCTGATCCACCACATCCTGCGCGAGGCCGGCGTGCCGACGATCATGGGCGGCAATATCGGTCTGCCAATCCTGTCGCAGCCGCCGCTGTCGCCCAATGATGCCGGCACCGGGGTCTATGTGCTCGAACTGTCGAGCTACCAGATCGACCTGACCTTCAGCCTCGACTGCGATGTCGCGGTGTTGCTCAACATCACGCCCGATCATCTCGACCGCTACAACGGGTTTGAGGGCTATTGCGCTGCCAAGGCGCGGCTGTTCAGCATGCAGGGCGAAGACCATGTCGCGGTCATCGCCACCGATGACGAGCCAACCCGCGCCATCGCCGCAACGCTCAGCGCGCCCATCGAGGTGCACGCCGCCGACATCTCCGCAGCCGATCAGCTGGCCTGGCCCGCGCTGCAGGGCCCGCACAATGCGCAGAACATCGCGATCGCGCTGGCCGCGGCCGAGGCGCTGGGCCTCGACGCGCAGCGCACGCGCGCCTCGCTCGCCACTTATGCCAGCCTGCCGCACCGCATGGAGCGCACCGCAGAGCATCGCGGCGTGCTCTACGTCAACGACAGCAAGGCGACCAATCCCGCGTCGACCGCGCCGGCGCTTGGCGCCTTTTCGCGCATCCACTGGATCGTCGGCGGGCTGCCCAAGGGCGACAATCTGGATGAATGCGCCGAACATTTCGGTCATGTCGTGCACGCCTATACCATCGGCGAGGCTGGCCCCGCCTTTGCCGAACAGCTCGAACAGGTAATGCCGGTCACCCGGTCCGAGATGCTGGCGAGCGCGGTGCGCAGCGCGATGGACAATGCTCAGGCCGGTGAGGTGGTGCTGCTATCGCCCGCCTGCGCGTCGTTCGACCAGTTCCGTGATTTCGAAGCGCGTGGCGATTGCTTCCGCCAGGTTGTCGATGCGCTGATCGCCCAGGACTTGAGCCAGCAGGAGGATGCCGCGCAATGAGTGATCTGGCTGCCACCGCCCCCGGTCTGCCCCCCGCCGCTACCGGTCTTGCCGGGCAGCGCGCGTACAAGCTGCCGCGCAATCTCAGCCGCAGGCTGGGCCGCAGCGACCGTTCGCAGCTAGCGATCTGGTTCTGGGAGCTCGATCGCGTGCTGCTGGCGATGATCCTGATGCTGATCGCCATCGGGCTGATCGCGGTGCAGGCGGCATCGCCCGCCAGCGCGCGCAGGCTTTCGAGCGCCACCGAGACCTTGAGCCCGCTCTATTTCTTCTATCGCCAATTGGGCTGGGTCATCGTCAGCCTGGGCTTCATGTTCGTGGTCTCTATGCTGCCCAAGCGCGAGGCGCGGCGGCTGGCGATCATCATGGCGTGCGTCTGCTTCGTGCTGCTGATGCTGGTGCCGATCCTGGGCAACACGGTCAACGGCGCCAAGCGCTGGATCGGTTATGGCATCGGCATCCAGCCGTCCGAGTTCCTGAAACCCGCTTACGCGGTGACCATGGGCTGGATCGTCTCGCTGCGCGTCAAGGATCCCAGTCTGCCCGTTCTCAAGCTGTCCGCAGCGATTACCGCATGCATCGCGGTGTTGCTGATGCGCCAGCCCGACCTGGGCCAGACGATCATGTTCCTGGGCATCTGGTTCACCCTGATGCTGCTCGCGGGCCTCTCGATGCAGGTGGTCGCCGCCGGTGTCGGCCTGGGCGCGGTCGGCATGACGGCGGCCTATTTCTTCTATCCCGTCGCCACCCAGCGGATCAACGGCTGGCTGTTCGGCGCGGGCGAATATGACCATGTGATGTTCGCGCACAAGACGCTGACCGGCGGCGGCCTGATCGGCACCGGCCCGGGCCTCGGCACGCACAAGTTCAATCTCCCCGAAGCGCATACCGACTATATCTTCTCGGTGATCGGCGAGGAATTCGGCCTGCTTGCCTGCGCGGCGATCGCGCTCGTCTATTTCGCGATCATCGCGCGCATCTGCATGCGGCTGCTCGAGGAACGCGACCTGTTCACGATCATGGCGGTGGCGGGCCTCACCGCGCAATTGGGCGGCCAGGCGTTCATCAATATCGCGGTGAACCTGCAGCTGTTCCCGTCCAAGGGCATGACCCTGCCGTTCATCAGCTATGGCGGATCGTCGATGATCGCTCTGGGCATCGGCGCGGGATTGCTGTTGTCGCTGACCCGGCGTAACCCGTTCGAAGAGCGCAGCATGCTCGGATCGGACTGGAGCCAGAAATGACCGTTTCACGCCATTATGTGCTCGCCGCAGGCGGCACCGGCGGGCATCTCATCCCGGCTTATGCACTGGCGCGCGAACTGCAGCAGCGCGGGCATCACATCGCGTTGGTGACAGACGAGCGCGGCGCGAAGATCCCCGGCATCTTCGAAGGCGACCAGGTGCACATCCTGCCGCCGGGCCGGATCGCGGGCGGTCCTTTGGGCTGGCTGCGCGGTCTCAAGGGCATCTGGGCGGGCCGGAACATGGCGCTCAACCTGTTCGAGAATTTCCAGCCGACTGCGGTCGTGGGCTTTGGCGGATACCCCGCGCTGCCGACGCTGCTGGCGGCGCAGAAGGCACGCATCCCGACGATCATCCATGAGCAGAATGCGGTGCTGGGCCGGGTCAACCGCTTCATGGCGGGCCGCGTCAACGCGATCGCCACCGCCTACAAGCAGGTCGACCGGCTGAGCCCCCAATATGCCGACCGGACCCATGTCGTCGGCAACCCGGTGCGCGATTCCGTGCTCTCGCTCCGTGGCGAGAACTACCCGCCCTTGCTGGAAGACGGCGTGTTCCGCGTGCTGGTCACCGGCGGCAGCCAGGGTGCGCGGGTCCTGTCCGAAGTGGTGCCCGATGGCCTCGCGATGCTGCCGGTCAACCTGCGCCGCCGGCTGCAGGTGGTGCAGCAGTGCCGCGAAGAGGATATCGAGAGTGTTCGCGCGAAATATGCCGAGCACGGCATTCCGGCAGAGCTCGCCACCTATATGAACGACCTGCCCGAGAAGCTGGGCTGGTCGCATCTGTTCATCGGCCGCGCCGGCGCATCGACGATTGCCGAGCTGACCGCTGCGGGCCGGCCCGCGATCCTGGTGCCGCTGCCCAGTGCGATGGATGATCACCAGACCGCCAATGCGCGCGAGATGGTCAAGGCGGGCGGGGCCCGGTCGATCCGGCAGGAAGCGTTCACTCCCAAGGAACTGGCCAAGCAGATCCAGAAGATGGCACTCGATCCGCACGCGCTGGAAAATGCAGCGCTCGCCGCACACAAATGCGGTTACCCCAATGCGGTGCGCGATCTGGCGGATCTGGTGGAAAGTTTTGGCGGTGCGCCGCTGGTCGATGTCATCCGGGTGGCGCCATCCGCCAAGGGGCATGCCATCGGCGGCGAGGCGCTCGCGCGCGATACGGAAAGAGCAGAAGCATGAAGGGCGTCGGAATTGACATCGGGACCATCCATTTCATCGGCATCGGCGGCATCGGCATGTCCGGGATCGCCGAGGTGATGCACAATCTGGGCTACAAGGTTCAGGGGTCCGACATTGCCGAGGGCTATGTCATCGAGGGCCTGCGCAAGCGCGGCATCAAGGTGATGATCGGCCACAAGGCGGAAAATCTGGGCGATGCAGCGGTGGTGGTCACCTCGACCGCGATCAAGCGCGGCAACCCCGAGGTCGATCTGGCGCTCGAGACCCGCGTCCCCGTGGTGCGCCGCGCCGAAATGCTAGCCGAGTTGATGCGACTGAAATCGACCGTCGCGGTCGCAGGGACGCATGGCAAGACCACGACCACCTCGATGATCGCCGCGATGCTCGATGCCGGAGGGATCGACCCCACCGTGATCAACGGCGGCATCATTAACAGCTACGGATCGAACGCACGGCTGGGCGCGAGCGAGTGGATGGTGGTCGAGGCCGACGAGAGCGACGGCAGCTTCCTCAGGCTCGATGGCACGATCGCGGTCGTCACCAATATCGATCCCGAACATCTCGACCATTATGGCAGCTTCGATGCGGTCAAGGATGCCTTCGTCGAGTTTGTCCAGAACGTGCCGTTCTATGGCGCGGCGATCCTGTGCCTCGACCATCCCGAGGTCCAGGCGATCCTGCCGCGCGTCAAGGACCGCCGGATCGTCACTTATGGGTTCAGCGCGCAGGCCGATATCCGCGGCGACAATGTCGTCTCGATCCCCGGCGGCAACCGCTTCGATGTCACCGTGCGCGAGCGCGACGGCTCCACGCGCCAGATCACCGGCATCGAGCTGCCCATGCCCGGCCGTCACAATGTCCAGAACGCCATTGCCGCGATCGCGGTCGGCCTGCAGATGGGCATGGAAGACAGCGACATCATCACCGGCTTTGCCAAGTTCGGCGGGGTCAAGCGGCGCTTCACCAATGTCGGAACCGTGGATGGCGTGACGATCATCGACGACTACGGCCACCACCCGGTGGAAATCCGCGCCGTTCTGGCCGCCGCGCGCGAAGGCGTGCAGAACCGCATCATCGCGGTCGTGCAGCCGCACCGCTATTCGCGTCTGGGCGATCTGATGGATGATTTCCAGCAGGCCTTCAACGATGCCGATGTCGTCTATGTCGCGCCGGTCTATGCAGCGGGCGAGGACCCGATCGAGGGCGTCAGCGCCGAAGCCTTGGCCAGCGGCCTCAAGGCGCGCGGCCATCGCCAGGCGCGCACGATCACCGGCGCGGACGAACTCGCTGATCTGCTCGCGGCCGAAGCGCAGGATGGCGACATGGTCATCTGCCTGGGCGCAGGCGACATCACCAAATGGGCGGCGGGCCTTGCAGAGGCGATCGGGTCGCGGAGAGTGGCAGCATGAGCACGCCTTTCGACTGGATGATCGACATGCAAAAGCAGATGATCGATGCTCAGCGCCAGCAGATGCAGGCAGGGCAGAAAGCGCTCGAGGCTTGGCAGAAGTCGGTCGATGGTGCGTCGGCGATGCGCGATGCGGCCAACGCGCAGCAGCGCGCGATGAAGAGCTGGCTGTCTATCTGGGGCGTTAAATAATGAGCCAAGCCACCCCTCTGTCTGTCCCGAGCGAAGTCGAGGGACGTATGCACGACGTCCCTCGACTTCGCTCGGGACAGACGGGGGAAGGTGCGATCGAAGTGCGCGGGAAACTGACTCCTGACGCCCCGCTCGCACCGCTGCTGTGGTTCAAGACCGGCGGCGCGGCGGACTGGCTGTTCGAGCCGAAGGACGCCGACGATCTCGCGCAGTTTCTCGCGGCGCTCGACCCGTCCGTGCCTGTGATGGCGCTGGGGCTGGGATCGAACCTGATCGTGCGCGATGGCGGCGTTCCTGGCGTCGTCGTGCGGCTGGGCAAGGCGTTCGCGCAAGTCGAACGCACCGGCGACATGACGCTTCGCTGCGGGGCAGGGGCCTCAGGCATCCTTGTTTCCTCCACCGCGCGCGATGCCGGCATCGGCGGGCTGGAATTCCTGCGCTCGATCCCCGGCACCGTCGGTGGCTTTGTCCGCATGAACGGCGGCGCTTATGGCCGCGAGGTCAAGGATATCCTGATCGATTGCGACGTAGTGCTGCGCGATGGCTCGCGGCGCACACTGGCGCTCGCTGATCTCCACTACACCTATCGCCATTCGGAATTGCCCGAAGGCGCGATCGTGATCGGTGCGACCTTTACCGGATCGCCCGCAGAGCCCGCCGCCATCCAGGCCGAGATGGACCGCATCGCCGCCTCGCGCGAGGCAAGCCAGCCGCTGCGCAGCAAGACCGGCGGATCGACGTTCAAGAATCCCGAAGGCCACAAGGCCTGGCAACTCGTCGATCAGGCGGGCTGTCGCGGCCTGACGATCGGCGGCGCACAGGTCAGCGAGAAGCACACCAATTTCCTGATCAACACCGGCACCGCCACCAGCGCCGACATCGAGGCGCTGGGCGAGGAAGTCCGCGCGCGGGTGAAGGCGCAGTCGGGCGTCGATCTGGAATGGGAAATCCAGCGGATAGGGGGTGCGACGTGAACGTTGATCCTTCGCTGACAGATTATGAGCGGGAGATTTTCTCGAATGTGGCGAAATTCGGCTGCCATTTGACCACTGTATTTGATCCGCATGACGATCTGAGACTGTTTACCTATTCGACTGGATTTACGTTCACAATAGATCAGGGTGATGTGATAATATTTGGACTCCCCAGCAATGTTTCTAGCAATGTCATCAAAAAGCTGCTTATAAAATGTAAAGACGGCCTGATCATGACAGATGAAATGTCCGTTTCTGGTTTGTTGAATAATTTTGATATTGTTATAAAGAAAATAATGCCGAGCAATATCGCAATAGAAGAATTTAATTCCGTGAATTGGTTTCATTATCTGAAATTTGGAAGGCCGCTTGATCGTGCCTTCCAATTGGTTTGGCCGGATAGCACCAATGGATTTTTCCCATGGCAACAAGGATGTGGCGCGGATGTCATCGAATTGCAGCCAGCTCTGTACCTTGAAGGGCTGAAGCATTGACCCTGCCCAAGCTCCATATCGCCGTGCTGATGGGCGGCTGGTCGGCGGAACGCGAAGTGTCGCTGATGAGCGGCGAAGGTGTGGCCAAGGCGCTGGAATCGCGCGGGCACACCGTGACGCGCGTGGACATGGACCGCAATGTCGCCGCCGTGCTGGCGGGCATCCGCCCCGATGTCGTGTTCAACGCATTGCACGGCACGCCGGGCGAGGATGGCAGCGTGCAGGGCATGCTCGATCTGATGCAGATCCCGTATACCCATTCGGGGCTGACCACCTCGGTGATCGCGATCGACAAGGTGCTGACCAAGCAGGCGCTGGTGCCGCATGGCATTCCGATGCCCGGCGGTCACATCGTGCGCTCCGAAAGCCTGTATGCGGGCGACCCGCTGCCGCGACCCTATGTGCTCAAGCCCGTCAACGAAGGCTCGTCGGTCGGCGTCGCCATCGTCAAGGCGGACAGCAACTATGGCGACCCGATCAGCCCGGACGCTACCGGCCCCTGGCAGGTGTTCGAAGAGCTGCTCGCCGAACCCTTCATCAAGGGCCGCGAACTGACCACCGCCGTTCTCGGAGACCGCGCTCTGGGGGTCACCGAGCTTCAGACCAAGTCGGGCTTCTATGACTATGACGCCAAGTATACCGATGGCCTGACGCTTCACATCTGTCCGGCGGACATCCCGGAAGAGATCGCGGCGATGTGCATGGAACTGGCGTTGCGCGCGCACAACATCCTGGGCTGCAAGGGAGCCTCGCGCTCGGACTTCCGCTGGGATGACGAGAAGGGGGAAGACGGGCTCTATCTGCTCGAGGTCAACACCCAGCCGGGCATGACACCGCTCAGCCTCGTGCCGGAACAGGCAGCACATATCGGCATCAGCTATGCCGATCTGGTTGAAATCATCGTGGAAAGCGCATTGGGGGGCACCCGGCATGACGACACGGATTAAACGCGGCACATCGGCCAAGCGCGGGGCGACCCGCGCCAAGCCGCGCACGGCGCAACGATCGCGCACCAACGCTGCATTGGCGCGGCTGCCGTTCACCGAGGCACAGCTTCAGAAGGCCGCGACCATCGGCATACTGGGGCTGCTGGCACTGGCGGGCGTGATCACCGCGCAGTTCATGGGCCTGCCCGGCATGGTCCAGGAAGAAATGGCGCTGGCCGCTGGGCGTGCGGGCTTCGAGGTCAAGAAGGTCGAGGTGCGCAACGTCGACAAGATGAACGAGCTCAAGGTGTACGAGATCGTGCTGGCCCAGAAGGACCGGTCGATGCCGCAGGTCGATCTGGAAGAATTGCGGCGCGAGCTCACCCGGTTCAGCTGGATCGCCGATGCCCGCATCTCGCGGCAGCTGCCCGATACGCTGATCGTCGACATCGTCGAGCGCGAGCCGCTGGCGGTGTGGGAAGATCGTGGGCGTGTGATGCTGGTCGATGCCGAAGGTGTCGCGCTGGAGCCGAGCGCGGGCCAGATCGATCCCAAGATGCTGCGGATCGTCGGCAAGCGCGCCAACGTGCGGATCAGCGATCTCACCGAACTGCTCGACGCAGCACCCGCGCTGACGCCGCAGGTGAAAGAAGCTGAATGGGTGGGCAACCGCCGCTGGAACCTCACCTTCCACACCGGCGAGGTGCTGGCGCTGCCCGAGGGCGACGAACTGTCGCAGGCGGCCTTGGTCAATTTCGCGCGGATGGACGGGGTCAACCGGCTGCTCGGCAAGGGCGTGACCTATTTCGACCTGCGCGACCCTGAACGCGCCTATCTGCGCAGACCGCGGGAAGTCGGCAAACCGGAGGGCGATGCGATGGCATCGGCAGCACAATGAGCGCGGCGAAAGCACGCAAGGGCGGCGCGGCCGTCCCCCGGATCGAAAAGACCTTCGGCGCACTCGACATCGGATCGTCCAAGGTCAGCGCGATGATCGTCGGCCGCACCGACGCAGGCGAACTGCTGGTGCTGGGCACCGGCCAGCGCGCCAGCGAGGGCGTCAAGCGCGGCTATATCGTCGACATGGCGGCGACCGAACTGGCCGTGCGCGAGGCGGTGGAGCAGGCCGAGCGGATCGCCGGGCTGAACATCGACCATGTTCATGTCGGCTGCACCTCGGGCGGGCTTACCAGCACGATCGCACGGGTGGAGATCGACCTGGGGGGCGGGCGCATCGACGAGGACGATATCGACCATCTGCTCGCCGCCGGGCGCGAGACGATCCAGCCGGGCGGGCGAATGGTGCTGCACGCACAGCCCGCGCTCTACACACTCGATGGCGCGACCGGGGTCAAGAAGCCCATCGGCCTGCACGCCGAACGTCTGGGCGTCGATATTCACGTGGTGTTTGCCGATGGCGCGCCGGTGCGCAATATCGACCAGACGGTCGCGGCAGCCTATCTGGGCGTCAGCGGCATCGTCGCAGCGCCGATCGCGGCGGGCACGGCGTGCCTGGGCGAGGAAGAACGCGAATTGGGCGTGGCTCTGGTCGAGATGGGCGCAGCGGTCACCAACATCTCGCTGTATGCCGGCGGCATGCTCGTCGGGCTGTTCACCATTCCCTTTGGCGGCGCGGACATCACCGATGCGATCGCGTCGGCCTTTGGTCTGCGCCGCGCCGAAGCAGAGCGGATCAAGTGCTTCCACGGCGCTGCAACGTCCTCACCGCGCGACAACCACGACATGATCGACCTTCGCCTGCCCGAAGAGGACAGCAAGCTGGTCGGATCGGGCACCAGGCCCGACGACCGCCATTCGATCAGCCGCGCACAACTGGTCTCGGTGATCCGCCAGCCGCTCGACTACCTGATCGGAGAGATCACCAAGGGCCTGAAGGAACTTGGCTTTACCGGTGCGCAGGGGCAGCGCATCGTGCTGACCGGCGGGTGCGCCGAACTGCGCGGACTGGCCGATCACATGCAGGTGGCGCTGGGCCGCACGGTGCGGATTGGCCGCCCGACCGGGCTTGCAGGATTGCCCGATGCACATGCGGGACCGGCCTTTTCGACGCTGGCGGGGCTTGCGTTGTTCGCAGCGGACGAACCCGTCGACATTCGCAGCATTGCATCCAGCTATCAGCAGGTGCATCGCCATTCCGGTGCCGCTGTTCTGCAGCGGTTGTGGCGGGCGCTGGCCGGGAATTTCTGACAATGCAGCGCCTTTTGCCGCCCAATACGCACGAAGCGGTGGAAAAACCCGATTTTTTGGGTGAATTAGCGAATCAATCTGTGCAATGTGCACCTGGTAATTTGCTTCAGAATTATGAAGCAGGGGAGAATTAAGGCATGAGCATCACCATCGGACCGCCGACCGTCGACGAACTGCGCCCGCGCATTGCGGTGATCGGCATCGGTGGCGCTGGCGGCAACGCCATCGCCAACATGATCGCAGCCAATGTCGAGGGCGTCGATTTCATCGTCGCCAATACCGACGCGCAGGCGCTCAACTCGTCCACCGCCGAACAGCGCATCCAGTTGGGCCCCGACGTGACCCAGGGGCTGGGCGCCGGCTCGCGGCCCGAAGTCGGACGCGCAGCGGCTGAAGAGACCGTGGCGGATATCGAGGCGATCCTTGAAGGCACGCATATGTGCTTCATTGCTGCCGGCATGGGCGGCGGCACCGGCACTGGTGCTGCTCCTGTTGTCGCCAAGGCTGCACGCGACCGCGGCATCCTGACCGTCGGCGTCGTCACCAAGCCGTTCACGTTCGAAGGCACGCGCCGCATGCGCGCGGCCGAAGCCGGCATTGCCGAGCTGCAGAAGAATGTCGACACGCTGATCGTCATTCCCAACCAGAACCTGTTCCTGGTCGCCAACCCCAACACCACCTTCAAGGAAGCCTTCCAGCTGGCCGACGAAGTGCTGCAGCAGGGCGTGCGCTCGATCACCGACCTGATCGTCAACCCGGGCCTGATCAACCTCGACTTTGCCGATATCCGTTCGGTGATGCGCGAGATGGGCAAGGCGATGATGGGCACCGGCGAGGCCGAAGGCGATGGCCGTGCACTGGAAGCTGCCGAACGCGCGATCGCCAACCCGCTGCTCGATGGCGTGTCGATGAAGGGCGCCAAGGGCGTCATCGTCTCGATCACCGGCGGTGACGACATGCGCCTGATGGAAGTCGACGAAGCGGCGAACCACATCAAGGAACTGGTCGATCCGGATGCCAACATCATCTGGGGCAGCGCCTTCAATCCTGACCTGGAAGGCAAGATCCGCGTCTCGGTGGTCGCGACCGGCATCGATGGCGATGCCTTGCAGCAGACCGACGATTCGCGTCCGTTCTCGCTGAGCCAGAGCGCACCGCGCAGCTTCAGCGCGCCTGCGCCTGCGCCGGCCCCCAGCTTTGCTGCTGCGCGCCCTGCGCCTGCACCCGCTCCGGTGGCCGCGGCCGAGCCCGAGGCGCTGGATCTGGGCGTTGCTGCGCAGTCGCTCGACGACCATGACGGTGGTGCCGACGAATTGCTGCTCGATACGGCCAGCGCAGAGCTGCCCGAAGAGCCTGCCATGCTTGGCCAGGCTGCGCCTGCTGCTGAACCCGGCGTTCTTGCCGCCAAGGCTCCGCGCGTCGCGACCGGCGGAGGCACGCTGTTCGAGCGCATGTCCAGCCTGTCGCGTGGCGGTGCCCGCAGCGAGGAAGAGGAAGGCGAAGAGACCACCGATGCGCCGCCGCTCAACATTCCGCGCTTCCTGGGTCGCCAGAACAATCAGTAATACCTTTGCCCGCTGCCGCACGTGATTGCGGCGGCGGGCAAAACGTTCCCGCAAGCTGTCGAATGCCCGCCACGCCCTGCCGTGCGCCGATAGCAGCAGTGCTTGCATTCGCCGGTGCAACGCGCGACTGACAAGGCGATATGGCATTGAAACCGTTTTCGCGTCCCTTGCGCCTGCGCATGGCCACCTGGCTGCTCGCAGCAGCGAGCCTTTCGCTTTCCCCCGCCTTTGCGCAGGAGGAAGGCCCGGATTCGCCCGGGCCGGGTGAGACCGGCTACTCCTCGCTCGACGTCTCGGCGCCCAAGGGCACGCGCGAATTGCAGAATGCGCTGCAGCGACTGGCGCTGAACCCTGCCGATGTCGATGCACTGATCGATGGCGGCAACGCAGCGCTGCTGCTCGGCGATCCGCAGGCCGCGATCGGCTTTTTTGCACGCGCAGACGAGATGTCGCCGGGCAATGGCCGGGTCAAGGCTGGCCTGGGCTCGAGCCTGCTGCTCAACGAAAACCCCTATGAGGCGCTGCGCCTGTTCGAAGAGGCCAAGCGGCTGGGCGTCCCCGAGACGGTGTTCGCATCGGACCGGGGCCTGGCTTATGATCTGGTCGGCAATTCGAATGCCGCGCAGGCGGATTACGAACTCGCGTTGCGGCGCGGGGGGGACGACGAGACCATCCGGCGGTACGCGCTGTCGCTGGGCATTTCGGGCGACCGGGCCGCAGCCGAGGCGCAGCTCGATCCGCTGCTGCGCAAGCGCGATGCCGCCGCCTGGCGTACCCGCGCGTTCGTGCTGGCGGTGAGCGGCGATGCCGAAGGTGCCATCGCCATTGCCGATGCGACGATGCCCCGGCGAATGGCGGCATCGATCCAGCCGTTCTTCCGCTTCATGGGCAAGCTGACCCCGGCGCAGCAGGCGGCAGCAGCACATTTCGGCCAGTTTCCGCAATCGGCGGCAATCGGCAAGGATGATCCCCGCAATCGGCAATATGCCTCGGCTGGCAGCCCTCGCGTGCGGTCGAACCGGGCGGATGCCGGGCTGATCCCCGCAGGCGAGCCTCTGGGACCAACCACGGACAGCAAGGCGCGCAAGGTCGCCAAGGTCGACAAGTCGCAGCGGCGCCGGCCAGGCAGGCTGTCGAAGAAGGAGCGCGAGGCGATCGCGCTGGCGCAGGCAGAAGCCGCCGCCAAGCCCGTGCCGGTACAGGCACGGCCTCTAGGCCCTGTGCCGCCGCCCGACCTGCTGATCCCCGGGCGCGGAACCGGTGGGTCCGATACAGGTGCGCCGGTGCAGACGGCCCGGGCTACCGTGCAGGCCTTGCCGGGCACCTATGCTTCGGCCCAGCCATCGCGCGCGATCGTGCAGCCACTGCCCGGAACACCGGCACCCGCGCCGCGTTCTGCCGAACCTGCACCCGTGCGCCTGGCCGCAGCGCCTGCCGACACCGGTCAGACCACGCCGGAGACGCGGCGCGGTGCTGTCCGGGTCGATGCCATGCCATCGGGTGAAACAGCTGCC
This sequence comes from Hydrogenophaga intermedia, assembly GCA_943370475.1. Classification (GTDB taxonomy): domain Bacteria; phylum Pseudomonadota; class Alphaproteobacteria; order Sphingomonadales; family Sphingomonadaceae; genus Blastomonas. The sequence goes on from CALRRI020000012.1 coordinate 23,439, forward strand.
GCGCAGAGTGCGGCTGCCGCCAGGACTGCAAGGCTGGAGGCCGTTCAGACCAAGGTGGCGACGGCCAAGCCGGTGCTGCTCCCGGGCGTGAAGGAACTGCCCAGGCCGGGGTTTGAATCGCTGGGGTCTCCGGCAAGTTCGCCCCCTGCGCCATTGCCTTCGCAGGCGGCGTCGTCCTCGGTGCCAGCCGCCACCCAGCCGACGACATTGCTGCCACCTGCCATGCAGGCCACGCAGACCGTTCAGCCATCCCAGGTTGTGCCGGGCGCATCGCAGGCCTTTGATCTTGCCCAGATCGGTCCGCCCGCACCTGCGTCCTCGCCAACCCTTGCCAGCGCCGCATCGACGCTCGCAAGCGCCGCGCCTGCACCGGCCACGGTTCAACCCGTGCCCGCCGCTCCGGAGCCGGAACGCGTCAGCCTGGCTTCGGTCATCGCGAGCATTCAGGTTCCGGCTGCGGAACTCGCGCCCGTGCCTGACGCGGTCGACATCACCAAGCTGCCGGCGGTGATCAAGAAGCCGGATGAGGCGGACGCTGCCAAAAAGGCGGAAGAGAAGAAGCTCGCCGACAAGCTGGCCGCAGACAAGAAAGCCGCCGAAAAGAAGGTCGCCGACAAGAAGGCGGCAGAGGACAAGAAGCTGGCGGAGAAGAAGGCCGCCGAGAAAAAGGCGGCCGCGGCCAAGAAGGCCGCGCCCAAGCATCCCAAGCGCTATTGGGTGCAGGTCGCAGGCGGTGCCAACCGTGCGGACCTGTCCAAGGAATGGAAGCGGCTGACCAGCACGTCTCCTGCCGTGTTCAAGGGCAAGCAGGGCTGGTGGACGCCGCTCAATGCGACCAACCGCCTGCTCACCGGCCCGTTCGGAAGCTCTGCAGAGGCTCAGGCGTTCGTCAACACGCTGTCCAAGAACAAGCTGTCGGGCTTCAGCTTCACCAGCTCCGAGGGCCAGGAAGTCACCAAGCTGGGCGGTTGATCGTCGCGCGCCGCGTCAGATTGCGGCGCGGATCAGCCGGTGGACGTTGGTATTGGCTTTCAGGCGGCTGCCGATCAGAAACACGCCGCCGATCTTGCGCTGGATGAACAAGGTGTCGACCGGCGGAATCTGCCAGAACGTGCGTTCCTTGGCGAAGGCCATGCCCTCGTCGCGCAACTCCATCGTCATCTCGTTGGAGGTGAAGTCAAACGGCGCATCGAGCCGCAGCGGCTCGAACGCCGTGTCGAACATGCCCAGCACCGCCACCTTGTGGCTTTCCGGCGCATCGGGATGCAGCATGCCCAGCGCCAGCCCGCCTTCGCGCATCCAGGCAATGTTGCGCTCCATCCCGCCGCGCAGAAGCGTGCGATAGGCATCGGATACCCGATCGGCGACGACGCGCGTCGCGCCGAAATCGAGCAGCACCAGCTTGCCGCTCGCCGGATCGAAGCGGTAGTTGGCGAAATTGGGGTCGGTCTGCATCAGCTGGAAGTCGAACAGTTCGCGCAGCAGCAGTTCGACCAGCAGTTCGACAATGCGGTCGCGCTGCGGCTGGTCCAGCTGCACGGTCTCTTCCACTGCAATGCTCTCGATATAGTCCATCGCCAGAATGTCGGACGTGGTGAGGTCTGCATGCAGGGCGGGGACCCGGAAATGCGGGCTGCCCGCGAGCAATTCGCCGAAGCGGGCGAGGTGCCCGGCTTCATGGGTGTAATTGGCCTCTTCGTACAGCTGCGCCTTGGCGTCGGCCAGCATCGGGTCGATGTCGAGCTCGGGCGGCAGCAGGCCGGTGAGCTTGATCAGCGCGGCGACGTTGTCGACATCGCTGTCGATGCTCTGGCGCACGCCGGGATATTGCACCTTGATCGCCAGGTCGCGACCATCGAGTGTGCGTGCGCGGTGAACCTGACCGATCGATGCGGCGGCGATCGGCTTGAAGTCGAAGCTGGCAAAGCGCTTTTCCCAGCCCCGGCCCCAGTTCTGATTGAGCACATTTCGCAGCTGGCCCTGCGGCATGTGCTGGGCATCGGCCCGCAACCGGCCCAGGATGTCGGCGAGTTCGGGTGGCAGAAAGTCGCCGGTGTCCATCGACATCAACTGGCCGAGCTTCATCGCCGCGCCGCGCATCGTCGCCAGCTTGTCGGCGATCTTGCGCGCATTGCCGGGTGTCAGCAGAAGTTCGCCGACGCTAGGCCGCTTGCCCTGCGCCCATTGCTTGGCGCCATCGACCAGCATTGTGCCGGCGATGCCGCCAGCCATGCTGCTGAACCCGGCGAAGCGGGCCAGGCGCCCGCTGGGGACGGCCTGTCCGGAGGGTTGATCGGCACGACGCGTTTTGGGGGGAAGCATGCGGGGTGTTGACCTGTGCGCGCGGCAGCATCGGGATAGAAGGCTCGCGAGACCGCTATGTAGGTTCGCGGAAGGCTAGCTGCAACTCGCCCCGCCCAGAACACAGAAGCGGGCGCAGTGAGGATGGTTCAGCGAAACTGCGCGCGATGCGTCGGCCAGGGTCGCCCCCATGTTGAAACCCGGGTCGTACGGCAGCAATGTGCAGGCGGCGACCGTCGGGCGGTCGGCTCCCCTGTGCTTCACCACCATCCGGCTGGTCGCACACATCATCGCATCGGGGCTCTTGCCCAATATGTCCCAGCAGCCGGTGCTGATCTCGGCAATGTCGGCGCCAGCCTCCATCTCGGGGAACATCACGAAGCGGTGCGGGTCGCTGATCGCGATCGGCAGGCCATGCTGCGCAAACAGCGCGGCAAAGCCCGCGCGCGCCTCGGCATCGCTCTCATGCGCCAGATGCCGCCCGGCCACAGCGATGGCAAAGCCATGTTGCGCCAGCCATTGCAGCCCGGATATCGCCTTGTCCCAGCTGTTCGGTCCGCGTTCGGCCTCATGCACGGCCTGGGTGTAGTGGTCGAGGCTCACCCGGATGGTCAGCTTGCCGCCGAAGCGGGTCTTGAGATCGAGCAGCGCGGCCTCGTGCCGCCGCATCGGGCGCATTGCGTTGGAAAGCACCAGCATCTCGAACCCGCGTGACAGGCACAGGTCCAGGATCGCGATGATGTCCGGGTTCATGAACGGTTCGCCGCCGGTCAGACCGATCTCGCGGGTGGGCAGGGCAGAGAGGGTGATCTCGTCGAGATAGGCGGTCACCTCGGCCAGGCTGATGTAGACCAAGGCATCGTTGCGCGGCGAGCTTTCGATATAGCAGCTCTTGCAGGCGAGGTTGCACAATGTGCCGGTGTTGAACCACAAGGTTTCCAGCCGGGTGATGCCGACGCTGGCGCGGGGCTCGCCCTTGGCGGTAACATGGGGATCGCGAAACTTGGCAGGATCAAGCCTGGGCACGCCAAGCATGGCGAAGGGGCTGGCGGTGGTCGAGTCCATGATGCCGACATATCGCTGTACGCCCGGCTGTGGCCAAGCGAAAAAGCGTCATTCTGTCGCGTTCTTCGCCAGGCGCGATGCCAGCGGGGCCGAGAGCACCAGCTGGAACTGGTGATAGATCAGCGCCGGCAGGATCACGATGCCCGCCTGCGGCCCCGCAAACAGGATCGCGGCGAGCGGCGCACCGGTGGCGATGCTCTTGTGCGATCCAGCAAACAGCAGGCTGATGCGGTCTGCGCGCGGCAGGCCGAGCACGCCGCCCAGCCCCCAGGCCGCCAGCATCGCCAGCACCAGCATCACCAGGATGATCGCGCACAGCAGGACAATTGCCACCCAACCCAGAGCCTGCATCTGTCCGCCTGCCACCGCAGAGCTGAAGGCGACGTAGACGGCCAGCGCAATCGCGGTGCGGTCCAGCAATGTCAGCAGCGGCTTGTTGCGCATTGCCCAGGCATTGAGCCACCCCTGAGCCAGTTGCCCGAGCGCAAAGGGCAACAGCAGGATGGCGACGATCCGCAGCACCGTGTCGCCACTGATCGCAGCGCCCCCGCCCGAACCGATCAGCAGCGCGACCAGCAGCGGCGTCATGAAAATTCCGGCAAGGTTGAGCAGCGCCGAGGCCATCACCGAAGCGGCGATATTGCCCCCCGCGAGCGAGGAATAGCTGATCGCCGACTGGACGGTGGAGGGCAGGATGCCCAGGAACATCAGCCCGATCACCAGTCCGTGCGGCAACAGGCTGGCAGGCGCCGTTGCTGCCGCCAGCCCCAGCAGCGGCATGAAGGCGAAGGTGAACGCGAACATCACCCCCTGCAGCCGCCAATTGCGCATCGCGACAAGCACCTCGGCCCGCGGCAGTCGCAAGCCGTGCAGGAAGAACAGCAGGAAGATCGCGACCGAGACGCCGTAGCCTGCGTAGACCGCAGCCTGACCCGTCACCGGCAGCAGCGCTGCGACCAGGACGGTCAGCAGCAGCATCAGCACGAAGCGGTCGGGGATCAGGCGCGTGAGAATCGACATGTCGTTTCCCCCTGCTATGTTTCGGCAAGGGGCGCAACGGCTTGCACCGCCGAACCGCGCGATAATCGGGGGCAGAGTGATGGACTGGCAGGCGATCACGCAGGCGATCGAGACGGCGGTGGCCCCGCATATCGGCACCGGCAAGGTGGCGGACTACATTCCCGCGCTCGCCCGGGTGGACCCGGCCAAGTTCGGCATGGCGATCGTGCTGGGCAATGGCGAGATGATCACATTGGGCGACAGCCACGAGCCGTTCTCGATCCAGTCGATCTCGAAGGTGTTCACGCTGTCGATGGCGCTGCGCCAATATGACGAGGCGGTGTGGGACCGGGTGGGCCGCGAGCCATCGGGCAGCGCGTTCAACTCGATCATCCAGCTGGAAAACGAGAAGGGCATACCGCGCAATCCGCTGATCAATGCCGGCGCGATCGTGGTCACCGACATGCTGGTCGCCGCGAGCGGGCGCGATGGCATGGTCGCAGAGCTGCTCGCGCGGTTCCACCGGCTATCGGGCGACGAAAGCATCGCGATCGACGAGGAGGTCGCCGAATCGGAATCGGCGACGGGATCGCGCAACCGGGCGCTCGCCCATTTCATGGCCGCGTTCGGCAACATGGCCAACCCGGTGGAAGAAAGCCTGCACGCCTATTTTCGCCAGTGCGCGGTGCGGATGAGCTGCCGCCAGCTGGCGCGCGCAGCGCTGTTCCTGGCGTTCGATGGCTGCGATCCGATCAACCGCGAGCAATTGGTCACCCGCGAAAACTGCCGCCGGATCAACGCGGTGATGATGAGCTGCGGCCATTACGACAACAGCGGCGATTTCGCCTATCGTATCGGGCTTCCCGGCAAGAGCGGCGTGGGCGGCGGCATATTGTGCATCGCGCCGGGGCACGGCGCGATCGCGGTCTGGTCGCCCGGCCTCAACGCCTCGGGCACCTCGATGGTCGGCGCGATCGCGCTCGAGGAACTGGTCGAGGCGACCGGGTGGAGTGTTTTTGTGTGATCAGGATCAGAGGCTCAGCAGAGCGCTGAGTTTTGCTCGCACTTCGTTGAGCGCGGCCGGTGGTGCCTTGCCTTTGCGTGTCGCCTTGCGCGCTATCCAGTCGACGCTCTTGATCTGGTCTGAAAGCACAATACTGCCCGCTGCATCGCCGACGGAGACCTCGAACGGATAGCCCTTGGCGCGTGATGTCATGGGGCAGCAGATCATCATCCCACGTTTGCCGTTATAGCTGGCGGGAGAAAGCACCAGAGCGGGCCGATGTCCTGCCTGTTCATGTCCGGCCTGGGGATCGAACTGCAGCCAGACGATATCGCCCGCCTCCGGTACAAATGCAGGCACTACCAGACTTCCTGGCCAACGGGCTTCCCGAAATCGAGATCATCGGGGAAGGTGTCCGGTGTCATGGCGCTGAGCATTTCTTCCAAGTCGTAGGCAGGCGCGGCGATCGGCTCGATAATGATCCGGCCATCCTCTTCGCGCATCTCGACTTCCTGATCGATGTGCATCGATGCGGCCGCAAGAACCCTTGCTGGTATTCTGACGGAGGCACTGTTGCCCCATTTTTTGACCTGGCTCCGCATGGCTTCTGCTCCTGTAGCGGAGACAGGCTAGATCAGCGACACTTTCGTGTCAACTTTTGTATATACATGCTCGAAGAGAGGAGAGGTAGAGCAGGACGCTCACCCCATCCGCACCGGCGGCGCCGGCGTCTCGCTGAATCGCGGGGCGGGGGCGGGTTGCAGGATGCCGTCCACCTCGACAAACGTGCCGCGTTCCATGTTGTGTGGGTGCTGCGGCGCTTCGGTCAGGCTCAGCACGGGCGCGAAGCAGATGTCGGTGTGCTCCATGATCGCGCACCATTCGTCGCGCGTCTTGGTGAGGAACAATGCGGTGAGCTTGTCCTTGAGCGGGCCCCATTGGCGCGGGTCCATCTGCAGGTCGAAGGCGGGGTCGGTGAGCTCTGCCTTCTCGCGTAGCAGCGCGTAAAACTGCGGCTCGATCGACCCGATCGAAATGTATTTGCCGTCCGCGCAGGCGTAGGTGTCATAAAAATGCGCACCGGTATCGAGCAGGTTGACGCCGCGCTCGTCGCGCCACTGGCCGTTGGCGAGGAAGGTGTAGGTCATCGCGGAGAGCACGGCTGCGCCATCGGTCATCGCGCAATCGATCACCTGGCCCTTGCCGGTGCTGCGCGCCGAGAGGATGCCGGCGACCATGCCGAACGCCATCATCATGCCGCCGCCGCCAAAATCGCCCACCGCATTGACCGGCGGGGTCGGCTTCTCGCCCACGCGGCCGTAGCTGTGCAGTGCGCCTGACAGCGCGATATAGTTGATGTCGTGTCCGGCGAGCGGCGCATAGGGCCCGGTCTGTCCCCAGCCGGTCATTCGGCCATAGACCAGCGCGGGGTTGTCGGCGAGCAGGACATCGGGGCCCAGCCCCAGCCGCTCCATCACGCCGGGGCGAAAGCCCTCGATCAGCCCATCGGCCGTGCGCACCAGCTCGCGCACCTCGGCAATGCCTTCTGCCGATTTCAGATCGACCGCGATGACTTCGCGATTGCGGTTGAGGATGTCGCGGTTGCCGGCATCGCCCACCGTGCTCCGTCCGGAGGCCCGCTCGACCCGCACGACTCGGGCACCGTGATCGGCCAGCATCATCGCTGCAAACGGGCCGGGACCGATCCCCGCCAGTTCGATTATGGTCACGCCTGCCAGTGCTCCAGCCATCTTGTCTCGCCTCATTTTAACTGATCGGTTAATCGGCGGCACGCTAGCGCCGATGACGACCATTGCAAGGCCCATTTGCCTTGCCTGTGTTGCACTGCCGCAGACGCCCGACGCGATTTCCCGCATCGCCGGGCTTACCGTAACGTAAAGTCAATGCTGCACTGCAATATAGTGATAACCCGCGCTTTTCCGCGCATTGCGTAAAGATGCAAAAACAACACGAGCACATTAAAAAATTGCATTCGTGCAGCCGATGTGACAATTTTCTTCTCGCACCAGACATCGCCTGAAGAGTGATGGGGGGGCAACGGCAAGACTGATAATCTGCTTGTGGGAGAAGAGGATGCGCACTTTGTGGAAGCCCGTTCTGGGCTTGCTTTGTACTGTCTCGATGACATCGGTTGCTCAGGCGCAGGAAGCGCAGGATCGCGAGGCGCCTGAGCGCGAAGTCATCATCGTCACCGCGACGTTGCGCGCGGCCGATGTGCAGGACATCAAGTCGCTGACATCGATCTCGCCGAGCTTCAACGTCCAGTCGTCACAGACCGAAAGCCAGGGCACCTCGATCCGCATTCGCGGCGTCGGCACCACCGGCAACAACACCGGCCTTGAAAGCTCGGTCGGCGTATTCATCGACGGCATCTACCAGTCGCGCCCCGGCATCGCTCTCGGCGATCTGCTCGATCTGGAGCGGCTTGAAATCCTGCGCGGGCCCCAGGGCACATTGTTCGGGCGCAACACCTCTGCCGGTGCGCTCAACATCACCACGCAGCGGCCCGACCTGAATGAAGTCAAGGCGTTCGGCAATTTCACTTACGGTAACTACGACTTCTTCAACGTGCAGGCGGGCGTCAGCGTCCCGTTGGTGACCGACCAGCTCGGTCTGCGCATTTCGGGTGCCTATCGCAAGCGCGATGGCTATCTGCGCAGCGCCACCGTGCCGGGCGCGGAAAGCGGCAATCGCGACCGCTATATCGTTCGCGCCCAATTGCTGTGGGAACCCTCGCCCGATGTCAGCATCCGGCTGATCGGCGACTATGCCAAGGCGAACGAGAATTGCTGCGATGCAGTGATCGTCCGTGAAACTGAGCTGGTGCCGTTCTTTGCCTTCCATGGCCTGCCCAACAGCGGCGTCGTCGCTTCCGGGCCGCAGGCGCTCAACCGGCTGCAGACCAATAGCCAGCAGTTCAACAACGATACCGAGCAGTACGGCTTTTCGGGTGAGCTGAAATGGGACCTCGGTCCGGTCCAGATGACCTATATCGGCTCCTACCGCCGCTTCGAGGCTTCGTCCGACCAGGAATCCGATTTCATCGGGCTCAATGTGTTCAGCTCGGGCGCCGGCCAGGCTGCCGCGCCGACCACGCCAAGCAACGGCGGCCCCATCAAGACTATGACGCATGAACTGCGCTTCCAGGGCAGCGCGTTCAATGATGCGCTCGATTTCCTGATCGGTGCGTATTACTCGGACGAGCAGATTGACGAGATCCAGTCGCTGACGCTTGGTCCTGATTATCAGCGGGCGGTGAGCGCGGGCAACTTCGCCAATGCGGCGGGCGTCAATCCGCTGTTCGCGTTGACGGCGCTGGGCAATGGCGGTGTTCCCGTCAATGCAGCGGGCAACTTCGCGATCAATCGGTTCCAGCAGGACGCGCAGAGCTTTTCGATCTTCACGCACAACGTGATCAACTTCACCGACAATCTCAGCCTGACGCTGGGTGCTCGCTATGTCGATGAAAGGAAGGAAGGCAGCTTCGACCAGCTCGCGGCGAATTCGCCGGCCTGTCAGGCGATCACCAATGGCGTGATTGCAGGGACCATCCCCGCAGCCCTTCGCGCAGGGGCGCTCGGCCTCACCTGCTTCCCGTTTGCGACCTCGGTGGGCATTACCGTACCGGGAACCGGGGGCAGGGTGCTCGCCAGCTCGATCCCCGGTCTGCCGCTGCCGCGCGAATATGATCTGGTCTTCAAGGATGACGAGCTGACCTATACCGCGCAGGTCGCCTATAACAGCAACAACGGCTTCCTCGCGTATGCGGGCTTCAGCCACGGCTTCAAGTCGGGTGGTTTCAACCTCGATCCCGCCGCTGCAGCCTTGGGGGCGGATCCGCGGTTCAACTCGGAAAAGGTCGATGCCTATGAGGCGGGGATCAAGACCGAGTTCGCCAACGGCCGCATCCGGGCGAACCTGGCGCTGTTCCACATGGACATGACCGACTTCCAGGTGCTGGAGTTCACCGGTGTGCAGTTCCAGACGTTCAACGTCGCGGCGGCCAAGTCGACCGGTGTCGAACTCGAAATGTTCGGACAGTTCAGTTCAGGCATCTCGGTCAACCTGGCCGTCACCTATGCCGATGCTCGCTATCCGCGCAATTGCGCCGCAGGCGTGGTCGGCACGGCACAGACGCTGGCCACCATCAACAGCCTGTGCGGTGCAGACCTGACCAACGCGCCGAAGTTCACCGGCGTCTTCGGTATCACCTATGACAAGGAGATCACCGATTCGGGCTGGAAGATGCTGGCCAACTTCAACATCAACTATTCGGACGACCGCCGCACCAGCACCTCGCCGCTGGACAGCAATGGCCTGCCGATCCCGCTCGACATCCAGGACAGCTATTTCAAGATGAATGCACGCCTGGGCTTCACCACGCCGGATGACCGCTTCTCGTTCGAACTGTGGGGTACCAACCTCAACAACGAGATCACCCGCGGCATCACGGCCAACACGCCGCTGCGCGGCGGTGCGGGCACGCGTTCGCGCATCGGCTTTGTCGAAGAACCGCGGATGTACGGCATCACGCTGCGCGCGAAATATTGAGGTTTTGACGAATTGATGGGGGACACTGCCTGATCGCCGGCCTTGCCGGTCACATCGGGCAGTGAACATCAGTGACCTGGGGCGGCTCCGGCAACGGCAGCCGCCCCTTTTTTGTCATGATGGAAGGGACGTATCGGTGCTTACTGCTTGCCGAAGGCGTCGGCGATCGAGCAGGCCGCAGGGCCCAGGATGACAACGAACAGCGTCGGCAGAATGAACAGGATCAGCGGAATGGTCATGATCGCGGGCAGGCGAGCAGCCTTTTCCTCGGCGCGCATCATGCGCTCGTTGCGGAACTCGGCCGAGAGCACGCGCAGCGCCGAGGCAAGCGGCGTGCCGTATTTCTCGGTCTGGATCATGGTGGTGACCACGCCGCGCACCGAATCCAGCGCCACGCGATAGGCCAGGTTCTCGAACGCCTGGCGGCGCTCGGTCAGGAACGCGAGTTCGATCGCGGTCAGCGCGAATTCGTCGCCCAGCTCGGGATAGGCGCGGCCGAGTTCCTTGGCGACGCGATTGAACGCCGCATCGACGGTCAGGCCGGCTTCCGCGCAGATCACCAGCAGATCGAGCGCGTCGGGCAGACCCTTGCGGATGGCATCGGTGCGCTTGGTGATGATGTTCTGGACGAACAGGTCGGGCGCCTTGTAGCTGCCGATCAGGATTGCGGCGAACAGACCGAACTTCTTCATCGGCGTCCAGTCGGGCACCAGCACGCCCAGACCGTAGATCAGCAGGGCGGCAAGCCCGCCCAGCGCGATCGGCAGCACCATGCGGCCAAAGATGATCGCGACCGCAATGTCCTTGGACCGGATACCCGCCTGCGCCAGCTTCTGCTGAGCCGACTTCAGCTGCTCGTCCTGCAGCACGCGCAGCGATTGCAGCGTGCTGCGCATCTTGTCGGTGGTATCGTTCTTGTGAACGATCTTGGCGCGCTTCTTCGCCGTCGATGCCGTGATGCCGGCCTTCAGCTGCTCGCGCCGTTCATTCAGCGCCTTGACGCGCTTGGCCATGGGGTCGCGGACCGTGGTCGCGGCGTAGATCGCGATCAGCACCGCCAGCGTCGCAACCGCTGCGAGCAGCGTGGCCACCAGGATGACGTCGAACCCCATCAGAGTCGGATTGGCTACTTTCTGCACGTATCCCTCCCCTCGATCAGATTTCGAAACTGACCATCTTGGCCATGATGAAGACGCCGATGCCCATCCAGACAAGGCCGCCGATGCCGGCGATCATCAGCCTTTCCTGGTAGAAGAAGCCTGCAAGATAGGCGGGGTTGACCCACCAGATCATCAGGAACACCAAGAACGGCAGCGAGCCGACGATATAGGCCGAAGCCTTGGATTCCGAAGACAGCGCCCGGATCTTCAGCTTCATCTGCGAGCGCGAACGCAGCACCGCGCCGAGGTTCGAAAGCGTTTCGGCCAGGTTGCCGCCGGTTTCGCGCTGGATGGCCAGCGTGATGCAGAAGAAGTTGAATTCGGGCGTCTGGAGCCGGTTGGCGCTTTCCTGAAGCGCATCTTCCATCGACCGGCCGATCTTGATCCGCTCGGTCACCAGCTTGAACTCCTCGCCCACCGGTCCCGGAACCTCCTTGGCGACAACCTGCAGCGTCTCGGTGACCGGAAGGCCCGAGCGCAGGCCGCGCACCAGCAGATCGATGGCATCGGGGAAGCGGGCCGTGAACTGGTTCAGGCGGCGCTTGATGAAATGGCCGACGACCATGTGGGGCAGGCCAAAGCCCAGTGCCGATCCAATGAACAGGCTCATCATCATCTGGCCCGACCGCAGGTACACCGCCATGGCGACCAGCAGACCCAGGCCGACGACGATCTGTCCGAACTGCACCACCGTCCAGCTCTTGCCAGTCATCGCCAGGCGGCGGCCGAGCATCTGGACCTTGGTCAGTTGCTCGCCGGTCTGGTTGAAACGCGGCTTGCGGTTGGCGATGGCCTTGCGCATCTGCGCCTCGACCTTGGCGCTGGCACTTTCGCTGTGCCGTTCGCGTACGGCGAGCACGCGGCGCTGCAGCTCCTTGCGCGATGACGGGCCGGAAAAAGCCATGACGAGCAATCCGAGGATGCTCGCCAGGCCCGCCGCCAACAGCAATGTCTGCACCATATCCATGCGCCAATTACTCGCAATGTCGGTCCGCCACCTCCCGAGGGGAAGCAGCGGCCCGGGTTACTTCTTGCCCGGCTTGCCCGGCTTGGCGGGCAGCAGCGACTTGAAATCGCCGAACTTGCCCAACAGGGACTTCTTCGCTCCGCCGGTATCCTTGTCGGCGACCGCTTCTTCTTCCGCCATGCCGAGGCACCGGTCGGTGAGCGATTTCATCACCGCACCGCCCTTGGTCGACTTGCCGGCCTCGCAGAACGGCTGACCCAGCTTGGCAGCCTGCGCGGCGGTCTTGGGGTCCGACGGGATCAGGAAATCGATCTTGCGCTCGATGGTCGTTTCAAAGTCGGCACGGCTGATTTCCAGCGTTGCAGGCTGTACCTTGTTGGCGACCACCAGCACGCGCGCGGCAGGCGCGTTCGACTTCAGCCAGGCCAGCAGGCGGATCGCGTCGCGCGCCGAGGCCAGCGTCAGTTCGGTCACCAGCACCGCGATGTTCGTCTCCGAAACCAGGTGCGGATAATCGATCAGCATCTGCCGGGGCAAATCGACCACGGTGTTCTCGAAGGCGTGGCGGAACTCTTCCTGCAGCTGGAAGAAGGCGGTGCCATCGGTGATCAGCGGCGAGCTGATCGGCGCTTCGGCCGACAGGATCGACAGCTTGTCATTGGCCTTGATCATGGCGCGTTCAATGAACAGGCCGTCGATGCGGCTGGGGTTGTCGATTGCATCGGTCAGACCGCGGCCCGGCTCCAGGTCCATCGTCAGCGCGCCGGTGCCGAAATGCAGGTCCAGATCGAGCAGCGCGGTCATCCGGCCCGCATTCTTGCTGAGCTGCCAGGCAAGCGACGTCGCGACGGTGGAAGCCCCCACGCCGCCGCGCGTGCCGATCACCATGATGCCGACATGCGCCTTTTCGGTGGCGGCCTCGCCAGGCTTGGGCGCATTGAGCATCGCCTGCGCCTGCAGGATGGTGTCGCGAATCTGGTCGGGCCCGACGGGCTTGAGCAGATAGTCGTGCAGACCGCTGGCGATCAGGTCGCGATAGAGCCGCACATCGTTGACCTGCCCCATGGCGATGACCACGGTGCCTGGTTCGCACACTTCGGCCAGCGCGTTGATATCGTTGAGCGGATCGCCCGATTCTGACAGATCAACCAGCAGGATGTTGGGGCTGGCGGTAATCGAAAGCGACTGCACCGCGTTGCGCAGGCCACCCTTGCTGCACTTCTCCGGCGGCCAGCCCATGTTGATGGCCATGGCGCGGACGATGTCCAGCGTTGCATCGTCACAGATATAGGCCGCGAACTGGTCGCGGTTGGCAGCTGCGCCAGGTTTCCAGGGTGCGTTCACTGCGATCCTCCCTGCGTTAGCGAGCTTTCCTTGAGGCCCTTGGCGCCCGTGGGCGGGGTCTCCCGGTATTGCTTGATCACGGTATCGGACCGCTGCGTCGTGGTGGTCGGGCCACCCGCTTCACCGCGCACCAGATCTTCCTTGTTGGCGACCATCGCTGCGACATTGCTGTTCATCGCGCAGCCGTAGTTGCTGCTGGTGGCGTTGCGATAGTTCATTTCCAGCTTGGTCTGCCAGTCGGGGCAGCCCGGGACGTTGGCCAGGGTACGGGTGACGACAACGCGCACCGTGCCCGAGGCGATCTGCCCGGTGGTTACAGGTGCAATATCACCCACCAGCAGGCCATGGCGCGAGGCGGCAGCCTCGACCGCGGCCTTGACCACGACGTTGCGGCCGGCGGGGTCGTCGATGGCGACGCGGTCACCATAGCCCAGGTCCATCGCCTGGAACCATTCGGCCAGCCGGCGCTGTTCCTGCGTGGGCAGCGAGCCGCCCTCGGCATTGAGGTCGAGCGTGTAGTTGTTCCGCGACACCACGGGCTGGTGAACGCTTTCCAGCGTCCGGTTGCTGGCCATGTTGGCACAGCCCGACAAGGTCAGCACGGCCGCTGCTGCGATGGCTGCATGATAAGCGCGCATTGATATTCTCCTCAGAGCGGGTCGCTGGCCTTAATCGAACGAAAAACCGGGGGCGGCGGCCATGTCGGTGGACTTTCCACCGTCCTTGGCCTTGCCCTTCCTCGCATCGCGCTGCGGCTTCGCGGGGGCAGAGGGCAGCGTGCGCGGCTGGGCCGGAAGCGCGCCGAATTCGGGTGCGCCACTGCCCTCAGCCGGGGCTACGCTCGGCTTGGGGCGATCGCCGCCGGAAACGCCATCGGACTGCTGGTGGTTGATCAGCCGCTGCGCCTCATCGGGCGTGCGGAAGGCATCAGTCGGCAGCTTGATCTCGTTGGCGTTGACCGGCTTGACCAGATACGGCGTCACCACGATCACCAGCTCGGTTTCGCCCTTGCGGAAGTTCGATGACTTGAACAGGTTGCCCAGCACCGGCATGTCGCCCAGACCCGGGGCCTTGTCGACAAGATCCTGCGAGTTGTTGCTGAGCAGGCCTGCGATCATGAAGCTTTCGCCCGAGCCCAGTTCTACCGTGGTTTCTGCCCGGCGGGTGGTGAGCGCAGGCACCTGGAAGCCGCCCAGGGTGACCGAGCCTGCCGACGACAGTTCTGACACTTCCGGACGCACGCGCATCGAGATGCGGCCATTGGCCAGCACCGTCGGCGTATAGGACAGGCTGACACCGAAGTTCTTGTATTCGATGGTCGTCGCACCCAGCCCCTGGTTGATCGGGATCGGGAATTCGCCACCCGCCAGGAAGTCGGCAGTTTCGCCCGACAGCGCGGTGAGATTGGGCTGCGACAGGGTGGTCACCAGACCGACCTGCTCTGCAAGGTCAAAAGCGCTGGCGATATCGACACCGAACAGGCGACCGGCGGCCTCGATGGCCGTCTTGCCGTTGATGGCCGTGTTGAAGGTGGTCGTCGAGCCGCCGGCGACAAATTGTCCTGTGGCCGGATTGAACGGCAGCGACAACGATCCGGCAGGCAGCCCGAACTGGGCCGATGCATCAATGCGCGGCAAGTTGCTGACGTTCAGCGTGTCCTGGATCGAGGCGAAGCTGCGTGAAGCGCGGGACACGCCGACATTGAACCCGCCGGTGAGATCGCGGGTCAGCAGGTTCGCGCCGATCTCCTTGACCAACGAGCGACTGACCTCGGCGATGCGGACCTGCAGGTTGACCTGCAGCGGGGTTGCCGTCTGCAAGCGGCTGATCACCTTGACGTTGTCGCCCACGAACGCCTGAACCAGCCGTTCGGCCTCGGCGCTGTCCACCGGGGCACCGACGGTGCCGGTCAGCAGGACCACCCCGTTCAGCGTGCTCACGCGGACCTTGGCATCGGGCATGGCGAGTGTCAGCATCTGGTCGATCGAATCGAGGTTCGATCCGACACGCACCGTGGCGGAATAGACCACCTGGCCAGCCGCGTTGCTGGCGTAGAGCGTCGTTTCGCCGCCTGCCTTGCCGAAGACATAGAGCTGCCGCGACGACTTGACCTGCACGTCGGCGACACCGGTATCGGCCACAAACAGATCGGTCATGACGCCGGGAAGCTGGATCAGCTGGCCGCGTCCGATCGAAAGGACCAGGGTTTCAGCCGGGCGCTGCGTGGCGGACTGGGCATTCGCCGCGCTGCCGGTGAACGGAGCGAGGCCCGTCAGCGAGCCGATCGCTGCCACCGCGCCGCACAGAAGCGCACCCTTGAGGATATTGGAATAACGCATGGTCATTTTCCTCCGACCGGAACTTCGGTCACTGAATTTCCGCGTGCGACCCTGACGACCGGGCCCTGGGGCACCATCGGAGCGGCAACGCTGGCCGGGGCTCCCGAAGGAGTGGACGGGCCGGACATTTCACCCTGGCGGCCACCTCTGGCCTGAGTCGGGACCGAGCGGCGCTGGAAGCGCGACACATCGCCGCCGGTGACAAAGGTCACGTCGGTATCGACAGGACGCGTGGCAAAGGCCTTGATCAGCTTTTCCTCGGTCTTGCGATCGGCGCCGTCGGGCAGCTTGATGTCGCCAGCGGCCATCGAGCGTTCGAGCTCGGCCTCGTTGTCGGCGATCGAACGCAGCGAGAGGCTGAGCGTGCCGATGGTCTGGGCGACCGCGATTTTTTCCGCCAGCTTGGGCGTGGCTTCGACCGTGACGGTGGTGAAGGCGATGACCTCGGTCTTGCCTTCGGCGTTTTCGGCGTTGACGCGCTGGTCGGTGGCCAGCACGCGCAGGTTGCGGATGATCGTTTCAGAGGCGTTGAGCGGTGGGCCGTCATCGCCGCCGACCGACTGGGTCAGCACCAGATCGACGCGGTCGCCGGGAAACACAAAGCCTGCAACGCCGGTGCGGGCCGACACGGGAACGGTCACGGCGCGCATGCCGGGGCCAAGCGCCGCAGCAAGGAAGCCGCGGTCGCCGGGCTTGACCAGCGAACCCTGGGTGACCGGCTGTCCGGCAGTGATGGCGTTGCGGACCACGGTGCCCAGCAGCGAATCGACCTTGGATTCGGCTTCGAGGAAATAGGCGTTGCTGACGAGCTCGCTCGGCCATGGCTGGAAGGCGACGCTATCGGGCGTGATGATCGTGCCGACGGGCAGCGAGCGGTTGGCTACCAGCACGCGCGGCCCGGTGGGAACCGCCGGTTGCGGGGCCGCCGTGACCTCGGGCGCAGCCGATCCGGTGAAAAGGCTCCTGGCGAGAAACGCCGTGCAGAGCGCGATCAATAGCGCTCCTACCAGCAGGATGACTTTCCGTTTATCCATGGCGTTGACAGCCCCCAAAGTCCTTCAGAATGTTGATCTTTTCAGGCAAAATGGTTAAAAAACCGTTCGCCAACGGGCCAAAGCGCCGCAAATGCGATGGCGACGCCATACGGCACTTCGGGCTGACCCGATCTCTTGCGCAATCGGTGTTCGGCCAGCACGATGATTGTAAGCGCCGCGCCGACCAGCGACATGATGATCGTGATCCGGGCCATTTCGACCCAGGGGAACCACAAGGCGATTGCGCCGAGCAGCTTCACATCGCCGCCACCCATCGCGCCAAGCGCGAACATCAGTGCAAAGAAGACGAACACGCCGGCGCCCAATGCCAGTTGCAGCGCCATGTCTGGCCAGAAGGAGAGGCCGCAGGCCCACCAGAAGAGCGGAGCGGTCAGCGCGATCGCGGCATTGAGCCAATCCTCGATTTCCCGGCGCAGAATGTCGGTATAGGCCGCGTGCAACAGCGCGATTGCCAACGCAGCCAGCAGACCGTAGACGAGAGGACCGTTTTCCATGGGGTTTGGCGTATAACGACGATGACTTACCAAAAAGTAACCATTGATCGGCGCGCAATCCCAGCAGGTGCAGTTGAAAGCCGCTGGACGGCCGCCGATGGCTGGGCGCTGCGCCGGATCGACTGGATGGCCGATGGACCGGCGCGAGGGTCGATCCTGTTCATGCCGGGCCGCGGCGATATCTACGAAAAATATTTCGAAACGATGGCGCACTGGCAGGCTTCAGGGTGGAATGTGACATCCACCGACTGGCGCGGGCAGGGCGGCAGCGGCCGCATGACCGACCATCAATATGTCGGCCATATCCAGGATTTTGCGCACTGGATCGAGGATATTGCCGGCTTCTGGGCGCAATGGGCGGCATCGCACCCGGGACCGCATGTGGTGGTCGGCCACTCCATGGGCGGGCATCTGGTCGCCCGCGCCATCCAGGAAAAGCGGATCGCGCCCGATGCCGCCGTGCTCAGCGCGCCAATGCTGGGGCTCAAGGGACTGGGCCTGCCGATGTCGTTCGGGCACATGGTCACCCGCGTCATGCGCGGCCTGGGCAATCCCGAGCGCCCGGCATGGAAGGTCAGCGAAAAGCCCGCCTCGCCGCTCGCCATCCGGCAGACGCTGCTCACGCATGATGACGACCGCTATCAGGACGAACTGTCGTGGTGGGCCCAGCGCCCCGAGGTGGTGATGGGTCCGGCCAGCTGGCACTGGGTCGAGCGCGCATATGAATCGAACATCCGGCTCAATGCCCCCGGCCAGTGGGAAAAGGTGCGCGTGCCGATGCTGCTGATCGGCACCAGCGCCGACCAGCTGGTCGACAACAAGGCGACTTTGGCCGCGGCCGCACGCATCCCCGGCGCCGAACTTCTCGCCTTCGGGCGCGAGGCACGGCACGAGGTGCTGCGCGAGGTCGACCCGATCCGCGACCGGGTACTGCAGACGATTGACGACTTTCTGGCGCGCAAGGCAGGCGTTTCGATGACCGAGAGGGTCGGGGCCACTGCCTGATGCCGGATTATGACGTCGTTATCGTCGGCGCCGGGATCGCCGGAGCCAGCCTTGCCGCAGAGATTGCACCGCACTGCCGGGTGCTGGTTGCCGAAGCCGAGGACCGGCCCGGCTATCATTCGACCGGCCGGTCCGCCGCGTTCTGGGCGGAAAGCTATGGCGGACCCAAGGTCCAGCCGCTGACCACCGCGTCCGGGCCCTGGCTCCATTCGCCCCCGCCGGGCTATGGCGACCGCAGCTTCCTGGCCCCGCGCGGCGCGCTGACCCTTGCGCGCATCGGCGAGGAGCATCTGCTCGATGCGTTCGAGGCGGAATTTGCCGGAACGGGCGTCCGGATGGAGCGGTGGCATCGCGACCAGCTCGATGCGCTGCTGCCGGGGCTGGCGGGCGAAATCCAGGTCGCGATCTACGAACCCGATTGCCAGGACATTGATGTCGGCGGCCTGCATCAGGCGTTCCTTTCGGTCGCGCGGCGGGCAGGCGCCTCGGTCGCATTGCGCGCACCACTCGATCGCGCAGTCCATCAGGATGGGCAGTGGACGATCACGCTGGGTGGAAACCAGGTCAGCACGACACGGCTGGTCAATGCCGCAGGCGCCTGGGCCGATCCGGTTGCGGTGCGCGCAGGCGTGCGGCCGCTGGGTGTGCAGCCCTATCGGCGCACGGTGCTGCAGCTTCGCACCACGCCTGCGCCGTCTCCGGACCTGCCGCTCACCCTGGGCGTGAAGGGCGACTATTATTTCAAGCCCGAAGCCGGCCGCCTGTGGCTGAGCCCGCATGACGAGACCCCCGAAGACCCCGCCGACACTGCGCCTGACGAACTGGACATGGCGCTGGCGATCGATCGGTTCGCCCAGGTCGTCGACTGGAAGATCGAGGCGGTCGAACATCGCTGGGCCGGACAGCGCAGCTTCGCGCCCGACCGCTTGCCGCTGATCGGCTTTGCGGCCGATGCTCCGGGCTTCTTCTGGTTTGCCGGCCAGGGCGGCTTCGGCATCCAGACCGCGCCCGCTGCCGCGCGGCTGGCTGCTGCGATCCTGCTCGGCCTCACGCCCGATGCGATGATAGCCGGCATCGATACGCAAATGTATAATCCGGCACGGTTTGGCTGATCGCGCTGGCAGCGCTGCGGCAGTTTGGTTAACATCGACCCCAATTTGAGGGAGACGAGTCGATGGCGCACAGCTTTGAGATCACCAAGGACAAGGCCGGCGAGTTCCGGGTGCGGTTCAAGTACAATTCGGAAGTGATGTTCACCACCGAAGGCTATGCCAGCAAGGCATCGGCCAAGAACGCGATCGAATCGATCAAGAAGAACGGCCCCGAAGCGCCCATCGAAGACAACAGCTAAGCGCGGCCAGCGCACCCACCCTTAGCGGGCGACAATCCCGCGCCGGGTGGTGAGATAGGTCGCGAAGCTGCCCAGCCAGTGGCTGCCTTCGTAATTCTTGTCGCTGACCGCGGCGAGACCGCTGGTGGCGTGCGCTTTGGCGGTGGCAAGCAGGGCAGGGATGCGGGCATCGCCTTTGGGCAACGCGCTCGCGATGCCTTCCATCGCCCAGGCACGTGACAGGTTCACGCCATCGAGATGCACCAGCTTGCCATCGGTGGGGTCGCGGACCTCGCCGGGCTTGAGCCAGCCCGTCGAGCCATCTGCCGGGATCTGCGGCAGGAACCGGCCCAGCCACGCGGCATAATCGGCCTGCGGCATCACGCGCCGCATGAGATCGGCCTCCATCAGGCAGGGGGAGAGGAAATCCTCGCCCGAAGGTTCGTAGGCGAGCGGACAGTTCACATCGGCGCGATGGAACTCCAGCGCCTTGTCGGCGAGCTGCTTTTCGAACGCGGCATTGCCCGTCTGCTGGGCGTAATCGATCATCAGGCCAAAGGCGAAGGCGCTCTGGTTGTGCGTTCCCAGCCGGATCGGATAGGCGAGCTTGGGCAGCCAGGCCTGGGTTTCAGCAACGATCTTCTCTTCCAGCGGGCGAAGCGTCTCGCGCCAGGCCTTGAGCTTGGGGTCGTCGCTCTCGTCAAGCTCGGCGACCAGCTGCAGCAGCCAGGCGGTGCCATAGGGCCGTTCGAACCCCTTGCGGCCTTCGCCCTCGATATATTTAAGTTCAGCTGCGATGTTTTCGGCGGTGAAACTCCGCTCCAGCGCTGCGAGGATCGCGGGTTTCATCGGCGATTGCGGGTCGGTCTTCAGGATGCGGACTAGCAGCCAGTGCCCGTGCACCGAAGAGTGCCAGTCGAAGCAGCCATAGAAGGCCGGGGTCAGCGCAGCCGGAGTCTTCGCGTCGCCCGCAGCGTTGAGCACATGCGAGATCTTGTTGGGATATTCCTGGTGCACACAGGTCAGCGCCAGCCGGGCGAAGCGGTCGTTCACCGCATCGGGCCGGGCTTCGGGGATGGACGCCTGCTCGGTGTCCCTGGTCGTATCGGGAGACCCGCACGCGCCCACCAGCGCCAGGCTGGCCAGCGCCATCCCCATCGATAATCTCTGCATGGCTATCCCTTTTCGCGTGTCCGGTGGCGAATACACACCAGACAGGCTGGAAGGGCAAGCGCGGCGGAGAGCCTTTGGGGGCAAAACAGGCGATGGGCGGTCTGGAATTTCCCATCTTGCGGCAGTGCACAATAGCTGTCACATCTTGTGGCAATGACAGGGGATAATCCGCACTTTGATGAGATGCTGCTGCCCGATGGTTCGGTGCGCGCGCCCTATAGCGAATTTTGCGACTGGTACAGCGCGCAGGATGCAGCAAGGCTCCGAACTAAGGCGCGCGATGCGGAGAATTTCTTCCGCCGCACCGGCATCACCTTTGCGGTCTATGGCGAGGAAGAGGCGAGCGAGCGCCTGATCCCGTTCGATATCGTCCCGCGGATCATCTCCGGCCGCGAATGGGCCCGGCTCAGCCGCGGCATCGAGCAGCGGGTGCGCGCGATCAACGCGTTTCTGCACGATATCTATCACCGGCAGGAAATCCTGCGCGCAGGCCGCGTTCCGGTCGAACTGATCGCCAAGAACGATGCCTATCTGCCGCAGATGATCGGGATGGATCCGCCCGGCGGCATCTACACGCACATCATCGGCGTCGATATCGTGCGCACCGGGCCCGACCAGTTCTATGTGCTCGAGGACAATGCGCGGACGCCATCGGGCGTGTCGTACATGCTCGAAAACCGCGAGACGATGCTGCACATGTTCCCGGAGCTGTTCCGCAAGAACAAGGTGCGCGAGGTGTCCGATTATCCGCGCAAGCTGCGCCGGTCGCTAGCGGCCAGCGCACCGCGCGCGTGCAACGGCGCGCCCGAGATCGCGGTGCTGACCCCGGGCATCCACAACAGCGCGTATTTCGAGCACAGTTTTCTCGCCGACCAGATGGGCGCCGAATTGGTCGAAGGGCACGATCTGCGCGTGGTCGATGGCCGGGTGGCGATGCGCACAACCCAGGGTTACCGCCCGATCGACGTGCTGTATCGCCGGGTCGATGACGATTATCTCGATCCGCTAACTTTCCGTCCGGACTCCGCGCTGGGCGTTCCGGGGATCATGGATGTCTATCGCGCCGGCGGCATCACCATCGCCAACGCTCCGGGCACCGGCATTTCCGACGACAAGGCGATCTACAGCTACATGCCGGAGATCGTCGAGTTCTACACCGGCGAGAAGGCGATCCTGGAAAACGTGCCCACCTGGCGCTGCTCGGAAGCGGATTCGCTGGCCTATGTGATGGAGCATCTGCACGAATTGGTGGTCAAGGAAGTCCACGGATCGGGCGGATACGGCATGCTGGTCGGCCCTGCGGCCAGCCGCAAGGAGCTTGCCGCCTTCCGCGCCAAGCTGAAGGCTCGGCCCGCCAACTATATCGCGCAGCCGACGCTGGCGCTGTCCACCGTGCCGATCATGACCCGCCAGGGACTGGCACCCCGCCATGTCGACCTCAGGCCGTTCGTTCTCGTCTCGCCCAATGGCATCGACATCACGCCGGGCGGCCTGACGCGCGTTGCACTGAAGAAAGGATCTTTGGTGGTCAATTCCAGCCAGGGCGGCGGTACCAAGGACAGCTGGGTGCTCGACGAATGAGCGCCGGTGCGAAGATTGTGGGAGGACGCTGATGCTGGGCAAGACCGCAGGCGGCCTGTTCTGGATGCAGCGCTATCTGGAGCGCAGCGAGAATATCGCGCGGCTGGTTGACGCCGGATTTCGCATCGCGCTGACCCGGTCGGAAGCGGCAGAGGATGAATGGGCATCGGTGCTGACCACCGCAGGTGTGCGCCGGGCCTATTCGCAGCGCTACGACAAGGTCGAGGGATCGAGCGTCATCAACTTCCTGCTGCGCGACAAGACAAACCCCTCCAGCGTGCTGTCGGTGATCGAAAGCGCGCGCAACAACGCCCGGCTGGTGCGTACCGCGCTGACCCGCGAGGTGTGGGAAGCGACCAACGAATGCTGGATGACGCTGAAAGAGGCGCTGCGCACCCAGATCTCGGACAATGAATTGCCTGATGTGCTGAGCCTGATCCGCCAACAAAGCGCGCAGGTGCGGGGCGCGCAAAGCGGCACGATGATGCGCAACGACATCTATTTCTTCGCGCAGCTCGGCACCTTCGTCGAGCGCGCGGACAGCACTGCGCGCATTCTCGACGTCAAATACTACGTGCTGCTGCCGTCGCTGTCCTATGTCGGATCCAGCCTCGACAATGTGCAATGGGAGACGATCCTGCGGTCGGTCTCGGCCTATCGCGCGTTCCGCTGGCTCAATCCGGGCGAGACCAACCCGCGCAACATCGCGCAGTTCATGATCCTCGATCAGGTGATGCCGCGTTCGCTGGCGTTCTGCGCCAGCCGGATGGCGAGCGCGCTCGAGGCGATCGCACGCGAATATGGCGGGTCAGGGGAGAGCCTGTCGCTCGCCGCCGGGCTCAGCCGCGAACTGGCCGGTACCAACATCGACATGGTCGTGGACAATGGGCTGCACCAGTTCATCCAGGATTTCATCAAGCGCAACAACGCCATTTCCGCCCAGATCGAACAGGAGTTCCGCTTCTACCATTGAGGCGAGAAACCCAGCGGGTCTGGGGCGCGACATTTTAAAGGGTACCGGGTCAACCATGCGGCTGCATATCGTCCACCGAACGTCCTATCATTACGATACGCCCATGCCGTACGCGCTGCAGCGGCTGCGGATGATCCCCAAGGATTCGGCGGGGCAGCGCGTGATCCGCTGGAAGACCGACGTCGAAGGCGGCACCAAGCAGGTCGAGTATTTCGACCATCACAACAACCATGTCGAACTGTTCAGCTTCAACCCCGACCAGCACGAGGTCGTGATCCACTGCGAGGGCGAAGTCGAGACGAGCGACCATGCCGGGATGGTCGGGCAGCACGGCGGGTCTGCACCCTTGTGGTATTTCAAGCGCGAAACCCCGGTGACTCGCGCAGGTACGGGCATCCGCAAGCTGCTGCGCCAGTTCGACGACCCCGGCACGGCGCAGGGCGACTCGGCGCGGCTACACGCGCTGTCCGAACTGGTGCGCGGTGCGGTCGCATACGAAATCGGCCAGACCGGGGCCACCACCACCGCCGAAGAGGCGCTGAGCGCAGGCCATGGCGTCTGCCAGGACCATGCGCATCTGTTCATCACGCTCGCGCGGCTGCTGGGTTACCCCGCACGCTATGTCAGCGGCTATCTGCTGATGAACGACAGGGTCGATCAGGACGCGGGCCATGGCTGGGCCGAGGTCCACGCCGATGGCCTGGGCTGGGTCGGCTTCGACATCTCGAACGGCTATTCGCCCGATGAGCGCTATGTGCGGGTGGCCACCGGCCTCGACTATCGCGAGGCCGCGCCGATCGCCGGGATCACCTTCGGCCGCGGCAGCGAGGCGATGACTGTCAGCCTGAGGGTGGAGCAGGGGCAATCCCAATCTCAATCCCAGTCCCAGGGCCAATCCCAGTCCCAGGGCCAATCCCAGTCCCAGTCGCAGGTTCAGCAATAGCGGTTTTCCACATGCAAAACCGGGCAGGCGGCATTCGCGCTTGACCGATTGTTGCGCATGGCCCCTTATGAACCCCATGCGAACAAAGGGGGAGGACGCTCCTATGACATATTGCGTCGGGATGCGCCTGGACAAAGGGCTGGTGTTCATGTCGGACACCCGGACGAACTCGGGCGTCGACAATATCAGCACGTTCAAGAAGATGTTCACCTGGGAAAAGCCGGGCGACCGCTACATCACCGTGATGACCGCCGGAAACCTGGCGACCACCCAGGGCGTGATCAGCGTGCTGGAAGAGCGGACCAAGGCCCCGCACGAGCGCAAGCCATCGATCATGGAAGCGCCCACCATGTTCCAGGTCGCGCGGATCGTCGGCGAGGCGCTGCGCGACGAGATCAGCCGCACGCGCGCGATTGCCGGCCAGACCGCGACGTCCGCGTTCAGCGCGACGATGATCGTCGGCGGCCAGATCAACGGCATGGATCCCAAATTGTTCATGGTCTACCCCGAGGGCAATTTCATCGAGGCGGGTGACGACACGCCGTTTTTCCAGATCGGCGAGACCAAATACGGGCGCCCCATCCTGGTCCGCGCCTATGACCGCGACATGTCGTTCCACGACGCGATCAAGCTGCTGATGGTGTCGTTCGATTCGACTATCAAGGCTAACCTGTCGGTCGCGCTGCCGCTCGATCTGCAGATTTACGCCTCCAACAGCTTTGCCGGGCGCAACCGCCGTATTTCGGCGAGCGACCCCTATTACAACCTGATCGCCGACCAGTGGAGCGATGCGCTGAAGAACGCATTCCACTCGCTGCCTGATTATACCGGGTGATGGCGCTTGCATGGGTCCGCATGCCGACCTAATTTGGCGGCATGACAAACAAAACGCGCAACATCCTCGTTTTTCTGGGCCTTTCCACCGCACTCGTGGGAGGCGCAGGCTGGTATCTGCTGAGCGGCGACACCGCCGAGCTCGACATTGCCGAGGTCAGCGGACCATCGCCTGTGATTTCCGCCCCGCGCAAGGAAACCTTCCCCACCATCAACGTCGCAGATGTCAAGGTCTGGGGTGCGGGCGAAGCACCTAAGCCTGCGCAGGGCCTGGCCGTGGCGCGCTTTGCCGATGGCCTCGATCATCCGCGCTCGATGCTGGTGCTGCCCAATGGCGATGTGCTGGTTGCCGAAACCAACAGCCCGCCGCGCGAGAACAAGGGCGTCGAAGGCTTTGTCATGCGCATGCTGATGAACAAGGCGGGCGCGGGCGTGCCATCGGCCAACCGCATCGCGCTGCTGCGCGACGGGAACGGCGACGGCAAGGCCGAGATGAAGACCGCGCTGCTCGAAGGATTGAATTCGCCTTACGGAATGGCGCTGGTCGGCGACACGCTGTACGTCGCCAATACCGATGCGCTGATGGCGTTTCCGTTCACGCCCGGCACGACCAAGATCACCGCCAAGGGCCGCAAGATCATCGACCTGCCCTCGCAGAAGCCCAATAACCACTGGACGCGCAACCTGCTGGCCAATGCCGATGGCAGCAAGCTGTATGTCTCGATCGGCTCTGCCACCAACATCGCGGAAAAGGGCCTGGAGGCCGAAAAGGGCCGCGCGCGGATCATCGAGGTGGATCTGGCGACCGGCAAGAAGCGCGATTACGCCGTGGGCCTGCGCAACCCTGTCGGCATCGCGTGGGAGCCCAATTCCGACGCCTTGTGGACCGTGGTCAACGAGCGCGATATGCTGGGGTCCGACCTTGTCCCCGATTACCTGACCCGGGTCGATACCGGAACGCACTTTGGCTGGCCGTGGAACTATTGGGGCGGATACGAAGACCTTCGCGTGGAACCGCGCCGCCAGGACCTGCGCGAATATACCCGCAGGCCCGACTATGCGCTGGGCAGCCATGTCGCGCCTCTTGGGCTGACCTTTGCCAGCAAGGCGGCGCTGGGCGGCGGCTTTGCCAATGGTGCATTCGTGGCCCTGCATGGATCGTGGAACCGCAAGCCTGCGTCTGGCTACAAGGTGGTGTTCGTTCCCTTCGGCAGCGATGGCCGCCCTGCCGAGAAGCGCAATGCCGATGGCAAGGTCACCGGCGGCCTGCCGGTCGATGTTTTGACCGGCTTCCTCTCCAATCAGGGGGATGCCAAGGGCCGGCCCGCAGATGTCACGATCGACAGCAAGGGCGCGCTGCTGGTGACCGATGATGTCGCGGGCATCATCTGGCGTGTCAGCAATCCGCAGATGAAGGCCAAGCCGGTCCAGACCGCCATGCGCTGAGGCTTTCCGGTCCCGATCGCTCCGGCAGGACAAACGTCAACCTGCCGGGCTGACGCCTAGCTGAAAAAGGCCCGCTGTCACGGTGATGACAGCGGGCCTTTTTGATCGTTCCGGGGTGCTTACCAGATGCGGATGCGCTTTTCCGGCGGCAGGTACAGCGCGTCACCCGGCTGGACGTTGAACGCCTTGTACCACTCGTCGAAATTGCGGACGGTGCCATTGGCACGATAGTTCGGCGGCGAGTGCGAGTCGGTCTGCAGCTGCTGGCGCAGGGCCTGCTCGCGCGACTTGTTCCGCCACACCTGCGCCCAGGCCATGAAGAAGCGCTGGTCGCCGGTCATGCCGTCGATCACCTTGTCTTCCTTGCCGTTCAGATGGATCTTGTAGGCACGATAGGCCATCGAGAGACCGCCGACATCGCCGATGTTCTCACCCAGCGTCAGCGCGCCGTTGACGCAGGTCTTGCCCTCATCGAGCGGGCACAGGGCGCCATATTGCGCGACAAGCGCGCTGGTCAGCTTCTTGAAATTGGCCTGATCCTCTGGCGTCCACCAATCGCGCAGCACGCCGTCGCCATCAGACTTCGATCCCTGGTCGTCGAAACCATGGCCCATTTCGTGGCCGATAACCCCGCCGATCGCGCCATAGTTCACCGCCGGATCCGCCGACAGGTTGAAGAACGGCGGCTGCAGGATCGCGGCCGGGAAGACGATCTCGTTGCGCGGCGGCGAATAGTAGGCGTTCACCGTCTGCGGCAGCATGAACCATTCGGTCTTGTCGATCGGCTTGCCCAGCTTGGCAATGTTGTCCTTGTAGGCCCAGTCGCCCGCCGCCATGGCGTTGTCGAGCGCCTTGCCCGGGGCGATCTTCAGGCTGTCATAGGTCTCGAACTTTTCGGTATAGCCGATCTTGGGGGTGAACTTGGCAAGCTTGGCGCGGGCTTCGACCTTGGTGGCTTCGCCCATCCAGGTGATGTCGGTCAGGTTCGCTGCCATCGCCTTGCGCAGGTTGCCAACCAGCTCATCCATCGCGGCCTTGTTTTCCGCCGGGAAGTAACGGTCCGCATAGATCTTGCCGACGATCTCGCCCATCGATCCCTCGACCGCGGCGACACCGCGCTGCCAACGCTCGCGCTGCTTCTGCTGGCCGCCCAGCACGGTGCCGTAGAACGCGAAGCTGGCGGCATCGATGTCCGATGGCAGCACACTGGCTGCGCCGTTGAGGAAGCCTGCGGCCAGCCAGGCCTTCCACGCCTCGATCGGTGCGGTGTTGGCCAGCTTGAACAGGGCAGGGATGCCGCCGCCCAGCTTGGCCGCCTGTTCGGGGGTCAGCTTTTCGGCAGCAAGCTCGTCGGACGTCGGCGGCAACTGGCGGACGATGAAGGCACCCTGGCCGTCGACCCCGACCGCCTTCATATAGGCCTCGACCGGGAAGCCGCCGCCCTGGGCAATCAGCTCTGCCTTGGTCAGCTTGTTGTAGGTCAGGTTGCGGTTGCGCCCCACGGCGCGGTCCCAATGCTCGGTGGCGATGGCCTTTTCCAGATCATAGACCATCTGCGCCGCTGCCGCCGGGTCAGCATATCCGGCCTTGCCCATCAGGAAGGTCAGATACTGCAAATAGGCAGCGCGGATCTTCACATTGGCTTCGCTGTCGACAAGATAATAATCGCGATCGGGCAGGCCGATGCCGGCCTGGGTCACCTGCGCGATATAGGTGTCGGTCTGCTTGGAATCGATGTCGACAAAGCCGGCGACAGGGCTGCGAAAGCCGGTGGTGGCAAAGAGCTTGGCGAGGTCTTCGCGGGTCTTCACCGCCTTGATCTTGTCGAGATAGGGCTGGGCAGGGGCCATGCCCGCTGCATCGATTGCCGCCGTATCGAGATAGGCGTTGTAGAATGCGGCAATCTTGCCAGCGCCGGTCTGCGGATCGGGCTTGGTCGCGGCGAGCTCATCGATGATCTTGCGCACGCGCTGCTCGGACTTTTCAGCCAGCAACGTGAACGCGCCATAGCGTGTCCGGTCGGCGGGCATCTCGAACGTGTCGAGCCACTTGCCGTTGACATAGGCATAGAAGTCGTTGCCCGGCTTGATGGCAGGATTCATCAGCGTGGTATCGACACCCCAGGTGCCCCAGTAGTCGCGCGCGGTGGTCGTGATGCCCTCGGCGTCGGGCGTACCGGCCATCGAGGCATCGCCGGGCGCGTCGGCGTCTTCAACAAGCAGATCGATGTCGTTCGTCTGGCCCTCGGGCGCTTGGGCACGGGCTGGCACCGTCGTCAGCGCGATCAGCGCCGCCGATGCAAACAGGATATTCTTGACCATTCATAGCTCCCCGGATGTCTGATTGAGCCCGCACGCGCGGGCAACCGCTGGCATCCCGCACGATAGCGGGCAGCGGCCATGACGGGGAGCCTAGAGCGCCGCCGGGCCTGCCGCCATGCTTTTCGGCAGGCGGCAGGTCAGCATCGACAAACGGCGTGGCAATCAGGCGTTGGACGCGTCGCCCGACGGGCTCCAGCGCGACCAGCCGGGTTCGGAAATCGTCTTGCGGCCGGGCAGCACGCTGCGGCTTTCGGTGCCGGCAAGCTCCTTCGACTGTTCGCGGATGGTGCGCATCGCGTGCCAATGCGAAGTGGCTTTCTCCTGCGTCAGATTGACCGTCATATAGCCGCGGCTGCCGGTGTCGGCCCATTTGAGCTGCGGATTGCCGCGGACGAGTGCGCCTGCGACGTCCTTGGCTGGAATGGTCGGCGCATAGGCCTCAAAGCCGGGCGAGGTGACGGCATGGCCGGCAAACTCGACGCCTGCGGGCTTGCCATCGGCGGCCAGGTCG
Source organism: Hydrogenophaga intermedia (assembly GCA_943370475.1). GTDB lineage: Bacteria > Pseudomonadota > Alphaproteobacteria > Sphingomonadales > Sphingomonadaceae > Blastomonas. The sequence continues at coordinate 52,855 of CALRRI020000012.1, forward strand.
AAGCCCCAGCCGTTGTGGCTGTCGCCGGACAGCACGATAAGGTCAGCGTCCACGCCTTGCGCGGACTTGAGCAGAGCCTCGCGCTGGACGGGATAGCCATCCCACGCATCCATGTTGAACGGCAGGCCCGTCTTGCTGGCGGCAAGACCTGCGGCAGAGCGGGTGCGGACGATCTGCGGCGCATCCTTGGGCACCCAGTCGGCGGTTTCCAGCGGCAGCTTGAGCGAGCCCATCACGCATTGCTGCGCCCAGACCTGCCAGCGCGTGCCGGACGCCTTCGATGCCTTGAACTGCTCACCCAGCCAGCGCGCCTGATCGTCGCCGAACATCCGGCGGGAAGGGTCCATCCAGGTCTCGTCGCGGAACTTGGCGAGCGCCTGCGCCAGATCACCGCCGCCGGCAAAGGCTTCGGCGAGCTCGGCCGGCTTGTCGCGGCCGGTCAGGCGGCTTTCGGTGCGGATGATGGTGGCGAGATTCCCGATCTGGTAGCTGCTCCACAGCGCATCGGCGGGTGTCAGGTCCGCGACCGGCATCCATTCGCGATAGGCCTGTTCGGCGATGCGGCGACGGGTCGCGTAATCGCCCTCGGTCGCATCCTGGTGGTTCTGCGCGCCGCCTTTCCAGGCATCGTTGGCGATTTCATGGTCGTCCCACATCGCGATCATCGGCACGCTCTGGTGCAGAGCCTGCAGATCGGGATCGAGCCGGTAGCTGGCATAGCGCAGGCGATAATCGGCCAGCGTCACCATCTCGTGGTCAGGCTGCACCATGCGTCCGGCCAGCGCCTGGCCGCGCGTGGGGTACACGTCGGGACCATATTCATAGATGTAATCGCCCAGGTGCAGCGCCAGATCGATGTCCTTGCGCGCGGCGGCATGGCCATAGGCGTTGAACCATCCAAACGGCAGGTTCGAGCAGGAGAACACGCCCAGGTTGAATGCGCTCGTCTCGCCTTTCGGCAGCGTCCGCGTGCGCCCGATCGGCGACTTGGTGCCATCGGCGGCGACAAAGCGATAGAAATACCAGCTGTCGGGCTTGAGCCCGGTGACGGTGATCTTGGCGATATGATCGCGTGCACCGGTCGCGGTGACCGATCCGCCGCCTACGGTCTTTGCGAAATCCGGGCTCGTCGAAAGCTCGGCGGTGAGGCGGGTGTCGTTGTCGCCTACAAATCGCGTCCACAACAGCACCGAATCGGCACTGGGTTCGCCGCTGGCGACGCCATGCGAAAAACCCCGGGCAGAGGCAAATGCGAGCGCTGCGCCGGGCAGCGACAGCGCGGCAAGGCCGAAAGTTCCGGCCTTGATAAGCAATCTGCGATCGATGGTCATGGTCATGGGGGGCGGCCTCTCCTGCGAAACGTCTGGTTTTGCGCATCGGACAGCGCGGGTGCCTTTTGGTCAAGACCCATGTCGGGCGTGTGACAATTCGCGAAAAAGGTGAAAATTACAGAAATATGACATTAAGGAGTATTTTATGTGACATATGTATTGCCACCACTGTCACATAAGCGTAGCATTTGCTCGTCACCAACAGAAAGGACATGATGACATGACCACCAAAGTTATCGCAATCGCGGCCCTGGCCGCCCTCGGTATGGCTGCTCCGGGCTTTGCCCAGCCTGTGCAGAACCGGGCGGCGGCGACCGAAATCGGCTATGAGACTGGCGCGCTGGGCTATGCCGCGCTGCTCAAGGGCAATTATCCGGCCGCGCTCGAACAGATGCAGGCCGCCGAAAAACAGGTTTCTCCGGCCGCCCGTCGTGATCCCGCAAGGTTGATCAACATGGGGCTGGCCTATGCCAAGATGGGCGACATGGTCTCTGCGCGCAGCCATTATCAGGCTGCGATCGACACGGATCGGTCGTTCGACGTGATCCTGGCCGACGGACGGGTCATGGACAGCCGTATCGCGGCGCGCCATGCGCTCCGTCGTCTCGATCAGGGCTATGCCAGCCGCTGATCGTACAGCGCCTTTTCTATACACCCTTCAGCAGCCCGGTCGAACATGGTTCGGCCGGGTTTTGCTTTGTCCGCGCGCCCGACTGTTGCCGATTGGCCACCCATGGGCGGCATAGTGGGGTATAGTGATGGCCTGCAACCGTCGCGCGTTGCCTCATTCCGGCACACCGTCGCTCACCCTGTTCGGATGAAAACACCATGAAATCATGATGTTGAGGTGCGAATAGCGGCGATTGTCGCAAGATTTTCACAAATGACTCCGAAGAGTCACAAACCTGACCCTTGCCTGTCATCAAAATGGCCCCGCAGCTTCATCATGCCTGCCTATCAGCCCCCTCGAGCGACGTTCCAGGGGGTGGAATCACATCATCTCCGCTCGTTCCTGAAAAGCCGACAGCCAGTTCTGTCCAGATTTGCGGAGATTCCAAGATGCTCAATGCACGTGTTCGTTCGGTCCTGATGGCTTCGGCCGCTGCCCTGGTGGTGACGGCCTGTGGTGCAGACGATGTCGCATCGCCCGGTGAAGGCGTGGTCGTTGTGCCCGCCCCGGCCCCGGCACCTGCTCCGGCCCCCGCGCCGACCCCCACTCCGACGCCGACCCCGACCGGCCCGGCTGCCGATTGCCCCAATGGCACCGCCAATGTCGGCACCATCACGCTGGGCGGCGGCGCGGTTGCCCGCAACTGCCAGCTCTCCGGCACGCTGACGACCAACCTCGTCATTCCGCGTCGCGCCGGCACCGTCTATTCGCTCTCGGGCCGCGTTCAGGTTGGCGTCGATGTTGGCCCCGCCGGCAACACCGGCACCTCGGCCATCCTGACCATCGAGCCGGGCGTGACCTTCTTCGGTTCGTCGGGTGCAGACTTCCTGCTGGTCAACCGCGGTTCGCAGCTGTTTGCTGAAGGCACCGCCGAGCGTCCGATCATCTTCACCGCACGCGACAACATCACCGGAGCCGCCACCGCCAACTCCAAGGGCCTGTGGGGCGGTGTCGTGATCCTCGGCCGCGCGCCGCTGTCGGATTGCGCCACCGGTTCGCCGACCAACCCGGGCGGCACCCGCACCGATTGCTCGGGCGTGGTGGAAGGTACCAACGCCAACTATGGCGGCGCCGTGCCGACCGACAACTCGGGCCGCATCGCGTTCTTCCAGGTTCGTTTTTCGGGCTTCGAAGTCCAGCCGGGCAATGAGCTTAACGGCATCACGCTGGCAGGCGTCGGCTCGGGCACGTTCTTCCAGAACGTCCAGGTCTACAACAGCTCGGATGATGGCATCGAATGGTTTGGTGGACGCGTCAATGGCCGCAACCTCGTCGGCCTCGGCAATGACGACGACACGTTCGACATGGATCTGGGCTACAAGGGCTTCAACCAGTTCCTGATCGGCGCGCAGACCGCCAGCGCCAACCACGTGATCGAAGGCGATTCGAACGGCAACGAACAGGCAGAGCCGCGCACCGCATGGTCGATGTCGAACGCGACCTTCGTGTCCACCCAGACCACGAACGACGAAGCGGCAATTCTGCTGCGCGGCGGCATGGACTTTGCAGCGTTCAACAGCGTGCTGAGCGGTCCCGGCTGGTGCCTCGACGTCGACAGCGCCGTGACCATGCAGGCCACTGGCACGGCCGGTGCGGGTGACGAAGCCGGTCCGCCGCGCTTTGAATCGATGTTCCTCAGCTGCCCGAACGCCTTCACCGATGATGGCAATGTCACCGTGGCTTCGATCCAGGCGCTGTTCACCGCCGGATCGAACAACATCACCAACGGTACCTCGACGCTGACCGGCATCTTCATCAACGGCGCGAACGAAACCGCTCGTCCGGTGTTCAACGTGACGGCGATCAACAGCTTCTACACCGCAGTCACCTATATCGGTGCGGTGCGCGACGCTGCCGACACGCGCTTCCAGGGATGGACCTGCGGCCTCTACAGCACGACGCCTGCCTGCACCGCCGTGCCGAGCATTCCCACGACCTGATTGCAGACCGCTGACCGGATGCGGGGCGGCGGCGAACAAGCGCCGCCGCCCCTTTTTTGAATTACTGGAGGGACTCATGGCGAAAATCACGCCGCTTTCATTCGCTGCACTGCTGATGGTCAGTACCGGTCTGGTTTCGCCAGCCGCATTCGCGCAGGAAGCGCCTCCCCCTGCGCCGCAGGCCGATCCCGCAGAACCGGCGGTCGAAGAGCCTGTCGAGGAAGATCTGGAAATCTCGGGTCCCGGTGCGGGCGGCAACAGCGAAATCGTCGTGCGTGGTCGCTTCATTCCCAATCCCATCAAGGCAACGCCCGAAGTCGTCTCGGTGCTGAGCGAGGCCGATATCGCCCGTACTGCCGATGGTGACATCGCCGGATCGCTGCAGCGCGTCACCGGCCTTAGCGTCGTTGGCGGCCGCTTCGTGTTCGTCCGTGGCCTGGGTGAGCGCTATTCGCTCGCATTGCTCAACGGTTCGCCGCTGACCTCGCCCGATCCGCTGCGTCGTACCGTGCCGCTCGACATCTTCCCCACCAGCGTCATCGCCTCGACCACCATCCAGAAGAGCTATTCGGTGGATTATCCGGGTGAATTCGGTGGCGGTGCGATCAACCTGACGACCAAGTCGGTGCCGCGCGACCCGTTCTTCAAGATCGAGTTCGGTACCGGTGGCGACACGATCACCACGGGTGAAGTGGGCTATACCTATTTCGGGTCGTCGACCGACTTTACCGGCTTCGACAATGGCGCGCGCACCTTGCCCGCCAACCTGCGCAATGCATTCGCATCGGGCAATCCGATTGCCGCCGGCCGGAATTTCACTGCAGGGCAGGTGCGTGACCTGACCGCCAGCCTGGCCAACGCCAACACCTCGCTGATCCAGCGCAACAACAACATTCCGGTCAACTTTTCCGGTCAGTTGAGCGGCGCCACCAGCTTTCTGGTGGGTGACGTCAACATCGGCATCGTCGGCGCTGCCGGCATCAACAACACCTGGCGTACGCGCGGCGGCGTGCAGCAGATCTCGCAGGGCATCGTTCCGGTGGCCGGCGTCGACACACTGCTGCCCGACATCAACTTCAACTATCTGACGACCGAAAACCGCATCGTCGTCAACGGCCTGTTCGGCGTGACCGCTGATGTCGGCGAGCACAAGTTCAAGCTCACCAACATCTTCATTCGCGACACGCTGAAGGACGCATCGATCCGCGAAGGTATCGACGCGCGCGTCACCGACACCCGGCTGATCAACCGCAGCCGCACCAACTGGTTCGAGCGCCAGCTGATGAACACCCAGTTCGTCGGCGAGATGAAGTTCGACAATTTCCGCCTCAACTTCCGCGGCAGCTATGCCAATTCGCAGCGCGAAGCACCGTACGAGCGGACCTTCGATTACACGTTCAATGCCGTTGCCAATGACTTCGTCAACGATCTGCAGTCGGCCGGCGAAGGCGCGCGTATCGCGTTCAGCGATCTCGACGACAATGTCTATGGCGCCAATATCGATCTGGCCTATGAAACCGATATCGGCGTGCCGATCACCTTTTCGGCGGGCTATGCGTATTACAAGAACGACCGTACCTCGATCCGCCGCGACTTCCGCTTCCTGAGCGGCAACGGCCCGCTGCCCTTCGCGGTATCGCAGCAGCGCCCCGACTTCCTGCTGTCGGATTTCAACGTCTATACTTACGACGTGCGTCTGGTCGAAACGTCGGGCACCAACGGTGCTGCGGCCTATTCGGCAGGTCTTGAGGTCCAGGCAGGCTATGTCCAGTTCGAAGCCGAACTGGCCGAGAGCCTGAGGCTGCAGGCGGGTGTCCGCTATGAGGATGGCGACCAGTTCGTGCTGCCGATCGATCTGTTCGGCCTGGGCAGCGCCAACCTGGTGGGGACCACCATCAGGAAGGATGACTTCCTGCCGGCTGCGACGCTGACCTGGAACCTTGAAGAGAACATGCAGATCCGGTTTGCCGCTTCGAAGACCATTGCCCGTCCGCAGTTCCGCGAACTCGCGCCGCAGCAGTATCTCGATCTGGAATTCGACCGGACCTTCTTCGGTAACCCGTTCCTCAAGAACAGCCGCCTGATCAACCTGGAAACCCGCTTCGAATGGTATTTCGATCGCGATCAGCGCCTGACCGCTGCGGTGTTCTACAAGGATATCAAGGACCCGATCGAGAACCTGGGCTTCCGCCAAGGCGACAACTTCTTCACCACCTTCGCCAACGCACCGACGGCCACGTTGTACGGCGCGGAAATCGAGCTGGTGAAGTATTTCGACATGATCGATCTGGGCGGCACCTTCTTCGAGGAACGCCGCATGCTGGTCGCGGGCAACTACACCTACACCAATTCCGAGGTGAAGGTGACCGCGCAGGACCAGATCGCCGATCCGCTGAGCGGCGCGCTGGTTCCGGCCTCGACGATCTTCCGCACCGGCGGCTTCGCGCTGACCGGTCAGTCGGACCATATCGCCAACGTGCAGTTCGGCATGGAAAGCACCGGCGAGCGGTTGTCGCAGCAGACCATCCTGCTGTCGTGGAACAGCAACCGCGTGACCAACCGTGGCCCGGCAGGCCAGCCCGACTTCATCGAATTCACCGGTCCCCGGCTCGATTTCGTCTGGCGCGAGGGCTTCAAGCTGTTCAACCGCGTCGGCGAGATCAAGCTCGAGGCGCGCAACCTGTTGAGCACCGATTATGTCGAGTTCCAGCGGCTCAACAATTCGCTGATCCGCAACAACGCCTATGAAATCGGCCGCGCCTTCTCGATCAGCGCCTCGCTGCAATTCTGATCGCGTCTTATTGCCGATGGCTATGCATGAGGGGGAGCCGGTAGCCACCGGCTTCCCCTTTTGTGTGCGGCCCATGCCTGTATCAGTGGCTGTCCATTCAAATATCTGTCACAAACTGGTAATCCAACCGTCACGCGGCGCGCCTAGCAGCGTCTCAGGGCCATGGGGATCGGCCTGCAACGGGGAGTGATTCGTGGCATCAGCGGCCCAAAATGGCGCGCAGACCGGCCTCAGTGCTTCGCTCTCCCGATTCCGGTCGGCGCGATTCGAAGCCAGGGCGACGGGGCTGGGGCGGTTCCTGCCGAGCGGCCTGTATGGTTGGCTGCGGGCACTGCTGGTGCTGGCGCTGGTCATCCAGCTGGCGCGGCTGGTCTGGACTATCGTGACCCCCATCGCGCCGCTCGGCGACTGGCAGGCGCGCACCGCCAATGTGATGTCGCCCGCAGCACGCGCCGCGCTCTTTGCGAGCTTCGACGGATTTGATCGTGCCGCAGCCGGCGGCGACGCCAGTGCGGCGGTGACCTCACTCGACCTTACGCTTTACGGATTGCGGATGAACGAGGCGTCGGGTGGCGGTTCGGCTATTATTGCCGGATCGGATGGCGTCCAGCGCAGTTACGGCGTCGGCGAGGAGGTGTCGCCCGGCGTCAAGCTGGTGCAGGTGCTGTTCGACCATGTCGTGCTGGAGCGCGCAGGGACGCAAGAAAGTCTGTATATCGATCAATCGGTTCCGGCTGAAACCGTCGGCGATGCGCCGCTCGGCGCGGCACCGGCGGCAGGCGCGGGCGCACCGCCCGTCGTTCAGGCCCCGGGACCGTTGACCCCCGAGGCGATCACCGGCGGCATAGGCTTTGCTCCGCGCACCGAAAACGGCCGTGCGACCGGCTTTGCCGTCACGTCCAAGGGCGACGGTTCGGTCTTTGCCCAGGCCGGGTTCAAGCCCGGCGATATCGTGGTCGAAATCAACGGACGAAAGATCACGTCCGCCGCCGATGGCGCTGCGCTCTCTGGGCAGATCCGCCCGGGCGCGCGCCTTTCGCTTGTCATCGAACGTGGCACGGAAACCCTTCCCATTGCCCTGATCATCCCGGAAAAATGAAAAAACACAGCTCTCTCTTCGCGCTGGGCGCGGCACTCGCCCTGGCCACGCAGCTGGCATCCCCGCTGTTTGCGCAGCACAGCCTGAACGTGCGCGACGCGGATGTCCGGGCGTTTATCGAGGATGCAGCCTCGGTGACCGGGCGCACGTTCATCATCGATGGCCGCGTGCAGGGCAAGGTTTCGGTCGTCACCGACCGGCCGCTCAGCCGCAGCGAGTATTTCGAGGTGTTCCTCTCGACGCTGCGCGCCAACGGTCTGATCGCGGTGCCGACAGCGAACGGCGCCTATCGCATCCAGCCGACCGATGGCGCGGCGTCTGCTCCGGGCCGGGTGGGCAGCCGCGGCGGGCAGAACGAGTTCGTCACCGAGGTCTTCCGCCTGCGCGCGATCGATGCGACCACCGCAGTGGAGACGCTGCGGCCTCTGGTCAGCCGCGAGGGATCGATTACCGCCAACCGCAGCGGCAACAGCTTGGTGGTCGCAGATTATGCCGACAACATCCGTCGCATTCGTGCGCTGATCGGCCAGATCGACCGTGACAATGCGACGACACAGGTGATCACGCTGAGCCATGCCGGCGCGCGCGAGATCGCGATGACGCTGCAGCAGCTGGCGCCCGCTCCTGGTGGCGGCGCAGAAGGCGGCGGCGGTGCGCCGTTGGTGTCGGTTGTTGCGGTGGATTCGAGCAACTCTGTCGCGCTGCGCGGCGATGCGCCGACCGTCGCGCGGCTGACCGCGATCGCCAAGGAACTCGATGCCCGCGCCGCCAATGGCAGCGAAATTCGGGTGATCTGGCTTGATTATGCCGATGCCGAACAGCTGGTGCCGGTACTGCAGATGATGGTCGGCGGGCAGGGCGGTGGCGGCGTGCAGCCGATGTCCGCGACGCCCGCTGCTGCGCCGTCTGCCAATGGCGCGGCACCGGCAGCGGCATCTGCGCCGATCGGCGGTGCGGTGGGGCTCTCCAACGGTCGCGGCACGGCGATCATCACGCGCTACGAAGGCGCGAATGCGGTGATCATCTCCGCTCCGGTCGATGTCCAGCGCTCGCTGGCAGAGCTGGTGCGCCAGCTCGATATCCGCCAGGAACAGGTGCTGGTCGAGGCGATCATCGTCGAGATATCGGACAAGGTCGCGCGCGAACTGGGCGTTCAGTTCCTGATCGGCGGCAAGGACATTCCGTTCCTGGTGACGCCGTTCTCCAATGTTGCGACCAACATTCTCGATATCGCGGGCGGCATCCTGGCCGATGATCTCGACCAGACGACAACGGTGATCAACGGCAACACCGTCACCACCAGCACCAACAGCGCAGTGGGTGATCTGCTCCGTCAGAACGCCGCGACCAGTATCTTGGGTGCGCGCGGCGGCTATACCGGCTTTGCTGCCGATATCGGCAACAACCGCGTGCTGGGTGCTATCATCAACGCGGTGCAGGAAGACAGCGAGTCGAACATCCTCTCGACACCGTCGCTGACCGTGAACGACAATGTGCAGGGGTCGATCCTGTTCGGCCAGGAAATCCCGATCAGCACTGGCGAGGCGCTGTCGAACAATTTCGACAATGCCTTCCGCACCATCCAGCGTCAGAATGTCGGTATCGAGCTCGAGGTGAAGCCGCAGATCAACGCGGGCAACCAGATCAAGCTCGACATCCGGCAGGAGGTCAGCTCGATCGTCGGCCCGGTCAGCAATGATTTCAACGAGTTGATCATCAACAAGCGCGAAGTGAAGACCACGGTCACCGTGCGCGACCGCGAGATCATCGCGCTGGGCGGACTGCTCGATGACAACGAGCGGCGGACGATCCAGAAGATCCCGCTGCTGGGCGATATCCCGCTGATCGGTGAGCTGTTCAAGTCGCGTGGGCGTGAACGCACCAAGACCAATCTGATGGTGTTCATCCGTCCGACGATCCTGCGCACCTCCGAAGACGCCCAGGCGATCGCCGCACGCCGCTACAACTATGTCCGCGCCGCGCAGATCGAGTTCAACCCCAAGGTCGAGCCCTCTCTGGATACTATCGTGCGCGATTATCTGGGCGCGAACGTGCCCGTGGCACCGCCCGCCGGGCCTACCGATCAGGTGATCAGCCCGCGCGCGATGCCCAACAGCGGCCCGCTCGACAGCACGACATTGCCTCCCAGCGGGGCAGGGCAGTTGCCGCCCGTCAGTGGAGGCCAGCCATGAAGATCCGCAAAGGTGATGCTCCGAAGGATGCGCTGAACGCGGCGACCGACGAGGCGATGCTCGACCTCGCCCCCGAACGCGCCATGGCGCGGATGATGCTCGACATTCCCTATGGCTTTGCCCGCGACAACGGCGTCGTCATGCTGGGCGAGGCGGACGGGCGGATGAAGGTTGCGTTGCGCGAAGGCGCCGACCCGATCACCCTGCTCGAGGTAAGGCGCTATCTGGCGATGCCGTTCGATGTCGAGCTCGCGCCCGTGGCGCAGTTCGAGCGCTATTTGTCCGATCACTACGCAGTCGAGGGCAATGCCGCCGCGATGGCGCATTCGATGAACATCGACGGCGGCGATCTGGAACTGTTGGCGAGCGACCTGCCGAGCGCTGAAGACCTGCTCGACAGCGCCGACGATGCGCCCGCGATCCGCCTGATCAACGGCGTGATTGCCGAGGCCGCGCGCCAGGGCGTGTCCGACATCCATATCGAGCCATACGAGACCGGGCTGGTGATCCGCATGCGCATGGATGGCGTGCTGCAGGAAAAGCTGCGGATGCCGCCCAATGTCGCCCCGGTGATCGTCAGCCGCATCAAGGTGATGGCGCGCCTCGATATCGCCGAACGCCGCGTGCCGCAGGATGGCCGCATCGGCCTCACCATCGGTGGCAAGCTGCTCGACGTGCGCGTCTCGACCTTGCCCAGCCGCGCGGGCGAACGCGTCGTGCTGCGCTTGCTCGACAAGGAAAACGCCAATATGGATCTGGGGCTGCTGGGCATGAGCCCGCGCACCCACAAGATCCTGGCTGATGCCCTGTCCGAGCCCAATGGCATCGTGCTGGTCACGGGACCTACCGGATCGGGCAAGACGACGACGCTCTATTCGTGCCTCAAGCAGCTCAACGATGGCTCGCGCAATATGCTGACCGTCGAGGATCCGGTCGAATACGCGATCGAGGGCGTCGGCCAGACGCAGGTCAACCCCAAGGTCGGCCTGACCTTTGCGGCCGGCCTGCGCGCGATCCTGCGCCAGGACCCCGATGTGGTGATGATCGGCGAAATCCGCGATCACGAAACGGCAGAGATCGCGGTGCAGGCCTCGCTCACTGGGCATCTGGTGCTCTCGACCGTCCACACCAACGACGCGATCGGTGCGATTACCCGCATGCGCGACATGAAGATCGAGCCGTTCCTGCTCGCCTCCACCCTGCGCGCGGTCGTGGCGCAGCGGCTGGTGCGGCGGCTGTGCCCCGAATGCCGCGAGCCGGTGCAGGCCGATGGCTCGCTCGCCTCGCTGCTGGGCTTCGACAAGGGCACCGTGGTCTATCGGCCCGTGGGGTGCGATTTATGCAACCACACCGGCTTTGCAGGGCGCATCGGCGTGTTCGAGGCGGTGCGCGTCGACGAGACCATCCGCCGTCTGATCAACGACAATGGCGACGAGGCGATCATCGCCCGGCATGCGTTTCTCAATGCGCCGAACCTTGGCTCTGCCGCGCGCGAGCTTGTCCGCACCGGCCATACCACGGCGGAAGAGGCCATCCGAATTTCGCGGCGCGAGGCGGAACCGGTGCCCGAACCGCTCAATGGCTGACTTTGCCTATAAGGTGATCGATTCGGCCGGGCGCGAGCGGGAAGGGCGCATCCGCGCGCCGTCCGATGCCCAGGCGCGCGCCGCACTGATTCGCAAGGCCTTCCATATCGTCACGGTGACGCCTGCGCCGCCGCGCAAGGCGCTGCTGACACAGCGCACCGCGCGATTGAGCCCCAAGCAGCTCACCCTGTTCACCCGGCAGATGTCGTCGCTGATGAGCGTGAGCCCGTTGGAAGAGGCGCTGCGCACGATCAGCCGCCAGACCGAAAAGGCCAATGCACGCGAAGTATTGATCAACGTCCATGCCGGAGTGATGGAGGGCCAGTCGCTCGCCGAGGCAATGGCGCGCGAGGCGCGCAGCTTTCCGCCGCTCTACCGTGCGATGATCAGTGCGGGCGAAAGCTCGGGCTCGCTGCCGGTGATCACCGAACGGTTGGCGGCGTTGCGCGAGCAGCAGGCCGAGGTGCGCGGCAAGCTCATTTCCGCGCTCGCCTATCCGATCATCCTGAGCCTAGTGGCTTTCGGCGTGGTCGCCGGGCTGATGATTTCGGTGGTGCCGCGCGTGGTCGAACAGTTCGACAATGCGCAGACCCAGCTGCCGCTGATCACCCGCATCGTCATCGGCATCTCGGCGGTGCTGGCCGATTACTGGTGGCTGATGGCACTGGCGCTGCTGCTGGCGAGCCTTGGCTTCTGGCGCGCGATGAAAGTGCCTGCGTTCAAATACCGCGTCGATACCTTCGTGCTCAAGCTGCCGTTCATCGGCAAGCTGATCCGCGACATGAACGCGGCGCGGCTCGCGCGGACGCTGTCGACGATGGTGCAAAGCCGCCTGCCTTTGCTCGAGGGCATGAAGCTCACCACCCGCACGGTGCGCAACAGCGTGCTGCGCGAGGCGCTCGAAGAGGCGGTCGAGGCGATCCGTTCGGGCGGATCGCTGTCCGCGGCGCTGCGAAATGCGGGGACATTCCCTCCGCTGCTGGTGTATCTTGTCGCCAGCGGCGAGAGCGCGGGTCAGCTCGACACGATGCTCGAGCGCGCCGCCGATTATCTGGAGCGGGAGTTCCGCAACTTCACCTCCACTGCGATGGCGCTGCTTGAGCCAGCCATCATCGTGGTGATGGGCGGCGCGGTCGCGCTGATCATCCTGTCGATCCTGCTGCCGATCCTGCAGCTGCAAAACCTGACTGGCTTATGAGGACCAACATGCTGAATATCCGATCCGCGCTGCTGAAGCGTCTCTCGCCCAAGGCGCGCAAGCGTGCCAATGGCTTCACGCTCGTCGAACTGATGGTGGTGATCTTCATCATCGGGCTGCTCGCGACCATCGTGGTCATAAACGTGCTGCCCAGCCAGGACCGCGCAATGACCGAGAAGGCGCGCAGCGACATCGCGACGCTGGCGCAGGCGCTGGAAATGTACCGGCTCGACAATCTCGCCTATCCGGGTTCCGCCGAGGGTCTGAATGCGCTGATCACTGCGCCGCCGACACTGGCGCAGCCGGGCCGTTATCGCAGCGGCGGCTATATCAAGAAGCTGCCGCAGGATCCCTGGGGCCGCCCGTATCAATATGTCAGCCCCGGCACGACCGGCGCGTTCGATCTTTTTTCGCTGGGTGCCGATGGCGCGCCGGGCGGCGAGAACGAGAATGCGGACATCACCGCCGATGGGGCTTGAGGTTCTAAAATCCTCCCCGACCTTGCTGGGGCCGACCCATCTGAAATCCTCCCCCAGCTTGCTGGGGGAGGGGGACCGTTCGCGTGGCGAACGGTGGAGGGGCAGCGGGATCACGCTGAAGCTGCCAATGTGCGCCACGCTTCCCCTCCACCCCGCCGCTTTGCGGCGCGGTCCCCCTCCCCGAGACGAGCTCGGGGAGGATTTGAGTGCGGCATGTACCCCTGCCTGCGCAGGGGCGCTTCGGAGAAAGCGCGAAAGCGGCTTCACCCTGATCGAGCTGATGGTGGTGCTGTTCATCATCGGCCTCGTCGCAGGCGCGGTGGTGCTTTCGATCCCCGGCGATAGCGCGGCGCTCTCCGAAGATGCCGATCGCTTTGCCGCGCGCGTCGCGGCGGCGCGCGATGAGGCGGTGGTCAGCGCACGCCCCATCGCGGTGTGGATCGCGCCGTCGGGCTATGGCTTCGATGCGCGGCAGGACCGCCAATGGGTGCCACTGAACGCGCGCACGCTCGCCAATCGTGACTGGAAGCCCGGCACGGTGGCGCGGATCGAGGGCGAGACAGCCGTTACGGCGGTGGCTCCAGGCACGGACCCTGCGACCGCAGCGCCCTCGCGCGCGCGGTTCTGGTTCGACAGCACGGGCCTTCCCAACATGCCGGTCACCGTGCTGCTCTCGCGCGGCGCGAACAGCGACCGGATCGTTATCAGCGCAACCGGCGAGGTCGGTCGCCCCAAATAGTCAGCGCCAGCGCAGGTTGTCGCGCCCCAGCTGATCGAGCCGGGTTGCCCCCATCAGCTTCATGCCGCGCTCGATCTCGCCGCGCAGATTGCTCAGGGTCCGCTCGACACCGCGCTGCCCCCCGGCGGCGAGCGCATAGAGGTACAGTCGCCCGCCCGAACAGGCCTTGGCCCCGACGCTCAAGGCCTTGAGCACATGGGTGCCGCGCGTGATGCCGCCATCGCAGATCACCTCGATCCTGTCGCCGACCGCATCGACAATCTCGGCGAGTTGATCGAACGGCGCGCGGCTGCCGTCGAGCTGGCGGCCGCCATGGTTCGATACCATGATCGCGGTCGCCCCGATCGCGACCGCGCGGCGCGCATCCTCGACGCTCATGATGCCCTTGAGGCAGAACGGGCCGTCCCATGCCTTGCGAATGTCCTCGGCCATCGCCCAGTTCATGTTCTGGTCGAGCATCGTGTTGAAATAGTCCGCGACCGAGATTGCCGCATCGCTTCCGGCGGCGACATGACTCTTCAGATTGGGCAGCGAAAAGCGTTCGCGCGCCAGATAGTTGAGCGTCCACCGGGGGTGCATGGCAAAGCTGGTCGCCGAGGATGGGGTCAGGCGCGGCGGCGAGGTGAAGCCGGTGTGCAGGCAGCGTTCGCGCTTGCCTGAAACGATGGTGTCTACGGTCAGTGCCAAGGCATCGAATTTCGCGGCCTTGGCCGCCTGGATCAGCGCAGCGTTCAGCCCCTTGTCCTTGTGGACATACAGCTGGAACAGCTTCGGGCTGGCGATGCTGTCGCCGATCTCGGCCAGGCTCACCGTGGCGAGCGAGGAGATCCCGAAGAACGTGCCGAACTTTTCTGCCGCAGCGCCCACGGCCTTCTCTCCGCGCCAGTGGAACAGGCGTTGCAGAGCAGTGGGGGAGAGGAAGAGCGGCATGTCGATCTTGCGGCCCATCAGCGTGGTGGACATGTCGATATCGGCCACGCCTGCCAGCACATTGGGGACAAGGTCGCATTCCTCGTACGCCGTGGTGTTGCGGTTGCGCGTGACCTCGTCGTCGGCGGCGCCGTCGATATAATGGAACACCGGATAGGGCAGTTTCTTGCGCGCGAGTTCGCGAAAGTCATCGACCGTGTGGCAATCGGCCAGCCGCCGGACCGGAAAACGTCGCATATGGTGTGCCCCTGACTCTCTCAATCCCTCCCCTAAAGGGAGAGGATTTTGAAGCAAGTCACTTCAGGCTGGCAGGTTCGGGAGCCGAGGGATATTTGCAGCCGCGCTGCAGCCCCACGCCCTTGAGGAAGCTGCGCCGGACGACGCCGGCATAGACTGCTGCATTATAGCGGCGCTCCTGCGCTGCGGCGCCCGAGATTTCCCGGATCACGCCGCGGAAGGGGATGATCGAGTTGACGATCAGCCCGCCAACCTTGCCGGCGGTGTCCTTGCGCTTGTCGTCGCGGGTCGCCTGATAGGGCACATCGAGGTCTTCGCCCAGCACCGCGTCCATGTCGCCGATGGCAGTGCGGATCTGTGCGCAGGTCTTGATGCCGGCGAGCGAATAGGGCTTGTCCTGGATGCGCAGCAGGTTTTCCGGAATGTCCTTCTTGTCGATGCCGACATCCTGCACCGGCTGGCTCACCACATCTTCTGCCACTTTTTCTGTCGTACGCGGCTTGTCGGCGGCCTGGCTCTGCGCGGTGGCGGGCATGGCGCTGGCAAGAAAGGCGAGGCTGGCGAGTGTGATGGCGGTGCGGTGCATGGTGGTTCCCCTAGTTTTGCATCAATACCAATGGCTTTCCGGCAGCTACGCGCAGACCTGCAAAACGATGCGCAGCCTTACAGCCGGGCGGCGCTGAACGTATCGCATTGCGCCGGATCCCCGGTGCTCAAACCCTTTTTCAGCCACGCCATGCGCTGCGCCGACGTGCCGTGAGTGAAGCTTTCGGGCACCGGCCTGCGTCCTGCCGCCTTTTGCAGCGTATCGTCGCCAATGGCATTGGCGGCGGTCAGCCCTTCCTCGATGTCGCCCGGCTCGATCCGCTCGCGATTGCGCGCCGCCCAGACCCCGGCATAGCAATCCGCCTCCAGCTCCATCCGCACCTGCAGGTCGTTGCCTTCGGCCTCGCTGGCCTGTTGCTGGGCGCGGCGGACCTGGTTGGAGCGTCCGCTGATCGTCTGGATATGGTGGCCAACCTCGTGCGCGATGACATAGGCCTGCGCGAAGTCGCCCGCCGCGCCAAAGCGGGTGGCGAGCTCGTCGAAAAAGCTGGTGTCGAGATAGATGCCATTGTCTGCAGGGCAATAGAACGGGCCCATCGCGCTTTGCGCAGCGCCGCAGCCGGATTGTCCGTTGCGGTCATAGAAGGTCAGCGTTGCAGGCTGGTAGCGTTCGCCTTGCGCCTTGAAAAGCGCGCCCCAGGTGTCTTCGGTGCTGGCGAGAACCTGGCAGCTGAACTTGCTCTTTTCGTCCACCGCGCAGCTTTGCGCCGCGTTCTGTCCGCCCGCTGCCCCAGGTCCCTGCGTTTGCATGGGCGCGCCGCCGGGCAGCGCGCCGCCCTGCATCAGCTCCATCGGGTTGATGCCGAAGACAAGCGCGGCGATGCCCAGGATCAGGATGGTGCCGATGCCCATCTTGCCCCCGCCGATGGGAAAGCGCGGGCCGCCGCCACCGCCGCCGCGCTGGTCCGAAATATTGTCGCTGGTGCGATAGTCGTCGAGCTTCATGCGCGCAGTGTTCCTTGTTCGCCTCTCGTTGCGAACACTAACACCGCCGGCAGGGGTTTAGCACCACAGATTTTTCCAGCGATTTGCCTTATTGTGCAGTGCGGCATAAATAGGCAGATGCAGGCTGCTGCTCGCGACACCTTAAGGAACAACCATGCCGACCTCTCAGGATTCGATCGACACCCAGTCGGCTGCCGTTCCGCTGCCGCCCACGGTCGCGCTGGTGCTGCAGGGCGGCGGGGCTTTGGGCTCGTATCAGGCCGGAGTGTTCAGCGAACTGGTGCGCCAGAATGTCCGTATCGACTGGGTCGCCGGCATCTCGATCGGCGCGATCAATTCGGCGATCATCGCGGGCAACGAACCGGGGCTCGCCTGTCAGCGGCTGCGCGAGTTCTGGGAGCTGGTGACATCGGGAACGATGGACCTGGCCTGGGGCAACAGCGATTACCTGCGCGAGCTCAACCATTTTGCCGGTGCGGCGACGGCGGCGATGGTCGGCGTTCCGGGCTTCTTCCGTCCGCACATGATGCCTGCGCCGTTCGCATGGCCTGGCACTCCGGCAGCGGTGAGCCTCTATGACACCACGCCGATGGTCGAGACGCTCAACCGTTTTGTCGACTGGGACCGGCTGAACAACGGCCCGGTGCGCTTTTCGGTGGGCGCAGTGAACGTGGAATCGGGCAATTTCTATTATTTCGACACGCACGATGCCGAAGGGCGGCAGATCATCGACGCGCGCCATGTCATGGCCTCGGGCGCTTTGCCCCCAGGCTTTGCGCCGGTGGAGATCAACGGCAAGCATTATTGGGATGGCGGACTGGTCAGCAACACGCCGCTGGCCTATGTGCTCGACAACCAGACCAGCGACATGCTGGCCTTCCAGGTCGATCTGTTCCCTGCGCGTGGCGATCTGCCGACCAAGTTTGCCGATGTCCTCAGCCGCGAAAAGGACATCCGCTATTCCAGCCGCACCCGCCAGGTGACCGATTATTATCTGAAGCTGCGGCGCGAGCATGCCGCATTGCGCAATGTGCTGGCCATGCTGCCAGCAGATGTCTGCTCGTCGCCCGATGTGCAGCGCGTCCGCGCGCTGGTGGAAGACAATGCGGTCAACATCGTCCACCTGATCTACAACGTCCAGAAATGGGAAAGCGGGATGCGCGACTTCGAGTTTTCGCGCGCGACGATGGACATGCACTGGAACCAGGGGATCCAGGCGGTGCAGGCTGCGATGAGCAAGGGGGATTTGCTTGCGCAGAATATTCTGGACGGAAAGACCGCCGCGTTCGATCTTGTGCCGCATCGCTGAGCGATGCGAACCAGGGGAGAGGGCAACATGATCGGCCATAGACGCGCACTGATGGCATTGGCCTTGGTGACGGGTACCGGCGCGCTGGCGGCAGAAGGCTGGCGCACGGTCGCGACCCCGGCCGATGCAGCCCGGCTGGAACAACGCGATGAAGCCTTCGCCGCCGCTCTGGCCGAGGTGAAGGCATCGGAATTTGCTGGCGAGCTGGCGAAAAACGCGCCGCTCTACGATCCGGCCAAACGGCTCGACAATCCGCTGCCGCCCGAAGGCACATATCGGTGCGCGACACACAAGCTGGGCGGGCAATTTCTCGCGTTCATCGCGTATCCCGATTTTGCCTGCGCGATCTATGGCAAGGGTGACCGCCGGCAGTTCGTCAAGCTGACCGGATCGCAGCGCCCAGTCGGGTACATCCACGCCGATAGCAAGCGCAGCGGCGTGTTCCTGGGATCGCTGATGCTGGGGGATGACGCAGGACTTGTGCCCTACGGCCAGGACAAGGAGCGCGACCTTGCCGGCACGGTCGAGCGGATCGGCAAGGATCGCTGGCGGATCGTCTTCCCGCGGCCTTACTACGAGTCCACGCTGGACATCATCGATCTGCGCCCCATGCGGTGAAACCAAAATCCGCTGGCGTAATGCGATCAGCACGTTAGCCTGTCCTTCAAACAATTGTCTGGGGAGACACACATGCCGGTCGCATCCTTGTTCGTGCGCGCTGTTGCCGCATCCACTCTGGCGCTGGCGATTGCCGCTCCTGCGCAGGCGCAGGACACGATCCGTACCGACATCGCCGCCGACATGCCCGGCCTTATGGAGATATACCGCGATCTCCACGCCAATCCCGAGCTGAGCTTCCAGGAGGTGCAGACTGCAAAGAAACTCGCCGCCGAAGCCCGCAAGCTGGGCTTCGAGGTGACTGAAGGCGTCGGCAAGACCGGCGTCGTGGCGGTGATGAAGAACGGCCCCGGCCCGGTGGTAATGCTGCGCGCCGATATGGACGGGCTGCCGGTGGTCGAGCAGACCGGGCTTGCCTTTGCCAGCAAGGTGCGCGCGATGAGCCCTGCCGGGATCGAGACCGGGGTGATGCACGCCTGCGGGCACGACACGCACATGACCGGCTGGGTGGCGACGGCACGCCAGCTGGTCAAGCGCAAGGCCGAATGGTCGGGCACTCTGGTGATGATCCTGCAACCCGCCGAAGAGATCGGATCGGGTGCGCTTGCGATGCTGAATGATGGCCTGTTCACGCGCTTTCCCAAGCCCGAATACGTGCTGGGCTTCCATGATGCTGCGCAGGCGCCTGCCGGGTTCATCGGCTATACCCCGGGCTTCGCGCTCGCCAATGTCGACAGCGTCGATATCAAGGTGAAGGGGCTGGGCGGGCATGGCGCCTATCCGCAATCGACCAAGGACCCGATCGTTCTCGGTGCGCGCATCGTTACCACGTTGCAGACACTGATCAGCCGCGAGCTCGATCCGCAGGACGCCGCCGTCGTCACCGTTGGCAGCTTCCAGGCAGGCGCCAAGCACAACATCATTTCGGACGAGGCGACCCTGCTGCTGACCGTGCGCAGCTATTCGGACGAGACCCGCGCCAAGATCCTCGACGGGATCAAGCGCATCGCCAAGGGGGAGGCGATCGCTGCGGGCGTGCCCGAAGACCGCATGCCCGAGGTCAAGCTTGCTGATACCTTCACGCCGGCGGTCTACAACAGCCCCGAATTCACCCAGGAAATCGGCACATTCCTCAAGGGCCGTTTCGGCGACAAGCGCGTCGCGCAGGTTGCGCCCTCGATGGGCGGCGAGGATTTCAGCCGGTTCTACCGCGCCGATCCGGACAATATCACCAGCCTGATCTTCTGGGTCGGTGGCGTGCCGCTGGCCGAATACAACAAGGCCAAGAAGGAGGGCATCGAGATGCCTTCGCTGCACAGCCCGTACTGGGCACCCGAGGCGGACACCGTCATCGCCACCGCCGCCGAGGCGATGACCGCGATGACGCTCAAGCTGATGCCCAGAAAGCCCTGATTACAGAAGCTGCGGTTGGCGCTCTGGTGCGCGGCTGCCGACGCCCGGCAGGTTCAGCGCCGAGACCATCTCGCGCAGTTCCTGCCGCGCGATGATGTGGCTGGTGCCGAGGTCCGCCAGATGCCCCTTGTCGAGCAGGGTCAGCCCCGAGGGGAAGAGTTCGCGATAGACCACGCGCTCGGACAGACCCTGCACATAGCGGAAGCCGACGCGCTTGGAGAGTTCGGCCAGTGCCGCATCCAGCCTGCGCTTGTTGCGGGCGTCGGTCTGCTGGGTGCGGTTGCGCAGCACCACCCAGTCGATCTCGACGCCATCGGTCTTGGCGCGGGCCTTGCGCGCTTCCCAGATCAGTTCGGCATAGAAGCTCAGACGACGGACCTTGAAATTTTCAGGATCGACCTGGCCGATCAAATCGAAATCGACAAAGCTGTCGTTGAGCGGGGTGACGAGGGTATCGGCGCGGGTGGCGACAAAACGCGCGAACTTGTCGTCGCGGCCCGGCGTGTCATAGACCAGAAAGTCGCAGTCTTCGCTCATCTTGCCGACAAGCTGCTCGAGCCGTGCCTGGTTGTCGTCCTGGAACACCTCGAACCGGGGGGTCGGCAGCGTGATGCTGCGGCGCTGCAAGGTCGAGACCCGGTTTTCCAGATAGCGGTGCAATGTGCGCTGGCGCGGATCGAGATCGATCGCGCTGACCCGGAAGCCGAGATAGGAGAGCGCCACCGCAACATGGACCGCGCTGGTCGATTTGCCGGTGCCGCCCTTTTCATTGGCAAACACGATATGGTGGGTGGACGCCTTGCGCGTCATCATGTCCATGGTCTTTCCAGCCCCTTCCAGCAGGCCCGACAATGTGCCAGTGCTGATGTATGAATCGTGTGCGGTGCGAGCCGCACCCCATAGCGGCAGTTCCCTATCGGAGGCTTAACCAAGGTGCAAATCATACGTCGGGTTGACAGGCTGCGGTCGGCGGTTTCGCTGTTGAAGCGCCAGGGCGGGCAGGTGGCATTGGTCCCCACCATGGGCGCGCTGCACGCGGGCCATATGCAGCTGGTGAAGGAAGCCAGGCAGCGCGCCGACCATGTCGTCGCGTCGATCTTCGTCAATCCCATGCAGTTCGGCGCCAATGAGGATCTCGATGCCTATCCGCGCATGGAGGAAAGCGACGCCGCGATGCTGAGCGAGGCAGGCGTTGCGATCCTGTGGGCGCCCGATGTTGACCAGGTCTATCCTCCCGGGTTCGCCACCAGCGTCAGCGTGGCCGGGGTCAGCGATGGATTGTGTGGCGCAGCGCGGCCAGGGCATTTTGATGGCGTGGCGACGGTGGTCGCCAAGTTGTTCAACCAGGTTCAGCCCGACATGGCGCTGTTCGGCGAGAAGGATTACCAGCAGCTCGCCGTGATCCGGGCGATGGCGCGCGATCTCAATTTCGGGCTCGACATCATCGGCGTGCCGACGGTGCGCGATGCCGATGGCCTCGCACTGTCGTCGCGCAATGCGTATCTGACGCCGGATGAGCGCGCCGCTGCGGCGATGCTGCCGCGCGCGATGCAGGCGGGCATTGCGGTCATCGAGGCGGGTGGCGCCGTGGCCGATGCGACCCAGGGGATCGAGCAGGCGCTGCTGGCTGCCGGTTTTGGCTCGGTCGATTACGTTACGCTCGCCGATGCCGTCACGCTGGAGCCGCTTGAAACACCCGACCGGCCCGCGCGTCTGCTGGTCGCCGCGCGCATCGGAAAGACGCGGCTGATCGACAATATGGCGGTAGCGTCACGGTGAATGTAAAACTTGTGGCATGGTAACTGCCTAATTAACCATTTTTTTACCCCGCATACACACTGTTCGCCTGTCGGGTGACCCGACCATGCAAAGAGGAGCATGTGAGATGGCAAACAGTCTGAAGTCAGCAACGTTTCTGATCGAAAGCAAATTGGCCGCTGCCGCGCGTGGCGACATCAACGCCTATTTCGATCTGGGGGTGGCGTTTTCCACCGGTGGACACGGCGTCAATGTCGATCTGATCGAGGCGCACAAGTGGTTCAACCTCGCCGCCGTCAAAGGCCATGAGGAAAGCCAGCTGTGCCGCGCCGAGATCTCGGAAGAGATGACCGCCCGTCAGATCGCCGAAGCCCAGCGCGAAGCCCGCGCCTGGCTCCAGCAGATCGCAACGCGCGCCGCCTGATCTAGCGCGCTGCCGGCTTGCGGTAGCGTTCGAACCAGGCGAGGATCGCCGAGGCCTTGGCCGCGCTTTGCGATGGCCGTGCCGCGATGCCGCCATGGCTGGCGCCTGGAACCTTGACCAGCGCCGTCGGTACGCCGACCAGCTTGAGCGCGGTGTAATACTGCTCTGACTCGCTCACCGGGGTGCGATAATCCTCGCTGCCGACGACCACGAGCGTCGGCGTTTTCACATTGGCGACAAGCGACAGCGGCGAACGCGCCCAATAGCTCTGCTGGTCCTCCCACGGCATCTTTCCGAACCAGTATTTCGCGAAGAACGAAGGCCCATCGGCGGTCAGTGCCTGGCTGGTCCAGTTGATCACCGGCTTTTGCGTCGCTGCCGCCTTGAACCGGTTGGTCTTGCCGACGATCCAGCTGGTCAGCACCCCGCCACCCGATCCGCCGGTGACGAACAGCTGCTCGGGATCGGCGATCCCGTCGGCAATGGCCTTGTCGACCATCGCGATCAGATCGTCATAATCGTTGCCCGGATAGGCATGGTGGATGAGGTTGGCAAATTCCGCGCCATAGCTGGTCGATCCGCGCGGATTGACTGAGAGCACGGCATAGCCGGATGCAGCATAGAGCTGGTTGTCGGTCGAGAAATGCGGACCATAAGCGGAAAACGGCCCGCCGTGGATTTCCAGCACCAACGGCACGCGGGCACCTGGCACGTGATCGGGCGGCAGGGTCAGCCAGCCTTCAATTTCGCGGTCGTCAAAGGTCGACGCCGTGGTCATCTTGCGGACCTCGCCCAGCCTTTTTGCCGCCATCAGCGATTGGTTGAAGCGGGTCAGCGCGCGCGTCTTGCCGCCGCTGGCCAGCATCACATCGGCAGGCTTGGTGGCATTGCCGCCCGAATAGGCGATCGCGCCGGACTTTGCGATGCTGAACGATCCGCCCGAATAGGGCCGGTCGAGCGACGGGCCGGTGAGGCCCCGCACGATTTCGCGTACCGATCCGTCGAGGCCGATGCGCGCGACCAGGGTTTCGCCATGGTCGTCATACTGCGCGATCAGCGCCTGGCCATCGGGTGCCCACACCAGCGTGTCGATGCTGCGATCGAGCGACGGCGCGACCGCGCGCTTGCCCGATCCATCGCGGTTCATCACATAGGCTTGCGCGTTGTGATAGCCGAGCAGTTTGTCGTCGAACCCCAGATAGGCAATCTTGCTGCCATCGGGGGAGACCACCGGCGATCCATCGGGCCCGTCACGGTCGGTCAGCGGGGTGATCGCGCCGGTGGCGATATCCAGCGCATGGATTTCGGCGTCGAGCGGGTCACTCTCCCAGTCGGCCGAGCGGTTGCCCGAGAAATACAGTGTCCTGCCGTCGCGGCTCCAGGTGAGGCCGCCGCCATCGTTATAATCGCCAAAGCTCAACTGGCGGGGCGCGCCGCCGGTCGCGGGCACGACAAAGATCTTGTCGAAACCGGGCTTGAGATAGCCGGCTCCATCGGCCCGATAGGTCAGCAGGTCATAGGTTTCCAGCGGAGCGGCCCATGTCGCGCCCTCTGGCTTGACCGGCGCGCTGCCCAGCTTCGGGCCCTGGGCGGGCACGAACAGGGTATAGGCGATCTGCGTCCCGTCAGGTGACCAGGCGATATTGCCGGGGCTTTCGGGCAGGCCGGTGATCCGCACCGCTTCGCCGCTCGTCATCCAGCGGACATAGAGCTGCGGCGCGCCGCCCTCGGCGGTCGAGACATAGGCCAGGCGCTTGCCATCGGGCGACCAGCGCGGCTGGCTGTGGCTGCCGGGCCCGGCGGCGATCGGGGTCAGCTCGCCGGTGGCAGAATCGACCAGCCAGATCGAAGATATGGCCCGGTCTGCCATGATGTCGTTGGCGCGGCGGACGAAGGCGATCTTGCCGCCATCGGGCGCAATCTGCGGGTCGGCCGCCACTTCGAGCGAAAACAGGTCCTGTCCGGTCAGCCGGGTGTCGGGCGCGGCCTGCGCGAGCAGGGCGGTGGGGCTGGCAAAGGCAAGCAGCAGGGCGGCAAGGCGGATCGGGCGCATAGGGAAGGGCTTTCTGCTGGAATCGCAACGGGTTGCAGATCGGTGCAGCGTGCGCCGCGCGTGCCTGTGCGTCAAGCCTCGGATGGACCGCGCTTGAACGGCAGCATCTGGGTCAGCATTTCGCGGTCGGCGGCGACGGCGGCGCGCTCGCGCACCAGAAAGTCGCCCACCGCGCGGGCAAAGCCGGCATCCGGCAGATAATGTGCCGACCAGGTGAGTTCGGGCGCGTAGCCGCGTGCCATCTTGTGCCCGCCCTGCGCGCCTGCCTCGACGCGCGTCAGACCGCGCGCCAATGCCGCATCGATCGCCTGATAATAGCACAATTCGAAATGCAGGAATGGCTTGTCGACGGTGCAGCCCCAGTAGCGACCATAAAGCGTATCGCTGCCGATGAAGTTGAGCGCACCCGCGATAGGCCGGCCTTCGTGCAACGCCAGGATCAGCAGGATGCTCTCGGCCATGGTCTGGCCCATCAGGCTGAACGCGTCGCGGGTGAGATAGGGCTGGCCCCATTTGCGCGCGCCGGTATCCTGATAGAACACCCAGAACGCGTCCCAATGCGCCTCGGTGATCTGGTCGCCGCTAAGGTGGACGATCTCGACGCCTTCTTGTGCCTTTGCCCGCTCCTTGCGCAGGTCCTTGCGCTTGCGCGAGGTCAGCGATCCCAGAAAGCCCTCGAAATCGCGATAAGCCTCATCGTGCCAGTGGAACTGCGTATCGGACCGCAGCAGCCAGCCCGCCTGTTCGAACATCGGCAGCTGCGCCGGATCGATAAAGGTCGCGTGGACCGACGACAGGCCGTTCTGTTCGGCCAGGTTCTGCGCGGCAGTGAGGATCGGCAGCGACCAGACGGGATCGCTCAGCAGGATGCGCGGACCGGTCGCCGGGGTGAACGGTACCGAAATCTGCACCTTCGGATAATAGTTGCCGCCTGCGTTTTCCCAAGCATGCGCCCAGCTGTGGTCGAAGACATATTCGCCCTGGCTATGGCTCTTGAGATAGGCGGGCAAGGCGGCGACCAGCGTGCCATCCTCGCCCCTGATCGTGATCGGCGCGGGCGTCCAGCCGGTGCCGCGCCCGACCGACCCGGAGGCTTCGAGCAGGCTGAGGAAGGCATGGCTGACAAAGGGATTGTCGCGCCCCGCAATCGCATCCCACTGGGCGGCATCCAGCGCGGCGATGCTGCGACCGACCTCGGCGGTGATCGCGCGCTCGCTCATGCGCCGGGTGTGCCTTCGGCCGATGCGCCGCGCTCGAAGATCGGTGCGTCGGCATGCTCGGCTGCAGTCGCATGCTGATCGTCGCTGCGGACGGTCCAGGTGAGCACCGGCAGTCCGCGCGCACGTTGGCTGGCGGCAAACGGGCTGGGCAGGTCGCGAATGTCATAGGCCAGGAAATCGGGCTTGGCCTGCCACAGGTCGCGGTGGCGCCGCAGATTGCCCTTCCAGCCGCGGGCATCCTCTTCGGTGATCACCAGTCCGCGCGTGATGTGCTTGGCCTGGCGGCGGAACCAGGCACCGACAGCGGGGTCGAAGCTCATTACCGCCGCCTTGCCACCATAGCCTTCGAGCGCGCGGCGGACCGCCAGGCACAGCGGTGCGACATGGTCTTTCTCGGACTTGATCTCGATCAGGATCGGCGCGCGCCCGCGGACGACGCCCAGCACCGCGCCCAGCTCTGCAATCGCGCCGTTCTGGCCGAGCAGGCGCACCTGGGTGAGTTCGGCCGCCGTCTTGCTGGCGACGCGGCCCTGCGCCAGCGTCAGCCGGCCCAGCGAGAAATCATGAAACACCACCGCGCGATTGTCGCCGCTGCGCTGGACATCGCATTCGATGCCGTAGCCAGCGGCAATCGCAGCGGTAAAGGCGGGCAGGCCGTTTTCCAGCACCGGTCCGTCCCACATGCCGTCGTGCAGACCGCGATGGGCGTACGGCTGCTCTCCCAGCCAGCTG
Source organism: Hydrogenophaga intermedia (assembly GCA_943370475.1). Lineage (GTDB taxonomy): Bacteria > Pseudomonadota > Alphaproteobacteria > Sphingomonadales > Sphingomonadaceae > Blastomonas. Next base: position 79,125 of record CALRRI020000012.1, read on the forward strand.
ATGCGACGCTGTGCTGGCGGTGGCGCCAGCCAGCGGTCAAGCAGGCCGAATGGCGACAATGGCATCGATTTCCACCGCTGCACCCAAAGGCAGCACGGGTACGCCCACCGCGCTGCGCGCATGCTGGCCTGCCGGTCCGAACACCTGGACCATCAGGTCCGATGCGCCGTTGGCGACCTTGGGCTGGGCATTGAATTCGGGTGTGCTCGAGATGAACGCACCCAGCTTGACGATCCGCTCGACCCGGTCGAGCGAGCCCAAAGCCGCCTTCATCTGCGCGATCAGCATGATGCCGCAGGCGCGTGCCGCGGCTTCACCGGCTTCGAGCGAGACATTCTCGCCCAGCCGTCCGGTGACGACCTTGCCATCGACGAAAGGCAGCTGGCCCGAAATGAAGAGCATGCCGCCTACCTCGACAGCAGGGACATAGGATGCGACGGGCGCCGCCGGCTGGGGCAGTTCGACGCCCAGTTCGGCGAGTTTGGCTTCGATGCTGTCGGTCATGGGATGCATTCCTAAAAGGTTACGGTTCAGGCAGCGGCCTGGATGCCGGGGGCAGGGGCGCCCTGGGCGAAACGTTCGAGCACCCACGCCAGCGCATCGTCCCATCGGTCGATGCGGGCATGGGCATGGCCTGCATTGGCTGCGCACGCGATGTGCGGCGCCAGGCCCTCTTCGCCGACCATGTGCAGCCGCCACACGTCAGGCACGTGCTCGGAGGCCGACTCGTGATGCTGCGGCAGATCGTCGACGAAAATCGCGACACTGGGATTGTGTTCCGCGACGATCCGCTTGAGCGGTTCGCCCTTGGGGCCCTGGTTGCAGACCACGCGGTGGTGGATGCCGAAGCGGGCCAGCTGCTGGCTGCGTGCCTCCTGGCGGTCATCCATCAGGTTGGTGAGCACGACGATATCGGCATGCTCGCCGATCGCCTTCAGCGCCTCGATCGCTCCGGGGATCGGCATCTGGCGGTGCATTTCGGTATCGAAGAATGCCCCCAGCAGCGGCCAGATATCGCCGGGCTTGATCGCCTCGCGCGTCTTGCGATCGATCAGCGCCTTGGCAAAATCACCGCCGGAAAAGTCAAAATCGATGTCATGCTCTTCGCCCAGCCACTCGCGGAACGGAGCGACCATGTACAGCAGCACCTCGTCGCAATCGGTGACCAGCAGCGGACGGGAAGGGGCGGTTTGGGCGTTCATTCAATCTCCATCGGGTTCAGGTCTGGCGTTCCAGCTCGATGCGAGCATTGACCAGCCGGGCTGGCGTGGTGCCCACGGCATTGGCCGCGGCGACCAGATCAGATTCGTTGCCTTCCAGATAGCGGATCAACTCGGCGAGAATACCCGGATTGGTGGCCCCCTGCCGCAGATCGTCGGCGGTCATTCCGGTCAGCGCGAGCAGCCGCGAGGCCCGGTCCGGATCGCCCAGGATCCACCCCAAAGCGAGCAGCGCCAGCGTCGCCGAATCCTCTGCTCCTGGTCCGTCTGTCCTGATTGTGTCGCCCACGGCTTTCGCCTACATCCGCATGCTTGAGGGTCAACCGCCGGAGCCTTCCGGCCCGACAGATTGGATTAGCGGTTCAGTGGCAAAAAGAGTGCTGGTTGTCGAGGATAACGACCTCAATCGCAAACTTTTCTGTGATCTTCTCACCGCGCACGGCTTTGCCGTCGAGGGCCTGGCCGATGGGCGTGAGGTGCTGGAGCGCGCGCGCCAGTTCGTGCCCAGCCTGATCATCATGGATATCCAGCTGCCGCATATCAGCGGGCTCGAGCTGATCGAGGCGATCAAGGGCGATCGCGATCTGCGCCTGATCCCGATCATGGCGGTCACCGCCTATGCCGGAAAGGGCGACGAGGACCGGATTCGCGCTGCAGGCGCGGAAGGCTATGTGTCCAAGCCGGTATCGATCGGCCCGTTCATGGCGGCGGTGAACGCGCTGCTGTGACAGCGCGCCCACCGGGCCAAGATCTCACATTCAGATGCGTTCGATGATGATGGCAGGGGCCATGCCGCCAGCAGCGCACATCGTGATCAGGCCATAGCGGCCGCCTGAGCGTTCCAGCTCGTCGAGCGCGGTGCCGATCAGCATCGATCCGGTCGCGCCGATCGGGTGACCCAGCGCCATTGCACCGCCGTTGATGTTCACCTTCTCGCGATCAAGTTCGAGGTCGCGGATGAACTTTTCGGCGACTACGGCAAACGCCTCGTTGATTTCCCAGACATCGATGTCGTCCTTGGTCAGGCCGGCGCGCTCCAGCGCCTTTTTCGCGGCGGGGACGGGTGCGTTGAGCATCAGCGTCGGATCATCGCCCATGTTGATATAGGTGACGACGCGGCCGCGCGGCTTGAGCCCGTGCTTGTCGGCATAATCCTTCGACGTCAGCAGCACAGCAGCTGCGCCATCGACCACGCCCGAGCTGTTGCCCGCGTGATGCATGTGCTCGATCTGCAGGTCAGGATAGCGCCGGTTGATCTGCTTGCGGAAGGTGGTGCCACCGATCTCGAAATCGGCCATTCCGGCAAAAGCAGGCTTCAGCGCGGCGAGGCTTTCGGCGGTGGTGTCGGGGCGGGGAAACTCTTCCTTGTCCAGCGCCACGCTGCCATCGGGATTGTGGACCGGGACCACCGACTTGTCGAAGCGGCCCTCGGCGATCGCACGTGCGGCGCGCTGCTGGCTGACCAGCGCCAGAGCATCGAGATCTTCGCGCGAAATGCCTTCCATCGATGCGATCGCATCGCCGCACACGCCCTGGTGCGACTGGGGGTGCAGTTCATCGAGGGCAGGGTTGTGCGATCCCATCAGCGGCGGGGGCATGCCGGCATTGGCTTCGGCCGCGCCTACGGTCTGGGTGTAGCTCATCATCTCGGTGCCGCCGGCGATGACGCAATCTTCCATGCCGGACATGATCGCTGCGGTCGCCAGGTTCACCGAGGTGATGCCGCCGCCGCAGAAGCGGTCCAGCGTCATGCCGCTGGCCTTGGTGTCGAACCCTGCTGCCAGCGCCGCCATGCGGCCCAGATCGCCGCCCTGCTTGCCCTTCTGGGTCGAGGTCGACCAGATGACATCGTCGACGGTCGCGGTGTCGAGGTGGTTGCGGTCCTTGATCGCCTTGAGCACGGTCGCGGCCAGATCCTGCGGGTGCAGGTGCGACAGCGCGCCCTTGCCGGGTTTGCCAACCCCACGCGGGGTGCGGACAGCGTCGATGATATAGGCTTCGGCCATGCTGGTATCCTCTCGGTCGTTACGATTTAACCGATCAGTTAAAGCATCGCGGCAGCGCCAGCAAGCGTCAATTCAGCGCTTCGAGCTTCTCGTTGCACTCCAGCCATGCGGCTTCGGCTTCGGCCAGCTGCTCGCCCAGGGCAGAGCGGCGGCGCGCGAGTTCGCTCATCGTCAGCTTGGTGAGCTCCGGCTTGGCGCTTGCCGGATCGAACATGGCCCGGTCGATGTCCGAACACTGCGCCTGCAGCTCGGCCACCGCCTTTTCGGCGGCCTTCACCTTGTTTTCCACCTTGCGGATCTGGTCGCGGTGGAAGGCGTCGGCCTTTTTGTCCTTCTTCGACATCTTGGGCTTGGCCTCGCCCTTCGGCTGGTTGATGCCCAGGATGAAATCCATGTAATCGCGCATGCTGCCGTTATATTCGGTCGCGGTCCCGGCATCGACCAGCACGAGCCGGTCGGCGGTCAGCTCGACCATGTGCCGATCATGGCTGATCAGGATGACGGCACCGGTATAGTCGTTGAGCGCCTGCACCAGAGCTTCGCGCGCATCGACATCCAGGTGGTTGGTCGGCTCGTCGAGGATCAGCAGATGCGGGGCATCGCGGGTGATCAATGCCAGCGCCAGCCGCGCCCGTTCGCCGCCCGAAAGCGTGCCGACCTGCGAGATCGCCCGGTTGCCCGAAAAGCCGAACCGTCCCAGCTGCGCGCGCACCGCCGCTGGCGTGCGCCCCTTCATCGCGCGGGTCATCTGTTCGAGCGGGGTGCTGTCGCTCTCGAGCTCTTCCACCTGATACTGGGTGAAATAGCCGATCTGCATCTTGCCCGCAGTGTTCATCGCGCCTTCCTGCGGCGGCAGCTGCGCGGCGAGCAGGCGGGCGAGTGTGGTCTTGCCGTTGCCGTTGCGGCCCAGCAGCGCCAGCCGGTCGTCGGGATCGATCCGCAGGTTGAGGCGGCGCAGGATCGGGTTGTCTTCGGCATAGCCGACGGCCGCCAGATCGAGCGTGATCAGCGGCGGACGCAGTTCGGTCGGGTTGGGGAAGTCGAAGCTCAGGCTCGGATCTTCCATCAGCGCGGTGATCGGCTGCATCTTGGCGAGCATCTTGGCGCGCGATTGCGCCTGCTTGGCGGTCGATGCGCGCGCGCTGTTGCGTGCGACATAATCCTGCAGCTTGGCGCGCTGCGCATCCTGCGAGGCCTTGGCGGCGGCAAGCTGCGCGGCGCGTTCGGCGCGCTGCCGCTCGAAGCTGTCATAGCCGCCGGGGTAGAGCGTCACCTTGCCGCCCTGCAGGTGCAGGATATGGTCGACGACATTGTTGAGCAGGTCGCGTTCGTGGCTGATGACGATCAGCGTGGCAGGATAGGCCTTGAGGAAGTTTTCGAGCCACAGCGTCGCTTCGAGGTCGAGGTGGTTCGACGGTTCGTCGAGCAGCAGCACATCGGGCTGCGAGAACAGGAGCGCGCCCAGCGCCACGCGCATCTTCCAGCCGCCCGAAAAGCTGTCGAGCGGGCGGTTCTGCATCTCGTCGTCGAAACCCAGGCCGGTCAGGATGATCGCCGCACGTGAAGGTGCGCTATACGCGTCGATCGCCAGCAGGCGCTCGTGCAGATCGCCCAGCCTGTCAGGGTCTTCGCAGGTTTCTGCTTCGGCGAGCAGGCTGGTGCGTTCGGCATCGGCGGCGAGCACCGTGTCGAGCGGGGTCATCGCGCCGTGCGGTGCTTCCTGCGCGATATAGCCCAGCTTGGCGAGCCGCGGCATCTCGACTTCGCCGTCATCGGGCTCGAGTTCGCCGATCATCACCTTCATCAGCGTCGACTTGCCCGCGCCGTTGCGGCCGATCAGCCCGATGCGGCTGCCCGGCGGAATGGCGGCGGTCGCGCCGTCCAGGATCGTGCGGCCGCCCAGGCGCACCGTGATGTTGTTCATAGAAAGCATGGGGCAGCGCCTATCAGGACGCGGCGCATTCGCCAAGCGTGTATGCTGCAATGCAGCGCACGCACGGCGTCGCGATCTTGCACCGAGATGAACGGAAAGGCCAATCCGATACATTTTGCGACACTTTTGCCGCCAGACCGGCAAAGCTGTGCGACAATGGCCCGCTAGAACGGCTCTCAAGGAAGTCGTCCTGGCTCAAAGCCCCCCTGCCGACCAGGGCGACTTCCTGCCTGATCACAGGAACACACAAAGGAATATCCCCATGAAGAAGACCCTTATCGCCGGAGCCGCGCTTGCCGCGATGCTGTCTGGCACCATCGCCATCGCGCAGCCTGCCCCGGGCAAGATGCGTGGCCCCGATGCCAACCAGGATGGTGTCATCACCCAGGCCGAGGTCCGCACCCAGGCACAGACGATGTTTGCGCGGATGGACATCACCAAGGACGGCAAGATCGACAAGGCGGACCGCGAGGCGCGGATGGCCGAGCGCTTCAAGAAGCTCGACACCGATGGCAGCGGCGAAGTGAGCCTTGCGGAAATGACCGCCGCCCGTGACGCGCGACAGGCCAAGCGTGCCGAACGCATGAGTATGCGTGCAGAAACCGGCCAAGGCGCACCGGGTGGCCGTGAAGGCGGCAAGTGGCGTGGCAAGCGCGGCGGCCATGGCGGCGGTCACGGCATGGGCATGCGCGGCGGCATGATGCGTATGGATGCCAACAAGGACGGCGCGATCACGCTCGCCGAACTCGAAGCCGGCGCGCTCGAGCGCTTCCAGCGTCAGGACGCCAACAATGACGGCCAGGTGACCAAGGCCGAGCGCGAGGCCGCCCGCGAAGCGATGAAGCAGCGCTGGCATGAGCGCCGCGCGGCTTCCAAGGGCTGATCCCCAAGCCCTTGCATAAGCCTTCCGGCCCCCGGCGCAGATTCCCCTGATGCGCCGGGGGCCGGTTGCCTTTGTCGTTGCCAACCGGCACATGCGGAAACATCATGACCGACCCCCCCCACATCCTGCTGATTGATGACGAACCGAGCCTGCGCGAGCCGCTCGCCGAGTATCTGGTGGGGCAGGGCTTTGCCGTGACCGAGGCGGGCGACGCTGCGAAGGCGCGGACGCTGATGCGCGACCAGCGCTTTGCGATCCTGCTGCTCGACATCATGATGCCCGGCGAGGATGGCCTGAGCCTGTGCCGCTATGTCGCGGCGCAGTCCGAAACGCCGGTCATCCTGCTCACCGCCAAGGGCGAGGCGATGGACCGCATCATCGGACTGGAGATCGGCGCGGACGATTATGTCGTCAAACCCTTCGACCCGCGCGAACTGGTGGCGCGCATCAAGACCGTGCTGCGCCGCGCGGCGCGTGTGCCCCAGCCCGAGGAAGACGCGGTACAGGGCTTCGAGTTCGATGGCTGGCGGCTCGACACGGTCAAGCGCCGCCTGATCGACCCCGATGGCGCACTGGTGCCGATCTCGACCGCCGAGTTCAAGCTGTTGCAGGTATTCTGCGAGCATGCCGGCCATGTCCTCAATCGCGATCAGCTGCTCGACCTCGCGCATGGCCGCGAGGCGCATCTGTTCGACCGGGCGATCGACAACCAGATCAGCCGGCTGCGCAAGAAGGTCGAGGCCGACAACCGGACCCCGCGGCTGATCAAGACGGTATGGGGCGGGGGCTATACGCTGGCGGCGCGGGTGCGGCGGCTGGCGAGCCCCGACAGCCCATGAAGCTGGTCCAGCGGCTGTGGCCGTCGAGCCTTGCCGGACGCCTGCTGCTGACGATCGCGCTGGCGTTGCTGGCAGGTCAGCTGCTCAATGCCGCGCTGCTGGTCCGAGGCCAGCGCGAACAGGCGTTGGACCGCGTCGCGGCCGAGGCTGCGGTGCGACTGATTGCGGCAACCGACCGGCTGGAGCAGGGGCGCCCCTTGCGCGAGCGGATGATGGGCCGGATGGGCCGCGCGCCCGGGCTGCGCTTCCGGCGAACCGATCTCACCGATGCAAGCCCGGTGAGGCCTGACATGACGCGCGTCCCCGAACTGGTTGCCAAGCTGGATGCCATTCTGCCGAGCTATGGCGTCAGCTACCGCCAGATGGTGGCGGTGATGATCAAGGCGCCACCGCGCGCGCGCCGCATGGACCGGCTGGCGGCGGAAATTGGCGGCAAGAACGAGAATCGCATCCGCCAACTGGCCCTGGTCGTGATCGAGCGTCCCGACGGCCGCTGGCTGAGCGTCCACGTGCCCATGGCCGAGGCATCGGGCCGGATCGTTGCCACCATCCTCGCGCAAACGGTGGTCCTGTATCTGGTGATGCTGGTGCCTTTGGTCTGGTTGACGCGGCGGATCGCGCGATCGATGGGCACGCTGCGCGATGGCGTGGCGCGGTTCGAACGCACGCAGGAAGCGGAGCCGATCGAGCCCTCGGGGCCCAGCGATCTGGTCGATCTGACCCGGTCGTTCAACGCGATGAGCGCACGCATTTCGGCGATGCTGAACGAGAAAGACGTGATGCTGGGCGCGATCGGGCATGATCTCAAGACCCCGCTCGCAGCCCTGCGCGTGCGGGTCGAATCGGTGCCCGACGAACGCCATCGCAGCCGCATGATCGCCAGCATCGACGACATTACCCGCACCCTAGACGACATCCTGTCGCTGGCCCGCATCGGGCGGACAGGCGAGGTGGCCGAGCCGGTCAATCTGGTCGCGTTGGTCGAGATGATTGCCGAGGAATTCCATGACCTGGGAGAGGATGTCGCACTGGCGGATGCGCCGCGCATCGTCGCGCCGTTGCAACTCACCTGGATCCGCCGTGCGCTGCGCAATGTCATCGGCAATGCGGTGCGCTATGGCGGCCGCGCCAGGGTCAGCATCGCGCCGGGCTCCGGCTCCAGCTCTGGCATCGTCGCGATCACTATTGATGATGATGGCCCCGGCATTCCCGATGACCGGATCGAGCAGATGTTCGAGCCCTTCACCCGGCTTGAAGCCTCGCGCAACGTGGCGACCGGCGGCACGGGCCTTGGCCTCACGCTGGCCCGCGCCATCGCGCATCAGCACGGCGGGTCGCTGACGTTGCAGAACCGGCGCGGCGCTGGCGGAGTGGTCGAGGGATTGCGCGCGGTGCTGACGCTGCCGGTGGGCTGATTTGCGCGGCTGGGGGGCAACACACCTTCCCCTTCGCCAACGCACAGGCTAAAGCCGTTTGCATGACGCACAACTCGCCCACCGCCGCCTATCCCGCCACCCGTCTTCGTCGCACCCGCGCCACCGCGTGGAGCCGCAGCATGGTGCGCGAAACCAGCCTTTCGCCCGCCAACCTCATCTGGCCGCTGTTCGTCACCGAAGGCGTTCGGGTCGAAGAGCCGATCGCGTCCTTGCCCGGGGTGTCGCGCTGGTCGGTCGACCTGATCGTCGAGCGCGCGCGCGAAGCTGTGGACCTCGGCATCCCATGCCTCGCGCTGTTCCCCAATACCCAGGCCGATCGTCGCAGCCAGGATGGCGCAGAAGCGCTCAACCCCGACAACCTGATGTGCCGCGCGATCCGCGCGATGAAGCAGGCGCTGGGCGACAGCATCGGCGTGCTCACCGATGTCGCGCTCGACCCCTATACCGCGCACGGCCAGGACGGCCTCGTCGACGACGAAGGCTATGTGCTCAACGACGCCACGGTCGAGGTACTGGTCGGCCAGGCGCTCAACCAGGCGGCGGCGGGTGCAGACATCATCGCGCCCTCCGACATGATGGATGGCCGCATCGGCGCGATCCGCGCCGCGCTCGAGGCGCATGGTCATCACAATGTCCAGATCATGAGCTATGCCGCCAAATATGCCAGCGCCTTCTACGGCCCGTTCCGCGATGCGGTGGGCTCGTCCGGACTGCTCAAGGGCAACAAGAAGGGCTATCAGATGGACCCCGCCAATGCCGACGAGGCACTGCGCGAGGTGGCGATGGACATTGCCGAAGGGGCCGACAGCGTGATGGTCAAGCCCGGAATGCCGTATCTGGATATCGCCGCCAAGGTGAAGCAGGCCTTCGGGCTGCCGACCTATGCCTATATGGTCTCGGGCGAATATGCGATGATCGAGGCGATGGCCGCAGCAGGCGCAGGGGATCGCGATGCGGTGGTGCTGGAAAGCCTGCTCGCCTTCCGCCGCGCCGGGTGCAGCGGCATATTGACCTATCATGCGCCGCATGCGGCCAAGCTGCTGGCAAAGGGCTGATCCGATGGACGGCGTTTCGATCATCACTTTGCACGGAAAGACCCCGTGCATCCACGACAGCGCCTTCATTGCGCCGGGCTGCCGCATCATCGGCGATGTCGAGATCGGCCCTGACGCGAGCATCTGGTACAATTGCGTGATCCGCGCCGACGTCAACCGCATCGTCATCGGCGCGCGCAGCAACGTGCAGGACGGCACCGTCATCCATTGCGACAGCCCGCGCCCCGGCCAGCCCGAGGGCTTTCCCACATTGATCGGCGAGGATGTGCTGATCGGCCATCTGGCGATGGTGCATGGCTGCGTGCTGGAGGACCGGGCGTTTGTCGGCCTGGGTGCGATCGTCATGGACGGCTGCCGGATCGAGGGCGATGCGATGCTGGCCGCAGGCGCGATGCTGACACCCGGCAAGGTGATGCCGTCGGGCCAGCTCTGGGGCGGCCGCCCGGCGCAGTACATGCGCGACTTGCCGCCGCCTGCAATCACTGGCATGCGCATGGGCGTGGCGCATTATGTGGAAAACGCCCGGGCCCACAAGGCAGCTACCACCGACAGGGATTGAAGTGGCCATTGCGCTGACCGAGCATCTGCCGTGGTTGTGCGCGCTGGTGGCAACGCTGGCAGCGCTGGAAATGCTGCGCCGGGTACGCCAGGCAAGAAGGCAGGCGCTGGCGCTCAGCCGCGATCACAACCGTGTCACGCTGTCGCTGGACCTGGCCTTGTCGATCGGCCGGATGGGGAGCTGGCAGTTCGAACGGGCGGATTCATCGCTGTTCTGGTCGGACGAGGTGTTTGCCATTCACCAGCGCGACCGCAGGCGTGGCCAGCCCGGACTGGACGAGGCCATCGCCTATTATCATCCCGACGACCGGTTGACGGTGGCCGATGCGGTGCGGCGCGCGCTCGACCATGGCGAGGATTACGACTTCCGCGCACGGATCATCACCGAGAGCGGCGAACAGCGCGAGGTGATGTCGCGCGGAACATGCCGTTATGGCCGAGATGGCACCCCCATCGGCATGCTGGGCTATATCATCGATCTAACGCCGGGACCGACCCCACAGGGCTGACGGCGTACCGATCAGACCTTGCGGTAATCGCGCGGTGGCACGAAGCGTTCGCCGCGCGCGCGCGCCAGCATCGCTTCATCGGCAATCGCGGTCTTGCGCTCGACCGCGGCGATGCGCGCCTTGCGCCGGGTCAGGCCGTTGCTTTCCTCTCCGATCGCCGACGCGATCTTGCGGATTTCCTCGCCGCGCGTGCCGATGATCAACGCCAGAAAGACCGATGCGAGCGAGATCGACAGGAAAGAGATGAACAAATTGTCCGGTGACATACTGACCCCCCATGTTCTGGTGTTGAACAGGATGTGCGTGTCCCTGGTTAAGCGCTGCTTGGCACCAAAGGTTAAGCAGGCGTTGACGACAGATTTATCTTCTCTTTACCTCCTCCCGCCGCCCAGCATCCCCCCGTCAGGCGATTTGCGCCCAACCCTCCTGAAAGTTTTCATCTTATGCCCAGCCAGATCGCGCCCACCGTGCTGCTGCTCGCCATCTCGAACATCTTCATGACCACAGCCTGGTACTGGCACCTCAAGGGCGGGCCGGAGGCTGCCGCAGCGCGCCCGATCGTCTGGGTCATCGCGACCAGCTGGGGCATCGCGCTGATCGAATACTGCTTTGCCGTGCCTGCCAACCGCATCGGCTTTGCCTCTGGCTGGACGCCGGGACAGCTCAAGATCGTGCAGGAGGCGCTGGCGCTGACGATCTTCGGGATATTCATGGTCACCGTGCTGGGCGAGGCTGTCGGCTGGCGGCACATCGCGGCGTTCGCCTGCATCATGGCCGGGGTGGGGTTTCTGTTCGTCGGCAAATGAACCATCGGTTCACCGCACGGGTAAGCTTTGATTTACCTTGGGCGGGAATGATCGGCGCATGGCAAAATCATCTTCCCCACTCGTGTTCGCGCAACCCACTGCCACCAGCCGCCGACCGGCCATCCTGGCGATTGTCCTGGCGGCACTGGTCGGCTGGAACGCTCCCGACTGGCTGGCGGGCGAGGCCAACCTGCCAGCAGAATTGCCAGGGATGCCGTTTGTCTCGGCCAGCGCTCCGGCCGATGGCAGCCAGGCCTATTTTCCCATCTGCGGCAGCGGCGCGCGCTATACCTGCGTGGTGGATGGCGACACCTTCTGGCTGCGCGGCGAAAAGATCAGGGTGGCCGATATCGACACGCCCGAGATTTCCTCGCCGCGCTGCCCCGCCGAACTGGCGCTCGGACGCCGCGCGACCGACCGCATGCAGGAGCTGCTCAACGCCGGACCCTTCGCGCTGGAACCCGCAGACCGCGCCGAGGACCGCTATGGCCGCAAGCTGTTCCGCGTCACGCGGGCGGGCGAAAGCCTGGGAACCGCGCTGGTGGGCGAGGGGCTGGCGGTCTGGTTCGGTAACGGTCGCCCCGACTGGTGCTGACCGCGCAGGTCAGATCCGGACGCGCTCGGGCTTGCGCGGGGCATTGGATGGCATGTCGAACAGCACCCGGCGCTGCTTGAAGTCGATCATCATCCGGTTGAACAGCCTCAGCGTGCTCATCCCCAACAGCAGCGCGGGTGTCTTGTCGAGGCCCAGCTCGCGGAACGCATCGGTATCGGCGAACACGATCGGCACGTAATCGAATTGCGCCCGCCCGATGCGGAAATCCTGCGCCAGCCCAGCGTCGGCCAGGATCGTCTGTCCGGTGACCGAGGTCAGGCTGGCCTGCACCGCGCTCGCCCGATTGGATGTGCCCAGCCGCTTGAGCAGCGCCAGGTTGCCGATGTTCGATTGTGCGCCGGTGTCGATGACCACGCTGATGCGCTTGCCGCCCAGAGTTGCATCGGTGAAGATCAGCTGCCCGGACTTGCGCCGTGCGCTCACAACGATCTCGAAATCGCCGGTGCGCACCCGCTCGGTGACGTCCTCGACGGTAATGGCATTTTCCAGGAAATCGAACAGGATGCGCTGGTCCTGCAGGCCGTCGAGCCCCAATATGCCATCCGCGCCGATATGGTGCGGCTCCAGCATCGGGGCGACCAGCTCGCCATAGTTGCGGCGGCCCAGTGTGACCTCGGGCAGATAGACCGTCTGCACCATCTTGCTGCCGGCGATGCTGACCAGCCGCGCGATTTCGGCAAATTCCAGCGTGAGGATCGAAGCGATGTCGCGCGACACCACGGTGCGCTCGGAACCGGTATCGATCATGAACGAGAACGGCCCGCGTCCATCGATGCTGACCGGAACGGTCATGCGGCTGGCGCGGTCACGCTCGATGGCGATGGTTTCGGCGTCGGTGCCCAGGTTGTCGGCAGCGGTGATGGCGCCGACAGTGGTCTTGTGATAGGTCGCAAGAGCATCGGACGAGGCGGGTGCCGCCTCTTGCGCCGCAACGGATGGGGCCGCAGCCAGCGCCGCGATCAGGGTGAACGCACCGGCGAGCGGGCGGAATGGCATCAATCGGGTCCTCTCACACGCTGCGATTTCAACGGCCGGTGCGTGCAGCGCAGATATTACACAGGCCGTGCGAAAGGTGCAATCAGTCCGCGCGCATGGCTGTCGCGGCCAGGCTCTCCGCCTCGATGAGCAGCGCGTCGTCAGCAGAACCCTGCGCCACGCTTTCACGCCCGATCATCACCAGCACCGGCACCGCGAGCGGGCTGACCCGTTCCAGATCGACATGCAGCATCGTGCCCGCCGCGCGGTCGAGCAGATCGCCCAGCCGTCCGACGTCGGTCATCCGCGCGCGCGCATCGGCCCAGGCGGCTTCGAGCAGCACATGGTCGGGCTCGTATTTACGCAGCACGTCATAGATCAGGTCGGTCGAGAAAGTGACCTGCCGCCCTGACTTCTTCTTGCCCGGATGCTGGCGTTCGACCAGCCCGCTGATCACCGCCACCTCGCGAAAGGCACGCTTGAGCAGGTACGAATTCTGCACCCAGTCGGTGAACTCGTCGGCGAGGATGTCGGCGGAAAACAGCGCGGCAGGGTCGGTGACGGGCTTGAGGCTCCACACCGCCAGCGCATAGTCGTTGGCGACGAACCCCATCGGCTGCAGCCCCCGGCTTTCCATTCGCCGGGTGATCAGCATGCCCAGCGACTGGTGCGCATTCCACCCTTCGAACGGATAGCAGACCATGTACTGCCGCCCGTGGTGCGGGAAGGTTTCGACGAGCAGCTGGTCAGGCTCGGGCATCGCCGAGCGATAGTCCTGCATCTCCAGCCACTCGCGCACGTCATCGGGAAAGCGGCCCCAGCCGGCGCGGTCGGTGAGGAAGCTGCGGACGCGCGAGGACAGATGCGTGGTCAGCGGCATCCGCGCCCCGTTGTAGCTGGGGATCTGCGTTGCTCTCGCCGAGGCCTTGACGACGAGGTCGAGGTCCTGGATCCGCTCGACCTCCAGCCCCATGCCGGCAAAGACGAAGGTGTCGCCAGGCGAGAGCTGGGCTGCAAAATCCTCTTCCACCCGCCCCAGCGAGCGCCCGTTCTTGAAGCGCACGTCGAGCATCGGAGTGTCGACGATGATGCCCGCGTTCAGCCGGTATTGCGCGGCGAACTTGGGGTGCACCAGCCGCCAGGTGCCATCGGGCAGCCGCAGCAGCCGCTTGAACTTGTCATAGGCCTTCAGCGAATAGCCGCCGTTCTCGACGAACCCCAGAACGCGCAGGAAGCCAACGCGGTCGAGCGCGCTATAGGGCAGAGCGGATTGCACTTCGGCCAGCATCGCATCTTCGTGGAACGGCCCCGCGCAGGCCGCACCCAGGATGTGCTGCGCGAGCACATCGAGCCCGCCCGGTCGAAAGCTCTCGCCATCGCGCTGACCTTCTGTGACCGCGTCGAACGCGGCCTGGGCCTCGAGATACTCGAAGCGGTTGCCGGGGACCAGGATCGCGCGGCTCGAACAGTCGAGCCGGTGGTTGGCGCGGCCGATGCGCTGCAGCAGCCGCGAGGATCCCTTGGGCGCCCCCATCTGGATCACGCAATCGACATTGCCCCAGTCGACGCCCAGGTCGAGGCTGGCAGTCGCCACCAGCGCACGCAGTTCACCGCGCGCCATCGCCCCTTCGACCTTGCGCCGCGCCTCCACCGAGAGAGATCCGTGGTGGATGCCGATCGGCAGATGCGCCTCGTTGAGCTCCCACAGTTTCTGGAAGATGAACTCGGCCAGGAAGCGCGTGTTGCAGAAGACGAGCGTGGTCTGGTTGCGGGTGATCTCCTCGAGCACCTGCGGCACCGCATAATGACCGCTATGCCCCGCCCAGGGCACGCGATCGTCGGTGATCAGGATCGACAGGTTCGGCTCTGCCCCCGGTTCGCCCTCGACCAGCGCCACGGTGTCGATATCGCCGAACGGGGCAAGCCAGGCGCGATAGGCGTCGGCATCCGCCACGGTGGCAGACAGCGCCACCCGGCGCATCTGCGGCGCGATGCCCTGCAGGCGGGAGAGCGACAGGCTGAGCAGGTCACCGCGCTTGGACGCGGCAAAGGCGTGGACCTCGTCGATGATCACGGTCTTCAGCCCGGCAAACATCTCCGCGCTTTCGGGGTACGATAGCAGCAGGCTAAGCGATTCAGGCGTGGTCAGCAGGATGTGCGGCGGGCGGGCGCGCTGCCGCGCCTTGCGGTCCGATGGTGTGTCGCCGCTGCGAGTCTCGATGGTAATGCCCAGACCCATTTCCTGCACCGGGGTCAGCAGATTGCGCTGCACATCGTGCGCCAGCGCCTTGAGCGGCGAGATGTAGAGCGTGTGCAGCCCGTCGTGACCGGCACCATCGACGAAATCGCGCAAGGTGGGAAGGAACCCCGCGAGCGTCTTGCCCGCGCCTGTCGAGGCGACCAGCAGCGCATGCCGCCCGGCATCCGCCTCGGCCAGCATCGCCTGCTGATGTTGCCGGGGTGCCCAACCGCGCTGCGCAAACCAGTCGGTGATGATTGGGGGCAGCGCCATGGGCAGCATATAGGGCGCGCGTGCGGTCAACTAAAGGGCCAGGCAACTAAAGGGGCAGGGCGCGATGCCTCACCACCAGCGGAAGATACCGGCGGCGCCTACGCCTGCCGGCATGTGCGCCCATTGCGACGCGAGCCACAGGATGGTGCCGCCGATCAGCGCCAGCCAGCCGGGAAAGACGAGGCCGCGCGCGAACGGAAAAAAGCTGGTGCGTGCCTGCCAGTGCAGCCAGGCGTCACCCATCAGCACGAACTTCTTGCCGTCCTGCAGCCTGGCCCCGATCAGGGCGAGGAGGATGATCGCCCCGCACAGGATCAAGGTATCAGGCCGCGGCGCGACCAGAATGTGCGCGACGCCCCACAAGGCAAAGCTCCACATCATCGGGTGACGGGTGATGCGAAAGACGCCCGCAGGCTCCTTTACCGCGATCTTCTTGGCGGCAGCCTCGGGCACAGGCAGGGCAGGGTTGCCGATCAGCGAGCCTGCAAACAGAATGGCGGCGATCAGCATCAGCACGGTGCTGACCGCCCAGACCCCATCCCCTGCTGCCCAGAAGGGCGCGGTGACCGGCGATCGGCGGAAGCCTTCCACCATCAGGAAGAAGGTGGCGAACGACACCAGGGAATAGACCAGCTGGAAACCCTTGTCTCCGAGCTTTGCTACCATGGGCGCGCGCAGGGGGTGGGACATCGCGAAATGGCTGCCGACAAAGCCAAAGGCTCCCGCCAAAAGCATAGCATAGCCCTGCATCACCGCTCTCCCCCTGTCGCCGGAAATGCCGCGTGTCAGCGAGTCCCCGAAGTTGGCATACTAGCGCTCATAGGCTTTTGGCAAAGCCCCTTCCTGCGGCGTGCGATACCGGTCACGCAGGCGCGCCTGCCGGTTGTCGAGCGGCTGCTGAACACCATCGATCATGACGGCCACCGGCGCGGACGAGAGCTCCAGCGGATCGCCATCCCAGATCACGACATCGCCGACCCGGCCGGGCTTCAAGCTGCCTAGCATCGCATCGACGCCCATCGCCTGTGCAGGGCCGGAACTGATCGCGGCAAAGGCCTGGTCCCATGTCAGCCCGCTTGCCCCCGGAATGCGCTGCAGCGCCACCAGATTGCCCGCGTACTGCGGCGAGTAATGCAGCCGGTGCGAGTCATTGTCGTTGATCATGCCGATCGCGACCGTCACCCCGGCGCGCTTCAAGCGGCCGATGTTCGACTGGGTCGCGGCGGTCTTCTCGAACTCGGACGGCAGGTCGTTGAGCGCCGAGGCGATCACCGGAACGCCCGCAGCCGCAATCTGGCTGGCGACCAGCCAGCCTTCCGACACGCCGACCAGCACCAGCTTGAGCGCAGGAAACTCTTCGCGCAGCTTGATCACGTTGAGAATATCGGCAGCCCGCTCGACATGGACCAGCAGGCGGATCTCGCCGTTCACCACGGGAATCAGCGCTGCCGCATCCTGCCGGTTGAGCAAGGCGTCGTGCGGGTGCGCCGCGACACCGCGCTGGCCGCCGGCGAGCGCCCGTGCCTCGATCAGGCCGTTGCGGAACTCCAGGAAGGCAGAGGCGCGGCTGCCACCGGCCTTGGCAGAGCCCGTTTCACCCAGCTCGACGAACTGGAAGGCGCGGCCCTTGGTGACAGCGTTATAGTCATCGCCAAGGTCGATCAGCGCGCCCATTCCGGCGAAGATCGATGCGGGGGCTTCCGGGGCGACGACTGCGCGGGTGATGCCCGCTGCCCGATTGACCGCCACGGCCGAAACCTTGGCGTTGATGGCGGGCACGATGTCGATCGCGGCGGAAAAATCGCCGGTGTTCGCGCTCGCGTCGTTCGTCTCGCGCACGGCATCGACTTCGACCAGGCCCAGGCGGCTGAAGCCCGCGAAAAGCCCCGGGGTGACCCAGCGGCCGCTGGCATCGACCACCTGCGCGCCCGCTGGCACGGCAACGCCGGCACCGGCCGCGACGACCTTGCCATCGCGCAGCACGACGGTGCCGCCTTCGATCGGCGCGCTGCCGTCACCGATGACGACCTTGCCGCCGGTAATGGCGATGGTTTGCGCAAAAACCGGTGCGGCAAAAAGCGCGGTGGCGGCGGAGACGAACAGGAGGGCCTTTTTTCCAATCGGGTTCATGATGCGGCTCATTTCGTGTCTCCCTCGCCCGGCTGGCCCAGCTCGAAATCGCTCACCGGACGGCGCTTGGGATCGTTCGCATCATACAGCATCGCGCCATCGACCCAGACCTTCTCGGGCCGGGCATAGACCGACAGCGGGTTGGCGTTCCACAGGACGACATCGGCCATCTTGCCGGGCCGCAGGCTGCCGGTCTGGTCGGCAATGCCCATGGCCTTGGCGGGATTGTAGGTCAGCCAGCTGATCGCGGTGGCATCGGAGATATTGAAGCCCATCCGGCGGCCATCACCCAAGGCCTTGGCGGCTTCTTGGTTCAGCCGCTGGATCTGGTCCTGATCGTCCGAATGGATGATGGTGCAGGCGCCCGCATTTTGGATGATCGCGGCGTTTTCGGGGATGCCGTCATAGGATTCCATCTTGAAGCCCCACCAGTCGGCCCAGACGGCGGAACAGATGCCGTTGGCCTTGAGCAGATCGGCGATCTTGTAGCTTTCCACCGCGTGATGGAAGGTGGAGACGGTGTAGCCGAACTCCTTGGCCATATCGATGACGATGGCCATTTCATCGGCGCGGTAGCAGTGGTTGTGAATCTGGATCTTGCCTTCCAGCGCGCCTTTCAGCGTGTCCATTCCGATGTCGCGGGCAGGGGGCGTGCCACCCTTCTTCTCGTACTCGTCCCAGCGCGCCTTGTACTCGGCGGCGCGGGCCCAGGTCTGGCGGTTGACGGCCAGGTTGCCCATGCGGCTGGCGGGCTTCTGGTTGCGGCTGCCATAGACGCGCTTGGGGTTCTCGCCGCAGGCCATCTTGAGCCCGTACGGCGCGCCGGGGAATTTCATCGCCTGCATGGTGCGGGCAGGCACGTTCTTGAGCGTGACCGAGCGTCCGCCAAACAGGTTGGCCGAGCCGGGCAATATCTGCAGGCTGGTGATGCCGCCATTGGCGAGTGCGCGGCTGAAGCCGGGGTCCTGCGGCCAGACCGAATGTTCGGCCCAGACATCGGCGGTGACCGGGCTGGTTGCCTCGTTCCCGTCCGAATGCGCCTGCACGCCGGGCGAGGGGTAGTCGCCCAGATGGCTGTGGATGTCGATGATGCCCGGCGTCACGAACTTGCCGGTGCCGTCGATCACCGTAATGTCGGCAGGGACCGGGGTATCCGAACCCCCGACAGCGGTGATCTTGCCGCCGGAGAAGAACACCACGCCGTTGTCGATCTTCCCGCCTTCGCCATCGAAAATGGTGACATTGCGGATCGCCGTCGCTGCGCCGCCATAGGGCTTGTAGGTGCTGGGATACGGGTTCTCGTCAAAGCTGACCTTGGCGGCCCTGGGCGCGCTTGCGCCAGCCGTCGAGGGAGCTTCGGCGCTCGTCGTATTGGCGCAGCCGACGACCAATATGGCCGCCAGCGGCGCAGTGAACCCGTATCGCATAGATGTTTCCCTGTCGCAGTTCGGTTGTGGTGTGCGCGGATCAGACGCCGCGCGTCGCGGGGTGGACGCCCGCTGCCTGCGCTTCGGCCAGCTCGGCCTCGCCCGCCAGCGGCTCTGCATCCTGCAGCGTATCGAGGTGCATCAGCTTCTTGATCAGCGGGGCGACGACCAGCACGGCAATGCCGACACCGATCGCGATCCAGCCGATGTTCGAATAGACGTCGAGCACCGTCTGCTGGCCCGCGCCTTCGCCGCTTGCCGCTTCAGAGCCGGTGGCCGCCGCGATCAGACCGGCGACGAAATTGCCCGAGGCCGAGGCGAAGAACCAGGTGCCCATGATCAGCGAGGCCATGTGCGCCGGTGCCAGCCGATTCATTGCGCTGAGGCCGACGGGTGACAGGCACAGCTCACCCATGGTGTGGAGCAGGTAGATGAGGAAGATGAACAGCACCGGGGTGGGCACGCCTTCGCCGGTGGCGGCAGCGCCCGCGACCAGCACCAGGAAGCCTGCGCCCAGCTGGATCATCGCCAGACCGAACTTGGCAGGCGCCGAAGGCTCAAGCCCCCGGCGACCCAGCCAGGTCCAGATGCCCGCAAAGAACGGTGCGAGAAGCACGATGTACATGGCGTTGACCGACTGGAACACCGAGGCGGGGACCGCGCCGCGATCGACATAGCGGTCGGTATAGAGGTTGAGCGAGGAGCCGGCCTGTTCGAACAGCGCCCAGAACAGGATCGAGCCCAGGATCAGGAACATCGCGGCAAAGATGCGGTCGCGATCATGCGGTTCCAGCTTGGTGACGGCGGTCAGCAGCACATAGCCTACCAGGACAATGCCCGATCCCAGCAGCAGCCAGCCGACGACGTCCTGATACTGGATCAGCGCCCAGATGCCGAGCACCGCGGCAATGCCGACGCCATAGATCAGCCATTCCTTCTTGATCCCCATGACAGGGGCGGCGAGCGCTGCGGCATCGGGCGATTCGCCGCGTCCGCACAGCAAAGGCTTGCCCAGGATGAAGACGATCAGACCCAGCAGCATGCCGATGCCCGCCGCGCCGAAGCCGTATGACCAGCCATAGGTTTCGCCCAGATAGCCGCAGGCCAGAGAGCCGAGGAACGCGCCGAGGTTAATGCCCATGTAGAAGATCGTGTAAGCGCCATCGCGCCGCACATCGGTGCGCGGATAGAGCTGGCCGACGATCACCGAGATGTTCGCCTTGAGGAAGCCCGAACCCACGATGATGAAGGCCAATGCCAGCCAGAAGATGCTGAGCGAGGCCGGATCCTGCCCGCCGGTGCCTTCGAAGCCCATCAGCGCATGGCCGAAGGTGAGCAGCACCGCGCCAAAGGTCACCGCCTTGCGCTGGCCAAGGTAACGGTCGGCCAGATAGCCGCCGAGCACCGGGGTGATGTACACCAACGCGGTATAGGCGCCGTAGATGACGCCTGATTTTTCGTCCGAGAACAGCCAGTGCTTGGTGAGGTAGAAGATCAGCAGCGCGCGCATGCCGTAATAGGAAAAGCGTTCCCACATTTCCGCGAAGAACAGCACGTACAGGCCCTTGGGGTGCCCCAGAAACGTGCCCTTGGAATCGCCGCTGACGGCATAACCGCTGGCCATTATCGCATTTCTCCCGTCGATTTTATGTTGGCGGCCAGTCCCTGGGCCGTCCATAGCGTGGCGGCCAACCTAGACAAAAATGCGCGGGTGTGAAGCGCCTTGTTGCAGTTGTTACCAGACTGCCGCTTGCGCCCCTGCTGCCGGAGCCTTTGCGTGACCGAATTCAATGACCTCACCTCGCTGACCCGCTATCTTGCCACCCGCCGCTCGGGCAGCCCGCGCGCGATGATCGCGCCGGGTCCCGATGCCGCGCAGATCCGCGAGATCGTGGCGACCGCATTGCGCACGCCCGACCATGGCAAGCTCAATCCGTGGCGCGTGGTGCATGTCGCGGGCGACCAGCGCGATGCGCTGGCGCAAGGCCTGACCCAGGCCTATCGCGCCGAAAAGCCCGAGGCCGGACGGCTGGAGATTGAGGCGATGGAAACCTTCGCACGCCACGCGCCTGAGATGCTGGTGGTGCTGTTCTGTCCCCGCGAATCGAGCAAGATTCCGCCGTGGGAACAGCAGCTTTCGGCAGGCGCGTTCGTGATGAACCTGCTCCATGCCGCGCACGCGCGCGGCTTTGTCGGTGGCTGGATCACCGGCTGGCCGAGCTACAGCGATGCGGTGCGCGACCTGTTCGGATCCGCGCCCGAGCAGATTGCGGGCTTCGTCTATATGGGAACGGCGGGTCAGCCGCAGGAGGAGAGGCCAAGGCCGGAGTTCGACGCCGTGTACAGCGAGTGGCAGCCCTCTTCGCGCTGACCGATCAGTTCAGCTGCTCTGCCTCGGACGTTTCTTCCTCGCCGCCCAGACCCGCGGCTTCTTCTTCAGCGAATTCGAGCGTGATCGCTGCGTCGAGCTTGTCGAGCGGCTCGGTCTTTGATTCCTGCTTGTGCGCCAGCTGCGCGGCGGTGTCCCAGGCCTTGGCGGCAGCCAGCGCGATGTCGCGGCGGTTGGTCAGGGTCTCGGTGGCCGCCTTGGCGATCTGCAGGCTTTCCTGCTCACGGCAGAATTTTTCAGTGACGCGCACGCAATGGCTCCTCGGTATCGGGTCGGTTCACCAGTGGAGCGGGGGCTGGCGCTGGACTGCGCAACCTCGCGCTTGTCCTGGCGGATGAGGAGGCAATAGCATGGTATCGCCAAACAAGCGAATTATACCGTCGGACTAGTCACCGACGTCGTCCGATCCGTCCTTGGGCGGACGTCCCCTCGGCCGCTGTTCAGGCGCCGCCACCTTGATCCCCCGCCGCGCCAGCGCCTCGCGCAGCAGCACCTCGATTTCCGCATTGACGCTGCGGAACTCGTTGGCTGCTGCCCGCTCGATCGCCGCGTGAAGCGACGGCTCGAGGCGCAGGGCGAAGGATTTCTTGGGTGGCGCGACCATCTTTCAACTCAATAGAGCGACCCTGCGTTGACCACGGGCTGGGTGTCGCGCTCGCCGCACAGCACCACCATCAGGTTGGAGACCATCGCGGCTTTCCGTTCGTCGTCGAGGTTGACGACATTCTTTTCGCTCAGCATCGCCAGCGCGTGCTCCACCATGGTCACCGCGCCTTCGACCAGGCGCGAACGCGCCGCGATCACGGCCTCGGCCTGCTGGCGGCGCAGCATCGACTGGGCGATCTCGGGCGCATAGGCCAGATGCGTCAGACGGCATTCGTCGATCTGCACACCGGCGGCGGCGACGCGTTCGTGCAGCTGCTTTTCCAGCTCGTGGTTGACCTCGGATGCATCGCCGCGCAGCGTCACCTCATCGGCGTTGAAATCGTCATACGGGTAGCGCGCGCCGATGACGCGGACCGCGCTTTCGATCTGGATATCGACGAACTCCTGGTAGTTCTCCACATCGAACAGCGCCTTGGCGGTATCGGCGACGCGCCACACGACGTTGGTCGCCATCTCGATCGGGTTGCCGCGCAGGTCGTTCACCTTGATCGTGGCCGACGTGACGTTGTGCACGCGCACCGAAATCTTCTTGCGGCTGAGCCACGGCCAGCGCCAGCGGAGGCCGGTGTTGCGATCGGTACCCTTGTAGCTGCCGAACAGCTGGATCGCGGCGGCCTCGTTGGGGTTGAGCATGTAGAAGCCGCTGATGATCAGCAGGAACGCGATACCGCTGACGATCATGATGGCAAAGCCCAGCGGGTTGCCGCCCTTGGCCATGCTGATACCGAACAGGGGCAGCACCATCGACGCCAGCATCAGCAGCAGAAAGATATAGCCGTTGAAAGTGTTTGCCGGACTTTCGACGCTGGCCACCATCGCCCCTGATGGATGGCCGCTGCCTGCTGTGGACTGCTCTTGCATGTGTAACTCCCTCCGACTCAAAATATGATATCATATTTATATCATAGGTTGCTTTTGACAACAGCGATTTTTGCAGGCCGTCGGGCGCGCAATATGCTGCCGGTCACATGCAGCCGTGCGCAATGGTTTAGGAATGCGGTGAACGGTTCACCGCCCGAGGAAACCGTTTCGCCGATCACGCGTAAGGGCGATGACAGCTTTGAGGAAAACGGCCATGACGATGCATTATCCCCGGCTCACTTTCGACCCCAGCCAGGCGCTGGCGGCGGGGCATGCCTTTGCCCGCAGGATCGCTGGTCGTGGCTTCATGCCGCTGTATCATACAGGTGGCGAGAACCACTGCCCCGGGTGCGGCGGGCGCAGCTGGCATGTCGGGCGGATGAGCGCGGAATGCGCGATCTGCGAGACCGCGATCCCTCTGGCCGACGTGGCCGCACAGCCGATGCAGCCGTTGTATCATGTGACGCGCAGCCGCACCGCCTGCGCCGATTGATGTCTGGCCCCGGTCAGTGGCGAACGGTAGTGCCCATGACTGCGGGGTAGAATTCCTTCTCTTCCCAGCGAACGCGCGCCTGCAGCCGGTCGCTGAGCCCATTGAACACCGCAAGAAATCCGCGCGGATCGCTGGTCACCGCGCGTTGCGGCCAATGGGCATTGCATTCCATGAGGTCGCCGCGCCATGCGAGCAGCTCGTCGTGGAACCGGCGAATGAGCGCCGCCTTTGCAGGGTCGCTTTGCAGTTCGCGCGCTCGCGCATTGATCAGCGCAATCTCTTCGCCGCAATGCCGGTTGACCATCTTGGACAGCGCCATGCGCTGCGCCGGAAGGTCCTGCAATGCGGCGGACGACCCCGTCGACACGGTCGCCACTATTCCCTTTGCCAACCCAACTAACTGGTCGTGATGGTCGGCAAATGCCTTGCTGCTCATGAACTGCGCCCGTGCTAATGGTGGCTGCCAGCCTAAGGTAGCCCCATATCTGCGGATCTAGGTTGGCAAGGTTTACAGGTGGTTACCGCTTGCGCGGTTGGTCGCACTGATCCAGTCTCTCATCGCCAAGCCATTGAGGGGTCAGCCAGAATGTCCGCATCGCACCCGCCTGTCGCCACCCGCCGCAATCTGCTCCGTTCGGCCGCCTTGCTGGGATCGGGCATCGCCCTGACCGGGGGCAGCGGCGTAGGCCTGGCAGCGGCCGAGGGCGAGATGGCGCGTATCCGCAAGGCGGCGGAAGGCAATCGCGATGCTGACATCAAGCGCATCCAGGACTGGATCAAGCTGCCCTCTATCGCGGCGGAAAACCTCAACATGGCCGAAGGCGCCGCCTATATGGCCGATCTTGCCAAATCCGCAGGGTTCACCGGCGTCACCACGGTGCCGTCCGATGGCCATCCCGGCGTGTTCGGCGTGATGGACAATGGCGCCAAGCGGACTTTGGGCATCTATTTCATGTATGATGTGAAGCAGTTCGACCCGGCGGAATGGTCCTCGCCGCCGCTCGAGGCGCACATCGTCGACAAGCCCGGCTGGGGCAAGGCCATCATGGGCCGTGGCGCGGTCAACCAGAAGGGGCCGCAGGCGACGCTGCTTGCTGCCTTGCACGCGATGAAAAAAGCAGGCGTCACCCCGCCGGTCAACCTGGTGCTGATCGCCGAGGGCGAGGAAGAGATCGGTTCGCCCAATTTCAAGCAGATCGCGACGCGGCCCGACGTGCTGACCGCGCTCAAAAAATGCGAGGGTATCTTCATCCCTGCCAGCTGGCAGGGCGCGAACGGCGAGGTTCAGGTCAACCTGGGCTCCAAGGGCATTATCGAGCTGGAACTTGTCGCCAGCGGCGCCAAATGGGGGCGCGGACCCAAAGGCGACGTGCATTCCAGCTACAAGGCCATGATCGATTCGCCGGTCTGGCGGCTGGTGCAGGCGCTGCAGACGCTGGTTTCGCCCGATGGCAACAATATCGTGATCGGTGGCTGGTCGGACAACGTGCGCCGGCTCACGGATCGCGAAAAGGCGCTGATCGCCGCCGCCACCAAGACCATGGACGAAGCGCAGATGAAGCAGGCGTTCGGCGTCACCCATTGGATCGACAACCTGCCGCTCGATCAGGCGATGGTCCGGCTGGCGCAGGAGCCGACCGCGAACATCGAAGGGCTGGTCGCGGGTTATACCGGCCCCGGCGGCAAGACCGTGCTGCCGGGCAGGGCGGTGGCGAAGCTCGATTTCCGGCTTGTCCCCAACCAGACCCGCGCCGAAGCGGAGACCAAGCTGCGCGCGCATCTCGACAGACATGGCTTCAGCGATGTCGAGGCCAATGTCTCGGGCGGCTATGACCCGACCGAAGTCGCCGAGGACAGCCGGCTGATCAAGGCGGAACTCGCCGCCTATGCCAAACTCGGCGTCAAGGCGAACCTCAACCCCCGGCTCGCAGGCTCGTGGCCAGGCGCGGTGTTCACCGCGCCACCGGTCAGCATCCCCGCCGGCCATTTCGGCATCGGCCATGGCAGCGCGCAGCACGCGCCGGACGAATATTATGTGGTGGAATCATCGAACCCCAAGGTCGCCGGGATCACCGATGCGACCCTGGGCTATGCCGAGATCATGTACGAGCTGGCGAGCGTGCGGTAGGCTAGGCGTTGTCCGCCAGTCGGGCGAGGGGCTGGCGCGGCGCTTGCGGCAAGTCCAGCGAGGTTGCATGAGGTGACGCATATGAAGATCACCGCAGCCATTCTCGATAGCATCGGCCATACCGGCCCGTTTGCCGATACTCACCCCTTGCGCCTCGCCGAGGTCGATCTCGCGCCGCCGGGTGCGGACGAGATGCTGGTCAAGATCGAGGCGGCGGGGCTGTGCCATAGCGACCTTTCCGTCATCAACGGCGACCGCCCGCGTCCGATGCCGATGGCTCTGGGGCACGAGGCGGTGGCGACGGTGATCGAGCCGGGCGCGATTGCCGCGAAGCACTTTGCGCCGGGCGACCGCGTGGTGCTGAGCTTCCTGCCCTTGTGCGGATATTGCCCCAGCTGCCATTCGGGCGAGGGATACCTCTGCGGCAATGGCGCGGCGGCGAACGGCGCGGGCACGCTGCTCGGCGGCGAGCGGCGGCTGTCCGAGAACGGCACGCCGGTGCAGCATCATCTCGGCTCGTCGGCCTTCGCGACGCACGCGGTGGTCGACCGGCGCTCGGCGGTGAAGATCGACAGCGACATTCCGGTGGAAATTGCTGCTTTGTTCGGCTGCGCGGTGCTGACCGGCGCGGGCGCGGTGCTTAACAGCGGAGCCTTGCGCGCGGGCGAGAGCGTGGTCGTCTATGGCCTGGGCGGCGTCGGCCTCGCCGCACTGATGGCGGCGATCGCGGGCGGCGCGCATCCGGTGATCGCGATCGATCCTGTCCCCGCCAAACGCGCGCTGGCGATGGAACTGGGCGCGCTCGCTGCCGTGTCGCCCGAGGATGGCGAGGACGCGGTGATCGCCGCCTTGGGCCGCAAGCCCGATCTGGTGATCGAGACCGTCGGCAAGGCGGCGGTGCTGGCGAAAGCCTATGGATTGGCGCGGCGCGGCGGCCGGATCGTCACCGTCGGCCTGCCGAACCCGGCTGACATGCTCTCGATCCCCGCGGTATCCCTGGTCGGCGACGGCAAGACGCTGATGGGCAGCTACATGGGCAACGCCATCCCCTCGCGCGACATTCCCCGCTACATCGCCCTCTGGCGCGCTGGCCGCATGCCGGTGGAGAAGCTGCTGAGCTCGGTGAGCCCGCTGAGCGAGATCAACGCGCTGTTCGATGAATTGGCGAGCGGGACGGCGATTAGGCAGGTGGTGGTGCCTTGAAGAGAAGGCAGCTACAGCCCGATTGCCTTGAGGCAGCCAAATTCAGTTATCGAGACTCACAACCCCGGTTGGGACACCGGCCGCAAAATATGCCGTGAGAATAGCACCATCGAATTTGCTGCCGGTAAGGGACAAGGTGAAGGACATATCCCAGGGCATTTCGATGCTGCCATCAGCAGAAAGCCCGACGGCACTCCAGGTAAGATCGCTAAGGTCGCATTCGAGACCAAAGTCAGCGAGGGTTTGAAGCAAATGCGGCTCAGCCGATTGTGCCAGGCTCTTGGAATTGGCGTACATCCATTCCCAAAGCGCCACCTGTGCTTCGCTCGGCCCTGTAACAGGGCCATCAAGAAACACACTGACCTCACCTTTCGGTGTTCGCACCGCGTCCGGCGTTTCCCAGAAATAGCTGCCATCATCGTTGTGCAGAGTTGCGTCCAGCCATCCAAATACTGGATGCTGGATACGTGGTAAAACCTGCTTTGGTTTGCGAAAAAAGCCAATAATTCCCATGGCGTTGACTTTCAATCAAACCAGATAAAAATTCGTTAAGCGCCAAGCCTTCTAAAGCATGAGATAGCTGTACTCACCTTTGCGGCAACCGAGCCTGTCATCCAGCAAGCAAGGACAGTTTCACCTCTCCCCCGCTCGGCCTGAGCCTGTCGAAGGCCCCGCTATTCGGCTGGCGTGGGCGCGGGTCCTTCGACTTCGCGGGCTGAAACCCGCTGCTCAGGATGAGCGGGGTGGGTGCGGGGTTCGCCTTCTTGCCCTCTCCCCTTCAGGGGAGAGGGTGGAGACGCCGTAGGCGGCGGGGGGAGAGGGGAATGCGCTGTCGCTGGCCCCTCTCAACTTCGCCTAGCCAGACAAGCTGGCAAGGCTTCGTATCTCTCCCCTTAAGGGTAGAGAGCGGACTCCTCTAATCCCCCGGCGCAATCCCCCGCGCGACATCGTCCAGCCACCCAATAAACGCGTCCACCCGCGCGAGCTTTCGCATGTCGCGGTGCACGACCAGCCAGAAGCTGCGGTGGATCGCCACGCTGCCTTCCAGCACCCGCTCCAGCCGAGCGTTCTGTTCGCCGATGAAGCACGGCAATATGCCCACCCCGGCCCCGCTTGCGATCAGGCTGTGCTGGACGTTGATGCTCGAGCTGGTCAGCACTGGTTCGAGCCCGGGGCCGATCTCGTCGAGATAGCGCAGTTCGTCGGCGTAAATGAAATCGGGGATATAGCCGATCAGCGGGTGGCGGCGGAGGTCGTCGACGGATGTGATCGGCCCGGCGGCGGCGAGATAGTCGCGGCCTGCATAGACCCCGAGCTGATAGTCGACCAATTTGCGCACCTTGAGCGGCCCCGCCGTCGGCCGCGAGAGCATGATCGCCAGGTCCGCCTCGCGCTTGCTGGGGTTGAGGAACCCGTTGGTCGCCACCAGCTCGATGCGGATCGCGGGGTGGCGGCGGTGGAAATCGGCGAGGTTGCGGGCGATGATCCACGCGGCAAAGCCCTCGGCGACGCTGACCCGGATGGTGCCGGCAAACACCGTCTGCTCGCCGGTCAGCTCGGTGCGCGCATCGACCAGCGCCTGCTCGGCTCCTTCGGCATAATGCAGCAATTTGCGGCCATGTTCGGTGAGCGCGATGCCCTTGCCGCTCGCCTCGAACAATGTGGATTGGAGATCGCCCGACAGCCGTTGCAGCCTGCGCACTACGGTGGTCGGGTCGATCTCCAGCCGCCGCGCGGCTTCCGCGACCGATCCGGCGCGCGCGAGCATCAGGAAGATGCGCAGATCGTCCCAATTCATATCGCACCCGCTCTCCGACCATGGCTTTTATGCAGCCTGTTGTGACGTTTTTACGCAATTGCTTGCATGAATGCCAGAGGCTAATGCAGTGCCCAAGCGACAAGCACCATCAGGAGAGCGATCATGCGCACCGTCACCCACCGTCTGGCGAGCGGCACCACCGTCCCCGCCAGCCCCCGCCAGTCCGACATTTTCGATCCCAACAGCGGCACGGTTCAGGCGAAGGTCGATCTGGGCGACCGCGCCGTTCTCGACGCCGCGGTCGATGCCGCGCTCGCCGCGCAGCCCGCCTGGGCCGCGACCAATCCTCAGCGCCGTGCGCGCGTGATGTTCGCGTTCAAGCAGCTGGTTGAAGCCAATATCGACGAACTCGCAGCCCTGCTGTCGAGCGAGCACGGCAAGGTCCATGCCGACGCCAAGGGCGATATCCAGCGCGGGCTCGAAGTCATCGAATTCTGCTGCGGCATCCCGCACGCCTCGAAGGGCGAGTATACGCACGGCGCGGGCCCCGGCATCGACGTCTATTCGATGCGGCTGCCGATCGGCATCGGCGCAGGCATCACGCCATTCAACTTCCCCGCGATGATCCCGATGTGGATGTTCGGCCCCGCGATCGCCACCGGCAACGCCTTCATCCTCAAGCCTAGCGAGCGCGATCCCTCGGTGCCGGTGCGTCTTGCCGAACTGATGTCTGAGGCGGGCCTGCCCGATGGCATCCTGCAGGTCGTCCACGGCGACAAGGAAATGGTCGATGCGATCCTCGATCACCCGGCGATCGCGGGCGTGTCGTTCGTCGGATCGTCCGATGTCGCGCATTATCTCTACCAGCGCGGTGTCGCTGCCGGAAAGCGCGTGCAGGCGATGGGCGGCGCGAAGAACCATGGCATCGTCATGCCCGATGCCGACCTCGACCAGGTGGTCAAGGATCTCGCCGGCGCGGCTTTCGGCTCGGCGGGCGAACGCTGCATGGCGCTTCCGGTGGTCGTGCCCGTGGGCGACGAGACCGCAGAGCGGCTGCGCGCCAAGCTGATCCCCGCGATCGAGAAGCTGCGCCTCGGCGTCTCGTCCGATCCCGATGCCGATTACGGCCCGGTCGTGACGGCGGCACACAAGGCCAAGGTCGAAGGCTGGATCCAGACCTGCGTCGACGAGGGCGCAGAGCTGGTCGTTGATGGCCGCGGCTTCACGCTGCAGGGGCATGAGAACGGCTTTTTCGTCGGCCCGACGCTGTTCGACCATGTCACCACCGAGATGGAAAGCTACAAGGAAGAGATTTTCGGCCCCGTGCTTCAGATCGTCCGCGCCGCCGATTTCGAGGAGGCGGTCGCGCTGCCCAGCAAGCACCAGTATGGCAATGGTGTCGCGATCTTCACCCGCAACGGCCACGCCGCGCGCGAGTTCGCTGCACGGGTCAATGTCGGCATGGTCGGCATCAACGTGCCGATCCCGGTGCCGGTCGCCTATCACACCTTCGGCGGCTGGAAGCGCAGCGCGTTCGGCGACACCAACCAGCACGGCATGGAAGGCGTCAAGTTCTGGACCAAGATCAAGACGATCACCTCGCGCTGGCCCGATGGCGCGGTCGATGGCGGCAACGCCTTCGTCATCCCGACCATGGGTTGAATGGGGGGCTAGGCTATGCGGCTTGTCTACACTGCCTATCTGGTTCGCGATTATGATGAGGCCATCGCCTGGTTCGTCAGCGCGCTCGACTGGACGTTGATCGAAGACACGGACCTTGGCGGCGGCAAGCGCTGGGTCCGGGTTGGACCTGCCGGTGGCGGCGAGCTGCTGCTGGCGCGCGCCGCCTCGGACGATCAGATGGCAGCCGTCGGCAAGGCGGCAGGCGGACGCGTGGCCTATTTCGTCCACACGCCGGACTTTGACCGCGACCATGCCCGCATGATCGTGGCAGGGGTGGCATTTGCCGAAACACCGCGACACGAAGCCTTTGGCAAGGTTGCGGTGTTTGCCGATCTGTATGGCAACCGGTGGGATTTGATCGAATCGCGCGCAGACGCGGTTGAAGACAGCGGAGAGAGTTGAATGGCGACCATCGGATTTATCGGCCTGGGCAACATGGGCGGCGGCATGGCGGCGAACCTCGCCAAGGCCGGGCACAAGGTCATCGCGTTCGACCTGTCGGGCGAAGCGCTGGCGCGCGCTGGGGCTGCGGGATGCCATCCCGTGTCCGATCCGGTCCAGGCGGTGAGCGACGCGGACGTCATCGTCACCATGCTGCCTGCGGGCAAGCATGTCGCATCGGTCTATAATGACACCGTGTTCGGCGCTGCGAGGGCGGGCACGCTGCTGATCGATTGCTCGACGATCGATGTCGATACCGCGCGCAACGTCGCTTCGGCGGCCAAGGAACGCGGGCTGGAGGCGGTCGATGCGCCGGTCTCGGGCGGGATCGCTGCGGCCAATGGCGGCACGCTCACCTTCATGGTCGGCGGCAGCGCGCAAGGGTTCGCGCGCGCCGAACCGATCCTTTCCGACATGGGCAAGGCGGTGATCCATGCCGGCGACAATGGCGCAGGCCAGGCAGCGAAGATCTGCAACAACATGCTGCTCGGCGCGACGATGGCCGCGACCTGCGAGACGTTTGCGCTGGCGAAGAAGCTCGGGCTCGACCTGCAGACCTTCTACGACATCTCGTCCAAGGCCTCAGGGCAGAGCTGGTCGATGACAAGCTATTGCCCGGTGCCTGGCGTCGGCCCTGTGAGTCCCGCGGATAACGGCTATGCGGGCGGCTTTGCCGCTGCGCTGATGCTCAAGGACATGCGGCTCGCGCTGGAAGCGGCAAAGGCCAGCGGCGCAGCTGTGCCGATGGGCGAGCGCGCCGAGGCGATCTACGCGGCGTTCGTCGAAGCCGATGCTCAGGGTCTCGATTTCAGCGCCATCATCACCGCGCTGGAGTGAGGGGCGAAGGGTTAACCTCTTTTGCTTCTCCCCTCCCGCTGGCGGGAGGGGCAGGTCCGGCTTGCAGGACCGGGGTGGGCTTGAGAGCACACAGGCTGTTGCCCCACCCCGTCTTCGGCTTTGCCTCAGACACCCCTCCCGCTGGCGGGAGGGGAGATAGAGCTCAGATCCGCACCATCTTCATGCCCATCTCCCCATAGCGCTGGCCTGCGGTGGCATCTCGTGGCGCGGCGGCATCGAGCGCGTCGAGATCGGCGCGCGTCAGCGTGACGTTCACCGCCGCCATCGAATCCTCCAGCGTCGCACGGCGCTTCGATCCGGGGATGGGGACGACGTCCTGGCCCTGCGCCAGCAGCCAGGCGAGGGCGATCTGTGCCGGACTGACGCTGTGCGCTGCTGCTACCTTCTTCACCGCATCGACGATGGTCATGTTGGTGGCAAAATTCTCGTCCGAATAGCGCGGGTCGTTACGGCGATAATCGTCCTCGGGAAGGTCTGACCTCTTGCTGATCTGCCCGGTGAGGAACCCGCGTCCCAGCGGGCTGTAGGGCACGAAACCGATTCCCAAATCCTGGCACAGCGGCAAAATCTCGTCTTCGACCCCGCGCTCCCACAGCGAATACTCGCTCTGCAGCGCGGCAATGGGGTGGGTGGCATGCGCACGGCGGATATTGTCCGCGCCGGCCTCGGACAGGCCCAGGAAACGCACCTTGCCCTCTTCGACCAGCCGCGCCATCGCGCCCACCGTTTCCTCGATCGGCACATTGGGGTCGACGCGGTGCTGATAGTAGAGATCGATGGTGTCGACGCCGAGGCGCTTCAGAGAGCCTTCGCACGCGCGGCGGACATTCTCGGGCGATGAATCGACGCCGCGATAGCCGCCGTCCTCGATCCTGAAGCCGAACTTGGTGGCGATCACCAGCCGGTCGCGCCGTCCGCGGATCGCCTGGCCCAGCAGCTCCTCGTTGACATAGGGGCCATAGACCTCGGCGGTGTCGAAGAAGGTCACGCCGAGTTCGATCGCGCGCTCCAGCGTGGCGATGGATTCGCGGTGGTCGGCCTTGCCGTACATGGCAGCGCCAATGCCCGCCATCGGCATGCAGCCCAGGCCCAGGGCAGAGACATCCAGACCCCCGAGGTTGCGATAGATCATTTCGTGTCTCCTTCGGCACGGGCGATAGCCGTTGTCACCGCCATGTCCATGGTCACGTTGCCCAATGTGCGCATGATATCGGGGAATACCTCGATCGCCAACAACAGCGCCAGCGGCTCGATCGGCACGCCCATCGCAAAGCAGATCGGCGCGATGGCGCTGATGAAGCTGATCGATCCAGGCAGCGACACCGACCCCATGGTGGTGATCGCGGCGGCGGCGAGTCCTGCGGCGAGCGCGACAGGGCCCAGTTCGATGCCCATCAGATGCGCGACATAGACCGCGACCGCCATGTTCATCGCCGGACCGGTGGCGCGGAACAGTGCGACCGCGATCGGCAGCACGACATCGGCGGTGCGCTCGCCCACGCCAAGGCTACGCACCCCGGTCAGCATCGTCGGCAGCGAGGCGAGCGAGGACTGGGTGGAGATCGCTACCGCCTGTGCGGGGATCGACGCGCGCAGGAACGCCGCCGGGCTGACCCGTCCGGCAAAGGCGGCGATGGCAAAGGCGGTGAACCACATCACCGACCCCACGCTGACGACGATCAGCACATAATGGCCCAGCGCCCCGAAGGCCGCGCCGCCTGCGCGCGCGCCGACCACCAGTCCCAGCGCGAACACGCCTGCCGGCGCGAGCGCGAGCACCCAGCCAATCAGGATGATCATCGCGTCACCGGTTGCGCCAAAAAAGCCCTGCACCGGCATCCGCTTTTCCGCGGGCAGGCGGGTCAGCGCAAAGGCAAAGGCGAGCGTGAAGATGATCAGTGGCAGGATCGCGTCATTGGCAGCGGCGGCGATCGGGTTGGTTGGCACCAGGGCACGGAGGAACTCGGTGAAGGGCGGAACCTCGCCTGTTGGCTGAGCGGACGACAGCGCTCCCTGAAGCGCGGCGCGCGCAACTTCCGGAAGCGGGAAAAGCCCGAGCAGGGCAGGGGTGGCGACGGTCGCCATCGCTGCCGAGGCCCAGAGCAGGATGATCATGGTCACGATCGCGCGAACGGTCAGCTTCCCTGCGCTGGCCATTTCGGCAGTGCGCAAGATGCCGGTGATCAGCAGCGCCACCACCAGCGGCACCACGGTCATCTGCAACCCGCGCAGCCAGAGCGAACCAATGACATCGGCGGCATCGACGACACCCGGTGCGCCGTTGCCCAGGGCGATCCCGATCGAGATACCGATGATGAGGGCACCGAGCACCAGAAGTGTTTTCAGCATTCAAAAGCCCCTGTCATGTTGTCCTCCTGCCCATGCTGGCGAGGATTTTTGCATGTTTCTTTACCCCATTGTGCCACCATAGAAGCGCGCGGATGGCTGGCAAGCGACAACGCAATCGGTTAGGCCCATACGCTGCAAACGGAGAAAAGCATTCGTGACACGCAAGTTTTTCGGCACTGACGGCATTCGCGGGCGCACCAACAGCGGCTTCATGACCGCGGCTATGGCGATGTCCGTCGGCCAGGCGGCAGGCGCGCATTTCCTGCGCGGCACGCACAAGCACCGGGTGGTGATCGGCAAGGATACCCGGCTGTCGGGTTACATGATGGAAAACGCGCTGGTCGCGGGCTTTACCAGCGTGGGTATGGACGTGGTGCTGGTGGGGCCGATGCCCACGCCTGCGGTCGCGCTGCTCACGCGGTCGATGCGCGCGGACCTCGGCGTGATGATCTCGGCCAGCCATAACCCGTTCCAGGACAATGGCATCAAGCTTTTCGGCCCCGATGGCTTCAAGCTGTCCGATGAGGACGAGATGCGGATCGAGGCTCTGCTTGAACAGGGCGAGCCGCAGCTGGCCGCATCCGAGGCAATCGGCCGCGCGCGGCGGATCGAGGATGCGCGCGGGCGCTATATCCATGCGGTCAAGGAATCGCTGCCCGACCGGGTGCGGCTCGATGGCCTCAAGATCGTGGTCGATTGCGCGCATGGCGCCGCCTATCAGGTCGCACCGTCGGCTTTCTGGG
Organism: Hydrogenophaga intermedia; assembly: GCA_943370475.1. Classification (GTDB taxonomy): domain Bacteria; phylum Pseudomonadota; class Alphaproteobacteria; order Sphingomonadales; family Sphingomonadaceae; genus Blastomonas. The sequence continues at coordinate 113,603 of CALRRI020000012.1, forward strand.
AGCTGGGGGCGGAGGTCATCGCCATCGGCGTCACGCCCAATGGTCTCAACATCAACGACCGCGTCGGATCGACGCATGTCGAAACGCTGCAGGAGCGCGTCGTTGCGGCGGGCGCGGATATCGGCATTGCGCTCGATGGCGATGCCGACCGGCTGATCGTGGTCGATGAAAAGGGCAGTGTGGTCGATGGCGACCAGATCATGGCGCTGATCGGCAGCGCCTGGGCGCGGCAGGGCCGTCTGCGCGGCGGCGGCGTTGTCGCGACGGTGATGTCGAACCTGGGGCTGGAGCGGTATCTGCAGGGCCAGGGGCTAGAGCTGATCCGCACCAAGGTCGGCGACCGTTATGTGCTGGGCGCGATGCGCGCTGGCGGCTATAATGTCGGTGGCGAGCAATCGGGCCACATGATCCTGCTCGACCATGCCACCACCGGCGATGGCACCGTGGCGGCGCTGCAGGTGCTGGCTGAGCTGGTGCGCGAAGGCAAGCCCGCGAGCGAGCTGCTCCACGTGTTCGATCCGGTGCCGCAGCTGCTCAAGAACGTGCGCTTTGCAGGCGGCAAGCCGCTGGAGAACCCGCGCGTGCAGGCGGTGATCGCCGAGGCCGACGAGGAACTGCGCGGTAAGGGGCGGCTGGTCATCCGGCCGTCGGGCACCGAGCCGGTCATCCGCGTGATGGCCGAGGGTGATGACGCGGCGCAGGTCGAGGCGATCGTCGATCGCATCTGCGCGGTGGTTGCGGAGGTGACGGCCTGATGCTCGAAATGCGCCCCGATTGCGAACGCTGCGGCGCGGATACGCCCGCCGAAGCCCCCGGCGCGTTCATCTGCTCGTTCGAGTGCACCTTCTGCGCCGAATGCAGCGAGGCGCTGGATGATATCTGCCCCAATTGCGGCGGCGAACTCGTCGACCGCCCGGTGCGGGCGAAGAAGCTGCTCGCCAAGTTCCCGGGGTCGAGTGTGCGAAAGTTCACGCAGCATGGGTGAGCACATCCTCCGCACGTCGCTCCGTTTGTCCCGAGCGAAGTCGAGGGACGTGATTGCAAAGGGTGGTACTAGGTCCCTCGACTTCCCGGCAAAGCCGGGACGTTTATCCCGAGCGGCTGGCTTGCCAGCCAGCCGAGGGGCTCGGGCCAAACGGAGGTTGGGGTGTGAATAAGCCCGCCCGCATCCTCACCATCGCAGGCTCGGATTCCGGCGGCGGCGCGGGCATCCAGGCGGATATCAAGACGATCACCATGCTGGGCGGCCATGCGATGACCGCGATCACCGCGATCACGGCGCAGAACTCGCGCGGGGTCGATGCGGTACAGGTGCTGGGTGCGGACATCGTCATTGCGCAGATCGACGCCGTTGCGCGCGATTTCGGGCTGGATGCGATCAAGATCGGCATGCTGGGCTCGCCCGAAATCGCTGAAGCACTGGCGGACTGGTTGGGCAGGCAGGGCGGCTTGCCCGTGGTGTTCGATCCGGTGATGATCGCTTCGAGTGGCGCGATGCTCGCTGACGCGGCGACGATCGCGGCATTCCGGCGGTTGATGGCGTACGCTACGCTGGTCACCCCCAACCTGCCCGAACTCGAGGCGCTGGGCGGCGAGGCGGCGGTGCTCGCACGTGCGCCGGCGGTGCTGATCAAGGGCGGTCATGCGAGCGGCGATACCGTCACCGACCGTCTGGTGACCCGCGAAGGCGAGGTCGCCCGCTGGGAAGACCCCCGCATCCACACTCCGCACAGCCATGGCACCGGCTGCACACTCTCCAGCGCGATCGCGACGCTGCTCGGCCAGGGCGTCCCGCTCATTGAGGCGGTGGAGCGCGCGCGGACCTTCGTGCGGCTGGCTTTGCGAGATGCGCCCGCCTTCGTCGCCAGCAACGGACCAATGGGGCACCAGAGCGTGCGCAATGATGCGCTCGGCTCCGGCTGGCACCTCAACCAGTTCACGCTGGGCGCGACCGATTATGCCGCCTCGGTGACCTTCTACCGCGCTTTGGGCCTGCGCCAGATCGTCGACAGCCCGACCAATTATTATGCCAGGTTCGAGGCGGACAATGGCGCGACGCTCTCGATCCATGTCGGCGAGGATGCGGGCGGGGCAGTGACCTATCTCGAATGCGCCGATCTCGACGCCCGCGTTTCGGCGCTGGCATCGGAAGGGTTCGCCTTCGACCAGATGCCGCAAGATGAAAGCTGGGGCTGGCGCGAGGCGCGGCTCTGCGATCCGGCGGGCAATGTGCTGTGCCTGTATTTCAGCGGCGAGAACCGGCGCTATCCGCCGTGGCGCATCGCAACCGATTGAGCCACGCCCCGTAATTGCTGCAACCCCTTACGCTTTGGCCCTTTACCCGCAATGGCAATTGCCCATATGCGTTGCGGCAACAGTTCAACCGTTCCCAAACAGGAGATGACCCATGGCTTTCGTCCTTCCCCCGCTCCCCTATGAAAAGACCGCGTTCGGCGACGTGATGTCGGCTGAAACCTTCGACTATCATCATGGCAAGCATCACAATGCCTATGTCGGCAAGGCGAACGACATGGTGAAGGGTACCGATCTGGAAGGCGCGAGCCTCTCCAAGGTCATCGTCGCCGCCAAGGACAAGGGCAACAAGGGCCTGTTCAACAACGCCGCGCAGATCTGGAACCACACCTTCTTCTGGCATTGCCTCAGCCCCGAAGCGCAGACCATCCCCGGCTCGCTCGAAGAGCGCATCAATGCCGATTTCGGTTCGGTCGCCGACATGAAGGACAAGCTGAAGGCAGAGGCCGTCGGCCATTTCGGCAGCGGCTGGGCGTGGCTGGTGCTCAACGGCGACAAGCTGGAAATCACCTCGCTGCACGACGCGGACTCGCCGGTCGCACATGAAGGCATGAAGCCGCTGCTGACGCTCGATGTGTGGGAGCACGCCTATTACATCGACTATCGCAACGCGCGCCCGGATTACCTGTCGACCGTGCTCGACAAGGCGATCAACTGGGAATTCGTCGCGCAGAACCTCGACGGCAAGGGCACCGAGCGCGCCGATCAGGAAGGCTGAGCTTCGTCTGATGTTGCACCCCGCTCTCCGGCGAAAGCTGGAGGGCGGGGCGATATCGCCTGGATAGATATCGACCGAACGATCAGTTCATTTTGCCACCGGCTGTTCGCTGCCTAATACGGCCTGCGCATCGACCAGCGTCACATCGCTCATCAGGCCCAGATACGTATCGTAATACGCCTTGTGCGATGCGCCCACGATGTTGAGCACCTTCGCGCCGGGCCGGTTGCCAAACGCCGCGCGAATATTGGCGACCATGCGCAGATTGCGGGTCTCCCACCACGCCAGATACTGACGCCCGTAAAGTTGATCAGACGGCGCCTTCATCGCGGCGATGTGATCGCCCTCGATGAAAGCCCGCTGCACCGACGGGCGATTGATGAACCGGTAGAACGACAGCATATCGTTGCCATTGGCGAGCGCATTGCTGCGAGCGCCATATTCCTTGGCCTCTGGAAAATCGATCTTCGACCAGACCGCCTGGATCGCATCGCCAAATCCTGCACCTGCCAGCGCCTGGATGCTGTCGGCTGTGTGATCGTCCACCGCATACAGACGATCCAGCCCCAGCCGCACGGCTAGCGCCACGCCCACCTCGATGGTTTCGTTCGGCTTTGCGCCCTCTCGTTTCAAGACAGTGACCAGAGCCTCATTCAGGCCATCGCCCGACCGGCGCTCGGCCGGAGGAAGCCGCTGCCATTGCACCTGGGCCGATGGCTCGTCGCCGGCGGCCAGGAAAGTGGCTGCAAGCTGCCGTCGCTGTGCCGCGCTCGGTTCCGCTGGCCATTGCGCCAGGGTGGCCTCCACCGCCGCCATCGCCGCCGGGATATCGAGCCCTGTCGCGGCTTGCGCCGCATCGGTGCTGCGACAGTAATCCTTGTACATGTCCGGATAGCGCGTCTCATAGCGCTTGAGCACATCGCATTGCTCGCCCGAAATGCCTTCGTGCGTGATGATATCGGGCTTGAACGCTGCCAGCCTGTCGAGTAGCGGCACCATCATCGCCGGCTCCACCTTTCCGGGCAATTGGCTCAGGTGCGGATTGCCGAGCGTCAGCACCTGGGTCAGCGGGCCTGCCTGCTGCCCGCGATAGGATGGCGGATCGACTGCGGGGGTCTGCGCCAATGCAGGGAGCGCAGCGAGCGCGCAGGCTGTTGAGAAAATCCACGCAACCAGACGCATATCGCACACTCCCGATGTTATGGTAGTGTATTGCAACGGTAAATCAGTGCAGGCAAGTGGTCTGCGAAAAAATGATCTTCACCAGCCTGTTGCGAAAGCAGACCCTCTGGCGGGCGTTAACCTGCGGCTCAACGGATACTGTTTGAGGGTGCAGCCCCAGCCTCGATCTTGACTGGTGAGGGAGGTGCTACTCCCCCTTTGCTCCCTCGATCGCCAGGCCATGCTTCATCAGCATCGGGATCTGGCTCATCGCGAAGAGGAATGACAGAGCGGTGACGCCCCAGACCTTGACCGTCAGCCAGGTTTCGAAGTCGAGGCTGTAGCGCAGGCCTTCGTTGATCAGCGCCATGGCGGCGAAGAACAGCCCCCAGTTGCGCGACAGCTTGAGCCAGCCGGTGTCGTCGAGCCCGTCATACGCGGCCTGCAGCAGATAGCGCAGCAGCGGGCGGCCGGTCATCCAGCCGCCAAGCAGCAGCACGGCAAAGGCGGTGTAGATGATCGTCGGCTTGATCTGGATGAAGCTCTCGTCGTTGAAATAGACGGTCAGCGCCCCGAAGCCGACGACGAGCACTGCCGACAGCCACAGCATCGGCGAGACGCGGCCGAGCTTCCATTTCGAGACCGCCACCGCGACGAGGATCGCAGCCATGAACGCCAATGTGCCGTTGATCGCGGCGCGGGTGGAGGCGAGTGCGGCGCCGTCGCTCTGGGTCAGCTTGAACACCGCGAAGAAGATCAGCAGCGGGCCGAAATCGAGCAGCAGCGGGAGCAGGCTGCCTTCCGATTTCTTCGGCGCTACCACCTCGGTCGCATTGGGCAGTTCTTCGCTCATTTCGCTCCTCCGGCGATTACATGCGCCAGATATTCAGGGTCAAAGGGCCTGAGGTCGTCGATGGTCTCGCCCACACCAATCGCGTGGATCGGCAGGCCGAATTTCTCGGCCGCCGCCACCAATATGCCGCCGCGCGCGGTGCCATCGAGCTTGGTCATCACAAGACCTGTAACGCCCGCGACCTCCTTGAAGGTTTCGATCTGCGACAGGGCGTTCTGTCCGTTGGTCGCATCGAGCACCAGCACGACATCGTGCGGCGCTTCAGGGTTGAGACGGCCCAGAACACGGCGGATCTTGGCGAGTTCGTCCATCAGCTCGCGCTTGTTCTGCAACCGGCCTGCGGTATCGACGATCAGCACGTCGATGCCGGTGGCGGTCGCCTGCTTGACCGCATCGAACACGATGCCCGCAGCATCGCCGCCTTCCTTGCCGCTGACGATGGGGATGCCCAGCCTGTCCGCCCAGATCTTGAGCTGGCCGATCGCCGCCGCGCGGAAGGTATCGCCCGCCGCCAGCATCACGCCATAATCCTGTTCCTGGAACAGGTGCGCGAGCTTGGCGATGGTGGTGGTCTTGCCCGATCCGTTGACGCCGATCACCAGGATCACCTGCGGGCGCGGGAAGGCGATGATGTCGAGCGGCTCGGCCACGGTGCGTAGTGACTTGGCGATTTCCTCGCCAACGATCTCGCGCAGGCCTTCATCATCGAGCCCGCGCTCGAACCGGCCTTCGGACAGGCGATTGCGCACCTTGCCCGCCATCTGTGGCCCCAGATCGCTGACGATCAAGGCCTCCTCGATCTCGTCTAGCTGATCCTCGTCAAGCCGCGACTTGGTGACCAGCCCAGTGAGATTCTGGGTCAGCTTGTCCGACGTCTTGCGAAAGCCGCCCAGCAGGCGCTCGCTCCAGCTGCCCTCGCTCATATTCTTGTCTCCGCTGTCAGCGTATCGCCATCCTGCCCCGTGATGGTCACTGGCACGATCTTTCCGATATGGGAAGGATGTGCCTCTGGCAAAGCGATGCGCACAAAGTTTTCGCCATGGCCGGTGCGCCCGTCGCGCTCGACCAGAAGGTTTTGATGGGTGCCCATGAGGCCCTGCCGCCAACGCGCCGCGCGTGCCTGGGCCGCATGCCGCATCTCGGCGGCACGCGCCTTGACCAAGGCGCGGTCGAGCTGCGGCATCCTTGCAGCAGGCGTGCCGGTGCGGGGCGAGAACGGGAAGATGTGGCCGTGGACAACATCGCAGGCATCGAGGATCGACAGGTTTGCCGCGTGCATCGCCTCGTCTTCGGTGGGAAAGCCCGCAATCAGGTCTGCACCGATCGCGATCTCTGGGCGCTTCGCCTTCAGCCGCTCGACCATCGCAATCGCCTGCGCGCGGCTGTGGCGACGCTTCATGCGCTTGAGGATCATGTCGTCGCCCGACTGCAGCGACAGGTGGACATGCGGCATGATGCGGGGTTCGCTGGTGATCAGGTCGAACAACCGGTCGTCCACCTCCACCCCGTCGAGCGAGGAGAGGCGCAGGCGTTGCAGCGCCGGTGCGAATTTGAGGATGCGCTCGACCAGCATGCCGAGGCTCGGTGATCCGGGCAGGTCGGGGCCATAGCTGGTGACGTCTACCCCGGTCAGCACCACCTCGGCATAGCCGCGTTCGACCAAGGCGCGCACCGCATCGACCACCGCGCCTGCGGGGACCGAACGGCTGTTGCCGCGGCCATAGGGGATGATGCAGAAGGTGCAGCGATGGTCGCAGCCGTTCTGCACCTCGACAAACGCGCGGGCGTGTTCGGCAAAGCTGGTGACCATGTGCGGCGCGGTCTGGCGGACGGCCATGATGTCGGAGACGACTATCTTGGTTTGCCCCGGATCCAACCCAGCCCCGTTTGTCCCGAGCGAAGTCGAGGGACGTGTGCGCAATCGGT